>NZ_PVZN01000010.1 GCF_003024385.1 Pseudomonas sp. BBP2017
AACTCAGCAGTGAAACGATGCATCGCCGATGGTAGTGTGGGGTTTCCCCATGTGAGAGTAGGTCATCGTCAAGATTAAATTCCGAAACCCCTATCTGCATATGCAGGTAGGGGTTTTGTCTTTTCCGTGCGGTGGAGGCAGGCTGCTTCGCGATGCGATGTGGCGGAGAGGCCTACAGCTGACTTGACCCGCGATCCAGGCGCTGTGTATCGGTTAGAATGGCGCCCTCGTTGACTCAGAAGTTCACTATGTCCGACCCTGTCGATTCCCATCCGCTTGCCGACTTACCCCTGGATCAACTGGTGGCATGTCACGAATGTGACCTGCTGATGCGCAAGCCTGTGCTCAAGCTGGATGAAAAAGCGCATTGCCCACGCTGCGGCTATGAGCTTTATGCGCACCGCCACAATGTCGTCCAGCGCAGCCTGGCGCTGGTGCTCGCAGCTTTGCTGCTCTACATACCGGCCAACTTTCTTCCCATCATGCAACTCCATCTGTTGGGCCAGAGCTCCAACGACACGGTCTGGAGTGGCGTGGTCGGGCTGTACAACACCGGGATGGCTGAAGTGGCAGTGGTGGTGTTCCTCTGCAGCATGGCCATCCCCTTGCTCAAGCTGCTGTGCCAGCTGGCAGTGTTGCTGAGTATTCGCCTGAACATCGGGCGCAGTTACGGTCTGTTGCTTTACCGGATTTACCACCATCTGCGCGACTGGGGCATGCTCGAGGTGTATTTCATGGGCGTGCTGGTGGCGATGGTCAAGTTGGTCGAGTTGGCGGAGTTGAGTCTCGGTCTCGGGCTGGCCTGTTTTATCGGTTTGCTACTGGTACAAGTGTGGTTGGAAGTGGTGATGTCACCGCACCAGATCTGGAGTGCTTTATCGGGGGAAGACCTGCATGCGTGCGATTGATGCTGGAATTCTGATTTGTGGCGAGTGCCACGAACTGAATCGCCAGGAGCCTGAGTGTGACTCGCAAACCTGCAGTCGTTGCGGCGCGATTGTGCATGCACGGCGGCCGAACAGTCTGATACGAACCTGGGCTTTGCTACTCACCTCGGCAATTCTATACATCCCGGCCAACGTGCTGCCGATCATGACGGTCAGTACGCTGGGGCAGGGTGCGCCAGACACGATCATGTCCGGTGTCATCACCCTGATCAAGTTCGGCATGTTGCCGATTGCTGCCGTGGTGTTCATTGCCAGTATTCTGGTGCCCACCTTCAAGTTGGTGGGTATCGGGCTGCTGCTCTACTCGGTGCAACGCAGGCAGCCATTGTCCGCGCGGCAACGGATTCTGATGTACCGCTTTATTGAATTTATCGGACGCTGGTCGATGCTCGACATCTTCGTGATCGCCATTTTGGTGGCGGTGGTGAACTTCGGCAGGATCGCCAGTATCGAAGCCAACCTGGGCGCCGTCGCCTTCGCCAGTGTGGTGATTCTGACGATGCTCGCTGCAGTAACTTTCGATCCCCGACTGATTTGGGATAACACGGAGTCGGATGACGACCATGAGTGATTTGCCTACGGCTAAAACCCGCCCAGCTTCGAACTGGTCGGCTATATGGATATTACCTCTGATCGCTCTGGTCATTGGCGGCTGGCTTGGCTGGCAGGCATACCGCGAATCAGGGGTGAACATTCAGGTTCGCTTCGAGAGTGGTGAAGGCATTGTTGCCAATAAAACCGAGGTGGTCTTCAAGGGCATGTCGGTGGGTAAGGTGAAAGAGCTGGTACTGGATGCCAAAGGCAGCAATACCGGCGTTATCGCCACCATCGAAATGAACAAGGAGGCTGAGCCGCACCTCAATAGCGGCACACGCTTCTGGCTGGTCAAGCCAAGTGTCACGCTGGCTGGCATCACCGGCCTGGAGACCTTGGTATCGGGTAATTACATTGCCGTGAGCCCGGGTACGGGGGAGCCAACCAAGCGTTTCAAGGCATTGGACGAAGCGCCGCCGTTGTCTGATAGCGAACCTGGCCTGCACCTGACCCTCAAAGCAGATCGACTGGGTTCGCTCAATCGCGACAGCCCGGTGTTCTACAAACAGATTCAGGTCGGCAAGGTGAAAAGCTACCGCCTGGCCGAAGACCAGGGCACGGTGGAGATCAAAGTCTTCATTGAGCCGGCCTACACCAACCTGGTGCGCAAGCACACGCGCTTCTGGAACGCCAGTGGCATCAGTATCGATGCCGGCCTGTCCGGGGTGAAAGTGCGCAGTGAGTCGCTGGCCAGTATCGTCGCCGGCGGTATTGCCTTTGCTACACCGGAACACCGCAAGGACAGCCCGGCAACCGACCCGAGCTTACCGTTCCGCTTGTTTGAAGACTTCGATGCCGCCCAGGCGGGTATCAAGGTCAAGGTCAAGTTGAGCGACTTCGAAGGGCTGCAGGCCGGGCGTACGCCAGTGATGTATAAAGGCATCCAGGTCGGTTCGCTGAAGACCCTGAAGGTCGATGCTGATCTCACCAGTGCCGTCGCCGAATTGACCCTGGACCCATTGGCTGAAGATTACCTGGTGGACGGCACCCAGTTCTGGGTGGTCAAACCGTCCATCTCGCTGGCCGGGATCACCGGCCTGGAGGCGCTGGTCAAGGGTAACTACATTGCCATCCGGCCGGGTGATAAAGGTGCCTCTCCACAGCGCGAGTTCGAGGCCCGGGACAAAGCGCCTCCGCTCGACCTGAAAGCACCAGGGCTGCACCTGGTACTGTTCAGTGACAACCTCGGTTCGCTGGAGGTTGGCAGCCCGGTGCTCTACCGTCAGGTCAAGGTCGGTACCGTGCAGAGCTACCAGTTCTCCAGGAAGAGCAAGCGCCTGCTGATTGGTGTGCACATCGAGAAGGAGTACGCCAACCTGGTCAACGGCTCGACGCGATTCTGGAATGCCAGCGGCATTACCCTTACCGGTGGCTTGTCGGGCGTCCAGATCAAGAGCGAATCGCTGCAGAGCCTTATGGCGGGCGGCATCGCTTTCGATACGCCGACCCCGAATGTGCCGCTCAAGCGCCGGATTCCGAGTTTCCGCCTGAATGTGGATCAGGAGGCGGCCAATCGCAGTGGCACTACCGTGACCATTCGGGTCGAGCGTGCTGATGGCCTCAAGGTCGGTACGCCGGTTCGCTTCAAGGGCCTGGATGTTGGCAAGGTCGAGCAGGTCGATCTGACTGATGATCTGCAAGCGGTGCTGCTCAAGGCGCGTATTACTGAAGTGCCTGAGCGTATTGCTCGTGAAGGTACGCAATTCTGGGTGGTCAAACCGGCTCTGGGTATCGTCAAGACGGCGAACCTGGAAACCTTGGTGACAGGGCAGTACCTGGAAGTGCAGCCTGCCTCGAAGAACCTGGGACCGCAGCGCAGGTTCAACGCGCTGCCCCAGGCGCCGGATTTCTCTGCGCGTGAAGCGGGTTTGGCGTTGGTGCTCAGTGCGCCGCGGCGTGGCTCGATCAAGCCGGGCGTGCCGGTCACTTATCGCGAGATTCCGGTGGGTAAAGTAACCGGTTTCGAGTTAGGGCAGACGGCGGACCGCGTGCTGATTCATATCCTTATCGAGCCGCGCTATGCCGCCCTGGTGCGTGGTGGTAGCCGATTCTGGAACAGCAGTGGCTTTGGCTTTGACTTCGGCTTGTTCAAAGGCGCTACGGTGCGCACCGAGTCGCTGGAAACCCTGATCGAGGGCGGAATTGCCTTTGCAACGCCGGATGGCGAGAAGATGGGTAACCCGGCTCGAGCGCAGCAGACCTTTGCCCTGTTCGACAAGGCTGAAGACGAATGGCTGCAGTGGGCACCGAAGATTCAGATCGGTAAGTAACAGGATCCATCGCGGGGCAAGCCCGCTCCCACAGGTACACTACAAGTTCCTGTGGGAGCGGGCTTGCCCCGCGATGCTTCTAATGACAAACGCCAAATCGCAGGCAATAAAAAACCGACCCTGGGGTCGGTTTTTTAACAAGCGTGTCGCTTAGGCAGCTGCAGCTTCTTTCAGCGCCTTGATGTGGCCATTCAGACGGCCTTTATGGCGAGCAGCCTTGTTCTTGTGGATGATGCCTTTATCGGCCATACGGTCGATAACAGGAACAGCCAGAGTGTAAGCAGCTTGCGCTTTTTCGGCGTCTTTTGCGTCGATGGCTTTAACTACATTCTTGATGTAGGTACGAACCATGGAACGCAGGCTGGCGTTGTGGCTGCGACGCTTCTCAGCCTGTTTTGCACGTTTTTTGGCGGAAGGTGAGTTGGCCACCGTCGAGCTCCTCGAAAGACTTGGTAAATAGCAAACAAAATAGGCCGCGAATCATGCCGATGAGTTAATCGGTTGTCAAGGGCACTTGCATGGATCCGCTGAGTGGTTGTTCCTTACAAGGGAGTGATTCCCTTCTGCGGTACGACCTGTAAACTCGGGAGCTTTTGCTCTGCTTGCGTTGCGGCGCGGAGTATCGCACAACTGGGCGCGTTCCGGCACAGCCCTTTATCTTTAGGCGTAAAAAACTTTCAATGAACCTTCTGAAATCCCTGGCCGCCGTCAGCTCCATCACCATGATTTCCCGGGTGTTGGGCTTTGTGCGTGACACCATTCTGGCGCGGGTGTTCGGTGCCGGCGTGGCTACCGACGCCTTCTTCATTGCCTTCAAATTGCCCAACCTGCTGCGGCGGATCTTTGCCGAGGGCGCATTTTCCCAGGCATTCGTGCCGATCCTGGCTGAGTACAAGACCCAGCAGGGCGAAGAGGCGACCCGTACCTTCATTGCCTACGTCAGCGGTTTGTTGACCCTGGTGCTGGCCCTGGTTACCGCGCTCGGCATCCTCGCGGCCCCCTGGGTGGTGTGGGTTACGGCGCCGGGCTTCGTCGCCGATGGCGAACGGTTTGAACTGACCACCGAGCTTTTGCGGGTGACATTCCCTTATATTCTTCTGATCTCTCTTTCGTCGCTGGCCGGTGCCATTCTCAATACCTGGAACCGCTTTTCGGTGCCGGCCTTCGTGCCGACCCTGCTGAATGTGGCGATGATCGGCTTTACCCTGTTTCTGACCCCGTACTTCGATCCGCCCATCATGGCGCTGGCCTGGGGTGTCCTGGCCGGTGGTCTGGCGCAACTGCTGTATCAGCTGCCGCACCTGAAAAAGATCGGCATGCTGGTGCTGCCACGGCTGAATCTGCGTGATTCGGGGGTGTGGCGGGTACTCAAGCAGATGCTGCCAGCGATCCTCGGCGTCTCGGTAAGCCAGATTTCGCTGATCATCAACACCATCTTTGCCTCGTTTCTGGTAGCCGGCTCGGTGTCCTGGATGTATTACGCCGACCGCCTGATGGAGCTGCCCTCCGGGGTGCTCGGCGTAGCGCTGGGTACCATCTTGTTGCCGACCCTGGCCAAGACCTACGCCAACCGTGACCGCCATGAGTATTCGCGGATCCTCGACTGGGGCCTGCGCCTGTGTTTCCTGCTGGTGCTGCCGTGTACCCTGGCCATGGCGATCCTCGCCGAGCCATTGACCGTGGCGCTGTTCCAGTACGGCAAATTCAGCGCACACGACGCCGCCATGACTGAGCGTGCCCTGATCGCCTATACGGTCGGCCTGTTGGCGATCATTCTGGTCAAAGTGCTGGCCCCTGGCTTCTATGCCCAGCAGAACATCCGTACACCGGTTAAAATCGCGATATTTACTCTGGTCTGTACCCAGCTGTTCAACCTGATGTTCATCACTCACTTGCAGCACGCAGGGTTGGCCCTGGCGATCAGCCTCGGCGCCTGCCTGAATGCCGGCCTGTTGTACTGGAAATTACGTCAGCAGCAGCTATTCCAGCCGCAGCCGGGCTGGGGCAAGTTCCTCGCCAGGCTGGTCGTGGCTGTGCTGCTGATGTCGGCGGTGCTACTCGTGGGCATGCATTACATGCCAGCTTGGGAAGAAGGGCAGATGCTCGAACGTTTCCTGCGTCTGGGCGTATTGATTCTGGCGGGTGTGGTGACTTATTTCGGCAGTCTGTTCGTGTTTGGTTTCCGCCCGCGTGACTTTGCCCGCAAGGCACTGCATTGAGCGGCGAACACGGCCAGACGTCGGTTTTCTCTTTTCCACGCCTCGGGGTGACGCTGCTGCCTGTCGTCCGCGCCCGGGTGTGGTTATAATCGACCACTTTATGAGCAAGAAGCGCGTTATGCAGCTGGTTCGAGGCCTTCACAACCTGCGCCCCCAGCACCGGGGCTGTGTCGCCACTATTGGCAACTTCGACGGTGTTCACCGTGGCCACCAGGCAATCCTGGCGCGTCTGCGTGAGCGAGCGGTAGAGCTGGGGGTACCCAGCTGCGTGGTGATTTTCGAGCCACAGCCGCGCGAGTATTTCGCTCCGGACACTGCGCCTGCCCGCTTGGCCCGCCTGCGTGACAAGGTCGCGCTGCTGGCTGCTGAAGGCGTGGACCGGGTGTTGTGCCTGGCGTTCAATCAGCGTCTGAGCAAACTCAGCGCCGCTGAGTTCGTCGATACCATCCTGGTCGACGGCCTGGATGTTAAGCACCTGGAAGTCGGCGATGATTTTCGCTTTGGTTGCGACCGGGTTGGCGACTTTGAATTTCTCCAGCAAGCCGGTCTGAGTCAGGGCTTCACCGTTGAAGCGGCGCAGACTGTTGAGCTGGATGGCTTGCGGGTCAGCAGCACGCAAGTACGCCACGCCCTGGCCAAGGCCGATTTTGCTCTCGCCGAACGGCTGCTCGGGTGCCCGTACCGCATCTGCGGTCGCGTCTTGCATGGGCAGAAGCTGGCACGCCAATTGGGCACACCGACTGCCAACATACAACTCAAGCGTCGTCGCGTACCGCTGAGCGGGGTTTACCTGGTCAGCGTCGAACTCGATGGCAAGGCTTGGCCCGGCGTCGCCAACATCGGCGTACGGCCAACCGTTTCAGGTGATGGCAGTGCCCACCTGGAAGTGCATCTCCTTGATTACGCCGGCGATCTCTATGGCCGGCGCCTGACGGTGGAATTCCACCACAAGCTGCGTGAAGAGCAGCGTTTCGCCTCCCTGGAGGCGCTGAAGTCGGCGATCGATGCGGATATCGCCGCCGCACGTGCCCATTGGCACGCTCAACCGCTAACGAAGAGCCTGAAATGACCGACTATAAAGCCACGCTAAACCTTCCGGACACCGCCTTCCCGATGAAGGCCGGCCTGCCACAGCGCGAACCGCAGATTCTTCAGCGTTGGGACAGCATTGGCCTGTACCAGAAGCTGCGCGAAATTGGCAAGGATCGTCCGAAGTTCGTGCTGCACGACGGCCCGCCCTACGCCAACGGCAAGATTCACATCGGTCATGCACTGAACAAGATTCTCAAGGACATGATTGTCCGCTCCAAGACCCTCTCCGGTTTCGACGCCCCGTACGTCCCGGGTTGGGACTGCCACGGCCTGCCGATCGAGCACAAGGTCGAAGTGACCCATGGCAAGCACCTGAGCGCCGACCAGACCCGCGAGCTGTGCCGTGCCTACGCCGCCGAGCAGATCGAAGGGCAGAAGACCGAGTTCATCCGCTTGGGTGTGCTGGGTGACTGGAGCAATCCTTACAAGACCATGAACTTTGCCAACGAGGCCGGTGAAATCCGCGCCCTGGCCGAGATGGTCAAGCATGGCTTCGTGTTCAAGGGTCTGAAACCTGTGAACTGGTGCTTCGATTGCGGTTCGGCACTGGCCGAAGCGGAAGTCGAGTACGCCGACAAGAAATCCCAGACTATCGACGTTGCCTTCCCGATCGTCGATGACGCCAAACTGGCCGCCGCGTTCGGCCTGGCCTCGCTGGCCAAACCGGCTTCGATCGTGATCTGGACCACCACCCCGTGGACCATTCCGGCCAACCAGGCGCTGAACGTCCACCCGGAGTTCAAGTACGCTCTGGTTGATGTCGGCGACAAGCTGCTGGTGCTGGCTGAAGAACTGGTCGAGTCGTGCCTCAAACGTTACGCGCTGGAAGGTTCGGTCATCGCCAGCGCGCCAGGGTCAGCGTTGGAACTGATCAACTTCCGTCACCCGTTCTACGACCGCCTGTCGCCGGTTTATCTGGCCGACTACGTCGAGCTCGGCGCCGGCACCGGTGTGGTTCACTCCTCGCCAGCCTACGGTGAAGACGACTTCGTCACCTGCAAGCGCTACGGCATGGTCAACGACGACATCCTCACCCCGGTGCAAAGCAACGGTGTCTACGTGCCGTCGCTGGAGTTCTTTGGCGGTCAGTTCATCTGGAAGGCCAACCCGGCCATCGTCGAAAAACTCGCGGAAGTCGGTGCGCTGCTGCACACCGAAACCATCAGCCACAGCTACATGCACTGCTGGCGCCACAAGACCCCTCTGATCTATCGCGCCACCGCGCAGTGGTTCGTCGGCATGGACAAACAGCCTGACAACGGCGACACCCTGCGCAAGCGTGCGGTCAAAGCCATCGAAGAAACCAAGTTCGTCCCGGCCTGGGGTCAGGCGCGCCTGCATTCGATGATCGCCAACCGCCCGGACTGGTGCATCTCGCGTCAGCGCAACTGGGGCGTGCCGATTCCGTTCTTCCTCAACAAGCAAACCGGTGAGCTGCACCCGCGTACCGTCGAGCTGATGGAAGAAGTAGCCAAGCGCGTCGAGAAAGAGGGCATCGAAGCCTGGTTCAAGCTGGACGCCGCCGAGCTGCTCGGCGCAGAGGCCGGCCAGTACGACAAGATCGCTGACACCCTCGACGTCTGGTTCGACTCCGGCACCACTCACTGGCATGTACTGCGTGGTTCGCACAGCATCGGCCACGAGACCGGCCCGCGTGCCGACCTGTACCTGGAAGGTTCCGACCAGCACCGCGGCTGGTTCCACTCCTCGCTGCTGACCGGCTGCGCCATCGACAACCACGCGCCGTACCGCGAGCTGCTGACACACGGTTTCACCGTTGATGAAAACGGCCGCAAGATGTCCAAGTCGCTGGGTAATACCATCGAGCCGCAGAAGGTCAACGACACCTTGGGTGCCGACATCCTGCGTCTGTGGGTCTCGGCCACTGACTATTCTGGCGAGATGGCGGTTTCCGAGCAGATTCTGCAGCGCAGCGCCGACGCCTACCGGCGTATTCGCAACACCGCGCGCTTCCTGCTCTCCAACCTGTCAGGCTTCGACCCCGCCCGCGACCTGCTGCCGGCCGAAGACATGCTGGCGCTGGACCGTTGGGCGGTCGACCGTACCCTGCTGCTGCAGCGCGAGCTGGAAGAACACTACGGCGAATACCGCTTCTGGAACGTCTATTCGAAGATCCACAACTTCTGCGTGCAGGAGCTGGGTGGCTTCTACCTGGACATCATCAAGGACCGTCAGTACACCACTGGCGCCAACAGTATTGCCCGTCGTTCCTGCCAGACCGCGCTGTACCACATCAGCGAGGCGCTGGTGCGCTGGATCGCGCCGATCCTGGCCTTCACCGCCGACGAGCTGTGGCAGTACCTGCCAGGCGAGCGCAACGAGTCGGTCATGCTCAACACCTGGTACCAGGGGCTGACCGAACTGCCGGAAGGTTTCGAGCTGGGTCGCGCTTACTGGGACCGCGTGATGGCGGCCAAGACTGCGGTCAACAAGGAACTGGAGAACCAGCGTTCGGCCAAGGCCATCGGTGGCAACCTGCAAGCCGAAGTCACCCTGTTCGCCGACGACGCCCTGAGCGCCGACCTGAACAAGCTGGGCGACGAGCTGCGTTTCGTGCTGATCACCTCGGCCGCCAGCGTTGCACCGTTCGTCCAGGCGCCAGCCGATGCGGTCGAGACTGAAGTGCCAGGCCTTAAACTGAAAGTGGTCAAATCCGGTCATGCCAAGTGCGGCCGTTGCTGGCATTTCCGCGCCGACGTCGGGGCGAACCCGGAGCATCCGGAAATCTGTGCCCGTTGCGCCGACAACATCAGCGGCAACGGTGAGGTGCGCCACTATGCCTAACCCCGCTGCAGGGCGCTTCGGGCGCCTTGGCTGGCTCTGGCTGAGCCTGCTGGTCCTGGTCCTCGACCAGGCCAGCAAGTTCTATTTCGAGGGGGCGTTAAACCTGTACCAGCAGATCGTGGTCATTCCTGACTACTTCAGCTGGACCCTGGCCTACAACACCGGGGCCGCCTTCAGTTTCCTGGCGGACAGCTCCGGCTGGCAGCGCTGGCTGTTCGCCCTGATCGCCCTGGTGGTCAGTGGCGTGCTGGTGGTCTGGCTCAAGCGCCTGGGGCGTAACGAGACCTGGCTGGCGGTGGCGCTGGCCCTGGTGCTCGGCGGCGCGCTGGGTAACCTGTACGACCGTATCGTGCTGGGCCATGTGGTCGACTTCATCCTCGTTCACTGGCAGAACCGCTGGTATTTCCCGGCCTTCAACCTGGCCGACAGTGCCATTACCGTGGGTGCGGTGATGCTGGCGCTGGATATGTTCAAGAGCAAGAAGTCCGGAGAACCCGTCCATGACTGAGACCCGCATCGGCCAGAACACCGAAGTGAAACTGCACTTCGCGCTGCACCTGGAAAACGGCGATACCGTCGACAGTACCTTTGACAAGGCGCCGGCAGTGTTCAAGGTCGGCGACGGCAACCTGCTGCCGGGCTTTGAAGCGGCCATTTTCGGCTTCAAGGCCGGTGACAAGCGCACCGTTACCGTCGAGCCGGAAAACGCCTTCGGTCAGCCCAATCCGCAGAACGTGCAGATCATTGCTCGCTCGCAGTTCAACGACATGGAGCTTTCCGAAGGTCTGCTGGTGATCTTCAACGATGCTGCCAATGCCGAGCTGCCGGGTGTGGTCAAGGCTTTCGATGACGCCCAGGTGACCATCGATTTCAACCATCCACTGGCCGGCAAAACCCTGAGCTTCGAGGTGCAAATCCTCGAAGTCACAGCGCTTTGAGCCCGGAGCCGAGCATGCAAATCAAACTCGCCAACCCCCGCGGCTTCTGTGCGGGCGTGGATCGGGCGATCGAGATCGTCAACCGCGCCCTGGAAGTCTTCGGCCCGCCGATCTATGTGCGCCACGAAGTGGTGCACAACAAGTTCGTGGTCGAAGACCTGCGCGCACGTGGCGCCATCTTTGTTGAAGAACTGGACCAGGTGCCTGATGACGTCATCGTCATCTTCAGCGCCCACGGTGTTTCCCAGGCTGTGCGCCAGGAGGCCGCCGGGCGCGGTCTGAAGGTGTTCGATGCAACCTGCCCGCTGGTCACCAAGGTGCATATCGAGGTGGCGCGCTACAGCCGTGACGGGCGTGAATGCATCCTGATCGGTCATGAAGGTCATCCGGAAGTCGAGGGCACCATGGGTCAGTACGACGCCAGCAACGGCGGCGCGATCTACCTGGTCGAAGATGAGGAAGATGTTGCCCGATTGCAGGTCAACGATCCTGACAAACTGGCTTTCGTAACCCAGACGACGCTGTCGATGGATGACACCAGCCGGGTGATCGATGCCCTGCGTGCGCGTTTCCCGAACATTGGTGGGCCGCGCAAGGACGACATCTGCTACGCCACCCAGAACCGCCAGGATGCGGTCAAGCAACTGGCCAATGAGTGCGATGTGGTCCTGGTAGTGGGCAGCCCGAACAGCTCCAACTCCAACCGCCTGCGTGAACTGGCCGAGCGCATGGCAACGCCGGCTTACCTGATCGACGGTGCCGAAGACCTGCAGAAAAGCTGGTTCGACGGTGTCGAGCGCATCGGTATCACTGCCGGTGCTTCGGCGCCGGAGGTACTGGTTCGCGGTGTGATCGAGCAACTCCGGGCGTGGGGCGCCACCGGCGCCGAAGAGCTGGACGGTCGCGAAGAGAACATCACCTTCTCGATGCCCAAGGAATTGCGCGTTCGTTCATTGATCTGACCCGGCAGCCGCGCACAGCGGCTGCTTGATCAACGCATCACGCAGGCTGACTCTTCCGCTATGCGAAAGCACAACCTGATAGTGGCTCAGCGCTTCGGGACGTTGGCAAATATGCAACGTCCCGGCCTGAAAAGCGCCGCCCTCGCGCAGGGGCACACCCAGGCCATTGAAGCGCACCTGCCGGGCCACCGGTTGGTTCCCAACAATGATCGTTTGCCCATTGCTGCGCCATTCATGCAGCAGTTGCGGACTGTCATGCTCGACAATCATCCGCCAGCCATTACTCCAGTCCGACTCCAGTGCTTGCAGGAGCACGTTGCTATTGCGTAGCAGCGCCTCGCTGCGCGCTGTACGTAACGCCTGGGCCAGGTCCTTGGCGGCAACCTGCCGCTGTAGCCCGCTGCTCATGGTGTTGTAGGCCGGGACGCTCATCTGTGTAAGCAGCCCCAGTAGGGCTGATGCGAACAAGATTTGTATCAGTGTTACGCCCTGTTGCTTCACCGTGCATTCCTCCCTGGAAGTGCTTCGCTATAGGTTCGAAGCTCGTATCGCTGGTGTCCAGTCAGTCGGGTTGGCAAAGCGCTGTGGAAAAGTCTCGGAGGTTGGCCATGGATGGCTTGAAGCAACAAGGCATGACGTTGATTGAAGTGCTGGTGGCGATGGCCGTGTTGGGGCTGGGCTTGTTTGCCGCCGCCGGTTTGCAGGTGCAGGCATTGCAGGCCACTGAAAGCGCATTGCGTACCACCCAGGCGGCTTATCTGGCCCAGGGCGTGTTTGAGCAAGTTCGTGCTGGTGAGGTTTTGCGCAATCAGGACCCAGGGCGATGAGCAGACAAACGGGTTTCAGCCTGCTGGAAGCGATGCTGGCCCTGAGCCTGGGCTTGCTGTTGTTGCTCGGTGCAAATCGCCTGTTTATTGCCGCGAGCCAGTCCTGGCAGGCACAAGAGGTGGCGGCGCGGATGCAGGAGGATGCGCGTCAGGCCCTGCAGCGCCTGACCCAGAGCATTCGCATGGCTGGAATGTTCGGCTGCCTGCGTCACGATGCAATTGTTTTCCACGACCCCTTGGCTGCCGATGCATTCGCGCAGCCTATACAAATCACTCATGGCGCGGATGGGCGCCTGCAGCGCCTGAGCCTGATCAGTGCAGAAGTCGTGCAAGCCAGTGGTCGGCCTGACTGGACCCTGGTCACCGACTGTCTTGCGCAGGCAAGTGTGTATGCGGGTATTCGCGCCCCTGAGGTGGGGCAGTTTGCCGTCCCCATCCGTCGTCAGGATTACCGGCTGGTAGCCAATGAACTGCGCCTGCGCAGCGGGGCGAGTGATGGCGTACTGGTGGACGGGGTTGGTGAGCTGCAGCTTGAACTGATCAGGGACAGTTCCTCAGGTATTTCCACTGTGCGCCTGGACCTGTCGCTGATCGACCCGCAGCAACGCGTCAGAGCGCAGACTTATCGAACGAGCATTGCCTTGGGCAATCCACTGGGTGGGTCATGAGGCAACGTGGCCTGGTTTTGCTGCTTAGCCTGACGCTGATGTTGTTGCTGGGCTTGCTTGGTTTATCGGCGCTGGGCAGTGCGATCCAGCAGGAGCGCATGGCGCGTAACCTGCGGAGCACGTTGCAAGCGTTCGAACAGGCACAACAACTGCTGCAGCAAGCAGAGCTCAGGGCGCTGGAGCAGGCAGGACCACGCTGTGAGTTCTGCCTGCCGCCCCCGGAAGCCGGCTTGATCACCTCTGGCGGCGTGTATGCGGGGGCCGGGGCAAGCTCCGGTCTGGTTTGGCAAGCAGGTGACGGCGGTTTCTACCTTATCCAGCCTCTGGGGGAGAGCACCCAGGCCAGACAGATGCCGCCAGGGCTTGCGGTAGCGCTGTATCGAATCACGGCCGTGGCGCGCAATGGCACGGCCCGCAGTGTGCTGGAAAGTGTGATCGCGCAGCCTGTCGGGCCCGCGTCACAACCCTGGCGGCGGATCCTCTGGCGACAGGTCTACTAAGGAGCAGGAGAATGAAACTGCAGAAAGGATTGAGCCTGATCGAACTGTTGATTGTCATCGCTGTGCTCGGCATTCTGGTGAGCATTGCCTACCCCGGTTACAGCGACCAGGTCAGAAAAGCGGCTCGCACGGAAATTGTCGGCTTACTGTTCACCAGCGCACAGCAGCTGGAGCGCCATTACTCGCGTGCGGGTCAGTACAGCGATGACGAAACGCTGGTGACGCCACTGGCGAGCGGGACTGCTCACTATCGCTTGCAAGCGGTCCGCGACAAGGAGTCCTTCAGCCTGTTGGCACGACGCCTTCCCGAGGGGTTGATGATGGCTGATCCGTGCGGTGACTATGCGCTTGACCAGGCTGGTGTGCGCAGCAACCCCGAAAGCGTCGGGAATGCTGGCAGTGGCTGCTGGGGTGGCTGAAGCCTTTCGCGATTTACTTCAGAAGTTGGATCGATAGATGACCAAGCAAGTAGTGATAGTCGGCGGTGGAGTGATCGGCCTGCTGACGGCATTCAATCTGGCGGCCGAGGTCGAGCAGGTGGTGCTGTGTGATCGCGGTGAGCTGGGGCGGGAATCGTCCTGGGCCGGTGGCGGCATTGTTTCGCCGCTTTACCCCTGGCGCTACAGCCCTGCAGTGACAGCGTTGGCGCACTGGTCACAGGATTTCTATCCACAGCTGGGTGAGCGTCTGTTTGCCAGCACCGGGGTGGATCCCGAGGTGCATACCACCGGTCTGTACTGGCTGGACCTGGAAGACGAAGCCGAGGCCCTGGCCTGGGCCGAGCGGGAAGGGCGGCCACTGAGTGCGGTGGATATCTGCGCCGCCTATGACGCAGTGCCGGTGCTCGGTGCCGGTTTCCAGCGCGCTATCTACATGGCGGGTGTGGCCAATGTGCGCAATCCGCGACTGGTCAAATCGCTCAAGGCGGCGCTGCAGGCGATGCCTAACGTGAGCATTCGCGAGCACTGTGAGATCACCGGCTTCAGCCACCAGGGCGGGCGTATCACCGGGGTCGAGACGGCTGACGGGATGATTGCTGGCGACCGTGTGGTGCTGACTGCTGGCGCCTGGAGTGGCGACTTGTTGCGTCCACTGGGCCTGGAGCTGCCGGTCGAGCCGGTCAAGGGGCAGATGATTCTGTTCAAGTGCGCCGAAGATTTCCTGCCCAGTATGGTGTTGGCCAAAGGGCGCTATGCGATCCCGCGGCGGGACGGCCACATTCTGGTGGGCAGTACCCTGGAGCACGCCGGATACGACAAGACCCCGACCGCCGAGGCCCTGGAAAGCCTCAAGGCTTCGGCCATCGAGTTGCTTCCGGCATTGGCCGACGCCGCGCTGGTTGGTCACTGGGCGGGTTTGCGCCCGGGCTCACCGGAGGGTATTCCCTACATCGGTGAAGTGCCGGGCTGGCAAGGCTTGTGGTTGAACTGTGGGCACTACCGCAACGGACTGGTGCTGGCGCCAGCGTCCTGCCAGTTGTTTGCCGACCTGCTACTGGGCCGCGAACCGATCATCGATCCACGGCCTTATGCGCCAGCAGGGCGATTGACCGGAGAGTAAGGACTCATCGCGGGGCAAGCCCGCTCCCACAGAGGCTCGGTGGGGCTTGCCCCGCGATAAAACGGCTGATTCAGCGCTGATCGCCGGGCCCTTGCTCCAGATGCGCCTGGCTGCAATACCACTGGCTGCCCAGGCGCAGGGCCCGGTCATTGGGCAGGTGCACGCCGCAATGGGCGCAACGCACCATTTTCAACGGGTCTTCGAGGCTGTTGTCAGGCTTAGCAGCATTGCTGGCCTGGAATTTACGCCACAGCCAGAAAACAGCGGCGATCAGAGCGATCCAGAAAAGTAGGCGAACCATGGTGTCCAGCTTTATCAGTGAAGAGCCTTTAGTCTAGAGCTCGGGCATGAAAAAAGGGAGGCCTTGGCCTCCCTTTATCTGTTGCATGATCGATCAGTCGAACACGCCCAAGGTCATGTAGCTGAACCAGGAGCGGTCGTCGTTGTTGCCTTGCGCTTCGTGTTCCTCTTCCTCAACGGCGTCGCCATCTTTTGGTTGCAGTTCGTCTGGAATCGCTTCCTTGGCGTCTTCGTACTGGCGGATCACGTCCTGGTTGGCGCGGGTTTCGCCCGGCGGCAGCGGCGCTTCGGTCTCGATCAGGCCCAGGGTGGCCTTGGACAGCCAGGAGCGGTTGTCGGCTTCATCCTGCTTGGGCTGGAACTGGCCGTCGACCAGGCTCGGGTGATCCGGGTAGTTGAGCTTGAGGGTTTCCAGGCTGGTGGCGGCCAGTTCGTCCAGGTGCAGACGCATGTAGGCCTCGGTCATCACCGCCAGGCCGTCGCCGACCGATGGGGTTTCCTGGAAGTTCTCGACCACGTAGCGGCCACGGTTGGCGGCAGCGACATAGGCCTGACGGGTCAGGTAGTAGTCGGCGACGTGGATTTCGTAGGACGCCAGCAGGTTGCGCAGGTAGATCATGCGCTGCTTGGCATCGGGCGAGTAACGGCTGTTGGGGAAGCGGCTGGTCAGCTGGGCGAACTCGTTGTACGAGTCGCGGGCAGCACCCGGGTCACGCTTGGTCATGTCCAGCGGCAGGAAGCGCGCCAGCAGGCCACGGTCCTGATCGAAGGAGGTCAGGCCCTTGAGGTAGTAGGCGTAGTCGACGTTCGGGTGCTGAGGGTGCAAGCGAATGAAACGCTCGGCGGCCGATTTGGCGGCTTCTGGCTCGGCGTTCTTGTAGTTCGCGTAGATCAGCTCGAGCTGGGCCTGATCGGCATAGCGGCCGAATGGATAGCGCGATTCCAGCGCCTTGAGCTTACTGGTGGCGCTGGTGTAGCTGTGGTTGTCCAGATCGGCCTGCGCCTGCTGGTACAGCTCGGCTTCGCTCAGGTTTTCGTCGACGACTTCCTTCGAAGAACAAGCAGCGGTCAGTCCGAGGATGGCGATCAGCAGCAGGTGTTTCACTTGCATGGCGGCTTGCGTCCCTATGACGGCCGCTGTCTTGGGCGTGGCCGTCCTGTTATGATGAGCACCCCGATGCAACTTGCGGGGCAAAAGACGTCGTATTTAACCACAAGCGTGCAGTCGAAACCAAAGGCTGTGCCGCCCGCTGATTCGAGCATGTCCGAGATCATTCAACTTAGCGCAGAGGTGCCGTCCGAATTGGGCGGGCAACGCCTCGACCAAGTCGCCGCCCAATTGTTCGCTGAGCACTCGCGCTCGCGCCTTTCCACCTGGATCAAGGAGGGGCGCCTGACGGTCGATGGCGCTGTCCTGCGTCCGCGCGATATCGTCCACGGCGGCTCGCTGCTGGCCCTTGAGGCCGAGCAGGAAGCCCAGGGCGAGTGGGTAGCCCAGGACATCGAGCTGGATATCGTCTATGAAGACGACCACATCCTGGTGATCAACAAGCCGGCAGGGCTGGTGGTCCACCCGGCTGCGGGCCACGCTGATGGCACCCTGCTCAACGCGCTGCTGCACCATGTGCCGGATATCATCAACGTCCCGCGCGCGGGCATCGTCCACCGCCTGGATAAGGACACCACCGGTCTGATGGTGGTGGCCAAGACTATCCAGGCGCAGACCCAACTGGTTGCCCAGTTGCAAAGCCGCAGTGTCAGTCGCATCTATGAATGCATCGTGATCGGTGTGGTCACTGCCGGTGGCAAGATCAACGCCCCGATCGGCCGCCATGGCGGGCAACGCCAGCGCATGGCCGTGACCGAAGGCGGCAAGCCGGCTGTCAGCCACTACCGTGTACTGGAGCGCTTCCGTTCCCATACCCATGTACGGGTCAAACTGGAAACCGGGCGTACCCACCAGATTCGCGTACACATGGCTCACGTGAACTTCCCGTTGGTCGGCGATCCGGTCTACGGCGGTCGTTTCCGCATTCCGCCAGCCGCCAGCCAGACCATGGTCGAAGCCCTCAAGACCTTCCCGCGCCAGGCCCTGCATGCGCGTTTCCTGGAGCTGGATCACCCGGTGACCGGCGAGCGTATGGGCTGGGAATCGGCGCTACCGGATGATTTCGTCTGGCTGCTGTCGCTGCTCAAGCAGGACCGCGAGGCGTTCGTCGGATGAGTGAGCTGGCGCACGCCCTGCTGATCCCGGACTGGCCTGCGCCAGCCGTGGTTCGCGCGTGCGTCACCACCCGGGCGGGCGGGGTCAGCCTGCCGCCTTATGAAAGTTTCAATCTTGGTGACCATGTTGGCGATGTGCCAGAGGCGGTAGCCGAGAACCGTCGGCGTCTGACCGCCGAGTTCGGCGTCCAGCCAGCCTGGCTCAAGCAGGTGCATGGCGTGGTGGTGGCGGATGCCGACCCGAGCGTAATCGCCGAGGCCGACGCCAGCTGGACCGCCACCCCAGGTATCGCCTGCACGGTGATGACCGCCGATTGTCTGCCGTTGCTGTTCTGTGACCGCGCCGGAACCCGTGTTGCCGCTGCGCATGCTGGTTGGCGTGGTCTGGCCAACGGGGTAATCGAGGCCACCCTGGACCGTCTGGCCCTGCCGCCTGAAGAGGTGCTGGTGTGGCTGGGCCCGGCGATTGGCCCGCAAGCTTTCGAAGTCGGTCTGGAAGTGCGCGATGCCTTCACGACCGTTCATCCGGAAACTGCCCAGGCCTTCGGGCCCGGTACGCGCCCGGATAAACTGATGGCCGACATCTATACCCTGGCCCGCCTGCGCCTGGCTGCCCGTGGTGTACAGGCGGTGTATGGCGGCGGTTTGTGCACCGTCAGCGATCCACGCTTCTATTCTTATCGGCGTACTCCGCAAGGTGGACGCTTCGCCTCATTGATCTGGTTAGCCCCACGCTGACCTGAATCAACCCCGCTAAGCTTGAATCCGCCAGAATCACCCTCATCTAGTAGGGTATCTCAGGCAGGTTTATCTTCATCAGGTGTGTCCATCGCTCCGGCCTGCCCATAAAAGGAAGGTAACTTATGCGAATAGACCGTTTGACCAGCAAGCTACAGCTGGCATTATCCGATTCCCAATCCCTGGCCGTTGGTATGGACCATCCCGCCATCGAGCCTGCGCACCTGTTGCAAGCGTTGATCGATCAGCAAGGTGGTTCGATCAAGCCGCTGCTGATGCAGGTCGGCTTTGACGTCAACAGCCTGCGCAAGGCATTGAGCAAAGAGCTCGACCAACTGCCGAAAATCCAGAACCCGACCGGTGACGTGAACATGTCGCAGGATCTGGCGCGTCTGCTCAACCAGGCCGACCGTCTGGCCCAGCAGAAAGGCGACCAGTTCATTTCCAGCGAACTGGTGCTGCTCGCCGCCATGGATGAAAACAGCAAGCTTGGCAAATTGCTGCTCAGCCAGGGCGTGACCAAGAAAGCCCTGGAAAACGCCATCAGCAACCTGCGTGGCGGTGAGGCGGTCAACGACCCGAACGCCGAGGAGTCGCGTCAGGCCCTGGACAAGTACACCGTCGACCTGACCAAGCGTGCCGAAGACGGCAAGCTTGATCCGGTGATCGGCCGTGACGACGAAATCCGCCGCACCATTCAGGTGCTGCAACGCCGGACCAAAAACAACCCAGTGCTGATCGGTGAGCCTGGCGTCGGTAAAACCGCCATCGCCGAAGGCCTGGCCCAGCGCATCATCAACGGCGAAGTGCCAGACGGCCTTAAAGGCAAGCGTCTGCTGTCGCTGGACATGGGCGCGCTGATCGCCGGTGCCAAGTTCCGTGGTGAGTTCGAAGAGCGCCTCAAAGCGCTGCTCAATGAACTGTCCAAGCAGGAAGGGCAGATCATCCTGTTCATCGACGAACTGCACACCATGGTCGGCGCCGGTAAAGGTGAAGGCTCGATGGACGCCGGCAACATGCTCAAACCGGCCCTGGCCCGTGGTGAGCTGCACTGCGTGGGTGCCACGACCCTGAACGAGTACCGTCAGTACATCGAGAAAGACGCGGCCCTCGAGCGGCGCTTCCAGAAAGTACTGGTGGAGGAGCCGAGCGAGGAAGACACCATCGCCATCCTTCGTGGCCTCAAAGAGCGTTACGAGGTGCACCACAAGGTGGCCATCACCGACGGCGCGATCATTGCCGCGGCCAAGCTCAGCCATCGCTACATCACTGACCGGCAACTGCCGGACAAGGCCATCGACCTGGTCGACGAAGCGGCCAGCCGCATTCGTATGGAGATCGACTCCAAGCCCGAAGTGCTCGATCGCCTGGAGCGCCGTCTGATTCAACTGAAGGTTGAATCCCAGGCGCTGAAGAAAGAAGAAGACGAAGCCGCAATCAAACGTCTGGAAAAACTGACCGAAGAGATTGCCCGGCTTGAGCGTGAGTACGCTGACCTGGAAGAAGTCTGGACCTCGGAAAAAGCCGAAGTGCAGGGTTCTGCGCAGATCCAGCAGAAAATCGAGCAGTCGCGCCAGGAGCTGGAAGCCGCGCGGCGCAAAGGCGACCTCAGCCGCATGGCCGAGCTGCAGTACGGGGTGATCCCGGACCTGGAGCGCAGCCTGCAGATGGTCGACCAGCACGGCAAGGCCGAGAACCAGCTGTTGCGTAACAAGGTGACCGAAGAGGAAATCGCCGAAGTCGTCTCCAAGTGGACCGGTATTCCGGTGGCCAAGATGCTTGAAGGCGAGCGGGAAAAACTGTTGAAGATGGAAAGCCTGCTGCACCAGCGTGTGATCGGCCAGGAAGAGGCCGTGGTTGCGGTCTCCAACGCCGTCCGTCGTTCGCGGGCCGGGTTGTCCGACCCGAACCGGCCAAGTGGCTCGTTCCTGTTCCTCGGCCCGACCGGGGTGGGTAAGACCGAGCTGTGTAAAGCCCTGGCCGAGTTCCTGTTCGACACCGAAGAGGCGATGGTGCGTATCGACATGTCCGAGTTCATGGAGAAGCATTCCGTGGCCCGTCTGATCGGTGCTCCGCCTGGCTATGTCGGTTACGAGGAGGGCGGTTACCTGACCGAAGCGGTACGGCGCAAGCCTTATGCCGTGGTGCTGCTCGACGAGGTCGAGAAGGCGCACCCGGATGTGTTCAACGTGTTGCTGCAGGTACTTGAAGATGGTCGCCTGACCGACAGCCACGGACGCACGGTGGATTTTCGCAATACCGTGATCGTGATGACCTCCAACCTCGGCTCGGCACAGATCCAGGACCTGGTAGGTGATCGCGAAGCTCAACGGGCTGCGGTGATGGACGCGGTGGGTTCGCATTTCCGCCCAGAGTTCATCAACCGTATCGATGAAGTGGTGGTGTTCGAACCGCTGGGCCGCGATCAGATCGCTGGCATCACCCAGATCCAGTTGGGCCGTCTGCGCAGCCGTCTGGCTGAGCGCGACCTGAGCTTGGAGCTGAGCGCTGAAGCGCTGGATAAACTGATCGCTGTCGGTTACGACCCGGTCTATGGCGCACGGCCGTTGAAACGGGCGATTCAGCGCTGGATCGAGAACCCATTGGCGCAGCTGATCCTGGCTGGCAAGTTCCTGCCAGGCACCGGGATTACCGCCAAAGTGGAGGGCGAGGAAATCGTCTTCGCCTGATTTTTCGGGTGGTTACGCTAAGGCCTCGAATTTCGAGGCCTTTTTTCTTTGCATTTTTTCTCCAGTGCTTGTAAAGTGCGCCCCGCTGTATGTCACCCCGCAGGTTTCCAGCAAAATCGGGAATCTGAAAAAAAGTTGCAAATCAGTAAGTTGAATGCAAATTAGGGGTTGACAAGGGTTTTGAAGGTTGTAGAATAGCGCGCCTCAGAGACATGAACGCAGCGATGCACAAGGTCGAAGGGTTCGAAGCGGTAGTGATACAGTTTTCGAAATTGCAGTACTTGAAATTGATAGTTCCGCGATAGCTCAGTCGGTAGAGCAAATGACTGTTAATCATTGGGTCCCAGGTTCGAGTCCTGGTCGCGGAGCCAAATTTCAAACCGGGGTATAGCGCAGTCCGGTAGCGCGCCTGCTTTGGGAGCAGGATGTCAGGAGTTCGAATCCCCTTACCCCGACCATTTTTGGGTCGTTAGCTCAGTTGGTAGAGCAGTTGGCTTTTAACCAATTGGTCGTAGGTTCGAATCCTACACGACCCACCATTTTTGAATCCGGTACGCTGGGTTCAAATCTTAAAAGGTTGGAATGCCATTAGCATCCAGCCGTAAAAAAGGCGCCTTAACCGGTGCCTTTTTTTTACCGGGGTATAGCGCAGTCCGGTAGCGCGCCTGCTTTGGGAGCAGGATGTCAGGAGTTCGAATCCCCTTACCCCGACCATCTTCAGAGAAAAGGGCACCTTGCAAAGGGTGCCCTTTTTTCGTTTCTGCAGCCCTGAATATTGCCTGCTACTATCCGGCAATATCCTGCAAGGGAGCTGCCCCATGACCCTCAAAACCTCCGTGTACATCGCCACCAGCCTCGATGGCTTCATCGCCCGTGAATGCGGGGAGCTGGACTGGTTGATGGTTGCCACCCGCTCCAGCGACGACCACGGCTATGCCGCATACATGGCGACGGTCGATACCCTGGTCATGGGGCGCAACACCTACGAAAAAGTACTGACCTTTGGCGACTGGCCGTATCGGCACAAGCGGGTGGTGGTGTTGAGTACTACCCTGGGTCAGGCGGAGGGTGTCGAGGTGCATCCCGGGCCGATTGCCGGGCTGCTGGAGCATTTGCACGACACAGGTGCCAAGAGCCTGTACCTCGACGGCGGCAAAGTGGTTCAGAGCTTCTTGCGTGAAGGACGGGTGGATGAATTGACCATCACCCGGATACCCGTGTTGCTGGGCAATGGGATTCCCCTGTTCGGGGCCTTGGCGGGGGATGTGAAGCTGCAGCATGTGCGCAGCACCACTTTCGAGAATGGTTTTGTGCAGAGCACCTACCGAGTGCTCAGGTAGCAGTGGGGGCGGGCCCGCGATAAGTCCGGTACGGGCAATACATCTGCATCGTCTGTACCGGCTTTATCGCGGGGCAAGCCCGCTCCCACAGGCAAGGATCAGTGCAGCTTCAGGCGCGGCTCGGTGCCTCGGCCAATCCGGCTACCCAACATCAGCATCAGCGTACGGAACGTGCCATACAGCGCCATCTGGTGCATGCGGTACAACGACACGTAGAACATCCGCGCCAACCAGCCTTCGAGCATCACACTACCGGTCAGGTTACCCATCAGGTTACCCACCGCCGAGAAGCTCGACAGCGATACCAGCGAGCCGTAATCGCGGTAGGCGTAAGTCGGCAACGGTTTGCCTTCCAGGCGCGCCTTCAACGACTTGGCCAGCATCGAGGCTTGCTGGTGGGCGGCCTGGGCCCGGGGCGGTACGTTGCGCTCGCTGCCCGGCTGAGGGCAGGCGGCGCAGTCGCCGAAGGCAAAGATATCGTCGTCCAGGGTGGTCTGCAGGGTAGGGCGAACCACTAGCTGGTTGATCCGGTTGGTCTCCAGACCGTCAATGTCCTTGAGGAAACCCGGTGCACGAATACCCGCAGCCCAGACCTTGAGACTGGCCGGGATCACATCGCCATTGCTGGTTTTCAGCTCGGTTGCCGTTACTTCACTGACCGAGGCATTGGTCATCACCGTGACCCCGAGCTTTTCCAGGGTCTGGTGCACTGGCACGCTGATACGCTCCGGCAAAGCAGGCAGTACCCGCGGACCCGCTTCGATCAGGGTGATGTGCATGTCCTTGGGCTGGATGCGGTCCAGGCCGTAGGCAGCCAGTTCGTGCGCCGCGTGATGCAGTTCGGCGGCCAGTTCCACGCCGGTTGCGCCAGCACCGACAATCGCCACGCTGATGGTTTCGTTGGCCTGATCGCCGGCATGGGCGCGCAGGTAATGGTTGAGCAGCTGCTGATGGAAGCGTTCGGCCTGCTTGCGGGTATCCAGGAACAGGCAGTTCTGGGCCGCGCCGAGGGTGCCGAAGTCGTTGGTGTTGCTGCCTACGGCGACCACCAGGGTGTCGTAGCCCAGGGTGCGCGCAGGCAGCAGCTCGCGGCCCTCTTCGTCGAGGGTTGCGGCCAGCTGGATCTGTTTGCTCTCGCGGTCCAGGCCACTCATGCGGCCGAGCTGGAACTGGAAGTGATTCCACTTGGCCTGGGCCACGTAGTTCAGTTCGTCTTCCGAGGAATTCAGCGAGCCTGCAGCCACTTCGTGCAGTAATGGTTTCCAGATGTGCGTCAGGTTGGTGTCGACCAGGGTGATGCTGGCGCTGCCCTTCTTGCCCAGGGTTTTACCCAGGCGGGTCGCCAGTTCCAGGCCGCCGGCGCCGCCGCCGACAATCACAATACGGTGAGTCATGGGGATATCTCATAAGGTTTACGGAATTCGGGTCGTGAGTCATCGGCCGCTCAGGGCGGGCGGTTCGGGCGAGCGCAAGGCAGCTCATAGCACCAGGTTACTCAAGAGGCGGCTCAACAGGCCCAGGCCAACAGTCACCAGCACCACCATGCAAAGGAGCAGCCACGGCCGGAAAGGCTTGCGCTCGACTTGATGCTGGGGTGCTTGCAGGTATTGATCGACACGACGTTGGTCTTCGGGATTCAGGCGGCTGGTCATGAGGGCCTCGTCAGGTAGACGCTTGTGACTGAAAGGAAGCTACAGGGTTCACTGTAGTTGTTTGAGCAAGGCCCATGGCGCAGTCACGCGGCGGTCACTATGACGAATGATTGCGCTTTGTATCACCGCCGTGCAATTTATGCCATTGCGCGTTGGCAGGGGGCCAGCTCAGAGGCTGATGCCGACATCGAAAACAATGCTGCGGCCCAGGTTGCCACGCAGAAAGTCTGGCGCGTCCGGGTGGGCGAACAGCACCCGGGCGAAGGTCGGCCCGACCAGCGACAGCGAGCGCCAGCCCTGGCGCAGGTACTCGGTGGGCGGCGGGAAGTGGCTGTTGAGGTCGAGCACTTCGCGCTTGAGGCTGGCGAAGGCGATGATGTCCAGCTCACTCAGGTCGAGCCCGCGCTCCTGGTAGTTGTGCGATTTTTTGCGCAAGGTCGGGGCCAGGCGCTGCAGCAGCTCCTGGGCACTGATCCGCCGCGGCCGCGCTTCACGCCGCACCAGTTGGCTGAGGGAAAAGGCGCTGCGCCGCCGTTGCAGTTCTTCGCGCCATTCGTCGTTAAGCCGGCGACCTTCGTCGAGGACGAAAAACACTTCAAAGGCAGCATCGCGAAACAATACGTCAGGCGGCTCCTGGCCGGCGGGGGTGAAGTCCTCGCTACGGTAAGGAATGTTCAAGCCTTGCAGCAGGCGCTGGCAGACCCAACGCTCACGTTCCCATTTACGGGCATTGGAAAGAAACGCATTGGCTTGTTCGGCCTGAATGGTGAGCAGGCGCAAGTAGTCTGAGTCGTCCATGGGGACAAGCTTAGCGTTCAATTGTGGCTTAATGAATAAAGTCGTTCGCGGCGCTGCTCACAGCGCGCGGGTGTAGACTGCCAGCACTTCCATCGCAGAAGGGCCCTGCTGCCGTGATTGATGCTCAAGTGCTGTCTGACCACAGCCTGACCCTGGGCTGGGTCGGCTACGTCGTGCTGTTGGTGTGGGCGGTGGCGCGTACGCGTTGGGTAGAGTTGTTCACTGACAGTCGCCGTCAGCACCTGCTGTTCGGTACGGTGTTCGCGTTGTTTGCGCTGTGGTTGGTGCGCCGCGACTTCGACAATGGGGTGTCGTACCACTTCATAGGCATGACCGCAGTCACCTTGCTGCTGGATTGGCCGCTGGCGATTGTCGGCGGCTTGCTGGCCCAGATCGGGCTCATTTGGATGGGGCGTCAGGACCTGGCCGCCATGGGCGTCAACGGCCTGTTGTTCATCGGCCTGCCGGTGCTGGTCACCGAAGCCTGCGCCATTCTGGTCGAGCGTGTACAGCCGAAAAACCTGTTCGTTTATATCTTCTGTTCGGGATTTTTTGCCGCAGCCTTGGCGGCACTGCTGTGCCTGCTGATCGGTCTGGGCCTGTTATGGTATGACGGGCTTTTCGTGATGCCGGAGTGGATCGAAGACTTTATCGGCTACCTGTGGCTGATCATCTTCCCTGAAGCCTTTATCAACGGCATGCTGGTCAGCGCCCTGGTGGTGTTCTGCCCGGAGTGGCTGGAGACCTTCAACCGCACCCGCTACCTGCAGGCGCCGTGGAAGGACGACGACTCCGGGCGCTGAGGTTCAATGGTGGGCGCGCGGATCGAGCTCGCCGGAAAACAGTTCGTCTTCAGCATCCGGTGCGACCGGGATCTTGTGCTCTTCAGCGGCCCAGGCGCCGAGGTCGATCAGCTTGCAGCGATCGGAACAGAACGGCCGGAACGGGCTGGCGTCGTTCCACTCAACAGGGGCGCCACAGGTCGGGCATTCTACGGTCAGGGGTTGGCTCATGCTTGGCCTCCTCGCAAAGTCAGATAAAAGTGATGCAGGCGGTCGACCTCCGAATGTAACCAGGACAGGTCACGGTCATTGACCAGCACATCGTGGGCGTGGCGCAGGCGCTCTTCGCGGCTGGCCTGGGCCTTGAGAATGGCCTGCACCTGTTCGGCGCTGGTCTGGTCGCGCTGCAGGGTGCGTTGGATTTGCAGCGCCTGCGGGGTGTCGATCACCAGCAGGCGTTGAGTACGCTGATACTGGCCCGACTCGACCATCAGCGGCGAGACAAATACTGCATAAGGCGACTCGGCCTTGGCCAGGTAGCTGAATATCTCCTGACCGATCAGCGGATGCAGCAGCGCTTCCAGCCAGCGCCGTTGCTCAGGGTCGCGGAAGATCAGCTCGCGCAACGCCGCACGGTTCAGTTGGCCATCTTCCTGCAGCACACCCGCACCGAAGCGCTCGACGATACGGGCCAGCGCCGGACGCCCGGGCTCGACCACCCAGCGCGCGGCCTGATCGGCATCCACCAGGTGCACACCCAGTTCGACAAAGCGCTGGGCCGCGGCGCTTTTGCCGCTGCCGATGCCGCCGGTGAGGCCGAGAATCCAGGGAGTGAAAGCAGCGGTGGTCATCACATTCCAGAGAAATTCAGATAAGAAGTGGTTATTTGACCACCCCAGAGCAGTGCGATCCAGCCCGCGATGGCCAGATAAGGACCAAAGGGGATCGGGGTGCTGGCCTTCTGGCCTTTGAGGCGCAGCATGATCAGCCCGATCACCCCACCCAGCACCGACGACAGCAGCAGGGTCAGCGGCAGGATCTGCCAGCCCCCCCAGGCACCGAGCAGTGCCAGCAGCTTGAAGTCGCCGTACCCCATGCCCTCTTTACCGGTGATCAGTTTGAACAGCCAGAACACCGACCACAGGCTCAAATAGCCTGCGACTGCGCCCCACAGCGCATCTGACAAGGGCACGAAAAGTTCGCAAGCGTTGACGATCAGCCCTGACCACAACAGCGGTAGCACCAGAGAGTCGGGCAGCAGCCGGTGCTCGATGTCGATCAGGCTCATGGCCAACAACCCCCAACTCAATAGCATCAGAGCCAAAGCAGGGGTGTTGGCGCCCAGGTACCAGGCGACAAATACCGTCAATGCCGCGCAGCCCAGCTCTACCAGCGGATAACGGGCACTGATGGCGCTGCCGCAACTGTTGCAGCGCCCGCGCAACAGCAGGTAGCTCAGCACCGGAATGTTTTCCCAGGCGCGAATGCGGTGCCCGCAGTGCGGGCACTGTGAAGCCGGCAAGAACAGATCGTAACGTTCAGGCTCAGACTTGCTGGGCAGCTCCAGCACCTCCCGCGCTTCAGCCTGCCACTGGCGTTGCAGCATGATCGGCAAGCGGTGCACCAGCACGTTGAGAAAACTGCCGACAATCAGCCCCAGAAGCAGGGCAACGCTCAAGTAAAGCAGCGGCTGGCTGGCCAGCTTATCCATCAGGTCCATGTTCAGATCACACTACCCAGCTGAAAGATTGGCAGGTACATGGCGATCACCAGGCTGCCCACCAGCAGCCCGAGAATCAGCACGATCAGAGGTTCGAGCAAGCTGGCCAGGTTATCGAGCAAGCGCTCGATGGCGCTTTCGTAATGGCTGGCGACTCTGGCGAGCATATCGTCCAGCGTACCGCCTGTCTCGCCGATGGCGCACATCTGTTGCATCAACCGCGGGAACAAACCGCTGCTGGCCATCGCCAGGCTCAATGACTGGCCGCTGGCGAGGTCTTTGCGCAAGCGCAGTACTGCTTGCTCGTACAGCGGATTGCCGCAAGCACCTGCCACCGGTCCCAACGCCTCCACCAGCGGCACACCTGCGGCGAAGGAGGTGGACAGCGTGCGGGCGAAACGGGCGAGGGCGGCGTTGCTCAACAAATTACCCACTATCGGCAGCTTCAGCGCCAGGCCCAGGCACCACAAACGAAACACCGGCTGGCGCTGATAGGCCCGGCACAAACCCCAGACACTGCCGACCAGGCACAGCAGCAACCAGCCAACGTACTGCCCCAACCACTCGGACAAACCGATCACCCGGCGGGTGAATGCTGGCAGCTCCGCACCGAAACCGCTGAACATCGTCTGAAACTGCGGCACCACCTCAAGCAACAACAGGCTGGAAACACCGAGCCCGGTCAGCAGCACGATCAGTGGATAGGTCATGGCCTTTTTCAACCGCGAGCGCAGCGCCTGGCGATGCTCCTGCAGACTGGCGACCTGTTCAAGCACGCTTTCCAGGCTGCCGGACTGTTCCCCGGCCGCAATCAGATTGCAGTACAGCGCATCGAAATAGCCGGGATGCCGACGCAACGCATCCGCCAGATTGCAGCCCGCGCCGATATCGGTTTTCAGCGCACCCAGCAGGCTGATCAGCGCCGGGTTGCTGCTGCTCTGGGCAATCACCTCAAGCGCTTGCAACAGCGCGACACCGGAGCAGATCAAACTGGCCAGCTGGCGGCTGAACTGGCTCAACTCGCGGCTACCCAGCGAGCCTTGCCTGAGCCACAAGCTGGCCTGTACCCGTTCGATACTTAGTGGGCGAATACCGCGTTTACGCAACTCGGCGCGCAGCAGGGCGGGGCTGCGCCCACTGCTCTGGCCGCTGACCAGCGCCCCTTGTGCCGTAGTGCCTTGCCAGCTGTAGCTATAGGTTTTTCCGGTCATCGCAACATCCTTGCGGCGTGGCCCGCACAAACCCGGAAACAGCTTCGGGGCAAGTGCCGCGAGCAGGAGTGCCCGCTGCTCACTAGAGTAGTCGAGTCGGCATGACCGAATGACCGGCACAGGGTGACAAAAGGTGTCTATTCGGGCCTACTGGCGCGCCTGTTGGCGGCCCGGCCCTGAGCGCTGCTGACCAGAACCGATTTTGCGAGGGAGAACGTCCATGAAAGGACAACGCGGCATTACCTTGATCGAACTGATGATCGTCGTAGCGATCATCGGCATCCTGGCGACCATCGCCTTGCCCATGTACACCAACCACCAGGTACGGACCAAAGCGACTGCCGCCCTGGTCGAGATTTCCGCCCTGAAAACCCCGTTCGATCTGCGCATGAACGAAGGTAAAGATGTCACTGACGTCACTGCCCTGGGCGGCCAGGCGACGACCACCAATTGCAGCATTACCGCCAACGGCACGGCTGCCACTGGCGTAGGCAGCATCGTCTGCACCCTGGTCGATGCTCCGGCTACTGCCTTGGGCAAAACCCTCAGCCTGACCCGCTCGGCCACAGGCTGGGCGTGCACCAGCACCCTAGAAGAAGACCTCGCCCCAGCCGGCTGCAAGCCTGCTGAAGTAGCCCCGGCGAAGTGACTATTAGCTGTTATTAAACAGTGATTTGCGTAAGCGATCCGGCAGTGGTAGCGTTGGTGCCACGCCGGTGTAGCTCAGTCG
This sequence comes from Pseudomonas sp. BBP2017, assembly GCF_003024385.1. Taxonomy (GTDB): domain Bacteria; phylum Pseudomonadota; class Gammaproteobacteria; order Pseudomonadales; family Pseudomonadaceae; genus Aquipseudomonas. The sequence continues at coordinate 29,567 of NZ_PVZN01000010.1, forward strand.
GTAGAGCAGCGCACTCGTAACGCGAAGGTCGCAGGTTCGATTCCTGTCTCCGGCACCAGAATTGTCGATAGTGTTCAGTTACTCTATCGGGCTGATGAACCGCCTTCGGGCGGTTTTTTGCTTCTCGGGGCGGCTGAATGGCTAACCCGAGTGAGAAGCTTGTCTCAGAGGATGCGACGGATGCCCTTTACGGCCGATGAGCAGCGGATTTGGGATGATGCGATAGCCTTCGCGAGGAGCAACAAGAAGGCTATCGGACGACGTCTGACGTCAATCGATATCTATCCGGCTGAAGAGGAGCCCGTCTCGGTTTTCATGTCAGGGTCTCCGGGTGCAGGCAAGACCGAGGCGTCGATTGCCTTGGTGACCCTCTTCTCCAATTCTGCGATCCTGCGCATAGATCCAGACGAACTGAGAAGTGAGTTCCCTGAGTACAGGGGAGGGAACGCCTATCTTTTCCAAGGCGCCGTCTCGATTCTTGTTTCCAAGATTCTCGACTTCGCGCTGGATAGAAGGCAGTCGTTTTTGCTCGACGGCACCCTGGCGAATCTCGACGTTGCGAGACAAAATGTCGACAGGTCCCTGGCCAAAGGACGATACGTCCAGATCCTCTACGTCTACCAGAATCCCTTGCTGGCCTGGGAGTTCGTGAAAGCGCGAGAGCAGGCTGAAGGCCGGCGGATCCTCGTGGAGCATTTCGTCGAGCAGTATTTTGCGGCGCGTGACGTCGTGAACAGGCTTAAGCTAGAGTATGGTAAAGACATCCACGTCGACCTCCTGCTGAAGCACATCGACAATTCGGACCGCCTCTACAAGGCTGGGGTCGAAAAGATTGACTACCATATCCCCGAGCGCTTCACCCGCGAGCAGCTGGTTGCCGCGATTGGGAACGCAATGCCCTAGGAGCTACCCATGAACCCGTTCAAGTCACGTTCTGAGAAGGTCAAAAGCCCCTTCGCTGAATTCATTCGCAATGCGAAATCTGACGAGAAGAAGCGTATCTACAGCACTGTCCTGATTGAGGCGACCAAGCGTCAAAATGAAATCATGGTTGCAGCGCAAGTGAAGAACGCTTGATCCGAAGTGCGTTACAGGAAGCCCGGCTAAAAGCCGGGCTTTTCTTTGGTTCTTCACGGAATACTGGGAAACACAGAAACAAGAACGCCGATTTGATTGATGATGTTCGTGCGAGCAAGCACATCTAAAAAACCGGCGTTAGATCGATCTCATCCCCCAGACTACCCGATTTCCTACTTGCAGCGGTTGCAACGAGCCCAGCACAACCACACATGAATACTGTCGGCGGCTCATCCGAGACCTGCCCATCCTTGGGCGACTGGTGCGGCTAAACGTCGAGCTCAGACGAGTTGGATGTAGTGCTTGCGGCAAACGAATGGAGGCTGTCAGCTGGCTTGCCCTGAACAGTCACTAGCGATCTTCCGCTATTGGCCGTTTTTTGCCAGTCTGACATGCAGGAGTCAGCCTGGAACGGAGGCATTGCTCCGACAATAAATTTATCCCTTTTGCTCGTGAACCTTGTGTTGAAGACCGCAGTCTTAGCCGAGCCCTTTTATCGGCATTACCGCCGTCATCCCATCAGAGCTGTTCGCCCCATGCGCCAAGCCATTCGCTGCTCCCGCATTGTCTCACTCTGCCTCATTCCTTTGCTCCCCCTGTTCGCCAGCCCCGCCCATGCCGGCGGGGTAAGGCAACTGGTGGAGGCGATCAACGATTACCGTGCCCAGCCACAGCGCTGTGAGAGGCGCATGGTTCAGGGCTCGACACCGCTGGTGTTGCAGTCGAACCTGGCGTTGCCGATCGGCTATGGCGGCGGTTTGCGGGAGGGGTTGAAGGCTGCCGGCTATCAGGCAGTGACGGTGCGGACCATCCGTCTGGTCGGCGCGCAAGATGCCGAGGAGGCCTTTGACATGCTCCAGAGCGACTACTGTGCAGCCCTGCTCGATACCCAATTTGCCGATATCGGCGTCAGTCGCGCCCGGAACGAGTGGCGGGTGGTGCTGGCGCGGCCCTTGCTCGATGCGCAGCTCGGCGATGGGCGATCCACGAGCAAAGCGTTGCTGACACAGGTCAACGCAGCACGGGCGAAGCCGCGCCTGTGTGGTCGCCAGCGCTTCGCGGCTGCACGTCCGTTGACCTGGAATACCGCCCTGGGGGCGGCGGCGCAGAGGCACAGTCGAGCGATGGCCAACGGCAATTACTTCGCGCACCGTGACCCCGACGGTGATTTGCCGGCAGACCGGGCGCGGGATGCCGGCTACCGTGGCCGTCAGATCGGCGAGAATATCGCCGCCGGCCAGGACTCACCGAGCAAGGCGATGGCAGGCTGGCTGGCCAGCCCCGGGCATTGCGCCAATCTGATGAACCCGATGTTTACCCAGGTGGGCGCGGCCTATGCCGCGAACTCGCGTAGCGATGAGGGCGTGTATTGGACGATGCTGTTCGGCGCTCCTTGAGGGCGCGCGAGCCCCGGCGGGTCAGTCGTCCGCGTCCTGATGCTCTGCCAAAAGCGGGCGATGAGAAGACAAATCAGGAAAAGGTTTTACGCTCGTTTGGCAGCGACTCAGCGCCGATCTCTTCGCGTGTCCGGTTCGCCATATGGCTCAGTTGCGGTCGGTCAGAAGCAGTCGCTGGACTGGCGCACTGCGGGCCAGCGGGCGTTAATGAAGGCGGTGCACTGGTGGTGTCCTGCTGGAACTGGGAGAACATCCAGTCGATGAACACCTGGGTCTCGGCGACCGCATCCTGGGACACTCCATAGTAATAACGGGTCAGTGGCAGGCGCAGATGGGGCAGGGGGTTGTACAGGCGGCCGGTGGCAAGATCTTTGCCCAGCAGCGAGGCTGGACACAGCGCCACGCCGAGGCCGTCGACGGCGGCTTGCAGCACCAGGTGCATGTGGTCGAACTGCAGGCTCGGCTGCCGCCGTGGCTGGGTGACGCCGGCCAGCTTGCACCATGCTTGCCAGTCCCCACTGCGGGTTCTGCCCGAGAGCAGGGTGTGGCGCAGCACATCCGTTGGCCCCTCCACCGGTATTGCCTGCAGGAGGGTGGGGGCGGCGACCAGCAGCATGTCGTCTTCGACCAGCACGTTCGGTTCTACGTTGCTCGACCAGCCCGAGCTGCCACGGCGCACCAGCACATCGAAGGCTTCCCGCGACTGCTCCGGGGCCAGGGTGCTGGTTACGACTTCAGGCTGGATATCCGGAAATTGCGCCATGAAGTCGGGTAACCGCGGAATCAGCCAGCGCACGGCAAAGGACGGGCGCACATTAATGATCACCTTGTGCGGCGCGCTGTCTCGGGTCAGGGCATTGGTGGCGTTGGCGATCTGCGCCAGGCCCAGGCTGATCTGCGCGTAGTAGGTCTGGCCGATCGGGGTGAGCACCGACTGCCGGTTGCGGCGCTCGAACAGCACCACGCCCAGGTGTTCTTCGAGCAGACGGATATGGCGGCTGACAGCGCTGTGGGTGACGTACAGCTCCTCGGCGGCGCGGCTGAAACTCTGGTGCCGCGCGGCCGAGGCGAAGGCCCGGACGGCGTTCAAGGGAGGGAGGTCGGTAATCATGTGTCTAATTTAGTCACATCAGAGGCGCAATTAAAGCGTTTGTCAGCGTCTGTACTTCACGCCACTCTTAAGGCCGCTCCTTCTGTCCCGGTCGTCGCCCATGCCAGTCACAACCACACACTCCGCAGATCGGGCTTCGCTGCGCGCCGCGCTGATCTTGAGCCTGTGCCTGCCCGGCGATGTCCTGCTCTACCTGTTGATGCCGATGCAGCCGCAGGCATTTGGCATCACCCTGGCTGAGTCTGGGATTTTGCTGGCGGCCAACCGGCTGGTGCGGATCTTCGGCTACCGCTATGTGATGAAGGGCTATGCTCGCTGGATGGCGCCACCTGCCCAGGCTCTGTGTGGCGAGCGGTAGTGGTCGCGCTATGAAGGCCTGCAGCCGTACCTCCATGTGGTTGGTGTCGGCCTGTTGTTCACCGGGCTGCTGGGGCCGTACGTGCTGTGGGCGGCCCGGACGCTGTTGAATTTCCTGCCAGGAGGCATATTGCATGGCTAGTTACGGACTGTTTCTTATCCTCGCGGCTCTCACCGTATTAAGCCCCGGCCCCGGGGTGGTACTGACCCTCTCCAATGCCCTGCGCCACGGCTGGAGCGGTGCGCTGCCGGGGATTCTCGGCATCGCCTTGGGCGCCTTCATCGTCGCTGGGCTCTCGGCCAGCAGCGTGGGGCTGATCCTGGCGACCTCGGCAACAGTGTTCACCGTGCTCAAGTACGTCGGCGCCTTGTACCTGCTGTACCTGGGGGTGAAGATGTGGCGGACCCAGCGTTTCATCCCTGCGCTCACTGTGACCGCCACGCAACCCTGGCGGCGCTTCGTCGAAGCGTTGTCGATCCAGCTGCTCAACCCCAAGGCCGGTTTCTTCTTCCTGGCGGTGTTCCCACAGTTCATCAGTCCGCAGGACAACTACTACCGCCAGTTCTTCCTGCTGGTATCGTCCTACGCGTTGCTGGTCGTGCTGGTGCACACCGGCTACGCGCTGATGGCCAACGGCGCCAGGGGCTGGTTGTTGACCAACCGCGGCGCGCGGATCGTCGGCAAGCTCTCGGGCATCACCTTCTTCTGTTTTGGTGTTCTGATGGCCTCGACCAGTAAATGAACCGCTTCGAACCACGTGAACCAGGAGGCTGCATGGCCAGGAAGGCACTCGAATTTCTGTTGCCGGAGGAAGACCGAGCGCAACTGCAGAAGATCGCCCGGTCAGGGCTGATGCCCTATCTGAGCGTCATCCGGGCGTCGATGGCCAGGAGGATCTGCTGCGCGGCGGGCTGCCCAAGGTTCTGGCTGTGGGCTCAACCTGCCTCGCAAGTGTTGTCCGCACGCCCAACCGCCATTCCATGTGCCATATCCTCAACCAGGTCCTTGGCCATTCCGCTCAGGTAGTGTGCTGCACAGACCATCGCCTCATCCTGCTCAAACAATACGTGATGGGTCAGTTTGTTTACGCAACCCATAAGTAGCGCCGCTTGTTCCAGAACAAAATCCGCATTGTGTCCAGGCTCAACCCGGAACAGGCGTTCAGCGGCCGTCCCGCTCGCGCCTTCTCCGAACACCCCGACATCTGTTGTTTTTAAACCTGTACTGCTGGCTTCAATCGAGTCCTCGCTCATCCATTTTCTCCCGGTATGCATACGCCCTAAGCAGCCAGCCTTGCCTCAGCAACGCTGGCGCTCGCCTGCAGGTACCTCAGTGCTGCGACTGAACCTTGCTCAAGGCCACTTCAACCAAACTTCGGGCGTTGTCGATTTCGTGCATGGTGGACAAGGTCAGGATCTGGCCTGGGGAGCTGGAATGGAGCAGGACTGTTTGCTGCGCCACGGTCATAGCGCAGACCAGGTATTCGGAGATTTGAACGAGGATATCTTCGAGAGATTGGTGGGGATGAAGCGGTGGATCAGGGGCGATTTTAACATGACGAACTCCGACATCGGCCTGTCAAAACCGGTCGTTGAAATTGGTAACGACTGATCGAGACTAGTGCCCTGGCGGGACCACTGCAGTGACTTGAAAGCCGCAAAAGTATGATTCGAAAACGGACTACATGGAATCGGGAAATTCTGATGATTCGTTGCTCCGATGCAGCCTCTTTGCTTACAAATCGAGCAACTAAAGCATGGCCAGCACCGAGTTCACGAAAGAAGATAAGCCCCTTCAGCGCGTAATCCTGCTCGTGATGCCGGGATGCCTATGCGAGACCTCGCGCGACGCTCACCGACCTTACATCTGCTGCCCTTGTGGGGTGGCTTATGTCGTCCTATCGTTAACTGTCTAACTCCAACGAATTTTTTCCTTATGCGCAGAACTCTAACCTCGGTCAGCACGTGCAGTGAATGACAGTGGCACGAAGTGATCGAGTACTCTGGAACAGGAGAAAGATCATGATTCGCAAGTACTATTTAGCCGCCCTGACCACACTGGCCATTGCAGCTGGCAGCTTCTGGGTGCCGACGCTGACCTACGCGACCGATCAGGCGGACCAACGGCAGGAGTCGCGAGATACCAAGCAGGAAGGGCGCGACGCCGCCCGGGAAACCAAAGAGGAATGCAAGGAAGGTGATGAAAAGAGCCGGGCCGAATGCCGCCAGGACAAGCGCGACACCAAGCAGGATACCCGCGACACCGCTCGTGACATCAAATACCCATAACTTCAATATCGCCACCGAGCATCAGCCGGGGACGGAGAAGGGTTGATGCCCTCGGTTCCCACGCCACTAGCTGGCGCTGCCTATGTACTGGACGGGGCCGCTATGGAAGCCAGCGCAAACCGGCGAGAACCTGTGGTGTCGGCTGGCAGGTTAGACGCTGTGCCTTGAGTCGCAGTTGGGCTCGAAAATGCCTTTGGTGACGGGAGGCGCGCGCAAACCTGCTACAAAGCCGGAAATGAGAAAGACATCATCTCGCATCGTTAATATTGTCCGAACATCCCAGCATCATCCCATGCGCCACGTCTTCTACCATTGCCTTGGCCATCCCGCTCAGGTAATGGGCTGCACAAATCATCGCTTCATCCTGCTCAAACAAAACATGCTGGGTGAGCTTGCTCACACAACCCATCAGCAGCGCCGCTTGTTCCAGAACAAAGTCGGCGTTGTGCCCAGGCTCAACCCGGAACAGGCGGTCAGCAGCCGTCCCGCTCGCGCCTTCTCCGAACACCCCGACACCTGTTGTTTTTAATCTTGTGCAGCAGCCTCCAATTGAATCCTTGTTCATGCATTCCTCCCCTGACATGCACTGCGCCCTAAGCTGCCAGCCTTGCCTCAGCAACGCTGGCGCTCGCCTGTAGATCCCTCAGTGTTGTGACTGAACCTTGCTCAACGCCACTTCAACCAGACTTCGGGCGTTGTCGATTTCGTGCATGGTGGACAAGGTCAGGATCTGGCCTGGGGAGCTGGAATGGAGCAGGACTGTTTGCTGCGCCACGGTCATAGCGCAGACCAGGTATTCGGAGATTTGAACGAGGATATCTTCGAGAGATTGGTGGGGATGAAGCGGTGGGTCGGGAACGATCTTCAGCATGTGAACCCCTAGAGCCAGCTGGGCTGCTACAGACTTGCTGTCAAACAAGTAGGTGGCAGCTGTACGCGGGTTGACAGACCGAGGACTCTAGAACTCGGCGCACACGAGGTGCCCCACGTACAACCGCCATAAAGCGTGCACATGCTCTAGATGTCCTGAGCGGCCTGTCAAAGCCGGTCGTTGAGTGCCAACGACATGGCGAGACTAGAACGCTACCCAGAGCATCGCAATGGCTTACGCGCGGCAAAAGTATGATTCGGAAACGGACTACAGGGAATCGGGAAATTCTGAAGATTCGTTGCTCTGATGCAGCCTCTTCAATACCCCACCTAATGCGATCAACCACCCCCTCCACCCCTCAAGGTTTCCCCCCTACAACCGATACCAATCAAATGTCCCGGTAAAAAGACCTACTGAACACACCATGAACAAAAATCTGCGTTTCAGTCACAAAATTCTTTTGGTCGCGTCATTGATCGTGATGCTCGCCTTTACCCTGTTCACCCTGTACAGCGACTATCTGCAGCGTAATGCGACGCGCATCAATCTGGAAAACTACCTGGCTGAAATGGGTGCATCGACGTCCACCAATATCCGCAACCTGCTGGAGGGGCGGATCAGTCTGGTGGAAAACCTGGCACAGAACATTGCGCAGGCGCCAGCCAACGCCGAGACGCTGATGGGCCAGAACGCCCTGATCTCGAGTTTCCTCACCGTCTACCTGGGCAAGGTCGATGGCGGTTTCAGTGTTCGTCCAGACGCCAAGATGCCCGACGGCTATGATCCGCGCACCCGCCCCTGGTACAAGGACGGTATGAGCGCCAGCGGCGCGATTCTCACGGAGCCCTATATCGATCTGACTACCAACAAGATGGTCATCGGCATCCTCAGCAAGGTCTCCGGCAGCATCGGTGTGGTTGGGGGCGATCTGGCGCTGGATGGCTTGGTGGAAATCATCAATTCGCTGAACTTCGGCGGTATGGGTTATGCCTTCCTGGTCAATGACCAAGGCAAGATCCTGGTCCACCCGGACAACGCGCTGGTGATGAAGTCGCTGTCGGATCTGTACCCTACGCACACACCGAAGCTGTCTGGTGAGCTGACCGAGGTTGAGGCCAATGGCCAGGCCCGTCTGCTGACCTTCGCGCCTATCAAGGGCCTGCCCTCGGCCAATTGGTACATCGGTCTGTCGGTGGACAAGGACAAGGCCTATGCGATGCTCAGTGATTTCCGCACCTCGGCAATCATTGCCACGTTTATCGCGGTGGTCATCATTATCACGCTGCTCGGCCTGCTGATCCGTGTCTTGCTGCAACCGTTGAACACGATGATCCGGGCTATGGAAGACATCGCCGAAGGTGAAGGTGATCTGACCAAGCGCCTGACCATCCACAGTCAGGACGAGTTCGGTGCTCTGGGTACTGCGTTCAACCGTTTCGTTGAGCGTATCCACACCTCTATCCGTGAAGTGTCGTCGGCCACCGAGCAGGTCAACGAAGTGGCCATGCGGGTGGTTAGCGCTTCCAACTCGTCGATGGTCAATTCCGACGAGCAATCCAATCGGACCAACAGCGTCGCGGCCGCGATCAACGAGCTCGGTGCAGCCGCCCAGGAAATCGCCCATAACGCCGCTCAGGCTTCGCAACAGGCAAGCTCGGCGCGTCACCTGGCCGAAGAAGGTCAGCAGGTGGTCGATCGCAGCATTGCCGCAATGAATCGTCTGTCGGATCTGATCTGCACGTCCAGCTCGCATATCGAGACGCTCAATAGCAAGACCGTGAACATTGGCCAGATCCTCGAAGTGATCACCAGCATCTCCCAGCAGACCAACCTGCTGGCGCTCAACGCCGCGATCGAAGCGGCCCGGGCCGGTGAAGCCGGGCGCGGTTTCGCGGTGGTCGCCGATGAAGTGCGTAACCTCGCGCACCGTACCCAGGAGTCGGCACAGCAGGTGCAGAACATGATTGAGGAGTTGCAGGTCGGCGCCCGCGAGTCGGTCGACACCATGGGCCAAAGCCAGCGTCACAGCCAGGACAGCGTCGAGATCGCCAATCAGGCCGGTGAGCGTCTGGGCAGCGTGACCCTGCGCATTGGCGAGATCGACGGCATGAACCAGTCGGTGGCCACCGCTACCGAGGAGCAGACCGCTGTGGTTGATTCGATCAACATGGACATCAATGAGATCAACATGCTTAACCAGGAAGGGGTGGAAAACCTGCAGTCCACCCTGCGCGCCTGCACTGACCTGGAGCAGCAAGCCGCTCGCCTGAAACACCTGGTGGGCAGCTTCCGTATCTGACCCGTTCCTGTCGAAATTCCGTGCCTACAGAAAAAAGCCCTGTAGGCGCGGGATTTGAACTCACTCGCTCTCATCATCGGGGAGTTCATCGGTAACCATTACTCGCGCATGCGCGCTGTGCTCGTCTTCGATGCGTAAGCCGAAGTAGCGGGCATCATTGGCGTCCCAAAACGCCTCGACCTGTGTCATGAGTGCGTTGTTAAGCAGCACCTCAGCACTACGCTCCAGGATGATTGAGTAACGTCTTTCGGTGTTCATTACAAAGGAGGCTCGCAACAGCTGAGGGAAGAGGCTGGGGTGAACCAGCATCGTTGCCATTATGCCGCCTCACTCATTTTCGACCGCAACCGCTCATCGTTTCATTGAGTTTTTGCCTGTCGCGGGACGTTCGAACACCCCGGCATCATCCCATGCGCCAAATCCTCAACCATCGCCTTGGCCATCCCGCTCAGGTAGTGCGCCGCACAAATCATCGCTTCATCCTGCTCAAACAGCACATGCTGGGTAAGTTTGCTCACACAGTTCATCAGCAGCGCCGCTTGCTCCAGAACAAAATCCGCATTGTGCCCAGGCACAACCCGGAACAGGCGGTCAGCGGCCGTGCCACTCGCGCCTTCTCCGAATACCCCGACACCTATTGTTTTTAAGCCTGTACTGTTGCCTCCAATCGAATCTTTGTTCATCCATTTTCTCCCGGCATGCACTACGCCCTAAGCAACCAGCCTTGCCTCAGCAACGCTGGCGCTCACTTTTGGATAACTCAGTGTTGTGACTGAACTCTGCTCAACGCCACTTCAACCAAACTTCGGGCGTTGTCGATTTCGTGCATGGTGGACAAGGTCAGGATCTGACCTGGGGAGCTGGAATGGAGGAGGACAGTCTGTTGCGCCACGGTCATGGCACAGACCAGGTATTCAGAGATCTGGACGAGGATGTCTTCGAGGGATTGGTTAATGTGAAGCGGTGGATCAGGAACGATTTTTAGCATGGTAGCCTCCCAGTGATCGGAGCCGCCACGCATCTGCTGTCAAACAAATGGGTGGCAACTGTACGCGGGTTGACAGACCGAACACCGGGGAACTCGGCGCACACGAAGGTGCCCCACGTACAATTGCCATAAAGGTTTGCACATGTTCCGCGATGATATCGGCCTGTCAAAGCCGGTCGTTGAAATTGGCAACGACCGGTCGAGACTAGGCCCCTCGCGGGACCACTGCAATGGCTTGAAAGCGGCAGAAGTATGATTCGGAAATGGACTACAGGGAATCGGGAAATTCTGAAGATTCGTTGCGCTGATGCAGTCTCTTTGCTTGAAAATCGAGCAAACTGCAGCCGGGCTCGCGTTACAAATCAACCGGGCGGGGCAGGTGACCCTGCCAAAGCCCAAGCCATCATAGAGTTCTGCGTTACATACGAAGGGCAACTAATGCCCTCATTTTTTTGCTGGGGCGATGGATGAAACAAGGGCTGGTTTGGGCACTGATGCTGATGTTTGTGATCTTGACTGGCTGTGCCTCCGCGCCACCCAGGGATCAGAACAATCTCTGCAATATCTTCCGCCAATACCCTGACTGGTACGAAGACTCGCTGGAGATGCAGCAAAAGTTCGGCACGCCGCAACACGTGGCGATGGCGATCATGAAGCAGGAAAGCAGTTTCGTTCACGACGCACTGCCACCGCGTGATTACCTGTTGTGGGTGATTCCCTGGGGGCGTGTCAGTTCGGCCTATGGTTACGCGCAAGCCCAGGACCCGGTCTGGGGTGAGTACAAAAACGGCACCGGTAATGGCGGCTCGCGGGACAACTTTGATGACGCGATGATGTTCATTGGCTGGTACACCGATGGCACGCAAAAGCAGCTGGGGATCTCCAAGTGGGATACCTACAACCAGTACCTGGCTTACCACGAGGGGCGCGGTGGTTTCAGCCGCGGGACCTATCGCAGCAAGCCCTGGCTGATGCAGGTGGCGCGCAAGGTTGAGCAGCAGTCGAAGGTCTATGGCGCGCAGCTCAAGCAGTGCCGGGCAGAGCTGGAGGAAGATACTGGCTGGTTTTAATCCAATAGGGGTTTGGAGGGGCGCTCTGCCAAGGCACGCTTCGCATAGCCGTTTGATGGTTAAAGCCAGCTTGTAGGCCTCGCGGGTGTAGAAGCGGTGTGTTCCGGCACGTTGTAGCGGTCGCACAACGCCTTGACACCGGCAGGCCTACGGACGCTGGAAATCTAATCAGCACTATAGTGCTTGTTTTCTGCGTGGATTGTTATTAACAAGAACTTTATTGCCGATTACCCTCCGTGGAGCTATATTTTGCAGCATTAAAGTTCCGATTTCCGAGGGCGTGATGGCTGAGCAACTCACTCTGCAGGCCTTCTTGGAAGGCCAGTGGCACGACGCTTTGGTACTTACCGTTCAAAATGGGCAGCGGGTGGCTGACAGTGCCTGCTCTACTGCCTATAGCCAAGGCTACCTGCTGGAATTCATCGAAAGCATGGGGTCTGCTTTCGAGCCCGCTGTCAGTGTGAATTTGCCGTTGAGCTGGACCGCGACGGATACCGTCGGGTATCCCGCCTTTGTCTACGACATCGTTCCCGCCGGTGCGGCGCGTAAATCCCTTGAAGCCCGTTTCGGGCACGAGAAGCCCGAAGGGATGGATATGGAGTTGTTCCTGTTCAAACGCTGCACGCCAGCCCCTGTTGGGCACTTGCGCGTCAAGGAGTCGAGCGAGCATATCGATCCCGCCAGGGACATCGCTTTCCCACGGCAAGACGTTATTGAGCGGTCGAACGATTTCCTTGAATACGCCTATGAACTCGGCGCCGCCATGGGGGGCGCAACCGGTGCGCAGGGAGAGGCGCCGAAGTTGCTGATGACCGAGGACGCCAACGGCGGTTTACATGCCGATGCAGTGCTCGCTGATGACCAGGCACACCGCCATTGGCTGGTGAAGTTCGCTCGTAACAAGGTGACTGAGCGCGATAAAGATATCCTGCGTGCCGAGTTTCATTATTACCGGGCGATCGCGGCACTGGGGCTCGATACCGTGGCGATAGATGGGTTAGCGCTGGAGGAAGCTGAAAAGCCGAGCCTCTGGATGCCACGTTTCGATAGGCGCGCAGACGGCGGCAGGGTAGAGCGTATTGCGACGGAGTCTATCTATTCAGTCTGCGCCAACACGGTACCCGGCTCGGCGATGAAGCATGAAGAGGTCGTGCAGCGGCTGGTCCATCTGTGGAAAGCAAACCAGCAGGATGAGGAGATCGATGACCTGGTGTTCGAGTACGTACGCCGTGATCTGCTCAACCGCATCCTGGGTAACTCGGATAACCATGGCCGCAACACTTCGATCTTCCGTCACAATGGACGGCTGCAGTTGGCACCTATCTATGACCTCGCGCCGATGGTGCTCGACCCAGAGGGGGTAACGCGAGTGACCAAGTGGCAGAGTGAGCGAGCAGGCTCACCAGACTGGGCTGCAGTGTGCGCCTGTTTCGATGGAGTGCTTGATACGAACCATTTGATGCACAGGTTGAAGCAGGCGGCGCAAGAGTTCCGGGCGCTTCCCGAGCTGTTGAGCGAGTTGCCTGAAGGCGTACGCAGGGCACAATCGATTCCCTTGAATAATCTGGATGTCCGTTTGGCGGAGTGGGGCCTGCAATGAAGTTGATCTCGATTGAAGAACGCCAAAAGCTCATTGAAGACATCAAGCTGCAAAATGTGGCTGGCCAGGAGACCCTCGGTACCACAATTCGCCGCTTGCGTGTCGAGGTGACCGGCCTCGATCAGGCAACCTTTGCGACCATGTGCAAAATGTCGACGAAAGCGCTTTACCAGCTGGAAACTGACAAGGGCAATCCGACCATCAATACGCTTAACGGCATTCTGCGCATCTTCGGTATGAGGATGACCCTTGGCTCAATCGGCAATATGCCGATCTTTCCCACAGAGGAGCGTACGGTGATCAAGAAGCGTGGTGCGCGACCAGCGGCTCGCAAGGCTAAGACTGGAGTGTAAGTATCAGCAGCCTTCCGTTAGCCTATAGTCGGCCAGCCAAACAACTCACACGCATTGCGCGTACTCACCTCAGCCAACCGCTCCACTTCAATCCCGATCACCTCTGCCAGCGCGATAGCAATCTGCGGCAAATGCTCCGGACTGTTGCGCTGCCCGGCATACATCACCGGCGCCATATCCGGTGCATCGGTCTCCAGCACCAGACTCTCCAGCGGCAACTGCGGCAGCACCTTGTGCAAGCGCAGTGCTTGCGGCCAGGTCGCGGCACCGCCCAAACCCAGCTTGAACCCGAGTTTGTGATATTCGCGGGCCTCTTCAAAACTGCCGGCAAAGGCATGAATGATGCCGCCACGCTTGAGCTTGTAACGCTTGAGTGTGGCGATCACCGCGGCATGGCTGCGGCGTACGTGGAGCAGGGCAGGCAGGTTGAAGTCGACGGCCAGTTGCAGCTGGGCTTCAAACCAGTGCTGCTGGCGCTCGCGGTCGAGCTCCGGCAGGTAGTAGTCGAGGCCGAATTCGCCTACGCCGCATAGCTGGCGCTCGCCGCGCAGGCGGTTCAGCCAGTCGCCCAGTTCCCGCAGATGTTCCGGGCGGTGCTGGTCGAGGTAGACCGGGTGCAGGCCGAAGGCGGCGTACAGGTGCGGGTCGCTGCTCACCAGGTCCCACACCCGTTGCCAGTTGTCCTGGTACACCCCGAGCACCACCATGCGCTCGACACCCGCAGCCCTGGCGTTGGCCAGCAGGGCCGTGCGGTCAGGGTCGAAATCCGGAAAATCCAGATGGGTGTGGGTGTCGATCAGGCGCATGTTCAGGCCTTGATGATTCGCTGTTTGAAGGTTCGCCCTACGGCGTGTACGCCTGGTTCGTAGTGTTGCTCCTCAACCGCGGCAAGCGCCAGTTTCAGGGCGATTTCCGCCATGACGCCATGTTGCTGGGCCATGGCGTTGACCGGCAGCGGCAAAAAGTCGAGCAACTGGTTATCACCGAAGGTGCCCAGCTGCAGGCTGCGCGAGTCGGCTGGGCGCGCTTGCAGTACATCGAACACGCCTTGCAGCAGCACGTAGGAGGTGGTGACCAGGGCATCCGGCAAGCCGCCGAGTTCGGCGAGCAATTCGCTCATCAGGCGCTGGCCGCACTCGCGGCTGAAGGCTTCGCCCTGATAGCGGCTGACGTTGCCGGTAAAGTCTTGCAGGGCTTCATCGAAACCACCGGCACGCGCCTGGCTGACGCTGAGCTCTGGCCGCGCACTGATCAGGGCGATGTGCGCAGGCTTGGTGGCGAGCAGGCTGCGGGTCAGTTGCAGGCTGGCGTTGCGGTCGTCGCTGACCACCGAGCAGAAATACGCCGGGTCCAGGCTACGGTCGATGGCGATAATCGGCAGGCCCTTGGCTTGCAACTGGCGGTAGCTGTCGTCACCGGTCGGCAGGCAGCTGGCGACAAACAGCGCATCGCAGCGGCGGGCACGAAACAGCTGCTGCAACTGGCGCTCGCTCTCGGGCTGGTCGTCGCTGCTGGCAATCAGCAGTTGGTAACCTTTGGCCCGGGCGCCTTGTTCCAGTTGTTTGGCAATGCGTGCGTAGCTGGGGTTTTCCAGGTCCGGGAGAATGAACCCCAGGGTTTTGGTGTGGCGGCTACGCAAGCCGGCAGCCTGCGGGTTGGGGGTGAAGCCATGGGCTTCGACCACCGCACGCACACGCTCCACCGTGCTATTGCTGATGCGTTGCTGTTCGGCTTTGCCATTGATGACATAGCTGGCAGTGGTCACGGACACACCGGCCAGACGGGCGATATCGCTGAGTTTCACCGCAAATTCCTTGTTATACCGGGGCTGCTTGCACAGCCTGACCGGGAATTGTCGCCGATCCTTTGATCAGGGCGCAGACGACCATTGTCGCAATTGTCCGACAAGATGGGGCTTCATTGATCGAAGATTATCGAGTAACGTGATCACAATTATAGATTAAACGTTTCAGCAGGCGATTTTTCTGCCGAACCAACGCCTGCCGAGGGCTGAGCATAACTGGCCCTATGCTGAAAAATTCACAACAATACCTCAGCACCCGCCTGGTGCTGCAAAGGAGAAGGTCATGCTCGAGCTCACTGTAGAGCAGATATCCATGGGCCAGTCGGCTGTGGATAAGTCGGCGGCGCTGCAGCTTATGGCCGGGCACCTGGTCAGCGATGGCCTGGTTGCCGAGGGCTATCTGGCTGGCCTGCAAGCCCGTGAGGCGCAGGGTTCGACCTTTCTTGGCCAGGGTATTGCGATCCCCCATGGCACCCCGGAAACCCGCGATCAGGTGTTTACCACTGGCGTGCGCCTGCTGCAGTTTCCCGACGGCGTGGACTGGGGCGATGGTCAGCGGGTGTACCTGGCCATCGGTATTGCGGCACGTTCCGATGAACACCTGCGCTTGCTGCAACTGCTGACCCGCGCCCTGGGCGAAACCGATCTGGCTGAGGCGCTACGGCGGGCAAGCTCTGCCGAGGCGCTGCTCAAGTTGCTGCAAGGTGCCCCGCAAGAGCTGGCGCTGGATGCGCAGATGATTGGCCTGGGCGTGGCGGCCGAAGATTTCGACGAGTTGGTCTGGCGCGCCGCACGCCTGTTGCACCGCGCCGACTGTGTCGGCGCTGGTTTTGCCGGGGTGCTGCAACAGGTCGAACCGCTGCCGCTGGGCGAAGGTCTGTGGTGGCTGCACAGCCAGCAGGCCGTGCGTCAGCCTGGACTGGCCTTTGTTACCCCGCAACAACCGCTGCGTTATCGCGACCAGCCGCTGCACGGCGTGTTCTGCCTGGCCAGCCTGGGCGCGGCGCATCAGGCCCTGCTTGAACGGTTGTGTGCACTGCTGATTGAAGGCCGTGGCCAGGAGCTGTGCCGCGCCACCAGCAGCCGTATGGTGCTGGAAGTGCTGGGCGGTGAAGTGCCGGCCGATTGGCCCAGCGCGCGTATCGGTCTGGCCAATGCCCATGGCCTGCATGCGCGGCCGGCCAAGGAGCTGGCGCAGCTGGCCAAGGCGTTTGACGGTGAAATTCGTTTGCGTGTGGTCGACAGTGGCCAGGCGGCAGTTTCGGCCAAAAGCCTGAGCAAGCTGCTTAGCCTTGGTGCCCGGCGTGGGCAGGTGCTGGAAATCATTGCTGAACCCAACATCGCCGCCGATGCGCTGCCGGCCCTGCTGGCGGCGATCGAGGAGGGGCTGGGCGAGGAAGTCGAGGCACTGGCTACGGTGCCCGAGGCCGCGCCTGAAATGCTCCCGGAGCCTGAGCTTCAGACGCCGTTGCCGGGGGCGGTGATTCAGGGTGTGGCTGCCGCGCCGGGGATCGCCAGCGGCCCGGCGCATATCCAGGTGCTGCGTGAGTTCGACTATCCACTGCGCGGAGAATCGCTGCCGATCGAGCGCCAGCGTCTGCAGCAGGCGCTGGCGGCAGTCAATGCCGAGATCGGCGCGCTGATCCAGCGCAGTCAGGCCAAGGCCATTGGCGAAATTTTTATCACCCATCAGGAAATGCTCGCCGACCCCGACCTGAGTGACGAAGTCGATCAGCGTCTGCGCCAGGGCGAAAGTGCCCCGGCGGCGTGGATGGCGGTGATCGACAACGCGGCGCGCCAGCAGGAGGCCTTGCACGATGCCTTGCTCGCCGAGCGCGCTGCCGACTTGCGCGACATTGGCCGACGAGTGCTGGCCAAGCTCTGTGGGGAGGCCGACATCCCGGCTCCCGAGCAACCCTATGTGCTGGTGATGGAGGAGGTCGGCCCGTCGGATGTGGCGCGCCTGGACCCGACACGCGTCGCCGGGATTCTCACCGCCCGTGGCGGCGCAACGGCGCACAGTGCCATCGTTGCCCGCGCCCTGGGGATTCCTGCGGTAGTCGGTGCCGGCGATGCGGTGCTGCTGATCGCTTCGGGTACTGCACTGCTGCTCGATGGGCAGCGCGGGCGCCTGCAAGTAGCACCGCCTGCCGATGAGCTGCAGCGCGCCCTGGCCGAACGCGAGCGCCGCGAGCAGCGCCTGCAACTGGCCCGCGCTCATCGTCTGGAGCCTGCGCTAACCCGTGATGGGCATGCCATCGAAGTATTCGCCAACATTGGCGATAGCAAGGGTATCGAGGCGGTGGTCGATCACGGTGCCGAAGGCGTCGGCCTGTTGCGCACCGAACTGATTTTCATGGCCCACCAGCAAGCCCCCGACGAAGCGCTGCAAGAAGCCGAGTACCGCCGTGTCCTCGACGGTCTCGACGGTCGGCCACTGGTGGTGCGCACGCTGGATGTGGGCGGTGACAAGCCGCTGCCTTACTGGCCGATTGCCAAGGAAGAAAACCCCTTCCTCGGTGTGCGCGGCATTCGCCTGACCCTGCAACGTCCGCAGGTGATGGAAAGCCAGTTGCGCGCCTTGCTGCGTGCGGCGGGTGACCGACCGTTACGGATCATGTTTCCCATGGTCGGCCAGCTTGAGGAGTGGCAACAGGCACGGGCGATGGTCGAACGTCTGCGCGAAGAAATCAGCGTCAGCGATCTGCAGGTGGGGATCATGATCGAGGTGCCTTCGGCAGCCTTGCTTGCTCCGGTGCTGGCCCGCGAAGTGGACTTCTTCAGCATCGGCACCAACGACCTGACCCAATACACCCTGGCCATCGACCGTGGCCATCCGAGCCTGTCGGCCCAGGCCGATGGCCTGCACCCGGCGGTGCTGCAACTGATCGACATGACTGTGCGCGCCGCCCATGCCCATGGCAAGTGGGTCGGGGTGTGCGGCGAGCTGGCGGCCGATCCGCAGGCGGTTGCTGTGCTCTTGGGGCTGGGCGTCGATGAGCTGAGCGTCGCGGCGCGCAGTATTGCCGAGGTCAAGGCCCTGGTCCGTGAACTGAATTATGAACACGCCCGGCAGCTTGCTCAGCAAGCACTGCTGCAGGGCAGTGCCAGCGCCGTACGGGCGCTGGTGGAGAACGATTGAATGGCCAAGATACTCACACTGACCCTCAACCCGGCGCTGGACCTGACGGTCAGCCTCGATGCGCTGCGCAGCGGCCAGGTCAACCGCAGCCAGGCCCAGCACAGCCACGCGGCGGGCAAGGGCCTGAATGTCGCGCAGGTGCTGGCGGACCTTGGCCATAGCATTACCGTCGGTGGTTTTCTCGGTGCCGACAATCTGCAGCCTTTCGAAGACCTGATCGCCCGCCGTGGCTTTGCCGACTGCTTTGTCCGCGTGCCGGGCGAGACCCGCTGCAACATCAAGCTGGTGGAAGCCGATGGCCGCGTGACCGACATCAACGGGCCGGGCCCAGAGGTGAGCGAACAGGCCTGTGAACAACTGCTGGCCAAGCTGACGTATATCGCGCCCGGCCATGATGCGGTGGTGGTGGCGGGCAGTCTGCCGCGTGGCCTAAGCCCGCACTGGCTGCGGCAATTGCTTGAACAGCTCAAGGCCATGGGCCTGAAGGTTGCTTTGGACAGCAGCGGCGAAGCCCTGCGGGCCGGGCTGCAAAGTGCGCCCTGGCTGGTCAAACCCAACACTGACGAGCTGGGCGAAGTGCTGGGTTGTAGCGTGCACAGTTTTGCCGAGCAGCACTCAGCCGCCAGCCAACTGATCGCGCAAGGTATCGAGCATGTGGTGGTGTCCCAGGGCGAGCACGGGGTCAATTGGTTCCAGCAAGGTCGCGTGCTCACGGCCGTGCCACCAACGGTCAAGGTGGCCAGTACGGTGGGTGCCGGTGACTCGTTGCTGGCAGGCATGGTCCATGGCCTGCTCAGCGCTGATACAGCAGAGCAGACTTTACGCCTGGCCACCGCGATTGCCGCCCAGGCGGTGACCCAGATCGGTTTTGGCATCAACGATCGGGCCCAGCTGGCGCAGCTGGCGCATGAGGTGCGCCTGCGCGAACAACAAGAGGGTTGCAGATGAACATTGCCATCGTCACCGCCTGCCCCAACGGCCAGGTCTCCAGTGTGCTCAGTGCGCGTCTGCTGGACGCTGCTGCGCAACGTCTGGGCTGGAGCACCAGCGTTGAAGTGCATGATCCCGAGCAAGCCCAGGGGCAATTGTCCGCGGCGGTGATCGCCGCCGCCGACTGGGTGCTGGTGGTCAACAGCGGCCCGCTGGACTTGCAGCGTTTTGCCGGCAAGCGCCTGTTCCAGAGCACGCCGGCCCAGGCACTGAGCGATACCCAGCACTTTCTCTGTCAGGCGGCGGAACAGGCCGAGGTTTATCAGCCCGTCACTGAAGCGCTATCGACACCTGTCGAGCGCAGCGCAAAGATTGTCGCCATCACTGCCTGCCCGACCGGCGTCGCACACACCTTCATGGCTGCCGAGGCGTTGCAGCAGGCGGCGCAGCAACTGGGTTATCAACTTACTGTCGAGACTCAGGGCTCGGTCGGTGCGCGCAATCCACTGGCGCCTGGCGCGATTGCCGAGGCCGATGTGGTGCTGTTGGCCGCCGATATCGAAGTGCCTACCGAGCGCTTTGTCGGCAAGCGCATCTATCGTTGCGGCACTGGTGTGGCCCTGAAACAGGCTCAGGCTACGTTGAACAAAGCCCTGGCCGAAGGTCGCGAGGAATCAACTGCACAAAGCGCCAATACCAGTACGACCCGCAGCGAGAAAACCGGGGTATACAAGCACCTGCTCACCGGTGTCTCGTTCATGCTGCCGATGGTGGTGGCGGGCGGTTTGCTGATCGCCTTGTCATTCGTGTTCGGGATTGAAGCCTACAAGGAGCCGGGCACCTTGCCGGCCGCGCTGATGCAGATCGGTGGCGAAGCGGCGTTCAAGCTGATGGTGCCGTTGCTCGCCGGCTACATTGCCTACTCGATTGCCGACCGTCCGGGCTTGGCGCCGGGAATGATTGGTGGCCTGTTGGCCAGCACCCTGGGGGCCGGGTTCATCGGTGGCATCGTCGCGGGTTTTCTTGCCGGTTACAGCGCCAAGGCGATTAGCCGCTGGGTGCGTTTGCCCAGCAGCCTGGACGCGCTCAAACCGATCCTGATCATTCCGTTGCTGGCCAGCTTGTTCACCGGCTTGGTGATGATCTATGTGGTCGGCAAGCCGGTAGCCGGGATGCTCGAAGGGCTGACGCATTTTCTCGACAGCATGGGCACCACCAACGCGATCCTCCTCGGGGTGCTGCTCGGCGGGATGATGTGCGTGGACCTCGGTGGGCCGATCAACAAGGCTGCGTATGCCTTCTCGGTGGGCCTGCTGGCGTCGCAGAGCTATGCACCGATGGCCGCGACCATGGCCGCCGGGATGGTGCCGCCAATTGGCCTGGGCATCGCCAGTTTCATTGCCCGGCGCAAGTTTGCCCAAAGCGAGCGCGAAGCCGGCAAGGCGGCCTTTGTGCTGGGCCTGTGCTTCATCTCGGAGGGAGCGATTCCGTTTGCTGCCAAGGATCCGCTGCGGGT
Organism: Pseudomonas sp. BBP2017; assembly: GCF_003024385.1. GTDB lineage: Bacteria > Pseudomonadota > Gammaproteobacteria > Pseudomonadales > Pseudomonadaceae > Aquipseudomonas. The sequence continues at coordinate 50,371 of NZ_PVZN01000010.1, forward strand.
GATTCCGGCGAGTATTGCGGGCGGTGCGCTGACCGGCGCACTGTCGATGTACTTCGGCTGCAAGCTGATGGCGCCGCATGGCGGACTGTTCGTCATGCTGATTCCCAACGCCATCAACCACGCGTTGCTGTACCTGCTGGCGATTCTGGCTGGCAGCCTGCTGACGGCGGTGGTCTATGCCGTGCTAAAGCGCAGTGAAGCGGTGGAACTGGCGGTGCAGCCGGTCAAGGCCTGATCAAGGACGGCGGTGCGGGTGCTGCTTGCGCAGGGGCACCAGCAGCTCGCCCAGGCCGTTGTGGTCGATCTCGTGCATCAATGCCAGCAAGCCACCCAACTCACCCTTGGGAAAGCCCTGGCGGGCAAACCAGGCCAGGTAATGGCCGGGCAGGTCGGCAATCAGCCGCCCCTGGTACTTGCCGAAGGGCATTTCGCGGGTGACCAGCAATTTGAGTGACTCGGGATTCATGCCATGCGATTCTGAACGGGAAGCGTTGACCATACAGGCAATCGATATGCAGGCCAATCGAGCATGGGTCGTTGTGCACACCCTAACTCGCGCTTTCCACCCGATTGCGGCCGTTGTGTTTGGCGCGGTAGAGCGCGTCGTCGGCACTGCCCAGCAACGTCGGCAGATCGTACTCGGCATCTGGTGTGTAACAGCCGATGCCGATACTCACCGTGACCGGCTGGGTGTCATCGCCGAACGGCGGCAGCGCTTCGATACTGCGGCGAATGCATTCAGCCAGAACTTCTGCGCCATGACGCTCCGTCTCGGGCAAGACCACCAGAAATTCCTCGCCACCGTAGCGCGCCGCCAGATCGGCCGGGCGGCGAATGCTACGGGCAATGGCCGCCGCTACCTTGCGCAAGGCTTCGTCCCCGCCCTGGTGGCCATGACGTTCGTTGAAGGCTTTGAAGTGATCGACATCGACCATCAATACCGCCAGCGGGCGATGGTTACGCTGGGTCCGTGACCATTCGCGGCGCAGCACCTGATCGAGCTGGCGCCGGTTGGCCAGGCCCGTAAGGCTGTCGGTGGCGGCCAGCTCTTCCAGATCCTGTTCGGCGCGTTGTCGACGGCGCAGCTCCCGGCCCAGCAGCAGCGTCAGCCAGAGGATACCGATGCACAGCACGCCAGTGGCGCAGCTGACCAGCAAGGCCGTGCGCCACCAGGACTCGAACACTTCATCGCTTGAGCGCGCCACTATTACGATCAGCGGCAGGTCGGCCACTCGCGCGAAGGTGTACAGCCTGGGTTTGCCGGTGCGTCCGGAGTAGCCGGCGAAGCTACCGCTGCCATCGGCCATCAGGCGTTTGAAGTTGGGGCGGTCGGCGAAGTTGGCGCCGATCAGCGCGTCTTCGGCGATGTTCGATTGCCGGGCGAGCAAAACGCCGTCGGTGTTCATCAGGTTGATACTGCTGTCACTGCCGATATCCAGGCGCTTGAACAGATCAGTGAAGTACGACAGGCGCAGGGCGCCGACGGCAACCCCGGCAAACTCGCCGTTGGCATCGGCAATGCGCCGGCTGAAACTGATGCACCAGTCCCGATCGCCCAGGCGCGCTTTGAACGGCGGGCTGATGACCATGCCCAGGTCGGCTTGCCGACGATGGGCCTGGAACACTTTGCTGTCGGCGAAATTGGCCTGACGCGGGGTGACACTGGTGGAGTCGGCGACTACATTGCCCTGCGCATCAAGCCAGAGCATGTCGCCGCGTACCGGCATGGCGAAGGCCTGATTGAACAGGATCTTTTGCCGCAAAGCCGGTGACAGGGATTTCAGATCGGCTTGTTGTGCGGCCCAGATCAATCCGCGCAGGGACAAGTCGTAGAGTTCGACATTGCGCTGGATGTCACTTTCGATCAGCTGGACGATATTGCTCGCCGCGCGGCTGGCGCTCTGCTCGACGTTAATGCGTTCGCGCAACACCAGGTAGCTGACGATGGCCACGATGGCGAGCACCGCAAGGCAACTGCCCAGGTTCAGGATCAGCTCCGGATGAGACTTGTACAGGGCGGATCGCTGGGATCTGGGGGGCAAAGTCATGGTCGCTGCAGTCGAAGACCGTCAGAAGAGTCGCGGCGTGGTTACGCGACGGCGCAGTATTCTAGGGGCCAGAGGATTGTCGAACAAGAACTTTGGCTGCGAGCCGACGGAAAGAGCTGGCTCGGGCGCCAGCTCCCACTCGCGCAGGTGTCAGAAGATGTTCAGCGGGTAGTCGACAATCACCCGGTATTCGTCGACGTCATCGATCTGCGAGTAACCCTGGCTGCCACGGTGGCTGGCCCAGCGCAGCAGGACCGAGAGGTCCTTGAGGGTGCCTTGCTGGAAGACGTACTGCAGGTCGATGTCGCGCTCCCAGTGACGGGCGTTCTCGCCTTCGGGGTTGTACCAGTGCTTGCCGTAGCCGACGCTGTTGGGGTCGACCTTGGTCAGGTCCAGTTCACCGCGTGAGTAGGAGACGATCGAGGTCAGGCCGGGAATGCCCAGGCCGGTGAAGTCGTAGGCATATTTGAGCTTCCACGAGCGCTCGTTGGGGCCGTTGAAGTCCGAATAGATCTGCGAGTTGTCCAGGTAGATGCTGTCGCCCTGGTTGATGTAGTCGAACGGGGTGTTGCCATTGACCCGCTGGTACACCGCGGTGAGGCTGTTGTAGTCGACATTCACGCTGAAGTGCAGGCTGTAGGTGTTGTTGTCGATGTTGCCGAGCAGCGCCTGGCCGGTGTCCTGGGTGTGGTAGTAGTGCAGGCCCGGGTTGAGGCTGACCAGCTCGTTCACCTTGTAGGTGTAGTCGAGGTCGAAGTAGTACTGGTTCCAGATGTCCTTGAGCTCGGAGGCGTACAGGCTCAAGGCCAGGTTCGGTACGCCGCTCCAGGCCATGCCGGCCCAGTTCAGGTGACGGCTCTGGCGATCATCCGGCAAGGCGCCGTAGGAGGTGTCGATGCGGCGCTGGCCACTCTGGTTGTAGGGCTTGGTGAAGCTGGCCTGGCCGGCTTCGAGCATCAGGCCTTCGACGCTGTTGTTGCTCAGGCTGACGCCGCGAAAGGTCTGCGGCAGCATGCGCGACTCACCGCCAGCGATCACCGGGTTGCTCAGAAACAGGTCGCCAGCCTTGAGCTCGGTGTCGAAGGCCTTGAGCTTGACCGCAGCATCGGCGGTCGAGAACGAGTCGTGAGCCTTGCCCGGTTCGCCATCGCCCTGAGTGTTGATCGGCAGGATGCTGGTGGCGGAGGTGCCGGCGCCGCCATCGAGTTTCAGGCCGAGCATGCCATGCACATCCAGGCCGAAGCCGACGGTGCCGGGGGTGTAGCCCGATTCGAACTTCCCGAGGAAACCCTGTCCCCATTCCCGATTGTCATGCACGCCGCGATCCAGTTGATTGCGGTTGAGGTAGTAGTTGCGGGCATGCACGTTGAGGCTGGACCCTCCGATAAAGCCTTCGGCTTGTCCCTCGTTGGCCTGGGCGTTGAAGGGGATCGTTGCAGAAAGTGCAACGAACAGGGGGGTGAAGCGTAAAGCAGTGTTCACCGGGGTGGACTCCTTGAGGTGAAAGTAAGGCAGTTTCTTTGGTGCGAAACTTGATCTTTTTATGAACAAACGAGCCAGCCTGCTGGCACTTTTCGACACACGAAAAAAAGCCGCTGATCATCAGCGGCGTTGAAAGACAACCGCACAGGCGCTCAAGTCACCTGTGCGATTACCCAAGGAGTCGAAGGGAGAAACGGCGTGTTGATCAGCTCTCGGCTGCGTCGCGCGAAGAAACCTTGGAAGCGGCCTGTTCTGCTGGTTTTGCCGCTTGATCGGACTGCGCGGCGAAGGCTTCACGAGCCTGCTCGTGGACGACAGCCCGCTCGGCATTGCGAGCGATGAACGCCTGGGATTCCTCGGCCATGGCCAGGGGAGACAATAACAGGGAAGACAGGACGAATACGCTGGCAACACCCATACTGTTGGACATTTGTAACAGCCTTCTTGCGGTGCAAGTGTTAAGTAGGTCCGACTAAATTAGTCGGAAACACCGGCAAGAAACAGTGACTTTTTCGAGAAGTACTATTGCGTTAAAGGTAATAGTCGAGGTTCGTCTAACTGACAGCGCTGACAGCTTGTGGGTGTGAATGCTGGCAAATTGCCAATATGCTGAGCTGGATCAATAAATCGGACCAATTTGTCACTAGAGTCGTACGCCCTGCCGATTCTCCAAACAACAACGAGTGCCTCCGATGAAGAGCAATATGCCTGTGACCGGTCGCAATATGGATTATCCCGGTGACGCCAATATCCTTTCCACCACTGATCTCTCCAGTGCAATCACCTACGCCAATGACGATTTCGTCAAGATCAGCGGCTTCAGCCGTGAAGAACTGATAGGCAGCGCACACCATATCGTGCGCCATCCGGATATGCCGTCACAGGCATTCGAGCAGATGTGGCAGACACTCAAAAGTGGCCGGTCGTGGATGGGACTGGTGAAAAATCGTTGCAAGAATGGCGATCACTATTGGGTCAGCGCGTTCGTTTCGCCAATCGCCAATCAAGGCCATACGGTGGAGTACCAATCGGTGCGAACCAAACCCAGCGCCGAGCAGATCGAGGCCGCCGAGCGTTGTTATGCACAGCTGCGCAGTGGGCGCCAGGCCTGGTGGCAGCGTTTGCCGGTACTGGGCCTTGGTTGGCAACTGTGGGCGGGGGTGACGCTTGGGCTGGTGCTGGTATCGGCGCTCAGCCGCTTATTGCTACCGGTATTGCCCTGGCAAGGCGTACTGGAGGTGCTGCTGGCCAGTGGCTTGAGTGCGCTGGTGATTCTTGCCGTGCTCAAGCCGTTCCAACGCCTGTGTGCCGAAGCCCTGAGCATCGCCGATAACCCGTTGAGCCAGCAGTTGTATACCGGCCGCCGCGATGGCATCGGCCAGATCGATTTCGCCCTGCGTATGCTCAAGGGGCAGCTAGGTGCGGTGGTCGGGCGCATCGGCGACACTTCCCGACGCCTGGCCGGACACAGCGGCTCGCTGGCGCAATCACTGCAAAGCAGTCACAGCAACAGCCTCGAGCAGCAGGGCGAAGCCGACCAGATCGCCACCGCGATCAACCAGATGGCCGCCAGCGTCGCCCAGGTCGCCAGCAATGCCCAGCAAGCGTCCCAGGCCGCCGATCAGGCCGAAGGTGAAACCCGTGCCGGGCACCACCTGGTCGACCTCAACCGTAGCGCGATCCAGGCGTTGGCCAGTTCGCTGGATGCCGCCACCGAGGTTATCCACAACCTGCAGAACCACAGCAGTGAGATCACCGGCGTCGTGGAGGTGATTCGCGGGATTGCCGAGCAGACTAACCTGCTGGCACTCAACGCCGCTATCGAGGCCGCTCGGGCGGGGGATCAGGGCCGTGGTTTTGCCGTGGTTGCCGATGAGGTGCGCAGCCTGGCGCAGCGTACGGCGCAATCAACCCACGAGATTCAGCGCATGATCAGCGTCCTGCAGGTCGGTGCACGCGATGCAGTACAGGTGATGCAGCAGAGCAGCGAGCATGCCGGGCACAGCGTCGATCAGGCCGGGCGCGCGGCCAGTGCGCTGGACGGTATCAGCCTGCGGGTCAGGCAGATCAGCGAGATGAGTGTGCAGATCGCGGCGGCGGTGGAACAGCAGAGCCAGGTCAGTGAAAGCATCAACTGCAACATCATCAGTATTCGCCAGGCCAGCGAGGCAGCGGTGCAGGTCGGTCAGCAGAGCCACCTCAGCGCCAGCGACGTGGCTGCGCTTGCCGAAGACCTGCGCCGCCTGGCCGCCGAGTTCTGGCGGCGCTGCCATTGAGTGTGATCAAAAACCGATGAAGCTGTAGTGTCCGGCCGCTTCGCTGCGGATCCGGGCACCAGCGGCCTGCAGCTGTGCACACAGCTGCGGGTCAAGTACGTGCAGGGTCCAGGGCGCGATCTGCTCCTCGGTGCGGACCTGCTGCAGTGCCAGGGCCAGGGCCTGGGTATCGGGCAGGTAGGCGGTGAAGCCGTTGCCCTTCAGCGCGCTGGTGTCGATGCCCAAGGCTTGGCAGATGGCGACCTTGCTGCGGATATCGTCACGGTCGGCCTGGCGCGAGCGTTCGATCAGCTCGGCCAGGCGCCGGTCGACCAGGTGCTGGCCGTGAATCAAGGGCGGGCCGCTTTGCCAGGCCTCGCCGGGACAGTCTTTGGCTTCAGGGCGCAAGGGGATGTGCGGGTTGATTTCCATCGGATAGATGCGGCACACCAGTGGCCGGATCTCATAGATGGTGCAGCGGTCGTCGGCATCCAGGTTGCGGCAGCGTTCAGGGTTGAAGGCGGCGAAGGTGATCGCCACATGCGCCTCGGTGCTGCCACACGGCACAGGCCAGGAACGGCGCAAGGCATGTTCGCGTTGCTCGGCGGGCAAGCCCAGGCCATTGGCCAGGAAGGCTTCGACCAGGACGATCAGTTGGCCGCCGGAGTTCGTCCACTGGCGGGCTTCGCTCAGCGTCAGGGGGACGTGGTGGCCAGTGCAGCATTTGCCGCAGCCGGTGCAGTCGAAGCGGATATTGCCAGTTTGGGCAGTGTTCACGGTTTAGCGGGGACTCGATAGACAATGGGCTCGATTGTGCCTGAGGTTCAGGCACTTTCAAGCACAACGCTCATCGGTTGTGTGTCAGCCTTCTTCGAAGGCCACCGCTCGGGCGGCGACGATCAGGCAGTCGGTCAGGTCCGGCGAGGAGAACTTGGTCAGCACCGCATTGGCCCCGGCGAGCCTGGCTTTTTCGCTGTTCATTGCACTGTCCAGAGAGGTATGCAGCAGTACATAGAGGTGCTTGAAGTCCGGGGTGTCGCGCAGGGTGCGGGTGAAGGCGTAGCCGTCCATTTCGGACATTTCGATATCCGAGACCACCACGTTGATTTCCTGTTCGGTGCCTTGCAGCTCCAGCAGGGTGTTGATCGCATCCTTGGCACTGCGCGCAGTGTGGCATTCGATCCCGAGGCTGCGCAGGGTGTGCACCGATTGCTGCAGGGCGACCTGGCTGTCATCGACCACCAGGATATTGGTGGCGGCAAGCACTGCGGCATCATCCGCGCTCAACTCACTGGTGAGCACTTCGTGAGCAGGCGGGGCGATGCCGTGGATGACTTTTTCGATGTCCAGCACCTGCACCAGAGTGTTGTCGACCCGGGTGACGCCAGTGATGAACGACTTGTTGCCCGAGCCATAGGGCGGCGGTTTGATGTCGGTGCTCAGGCAATGCACGATCTTGCTCACCGCCTGCACATGCAGGCCCTGCTTGGAGCGGCTGATGTCGGTGACGATCAGGCAGCCACCCTGGGGATCTTCCAGCGGTTGCTCGCCAATGGCGCGGGACAGGTCGATCACCGACAGCGAGTTGCCACGCAGGGTGGCCACGCCTTTGACGTGGGGGTGCGACTCCGGCAGCTTGGTCAGCGGCGGGCAGGGGATGATTTCACTGACCTTGAGCAGGTTGATCGCCATCAGCTTGCCACTGCGCAGAGTGAACAGCAGCAACGACAGCGAGTCCGCGCGGGCATTTTGCGTGGCCATAGGCACCTTCAGGACAGATTGAATGGGGGGATATGCCGGGTTATCGACCCGCCAGTCCCTGGCTTTAATCGCTTGTTCAAATCAGCGTAGACCCAGGCGCTTGGCCAGGCGACCGAGATTGGCGCGGTCCAGGCCCAGTTCGCGGGCGCTACTGGCCCAATTGTGCTGATGGCGTTCAAGACAGGCCTGGATCAGCTGGCGCTGGTAATCATCGAGGGCCTGGCGCAGGTCGCCGCCAGGCAGGGGCACTTCGGCAGGTAGCTGTGCCTGGCTGTGGTTGGCCACAGGTTCGACCGGTCTGAGGTCCAGGTCTGCAGCATCCAGGGTCAGAATCTTCGGGCGTTGCCGATGCTGGCCCAGGGCTTTGAGCGCCGAGCGGCCGATCAGGTGCTCCAGTTCACGCACGTTGCCCGGCCAGTCGTAGGCCAGCAGCGCGCTTTGTGCCTCGCTGCTCAGGCGCAGACTGCCCAGGCCCATGCGCGAGCGATTCTGTTCGAGAAAGTAGCCGCTGAGCAGCAGCACATCGCGCCCGCGTTCGCGCAGCGGCGGCACCAGCAATGGGTAGACACTCAGACGGTGATAGAAGTCAGCGCGATAACGTCCGGCGCGTACTTCATCGGCCAGGTCGCGGTTGGTCGCGGCGATCAGACGGACATCGACGCGGTGTTCCTGGTCTGAGCCCAATCGCTGCAATTGCCCGCTCTGCAGCACACGCAACAGCTTGGCCTGTACGGTCAGGGACAGCTCGCCGACTTCGTCAAGAAACAGCGTACCGCCGTTGGCCAGTTCGAACTTGCCGCGCCGTTCGCCGACGGCGCCGGTAAAGGCGCCGCGCACATGGCCAAACAGCTCGCTCTCCACCAGGGTGTCGGGCAAGGCCGCGCAGTTGAGGCTGATCATCGGCTTGTCGGCACGGCTTGAGGCCTGGTGGATGGCCTGGGCCACCAGCTCCTTGCCGACCCCGGTTTCGCCAGTGATCAGCACAGTCAGGTCGCTACTGCCGACCAGCTGGATTTCCTCCAGCAGGCGTTTATGCGATTTGCTCTGTCCGATCAGCTCCTTGTGTTGCTGGCCGCTGGCCTGGCGATACACCTCGGCGCGTTCATGTTCATCCTCGGCCCGTAACGCCAGACGCTCGATGCGTTCGGCGACGTTGACCGTGGCTTCTGCCAGGCTGGCGAAGGCTTGCAGGGCATCGAGTTCGACCTGCTGGAACTGCTCCGGGTCCAGCGCATCGAGGGTGATCAGGCCCCAGGGCTGCTCATCGACGAACAGCGGGCAGCCCATGCAGTCGTGGACTTCCAGGTGCTGGTGCAGGCCTTCGACCAAGCCGTCGTAAGGGTCGGGCAGTTCGCTGTCGCTGGCAAAACGGGTGGGTGCGCTGTTACTGAGAATGGCCTCGAAGCGCGGGTGTTCGTTGACCTTGAAGCGCCGCCCAAGGGTGTCGGTACTCAAACCATCGACCGCCAGCGGCACCAGCCAGTCACCGTCCAGGCGCAACAGTGCGGCAGCGTCGCAGGGCAGCAGGCTGCGCATGGCTTCGAGCAGGCGTCGGTAGCGTTCGCGCTCGGGCAGGTCGCGGGCCAGATCGCTGACCAGCGGCAGCAGGGCGGTGAGCAGGGATTTTGCGGTCATAAAGACTCCTGTTGGTCTTAATGACTATATATCACTTGTAGTCTTTATTACTCATTAAATTTTAAGCTATTGATTTATAACGATTTTACAGTTGGCATGGAAACTGAATTAGCCAAGGCATTCATCAAGAAGCCACAGGCTCAGGAGTCATCCATGCTCAATGCCCAGGATCGTGCGATCATCAAAGCCACTGTTCCCCTGCTGGAAAGCGGCGGTGAGGCGCTGACCACGCACTTCTACAAGCTTATGCTCAGCGAATACCCAGAGGTGCGTCCGCTGTTCAACCAGGCGCACCAGGCCAGCGGCGACCAGCCTCGGGCGCTGGCTAACGGTGTACTGATGTATGCCCGGCACATTGACCAACTCGAACAACTCGGTGGTTTGGTCGGCCAGATCATCAACAAGCATGTGGCCTTGCAGATCCTTCCGGAACATTACCCGATCGTTGGTAGCTGTCTGCTGCGTGCCATCGAAGAAGTACTCGGCAAGGAAATCGCCACCTCGCAAGTGATTGCTGCCTGGGGCGCCGCTTACCAGCAACTGGCCGATATCCTCATCGGTGCCGAAGCCGACATCTATGCCCAGAAGGCTGCTGCGCCTGGTGGCTGGCGTGGTGCGCGCGACTTCAAACTGGTGCAGCGCGTCGATGAAAGCAGTGAAATCGTTTCCTTCTACTTCGCTCCGCTCGATGGTGGTGCGATCCTCAGCGCTGAACCCGGTCAGTACATCGGCCTGCAGCTGTTCATCGACGGCGTGGAACAGCGCCGCAACTATTCGCTGTCGGCCCTGAGCAATGCCGGTCAGTACCGCATCAGCGTCAAGCGCGAGGCCGGTGGCAAGGTTTCCAACTACCTGCATGAGCAACTGGCCGTGGGCGATACCATCAAGTTGTTCCCGCCATCGGGCGAGTTCACCTTGAGCGCCAGCGACAAGCCACTGGTGCTGATTAGCGGCGGCGTTGGCATCACCCCGACCCTGCCGATGCTTGAAGCGGCCCTGGAAAGTGGCCGTCTGGTGCACTTCATCCATTGCGCACGCAACGGCGCGGTGCATGCGTTCCGCGACTGGGTCGATGGCCTGGCGGCGCGTCACCCGCAGTTCAAGCGCTTCTACTGCTATGCCGAAGACGACGGTGTCAGTGAGCCTGCCGATGCCGTTGGCCTGCTGACTGCCGACCAGTTGAACGAATGGCTGCCCCAGGAGCGTGACCTGGATGCCTACTTCCTCGGTCCGAAAGGTTTCATGGCTACGGTCAAGGCTCACCTCAAGGGCCTGGGCGTTCCTGAAAAGCAGAGCCGCTACGAGTTCTTCGGCCCGGCTTCGGCGCTGGAATAACACGGTTTTCCCAACCTACGGTTGAAAGCGCAAGGCACAGCCAGCGATGGCTGTGCCTTGCGACGTTTGGTCGCCTTCTCAAACAGGGCGCCTGGCCTTTTTACTGCATGCAGAAAAAGCGTCATGCGTGTGGCGCATCATCCTTCCAGCCGTATCAAGGAAAGCGAAATCGTGAACATAAAATGGGCAGACAAACTGCGCAAAGGCCTGCATGGCTCAGCTGACTCGCTGGGCAACCTCTGCGTCGAAGCTTTTCACTACCTGGCCCTGTTCGGCATCGGTGCGATCACCGCCTATGCGGCGGTGGCGACTTTCATCGAAATGCTCGGCAAGGGCGGTGTCAGCGTCGATGACATCCTGCTGCTGTTCATCTACCTCGAGCTGGGGGCGATGGTCGGGATCTACTTCAAGACCAACCACATGCCGATCCGCTTCCTGCTCTATGTGGCGATCACCGCACTGACGCGCCTGCTGATCGGCGACGTCTCGCACCACAAGGCGCCGGATGTCGGCTTGCTGTATGTGTGTGGTGGCATCTTGCTGTTGGCGTTTGCGATTCTGGTGGTGCGCTACGCCTCGTACCAATACCCGTCGACCAAGGCTATCGATGCGAGCGGCAAGGAGCTCGAGGAAGGTAAGTAGCATCCTCTGTAGGAGCCGGCCTTGCCAGCGATAGGGCCAATGACGCTTGTATATCAGATGGCCTCAGGATTGTTACCGCTTTGCGGTCGATCGCCGGCAAGGCCGGCTCCTACAAATGCAGTGCAGGTACGAAATAAAAAAGGCGAGCCCACCGGGCTCGCCTTTCTACCGTCTGCGTTGTGCGCTCGTAGCCCAGGACTGTTTTTGCAATGAATCTCTAATCTGACGGCGGCTTCTGGTCGCCATGTAGGATGTTTCTGAATCACTTTTGGTGACCTTTTTACCTGTAAATGCCGTGCTAGGTTCCGGGCTCCACTTGCTCAAGGAATCAGTGCATGGCCTACCGCATGAACATGAATGGCCTTGGCGCCGGGCAACATGGCGACCAGACCACGACTGGGGCCACCTGCCTCAGCAGTCAGACCTCTCACACCCAGGACCGGGTCCCTCACCTGCGCCTCGGGGACAGCACCACGCCCTGTCCACAATGTGGCCAGGTCGGGCAAATTGCCGAAGGTTATGACGGCTGGACCATTGACGGTCTGGCAATTGCCGTTGACGGTGTGCAGATCAATTGCGGCTGCCCGCCCGGCAGCAACCGGCTGATAGCGCCCTTGTACGGCGGGGGAGTCACCGCTGCGCCGACAACCACCGGCTTTTCCGAACCGGCTCGCCCGGTCGGCCGTTCACCTTCGTCGATGCCCACGTCCAGTTTCGCTTCCACGACTTCCCAGCCGATGGTGGCTGCCGCACCGGGCACGCTGGAACCTGGCTTCTATGTAGTGCCGCGCAGCATGTCTGGCCAGCAAGTGCTGATTGAGCTGGGCGGCAAAAGCCGCTACCTGTCGGCTCGGCTGCACCGGCTTAATCCGACTTTTGCCCAAGGCTACAAGGCGGGTGAGCTGTTCGTCATCGGCGATCCGAACAACGGCACGGCCTGCACGCGGGAGGAGGCCCAGCTGATGGCTGCTGCCGCTCAGGTCCGCGAGGCGCTGGCGCCGCTCAACGAGGACGAGGCCAATTTCATGGTCCGCTATCAAGGTGAGATTGCCGGGTTGCTAAGTGGCGCGAGCCAGTCGATGGGGGTTGGCAAGGACATGCTTGGCCAAGGGTTGCGCCAGGTCGAAGGCAGCTTGCGCGCGGTTGAGCAGTTGCACCAACGCATGTTCAGCACTTACGGGCACCTGAAGAGCCCGGAGTTCTTCGCCTCACGTCAGCAGTTGTACCGCCAGATTGATGCTCAGTTGAAGAGCGCGTTTCTCAACAAGCAGTTGAATCTGGGGAGTTACGACACCCTGCGCCGCGATTTGGGGATCTCAACCAAAAGTCTGGTGCACCACTGGAGTCGCGCCGGTGCGCCGGGTGAGATTCCGGGTTATGCCACGCATCTGGACCAAGTGGCCAAGACGGCGAAGTACCTGAAGTATGGGGGGTATGTCGGGATTGCGTTAGGTGGCGGCGCATCGGTACTCAAGGTGCAGGAGGTGTGTCGGGCTGGTGAGACAGAGGAATGTAAAAAGGTGCGTTTTACTGAAGCTGGAAGTTTCTCGGGAGGGTTCGGTGGTGGTATGGCTGGTGCCTACGTGGGAGGAAAGACTGCCGTGGCCGTATGTGGTGGCGCGGCCGTGGCTGGTGGAGTTGGTGTAGCCGTTTGTGGAATTGTATTCGTCGGAGGTGGAGCGCTTGCGGGCGGCCTGGGCACTAGTGCTGGTGGCGAATGGCTCGGGGAGTTCTTATACGAAAAGATCAAACCATGAGCGGTTTCTGGAGCTCTTGGTGGGCATTCGCCTTCATGTTGGCCCCGTATGTGATCGGATTAGCGGGCGTGGTCATGGAAACCCATCTAGCCCGTAGCCGCGACTTCGACATCATCATTGCAAGCCTTCCAAACAGCGTTTGGCTAAAGTTGCAAATACCTTTCTGGGGGACGACAAGGTTGAAATCCCGCTGCTACTTGCTCAGCACAATCTGTGGCGCGATGCTCTATCCAAAATTAAGTGTTCGCTTGGGGATGATGGACGCAGAAGATTTGCGCAACTTTCCTCCGCGACTGCGGCGCCGAATGTTGATCGCTTCCTGGCTGTTAATCATTGCTGCTGTCTGGCTTGCGATAGGCCTTGCCTTGATCAAGCTCTTCTCAACAAGGTGAGAGGCTGGGAGTTTTTCTGGTGGACTCGGTGGTGGCGCGGTTCTAGCTCTGGCAGGGCCATTGGGCGGGGCTTTGTGCGGAATATAGCTTTAGTTGGGGGCGAATCACTTGTGGGTAGTCTAGGAGGTTGGGCAGGTGGCGAGTTGCTTGGGGGGGGGCTCGGCGTAATCGAATTATCGGAAGGCTAACACTTAACAGTCATAAAAAAGGCGAGCCCACCGGGCTCGCCTTTTTACCGTCTGCGTTATGTCATTCAGCTAATACTGCGAGCTTGCTCGTTCTCCAGAAATTCTTCCTGTAGCAGGCCGTCGTTCTGGGCGCCGTCAACGCTTTGCTGGGTCACCGCGCGTTTGCTGCGCAGTTTGCCGTAGAAGTGCTCCAGGGCATGATTGAGCTTGATCGCCGCGCCATCGACAGCCTGGTCGAGGGACGCGGATGTGTGGCTCACGGAAATCGGTTGATGGCCTTTTGGGCGTGCCTCCATCTGGCAGCGTTTGTCGTGCGGACCTGGCTTGTCGCCGTTCTCGTCGCGCAGGTGGACCTCAACGCGGGTGAGGTCTTCTTCAAATCGTTCGAGCGTGCTTTCTACAGTGCTGCGGACCCACTCTTCCAGTCGAATGTTGCCTTGAATATGGTTGTCGCTATTGACTTGGATTTGCATAGTTCAATCCCTTATTCAGCTAGCTCGCAAGAGAATCGATGGGGCCTTTGCGGCCTGTGGAAACCATCGCCTCTTGACTACAAGGTCAGGCACTTGGCGCAACATTTCAAGTCCTTTTGAAAGATAAATTTCTTGTTGCAAAAAGCCCGGCTTCGGCCGGGCTTTTGCATGCGCTGGATCAAAGCGCGACTGCGCATTTAGGTGTCCCTGGCTGTTCGGCAATCAGACGCTGGCTGGCGGCAAAAACGAAGTCCGGAAAATGTAAATAACGTAAATAAGCTGTACTCTCATTTGAGAATCAATAGCATTCGCCCTCTGAATGGTTTACCAAACCTTTACATTTCTCAGGGAGAGCTCCACGTGTCCCCGCTTTTCACTCGATCCTGCCTCGCAATTACCCTTTGCTCCTTGTACTGCGCCCAGGCCAGTGCCGATGGCCAGCAGCCTATGGAACTGGACAACGTGGTGGTCACCGCCTCCGGTTTCTCCCAGCAAATCAAGGATGCCCCGGCGTCGATCTCGGTGATTACCCGCGAGCAGATCGAGAACAAGTCCTACCGTGATGTGACCGATGCCCTGAAAGATGTCCCGGGTGTCGTGGTGACCGGTGGCGCCAGCTCCAGCGACATCAGCATCCGCGGCATGGCCTCCAAGTACACGCTGATGCTGGTCGACGGTAAACGTCAGGACTCGCGTGCAACCCGCCCCAACAGTGACGGTGCCGGGATCGAACAAGGCTGGATGCCGCCACTTGAGGCGATCGAGCGCATCGAAGTTGTCCGTGGGCCAATGTCGTCGTTGTATGGCTCCGACGCCATGGGCGGGGTGATCAACATCATCACCCGCAAAGTGACCCCCAACTGGTATGGCGGCGTGCGCAGCGAAGCGACCTTCCAGGACCGCTCCGACTCCGGCGATTACAACAGCACCAGTGCGTTCGCCTCCGGGCCGCTGATCGAGAACCTGGTCGGCTTGCAGCTCTATGGCCAGCGTTCGCGTCGCGACGAAGACCACATCACCAACGGCTTCAACGAACAGAGTACCGACAGCGGCACGGCCAAGCTTTCGTTCACCCCTGACGAACACAACGACATCACCTTCGAAGCGGGCAAATCCGAGCAGGACCGTTATGCCCACAAAGGGAAGTCGGCGCGCTCTTCCGATAGTTTCAGTGACTATGAGCGCACCAACTTCGCGATCAGCCACTCCGGACGTTGGGAAAGCATCACCACCGACAGCTACCTGCAGCGCGAGAAGATCGAGAATCCGGGCCGGCGCATGGAGCTGGAGAACACCGTGCTCAACTCGCAGGTGTCGTTCTTCAGCGATTCGCACATCACCACCGTGGGTGGTTCCTACAAGTACGAAGACCTCACTGACGAAGGTAACCAGTTGGCCGCGGCGTCCGACGTCAACCAGCTGACGCGCTGGTCCTGGGCCCTGTTTGCCGAAGACGAATGGCGCCTGACCGAAGCCTTCGCCTTGACCGGCGGCATTCGCATGGACAAGGACGAAAACTACGGTACCCATTGGTCGCCACGCTTGTATGGGGTGTATCACCCGGCCGAGCACTGGACCGTCAAGGGTGGTGTATCCAGCGGCTATCGTTCGCCGGACATCCGCGCAGCAGTGGATGACTGGGGCCAGATCACCGGTGGCGGTGGCGACCCGGCAATCATCGTCGGTAACTCCAGCCTCAAGCCGGAGAAGAGCCTGAGTCAGGAGGTCGGCGTGATCTGGGACAGCCTGGAAGGCTTCTCCACCGGTCTGACCGTGTTCAACACCGACTTCAAAGACAAGATCACCGAAACCCGCCGCTGCACCGACAGCACCGGCAATGCATCGGGTCAGTGCCAGATCGGCGGTACTTCGTACAAGTTCATCAGTGACCGGGTGAACGTCGATGAGGCGCAGATGCGCGGTATCGAAGCGACCCTGGACTGGGAAATCACCCAGGCCCTGAAGCTTGCCAGCAACTACACCTTCACCGACTCCGAACAGAAGAGCGGCCCGCAAAAGGGCAAGGCGCTGAACCAGATGCCACGGCACATGGTCAACGCCACCCTGGACTGGCAGACCACCGACCAACTGGGTACCTGGGTGCGCCTGAACTATCGCGGCAAGACCTCTGACTACCTGGGCCGCACCACCATGTCCGATGGCACGCCGTCCTACACCTTCGTCGACCTGGGCGGCACTTACCGGGTGACCAAAAACGTGAAATTGCTGGCCGGTGTCTACAACGTGTTCAACAAGGAGGTCGACTACGAGAACTACCAGACCGTGCTGGATGGCCGCCGCTACACCGTGGGTGTCGACGTGTCGTTCTGAGTATCCGGTCAGCGGCTTTGCTTGTGAGAAACTAAATCATTACTATTAGTGATTCTTCACCAGGAATGGACGTCATGAAAAGCAAAGCCGCCGGGTTGCCCCTCAGTTATCGCCTGGCCGTGACCTCACGTTGCCTGGCCGCTGTGTTCGGTGGCTATCTGCTGGCGGCGATGGCCAGCGTTTGTATCACCCTGCTGACGCCGATGCCGAAAGCTGAAGCGGTGGTCAGCGGCATGATGCTGTCATTTCTGTTCTACCTGGTGGCCTTTCTCTGGTGCTTTGCCAGTCGCAGCGCCTGGCAGGCCTGGTTGGGTGTGTTGCTGCCGAGCCTGGTGCTGGGCGCGATCAATGGACTGGCCTACTGGATGAAAAACTGATGAAAGAGGGCTTTCGCCAGGCCATGGCCTGGTTACACACCTGGACCGGCCTGATCTTCGGCTGGCTGTTGTTTGCGATTTTCCTCACCGGGACCATGTCCTACTTCAAGGAGGAGATCAATCACTGGGCCCAGCCCGAGGTAACGGTTCGACCGCACGACCCGC
Organism: Pseudomonas sp. BBP2017; assembly: GCF_003024385.1. Classification (GTDB taxonomy): domain Bacteria; phylum Pseudomonadota; class Gammaproteobacteria; order Pseudomonadales; family Pseudomonadaceae; genus Aquipseudomonas. The sequence continues at coordinate 67,212 of NZ_PVZN01000010.1, forward strand.
TGGCCAGTCTGACGCTGGCGCAGAACTACCTGCAGGAACATGCGCCCAATGCTGGCAGCTGGTTCATCCGCCTGCCTGAAGCACGCGGGCCGGGCCTGAGTGTCGGTTGGCGGGCAGAGGGGGCCGGACGCCGCGGTTTCATTGAAAAAAATCTCGACCCTGCGACTGGCGCAGAGGTCCAGGCTCGCGAGACCCGCGGCGGCGATTTCTTCTACCGCTTCCATTTCCAGCTGGAGATGCCTCATCCCTGGGGCCGCTGGCTGTCGACCTTTGCCGCCTTCATCATGCTCCTGGGGCTGGTGACCGGCATCATTACCCACAAGAAAATCTTCAAAGAATTCTTCACCTTCCGCCCGGGCAAGGGCCAGCGCTCCTGGCTGGATGGCCACAATGCCATCGGTGTGCTGGTGCTGCCGTTTCACTTGATGATCAGCTACAGCAGCCTGGTGATCTTCATGTCACTGGTGATGCCGGCGAGCATCATCGCCAGCTATGGCGATAACACCCGGGCTTATTTCAATGATCTGTTCGGTGCGTCTGAAGAGGTCAAGGTGGCCGGTGTTGCCGCGCCGTTGTTGCCGCTGCCGACGCTATACCGGGCGTTCCAGGAACAGGCGCCGGGTAGTCGCCACGGCTGGATCGAAGTACAAAACCCGGGTGATCAGAATGCCCGTGTGCGCTTCTCCCGGCATGGTGGTGGTCGCATTGCCTATCAGCGTGGCGGAGGCTGGGTGTTCGATGGTGTCAACGGCACGCTGCAAAACGACAGCAGAACCGAAGCGACCCCGGTGGTGATTGCCAGCGGTATGTACGGCCTGCACATGGGCATGTTCGCCGGCCCTTGGCTGCGCTGGCTGTACTTCTTCTTCGGCGTGGCCGGCACGGCGGTGATCGGCACCGGTCTGGTGCTATGGCTGGGTAAGCGCCAGCTCAAACACGTCAAGAGCGGTACACAGCCCTTCGAGCTGCGCCTGGTGGAAGTGTTGAACATCGCCAGCATGAGCGGTTTGTTGCTGGGTGTGGCGGCCTTCTTCTGGGCCAACCGCTTGCTGCCGGTTGGTCTGGAAGGACGTGCCGGGTGGGAAGTGAACAGTTTCTTCCTGCTCTGGGCGCTGTCGCTGGTGCACGCCGTGCTGCGCCCGGGGCGCCGAGCCTGGGCCGAACAGTTGTGGCTGGCGGCGCTGCTGTGGACGGGCTTGCCGCTGCTCAATCAGCTGACCACAGGCCAAGGCTTGATCCATTCGATTGCGGCCGGCGACTGGGCCATGGCCGGCTTCGACCTGACGGCGCTGGGCTGTGGCCTGTTCTTCGCCTGGGCTGCCCGCAAGATGTGGCGCCCGCCAGTGGTGGTCGCCAAGCGTGCGCCCAAGGCGGCGAAAGCGGCCAGTGCCCATCTGATCGAAAGCGAGGTGAGTTGATGCTGGCCGTTGCCCTGTTCGGTTTTGCCGGCTTTGCCTGTCTGTGCCTGGCCATGGAGAAACACTACAAAGTCCTGCTCGGCGCCGCTCCCGCCGCAATGCGCTTGCGTGTCCTGCGCATCGGCGGCTGCTTGCTGCTGTTGCTGGCGGTGTACCTGGCCGTGCACAACAGTGGGTGGGCCATGGGCCTGGTCGAACTGTTTGCGGTATTGATGGCTGGCGTTACCCTGTGGGTATTTTTACTGCCTTTTCGACCGCGTCTGTTGCTAAGGTTGGTTGGGCTCAGCCTGGTGCTTGGCCCCGTGTTGGCCATGTTGCCCGAGTGAACAGATGAACGAGCCGCTGGATTTATCGGGTGAACCCGCATCGGATGTCGATTGCGCCAGTGGTCGTGCGCGTTTTCTCCAGGTTTTTCTGGCCCAGCGTCCGCGTATGGAAGCCTTGGTCAGTCGCCGGGTCGGTTGCCGGGCCACTGCTTCGGATCTGGTGCAGGACCTGTTCCTGCGATTCTGGCGTCGCCCTCAGGTACGAGTCGAAGCGCTGGACACCTATCTGTTGCGTTGCGCAGGCAACATCGCCATCGATCACCTGCGCAGCGAAGGTGCGCGTGGACGGATCAATGACAGCTTGCAGTTGAGCGTGAATGATTGCCACGTCGCCGAGCCCCATGCGGCGTTGGAGCTCAACGACGACCTGCAGCGCATTGAAGCGGCATTGCGCGAGTTGCCTGAGCGTACCCGGCAGATCTTTTTGCTCAATCGTGTCCACGGTCGAAAGTATGGCGAGATCGCCAAGGCGATGGACATCTCCCAAAGCGCTGTAGAGAAGCACATGATGCGCGCGTTGGACGCGTGCAAAGCCAGTATTGCCGTGGCTCCAGCCGGGGCGCGCCAGCCAGGGAATGCACCATGACCGCCCCGTCGATCATACCGACCGCCGAGCAGGAACAGGCCGCCTTGCACTGGCTCAGGCAAATCAACGAGCAACCGGCATTGAGCGAGGGCGCAACGTTCAAACGCTGGCTGCTGGCCAACCCCGCGCACCCGCATGCTTACGCCAAGGCTCAGGCGCTTTGGCGGCTGACAGAAGGGCCGGCGCGGACCCTCGCCGGACAAGAGTCGGACGCCTTGCAGCGCTACCTACAGAGCATGGATCAGCCGCAGCCAAGCCGTCATTGGCGTCGTGGCGGGGTCTTTGCGGCGGTGGCTTGCCTGGTGCTGGCACTGGGTACTCTGGCCGGTTGGCATCCCGCCTATTGGGTGCAGGACCTGCAGGCCGACTATGTGACGGCGGCGGGGCAGGTACGGCTGGTTACCCTGGCCGATCAGTCGCGCATGACCCTGGATGCCGGTAGCGCCGTCTCCGTGCAGTTCAGCCAGGGCCAGCGTCAGGTGCGGGTGCACCGCGGCGCGGCATTCTTCCAGGTGACACACACCGGTGAGCCTTTTGTGGTTGTGGCCGGTGATGGGGCTGTGCATGTCCTAGGCACTCAGTTCGAGGTGCGGCGCCAGGACGCCGGAGCGCAGGTGACCGTGTTGTCCGGGCGCGTCGCGGTGAGCGCAGCGCCTGGGCAGGCACAACAGCAATTGGCTGGCGGCCAGCACCTGGCCTACCGTGATACGCAGCTCGGCAACGTCGAGGCAGTGGACAGTGAGGCCCGGCTGGCCTGGCGCCAGGGTTGGCTAAATTATTATCAGGTGCCGCTGAGTGTGGTGATCGATGATCTGGCCCGCTACTACCCAGGACGCATCCTGCTGCTTGACAGCGAACTGGCCAAGCGCACGGTCAGTGGCAGCTTCCCCGCCGCCCAACCGTTGGCCGCGCTGGACTCGCTCGGAGCGGTGCTTGGTTTCAAACGTCACACGCTGTTGGGGCGGGTGACAGTGGTGCGCTGAAAAAATATTTTTATCTGCGGGTGAGGTAACTTGCGGTGGCAGTCGTGTAATGAGCAGAAGTGCGATTCATTCGCATATACTCACTCCCTTACAGGTCACCGTTCATGAAGTTCAGGGCACCCCCTACTGCGGCTCGTTGCGTTTCCATCTGGCTCGGCGCTTCAACGCTGGCCGCCTGTAGCGGTTTGCCTGTGCTGGCCCAGGCGTCTGAACAGCAACGTCAGCTGTTCGCTTTTGCCCAGCCCGCAAAGCCTCTGGTTCAGGCCCTGAACGACTTCAGCCGGGTCACTGGCCAGAGTGTGATCTACACCGTCGAGTTGCCGGCATTGCAGGCGCCTGCGCTCAGGGGCAACCTCAGTGCCGAGCAGGCGTTGCAGCACTTGCTGGGCAACTCCGGGCTGGTCTACCGACGCATCGACGCCCGTACCTTGACGGTCGAGCCCCAGGCGAGCGCGGGTACACTGAGCCTTGATGCGACCCAGGTAACTTCCCAGGCAGATGCCGCCTATAGTTATCAGCCGCCGCCGAGCAGCTCAGTCATGCGGAGTCAGGCGCCTATCCAGGACGTCCCCCAGGCCATCAACATCGTTGCCTCTCAGGTGCTCAAGGATCAGAGCCCGCGCAACCTCGATGACGCTCTGGCCAATGTCAGCGGCATCACCCAGGGCAACAACTTCGGCGGCACCCAGGACACGGTGATGAAGCGCGGTTTTGGTGACAACCGTGACGGCTCGATCATGCGCGATGGCATGCCTGTCGTGCAGGGCCGCAGCCTCAATGCCACGACCGAACGGGTCGAAGTGCTCAAGGGCCCGGCATCGTTGCTATACGGTATCCAGGACCCGGGCGGCGTGATCAATGTGGTCAGCAAACGTCCACAAATGCAGTCCTATAACGCGCTGAACTTGCGTGGCTCCAGCTATGGCAGCGGCAAGAACGGCAGCGGCGGTGGCCTGGACAGCACCGGTGCGCTGGGAGATAGCGGTTTTGCGTACCGCTTGGTGCTCGATCATGAAGACGAAGACTACTGGCGCAATTTTGGTGTGCACCGCGAATCGCTGGTGGCGCCATCGCTGGCGTGGTTCGGTGAGCGCACTCAGGTGTTGCTGGCCTACGAGCACCGCGAGTTTCTCTATCCCTTCGACCGCGGCACAGCCATCGATCCTCGCACCAATCATCCGCTGGATATCCCCAGCACCCGTCGCCTGGATGAACCCTTCAATGACATGGAAGGGCGTTCGGACCTGTATCGGCTGGAAGTCGATCACCAGCTCAGTGATGAGTGGAAAGCGCACTTTGGATACAGCTACAACCGCGAGACCTACGACGCCAGTCAGGTTCGGGTCACTGCCGTGAACCCGCAGAATGGCACCCTGACCCGCAGCATGGACGGTACACGCGGCGCCTTGAGTAACGACCGTTTTGCCACCCTGAGCCTGGAGGGTCAGGTGCAAGTGGCCGGCATGCAGCACGATCTGTTGTTCGGTTATGACAACGAGCACCGCAAGATCTACCGGGACGATCTGATCCGTCAGAGCAGCCTGACCACCTTCAGCTACCTCGATCCGGTGTACGGACGCGAGGTCGAAGGCACCACGGTGCGTGCCAGCGACAGTGCGCAGACCGATAAACTGCGCAGCGACTCATTGTTCGTCCAGGACTCGCTCCACCTCGACGAACACTGGATCCTGGTCGCGGGGGCACGCTATCAGATGTACGACCAGATCGCCGGGCGTGGCCGACCGTTCAACGCCAACACCGATAACAACGGCCAGGCCTGGGTGCCGCGTGCAGGTCTGGTCTACAAGGTTGATGACAGCCTGTCGTTTTACGGCAGCTACACCGAATCGTTCAAGCCCAACTCCAGCATCGCGCCGCTGACCGGTGGCCTGGTCCTGGACTCGGCGATTGATCCGGAAGAGGCAAAGTCGTGGGAGCTGGGGGCGAAGCTGGACATGCCCGGCGCAATGACCGCTACCCTGGCCCTGTTTGACATCACCAAGCGCAACGTCCTGGTGTCCAACCTCGACCCGGTCAGCGGCGACACGCTCTACAGCAATGCTGGCGAAGTGAGTTCACGGGGCGTTGAACTGGACCTGAGCGGCCAGCTCAGCGCGCGCTGGAGCCTGATCGGCAATTATGCCTTCACCGATGCCGAGGTCACTGAAGACCCTGAGCTCAAAGGTAAGCGTTTGCAGAATGTGGCGCGTCATAGCGGCGCGTTGTCGGCAGTGTATGACGCCGGTAGCGTGTTGGGCGGTGACCGCCTGCGCCTCGGTGCCGGGGCGCGCTATGTCGGTGAACGCGCCGGTAACCCGGTCAATGACTTCGACCTGCCGTCGTACACTGTGGCCGATGCCTTCGCCAGCTACGAAACCCGTGTGGATGAGCACAAGGTGCGCTTTCAACTGAACGTGAAGAACCTGTTCGACCGCACTTATTACACCTCAGCGGTGAATCGCTATTTCGTGTCCTTGGGCGACTCGCGTCAGGTCAGCCTGTCCAGCACTTTTGAGTTCTAGCACCTGAAGGCCGCCCGGTATGCGCCGGGTGTTGCCCCCAGGGCCTGACGAAAGCGGTTACTGAAATGGCTGGCGCTGGCAAAGCCGCACTGCAGTGCGACCTCGCCCAAGGGCAGGTCGCCAAAGCGCAGCAGCTGACGCGCCATGGCCAGGCGTCGGGCCAGCAGGTATTGGTGTGGCGGCAGGCCGAAGCTTTCGCGGAACATCCGCGCGAAGTGGTACTCGGACAGGTTGCACAGCGCCGCCAGCTCACCCAGGCTCAGCGGTTGATCCAGGTGGCCCTCGATGTAATCGTTCAGTTGTCGGCGCTGGTGCGCGGCCAAGCCACCCTTGAGGCGCAAACCCCGGCGCAGGCCGACCTGGTTGAGCACGGCATGGTCGAGTATCTCGTGGGCGAGGGTGCTGGTCAGCAGGCGTTCACCCGGTTCGTCCCAGTTTTGTGCGATCAGTTGACGAAAACGCCGGGCTTGCTCGGGGTCGTCCAGGAAGGTCGCTTCCTGCAATTGCAGTTCGCGGGGTTCGCGGTCGAGCAGGCTGATGCAGCCAAGGGCGAACTGTTCCTCGCTGATGTACAGGTGCGCCAGACGGATCGAGCCATTGACCACCCAATGCGACGCCGAGCCGGCGGGCATGATGCACAGCTTGTCGGGGGCGCCTTTGTGGCTGGGCCGGTCACGGCGAAAGGTGCCGGTGCCATCGGCGATGTAGCAGGACAGGGTGTGGTGGGTTGGCGCTTCGTAGTCGCGGGCGTCGTGACGATTGTTCCACAAGGCTGCTGCCAGGCCGTCACCCAGGTGCGCGCTGTGCTCCAGACGGGCATGGGGTGAATCGTGCATGGCTTTGAAAACTTGCAGCTGGTCCAACGTGGTCATTTGCGCTACCTCTGGCGGTCATCCTACTCCGCTGCACAACGCCTGACAGCTGTGAGCAAAGCAAATGCGCAAGAATCTGCAAGCGCACTCAGCCCGTGCAGCGGGAGACTGACAGCCTGGATGCGAGGAGTGCTGCCATGAACCTGTCGTTGTACCTGCTGACCGTATTGATCTGGGGCACTACCTGGATCGCCCTGAAACTACAGCTGGGTGTGGTCGCCATTCCCGTGTCGATTGTCTATCGCTTCGCCCTGGCGGGGCTGATCCTGTTCGCCATTCTGCTGCTCAGCCGTCGCCTGCAACCGATGAACCGGCGTGGCCATGGCATCTGTCTGGCCCAGGGTTTGTGCCTGTTCTGCGTCAACTTCATGTGCTTTTTGACTGCCAGCCAATGGATACCCAGCGGGCTGATCGCCGTAGTGTTTTCCACTGCGACCCTGTGGAACGCGCTCAATGCCCGAGTGTTCTTCGGTCAGAAGATCGCTGCCAATGTGCTCGGCGGCGCTGCGCTGGGCTTGTGTGGGCTGGGCTTGCTGTTCTGGCCGGAGTTGTCGGGCCACGCCGCGAGTCGTGAAACCCTGATCGGTCTGGCTCTGGCGCTGCTGGGCACCTTGTGCTTTTCGGCGGGCAATATGCTGTCCAGCCTGCAGCAGAAAGCCGGATTGCGGCCTATGACCACCAACGCCTGGGGCATGCTCTACGGTGCCGGAATGCTCGCGGCATACTGCCTGTTCAGCGGCATTCCTTTCGATATGGAGTGGAATGCGCGCTACATCGGCTCGCTGCTGTATCTGGTGATTCCGGGCTCGGTGATCGGCTTTACCGCTTACCTGACCCTGGTCGGGCGCATGGGGCCGGAGCGTGCGGCGTATTGCACGGTGTTGTTCCCGCTGGTGGCGTTGAATGTGTCGGCGTTCTATGAAGGGTATCAGTGGACGGCGCCCGCGCTGTCTGGCCTGGTGTTGGTGATGCTGGGGAATGTGTTGGTGTTCAGGAAGCCCAAGGCCAAGGTTGGCGCTGCTGTTGCTTTGAGGTAGGCCTTATCGCGGGGCAAGCCCGCTCCCACCGAGGCTGTGATATGCCGGTGGGAGCGGGCTTGCCCCGCGATTGCTGTTACTTCCACACCTGCGGATTGACCAGATCCCGCGGCCGCTCACCGAGCAGGGCACTGCGCAGGTTGTCGATGGCCCGGTTGGCCATGGCGTCACGGGTTTCGGCGGTGGCCGAACCGACATGCGGCAGGGTCAGGGCGTTGGGCAACTGGAACAACGGCGATTCGCTCAGCGGTTCCTTTTCGTACACGTCCAGCCCGGCGCCGCGGATGGTGTTAGTACGCAGGGCCTCCACCAGCGCCGCTTCATCCACTACCGGCCCACGCGATACGTTGATCAGGAAGGCGCTGGGTTTCATCAGCTGCAGTTCACGGCTGCTGATCAGGTGTTTGGTCTGGGCGCCAAGCGGTACCACCAGGCAGACGAAATCGGCTTCGGCCAGCAACCCATCCAGGCTGCGGAACTGAGCACCCAGCTCCTGTTCCAGTGCGGTCTTGCGCGAGTTGCCGCTGTAGATAACCGGCATGTTGAAACCAAAGCGTGCGCGGCGGGCAATGGCTGCGCCAATATTACCCAGGCCGACGATGCCCAGGGTTTTGCCGTGCACATCGCTGCCGAACTGCGCCGGGCCAACCGTGGCCTGCCATTGCCCGGCCTTGGTCCAGGCATCGAGTTCGGCGACGCGGCGGGCGCAGCCCATCAGCAGGGCAAAGCCCAAGTCGGCGGTGCTTTCGGTCAGCACGTCGGGGGTGTTGGTCAGGGCAATGCCGCGCGCATTGAAGTAGTTCAGGTCGTAATTGTCGTAGCCCACTGACACACTCGACACCACCTCAAGCTTGCCGGCATTGGCCAGCTGCGCTTCGCCGAGATTGCGGCCAACCCCGATCAGGCCATGGGCCTCGGGCAGGGCTGCGTTGAACTGGGCACTGATATCGCCGAGCTTGGGGTTCGGCACGATCACGTTGAAATCTTGCTGCAGGCGTTCGACCATCGCCGGGGTGATGCGGCTGAAGGCAAGGACGGTCTTTTTCATCGGCGAAATCTCTGCGGGCGGTGGAGAATGGGTAGCACGCTATCATTCTCCACCGCTTCTGTGCAGCAAGATTTCAGTTGGCGATCAGCAATTCGTGGGTCTTGAGGTCCGCTTCATGGGCGGCGAGGATCTCCGGCAACGAGTTGCGCAGGTATTCAACCCAGGTCTTGATCTTGGCATCCAGGTACTGGCGCGACGGGTAGATCGCGTACAGGTTCAGCTCCTGCAAACGGTAGTCAGGCATCACCCGTACCAGGGAGCCGTCACGCAGGCCATCGATGGCCGAGTAGATTGGCAGTACGCCGACCCCCATGCCGCTGCGGATCGCGGTTTTCATCGCATCGGCCGAGTTCACCTGGAACGGCGCCTGGGTGATGTTCACCATCTCCTGGCCTTCCGGGCCGTCGAACAGCCACTTCTCCAGCGGGATCACCGGGCTGACCATGCGCAGGCAGGCATGGTTGAGCAGGTCGCTGGGTTTGTGCGCGATACCGTGGCGTTTCACGTAGTCGGGCGAGGCGCAGACGATGCTGTAGGTGATGCCCAGGCGCTGGGAGACGAAGCCCGAATCCGGCAGCTCGCTGGCCAGCACGATGGACACGTCGTAGCCCTCGTCGAGCAGGTCCGGCACGCGGTTGGCCATGGTCAGGTCGAAGGTCACGTCCGGGTGGGTTTCGCGGTAGCGGGCAATGGCATCGATGACGAAATGCTGGCCGACGCCGGTCATCGAATGCACCTTCAGCTGCCCGGCCGGGCGGGCATGGGCGTCGCTGGCCTCGGCTTCGGCTTCCTCGACATAGGTGAGGATCTGTTCGCAACGCATCAGGTAACGCTTGCCGGCCTCGGTCAGGGCAATGCGCCGGGTGGTGCGGTTGAGCAGGCGGGTTTGCAGATGGGCTTCAAGGTTGGAGACCGCCCGCGAGACGTTGGCGGTGGTCGTATCCAGGTGCCCAGCCGCGGCAGTAAAGCTGCCGACTTGCGCTACGCAACTAAAAGCACGCATGTTTTGCAGGGTGTCCATGGGTCGCTCTCAAAGTAGACGACAAATTGTGACATGAAGTAACCGAGGCGGTCTTCAGACTAAAGCCGGATTATCGCTGTTTTCGTAACAAAGATTCGCAGTAATACACGCTTATCGCCAGTGCGGCGGCCCCCTAGAATTGCCTCTCCAAGCGTCATCCACCTTCTATGTCGGGAATTCGCAGCTGTGCCGCGTCGCATCATCAGAGCGCTGAATGCGCTCAGTGTCTGTGCCCTTAGCTTGACCTTGAGCGGCTGTATCGGAACCTGGGGCATTGCCCCGCAAAGCAAGACGCTGCAAGCCAATACCCTGACCACCGACGAGGCGATCCGCGAGGCCGCCCGTGATGCCCACTGGCCTGACCAGCAGTGGTGGCGCGCCTATGGCGATCCACAACTGGACCGCTGGATTGCCCTGGCGGTCAACGACAGCCCGAGCATGGCCATGGCCGCCGCGCGGGTACGTGAGGCCAAAGCCATGGCGGGGGTGGTCGAGTCTGCCGAGAAACTGCAGGTCAATGGCGAGTCGACGCTCAAGCGCCACAACTGGCCAGAAGACCAGTTCTATGGCCCGGGGGCGTTGTCCGGGGCCAACACCTGGGACAACAACGCCGCCCTCGGCTTCAGTTACGCCCTGGACCTCTGGGGCCGCGAGCGCAATGCCAGCGAGCAGGCCGTGGACATGGCCCATATGAGCGCGGCGCAGTTGCGCCAAGCGCAGTTGGAGTTGCAGAACAACATCGTCAAGGTGTACATCCAGCTGGCCCTGCACTTTGCCCAGCGCGATATCGTCAAGGCTGAACTTGAGCAGCAGGAGCAGATCCTGGCTCTGGCCGAGCGCCGTCTGGCCGGTGGCATCGGTACCCATTTCGAAGTCAGTCAGGCGCAGACGCCGCTACCGGAAACCCATCGCCAGCTTGATGCGCTGAACGAAGAAATCGCCCTGGCGCGTAACCAGCTGGCGGCTTTGGCCGGTAAAGGTCCGGGTGAGGGCGCGCAACTGCAGCGTCCGCAACTGGCCCTTGGTGCTGCGTTGAAACTGCCGTCGGCGTTGCCTGCCGAGCTGGTCGGCCAGCGTCCGGATGTGGTTGCCAGCCGCTGGCAGGTCGCGGCCCAGGCGCGCGGTATTGACGTCGCCCACGCCGGGTTTTTCCCCAACGTCGATCTGGTCGGCGGGCTCGGCTTCATGGCCACCGGTGGTGGTCCACTGGAGTTCCTGACCGGGCGCAAGTTCAACTACAACGTCGGTCCCGCCATCAGCCTGCCGGTGTTCGACGGCGGCCGCCTGCGCTCGCAACTGGGTGTCGCTTCGGCCGGCTATGACATCGCTGTGGCGCGCTATAACCAGACAGTGGTCGAGGCACTCAAGGGCATCTCCGATCAGCTGATTCGCCGTGAATCGATGAACGAGCAGCAGCATTTTGCTGCCGAGTCGGTGGCGTCGGCGCAGAAGACCTACGACATCGCCATGATCGCCTTCCAGCGCGGCCTGACCGATTACCTCAATGTGCTCAATGCCCAGACCTTGTTGTTTCGCCAGCAGCAGATCCAGCAGCAGGTCGAGGCCGCACGCCTGACCGCGCATGCCGAGCTGGTCACGGCCTTGGGCGGCGGTTTGGGCGCGGGTGAAGACGTGCCGGGCGAAGATAAACAGCAGGCACCGAAAACCCCGGCAACCCTGGCGATTTTCGATAAGCCGAGCCACGCCGAATGAGCGCACTGAGCCTGCCGTTTCGCTGGTTGGCAAGCCTTGAGTGGCGCCGTGGTTTTTTTGAGTGGGCACGCACCGACGGGGTGACCTGGGTCTACATCTTCAAGGTCCTCAGCGCCGCCTTCCTGACCCTGTGGCTGGCCATGCGCCTGGAGTTGCCGCAGCCGCGTACAGCGATGATCACCGTGTTCATCGTCATGCAACCACAGAGCGGACACGTGTTTGCCAAGAGCTTCTGGCGCTTGCTCGGGACCTTGGCCGGCTCGTCGATGATGGTGACCTTGATCGCCCTGTTTGCGCAAAATACTGAACTGTTCCTGCCGAGCCTGGCGATCTGGGTGGGCTTGTGCTCGGCAGGTGCCATGCGCTATCGGACCTTTCAGGCCTACGGTTTCGTGCTGGCGGGCTACACCGCGGCGATGGTCGGATTACCCGCCCTGGAGCACCCGGACGGGGCGTTCATGGCGGCGGTCTGGCGGGTACTGGAAATCTCCTTGGGGATTCTGGTATCGACCCTGGTCAGCGCCGCGATCCTGCCGCAGTCGGCCGGTGCGGCGATGCGCAATGCCCTGTACCAGCGCTTCGGGGTGTTCGCCGGTTTCGTCATCGAAGGCCTGCGTGGCGACAGTCAGCGCGATCGCTTCGAAAGCAGCAACGTGCGCTTTATCGCCGAAGCGGTTGGCCTGGAAAGCCTGCGCAACGTCACCGCCTTCGAAGATCCGCACATGCGCCGCCGCAACGGGCGGCTGGGACGCATGAACAGCGAGTTCATGGCCATCACCACGCGCTTCAACGCCTTGCACCAGTTGCTTGAGCGCCTGCGCCTGCGTGGTCCGTTACAGCTCGTCCCGGCGATCGAACCCGGCCTCAAGGCTTTGGCCGAACTGCTCGATGCCTATGCCGGCCGGGCGCTGACCAGTGCCGATGCCGCGCGCCTGGCCGAGCAACTGGCTGCCTACAAGGAAGGTTTGCCGGAACGGGTGCGCAGCCTGCGCGCTGCCTATGTCGAGAGCGGGCCGAGCGATGCCGATCTGCTTGATTTTCATACCGCCTACGAACTGTTGTACCGCTTTGTCGATGACCTGCACAGCTACGCTCTGACCCACGCCTCGCTGGCCGAGCACAACCATGCCCGTGAGCAGTGGGACGAGTCCTATGTGGCGCAGACCAACTGGATGGTATCGCTGGCAGCGGGTTTGCGCGCTTCGTTCATCCTCCTGGTGCTGGGCAGCTTCTGGATCCTCACGGCCTGGCCGAGCGGGGCGATGATGACCTTGATCGCCGCCGCCACCGTGGGCTTGTCGGCGGCCTCGCCGAACCCCAAGCGGATGTCGTTCCAGATGGCCTGCGGGACCTTGATCGGGGCCTTTATCGGCTTTTTCGAAACCTTCTTCGTGTTCCCCTGGATCGACGGCTTCCCCTTGCTCTGCCTGGTGCTGGCACCGGTGTTCGTGCTGGGCGCATTCCTGGCTTCGCGGCCTGCATATGCCGGTGTCGGCCTGGGCCTGCTGATCTTCTTCGCCACAGGTTCGGTGCCGGACAACCTGACGGTCTACAACCCTTACAACTTCATCAACGACTACATCGCCATGGTCATCGGCATGCTGGTGTGTGCCGCTGCCGGGGCAATCATCCTGCCGCCGAACAGCCGCTGGTTGTGGAGCCGCCTGGAGCAGGACTTGCGCAGCCAGGTGCTGTTCGCCATCAGCGGACGCTTGCGTGGCTTGGGGTCGGGCTTTGAAAGCCGCACCCGCGACCTGCTGCACCAGGCCTATGGCCTGGCCGCCGGTAAACCGCAGGTGCAGAGCAACCTGTTGCGCTGGATGTTCCTGGTGCTGGAGGTGGGGCACGCGATCATCGAGTTGCGCAAAGAGCAGGCGATCCTGCCGGTGCACCCGTGTTATGCCGAGTCGCAACCCTGGCGTCAGGCAATCCGGGTCATGGGTCGGGCTTTGGCGCGCTTGTTCCTGCAGCCGAGCGCGAGCAACCACGAACGTGCCCTGGTTGCGGTGGACCACGCCATCAGCCGCGTACAGGCCACCGATGAGCCCTTTGCCCGACACTTTGACACCTCGGCCCTGCGCCGCGTGCAGAGCTACCTGCATTTCATCCGTACTTCGCTGCTCGACCCCCAGTCGCCGCTGGCTGCACTGGCCCCGGCCCAAGGACTGCCCCATGCCTCGTGAAATCGCCTTCCATGGCGTCTACATGCCAACCATGACCCTGATGTTCCTGTTCGCCGCCGGGCTTGCCTGGGGCCTGGACCGCTTTATCGCCAGCTATGACGGCTACCGCTTTTTCTGGCACCCGGCGCTGCTGCGCCTGTGCCTGTTTATCTGTTTGTTCGGATCCATGGCCCTGACTCTCTACCGTTGAGACCCCTGTTGATGAAAAAGTTTTTCAGCCTGATCGCCACCTTGCTCGTGCTGGCTGCTGCCGTGGTGATCGGCCGCCAGCTCTGGGTGCACTACATGAACACGCCCTGGACCCGGGACGGGCGGGTGCGCGCCGATATCATCAACGTCGCCGCCGATGTGCCGGGCTATGTCGTCGATGTGCCGGTGCGCGACAACCAGTTGGTAAAGAAGGGTGACTTGCTGCTGCAGATCGACCCTGAGCATTATGAAGTGGCGGTCAAACAGGCCCGGGCTCTGGTGGCCTCTCGCAAGGCCACCTGGGAAATGCGCAAGGTCAACGCCCACCGGCGTGCGGATATGGATAACCTGGTGATCTCCCGCGAGAACCGCGACGACGCCAGCAATATCGCCAACTCGGCGCTGGCCGACTATCAGCATGCGCAGGCGCAACTGGCGGCCGCTGAGCTGGATCTCAAACGGACCAGAATCCTCGCCACCGTCGATGGCTACGTGACCAACCTCAACGTGCACCGCGGCGACTATGCGCGCACCGGCGAGCCGAAGATGGCAGTGGTCGACAAGGATTCGTTCTGGGTCTATGGCTTCTTCGAAGAGACCAAGCTGCCGCATGTGAAAGTCGGTGACCAGGCTGATCTGCAGATGATGAGCGGTGAAGTGCTCAGGGGTCATGTGGAGAGTATTTCCCGCGGCATCTACGACCGCGACAATCCGCAAAGCCGTGAACTGATTGCCGACGTCAACCCGACCTTCAACTGGGTGCGCCTGGCCCAACGGGTGCCGGTGCGGATTCATATCGACGAAGTACCGGAGGGTTTTTTGCTGGCGGCGGGGACGACCTGTACGGTGGTACTGAAGCCATCGCGGGGCAAGACCGCTCCCACCGAGCCGGTAGGAGCGGGCTTGCCCCGCGAAGCTCTTTAGGCGCTCCGCGAATCCACCAACACCGGGCAGCTCACCTGATCAATGACCTTGTTACTGATCGACGGATCGAGCAAGCGCCCCAGGCGGTTCAGGTGCCGATGGCCGATGATGATCAACGCGCACTCGAGCCGCTGCGCTTCGCTGACAATCGCCGTCACCGGATCGTCCTGGGCCAGTTTGCCTTCGCTCTCGAAGCCCAAGACCCGCAAGCGTCGCAGCGCCTGTTGCACAGCAGCAACGGCATGGCGCTGCTCGTCAGTGGCGGCCGGAAACTCCTGTTGCTCGTACAGGCTGATCGCCCCGGGACCATCGCTCAGGGAAAACGCACCGTCGATCGCCAGCAGCACCTGCAAGCGATGGCGGCTGGGCTGACAGAACTGTTGCACAAGGTCCAGCAAGCCCTGAGAGGCACTGGAGCCATCGATGGCGATCAACACGGGACTGAGCATGCACGGCTCCACTGGGCCAATATCGAGCCGGCTATTGTTGGCCAAGGCCTGGCGCGGATAAATGGCCCGGCATGCACTGTGTAGTTGTGTGCGGCGCAACCCGGCGCTTGCAGCCGAGCTGTTAACATCCGTATTTCTTAGCCTATGGATACCTGGCAATGCAGATTCCGGATATGAACCTGTTGGTCGCCCTCGATGCGTTGCTCGATGAGGGCAGTGTGGTCGGCGCTGCACGGCGCATGAACCTGAGTCCTGCGGCAATGAGCCGGACCCTGGGGCGAATCCGCGAGGCGATTGGCGATCCGATTCTGGTCCGCGCCGGTCGCGGTTTGGTGCCGACACCGCGGGCGTTGGCCTTGCATGACCAGGTGCGGGCGCTGGTCGAGCAGGCCGGTCTGGTGTTCCGCAGCCGTGAGGAAGTCGACCTGGCCATGCTGGACCGGGCGTTCAACATTCGCACCAATGACCTGTTCATCGCCCTGTATGGCGCGCAGTTGCTGCGCATGATGCATGAGCAGGCGCCGCGTACCGTGTTGCGTTTCGTCCCGGAAAGCGGTGGCGATGACGATTCGGTGCTGCGCGACGGGCGCACCGACTTGCTCGTCAGTTCGACCATTGATCTGGGCCCCGAGATCAAGGTGCAGAGCCTGTTCAACACCATCTATGTCGGCCTGGCCCGCCAGGATCACCCGATCTTCGACGCGCCGATCACCCCCGAGCGCTTTGCCGCTTACCCGCAGATCAGCGTGTCGCGTCGTGGCCGCGCCAATGGGCCGATTGATATCGAGTTGGCCAACTACAAGGTGCAGCGGCGCGTCGCCCTGATCACTCCGAGCTTTCACTCGGCGATGTTCTCCCTGCCGGACTCCGACCTGCTGCTGCCGATGCCGGCCAATATTCTCTCCAGCGTGACCAAGCTCGGTCTGCCGCTGCGCTCGTTCCGTATTCCGTTGCCGATGGAGCGGGTGACGGTGATGCAAGCCTGGCACCCGCGTTTTGACAATGATCCGGCGCACCGCTGGTTACGTCAGACGCTGAAAGCATGTTGCAGCGAAAGCCCTTGAAGCCAGGCGTGCGTTTGCTGCACTAGTAAACTGCCAATATGTCAGTTTTCGTCATCATTGCCGCTTCATAGACTTCTGCCGGTAGTTGTTTACCCCCGGAGATGTCTTTAATGAGTTCGTTGACTGCGCTGCCCACCGCTGTCGCGCCCAAGCCTGTGGCTAGCCCCGCAGCGCCGGGTGCATTTGGCCCGCGCATTGTGGTCGGGCTGCTCGGCGTGTTGCTGGCGGTATTGTGCGCCGGCCTCAACGAGATGGTCACCAAGGTGTCGCTGGCCGACATCCGTGGCGGCATGTTTATCGGTGCCGATGAAGGTGCCTGGCTGATTGCCGTGTATGCGGCGGCATCGGTCTCGGCCATGGCCTTTTCGCCGTGGATGGCCGCCACCTTTTCCTTGCGTCGCTTCACCCTCTGCGCCATTAGCGCCTTTGCCCTGCTCGGGTTGCTGCAACCCTATGCCCCGAACCTGGCCAGCCTGATGCTGTTGCGTACCTTGCAAGGCTTGGCGTCGGGCGCCTTGCCGCCGATGCTGATGAGTGTCGCATTGCGCTTTCTGCCACCGGGGATCAAGGTCTATGGCCTTGCCGGTTATGCCCTGACCGCCACCTTCGGGCCGAACATGGGCACACCGCTGGCGGGCCTGTGGACCGAGTATGTCGGTTGGCAGTGGGCGTTCTGGCAAATCATCCTGCCTTCACTGCTGGCGATGGCCTGTGTGGCCTGGGGCCTGCCTCAGGATCCGCTGCGCCTGGAGCGCTTCAAGCAGTTCGACTGGCGCGGCCTGCTGCTCGGTTTGCCGGCGATCTGTGCGCTGGTGATCGGCCTGACCCTGGGTGATCGCATGGGTTGGTTCAGTTCAACGTTGATCTGCTGGTTGCTGGGTGGTGGCCTGGTGTTGCTGGTGTTGTTCCTGCTCAACGAGTGGTCCGAGCCGTTGCCGTTCTTCAAGCTGCAGATGCTCAAGACCCGCAACCTGACGCACGCGCTGGTCACCTTGTTTGGTGTGCTGATAGTGCTGTCGGCGGCGATCCTGATCCCCTCCAGTCACCTCGCCCAGATCCAGGGTTACCGCCCAGCGCAGACCGCACCGTTGCTGCTGCTGGTGGCCTTGCCGCAGTTACTCGCGCTGCCGTTGACCGCGGCGCTGTGCAACATCCGCGCAGTGGACTGCCGTTGGGTCCTGGCTATCGGCCTGGGCATGCTGGCGTTGTCTTGCGTGCTGGGTAGCCAGCTCACCAGCGTGTGGATTCGCGACAACTTCTATCTGCTGCAGATGCTGCACATCTTCGGCCAACCCATGGCCGTGTTGCCGCTGCTGATGCTCGCCACCGGCGGCATGACCCCGCAGGACGGCCCGTTCGCTTCGGCCTGGTTCAACACTGTCAAGGGCCTGGCCTCGGTGGTCGCCACCGGGGTGCTGGAGGCGCTGACCACGCTACGCCGGCATTTTCATTCCAACGTCCTGGTCGACAACCTGGGCAACTCGCCGCTGGCCGATAGCCAGGCGGCGGGACTGGCCAAGCGTATTCACCAGCAGGCCCTGGTGCTGGCCTCGGCTGACCTCTACCTGTGCATGGCGGTGCTGGCTGCGGCGCTGATCCTGCTGATTCCCTTTGTGCCTACCCGGATCTACCCACCGCGTGCGGTGGCTTAGGTTGCTGTTCTGAGAGAAAAACATGACGACAATAACCACCCACCGAAAAACCGCCCTGATCGCTGCCGCGTTGGTGCTTGCGGGCCTGGCCGGTGTTCTTGGCCCGATGTTACTGGGCAGCAATGCCGAACAGAGCACCAACGATGCCTATGTTTCAGCGGACTACACCGTGGTCGCGCCGAAGGTGGCGGGCTTTATCAAGCAAGTGCTGGTTGCAGACAACCAGCAAGTCAAAGCTGGACAGGTGCTGGCGCTGATCGACGACCGTGATTATCAGGCGGCCCTGGCGGCGGCGCAGGCGCAACTGCTGGTGTCTACCGCGCAGCAGCACAATGCCCGGGCGACCCTCGAGCGCCAGGCTTCGCTTATCGCCCAGGCCCAGGCTGCAGTGAATGCCGACCAGGCCGAGCTGGCGTTCGCCAATCACGAACTGACCCGCCACAGCCGTCTGGCCGAGCAGGGCGCAGGTACCGTGCAAAATGCCCAGCAGGCGCGCAGCCGGGTCGATCAGACCAGTGCTCGTCTGGCCAACTCACAGGCGGCGCTGGCCGCAGCGCGCAAGCAGGTGGATATCCTCAGCGCGCAGGTGGACAGCGCCGAGGGTGGCCTCAAACATGCCCAGGCAAGTCTTGAGCGGGCTCAGCTGGATCTGTCCTATACCCGTATCGTCGCGCCCATCGATGGCATGGTCGGCGAGCGCGCGGTGCGCGTCGGCGCTTACGTCAATCCGGGGGCGCGGCTGCTGTCGGTGGTGCCGCTGGAGCACGCCTATGTGGTCGGCAACTTTCAGGAAACCCAGCTGACCCATGTAGTGCCTGGGCAACCGGTGCAGATCCGCGTCGATACCTTCGCCGATGAGTACCTGCACGGCCGGGTCGAGAGCATCGCGCCGGCTACCGGGGTCACCTTCGCGGCGGTCAAGCCAGACAACGCTACTGGCAACTTCACCAAGGTGGTGCAGCGGATTCCGGTGAAGATCGTCTTCGATGCCGATCAACCCTTGCTGCAGCGTCTGCGGGTTGGCATGTCGGTGGTGGCGAAGATCGATACCGATGCCAGGCTCGCCTCCGGTAAAGAGGTCAGCGCCCGATGAAACCTGCGTTCGCTATAGGCCCTTTGCTGCTGAGCCTGCTGGCCGGTTGCACCCTGGGTCCGGACTTTCACCAGCCTTCCAGCCAGGCCCCGGCAGCCTGGGCGCCTTTGCAGGAAACGCCTGCGCCGAGTCAGGCCCTGGCTGACCCGATAGAGCAACGCTGGTGGGAGAGCTTCGATGACGCCAAACTCAGCGCTCTGGTCGAGCGTGCCAGTCAGCGCAACCTCGACTTGCAGATCGCCAGTGCACGGCTGCTGCAAAGCCGTGCCTTGCGCAGCAGCATCGCCTCCGAGCAAACCCCTGCAGTCGATCTCGATGCTGACTACAGCCGCGCCCGCAACAGCGCTGAAGGCCTCAGTGATCCGTCCGGCAGGGGCGGCAAGTCGGCCTTCAATCTCTGGCAGGGCGATCTGACCGCCAGCTGGGAACTGGACCTGTGGGGCCGGGTACGACGTCAGGTGGAAGCTGCCGATGCGGTGGTTGAGGTTGCCGAGAACGACCGCCGTGGCGTGCTGTTGTCGTTGCTGGCCGAGACGGCCGGCAGTTACATCCAGCTGCGCTCGGTGCAAAGCACCCTGGCCGTGACCCGGGAAAATCTCGAGGTTTCGCGCCATAGCCTGCGCTTGTCGCAAATGCGTTTGCGCGATGGTGTCGCCACCGCCCTGGATGTGGCCCAGGCCAGCGCTCAGGTAGCCTCGATCGAAGCGCGCCTGCCGAGCCTGGAAGAACGCCAGGCGCAACTGATCAACGCCCTGAGCCTGTTACTGGCCGAACCACCACGCAGCTTGCAGGCTGAATTGCTGACGCCGGGCGCGATGCCGACGCCGCAACAGCACTTTGCTATCGGCGTACCTTCGGAACTGGCTGAGCGCCGTCCGGACATCCTCCAGGCCACCGCCCAATTGCATGCGGCCACCGCCAGCATTGGCGTGGCCAAGGCCGATTTCTATCCGAGCATTCGGCTGTCGGGCAATGTTGGCTTTCAATCGATGCAACTGTCCGATTTCGGCGCCTGGGACTCGCGTCGCTTCGGTATCGGTCCGCAAGTGAGCCTGCCGATCTTTGACGGCGGTCGCCTGCGTGGCGTGCTGGAGTTGCGTGAAGCCCAGCAGCAGGAAGCCGCTTTGCACTATCAGCAGGTGGTGCTGCGCGCCTGGCATGAAATCGACGATGTGCTACGCCTGTACAACGCCAGCCAGTTACGTCGCGACCTGCTGGCCGAAGCGGTGCGCCAGAACCGTATTGCCCTGCAGACTGCGCAGCAACAATACGTTGAAGGCGCGGTGGACTTTCTCAATGTACTCAGCGTCCAGGGTGCCTTGCTGGCAAGCGAGGAGCAGTGGGTCGAAAGCTCGGCGGCGGTGTCTCAGGCCTTGGTTGGTTTGTACAAGGCACTGGGTGGTGGCTGGCAGGCCTTCGATCCGGCAATGACCGCAGCGGTTAAAGCGGGCGGCTAAGGCCGAAGCGCTTTTTCAGTACGGTGTCCAGCAGCATGCGCGGCAGCCAGCGGGCCATCAACGGCAGCGCGCGGCTGCCGTTGCCCAGACGCACCAATGCTGGCGTAGGCTGTTTGTGCACCGCCGCGAGCAGGCCTTGGGCGAAATTTGCAGCCGACGTTGGGTGATCTTGAGAGGCGCGAGCCCGGGCGTGGATCTGTTCGCGCAGCGGCCACCAGGGGGAGTCGGCAGCCAACACCTGTTCGGCCTGAGTCTGGGCATTGTCGGCAAACTGTGTGGCAATCGCTCCCGGTTGCACCTCCATGACGCGGATGCCCATCGGCGCCAGCTCCAGACGCAGGGCATCGCTCAGGGCATGCACGGCGGCTTTGGAAGCGCAGTAGGCACCGGCAAAGGGCGTGACCAGTACGCCGGAGACGCTACCGATGTTCACCACCAGCCCCTTGTTTCGGCGCAATGCCGGGAATAGCGCGCGGGTGACGCCGACCAGGGCAAACACATTGGTTTCAAACTGGCGCTGCATGGCTTCGACGCCGCCATCGAGCAGCGGGCCCATGGCGCCGTAGCCGGCATTGTTGACCAGCACGTCAAGGCCATGGCCTCGCTGGGCCAGCTCGTCGGCCAGTTGTGCCAGGGTAGCTTGATCGTTGACATCCAGTTGCCGGGCATTGAAGCCCGTTTCGCTCAGGCGCTGCACATCTTCGGCCTTGCGTGCCGTGGCCCAGACCTCATAACCCGCGGTGTTGAAAGCCTGGGCCAGGGCCAGGCCGATGCCACTGGAGCAGCCGGTGATCAGAACGCTGGGCATATGGGTGCTGTCCTTAAGCGGGGGGAGACGGCTCGAATTCTACGTCAGCAAGCAAGTCCTCCAGGGATTTTTTCAACAGCTCGGTACTTGCCCCGGTAAACAGGCTGCGATTGCTCTGGCGGTCATACAAGAGATAGGAGGGGACGCGATCGACCTCGCTGTCCAATTGCGCTGCCTTAAAGCTTGCACCGGGAATCTGGTAGAAATCGACGCGTGCTCGAAACCCATCGTCGGCCAGCGCTGTGAGTGCTGTCTTGGCGGTTGTGCAGGCCGGGCAGATTTCTGAATAAACCAGAATCACTGCCGGACGATCCAGCGCTGCTTTATCTTTTATGCGCTTGACCAGGGCCAAGAACTCGGCCTGGACGGATGCTGAAGTATCCACCATGTTGTCGCTTCCCAAGGTCGTCAAGTCAGTGCTTATTCAACACAGCTTTCAGTCCTGGGTAACCTGACAAAAATACCAGGTGCTCAGCGCGAGAAGCTGCCCTGTAGGTGTTCTGCGCGAAATTCCAGACTTTGTGGCCGGTAGCCTGCGCGTAGGGGCGGCATCGGTAGGCACTCCTGCCAGCTGGCGCCAGGTTGCAGTTCGCCCGGGCCACGGTAGCGCGGTGCGGAATAGGTATTTTCGGCAAGATTGACGGTATCGCCGGGGGCATAGGCCGCTATCCGCCAGCGCAGCTCCAGCAGGGGCACGTCGTTGCCATTGTTCATCTGCACGCGCAATGGGCGGTCGGCGGGACAGTCGTTCGGGGCGTAGCTCAGGCGCAGTTGCAGGCGCGCCAGTTGGCTGGCTTCGCGGGTGTCCTGCCAGACCACCCACAGCGCCACCAGCCCCAGGCCGAACAGCGCCGACAGGGAAATGGGCAGGGCCTTGGCCGGGTAGCGCAGCAGCAGGACCAGCCAGGTGAGGATGAGCAGGGCACCGATGATCATGGACGAGGCCTTGTATGCAGAGGTGCTTCTATCCTAACCGCAAACCGAGGGGGCCTCAAAAAGCATCGCGGGGCCAGCCCGCTCCCACACACTGTGGGAGCGGGCTGGCTCCGCGATGAGGTTGTTACTGCGCGATAGTCTTGATCGAGATCCCCCGTTCGATCGGCGTCGAGCGCCCATAGATATCTTCGAAGCGCTCGATATCGTCTTCACCCAGGTAGCTGCCCGACTGCACTTCGATGATCTCCAGCGGGATCTTGCCCGGGTTGCGCAGGCGGTGTACCGAGGCGATCGGGATGTAGGTGGACTGGTTCTCGGTGAGCAGGAAGACGTTCTCGTCGCAGGTCACCTCGGCCGTGCCCGACACCACGATCCAGTGTTCGGCGCGGTGGTGGTGCATCTGCAGCGACAGGCAGGCGCCCGGCTTGACGGTGATGTGCTTGACCTGGAAACGCCCGCCCATGTCCACCGAGTCGTAAGAGCCCCACGGCCGGTACACTTCGCAGTGGTTCTGGGTTTCGCTGCGGCCCTGTTCGTTGAGGGTGTTGACCAGCTGTTTGACGCCCTGGACCTTGTCCTTGTGGGCGATCATCATCGCGTCTTTGGTCTCGACCACGACGATGTTCTCAAGGCCAATCACCGACACCAGCTTGCCATTGCCGTGGATCATGCAGTTGTGGCTGTCCTGGACCACTACGTCGCCCTTGGTGACGTTGCCGTTGCTGTCTTTTTCGTGCACGTCCCACAGCGACGACCAGCAACCGACATCACTCCAGCCAGCACTGAGCGGCACCACGCAGGCGCGTTGGGTTTTTTCCATCACCGCGTAGTCGATGGAGTTGTCCGGGCAGCAGGCGAAAGTGGCGTCGTCGATGCTCAGGTTGTTGCCATCTTCCTCGCTGCGCTCCAGGGTCAGCAGGCAGGTGTCGTAGATGTCCGGGTCATGCTTTTTCAGCTCTTCGAGGAAGCGGCTGGCGCGGAACAGGAACATGCCGCTGTTCCAGAAGTAACCACCGGCCTGGACGAACTCCTTGGCGCGTTTCTCATCCGGTTTTTCGACGAACTGTACGACGCGGCTGACGCCTTCGGGCAACAGTGCGTCCTGGCTCGACTTGATGTAGCCATAGCCGGTTTCCGGCTTGGTCGCCGGCACGCCGAACAGCACCATCTCGCCACGTTCGGCTGCTACCGTGGCCAGGGCCAGGGCACGTTGCAGGGCTTTCTGGTCGTCGATCACGTGATCGGCCGGCAGCACCAGCATCAGCTCATCACGGCCTTCATTGACCAGTTTCATCGCCGCCAGCGCTACGGCCGGTGCGGTGTTGCGGCCGAACGGTTCAAGGAGGATCGCCTGGGTTTGCAGTTTCAGGCTGCTCAGTTGCTCGTTGACGATGAATGTGTGGTCTTTGTTGCAGACCACGATCGGCGTGTCCATGCCTTCGAACACCAGACGTTCGACCGTTTGCTGGAACAAGGTGTGTGCACCGGTCAGGGCCAGGAACTGCTTGGGGAACTGCTTGCGCGACAGCGGCCACAGACGCGAACCGCTACCACCGGACAGAATGACTGGAATCATGAGTGTTCTCCGAAGATTGAAAGAGGCAGTTGCTTAACGGGTCGATACCGGGCGCTTGACCCAGACCGGCGACAGGTTGCTGCCGGATCCGGTGACGTAAAGCACCGCTGCTTCGCCGCGCTCCAGAGCCACCGGCTTCAGATCGCTGACTTTTCTGTCGCCTTCATACAGCGCCAGGCTGACCTTGACCGGGTTGATCTCGCGCTCGCCTCGGGCCTTGGCGGCCACCGGCTTGACCACTTCGGTCTTGCCGTCGGCGGTTTTCAGGGTCAGGGCCTGGTCGCTGAGGTTCTGCACCCGCACCAGGGATTTCTGTTTGTTCTTGAACGGCGGCTCCTCCACCAGTTGCGGGGCGCCCGAAGCGTTGTTGACCAGGGTGTAGTAGTGGTCCGAGGCGAGCTTGACCGGCAGGCTCTGACTGCCGAGCTTGGCGCTGTAGTCGCCCTGGGGCATGAAGCTGAAGTCGCTGCTGGCTTGCGCCGCCACGTCGTTGATCCGGGTGTTGCCGACGCTGGCGCTGACCGCCTGGTTGCTGGCGTTGTAGATGCGCACGAAGGTCGAGCCTTTCGGTGCGCTGGGGCCGTACAGGGCGGCATCGGCGCCGGCCCAGGCCTGCAGCGAAAGCAGGCTCATGCCGGCGGTCAGGGCAAAGGCTTTGGCAATACGGTGCTGGGTGGTCATGTGCGTTACCTCTCAGTGTTGCGTCCGATTGGACGACAGGGCCAGGTCTTGATTGGCGTTACGGGTTTTCTTCAGCTGGGCGATCCATTGCGGATCGAAAGTGCTGAGGTCGTTTTTCATTGGCAGATAGCGTTCCGGAAACTCCCAGATCAGCACTTGCGGGGTGCTGCCTTTGAAGGCGTCGCTCTGCAGGTACTTGAGCATTGGCAGCAGCGGGCCATGGCCGTCTTCGGCGTAATTGACCACGTCACTGCGCAGTGCCTGCTGCAGCGCGCCGAGGAAGTTCCAGTTGGGGTTGGCGCTGTAGCTGGTGCCGATCAGCGCCACCGGGATTTGTTTGTCGGCGAACAAGGCGTCGCCACTGTCAGCGTGCGAGTCAGTCGGGCGGGTGCTGCGCTTTTGCAGGGTATCGGGCGGCGGCAGCAGGTTGCTGAACAGTGGGTCGAGCGGCAGAAAGTTGGTCAGGTCGCCCTTGTACGGCGCGCTCTGACGCTGTTCGGTAATGAACTGCTGCGGTTCGCCGTTGAGCAGGTTCTGGCGGCTGACGGCTTCGGCCAGATGCTGGGCGGCCACCTCGGCGCCCAGTGGCGTCCAGTGCGTGTCGGTACGCAGGAACACCTGGCCACGGGCCTTGGCGCTCTGCAGCGGGGTCAGCAGGTCGGGAGCGAAGACGCCGGCCTGACGGGCCTGGGCATGGAATTCGCTGTACAGGTCAGCGTGCAAGCTGGCCGGGGTTTGTTCGCCCAGGTACTCGCTGTACAGCCGCGCCTTGGCCGGTACGATCGCCAGTACCAGCTGCACGCCGCGCTGTTGCAGGGTGTCGCGTACGCCGCGGATCAGCGCGAGGTTTTCCTGTTCGAACTGATCGCTGTTGGCGACCGGTTTGAATTCCTCATCGCTGAACAGCCAGTGCTCGCGGCCAAGCACCACGCCAGGGCGGCCTTCATTGAACAGTTTGAAGTCCAGCGCCGCCCACAGGTTGGTGCCAATGCGCTTGAGTGGGAACTGCTCGTCGTAGTGGGTCTCGGCAGCCTTCGCCAGCTTGCCGTCGAGCACGCTCATCTGCGCGGTACGCTGGAAGCTGTTCAGGCCCCCCAGCGACCACACTCCCAAAGCCAGGAGCAGGGCGAGGAACAACACGGAATAGAGTTTGCGTAATGATCGGGTCATGGTCGGCTCACTCAGAACTGGAAGTAGAGAAACGGCGAGTAGCTTTGCGCCGAGAGCTTGAGGATCGAGGCGACGAACAGCAGCAGCACCAGCACGCGGGTGACGTACAGGCCCCAGTCCAGGCTCAGGCTGCCATCGGCGTGCATGGCCACCGGGCTGGGTTTGGGCTCAGGGTTGGCATTGCGGTAGAAGTCGCGCAGGCCGAAGAACGCCAGGGTCGCGTAGGCCACCAGCAGGGTCGCTACCTGCAGGCCGGTGAGGTTGGCGCGGTTGAGTTCCGACAGCTGCCAGTCAGCGAAGCTGAACATCGCGCCGTACATGCGTGCGGCGACGTCGAGGTTTTCGGCGCGGAAGATCACCCAGCCGACTACTACCAGCAGGAAGGTGAAGGCCCATTTGACTGGGTTGAAGCGTTGCGGGTTGGTGTCCAGGCCCAGCGCCCGTTCGATGGCCAACCACATACCGTGCCAGGCTCCCCAGATGATGTAAGTGAAGTTGGCACCGTGCCACAGACCGCCCAAGAGCATGGTCAGGAACAGGTTGCGGTAGGTGGCGACGGTGCCGCCGCGGTTGCCGCCGAGGGTGATGTACAGGTAGTCGCGCAACCAGGTTGACAGGCTGATATGCCAGCGCCGCCAGAACTCGGTGATCGACTGGCTGATGTACGGCTGCTTGAAGTTTTCCATGAAGCGGAAACCCATCATCAAGCCCAGGCCGATGGCCATGTCGCTGTAGCCGGAGAAGTCGAAGTACAGTTGCGCGGTGTAGGCCAGGGCGCCGAGCCAGGCGTCACCGGTGGTCGGGTTCTGCAAGGCGAAGCAATGGTCGGCGACCACCGCCAGGGTGTCGGCGATGAACACCTTCTTGATAAAGCCCTGCATGAACCGTGTGCAGCCCTCGGAGAACTTGTCGAGGGTGTGGGTGCGGTGGTTGAACTGGTCGGCCAGGTCCTTGAAGCGCAGCACGGGACCGGCGATCAGGTGCGGGAAGATCGCCACGAAGGCGGCGAAGTCGATCAGGTTGCGGGTGGCCGGGGTGTCGCCGCGGTACACGTCGATGATGTAGCTGATCGACTCGAAAATGTAGAACGAGATACCGATCGGCAGCAGCACATGGGTAAGGATAAACGGTTCAAGACCGAAGGAGGTCATGATCGCGTTAATGCTGTCGACGCCGAAGTTGGCGTACTTGAAATAGCCGAGGATGCACAGGTCGACGGCGACCCCGAGCAGCAGCCAGCGCTGGGCCGGATTGCTCCGCACGCCGGCGGCGCCGACTTTCAGGCCGATCCAGTAGTTCCACAGGGTGACCCCGGCAAACAGCGCGAGGAAGTCCACCCGCCACCAGGCGTAGAACAGGTAGCTGGCCAGCAGCAACAGCGCGTTGCGATAGCGTTGCCCGCTCAAGTAGTACAAGCCGAGAAAGATCGGCAGGAACAGAAACAGGAACACATTGGACGAGAACACCATCCCGATCTCTCCTTGTCGTTATCCATAATCGGGGCAGCAGCCCCCCAAGCCCCCCACGTAAATTTGTGGGGAAACCTTTAACAGCATCGCGGGGCAAGCCCGCTCCCACCGGGTACGCCGCGCTCCTGTGGGAGCGGGCTTGCCCTGCGATGGGAACTACCTCATTTCTTCTGTGCGGCCTGCGGGTCGTAGATCCGGGTCAGGTCGCCGCCGAGACGGAAATTCCTGAACGGCTGCATGTCGTGCTTCTTCTTCAGCGCATCGGCACTGCAGCGGTAAAGGCTGCACCAGGGTTCGAGCCAGGCGTATTTGCTGTCGACCTTGAGGTCGCCCATGGCCTGCTTCTCGCCACTTTTGTTGTTGAACGGACTCGGGTCTTTCGCCCCGGACAGCACCCGCTCACCCAGACGCTTGAGCGCACCGTTGTTTTCCGGGCGCACATCAACACCATTGGCCTGGGCAAAGCTGGCGATCATCGCCAGCGGCGGCAGGGCGTAGTTGTGGTAGGCCAGGGCGCGTTGCTTGCGCTTGAGTTCGTTGGGCAAGAAGCCTTGGGCGTCGACCTGGTTGGCGGCCACCCGGTATTCCTTCACCGACCAGTCGAACAGGTCGCGGCGGTCGGTCGCCACGGCGGTGGCCATCACTGACCAGGCGGCCCAGTAGGAATGGTTGTTGATCTTTTCCAGGGGCAGATTGCTCCAGTCCCTGACCACCTGATCGGCCAGGCGTGCGAACCATTTTTCGATCAACTCGGCTTCCTGTTGATGCGCGGCCAGGGGCTGGGGGTTGGAGAATTTCAGCTGCAGCCAGGAGGCGCTCAGGCTGCCCAGCGTCCATTTGCGCATGGACTTGCCGGTGTGGTTGTAGTCGGTCGACATCAACGCATCGGCGCGGGCCCAGCTGCTCAGCCATTCCAGGGTGCAATCGAGCTGCTGCGGGCGGCCGTCGCGCATGTACTGCATGACCTGTTTGCTGACTCCGTGCTCAAGCGTGGTGATGCTCGCGGTGGAGTCGCGGAAGGCTTTTTCCGAGGTCTTGTTCAAGGTTGCGCGGGCGCTGTCCGAACCTTCGTACTTGCTGCGAAATTGCAACTTGCCGGTGTAAGGCTTGGGAACGGCCTCGCACTTGTAGTCGCTGGGGCCGGTCTTGAGTTTTTCGATCCCGGCGTAGTAACCCTGGGGTGGAACCAGCCCGGCAGCCTGCGTAGCCGGGCCGAGCAGGGCCAGGGAGAGCAAGGCCGGAGCCGTCAGTTTGCTGATGTGCATGGTGCGCCTCACTGGCCGGCCTGCGCGGTATGTTGCGCAGTGGCGAAATTGTTGCGTTTGCAGAGCGTGGCTTCGACTTTCTCGGTGCCGCTTTGCGGGCCCTGAACTTCCACCGCGAGCAGGGTCTGGCTGGCCCAGTCTTCATCCTCGCGCAGCTGGAAGGCGAAGCGGCCATCGGTGTCAGCGGTCGTCGGCTTTTCGATCTTCACGTCTTCATGACGGCCGTTGAGGTACCAGAGCGTGGCCTGCAGCACCTTGACCGAGGTGTCTTCGAACTTGATGTCCAGTTGGTGGCGGCCATTGCTCAGGTCCTTGATCACACCAGCCTTGCCGTTGACCATCAGCTCGTTCTTGCCCGGTTTGAGCGTGGCATTGGCGTGCATCTGTGCCGGCTTGCCTTCGCAACCGTTGTCGAGCAGGGCGAGCATTTGCCGCCAGATGGTTTCCTGGTCCAGGCGATACAGTGGCGAGAACTCCCAGATAAGGATCTTCGGCGGGTTGTTCTTGAAGTCGTCACTGCCCAGGTACTGGATCATCGAGCCTTCCAGGCCACCGCCAGGAAAGGCGACGTTGAGCACGTCGGCACCGATGTACTGTTCGAGGAAGCCGGAGAAGTTGTAGTTCTTGCCGCTGTGGCTGGTGCCGACCAAGGTGATTTTTGGATTAGCGGAATCGCCGAACAGGTCGTCGCTGCCGCTTTCGCCCTTGGGTTCGGTGACGAACTGGTCCATGTACTGCACCGCATAGCTGGTGCCGCACAGTTGCCCGGCGACGTTGTGCAGGGTGCCGGTCTTACCCATGCGCCCGGACTTGTGGCTTTCGAATTCACGCCGAGGAATGCCTTCGAATGCAGGCATCTTGTGCACCGTGTCAGCCACAATCTTGGCCGCGCGCTCGGCGCCGTAAGGCGTCCAGTGCTGGTCACCGCGGAAGTAGAAATCCTTGCCCTGGTCGGCAGCAGTCAACTGTTCATTGGTCAGCGGCGACAGGTCGGGCACGTTGTAGCCCATCTTGCTGAAGCGGGCGAGCATCGCCTGATAGTTGCTCAGGGCTTTCTCGTAGTTGAACGCGGCTTTCTCGGCCGGCTTGAGCATGTTGCGGTTTACCAGGCCACGGGTCGGCTGATAAACCACCACCAGCTCGATGCCGCGTGCCTTGAAGGCGTCATGCAGTTGCTGCAGGCGTTTGTAGCCAGCGGGGGTGGTCTGGAATTCGGTGCGCAGATCCTCGCGGGCACGGAACAGCCAGTCACCCTGGGCTTGCACCAGGGTGGTGAAGTTCTGCTGGTAACGGGTGGTGTAGCGGCTGGCGTCATGCGCTTCGGGGCACAACTGGCAGCAGGGTTCGGCGCTGAAGATCGGTGCTTGTACGTTGTCGGCCTGCGCGCTGTTGCTGATTGTCAGCAAGGCAGCGCTTACGCCGAGGAGTTGCAGGCCAAGCAATTTCATCAGATGTGGAGTCATGTCGTGGCTTCCTTAATCCGCCATTTCGGTCTGGCGCTCGACCGGGTCGATCAATACGGCTTTCTGCTGGCGCACCATCAGGTCGAGGATCTCGTCCTGACGTTCACCCAGCACCCCGGAAAAGCTGATGCCGCTGGCCTTGCTCGGTGCCAGCATCGACACCCGGTACAGCTCCACGCTCAACGGCGAGTCGATCGACAACGGGCCGCTGCCGTTGGCCGCCAGCTCACCACCGACGACGATCAGCGAGACCTTGGTGTCGAACGGGTCGAGGGCGATGTCGCGGTCGGTGTCGGAGAGGTCCTTGATGTGGCCGTACACGCCGACCAGGCCGTTGGCCATGGCGACGTTCTCGTACAGGCGGATGTTGACGCTGTTGCGCACGCGAATGCCGTGGCGGCGGTTGTTGATCAGCTTGTTGCCCCAGATCAGGTTGTCGCCGCTTTCGTACAGGGTGATGCCGTCGGTGTGGTTGCGGTAGATCTCGTTGTAGGCGATCAGGTTGTTGACGCTGTTACGGTCGATCACCACGCCCGAGAGCTTGTTGTCGTAGCTCTTGTTGTTGATGATCCAGCTGTCGTTGACCTCACGGGACACGATGATGCCGTGCTTCTTTTTCGTCCCGTACACGCTGTTGCCGGCGATGATCAAACGGTGCGAACGGTCGTGCGGGTCAATGCCGTAGACGATGTTGTCGCGGTAGGTGCTGTCCTTGACCACGAAGTCGCTGGTTTCGTAGCAGTAGAAGCCGTACCACATGTCGCTGAACTGTGAGCCGATGATCCAGCCGGTAGGTTCGGCGCGGCCCATCTGCTTGGCCATGTTCGGCGTGTACTGGGAAATACTCACCCCGTAGGACTTACTCTTGGCGTAGCCGAAGCTGGCCATCTGGCTGTTGACGATGTAAGTCTCGGTGCCGCCCCAGGACAGCAGGAACGGGCGGAACTCGTTGGGCGAACGGAACGTCGCCGGGCCGTTGTCCTGCTCGCGCCAGCCGGTCACCTTGGTATCGGTGACGAACAGTTTGCCGTCGTTGACGATGAACGCGCCGCCTTCCTGGGACAGGCGCAGTTCCTTGACCTTGGCGTCGATCTCCAGCACACCCTTGGCGCCGACCACGATAGGCAGGCGCGCCAGGTAGACGCCTGGCGAGGTTTCGCTCAGGTACTGTTTGGGCACGCGCTTGCTCAGTTCGCTGAAGTCGACATGGCCGTCATCGATGAAGATCGCCTGCGGAATGCCGTGCTGACGCGCCACCCATTCGGCCATCTTGTTGTCGCCACCGATGAATTCCTTGAGTGCGTTTTCCTGCAGCATGCGCCGCACCGAGACTTTGCCCTTGTGCGTACGCTGGATCTTTTTCTGCACTGCCTCAGCGCTGTAGCCGGACAGGTCGGGCAGGGTCGGCGGCGGAATCTGCAGCGGTTCGATCGGCGCGCTGCTGACCGTATAAGTCTTGGCCTGTTGCAGTCCTTTGGCCACCGGAACCGGCGCCTGACTGTTGGCCAGGGCGATGCTGCTGGCCAGCAACAGGCTACCGGCCAGCAAGCGCTGCAGGGTGTTCGATTGAAGGCTCATATCAGTGCACTCCAGGCATCAGAAGCGCCAGATCACGTCGACGAAGGCGCGGTGCATGTACGAGTCGGTTTCCTTGCCATAGGCGTCACCCGGCTTGAACACCCCGGCACGCAAACGCACCAGCGCCGACGGCTCGTCGACCGACTGGCTCAAGGAGGCGGGCAACAGGCCTTGCTTGAAGTACTTGGTGACCACCACATCCATTTCCTGGCCCAGATCTTTCTCGCCCTGGATCAGCGGACGGTTGATCCCGTTGTCCTCGACCACCGCGTTGATGCCGCTGCTGCTGATGTTCTGGTCGCCATCGACGCGCCAGAATTTGTGGTAGATCAGGCTGGCGTCGTAGTCGTCGCGCAGTTGCCAGGAGGTGAACAGGGTCGCGGCCTGGAGGTTGCCCAGTTCGCCACGGAACGCCTCGCCGAAGCGGTGCACGCGTGAGCGGGTGCCGGTGAAGTTGGAGCGGTTGCTTTCAAGGCCGGTCTGCTCGTAGTTGCTCGAACCGTCGCTGCCACCGCCGCCGCGGGCGTAGGCGGCGCCGACTTGCCAGTTGGGGTCAAGGCGCAGGCGGATACCGAGGTCGCTGGCCCAGGCGTTGACGTCACGGCTCTGCTTGCCGCTGGCAATCTGTTCGCCATTGACGGTAGTGGTGTTGAGGCTGTCGCGGTCACCGGTCAGCCAGGTCACGCTACCCCAGTAATTGACCAGGTTCTGGTTGCGCCAGTTGTAGGCGTCGCTGTTGGCCTCAAGGCCCAGCCAGGTCAGATCGCCGGTACGTGTCTTGTCCAGCTCATCGACGGTCTCGCCCGGGCTCTTGAGATTGCCGTTGTCATGGGTGTGGTGGGCGCGCAGGCCGGCCCAATGCCCTGGTGTCCACTGGGTGGCAATGTCGCCGTAGACGTGCAGGCGATCCTTGTCTACCGGGGCCAGCTCGGTGAGGTCGGTACGGTATTCACTGAAGCGCTCGGCGACGCCAAGGTTGGCGCGCAGCAGGGTGGTGTCGAAGGTCCAGTTCAGCGCTTCGATGTTGGTGTCGCGCCACATGCCGTCTTCGTTGCGCAGGCGCTGGCGGCCGAAGCGCAGCTGTTCGCCGGGGTAGGCAGTCAGGCCGCTGTAGCCGACCCAGAATTCGCGCATCGCCAGGTAGCTCTTGTCAGCCTCGCGGCCATCGGCATTACTGCTGCCAGATTCGGCTTGGTTGCCGGACTGGCGCAGAGAGTCGGTCTCGATGATGTCGGTGGCGGCAACCGCCTGGCCCATGGCGAAGGCGCTCCAGTTGCCGCGTTCACCATAGACCCAGGGGCGCAGGTCCAGACCCACACCGTTGACGTCGCCACCAGAGCGGGTGCCCAGATCGCGGTCGTCTTCGGACTGACC
The DNA here is from genome assembly GCF_003024385.1 of Pseudomonas sp. BBP2017. Taxonomy (GTDB): domain Bacteria; phylum Pseudomonadota; class Gammaproteobacteria; order Pseudomonadales; family Pseudomonadaceae; genus Aquipseudomonas. The sequence continues at coordinate 100,069 of NZ_PVZN01000010.1, forward strand.
GGTGATCTTTATATCCAGGCCAAAGTTCTTTTCAGCGGTCATCGCCGCCAGGGTCGGGCACGACCACAGCAGGGCGAAACCAAGGCCGAGGCCGGCTTTCATCCACGGATTGAGTGTCATAGGGAGTCCTCGCCTTCTTCAGGTGCTTGCACAGCATGCAGGGCCAGGGCACCTGCGCCTTGGCCGATGGCGCCACGGGCCTGACGCTCCTGTTGCAACAGGCGTTCGGCCTGGGCTTTTTGTGGTGGGCTGAGTTGCTGGTCGAGCTCAGCGGCCAGTGTCTGGGATTGCTCGCTGGGGTTAGCCTGCGCCAGTTGGCTGAAGACCCAGGCGTTGACCAGGTCCTGGCGAATGCCATGGCCTTCGCTGAACAGCTGCGCCAGGGCGTAGTCGGCACTGAGCTGGCCGCCGCGGGCGGCCGTGAGCAGATGATCGACCGCTTTCTGCGGATCGACGTTGCCCAGGTAGCCACGGCGGTACAGCTGACCCAGGTAGTAATGGGCGCTGATTTCGCCAGCGTCGGCGGCGTTTTGCAGATGGCTTTCGGCTTTTTCTGCATCGGCCGGAACAGTCTTGCCTTCGTAATACAGGCGCCCCAGCAACAGCTCGGCACGGGGTTGTTCAGCCGCTCGGCCCTTGTCGATGTACTCCATCAGCTTGTCGGTGTCGCCAAGCTCGGGGAAGTCGTAGGCCAATTGCGCCAGGCTGACCCAGGAGGCCGGGTTGACGGGAGCCACTTGCTCAAGCAGCGCCTGGGCGGTTTTCTCGTCGGTCTGCCCCAAGCTGCGGTCGGCCAGCACACGGGCGACGCTGTCGACGCGGCTGGCTGGAATCACGCCGCGCTGGTAGGCGCTTTTCACTTGCTCGATCAACGCGGCTTGCTGCTCGGCCTGGCCGCGTTTCTGGTACACGCTCGCCAGTTCGACGTAGCAAACGTCGGTGGTGGTCAGTGCGGCCTTGCAGATCCGCTCGACCTCGGCCAGGTGCTGGTCGTAGGTGTTCTGGGTGCGATATAGCAGCACTTGGGCCAGGCCCGCTTCCGGGTAGCCTGCGGCGCGCCACTGATCGATCTGCTGTTGTGCATTGGTGCCGGGGAAGCTCTGCGGGAATTGCAGGTAGAGCATCGCCAGAGGAATCAGGGTGCTGCCCTCGCCATTGGCGAAGGCTTTCTTCAGCAGGGTTTCGGCTTCCTGGCGTTCAGCTTCAGAAGCATCCGCTTTGGCGGCCAGCAGACGGCCAAGGCGAGCCTGGGCACGCGGCGAAATATCGGCGGCAGCGCGGTAGGTCGCTTCGGCTTGCTTGAGTTTGGCCGGATCGCGGGTTTCCATCTGGATATCGGCCAGACCGACCTGAGCCTCGCTGTAGCCGAGGTCGGCCAGTTGCTGGTAGTTCTGTTCGGCCAGGGCGGTGTCGCCGCGCTTGAGCGCTTCGTTGGCCAGGCGTTGGTCGGGCAGGCCGGCGCAACCGGCCAGGCTGATGGCCAGGGCCAGGCTGCACAGGATCATGAGCGAGCTGGGCCCATGGGGGCCGCTGCGCAGCCCATCGCCGGCAATGCCGGCTCCTACAGGTCGAGTATTCACCAGCATGTCTCCCTTAGAGCCCACGGGCTACGGCTTTGTCGATCAGCCAGTCCAGCGACGGGCCACGATTGCTGTCCACCGCCACTGGGCGGTCCGCCAGTTCGCCGGGCAAGGCACCTTCGGGTTGGATCTGCACACGAATGTCCGAAGACAGGTCTTCGCTGTTCAGGCTGGTGCTGCTGACGATCTCGCCAGTGCGCCATTGGTCTTCGCCAGCGATCTGGAAATTGACCCGGGTACCCGGCTGGACGTCGTCGAACTGGCGATAGCTGAAACGCGCCTCGACGCTCGGATTCACCGTGCGCGGAATCAGCTGGAAGATCACCTGGCCTTTGCTTGCATACTGGCCGTCATCCACCAATTGGCGAGCGACCACACAATCGCAAGGGCTGGTCAGGGTGCCGCTCAGTTGCTTGCCGAACAGTTCTTCGACCTTGCTCGGCTCAAGCTGTTGGTCGTCCAGATGGCCCTTGAGCATGTCCAGCATGCTGGTGCTGAACGAGGCCAGCGGTGCGCCCTTGACCACCTGGCCACCATCCTCGACCAGGCTTTGCAGTGTGCCGTCGCGGGGCATGGTGACGTTGGTGGTCGGCACACTGACCACACCGGCCTGGGCATGGCTGACGAAGTAAAGGCCATACACCGACTTGGCGATGAAGCCGAAGGCGGCGACGCCGACCACGAACACGCCAAGGCTGAACGTCACCGCACGCAGACGGCCGAGGGCACTCATGCCGCCGTTGGCGTCTTTGTGCTTGCGCGCCTTGGTGAAGTTGTCGCGTTGCAGGGTGCTGAGCACATCGCCAATGGTGATCAACTCGCCCGACAAGTGCGAAGTGATGATGTGTCGCAGGGTAGCGATATCGCGCGGCTCAAGGTTCTGGAACTGCACGCCGGTACGGCCGCTGGACGGGTCGAAGGAGCGCACCTGGAACTCGATGTCCATGGCCAGGCCGAGCTTGTCGACGGTGAACTGCAAGCGCCCGCGCGACACATCGCCGATTTTCAGCGGCTGCTTGGCATGGAAGCTCAGGCCGCCGGCAGACAGGTCATCGACCTTCACTTCCAGGGTTTCGCGGTTGCTCCCCAGGTAACGCAATTTGGCCGGGATGCGCACCCGGGCGTGCTGGCGCTGGGCTTCGGACTCATGCACGACATTGACGTTCACGGCGGTATTCATGGCGATTTGTTCCTGTTTAATCCAATCGGTTTCCGGCTCACACGACCATGAACAGCACAGCAATGAAGATGCTGGCTGCCGAGAAGGTCATGGTCCGGGAGGACCAGGTGTTGAACCATTGTTGAAAGCTGGCGAGGTCGCGTTTGAGGGCAGTCGGCTGGCGCGTCCAGGACTGCTTGTCGAGGCGGAAGAACACGTAGATTTTCATGATCGCGCCGACGATCTGGTTGTAATAAAGGATCAGCGGGTAGGCCGGACCGATGTTGTGGCCCGAGCACAGCAGCATGAGGGTCAGGATCAGGCGGGTGATGCCGATCCACAGCAGGTATACCAACAGGAACGCCGGGCCGAATTTCAGGCTGGCAATCACCGCAACGCTCAAGCCCAGCAGGCTGGTCCACATCGATACACGCTGGTCGAACAGCACCACGCTGGTGAACAGGCCCAGGCGACGGATACCCAAGCCGAGGGCTCGCGAGTTCTGCCGCAGGTTGTTGCCGTACCAGCGGTACATCAGTTTGCGGCTGGCCTTGATGAAGCTCTTTTCCGGCGGGTGCTCGACCGTGTTGATCGCCGCGTCCGGCACGTAGAAGGTGTCGTAGCCCAGGCGCATGAGGCTGAACCAGCTGGACTTGTCGTCACCGGTGAGGAACTTGAAGCGGCCCAGACGCCAGTGCTGCAGCGAGTCGTTCTCGACGTCGGCGATGAATTCTGGGTTGGTCACCACCGCGGCGCGGAACACCGACATGCGCCCGGTCATGGTCAGCACGCGCTTGGACAGGGCCATCGAGCACATGTTGATGTGGCGCTGGGCGAAGCGCAGCTTGTGCCACTCGCTCATGATGTAGCCGCCGCGCACTTCGCAGAATTCGTTGGTGGTCAGGCCGCCGACATTGGCGAACAACTTGAACCACGGCACGGTCTTGCGCACCACGCCTGCATCGAGCACGGTATCGCCGTCGATCACCGCTACCACGGCATTCTCGTCCGGCAAGTGGCGGGAGATGGCACGAAAACCGTAGGCCAGACCGTCACGCTTGCCGGTCCCGGCGATACGCACGAAGTCCAGGGTGACGCGGTCCGGCGGATTGAGTTTTTCCCAGAGGCTTTTCACCAGCAGCTCGTCTGACATTTCCACCAGCGAGCAGACCACCGTGGTCGGGTAGCCGCAGTCGATCGCCTCGCGAATTACCGAGCTGTAGACCTGGGCAGTGGTCAGGGCGTCGATGCGAAAGCTGGTGACCATCAGGTAGACATGCGATGGATCGGCGGCGCTGCCCAGCTTGCGCACCTTGCGACGTAGCAGCGGGTAGACCACATAGAGAAACAGCATGCCGCGCACAAAGTGCGTGGCACCCATGGAATAGCGCCAGATACCGACGGCGCCGACGAGGAAAATGAAATCCTTCGAGTCGGGGTCGAAAATGGAGTTGGGCAAGGCCAGGGCGATCAACATGAGCAGGCTCACGTAGAACAGCCAACCGGCGACCTGTAGCAGGTCGTGCTTGAGCCTTTGCATGTTCTGCATCCGTATCCAGAGAGGAGAGAAGGGTGATGCACAGGGCCCAAAGGCCCTGCGCAACCTGCCGGGTTACCAGCAGATGCCTTCGGTGCGGGTGGCCGGGGAACTGGCCTTGCTCATGAAGCCGACCAGATCGATGACCTGCTTGCCTTCAGGCGCTTGCTGGGCCAGGGCGCGGAACTTCTCGTCGCGGTTGCCCAGGACGATCACGTCGGCGTGGTTGATGACCTGGTCGAAGTCAGCGTTGAGCAGCGACGAAACGTGGGGGATCTTCGACTCGATGTAGTCCTTGTTCGCCCCGTGAACCCGGGCGTACTCGACGTTGCTGTCGTAGATGTTCAGCTCATAGCCCTTGCCGATCAGGCGCTCGGCCAGTTCCACCAGCGGGCTTTCGCGCAGGTCGTCGGTGCCGGCCTTGAAGCTCAGGCCAAGCAGGGCGACCTTGCGCTTGTCGTGGCTTTCGATGATGTCGAAAGCGTTCTGCACCTGCGATTCGTTGCTGGTCATCAGCGAGTTGAGCAGCGGCGCCTTCACGTCCAGGCTGCTGGCGCGGTAGGTCAGGGCGCGTACGTCCTTGGGCAGGCACGAACCGCCAAAGGCAAAGCCTGGGCGCATGTAGTACTGCGAAAGATTCAGGGCTTTGTCCTGGCAGACCACGTCCATCACTTCGCGGCCATCGACACCGACCGCTTTGGCGATGTTGCCGATCTCGTTGGCGAAGGTCACTTTTGCCGCGTGCCAGACGTTGCAGGTGTACTTGATCATCTCGGCCACTTCGATGTCCTTGCGGATGACCGGCGCGTCGAGCTCTTCATACAGCGACTGCAGGACGTCGCCGCTGGCCTTGTCCAGCTCACCGATGACCGTCATCGGTGGCTGGTCGTAATCCTTGATCGCGGTGCTTTCACGCAGGAACTCTGGGTTGACCGCTACGCCGAAATCGACGCCGGCTTTCTTCCCCGAGCAGTCTTCAAGTATCGGGATCACCACGTTCTTCACTGTGCCTGGCAGCACCGTACTGCGCACCACGATGGTGTGGCGGCTGGCTTTTTCGCGCAGCACGAAGCCGATTTCGCGGCACACCGACTCGATGTACTCCAGGCCCAGGTCGCCGTTCTTCTTGCTCGGCGTACCCACGCAGATCATCGACAGGTCGCTGTCGATGATCGCCGCGGCAAAGTTGGTGGTACCACGCAGGCGGCCGGTGTCGATACCCTGTTGCAAGAGTGCTTCAAGCCCGGGTTCGACAATTGGCGATTTGCCCTGGTTGATCAGATCAATCTTGGTCCTGGAAACATCCACGCCAATCACTTCATGACCCCGTGCGGACAGGCAACCAGCACAGACTGCACCCACATAACCCAAACCAAAGATGCTGATACGCATCGCTATCACCTCATGTGTTTATCATGCCGACTCAACTTGCAGAGTCAGGCCGGGTTGATTAACCAGCAATGTCCGGGCGAACGGAGTTGTGGCAAAAAGATGTCATTTCAGCGTTCGCAGGCATATAAATATGGAGTGCAAGATAATCTGCACTCGAAGTTGGCAGCCAATGGCCAATAATTATGGACGTGCCCTTCCATGCAGCCGTCTTTATTGCAATTCCGTGTCCGGATACTGCAGTGCTTGCTCTTTCAAGCGGATAAAATCCTTTGAAATCAACCACTAGGACGATTTTTGTCGGGCGCGGATCTCCTCGGTTCGCTGTAGGTCATCTCTCACACGATGCTCGAGAATCGTTACGGGTGGTATGAGCGATGGGCGAGGGAATAAGTTCCGAGGGCGGTTCAGTGAGCGTGAAAGATTTTTAAATAATTATTGAAGTGCCAGTGCTTTCACTTTGATAGCACTCGGTAGTTTCGTCCCTGTATATAAAGGGCGAACTTGTGGAGGGATGTTTTATTGCCAGTATCGGAAATTATTTTTTGAATTTCGTCAAAAAATTACGAATGGTCTTAGTGGCGTTTTGCAATATTGGCGTTATCGCGGGGCAAGTCGAGTCGTCGCATCGCCGCTCCCACAGGGGCAATATAATTGCTGTGGGAGCGGGCTTGCCCCGCGATGCTGTTTACTCGTCCGGATGATCGCGCAGAAACACCAGATTGTCCGGCTTCGATTGCTCGGCACTGTAGTAGTAACCCTGCACATCGAACTGCTTGAGCTGCTCGGGATCGTTGATGCGCTCCTGGATTACGAAACGGCTCATCATCCCGCGGGCTTTCTTGGCGTAGAAGCTGATGATTTTGTACTGGCCGTTCTTGAAGTCGCGGAACTCGGTGTTGATGATCCGTGCCTTGAGCGCATTGCGTTTGACTGCGCTGAAGTACTCGTTGCTGGCCAGGTTGAGCAGCAGATCGTCGCCTTGCTCGGCGAGCGCCTGGTTCAGCCATTCGCTGATGCGCGTGCCCCAGAAGGCATACAGGTCCTTGCCGCGGGCGTTGGCCAGCTTGGTGCCCATTTCCAGACGGTAGGGTTGCATCAGGTCCAGCGGACGCAGCAGTCCGTACAGCCCCGAGAGCATGCGCAGGTGGTCCTGGGCGTAGCTGAAGTCGTCTTCGTTCAGGCTTTGGGCATCCAGACCGGTGTACACGTCACCCTTGAAGGCCAGTAACGCCTGCTTGGCGTTCTCCGGGGTGAAAGCCGGGGTCCAGCTGCCGAAGCGCGCGGCATTGAGGCCGGCGAGCTTGTCGGAGAGGTGCATCAGCTCGCTGATTTGCGCCGGTGACAGTTCGCGCAGTTGCCCGATCAGTTCCTGGGAGTCGTCCAGGTACTGCGGCTGGGTGTAGCGCTGGGTTACCGGCGGGGTGTCGTAATCGAGGGTCTTGGCGGGGGAAATCACCGTCAGCATCGGTCGGGCTCCTGAAATCGTGGCGCCGATTCTACGGGGCGGGGGCGTTGATCTCCAGCTATGACGTTGATAGCCACAGACCATCCCGACGCTTGACGCTATAGTGCGCGGCGAGGAAATCGGGGAGCTCGATCGTGCGCATTGCTTTTCTACTACTGAGCGGACTGTTAAGTGCCGCGGCGCAAGCCGCGCCTGTGCCGCCGACCACCTTCGAACGTGGTCACTGGCCAGAGCAACTCGACAGCCCGGCGCTGTTCGATGTGGCCTCGCGGGCCGAGATTCTTGGTTTTTCCCAGGCCCTTGCGGCCAGCGAAGCGCTCGACGAACCGGCGCTGGCAGCACGTCTGGGCCTCAAGCAGATCAATCTGCTGTCGATCAACCAGGTGCGCGCGCGCTTGTGGCAGCGGTTATGGCGCAATTACGACCTGGCCCAGCAGAGCTGTGAACAGGATGCCTCGTTCTGCTATGCCATCGACGGCCAGGCCGAGTTGCGCCAGCAAGCGGCGAAGTTCGAAGTGGCCAACGGCTCTTTCTATGCTGGCTGGGCCGAACCCAGCCGCGAGTTCCATCGGCGTTATCTGGACGAGTTGTTGCGCAAAGCCGCGCTGTTCCCGCAGAGCGCTAGCGAAATCGAACGTTATTCGCAGCTTGAGCGCAACGGTGATGAGCTCAATGACCGGCTGTTCATGCTGACTTTCGACTCAGGCCCCAGCGCCATCGGTGCGGGTACCGATACCCTGACCGACTACCTGCGCCGGCAGAAGCTCGGCGCGACCTTCTTCGTGCTTGGCAACAGCCTGCAGACGCGCCGTGACAAGACTTCGCTGGCGGACCTGCGTGCCCTCTACACAGGCCAGTGCGTGGGGATTCAAGGCTGGCAGTACCGCTCTCACGGGCAATGGCAGGACTGGCAGCAATCAGTGCTGCGCAGTCAGGCCCGGGTGCAGGCGGACCTGCCCGATCAGTATGTAGCGCTGTTCAGGCCGCCCTATGGTCAACGCCGGGCTGACAGCCAGGACTTCTTCGCCAGCCAGGGGTTGCAGGTGGTGTTGTGGAATATCGACGCCCAGGATCAGAGCACCTTGACTGGCGAACAGTCGGCGCAACGGGTGCTGACCCTGATGCTGCTCTGGCGCCGCGGACTGATCCAGTTTCACGACGTCCAACCCAAAGCGCAGGAGGCCGTGGCCTGGCTGCTCAAACAGACGGCGCAAAGCGGTATCGGTTGGGAAGATTGCCGGCACTTTGCCGGAAAAAGCTGAAATCAGGGTGAGAACAGTGCGTTCAGCAAGAAAATGTTACGCGCAATTCACTGGGCCTGATTTATGACTGTAGCGGTGCTTTGCCCCTGCGCCAAGGGCTAAGTGTCATCACGAAAAATAAACTTCAAAAATACGTAAAAATGCTTTTTCCGGTCATGGGTTTTGCGGTATCAAGAAGACAGACCGCCGAACCCTGCATCACAGGTGGCGTCATTGGGCACCATTTCTGTGAGGGCAGCTTCCCACCCGTAACGACGCGGACCAGGGAAGAACCGGCGGCCACTTCACGGCGCAGCATCGTTCAGGTATTGCGTTGTATGGCTTCCACAAAGGTGACCGAGTATGGATGATCAAGGACGCACCACTTCCTCCAACCAGCCAATCCTTTATGTGCTCGATACCAATGTACTGATCCACGATCCAAACGCATTGCTCAATTTCGAGGAGCATCACGTCGCCATACCGATGACGGTGCTGGAGGAGCTCGACAAACTCAAGACCGGAAAGCACACCATCGCCGCTGAATGTCGCCAGGCCATCCGCCTGATCGACCAGACCCTGGGCGATGCCTCGCCTGCCGATGTCGAGCAGGGCGTGCCGATCCAACGCGGCAAGAGCGGGCCCAAGGGTTCGCTGTCGATCCTGATGAGCCCGCGCAACGAGCCCAACCGTCTGCTGCCGGAAACCCTCAACGACAACATCATCATCAACCAGTTGCTGGAGTTGCGCAGCCGGCGCAAAGACCTGGATGTGGTGCTGGTGACCAAAGACATCAACATGCGCCTCAAGGCCCGCGCCTGTGGAATTGCGGCCGAGGACTACAGCACCGACCAACTGGTTGACGACGTTTCCCTGTTGTCCAAGGGCTATCACAGTGTCACCGGGTCGTTCTGGGACCGGGTCAGCAAGGTCGAAACCCGCCAGGAGCGTGGGCGTACCTGGCACCGGGTGCAAATGATCGACAACCTGCCGGCGGTGCACATCAATGAGTTCATCATTGACGAGCAGGGTTTCGTTGGCTGGATCAAGGGCATCAAGGACGACGAGCTGCTGTTGCTCGACCTGCACCAGGAACCGCTGTTGCACCAGGAAGCCTGGGGCCTGAAACCGCGCGACATCCATCAGAGCCTGGCATTGTTCGCGCTGCTCGATCCGGATATTCACCTGGTCAACCTGACCGGCGCTGCCGGTTCCGGCAAGACCATCCTGGCCCTGGCCGCCGCCATTGAGCAGACCATGGTCAGCAAACGTTACCGGCGCATCATTGCCACCCGCAGCGTGCAGGGGCTGGACCAGGAGATTGGCTTCCTGCCAGGTACTGAAGCGGAAAAAATGGAGCCTTGGCTCGGGGCGATCACCGACAACCTTGAAGCGCTGCACATGGATGATGAAAACACCCATGGCAGTGTCGACTACATCCTTGAACGGGTGCCGCTGCAGTTCAAATCGCTGAACTACATTCGCGGTCGCAGCTTCCAGCAGAGCCTGATCCTGATCGATGAATGCCAGAACCTCACCCCGCACCAGATGAAAACCATCATCACCCGTGCCGGTACCGGTTCCAAAGTGATCTGCCTGGGTAACCTGGCGCAGATTGACACCCCTTACCTGTCCGCCACCAGCTCGGGCCTGACCTACCTGACCGAGCGATTCAAAGACTTCCCCAACGGCGTGCACATTACCCTGCAGGGTGTGCCGCGTTCGATCCTGGCCGAATACGCCGAATCGCACCTGTAACCCTTGGGCACCGGGCGGCTCTGCCGCCCGGTTTTTTTCGCTGCGATATCCACACCCTTGGGTTTACACTCTTCACTCCTGAACAGGAGGAAGGCTGTGCTGACTCATCTCGATTCCCAAGGTCGGGCCAATATGGTCGACGTTACCGATAAAGCCGTGACCTCGCGCGAGGCCGTAGCCGAAGCGCGGGTGCGCATGCTCCCGCAAACCCTGCAGATGATTATCGAGGGTGAGCACCCCAAGGGGGATGTTTTCGCCGTGGCACGCATTGCCGGTATCCAGGCGGCGAAGAAGACCAGCGACCTGATCCCGTTGTGCCACCCGCTGATGCTGACCAGCGTCAAGGTCGAGCTCAGCGCCGAAGGCAACGACACCGTGTATATCGTCGCCCGCTGCAAGCTGGCCGGACAGACCGGCGTGGAAATGGAGGCCCTGACTGCTGCCAGCGTCGCCGCACTGACGATTTATGACATGTGCAAAGCCGTTGATCGCGGCATGATCATCGACGGTGTGCGGGTGCTGGAAAAGCTCGGCGGCAAGAGCGGCCATTACCAGGCGGATGACGTGAAATGAGCATCAAGGTGATGTATTTCGCTCGTTACCGCGAAGCGCTGGGTGTCGATAGCGAGAAACTCGAAGGTGCGTTCGCTACCCTGGACGACGTGCGCAAGGCGTTGGTCGCCAAAGGTGGCAAGCATGAAGTTCTGGGCGAACAGAACCTCATGTGCGCGCGTAACGAAGAGCTCTGCAAGCTTGACGAGCCAGTGACAGACGGCGACGAAGTGGCGTTCTTCCCCCCAGTGACCGGAGGCTGAGATGAGCGTTCGTGTCCAGACCGAAGCCTTTGATCCGGGTGTCGAAGTCAACGCCATGCATGCTGCCAATGTTGGCGTCGGCGCGGTGGTCGGCTTTGTTGGCTATGTGCGCGACTTCAATGATGGCCAGGAGGTCGCGGGCATGTTCCTGGAGCACTATCCGGGCATGACCGAAAAGGCTCTGGCCAAGATCGTCGTTGAGGCCGAGCAGCGCTGGCCGCTGCTCAAGGTTGAGGTCCTGCACCGCATCGGCGCGCTTGAGCCCGGCGAACCTATCGTTTTCGTTGGTGTGGCCAGCGCTCATCGCCAGGCGGCGTTCGATGCCTGCAACTTCATCATGGATTACCTCAAGACCCGTGCACCGTTCTGGAAGAAAGAACAGACCGGTGACGGCCCGCGTTGGGTCGAGGGCAAGCAGAGTGATGAAGACGCGGCCGGGCGCTGGTAGCCTGCTGCGCTACAGCTCCCTGTAGGAGCCGGCCTTGCCGGCGATGGGGTGCGTAGCACCCCTCTGGCCCGGCTGAGTCGGACATCGCCAGCAAGGCTGGCTCCTACAAGGGCCGCCAGGATGCTTTTGCCTGTTGAGTTTTTATACAATAAAGTCCAGTATGGAATTATAAGTACAAAATAGTTCCAGGCCGTCGCGTGCCTGCCCCTTTCCCTCTGTCTTGCAACACACCTCCAATAACGAGCGAGAGAGATCCAGCATGAAGAACTTCACCCTGATCAGCGGTCTGGCCCTGAGCCTGATGGCCAGCAGCCTGTTCGCCGCCGAAGACACCTTGCGCATCGGCATCGAAGCCGCTTACCCGCCGTTTGCCTCGAAGAACGACAAAGGCGAGATCGTCGGCTTCGATTACGATATCGGCAATGCCTTGTGCGCGCAGATGCAGGTCAAATGCGTGTGGAACGAGGTGGAGTTCGACGGTCTGATTCCTTCGCTGAAAGTGAAGAAGATCGACGCCGCGCTGTCCTCGATGACCATCACCGAGGAGCGCAAGATGTCGGTCGACTTCACTCACAAGTACTACTTCACCTCATCGCGACTGGTGATGAAGAAGGGCGCCACGGTCGATGACCAGTACGCCAGCCTCAAGGGCAAGAGCGTGGGTGTGCAGCGCGCCACCACCACCGATCGCTATGCCACTGAAGTGCTGGAGCCCAAAGGCGTCATCATCAAGCGCTATAGCAACAACGAAGAGATCTACATGGACCTGGCTTCCGGGCGTGTCGATGCGATTTTCGCCGATACCATCCCCCTGGATGATTTCCTGTCGATGCCGCGCGGGGCTGGCTATGCCTTCGTCGGTCCTGAGCTGAAAGACCCGAAATACGTCGGTGAAGGCGCCGGGATCGCGGTGCGCAAGGGCAACGAGGCGCTGGTGAGCAAGCTCAACAAAGCCATCGACGACATCCGCGCCAATGGCGAGTACCAGAACATCCAGTCGAAGTACTTCAAGTCGGACATCTACGGCGATTGATCGCCACGCTCAGGGCCTGAAGCCTTCAGGCCTTGAGTTCCTTCAGGTGCTTGTAGACCGTCGCCCGCCCCATCCCCAGCACATTGGCCACGTAGTTGGCCGCACTCTTGCCCTTGAACGCCCCTTCGGCATGCAGGGCCAGAACCAGCTCGCGTTTATGTTCGCGGGTCAGCAGGTTCAGGCTCAACTGGCGCTGGCGTAGCCAGTTGTTGAGGAAGGTATTGATGCGCTCCTGCCAGTCGTCGCGAAACAGTGCATCAGGCTGCGGAATCAGCTTGCTCGGCGACAGGAACAGGTCCAGCGCGGCCTTGGCGTTTTCGAACAGGGAAATGTTCAGGTTGATGCACAGCACCGCCAGCGGCGTACCCGCTTCATTGCGCAGTACGGTGCTCAGCGAGCGAATCTTCTGCCCGTCCCAGTTGAGCTTCTCGTAGGGGCCGATGTTGGTTTCGTCGGTGCCTGTCTCGAGCAGGTCTTCCAGCGCTGCGTCATCACCAATCTCGCGTTTCGACAGGTTATTGGCGATGTAGTCGATCTTCTGGCTGCGCAGGTCGTGCAGCACCACCTCGGCGTGAGGGAAGAACAGGGTGGCAATGGCATCGGCGATGGCCCGGTAGTTGTCCAGGACAGGGTCGGGGCGAGGGGTCGACATTCAGGCAGGCTCCAGGCGGTGTCAGCGCCCTTGGCACAAGGGCGCTGCGAGTGTGCCGCAATCGCGGCGGTGCGTCATCCCTGCAGGCGGCGCGGGGATAGCATCGCGGCGTTCAGGCCAAAGCCCTTGAGGGCCTCGGGCAGGCCTTCGCCACGCACCAGGGCAGCGCTGGCCTGGCCCATGGCGGGTGAGGTCTGGATGCCATAGCCACCTTGCGCCGCGACCCAGAACAGGCCGGGCACTTGCCGGTCGAAACCGGCCACCAGATCACCGTCGGCAACGAAGCTGCGCAGGCCGGCCCAGGTGCGGGTCGGCCGACGAATGCTCAAGGTGGTGGCTTCTTCGATCTGGTAGATGCCCATGGCAATGTCCAACTCTTCGGCCTGCACGTCATGCGCTTCGACCGGGTCGGCGTTGGCTGGCGAGCCGAGTAGCATGCCGGCGTCGGGCTTCATGTAGAACGATTCGTCGAGACTGACCAGCATCGGCCAGGCGTGGCTGTCGACGCCTTCGGGGCCGGCGAAGATGAAGGCGGCGCGACGTTTGGGCTGCAGGCCAAGCGCTTGCGCACCGGCCAGTGCGCCGATCTGGTCGGCCCAGGCGCCAGCGGCGTTGATCAGCACCGGCGCGCTGAAGGTGCCACGGCTGGTTTGCACCTGCCAGAGACCGTCACTATCGCGGTTGAGTTGCTGGACTTCGCAATCGCTGTGCACTTCACCCTGTTGCCGACGGATACCGCGCAGGTAGCCTTGATGCAGAGCATCGGTGTCGATGTCGCTGGCGCTTGGGTCATAGAGTGCGCCATAAACTTTTTCGCGGCGCAGCACCGGCAGGCGAGCGCAGGCCTGGTCGGCGCTGAGCAGTTCGACCTCGGGGACACATGCCTTGGCACTTTGATACTGACGCTGCAGCTCCTCTGGATCGCCAGTGAGATCGACGGTCATTTCCCCGCGCGGGCTGAGCAGCGGGTGCTCGGCAAAGCCGGCAGGCGGGTGGTCGAAGAATTCCCGGCTGGCCAGGGTCAGGGCGCGCACCTGCGGGGTGCCGTAGGCCGCGGTGTAGAGTGCTGCCGAACGGCCGGTGGAGTGGTAGCCCGGCTGCGACTCGCGTTCGAGCAGCAACACCCTGCCGTGACCGGCCAGCCAGTAGCCGGTGGAAGCGCCAGCGATACCGGCGCCGATGATGATGAAGTCAGCCTGTTGCATGGAGATCTCCTCAGTCGGCGCGCTGCAGGCGGTACAGGGCGTTGGCCAGGGCGATGTCTTCCAGACCCAGGCCGATGGAACGGAAGAAGGCGTGGCGCTGGTAGGCCGGGGCAGGGGCCTGGTTGCTCAACAACTGCGCCAGATCGCCGACGATTACTTCGGGTTGCCAACCATATTGCTCAGCCGCGATGCGCATCTCCCCCGCGCTGCCTGGGGTGGTTACCCGGTAGTCGCAATACACATCCATGGCGCTGAGGCTGGCAGGCGGTACTTCATGGGCGCGTACGGCATTGGTGCTGATCGAGGTGATCAGGGCCGGTTTGCTCAAGGTGGCCGGGTCGATAACCGGGGTGGCCGACGAGGTGCAGAGCATGATCACGTCGGCATCCTCCAGCGCCTGGCCGAGGCTGTCGCTGAGTGTCAGGCGAGGATCGAGGTCAAGCAGCGACTGACGCTGCTCCATGCTCTGCTCGGCCAGGCTTGGCGAGTACAGACGAATGTCCTGCCACTCGCGCAGGCCGCGAACATAGTGCAGATGGGCACGGGCGATCGGGCCGCTACCGATCACCGTCAGGCGCCGGGCACTGGCGGCTGCCAGAACATCGACCGCCACCGCGGTGGTGGCGGCGGTACGCGCGGTGGTCAGTTCGCCTGCATCGCACAGCAGCAGCGGCTGGCCGCTGTCCATGGACATCAGCAGGGTCCAGGCGGTAACTAACGGGCCTTGCTCGCGGACGATGTAGGGCGAGGTTTTCACCCCGTAGACACGCTCTTGCGCCAGCACGCCGCCGTAGTTGATGAAATCACCCTGGCCAGCAGGGAACTCCACCAACTGTTGTGGCGGCTGCACAGCTTGCCCGGCCGCCAGGTCACGGAACAGATTGCGCAGGATCTTCGGGACATCCACCTGCTTTAGCAGTTGGCGAGCGAGCTGTTGGTCGATGACGAGAGGCGCGGACATACGAGACTCCAGATAAACTATTTTGTCTATTATGGACTATCTGTATATGTGGGCAATATCAACGGCATAAAAAAACGCAGCCAAAGCTGCGTTTTCAGGCGACCGTCAGTACTCAGTGATGCTTGCGCGGCACTGGCTTGAGCAGCTCGGTTGGCGGCATTTCGCAGCTGATCTTGCGACCCAGCAGCGCTTCGATGGCCGGCAGCTGGTAGGAGTCATCCTCGCCTGCGAAGCTGATCGACACACCGCTGGTGCCGGCACGGCCGGTACGACCGATACGGTGCACATAGTCGTCGGGATCTTCCGGCAGGGTGAAGTTGATCACATGGCTGATGCCGTCGATGTGGATACCGCGACCGGCGACGTCGGTCGCCACCAGCACGGTGATACGGCCTTCGCGGAAGTTTTCCAGGGTCTTGATGCGCTTGTGCTGAGGCACGTCACCTGACAGCTGGGCGGCGTTGACGCCATCGCGCACCAGGCGTTCTTCGATGCGCCGCACTTCATCCTTGCGGTTGGCGAAGACCATTACCCGTTCCCATTTGTTCTCGGTCACCAGGTTGTACAGCAGCTTGTACTTGTCGCTACCGGCCACGGCATAGACATGCTGCTCGACGGTTTCACTGGCAACGTTTTCCGGCTCGATCTCGACGATGGCAGGATCGGTGGTCCACTGCTTGGCAAGGTTCATCACGTCTTCGGTGAAGGTCGCGGAGAACAG
The DNA here is from genome assembly GCF_003024385.1 of Pseudomonas sp. BBP2017. GTDB lineage: Bacteria > Pseudomonadota > Gammaproteobacteria > Pseudomonadales > Pseudomonadaceae > Aquipseudomonas. The sequence goes on from NZ_PVZN01000010.1 coordinate 116,036, forward strand.
CAGGGTCTGGCGTTCGCTCTTCGGCGGGGTCTGGCGGATGATCTGCCGTACCTGCGGGATGAAGCCCATGTCGAGCATGCGGTCGGCTTCGTCCAGTACCAGTACCTCGACCATGTCCAGGTGCGCTTCACCGCGCTGGTTGAAGTCCAGCAGACGGCCAGGGGTGGCGACCAGGATGTCGCAGTGGCGTGCTTCGAGGGCCTTGAGCTGCTTGTCGAAGTCCATGCCGCCAACGAAGGTCATCACGTTCAGACCGGTGTACTTGGTCAGCGCCGCGGCGTCTTTGGCGATCTGTACCACCAGCTCCCGGGTCGGGGCGATGATCAGTGCCCGTGGCTCGCCCATGTAGCGCTCTTTCGGCGGTGGGGTCTGCTGCAACTGGGTGATGATCGAGATCAGGAAGGCCGCGGTCTTGCCGGTGCCGGTCTGGGCGCGGCCAATGGCGTCCTTGCCGCGCAGGGTATAACCCAGCACTTGCGCCTGGATCGGCGTGCAATAAGGAAAGCCCAGGTCGTGGATCGCATGCATCAGCTCAGGCGAGAGCTTGAAGTCATGGAAGCGGGTCTTGCCTTCTTGCGGCTCGACCACGAAATCTTCCAGCTTCCAGGTGGAGGCTGCAGGTTTTGGCTTGCGCTCACGGCGCGGTTTGGGCTCGGCCGGCTTTTCGGCGCGTGCCGGCTTGGCGGCCTCGACTTCGGTTTTGAGCGGGGCGGCCGGGGCAGGGGCCTGGGGTACTGCGGGTGGCTGCTTCACAGGGGCAGCGCTTTCGGTGGCGAGTTGCTCAACCTCGCTCTTGCCGAACATCTTCTTGAGTGCTTTGAGCACGGTCATCTCATCAATTGGTTAAGGAATGTACGCCGGCCAGTGTAATGCAAGAAACGGGCGCGGCGTAGTGGATTGCACTGACAACTACAGGGAAGTTTTCATTTAGCGCAGGCGCTCGGTGAGCCAGACGGCGATATCGCGGATCTCCTCGTTCAGCACTTCGTGCTCCATCGGATATTCCTTCCACTCGGCGTCGACTCCCCAATGCTGGAGGTGCTCAAAGGCGGTACGGCCCATCGCTGGCAGCACCACGGAGTCATAAACACCGTGCAGGCACAGGGCTGGGGTGCGCTGCTGGCAAGCGCTCAGTTCGCGCTCCTGGGCAAAGGTCGGTGCATAGGTCGACAGGGCGATCACCCCGCCCAGGGCTTCTTGCCACTTTATATAAGCAGTGTGCAGCACTACCGCACCACCTTGGGAAAAGCCGGCGAGGATGATGCGGGCCAGGTCGATGCCCTTTGCCTGTTCGGCCTTGATCAGTTCGATCACCTGATCCGCCGAGGCCTGCAACTGATCTTCATCGATCGCCCGCGCCGGGGTCATGGCCTTGATGTCGTACCAGCTGGGCATTTCATAACCACCGTTGATGGTCACCGGACGGGTTGGCGCCTGGGGCATGACGAAGCGGGTGGTCAGCAGCACTTCCTGCAGGGCTTCAGCCACTGGCATGAAGTCGTAACGATCGGCCCCCAGGCCGTGCAACCAGATCACACAGGCGTCTGCTGTTTTTTGTGGTTCGAGGATCAACGGGTGGCTCATGACTGCTCCGAAAGTGTGCGCGCGCTCTTGTTTGCGTGCATGAAATGAAGGCGCGTCGGGTAAATCCGGGAAAAACCTGTCGCAACGTTGCAAGTTTTCCTATTGACGTTAACTGAAACGCTTTAGCCGCTCAGTGTGGTACGCGCTTTGCTATGAAATCCCTGATGCGAGGTTACACGTTTTGGACGGTAACACCCGTTAGCGGTCCCCAAGGCTGTCACAGAACAGCGCATTGCGCCAATTGACCCAAAAACAAGCCAACACGGGTCGGATGCGCCTCATAAGGGTGCGGTGCAATCCCGGCTCAACACAATAAGAGCAAGACTGGAGGTTTGAATGAAGATGTTGAAATCCACCCTTGCAGTGGTTACCGCTGCTACCGTACTCGGTATCAGTGGTATCGCACAGGCAGGTGCGACCCTGGACGCGGTACAGAAGAAGGGCTTCGTTCAGTGTGGCGTCAGTGACGGCTTGCCGGGCTTCTCGGTTCCGGATGCCAAGGGCAATATCGTCGGTATCGACGCAGACGTCTGCCGCGCAGTGGCCGCAGCTGTGTTCGGCGATGCCAAGAAGGTCAAGTTCAGCCAGCTCAACGCCAAGGAGCGTTTCACCGCGCTGCAGTCCGGCGAAGTTGACGTGCTGTCGCGTAACACCACCTGGACCAGCTCGCGTGACGCGGGCATGGGCCTGGTGTTCGCCGGTGTTACCTATTACGACGGTATCGGTTTCCTGGTCAACAAGAAGCTCGGCGTTTCCAGCGCCAAGGAGCTGGACGGTGCAACCATCTGCATCCAGGCCGGTACTACCACCGAACTCAACGTTTCCGACTATTTCCGCGCCAATGGCCTGAAGTACACCCCGATCACCTTCGACACCTCTGACGAAAGCGCCAAGTCGCTGGAGTCCGGTCGTTGCGACGTGCTGACTTCGGATAAGTCGCAGCTCTACGCACAGCGCTCCAAGCTGGCCGCCCCGGCCGACTACGTAGTGCTGCCGGAAACCATTTCCAAGGAACCGCTGGGCCCAGTGGTACGTAAAGGCGATGAAGAGTGGTTCAGCATCGTCAAGTGGACCCTGTTCGCCATGCTCAATGCCGAAGAAATGGGCATCAACTCGAAGAACGTCGAGGCAGAAGCCAAAGCCACCAAGAACCCTGACGTGGCCCGCATGCTCGGCGCCGACGGTGAGTACGGCAAGGACCTGAAGCTGCCGAAGGACTGGGTAGTGCAGATCGTCAAGCAGGTCGGTAACTACGGTGAAGTCTTCGAGAAGAACCTGGGCAAGGAAACCCCACTGCAAATCGACCGCGGCCTGAACGCTCTGTGGAACAACGGCGGCATCCAGTACGCGCCACCGGTGCGCTGACGGTTGCGGCCTGCGGCGGCACATGGCCGCCGCAGGCTGTTCGCATCCCTTCCTTGCGGGGCATTACATGCAAAATCAAATCGGCGCACCTAAGGGGCTTTCCCTTAACGATCCACGTGTGCGTGCGTGGCTATTCCAGATACTCACCATCGTCTTCGTGGTCGGCCTGGGCTGGTATCTGTTTCACAACACCCAGACCAACCTGCAACACCGCGGGATCACTTCGGGCTTCGACTTTCTCGAACGCAGTGCCGGCTTCGGTATTGCACAGCACCTGATCCCCTACACCGAGCAGGACAGTTATGCCCGGGTATTCGTCATCGGCTTGCTCAACACCCTGCTGGTGACCTTTATCGGCATCATCCTGGCGACCCTGCTGGGGTTCATCATCGGTGTGGCCCGGTTGTCACCGAACTGGATGATCAACAAGCTGGCCACTGTGTATGTCGAGACTTTCCGTAACATCCCACCGCTGTTGCAGATCCTGTTCTGGTACTTCGCGGTGTTCCTGACCCTGCCGGGACCGCGGGGCAGTATCAATATCAGCGACGCCTTCTTTATCAGCAACCGCGGCCTGAACATGCCCGGTGCCTCCATGGCCGAAGGATTCTGGCCATTCGTCATCAGCCTGGTGCTGGCTATCGTTGCCATTGTGGTGATGGTGCGCCTGGCCAACCGGCGCTTTGAGGCCACTGGCGAGCCGTTCCACAAGTTCTGGGTCGGATTGTTCCTGTTTTTCGGCATTCCAGCGCTCAGCGTGGTGCTGTCGGGTAGCCCGTTGCACTGGGAAATGCCGCAGCTCAAGGGGTTCAACTTCGTTGGTGGCTGGGTGCTGATCCCCGAGCTGCTGGCCCTGACCCTGGCCCTGACCATCTACACCGCAGCGTTCATCGCCGAGATCGTGCGTTCGGGTATTCGTTCGGTCAGCTATGGCCAGACCGAAGCGGCCCGCTCCCTGGGGCTGCGTGAAGGTCCGACCCTGCGCAAGGTGATCATTCCCCAGGCGCTGCGGGTGATCATTCCACCGTTGACCAGCCAGTACCTGAACTTGGCGAAGAACTCTTCGCTGGCGGCCGGTATCGGTTATCCGGAAATGGTCTCGTTGTTCGCCGGGACCGTGCTCAACCAGACCGGCCAGGCTATCGAGGTGATCGCCATCACCATGAGCGTCTACCTGGCCATCAGCATCAGCATTTCCCTGCTGATGAACTGGTACAACAAGCGCATTGCGCTGATCGAGCGGTGAGGACACGCGCATGACTACCCATGTTTTCAAACCTGATATGCCGCCACCGGTGAGAACCGTCGGCGTGCTGGCCTGGATGCGCGCCAACCTGTTCTCCAGCTGGCTCAACACCCTGCTCACGCTGTTTGCCCTGTACCTGGTGTGGCTGATCGTGCCGCCGCTGCTGCAGTGGTCGATCTTTGACGCCAACTGGGTCGGCACCACCCGCGCCGATTGCACCAAGGACGGCGCTTGCTGGGTGTTCATTCAGCAGCGTTTTGGCCAGTTCATGTACGGTTACTATCCGACTGAACTGCGATGGCGCGTCGACCTGACCGTGTGGCTGGCAGTGATCGGCGCAGCGCCGCTGTTCATCGCGCGTTTCCCGCACAAGGCGATCTACGGTCTGAGCTTCCTGGTGCTGTACCCGATCATCGCCTATACCCTGCTGCACGGCGGTTATCTGGGCCTGGCCACGGTGCCGACCAGCCAATGGGGCGGGCTGATGCTGACCCTGGTGATCGCCACTGTCGGTATCGTCGGCGCCTTGCCGCTGGGTATCCTGCTGGCGCTGGGGCGGCGTTCGAACATGCCGGCGGTGAAGGTGGTGTGCGTGACCTTCATCGAGTTCTGGCGCGGCGTACCGTTGATCACCGTGCTGTTCATGTCATCGGTCATGCTGCCGCTGTTCCTGCCTGAAGGCATGAGCTTCGACAAGCTGCTGCGGGCGATGATCGGGGTCATTCTGTTCCAGTCGGCGTATATCGCCGAAGTGGTGCGCGGTGGTCTGCAGGCCATCCCCAAAGGCCAGTATGAAGCCGCCGCGGCGATGGGCCTGGGTTACTGGCGCTCAATGGGCCTGGTGATCCTGCCGCAAGCCCTCAAGCTGGTGATTCCCGGCATCGTCAACACCTTCATTGCCCTGTTCAAGGACACGAGCCTGGTGATCATCATCGGCCTGTTCGACCTGCTCAACAGCGTCAAGCAAGCCGCTGCCGACCCGACCTGGCTGGGCATGGCGACCGAGGGCTATGTGTTTGCCGCCCTGGTTTTCTGGATTTTCTGTTTCGGTATGTCCCGCTACTCCATGCATCTGGAGCGCAAGCTGGACACAGGCCACAAGCGTTAGGAGTGTTCCCATGAGTGAAGCGATCAAACAGCCTGTGAGCCCTGAAGGCATTATTCAGATGCAGGGCGTGAACAAATGGTACGGCCAGTTCCACGTGCTCAAGGACATCAACCTGAATGTGCGCCAGGGCGAACGTATCGTCCTGTGCGGGCCGTCGGGCTCGGGCAAGTCCACCACCATCCGCTGCCTCAACCGCCTGGAAGAGCATCAGCAGGGCCGCATCGTGGTCGATGGCGTGGAGCTGACCAACGACCTCAAGCAGATCGAAGCGATCCGTCGTGAAGTCGGCATGGTGTTCCAGCATTTCAACCTGTTTCCGCACCTGACCATCTTGCAGAACTGCACCCTGGCGCCGATGTGGGTGCGCAAGATGCCCAAGCGCAAGGCCGAGGAAATCGCCATGCACTACCTGGAGCGGGTGCGGATTCCGGAGCAGGCCAACAAGTTCCCGGGGCAATTGTCCGGAGGTCAGCAGCAGCGGGTGGCGATTGCCCGTGCGCTGTGCATGAAGCCGAAGATCATGCTGTTCGACGAACCGACCTCGGCGCTCGATCCAGAGATGGTCAAGGAAGTGCTCGACACCATGGTCAGCCTGGCGGAAGACGGCATGACCATGCTTTGTGTGACCCACGAGATGGGCTTTGCCCGCACTGTGGCGAACCGGGTGATCTTCATGGACAAAGGCGAGATCGTTGAACAGGCGGCGCCGGACGACTTCTTCGACCGGCCGCAGAACGAGCGGACCAAGCTGTTCCTGAGTCAGATTCTGCACTGACATTATTGGGGCTGCTTCGCCCCCCATCGCCAGCACTGCTGGCGATGGGGGGCGAAGCAGCCCTGGTTTTAGCGGATCAGTTTTCTTCTTTAGCCACCGGTGTCGGCGGTGGACGCAAGCCGATTTCCGCGGTCAGCTTCAATTCCTTGCCGTTACGTATCACCTGGATCGCCACCTTGTCGTTGGGTTTGATCCGCGCCACCTGGTTCATCGAGCGACGACCATCTCCGGCCGGTTCGCCGTTGATGCTGAGAATCACATCACCCAGTTGCAGGCCGGCCTTTTGCGCCGGACCGTCGCGGAAAATCCCTGCCACCACGATCCCCGGACGCCCCTGCATGCCGAACGATTCGGCCAGCTCCTGGCTCAGCGGCTGCACTTCGATACCCAGCCAGCCACGAATGACCTGACCGTGCTCGATGATCGCCTTCATGACCTCCAGCGCCAGCTTGGTCGGGATTGCGAAGCCGATGCCTTGGGAACCGCCGGACTTGGAGAAGATCGCCGTGTTGATGCCGGTCAGGTTGCCGTTGGCGTCGACCAGCGCACCACCGGAATTGCCTGGGTTGATCGCCGCGTCGGTCTGGATGAAGTCTTCGTAGTTGTTCAGACCCAGCTGGTTGCGGCCGGTAGCACTGATGATACCCATGGTGACGGTCTGGCCGACACCGAAGGGGTTGCCGATGGCCAGGGCGACGTCGCCGATATGAATGTTGTCGGAGCGGCCAATGGTGATCGACGGCAGGTTCTTCAGGTCGATCTTGAGGACCGCAAGGTCAGTTTCCGGGTCGCTGCCGATGACCCGCGCCAGGGTTTCGCGGCCGTCCTTGAGCGCCACCACGATCTGGTCGGCACCGGAGGTCACATGGTTGTTGGTCAGCAAATAGCCTTCCGGGCTCATGATCACCGCCGAGCCCAGGCTTGACTCCCAGCGCCGCTGTTTGGGCAGGTTGTCGCCGAAGAAACGGCGGAACTGCGGGTCTTCGAACAGCGGGTGCGCGGTTTTGTTGACCACTTTTGTGGTGTACAGGTTGGCCACCGCTGGCGCGGCAATGCTCACGGCGTCGGCGTAGGACACCGGGCCCTGCATGATCCGCGTGGTTTGCGGTGCCTGCTGCAGGTTGACGTCCTGGCTGGGCAGGCCGACCCATTGTGGAAAGCGCTGGATGACCAGCAGGGCGATCAGCACGCCGACCAGCAGCGGCCAGGCAAAGTAACGCAAAGCCTTGAACATTGAGCGAATCCTGGGAGTGGGCAGAGGGCCGTTAAACTGCGTGGGAGCGAGCGCGCGCGATCATACTGCGACCGAAGCGGTGCAGGAACTGTTAAATCGCAGTCGAGCCGTGGCAACAGCGTGCAGGCCCCCAGGCAACCGCCGTCGGTTTCCCCAAACCCGGCGACGGCCCATAATGGCGGTCATTATACGGGGCCTTGCGCCGCGCTGAACTGCTGAATTGAGGAGTCTTTTCATGGCTGTTGCCCTGAGCACCCTGGTCGAGGAAGCTGAACGCTACCTTGGCAGCACAAAAATCCAGGATTACTGCCCCAATGGCCTGCAGGTTGAAGGGCGCCCGCAGGTGACCCGCATCGTCAGTGGCGTTACCGCCAGCCAGGCGTTGCTGGATGCGGCGGTCGAGGCCGAAGCCGACCTGGTGCTGGTGCACCACGGATATTTCTGGAAAGGCGAGAACCCGTGTATCACCGGGATGAAGCAGCGCCGGCTGAAAACCTTGTTGAAGAATGATCTGAGCTTGCTGGCCTATCACCTGCCGCTGGACCTGCACCCTGAAGTCGGCAACAACGTGCAGCTGGCTCGTCAGCTCGATATCACCGTCGAAGGCCCGCTGGACCCTGACGACCCGCGGGTGGTCGGCCTGGTCGGCTCGCTGGCCGAGCCCATGTCGGCGCGGGACTTCGCCCGCAAGGTGCAGGAGGTCATGGGTCGTGAGCCACTGGTGATCGAGGGCGAGCAGATCATCCGTCGGGTTGGCTGGTGTACCGGCGGCGGCCAGGGTTACATCGACCAGGCAATCGCCGCTGGTGTCGACCTGTTCCTCAGTGGTGAGGCGTCTGAGCAGACGTTCCACAGCGCCCGGGAGAACGGCATCAGTTTCATCGCCGCCGGCCACCATGCCACCGAGCGTTATGGCGTGCAGGCGCTGGGTGATTACCTGGCACGGCGTTTCGCCCTGGAGCACCTGTTTATCGACTGTCCGAACCCGATCTGAGACTAAAACGGCAGGGCATATTCTTATATTGTTTCGTTCTAGTCGGGCGCCTAAATAGAATCGGGCGCTGTGATAAAGTGACCCGCTCGAACACGGCCCGCTGGCCGTCCATAAGATCGTATTTCCGTGAGTAGCCATGGTCGACAAACTGACGCATTTGAAACAGTTGGAGGCGGAGAGCATCCACATCATTCGTGAGGTGGCCGCCGAGTTCGATAACCCGGTGATGCTGTACTCGATCGGCAAGGATTCGGCCGTGATGCTGCATCTGGCACGCAAAGCCTTCTTTCCGGGCAAATTGCCGTTTCCGGTGATGCATGTCGACACCCAGTGGAAATTCCAGGAGATGTACAGCTTCCGCGACAAGATGGTCGAGGAAATGGGCCTGGAGCTGATCACTCACGTGAACCCGGACGGCGTCGCCCAGGGCATCAACCCGTTCACCCATGGCAGTGCCAAGCACACCGACATCATGAAGACCGAGGGCCTCAAGCAGGCACTCGACAAGTACGGCTTCGATGCCGCCTTCGGTGGAGCCCGGCGCGACGAAGAGAAGTCGCGGGCCAAGGAACGCGTGTACTCGTTCCGCGACAGCAAGCACCGCTGGGACCCGAAAAACCAGCGCCCGGAGCTGTGGAACGTCTACAACGGCAAGGTCAACAAGGGCGAATCGATTCGCGTGTTCCCGCTGTCGAACTGGACCGAGCTGGACATCTGGCAGTACATCTACCTTGAAGGCATCCCGATCGTGCCGCTGTACTTCGCCGCCGAGCGCGATGTGATCGAGAAGAACGGCACCCTGATCATGATCGACGACGAGCGCATCCTCGAGCACCTATCGGAGGAAGAAAAAGCCCGTATCGTCAAAAAGAAAGTGCGCTTCCGTACCCTTGGCTGCTACCCATTGACGGGTGCGGTGGAGTCCGAGGCCGAAAGCCTCACCGACATCATCCAGGAAATGCTCCTGACCCGTACGTCCGAGCGTCAGGGCCGTGTCATCGACCATGATGGCGCAGGCTCGATGGAAGACAAAAAACGTCAAGGCTATTTCTAAGTTAGGGTCAGACCATGTCGCACCAATCTGAATTGATCAGCGAGGACATCCTCGCCTACCTGGCCCAGCACGAGCGTAAAGAACTGCTGCGCTTTTTAACCTGCGGCAACGTCGATGACGGCAAGAGCACCCTGATCGGGCGCCTGCTGCACGACTCGAAGATGATCTACGAAGACCATCTGGAAGCTATCACCCGCGATTCGAAGAAAGTCGGCACCACCGGTGACGACATCGACCTGGCGTTGCTGGTCGACGGCCTGCAGGCCGAGCGCGAGCAGGGCATCACAATCGATGTCGCGTACCGCTATTTCTCTACCGCCAAGCGCAAGTTCATCATTGCCGACACTCCTGGCCACGAGCAGTACACCCGCAACATGGCCACCGGTGCGTCCACCTGTGACCTGGCGATCATCCTCGTCGATGCCCGTTACGGCGTGCAGACCCAAACCCGTCGGCATAGTTACATCGCCTCGCTGTTGGGCATCAAGCACATCGTCGTGGCGGTGAACAAGATGGACCTCAAGGGCTTCGACGAGGGCGTGTTCGAGAGCATCAAGGCCGACTACCTGCAGTTTGCCGAAGCCATTAACATGGCCCCGAGCAGCCTGCACTTTGTGCCGATGTCGGCGCTCAAGGGCGATAACGTGGTCAACCGCAGCGAGCGTTCGCCGTGGTACACCGGCCCTGCGCTGATGGAAATCCTCGAAACCGTGGAAGTGGCAGCCGACCGCAACTTCACCGATCTGCGTTTCCCGGTGCAGTACGTCAATCGGCCGAACCTGAACTTCCGTGGCTTTGCCGGCACCCTGGCCAGCGGCGTGGTGCACAAGGGCGATGAAATCGTCGTGCTGCCGTCGGGCAAGAGCAGCCGGGTCAAGTCCATCGTCACCTTCGAAGGTGAGCTGGAAAACGCTGGCCCAGGCCAGGCCGTGACCCTGACCATGGAAGACGAGATCGACATCTCCCGTGGCGATCTGCTGGTACACGCCGACAACGTCCCGCCGGTGACCGATCAGTTCGACGCCATGCTGGTGTGGATGGCTGAAGAGCCAATGCTGCCGGGCAAGAAATACGACATCAAGCGCGCTACCAGCTACGTGCCGGGCTCGATTGCCAGCATCGCCCACAAAGTCGATGTGAACACCCTGGAGCAGGGCGCTACCAGTGCGTTGCAGCTCAATGAAATCGGCAAGGTCAAGGTCAGCCTCGACGCGCCGATCGCCTTGGACGGCTATGACAGCAACCGCACTACCGGTGCCTTTATCGTCATCGACCGCCTGACCAACGGCACTGTTGGTGCCGGCATGATCATCGCGCCGCCGGTCGTACCGCACGGCACCATCGGTCAGCACGGCAAACTGGCTCACGTCGACACCGCAGAGCGTGCCCTGCGTTTTGGCCAGCAGCCAGCCACCGTGTTGTTCAGCGGCCTGTCGGGCGCGGGCAAGAGCACCCTGGCCTACGCCGTTGAGCGCAAATTGTTCGACATGGGGCGCGCGGTTTATGTGCTTGATGGTCAGAACCTGCGTCACGACCTGAACAAAGGCCTGCCACAGGACCGCGCCGGACGTACCGAGAACTGGCGTCGTGCCGCCCATGTGGCACGTCAGTTCAACGAAGCCGGCCTGCTGACCCTGGCGGCCTTCGTTGCCCCGGATGCCGAAGGCCGTGAACAGGCCAAGGCGCTGATCGGCAAAGAGCGCTTGCTCACCGTTTACGTTCAGGCCTCGCCAATGGTCTGCCGCGAGCGTGACCCGCAAGGCCTGTACGCTGCCGGTGGTGACAACATCCCGGGTGAAAGCTTCCCGTATGACGTGCCGCTGGATGCTGATCTGGTGATCGATACCCAGAACGTCAGTCTGGAAGACAGCGTCAAGCAGGTGCTGGAGCTACTGCGCAAGCGTGGCGCGATCTAAGCACTGCGGATGAACAAGAAACCCCACCTTGGTGGGGTTTTTTGTTGTCCGCGATGCGGTCAAATATGCTTCTCCGACACCGGAATCACCCGCTTTTCCTTCACCGCCTTGAACGAGAAGCTCGAATAGATCTCCTTCACTCCCGGCAAAGTCTGTAACACCTCCCGGGCGAACTCACCGAACGACTCCAGATCCCGCGCCAGAATCTCCAGCAAAAAGTCATAGCGACCGGAGATATTGTGACAGGCGACTATCTCGGGAATCTCCATCAGCCGCTGCTCAAACGCCCGCGCCATTTCCTTGGAGTGCGAATCCATCATGATGCTGACGAATGCAGTGACGCCAAAGCCCAGGGCCTTGGGTGAAAGGATGGCTTGGTAGCCGGTGACGTAGCCGTTCTCTTCCAGCAATTTGACCCGCCGCCAGCACGGCGAGGTGGTCAGCGCGACTGTGTCGGCCAGTTCGGAAATGGTCAATCGCGCATTGTCCTGCAGAGCAGCCAGCAGGGCGCGGTCGGTACGGTCGATGGCGATAGGCATGATTTGCCCTCCGTGGCCTGAATTCATTGTTTTTTTGTTAATAACCACATTCGGCAGTGGTCATATTTGGAAAAAAATCAGCACCTCAGTGGCATAAGCTTATAACAAACCACAAGAGGCTGTTGTCATGAGCGGCTCCACCAAGGATTCAGGTTTTGCTACCCGTGCCATCCATCACGGCTACGACCCAATGAGCCACCAGGGCTCATTGGTTCCGCCGGTCTACCACACCGCAACCTTTGCGTTTCCCACCGTTGAGTACGGCGCCGCCTGCTTTGCCGGGGAAGAGGGCGGACATTTCTATACGCGTATATCTAACCCCACCCTGGCGTTGCTGGAAGCGCGAATGGCCTCGCTTGAAGGGGGGGAGGCCGGGCTGGCTCTGGCTTCGGGCATGGGCGCGATCACCGCTACCTTGTGGACCCTGCTGCGCCCGGGTGATGAGGTGTTGGTCGGGCGTACGTTGTACGGCTGCACCTTCGCCTTCCTGCACCATGGGATCGGCGAGTTCGGGGTCAAGGTCCGCCATGTCGACATGAGCGACCTGCAGGCGCTTGAGGCGGCGATCAGTGCGCAAACCAAGGTGATTTATTTCGAAACGCCGGCCAACCCGAACATGCAGATGGCCGATATCGCCGCAGTGGCAACACTTGCGCACAAGCACGCTATCACCGTGGTGGTCGATAACACCTACTGCACCCCGTACCTGCAGCGGCCGCTGGAGCTCGGCGCAGACCTGGCGGTGCATTCGGCGACCAAATACTTGAGCGGCCATGGTGATATTACCGCCGGCCTGGTGGTCGGACGCAAGGCGCTGGTGGACCGGGTTCGACTCGAAGGCCTCAAGGACATGACCGGTGCGGTTATGTCGCCCCAGGATGCCGCCTTGTTGATGCGCGGTATGAAGACCCTGAACCTGCGCATGGAGCGTCACTGCAGCAGCGCCCAGACCATTGCCGAGTACCTTGAGCAGCATCCGGCAGTGGAGCTGATCAACTATCCGGGCCTGCCAGGTTTCCCGCAATACGAGCTGGCTCAGCGGCAGATGCGTTTGCCCGGCGGCATGATCGCCTTCGAACTCAAAGGCGGGATCAGTGCCGGGCGACGCTTCATGAATGCCCTGCAACTGTTCTGCCGCGCCGTCAGTCTTGGCGATGCCGAATCCCTGGCTCAGCACCCGGCAAGCATGACTCATTCCAGCTATACCCCTGAGGAGCGTGCCCAGTACGGCATCTCGGAGGGATTGGTGCGGCTGTCGGTCGGGCTTGAGGATATCGACGACCTGCTGGCCGATATCGAGCAGGCACTGAAGGCCTGCGCCTGAAACCATCAAGGATGAGGTCAATGCTATGGTGGCCATGATGAGCCTTGTGCCAGGTGAAGGTGTACCGCGCCGCCTGGGAGATGATCCACAAGCTGACAGTGATCCGGGCGAAACCGCTGAGTGGCTCGACGCGCTGGATTCGACCCTGCAGCACTGTGGCCCTGAGCGTGCGCGCTTTCTGCTTGAGCAACTGCAGGCGCATGCCCGCGAATTGGGCCTGGAGCAAGGCGTCCAGGCCTTCTCGGCCTACCGCAATACCTTGTCAGTGGAGCAGCAGGGCGCCTACCCGGGCGATCTGGAGCTGGAAGAACGGATCACCAGCCTGCTGCGCTGGAACGCTCTGGCCATGGTGGTGCGGGCCAATCATGCCTATGGCGATCTGGGCGGGCATATCGCCAGCTATGCCTCGGCAGCGGAAATCTTCGAGGTCGGTTTCCAGCACTTCTTTCGTGGCGAGTCCGGCAGTGGGCCACGCAGCGCCGACCTGGTGTTTTTCCAGCCGCATTCAGCCCCGGGGATTTATGCCCGGGCGTTTATTGAAGGGCGGCTGAGTGAAGCGCAACTGGCCAGTTACCGGCAGGAGGTCGTGGGCAATGGTTTGTGCTCTTATCCACATCCCTGGCTGATGCCTGACTTCTGGCAGTTTCCTACCGGCTCCATGGGTATCGGCCCGATCAATGCGATCTACCAGGCGCGGTTCATGCGCTACCTGCACAACCGCCAACTGCTCGACACCCGCGCCCGGCATGTCTGGGGTGTGTTTGGCGATGGTGAGATGGACGAGCCGGAATCCATTGCCGGCCTGACCCTGGCCGCGCGCGAGCAGTTGGATAACCTCACCTTTGTGGTCAACTGCAACCTGCAGCGCCTGGACGGCCCGGTGCGCGGCAATGGTCAGATCATCCAGGAGCTTGAAGCGCTGTTTCACGGTGCTGGCTGGAACGTGATCAAGGTGCTCTGGGGCTCGGAGTGGGACGCGCTGTTTGCGCGGGACAGCGAACACGTTCTGCTGCGCCAGTTGGCGGCGACCCCGGATGGCCAGTTCCAGAACCTGGGTGCCAAAGATGGTACCTACAACCTCGAACACTTCTTCAGCCAGCAACCGGCCCTGCAGAAACTGGTCGAGCACATGAGCACCGAGGAGATCAATGCGCTCAAGCGGGGCGGCCACGATTTTCGCAAGTTGTACGCTGCATTTGCTGCGGCCAAGGCTTGCAAGGGCCGTCCGAGCGTAATTCTGGCCAAAACCAAGAAAGGTTATGGGATGAGTGCCGCTGGCGAGTCGAAGATGACTGCGCATCAAGCCAAGAAACTCGATGTTCAGGCCTTGCTGGCTTTCCGTGATCGCTTTCATCTGCCACTCAGCGACAGTCAGGTCGAGCAGTTGCAGTTCTATCGCCCGGCTGACGACAGCGCCGAAATGCGCTACCTGCGTGAGCGCCGCGCTACGCTCGGCGGGCCGTTGCCCGCACGGCGCAGCGAGGCGCGCCCGGTGCCGGTGCCCGCGCTGGAGGTTATGGGCAGCTTTGCCTTGCAGGCCGACGGTAAGGAAATGTCCACCACCATGGCGGCGGTACGCATGCTCAGTGCCTGGCTCAAAGCCCCGGAGCTGGGACCGCGAGTGGTGCCGATCGTCGCCGATGAGGCGCGGACCTTCGGCATGGCCAGCCTGTTTCGTCAGATTGGTATCTATTCACCCCAGGGACAGTGTTACGAGCCCGAGGATGCCGGTTCGTTGCTGTCTTACAAGGAGGCCCGTGACGGTCAGTTGCTGGAGGAGGGGATCGCCGAAGCCGGGGCGATTTCCTCCTGGGTGGCGGCGGCAACCTCTTACGCGGTGCACGGTGAGCCGATGCTGCCGGTATACATCTACTACTCGATGTTCGGTTTCCAGCGTGTCGGCGACCTGATCTGGGCCGCCGCCGACCAACGTGCCCGTGGTCTGTTGCTGGGGGCTACTGCCGGTCGTACGACCCTGGGCGGAGAAGGCTTGCAGCACCAGGACGGTTCGAGTCTGGTAATGGCCTCGATGGTGCCTAACTGCCGGGCCTGGGAGCCATGCTTTGCCGGTGAGCTGGCAGTGATACTCGAATATGCGGCGCGCCGCATGCTCAGCGAACAGCGCGACGAGTTCCATTACGTGGCGGTGATGAACGAAAACTATCCACAACCGTCCCTGCCAGCGCAGGTGCATGAAGAGGTGTTGCGCGGCATGTACCGCTATGTTGAACAGCAGGTGGCGGCGGCGCAGGGGCGCGTGCGTCTGCTGGGTTCCGGGGCGATCCTGCGCGAGGTCATCGCTGCCAGCGAGCTGCTGGCTCGCGATTGGCAGGTTGCGAGCGAGGTGTTCAGTGTCACCAGTTTCAGCGAACTGGCGCGTGAGGCGCGGGATATGGATCGCACCAGTCGCCTGGGTCAAGACGGCGCGGGTGTCAGTCACCTGCAGCGTTGCCTGCAAGGCAGTGAGCCGGTGATTGCTGCCAGCGATTATGTGCGTGCCTGGCCGCAGCTGATTGCCGAGTATGTGCAGGCGCCCTACGTGACCTTGGGGACTGATGGCTTTGGTCGCAGCGATACACGGCAGCAACTTAGGCGATTTTTCGAAGTCGATCGCTTCAGTATCGTGCTGGCCAGTTTGCACAGTCTGGTGCGCCAGGGAAGTGTGGAGCGGCAGGTGCTGGATCAGGCACTGGAGCGCTATGGGCGCGGCTCGGAGGCAGCACCCTGGTACTGCTGAAAAAATTGCAGAACTAAAAAAGCCCCGCCAATCGGCGGGGCTATTTGTCAGTTACGCTTGAGCCCGTAATGCTCATCGAGCATGCCCGGCGAGTTCGGCACTTTCGGTGCATAGTCGCGCGGCACTTCGGTGTCCTTGGGCGGTGTCAGGCGATCACGCGGGGCCTGTATGGCTTCCGAGTGCAGGGAGGCCAGCAGGCGCTGGCGGGTCAGTTCGTCCAGGGCCAGGCGGTTGGCGCCTTCGGCCAGGTGGTCCTGAACTTCCTGATAACTTTGGGTCAGTTTCTTGACCAGCGCAGCCGTACTGTTGAAGTGAGTAACCACCTCATTCTGGTAGCTGTCGAAGCGTTCCTGGATATCATCCAGCTGCCGCTGCGTGCTGCTCGGGGCGGCATTGGGCAGCAGGCGGGCGACCAGGAAACCAACGACAACGCCCACGACGAGGGCCAGGGTCGGCAACAACCAAACTAAGAGCGAGAGTTCCACGAGTCCTTCCTCTATAAACGGCTTTGCTTTACGTTAACGGCTCGGACCTGCGCTGTATACCGCGAACGATCGCAAATATCTCAGACAGAATCATTCAGCTAGACGAGTCGACCCTTTCCGAGGTCACGGAGTTTACCCTTGCTTATCCGCGAAACCCCCGTATTCATCGATGGCCCGGTCGGCCAACTGGAAGCCTTGTACCTTGATGTTGCCGACGCCCGTGGCGTGGTGTTGCTGTGTCACCCTAACCCGGTGCAGGGCGGGACCATGACCAACAAGGTGGTGTCGATGCTGCAGCGCACCGCCCGCGATGCCGGTTATATTACCCTGCGCTTCAACTACCGTGGCGTCGGCGCTAGCGCTGGCAGCCATGACATGGGTAGCGGTGAAGTGGATGATGCTCAGGCGGCAGCGACCTGGCTGCTGGAAAAACATCCACAGCTGCCCCTGACCCTGATGGGTTTTTCATTCGGCGGTTTCGTTGCGGCCAGCCTCGGTGGTCGCCTGGAAGCAAACGGTAGCGAACTCAAGCAGCTGTTCATGGTTGCGCCAGCGGTCATGCGCTTGCAGGATCACGACACCTTGCCACACGCCTGCGCGCTGAGCGTGATCCAGCCGGAAACCGACGAAGTGATCGATCCGCAGCTGGTCTACGACTGGTCCGACGCACTCGCACGCCCCCATGAGCTGCTGAAAGTGGCAGAATGCGGACACTTTTTCCATGGCAAGCTCACCGACCTCAAGGAACTGGTGCTGCCGCGCCTTTCGAATTGATACAAGCCTGATAAGCGATTACCCATGACTACGCGCATCCTTACCGGTATCACCACCACGGGCACGCCTCACCTGGGCAACTATGCCGGTGCCATCCGCCCGGCGATCCTCGCCAGCCGTGAGCCAGATGTCGACTCGTTCTACTTCCTGGCCGACTACCACGCCCTGATCAAATGCGATGACCCGCAGCGCATCCAACGCTCGCGTCTGGAAATCGCCGCGACCTGGCTGGCCGGTGGTCTGGACCCTGAACGTGTGACCTTCTATCGCCAGTCCGACATTCCAGAAATCCCCGAACTGACCTGGCTGCTGACCTGCGTGGCGGCCAAGGGTCTGCTCAATCGCGCGCATGCCTACAAGGCTTCGGTGGACAAGAACCTGGAAAACGGTGAAGACCCGGATGCCGGTATCAGCATGGGCCTGTACAGCTATCCGGTACTGATGGCCGCCGACATTCTGATGTTCAACGCCAACAAGGTACCGGTCGGCCGCGACCAGATCCAACACGTGGAAATGGCCCGTGATATCGGCCAGCGTTTCAACCATCTGTTCGGTCAGGGCAAGGAATTCTTTGCCATGCCGGAGGCGCTGATCGAAGAAAGCGTGGCCACTTTGCCGGGCCTGGATGGCCGCAAAATGTCCAAGAGCTACGACAACACCATTCCGTTGTTCACCAGCGCCAAAGACATGAAGGACACGATTTCGCGCATCGTCACCGACTCCCGCGCTCCGGGCGAAGCCAAGGACCCGGACAATTCGCACCTGTTCACCCTGTTCCAGGCCTTTGCCACCCCGGCACAAGCCGATGAGTTCCGCAGCGAGCTGCTGCAGGGGCTGGGTTGGGGCGAGGCCAAGCAGCGTTTGTTCCAGCTGCTCGATGGCCAGCTGAGCGAGCCGCGCGAGCGCTATCATCAACTGATCAGCCGCCCGGCAGACCTGGAAGACATCCTCCTGGCCGGTGCCCAGAAAGCCCGCAAAGTGGCCACTCCGTTCCTTGAGCAACTGCGTGAGGCCGTTGGTCTGCGCTCGTTCCGCAGCATTGAGCAGGGCACTGCCCAGGTCAAGAAGAAGGCCGCTAAGACTGCGCGCTTTGTCAGCTTCCGGGAAGACGACGGCAGTTTCCGCTTTCGCCTGCTGGCGGCCGACGGTGAACAACTGCTGCTGTCGCGCAACTTTGCCGATGGCAAGACCGCAGGCGCGGTGAGCAAGCAGCTGCAACTGGGCGGCGAGCTGGACGTACGCACTGAAGGCTTGGGCTTCAGCCTGTGGCTGGAAGGCGAGTGCGTTGCCGACGGACCGCAACTGGCAGACGAAGCTACGCGCGATGCGGCGATCGAGAGCCTGCGCGCCGCCTTGCAGCCGCAGCAGGACTGAACGGTCTGACGCAAGTCTGATTGCCATTATCCAGGGCCGTCGCTACAGTGACGGCCCGTTTTTGTTACCTTGCTAACGAATTATGACGCCCCTAGAACGATATCAAGCAGATCTGAAACGTCCCGAATTCTTCCATGATGCAGCGCAGGAAACTGCGGTGCGTCATCTGCAGCGCCTGTACGACGATCTGATCGCGGCGCAGAACAACAAGCCGGGAGTGTTCGGCAAGCTGTTCGGCAAGAAGGAGCAGGCACCGGTCAAGGGCTTGTACTTCTGGGGTGGGGTAGGACGCGGCAAGACTTATCTGGTCGATACGTTCTTCGAGGCACTGCCGTTCAAGCAGAAGGTGCGTACGCACTTCCACCGCTTCATGAAGCGCGTGCACGAAGAAATGAAAACCCTCAAGGGTGAGAAGAACCCGCTGACCATCATCGCCAAGCGTTTTTCCGATGAGGCGCGGGTGATCTGTTTCGACGAGTTTTTCGTCTCCGATATTACCGACGCGATGATCCTGGGCACGCTGATGGAGGAGCTGTTCAAAAACGGCGTAACCCTGGTGGCCACTTCCAACATCGTTCCGGATGGCCTGTACAAGGACGGCCTGCAGCGCGCGCGCTTCCTGCCAGCCATTGCCCTGATCAAGCAGAACACCGAGATTGTCAACGTCGACAGCGGCGTCGACTATCGTCTGCGTCATCTGGAACAAGCCGAGTTGTTCCACTTCCCGCTGGACGAGGCGGCTCACGAAAGCCTGCGCAAGAGCTTCCGTGCGCTGACGCCGGAGTGCGCCCAGTCGGTGGAAAACGACGTTCTGGTTGTCGAGAACCGCGAGATCCGTGCCTTGCGCACCTGTGACGACGTGGCCTGGTTCGACTTCCGCGAACTGTGCGACGGCCCGCGTAGCCAGAACGATTACATCGAACTGGGCAAGATTTTCCATGCCGTGCTGCTCAGCGACGTCGAGCAGATGAGTGTGGCCACTGATGACATCGCCCGGCGTTTCATCAACATGGTCGACGAGTTCTATGACCGCAATGTCAAACTGATCATCTCGGCTGAGGTTGAGCTCAAGGACCTGTATACCGGTGGCCGGTTGACCTTCGAATTCCAGCGCACCCTCAGCCGTTTGCTGGAAATGCAGTCTCACGAGTTCCTGGCGCGGGCGCACAAGCCTTGATCGATCGCGGGGCAAGCCCGCTCCTACCGATTCCGGTGGGAGCGGGCTTGCCCCGCGATAAGGCCCTCAAGCCTCCTGCATGAACTGCTGCCGATACTGGTTCGGCGACAACTCCGTGTGCTGTCTGAATAACCGCGCAAAGAAACTCGCATCGTCATAACCGACCTCATAGCTGATGGTCTTGATGCTCTTGCGCGTGCCTGACAACAAGCCCTTGGCCGTCTCTATCCGCAGTCGTTGCAGGTAGTGCAGCGGCTTGTCACCGGTCGCAGTCTGAAAACGGCGCATGAAGTTGCGGATGCTCATGCCATGGTTGCGCGCCACGTCTTCAAAGCGGAACTTGTCGGCAAAGTGCTCTTCGAGCCACTGCTGGATCTGCAGAATGATCAGGTCCTGGTGCAGTTTTTGCCCGCCAAAGCCCATGCGCCCCGGGGTGTAGTTGCGCTGCACCTCGTAAAGGATGTCGCGGGCGACCGCCTGGGCGACGTTGGCGCCGCAGAAGCGTTCGATCAGATAGATGTACAGATCGCAGGCCGAGGTGGTGCCGCCAGCGCAGTAGAGGTTGTCGGCGTCAGTCAGGTGCTTGTCCTGATTCAGGCTGACCTTGGGGAAGCGTTCGGCGAACTGGTTGAAGAAGCGCCAGTAAGTGGTCGCCTCCTTGCCATCGAGCAAACCGGACTCGGCCAGCCAGAACACGCCACTGGCCTCGCCGCAGAGCACGGCGCCGCGGGCGTGCTGCTCG
Organism: Pseudomonas sp. BBP2017; assembly: GCF_003024385.1. GTDB lineage: Bacteria > Pseudomonadota > Gammaproteobacteria > Pseudomonadales > Pseudomonadaceae > Aquipseudomonas. Next base: position 136,464 of record NZ_PVZN01000010.1, read on the forward strand.
CGCAGCCAGGGCAGGACCTGGGGGTAGCGCTGGCAGAGTGCGTCGAAGTCGTCCCAGAAGGCCGGCAGAATGATCACATCGGCTTGCTCCAGGCCACTGTCCACTGGCAGCAGGACGTCGCTGAAAGTCCGCACAGGCTGCCCGTCAGGGCTGACCAGGCGGGTCTCGAACATCGGTTGCAAGCCCAGGCCCAGCTGTTTGCCGTAGCGCAGGCTGGCCAAGTGGAAGAAGTCCTTGGCCTGCATCACTGTCGAAGCAAAGACGTTATCGATGGCCAGGATACTGACGCGCCGCAAGGACGCGGTGGGTTGGGTAAACATCATTTTCGTTATTCTTATAGGGTAGAGTGGTCAATCACCGGCTGGATCGTCTTATTTTTTGGCCGTTGTGTCTACCCTCGGTTCCCGCGCGATGCACGGGAACCGCTAGCGCGCCTCAGGGCGCCGGGTTGGGTTGGTCCTGATGAATGGCTTCGATACCTGCCAACAGCTCGTCAGAGAGCTTGAGGTCGAGGCTGGCGAGGTTGCTGTCGAGTTGTTCCAGGGTGGTGGCGCCGATGATGTTGCTGGTCACGAATGGCTGGCGGGTGACAAACGCCAGGGCCATTTGCGCCGGGTCCAGGCCGTGCTCGCGGGCCAGTTGCACATAGCGGCTGCAGGCGGCGACGGTCTGCGGGTTGGAATAGCGCGAGAAACGGCTGAACAGGGTCAGGCGGCCCTTGGCGGGACGCGCACCGTTCTCGTACTTGCCCGAGAGCATACCAAAGGCCAGTGGCGAGTAGGCCAGCAAGCCGCACTGCTCGCGGATGGCAATCTCCGCCAGGCCCACTTCGAAGCTGCGGTTGAGCAGGTTGTAAGGGTTCTGGATCGACACGGCGCGGCTCCAGCCCCGGCTTTCGGCCAGTTGCAGGAATTTCATGGTGCCCCAGGGCGTTTCGTTGGACAGGCCGATATGGCGGATCTTGCCGGCCTTGACCTGCTCGTCGAGTACTTCCAGGGTTTCTTCCAGCGGCGTGAAGTGATCCTGGGGCAGGTGCTGGTAACCCAGCTTGCCGAAGAAGTTGGTGCTGCGCTCGGGCCAGTGCAATTGGTAGAGGTCGATCCAGTCGGTCTGCAGGCGTTTGAGGCTGGCGTCCAGGGCAGCGACGATGTGCTGGCGGTTGTGCTTGAGCTGACCGTCGCGAATGTGGCTGATGCCATTGCCCGGGCCGGCCACCTTGCTGGCCAGAACCCACTCGGCACGATCACCGCGCGCCTTGAACCAGTTGCCGATGATGCGCTCGGTGGCGGCATAGGTTTCCGGGCGCGGCGGTACCGGGTACATCTCGGCGGTGTCGATGAAATTGATCCCGGCAGCCTTGGCGCGTTCGATCTGGGTGAACGCTTCGGCCTGCTCATTCTGCTCGCCCCAGGTCATGGTGCCCAGGCACAAAGCGCTGACGTTGAGGTCGGTGCGGCCCAGCTGGCGGTAGTCCATTGGCTTGTCCCTGACAAAAGAAGCATAAAAGCAGGTTGAATTTTTTTTCGCAATCTGGATAATTCAGCCCCTCTCCGTGTTGTGGGAGTGATGCCCCGCTTCATAGAAGAACCCTGCCGAATATTGGACGCGCTGACCCGAGCCCCCGATAGCGTCCGTGTGCGGCTGTGTCCTTGACTTGTCAAGGTGCGCACTATCCAGTAAGATCCGCCGTCTTATTTTCGCTTGGGCGGCCCCTGAGGCTATAAAGAATGAAAACTTTTACTGCTAAACCGGAAACAGTAAAACGCGACTGGTTCGTAGTTGACGCCGCTGGTCAGACCCTGGGTCGTCTGGCTACCGAAATCGCTAGCCGTCTGCGTGGCAAGCACAAACCAGAATACACTCCTCACGTTGACACCGGCGACTACATCGTCGTCATCAACGCCGAGCAGATCCGTGTCACTGGTGCCAAGACTTCGGACAAAATGTACTACTCCCACTCCGGCTTCCCGGGCGGTATCAAGGAAATCAACTTCGAGAAGTTGATCGCCAAGGCCCCAGAGCGCGTGATCGAGACCGCGGTTAAAGGCATGCTGCCTAAAAACCCACTGGGTCGCGACATGTACCGTAAGCTGAAAGTCTATGCGGGCGCTACTCACCCTCATACTGCTCAGCAGCCCCAAGAACTGAAGATTTAACGGAATAGTTCATTATGTCGGCGACTCAAAATTACGGCACTGGCCGTCGCAAGACCGCAACCGCTCGCGTTTTCCTGCGTCCAGGTACCGGTAACATCTCCATCAACAACCGTTCTCTGGACGTGTTCTTCGGTCGTGAAACCGCGCGCATGGTAGTACGCCAGCCGCTGGAACTGACCGAAACCACCGAGAAGTTCGACATCTACGTCACCGTTATCGGTGGTGGTGTCAGCGGCCAGGCCGGTGCAATCCGTCACGGTATCACCCGTGCACTGATGGACTACGACGAAACCCTGCGTGGCGCTCTGCGCAAAGCTGGCTTCGTTACCCGTGACGCTCGTGAAGTTGAGCGTAAGAAAGTGGGTCTGCGTAAAGCACGTAAGCGTCCTCAGTACTCCAAGCGTTAATTTCGCTTCGGCGTTCAAAAAAAGCCCGGTTCCTGGTGGAATCGGGCTTTTTTTATGTCTTGAATAACTATGCTGTTCTTTACTGTGACAACTTGCCGCATAGACGCAAGTCAAGAGCTACAAGGGATTGCGCCTTGGTTGCAGGCTAATCACCTTGTCAGAGAAGGGTCTTTTCATTACCATGCGGCAAATTTTTAGCAGTTCAGAAATTACTTAGTAGATGCCTGTTGTAACAGGCCATAAAGCTGATGGGAGAGGACTGAATGAGCAATGACGGCGTCAATGCAGGCCGGCGTCGCTTCCTCGTAGCAGCCACATCCGTGGTGGGTGCTGCAGGAGCGGTGGGGGCTGCGGTCCCGTTCGTGGGGTCATGGTTCCCCAGTGCCAAGGCGAAAGCCGCAGGTGCACCGGTGAAGGTCAATATCGCCAAGGTAGAGCCAGGTCAGCAGATGATTGCTGAATGGCGTGGCCAGCCGGTCTTCATCGTCCGTCGCACCGAAGAGATCCTCGGCAACCTCAAGAAGATCGCTGGCGACCTCTCCGACCCTGAATCCAAGGCATCGGTTCAACCCACCTACGTCAATCCGGAGAACCGTGCGATCAAGCCGGAGATCCTGGTGCTGGTCGGTCTGTGCACCCACCTGGGCTGCTCGCCAACCTTCCGTCCTGAAGTCGCCCCGGTCGATCTGGGCCCCAAGTGGGTTGGCGGTTACTTCTGCCCGTGCCACGGCTCGCACTACGACCTGGCTGGCCGCGTCTACAAGTCCCAGCCGGCGCCGCTCAATTTGCCAGTGCCGCCGCACTCTTATGAGTCGGACGACATCATTGTCGTCGGCGTCGATCAGGAGAACGCGTGATGAGTAAGTTCATGGACTGGGTTGACGCCCGCTTCCCCGCGACCAAGATGTGGGAAGACCATCTCAGCAAGTATTACGCACCGAAGAACTTCAACTTCTTCTACTTTTTCGGCTCCCTGGCACTGCTGGTGCTGGTTAACCAGATCGTCACCGGCGTCTGGCTGACCATGAGCTTCACGCCGTCGGCCGAAGAGGCGTTTGCTTCGGTCGAATACATCATGCGTGATGTCGAGTACGGCTGGATCCTGCGCTACCTGCACTCCACCGGCGCGTCGGCATTCTTCATTGTCGTCTACCTGCACATGTTCCGCGGTCTGCTGTACGGCTCGTACCAGAAACCGCGCGAACTGGTCTGGGTGTTCGGCATGCTGATCTACCTGGCACTGATGGCTGAAGCCTTCATGGGCTATCTGCTGCCATGGGGTCAGATGTCTTACTGGGGGGCCCAGGTGATCATCTCGCTGTTCGGTGCGATTCCGGTGATCGGCGATGACCTGACCCAGTGGATCCGTGGTGACTACCTGATCTCCGGCATCACCCTGAACCGCTTCTTCGCTCTGCACGTTGTGGCCCTGCCGATCGTGATCCTTGGCCTGGTGGTGCTGCACATCCTGGCGCTGCACGAAGTGGGTTCGAACAACCCTGATGGCGTCGATATCAAGAAGCTCAAGGACGAGAACGGTGTGCCGCTCGATGGCATTGCCTTCCATCCTTACTACACCGTGAAGGATATCGTCGGCGTCGTCGTGTTCCTCTTCGTGTTCTGTGCGGTGGTGTTCTTCTTCCCGGAAATGGGTGGTTACTTCCTGGAAAAACCGAACTTCGAGCAGGCTAACGCCTTCAAGACCCCTGAGCACATTGCTCCGGTCTGGTACTTCACTCCGTTCTACGCGATCCTGCGGGCGGTTCCGGACAAGCTCCTCGGCGTTATCGCCATGGGCGCTGCGATTGCCGTGCTGTTCGTCCTGCCATGGCTTGACCGCAGTCCGGTCAAGTCCATGCGCTACAAAGGCTGGATGAGCAAAGCGTGGCTGGTGGTGTTCTGCGTTTCGTTCGTGATCCTCGGTGTGCTCGGCGTGCTGGCGCCAACCCCGGGCCGTACGCTGCTGTCGCAGGTATGCACCTTCCTGTATTTCGCCTACTTCCTTCTGATGCCGTTCTACACCCGGCTTGAGAAGACCAAACCGGTTCCGGAAAGGGTGACTGGCTGATGAAAAAGCTATTTGCAGTATTGATTCTGGCAGTGATGCCCTCGTTGACCTTCGCGGCCGGAACCGGCGTGGTACTGGACAAGGTTGATATCGATCTGACCGACAAGGCCGCCATGCAGGATGGCGCACGCACCTTTGCCAACTATTGCATGGGTTGCCATAGCGCCAAGTTCCAGCGTTACGAGCGCGTTGCTGACGATCTGGGTATTCCTCACGAGCTGATGCTCGAGAAGCTGGTGTTCACTGGCGCCAAGATTGGCGACCACATGAAGATCGGCATGAAGCCTGAAGATGCCAAGACCTGGTTTGGTGCTGCGCCGCCTGACCTGACCCTAGTCGCGCGGGTGCGGGGCACTGACTGGCTGTATACTTACCTGCGCAGCTTCTACGAGGACAAGTCGCGTCCGTACGGGGTGAACAACAAGGTTTTCCCGAACGTCGGCATGCCTAACGTGCTGGTTGGCCTGCAAGGCAATCAGGTCATCGGCTGCAAACAGGTGCAGACTGTCGTCGATGGCAAGAAGCAATTCGACCCGCTGACCGGCTCGCCGTTGACCCATGAAGCGTGCGACCAGCTGACCGTGGAGCCGAAATCCGGTACCCTGACCGCAGAGCAGTTCGACGAGAAGGTCAAGAATCTTGTGACCTTCCTGGCCTACTCGGCCAACCCGGTCAAACTGGAAAGTCAGCGTATCGGCACCTACGTGCTGCTGTATCTGGCCTTCTTCTTCATATTCGCTTATCTGCTCAAGCGCGAATACTGGAAGGACGTGCACTGATCACGCAGTAGTTTCTGGTAGTTGAGCGCGCCCTGGGGGGCCTCTGGATAACGGAGGTTCCCGCAGGGCGCGTTTGCATTTGCAGCTTCTATAATTTCATCTGCGAGGAGGACCACTATGGGCGTGACCAACCGGTTAGCCTGCTACTCCGACCCCGCTGACCATTATTCTCATCGGGTGCGCATCGTTCTCGCCGAGAAGGGTGTCAGCGTCGAGATCATCAATGTCGATCCCGGACGCCTGCCGCCCAAGCTGGTCGAAGTGAACCCCTATGGCGGCGTGCCGACCCTGGTCGATCGCGACCTGGCGCTGTACGAGTCGACGGTGGTGATGGAATACCTCGACGAACGTTACCCGCATCCGCCACTGCTGCCGGTTTACCCTGTGGCGCGGGCCAACAGCCGGCTACTGATTCATCGTATCCAGCGCGACTGGTGTGCACTGGTTGACCTGATTCTCGATCCGCGCAGCAAGGAGGCCGCTCGTGTTCAGGCGCGCAAGGAGCTGCGCGAAAGCCTGACCGGTGTGTCGCCATTGTTTGCCGACAAACCTTGTTTCCTCAGCGAGGAGCAAAGTCTGGTTGATTGTTGTCTACTGCCCATACTCTGGCGCTTGCCAGTGTTGGGTATTGAACTGCCGCGGCCGGCCAAGCCGTTGCTCGATTACATGGAGCGACAGTTTGCCCGTGAAGCTTTCCAGGCAAGCCTGTCCGCTGCTGAACGTGAAATGCGCTAGGTTTTAAGGAGCTGTCGATGAACTCCAGTCGCCCCTATTTGGTACGTGCACTCTATGAGTGGATCGTGGATAACGACTGCACCCCGCATATGCTGGTCAACGCCGAGTACCCGAAGGTGCAGGTGCCCCAGGGCTTCGCCAGTGATGGCCAGATCGTCCTGAACATCTCGCCCAATGCCGTACGTCATCTGCATATGGATAACGATGCTGTGAGCTTCGAGGGGCGCTTTGGTGGGGTTGCCCATACCCTGTTCGTGCCTGCGGGCGCGATTCTTGGTATTTATGCTCGGGAGAATGGCCAGGGCATGGTCTTCGAGCTTGAGCCGCCAGTGCTTGAGGATGATGAATATGAAGAGGGCGACGGTGTCGAGCCGGACGATGACGGCCCGCCTGCCGGTGGACAGCCGCCGCGGCCAAGCGGGCGTCCGAGCCTGAAGGTGGTGAAGTAACAAAAAAGGCGATCCTGGTGGATCGCCTTTTTTGTGTGCGTCAGTTGGATTACAGATCGGTGATGGTGCGGATCTGGTCCTTGTTGACGCGGGTTACTTTGCCGTCCAGCTGTTCGAACTCATAGAAGCCGGAGCTGCGCTCGTAGCGAGGGGCGTCGACTGCCTGAAACTCGCGGCCGTCGTTGAGGGTGATCAGGCTAGGGCTGGAACAGCCGGCCAGGGTGGCGAAGGCGCCAATCAGCAGGGTTGGCAGCAGGCCGTTTTTCATGGGTACTTCCTTAGAAAGATAAAAAATCAGTCGATGTACTCGAACAACTTGACGATCTTCTGCACGCCCGACACGCCCTGCACCAGATTGGTGGCGCGGGTGGCTTCCTGCTGGGTCAGCAGGCCAAGCATGTAAACGATGCCGTTCTCGGTGATCACCTTGATGCGCGAACCGGGAATGTTGTTGTCGGTGAGCATCTGGGTCTTGATCTTGGTGGTCAGCCAGGCATCGTTGTTGCGCGCCAGGATCGAGGAGGGCGGCAGTACCTGCAGTTCGTTATGCACCTTTTTCACCCGCTGGACCTGACCAGCGGCCTGTTCGGCCAGGCTCTTGAGGTCGGCGCGCGGGGTTTGCCCGGCGAGCAGGACAATGCCGTTGAAGCTGCTGACAACAATGTGCGAGTTCTTGTCCAGGTCGGGACTTGCCTTGGCAACGTTGACCGAAACCTTGGTTTCGATCAGCGAGTCATCGATTTTGCTGCCGAAGGTGCGGGTGCCGCGGTCATCTTCAATCGGCGTGTCGCGGGTGGCGGTGAGGACCGAGCTGCAGCCGCTAAGGCTCAGGCACAGGGTCAGGGCCATCAGGCCGATGCGTTTAGGGGTCATTCTTCACTCCCGAACAATTGGCTGTCGATCAGATCGCAGAGGCAGTGGATCGCCAGCAGGTGGACTTCCTGGATACGTGCGGTGACGTTGGCCGGGACGCGAATCTCGACGTCTTCAGGCAGCAACAGTGAGGCCATGCCGCCACCATCGCGTCCGGTCAGAGCTACGACAATCATTTCGCGATCATGTGCGGCCTGGATCGCCTGAATTATGTTTGCCGAGTTACCGCTGGTCGAAATTGCCAGCAGAACGTCACCGGGTTGGCCCAGGGCGCGAATCTGCTTGGAGAAAATTTCGTTGTAGCTGTAGTCGTTGGCAATCGAGGTGATGGTCGAGCTATCGGTGGTCAGGGCGATGGCTGGCAGGCTCGGGCGCTCGCGTTCGAAGCGGTTGAGCAGTTCGGAAGAGAAGTGCTGGGCATCGCCGGCCGAGCCGCCGTTGCCGCAGGCGAGCATCTTGCCCTCGTTGAGCAGCGCGTTGACCATGACCTGACTGGCTTGCTCGATGTGCGGTGCAAGGACTTCCATCGCCTGTTGCTTGGTATTGATGCTGGCCTGGAAAAGCTGGCGAATTCGGGATTGCATGTCCATCAGTGAGACCTTAAGTAGGGCGGCTGGCCGGGCGTGTCGGGAGTGTACAGAAAAGCTCCCGGCACATGACTGTGCAGCCCGCGAAGCAAAGAGCAAAAAAGTTGTTGGGGTAAACGTGCAGGGTCAGGACGGGCTCAGCATCCAAAGGCGTCTTTCAGCCATTGCAGCGCTTGGCCCGAGTGGCCTCTGCCTTGCACGGCGATCACATCGAAACGGCAGGGATGGTTGGCCCAGCGTGTTTCCTTGTGCAGAAAAGACTCGGCGGCTAGTACCAGTTTGTCCTGCTTGCGCCCGTCGATACTACCGAGCGCGCCGCCAAAGTCCGCATGCAACCGATAGCGAACTTCGACGAATACTACTGTATCGCTGTCGAGCATGACCAGATCAAGCTCGCCGCGTTTGCATCGCCAGTTCTGCGCCAGCAGGCGCAGGCCTTGCCCTTGAAGGTACTCAAGGGCGTGCCGCTCGGCGGCCTGGCCTGCGTGTTGGCGTGAACTGTCGGGCATCAGCGTGGGGTGTCAGGCAGACGTATGATCTGCCCGCCAGAGAACTCGGCCCACGGCAGCTGACGTTCGATGCGCTGGTTCGGGTTCATGCTCAGGCTGCCGGAGAAGCCTTCGATACGGTTATCCGGTAGGGTCTTGAGCTGGCCCAGGCGTGGCGCCAGGCTGTAGGCGTCGATACCCATGGCGTACAGGCGGCCAAGGCTACCGTTGGCTTGCGGCCACTGGCTGACGACTTGCTGGCGCAGGGCGTTGTTGGTATCGAGCAGCCACGGGGTTTCGCAGAAGCGGATGCCGTTCATGTCGTTGTACTGGTTGACGTCACCGCTGGCGCTGTACAAATGTGAAGTGGCGTAGACCGGCACGTCACCGGCGTACTGGAAGTTCAGGGTCGGCTTGATCTGCTGGCCTTGCTGTGGGGTGGCGGCGAGGAAGATGAAATCGATGTCCTGACGACGCGACGGCTGTGCCGAGACGTTGCCGCCGACGGTATTCTGCAGGCTCTTGGCACGGCCTTCGCTCTGGCGCAGCTGGAACAGGTCAGCAATCTGCTGGGCCAATGCTACCGGTTGGTCGACGTGCTCGGCGGCGAGCAGGGTGCCGCCGTTGGCTTCCCAATCCTGACGGAATGCCTTGAGCACACGGTCGCCCCATTCGCCACGAGGGACCAAGGCAACGGCGCGAACCATGCCGTCGGCGCGGGCGCGACGCGACACTTCGCGGGCTTCGTCTTCGGCGGCCAGGCCAAACTGGAACAATTGTGCTGGGCCTTTCTGGCCGGCATCGCTGTAATTCAGGGCCAGGGTGGTGATCGGCAGCTGTGGGCGCGAAGCGAGTTGCTTGACCAGTGGTTTTTCCAGCGGGCCAACCACCAGTTGCACGCCAGCGGCCTGGGCCTGGCGATAGAAGTCATCCAGGGACGTCAGGCGCGAGCTATCGAACACTTCGACGGCGGGTGGCTTCTGTCCCGCTTGCTGGGCCTGGAAGTGCGCAGCCATGAAGCCATCGCGCAGGGCGCGGGCAACGCCGGCCAGCTGGCCTTCCTGTGGCAGCAGCAGGGCAATCTTGGTCAGCGGCTGGCTGGCCATTTCTTTGAGCTTGACCAGCGCCAGTGGCAGTTGCAGGGCTGCCGGGTGCTCAGGGTGCTGCTTGCGCCAGGTCTCGATCGCTGCCTGTTGCTGTTCCAGGGTGCCGGCGCTTTTTACTGTCAGGGCCAGGCTGGCCCAGCCAGCCAAGGGGTCGGCCCCGGTGCTGGCGCCTTGCAGTTGATCGCTGGGCAGGGCTGCAACCAGGTTCCAGATGGCATTCTGGTTGTCGCTGGCGGCGTTGCCGCTGAGCAGTGGCGCCAGTTCGACGCGGGCCTGCGCTGCGGCCAGGGTCTGGCCATTGGCTTCCAGTACGCTGGCCTGCACGCTGCGGGTGCGCCGTTGTTGTTCGTCCGGCAGTTCACCCAGGCGCGCGAGGCTTGGGTGGCTCAGGGCGGTCAGCGCGGCTTTGGGCTGGTTGCGGCTCATGGCCAGCTCGGCGCTCAGCGTGCTGGCGAAGATCTGTTGGGCCGGTTTGAGTTGCGCCACAGGCACTTGCTCGAGGATTCGCGCTGCGCGCACATTATCCTTTTGTTGGTGAGCCAGGTCGGCAGCGCTCAAGCGCAGCAGCGCGGCTTGTTCCGGTGTCTTGCTGGTGGTGGCCTGTTCAAGCAGTTGCTCAATGCTGGCGTCTGGGGTGCGCGGCAGTTCGCCGAGGCTCGACGAAGGCGAGCTGGCGCAGGCTGCCAGCAGGGCGGCGAGGCAAAGGGCTGTGAACAGCCGCAGGCAAGCGATCATGTAAGGGTCCTGTTACTCGATCAAATTAACTGGCAATTGTACCCAAGCACTGGCCGGGGCGCGATGTTGCTGGCGTTAATCCTTCAATATAGGTGGTGGAGCGCAGTGTGCGGGCGGTGCAGGTTACGCATTGTTGCCGTCAGTCGGGCTACAATGGCGCTTTGTTCAACACGACAGGTGTGTGCTGTGACTGATGTTCCAGGGGCTTCCCATTCCACTGCTGGCACGCTTTACGTGGTGGCCACGCCCATCGGCAACCTGGATGACATGAGCGCGCGGGCGCTGAAAGTGCTCAGCGATGTGGCCCTGATCGCTGCGGAAGACACGCGTCATTCCATTCGCTTGTTGCAACACTTCGGTATCAATACCCCCTTGGCGGCCTGTCACGAGCACAACGAACGAGAGGAGGGCAGCCGCTTTCTCACGCGTCTGCTGGCTGGCGATAACGTGGCGCTGATCTCCGATGCAGGTACGCCATTGATTTCCGACCCTGGCTACCATCTGGTGCGCCAGGCGCGTGCTGCGGGGGTCGCCGTGGTTCCGGTGCCCGGTGCCTGTGCTTTGATTGCCGCGCTGTCGGCTGCGGGGCTGCCGTCTGATCGCTTCATCTTTGAGGGCTTTCTGCCGGCCAAGGCGGTCGGACGCAAGGCGCGTCTGAGTCAGGTCAAGGAAGAACCGCGGACCTTGATCTTTTACGAGGCGCCGCATCGGATTCTCGAATGCCTGCAGGATATGGAGGCAGTGTTTGGTGCCGAGCGTCCCGCTTTGCTGGCGCGTGAGCTGACCAAGACCTTTGAAACCCTCAAGGGGTTGCCGCTGGGAGAACTGCGTGCGTTTGTCGAAGCCGACAGTAATCAGCAGCGCGGTGAATGTGTGGTGCTGGTAGCCGGCTGGACTGCGCCGGAAGATGAGCAGGCAGTAAGCAGCGAAGCCATGCGCGTGCTCGACCTGCTGCTGGCAGAGATGCCACTCAAGCGAGCGGCGGCCCTGGCAGCGGAAATTACCGGCGTGCGCAAGAATGTGTTGTATCAGGCGGCTCTGGAAAAACAGAAAGACAACTAGTGGCTTGGTGCTACGATTTGTTTTATCGCTTGTTCTTGAGCGTCTCTGCCGTTAACCTTTGCGGCGGAGAGTCGATCGGACAGTCGCTGCCTTCTTTTGTTCTGCAAAAGAGGGGGGAGGAAAGTCCGGGCTCCATAGGGCAGAGTGCCAGGTAACGCCTGGGAGGCGCGAGCCTACGGAAAGTGCCACAGAAAACAACCGCCTAAGCACTTCGGTGCCGGTAAGGGTGAAAAGGTGCGGTAAGAGCGCACCGCACGACTGGCAACAGTTCGTGGCTAGGTAAACCCCACTCGGAGCAAGACCAAATAGGGTTCCATATGGCGCGGCCCGCGTTGGAACCGGGTAGGTTGCTAGAGGCGTCCAGTGATGGCCGTCGTAGAGGAATGACTGTCCTCGACAAAACCCGGCTTACAGATCGACTCTCCACCTCATCCCCCTCCTGCTTGAATCGATAGCAGATGTGTCTTGGTAATACCAAAAAAATCTTACTCTTAATAAATCACTTTAAGTTCGGACTCTATTTGTCTGAATGAGTTTGATTTTTTCTGTCAGAAATTTCCCCGAATGGTCCTTTCATCTTCCTTTCCTGCGCTAAATCACCGATCTGTAAGGGATTTCCTTGTAGGCGCGCCTTGACGGTGTGGTGGGCGGATTCCTATAGTGTGCGCAAGTGGCAGAAAGTGGCATGAAGTGGGTTTTCTGATTACAAAAAAGCTGACAAGTGGGGAATCGCAGCCGTGTTCCGCGGAGCAAACGCTATCAACCTCGACGCAAAGGGCCGTCTCGCAATGCCGAGCCGGTACCGTGACGAGCTCGATTCGCGTAGTTCCGGGCAGTTGATCGTGACCATCGACGCAGTAGACCCCTGCTTGTGTGTATACCCGCTCGATGAGTGGGAGCTGATTGAGGCCAAGTTGCGCGCCTTGCCGTCATTGCGTGAAGAGAACCGTCGCCTGCAGCGTCTGCTGATCGGCAATGCGGTGGATCTGGAGCTTGATGGCAGTGGGCGTTTCCTGGTGCCTCCGCGTTTGCGCGAGTACGCCAAGCTCGACAAGAAGGCAATGCTGGTGGGGCAACTGAACAAATTTCAGCTGTGGGACGAGGACGCCTGGAACGCAGTTTCGGCAGCCGACCTTGCAGCTATCCAACAACCGGGCGCCATGCCTGATGAACTGCGTGATTTGATCCTGTGACTATAGATAGCGGCTTTAACCACATCACCGTACTGCTTGACGAAGCCGTCGAGGCTCTCGCCGTACGCGCCGGTGGCTGTTATCTGGATGGCACCTTCGGGCGCGGCGGGCACAGCCGGCTGATTCTCAGCAAGCTCGGGCCACAAGGAAAGTTGCTCGGTTTTGACAAAGATCCTCAAGCGATTGCCACCGGGCAAGCGCTGGCGGCCGAAGACGGCCGCTTTGTCATTGTGCAGCGCAGTTTTGCCGAGCTGGGCGATGAAGTTGCCCAGCGCGGCCTGGCCGGCAAGGTCAGCGGCATCCTGATGGACCTGGGCGTTTCTTCGCCACAGCTCGATGACCCGGAGCGCGGTTTCAGCTTTCTCAACGACGGTCCGCTGGATATGCGCATGGACCCGACGCGTGGTATCAGCGCTGCCGAGTTTATCGCCAGCGCCCCGGCCGAAGAAATCGCCAGGGTGTTCAAGGAATATGGCGAAGAGCGTTTTGCCAAGCGCATGGCCAATGCTGTCGTGGCGCGTCGCGAAATTCAGCCTTTTGAGCGCACCGCCGATCTGGCTGAAGTGCTCAAGGTTGCCAACCCTGCCTGGGAAAAGGGCAAGAACCCGGCGACCCGCGCCTTCCAGGGCCTGCGCATTCACGTTAACAATGAACTCGGCGACCTTGAGGCCGGCCTTGAAGCCGCGCTTGAAGCGTTGGAAGTCGGCGGGCGTCTGGTAGTGATCAGCTTCCACTCCCTGGAAGATCGCATCGTCAAACTGTTCATGCGCAAGCTGGTCAAGGGCGAATCCGATAACCTGCCGCGCAACCTGCCTGTGCAGCACAAGCATTTCGAACCGAAGATCAAGGTCCACGGCAAGGCCCAATTCGCCTCCGAAGCCGAACTCAAGGCCAACCCACGTTCGCGCAGTGCCGTTATGCGCGTTGCCGAGAAACTGCGGTGAGCCGCTTGTTCGCCAAGCCTTTGCCAGGCGGAAGCTTGCTGATGCTTTTGCTGTTCATTGCCGTGCTCGTTTCATCGGTGGCGGTATCGTACAGCGCGCACTGGAATCGTCAGTTGCTCAACACCCTGTACGGTGAGCTCAGCGAGCGCGACAAGGCCCAGGCCGAATGGGGTCGGTTGATTCTTGAACAAAGCACCTGGACGGCCCACAGCCGCATCGAGAACCTGGCCAGCGAACAGCTGCAGATGCGCATTCCGGCTGCCGATGAAGTGCGGATGGTGGCGCCATGATGAAGCTCGAAGGCGCTCTCTACCCGTGGCGGTTCCGCGTGGTCATCGCCTTGCTGGCGCTGATGGTCGGTGCGATTGCCTGGCGCATCATCGATCTGCAGGTAGTTGACCGTGACTTCCTCAAAGGTCAGGGCGATGCCCGCAGCCTGCGTCATATTCCGATTCCTGCGCACCGCGGACTCATCACTGACCGCAACGGTGAGCCGTTGGCCGTCAGTACTCCGGTCACCACCCTGTGGGCCAATCCCAAGGAAATGCAGGCATCCAAGGAGCGTTGGCCGGCACTGGCCGCCGCGCTCAAGCAAAGCCCACAGCAGCTGACCCAGCGCCTGGAACAACAGGCCAACAAAGAATTTATCTATCTGGTCCGTGGCCTGACCCCGGAGCAGGGGCAAGCAGTGCTTGATCTTAAGGTTCCCGGTGTCTACGGCATCGAGGAATTTCGACGTTTCTACCCGGCCGGCGATGTTGCCGCGCATATGGTCGGCTTTACCGACCTCGATGACCACGGTCGCGAAGGGGTCGAGCTGGCCTACGATGAGTGGCTGGCCGGCGTTCCCGGCAAGCGCCAGGTCATCAAGGACCGGCGTGGCCGGCTGATCAAAGACATCCAGGTAACCAAAAACGCCAAGGCCGGAAAGACCTTGGCGTTGTCCATCGACCTGCGCCTGCAATACCTGGCGACTCGCGAGCTGCGTAATGCGATTGCCGAACAGGAAGCCAAGGCCGGCAGTCTGGTGATTCTGGATGTGAAAACCGGTGAAGTGCTGGCCATGGTCAACCAGCCCACCTACAACCCCAACAACCGCCGCAGCATGTTCCCGGCCGCCATGCGTAACCGTGCGATCATCGACGTATTCGAGCCCGGCTCCACGGTCAAGCCGCTGTCCATGAGTGCTGCGCTGCAGAGTGGGCGCTGGAAGCCGACCGACAAGGTTGAAGTCTATCCGGGCACTTTGCAGCTGGGGCGTTACACCATTCGTGACGTGTCCAAGAGCGAAGGTCCGATCCTTGACCTGACCGGCATTCTGATCAACTCCAGTAACGTCGGCATGAGCAAGATCGCCTTCGATATCGGTGGCGAATCCATTTATCGGGTGATGTCCCAGCTCGGTCTGGGTCAGTACACCGGCCTGGGCTTCCCCGGTGAGCGGGTCGGTAACCTGCCGAACCACCGTGAGTGGCGCAAGGCGGAAACCGCCACGTTGTCCTACGGCTATGGCTTGTCGGTGACCGCGCTGCAGCTCGTTCATGCCTATGCTGCGCTGGCCAACGACGGCAAGATGGTGCCGTTGAGCATCCTCAAGGTCGACAAGACGCCAGAATTCACCCAGGTGGTACCGGTAGAAGTCGCCAAGACCATCCAGGGCATGGTTCAGCAGGTTATCGAAGCGCCGCGCGGCGTGTTCCGTGCCCAGGTGCCGTTCTATCACGTCGGTGGCAAGAGTGGTACGGCGCGTAAAGCCACGATCGGCTCCAAGGGGTACACCGAAAATTCCTATCGCTCGCTGTTCGCCGGTTTCGGCCCGATGAGCGACCCGCGTTATGCCGTGGTGGTGGTCATCGATGAGCCGAGCAAAGGCGGCTACTTTGGTGGCCTGGTTTCAGCGCCGGTCTTCAGCAAGGTCATGTCCGGCACGTTGCGGCTTATGAACATTCCGCCGGATAACCTTCCGCCGCCGGTTCCACAGCAGCAGGTTGATGCTGCGCCCGCCAAAGGAGGGCGCGGTTGATGACAATGCCATTGAGTAAGCTTTTCACCCAGGCCAGTAGCGATCCGTCGATTCGCGAGTTGACACTGGACAGCCGAAATGTGCGTCCGGGCGACCTGTTTCTGGCAGTCCCCGGTGCGCAGGTTGACGGTCGTGAGCACATTGCCGATGCGCTCAAGCGCGGCGCGGCAGCTGTTGCCTATGAAGCGCAAGGCGCGAGTGTGCTGCCGATTAGCAAAGTGCCACTGATTCCGGTCAAAGGCCTGATTGCCCAGTTGTCGGATATTGCCGGGCGCTTCTATGGCGAGCCGAGCCGTCAGCTGGATCTGGTCGGCGTCACCGGCACCAACGGCAAGACCAGCGTGACTCAACTGGTGGCCCAGGCCCTGGACAAACTCGGTCAGCGCTGCGGCCTGATCGGCACCCTGGGCACGGGGTTCTATGGCGAACTGCAAAGTGGCCGCCTGACCACGCCTGATCCGATCGCCGTGCAGGCGACCCTGAATGATCTGAAGAAGGGCGGGGCGAAAGCCGTCGCCATGGAGGTTTCTTCGCATGCCCTGGATCAGGGCCGGGTTGCGGCGCTGGAATTCGATATCGCGGTGATGACCAACCTGTCGCGCGATCACCTTGATTATCACGGCAGCATGCCGGCCTACGAAGACGCCAAGGCGCGTCTGTTCGCCTGGCCGAACCTGCGCTGCCGGGTAGTCAACCTGGATGATGACTTCGGTCGTCGCCTGGCAGGTAAGCATGCCAAGTCGCGTCTGATCAGCTACAGCCTTAAAGACAGCGGCGCTTCGCTGTACTGCCGCGAAGCGCATTTTGACGACGATGGTGTGCGTGCTGTGATCGTCACTGCCCAGGGCGAACGCACCCTGCGCAGCCGCCTGCTTGGCCGTTTCAACTTGAGCAATATGCTGGCGGCGGTCGGTACCCTGCTGGCGCTGGACTATGCGCTGGATGAAATTCTCAAGGTCACCCCGTTGCTGGAAGGGCCGATCGGCCGCATGCAGCGCCTGGGTGGTGGCAGCAAACCGCTGGTGGTGGTCGATTACGCCCACACCCCAGATGCGCTTGAGCAAGTACTTCAGGCCCTGCGCCCGCACGCCAAAGGCCAGTTGTTGTGCCTGTTCGGCTGCGGAGGTGATCGTGATCGCGGCAAGCGTCCATTGATGGCCGAAGTGGCCGAGCGTCTGGCTGACCGCGTGCTGGTCACCGATGACAACCCGCGTACAGAAGACCCGCAGCAGATCTTTGCCGACATCCGGCCAGGTTTTATCAAGGCCGATGCAGTCGAGTTCGTCGCCGGGCGCGGCGCGGCCATCGCCCAGCTGATTGCCAGTGCCGCTGTTGACGATGTCATCGTCCTGGCCGGCAAAGGCCACGAGGACTATCAGGAAATCAACGGTCAGCGTCACGACTTTTCCGACTTGGTTGAAGCCGAGAAAGCGCTCGCAGTCTGGGAGGCCCCTCATGCTTAAGCCATTGACCCTCAGCCAGTTGACCGCACCGCTGCAAGGCCGCCTGCTGGGTGCTGATGCCACCTTCAACGGCGTCAGCATCGACAGTCGCGCAATCATTGCCGGGCAACTGTTTGTCGCCTTGGCCGGGCCGCGTTTTGACGGTCACGATTACCTCAATGAAGTTCAGGCCAAGGGCGCCGTGGCGGCCTTGGTCGAGCGCGAAGTGCCGGGTAGCGACCTGCCGCAACTGCTGGTTGCCGATTGCCGACTGGCCTTGGGGCAACTCGGCGCGCTCAATCGTGTTGCGTTCGACAAGTCGGTCGCCGCCATTACCGGCTCCAGCGGCAAAACCACGGTCAAGGAAATGCTTGCCAGCATCCTGCGCACCCGTGGTCCAGTCCTGGCGACCCGCGGCAACCTGAACAACGACCTCGGTGCACCGCTGACCCTGCTTGAAATCGCCCCGGAGCATAGCGCGGCGGTCATCGAGCTGGGTGCCTCGCGCATTGGCGAGATCGCCTACACCGTTGGCCTGACCAAGCCGCAGGTGGCACTGATCAATAACGCCGGTACCGCGCATGTCGGCGAGTTCGGCGGCCCGGAGAAGATTGTCGAAGCCAAGGGCGAGATCCTCGAAGGTCTGGGTCAGGATGGCGTGGCTGTATTGAACCTTGATGACAAGGCCTTCGGCACCTGGAAACAGCGCGCCGGTAATCGTCCGCTGCTGACTTTCGCCCTGAACAACGCGGGCGCAGATTTCCATGCCGCTGACCTCGCCCAGGATGAGCGTGGTAGCCCGTCTTTCGACCTGCACAGTCCATTGGGTGTAGCGCGGGTCCAGCTCAATCTGCTCGGTACTCATAACGTCAGCAATGCACTGGCCGCCGCTGCCGCCGCACATGCCTTTGGTCTGACGCTGGACGGAATCGTCCAGGGCTTGAATGCCGTGCAACCCGTCAAGGGCCGAACTGTCGTACAGATGGCGCCGAGCGGCGTGCGGGTGATTGACGACACTTATAACGCAAACCCCACCTCCATGTGCGCTGCCGTTGATATACTCGCTGGCTTTTCCGGGCGCACCGTTCTGGTGCTCGGGGATATCGGCGAATTGGGCCAGTGGGCTGAGGAAGGGCATCGGCAGGTAGGCGACTACGCCAAAGATAAAGTTTCGGCGCTGTATGCGGTGGGGCCGAACATGGCTCACGCAGTGGCAGCGTTTGGCGCCAATGCCCGGCATTTCGCTAATCAAGCTGACCTGATCGACGCAGTTCGCGGCGAGCAGGCCACTAACACCACTATTTTGATCAAGGGTTCGCGCAGCGCTGCGATGGAAAACGTCGTGGCGGCTTTGTGCGGTTCCAGCGGGGAGAAACATTAATGCTGCTGCTGCTGGCTGAGTATCTGCAACAGTTCTACAAAGGCTTCGCGGTCTTTCAGTACCTGTCCCTGCGCGGGATTCTGGGTGTGCTGACCGCGTTGTCGCTGGCCCTGTGGTTGGGCCCCTGGATGATTCGTACCCTGCAGATTCGCCAGATCGGCCAAGCGGTTCGTAACGACGGCCCGCAATCGCACCTTTCCAAATCCGGTACCCCGACCATGGGCGGCGCCCTGATTCTCTCGGCTATCGGTATCAGCACCCTGCTGTGGGCTGACCTGACCAACCGTTATGTCTGGGTAGTACTGATCGTTACCTTGCTGTTCGGCGCCATCGGCTGGGTTGATGACTACCGCAAGGTGATCGAGAAGAACTCGCGTGGCCTGCCAAGCCGCTGGAAGTATTTCTGGCAGTCGGTGTTCGGCCTGGGTGCGGCGATCTTCCTGTATATGACTGCTCCGAGCAGCGTCGAGACCACGCTGATCGTGCCGATGCTCAAAGATGTCACTATCCCGCTGGGTATCGGTTTCGTGGTACTGACCTACTTCGTCATCGTCGGTTCGAGCAACGCGGTGAACCTGACCGATGGCCTCGATGGCCTGGCGATCATGCCAACGGTCATGGTCGGCGGTGCTCTGGGGATCTTCTGCTACCTGTCGGGCAACGTGAAATTCGCCGAGTACCTGCTGATTCCTTACGTGCCAGGCGCCGGTGAGCTGATCGTATTCTGCGGTGCACTGATCGGTGCCGGTCTGGGCTTCCTCTGGTTCAACACCTATCCGGCCCAGGTATTCATGGGCGACGTCGGTGCCCTGGCACTGGGCGCAGCGCTGGGCACCATCGCCGTCATCGTTCGCCAGGAAATCGTCCTGTTCATCATGGGCGGCGTGTTCGTCATGGAGACCCTGTCGGTAGTGATCCAGGTGGCCTCGTTCAAGCTCACCGGCAAGCGTGTGTTCCGCATGGCCCCGATCCACCACCACTTTGAACTCAAGGGTTGGCCCGAGCCGCGGGTGATCGTCCGTTTCTGGATTATTACCGTGATTCTGGTGCTGATCGGCCTTGCCACCCTGAAACTGAGGTAGAAACGCGTGTCACTGATCGCTTCTGACCACTTCCGCATCGTTGTCGGCCTCGGCAAGAGCGGCATGTCCCTGGTTCGCTTCCTGGCGAACCAGGGCGTTGCCTTTGCGGTCGCCGACACCCGTGAGCAACCACCGGAACTGGAAACCCTGCGCCGCGATTACCCGCAGGTGGAAGTACGCTGTGGCGAGCTGGATGTAGAGTTTCTCTGCCGCGCCGACGAGCTGTATGTCAGCCCGGGTCTGGCCCTGGCCACCCCGGCGCTGCAGCAAGCCGCTGCCCGTGGTGTGAAGCTGTCCGGTGATATCGAGCTGTTTGCCCGTAACGCCAAAGCGCCGATCATCGCCATCAGCGGTTCCAACGCGAAAAGTACGGTGACCACGCTGGTCGGCGAAATGGCGGTCGCGGCTGGTAAGCGCGTGGCTGTCGGCGGCAACCTCGGTACCCCGGCGCTGGACCTGCTCAGTGACGACGTTGAGCTGTATGTGATGGAGCTGTCGAGTTTCCAGCTGGAGACCACCGATCAGCTCAACGCTGAAGTCGCCACCGTGCTCAACGTCAGCGAAGATCACATGGACCGCTACAGCGGCCTGCCGGCCTATCACCTGGCCAAACACCGGATCTTCCGTGGTGCGCGGCAAGTGGTGGTCAATCGTCAGGACGCCCTGAGCCGTCCGTTGCTGGCCGAGAACCAGCCGGTGTGGACCTTCGGCCTGAACGTGCCTGACTTCAAGGCCTTTGGCCTGCGTGAAGAGAATGGCGAGAAGTATCTGGCGTTCGAGTTCCAGAACCTGATGCCGGTGCGCGAGCTGAAAATCCGTGGTTCGCACAACCAGTCCAACGCCCTGGCCGCACTGGCCCTGGGGCATGCGGTCGGCTTGCCGATGGACGCTATGCTGTCCAGCCTGCGCACCTTCGCCGGTCTGGCGCACCGTTGCCAGTGGCTTCGTGAGCGCGACGGCGTGAACTGGTACGACGACTCCAAGGCCACCAACGTCGGTGCTGCTCTGGCGGCTATCGAAGGTTTGGGTGCCGATATTGACGGCAAGCTGGTGCTGGTCGCTGGCGGTGATGGCAAAGGTGCAGATTTCAGCGCCCTGCGTGCGCCGGTAGCCGCGCATTGCCGCGCTGTAGTGCTGCTGGGTCGCGATGCCGAGCGCCTGGCTGAAGCGCTGGGTGACAGCGTGCCGCTGATCCGGGTGAAAACCCTCGATGAAGCCGTGCAGCAATGTGCCGAACTGGCCCGTCCTGGCGATGCCGTGCTGCTCTCGCCAGCTTGCGCCAGTCTCGATATGTTCAAGAATTTTGAAGAGCGTGGGCGTCTGTTTGCCCAGGCCGTAGGAGGGCTGGCATGATCTTCGGCATCATCAAGCCCTATCCGTCGCCACTGATCAGTGGTCGCGGCATCGACCTCGATTTCGCCATGCTCGCCGGTTGTCTGGCGCTGCTGGGCCTTGGCCTGGTGATGATCACTTCGGCGTCCTCGGAAGTGGCCGCTGCGCAGTCGGGCAACCCGCTGTATCACATGTTCCGCCACCTGGTGTACGTGGCCATTGGCGTATTCGCCTGCATCGTCACCATGATGGTGCCGATCGCCACTTGGCAGAAGATGGGCTTCACCATGCTGGTCGGCGCCTTTGGCTTGCTGGTGCTGGTACTGGTGCCAGGCATCGGCCGCGAAGTGAACGGTTCGATGCGCTGGATCGGTTTCAGCTTCTTTAACGTGCAGCCTTCGGAAATCGCCAAGGTCTTCGTGGTGATTTACCTGGCTGGTTACCTGGTCCGTCGTCAGACCGAGGTGCGCGAAAGCTGGATGGGCTTCTTCAAGCCGTTCATCGTCTTGCTGCCCATGGCCGGTCTGCTGCTGATGGAGCCGGACTTCGGTGCCACGGTAGTGATGATGGGCGCGGCCGCGGCGATGCTGTTCCTCGGCGGGGTAGGCCTGTTCCGCTTCAGCTTGATGGTGGTGCTGGCGGTGGGGGCGGTATTTGTCCTGGTTCAGGCCCAGCCTTACCGGATGGCGCGCCTGATTACCTTTACCGACCCCTGGTCCGACCAGTTCGGCTCCGGCTACCAGCTGACCCAGGCACTGATCGCTTTCGGGCGTGGTGAGTGGCTTGGCGTAGGTCTTGGCAACAGCGTGCAGAAGCAGTTCTACCTGCCTGAAGCACACACCGACTTCGTGTTTTCGGTACTGGCCGAAGAGCTGGGTGTTGTCGGCTCGCTGCTCACTGTGGCGCTGTTCGTCTTCGTCACGGTGCGTGCGTTGTATATCGGTTTGTGGGCTGAAAAAGCCAAGCAGTACTTTGCCGCCTATGTGGCCTTTGGCCTGGCGTTCCTGTGGATTGGCCAGTTCCTGATCAACATCGGCGTGAACGTCGGCCTGCTGCCGACCAAGGGCCTGACCCTGCCGTTCCTCAGCTACGGCGGTAGCTCGCTGGTAATCTGCTGCGCCTGTGTCGGGCTGTTGCTGCGGATCGAGTGGGAGAGTCGCACCCATTTAGGCAGCGAAGAACACGAATTCAATGAAAGCGACTTTGCCGAGGAGCCGAATCATGGCCGCTGACGGCAAGAATGTACTGATCATGGCTGGCGGCACCGGGGGCCACGTGTTCCCGGCATTGGCCTGTGCCCGTGAGTTCCAGGCGCGTGGTTACACCGTGCACTGGCTGGGCACTGCGCGTGGCATCGAGAACGAACTGGTGCCCCAGGGAGGTCTGCAGTTGCACCTGATTCAAGTCACCGGCCTGCGCGGCAAGGGCAAGCTGTCGCTGCTCAAGGCGCCATTCACCCTGGTCAAGGCTGTACTGCAGGCGCGGCGCATCATTGCCCAGCTCAAGCCGGTCTGCGTGATCGGTTTCGGTGGTTACGTGACTGGCCCAGGAGGCGTTGCCGCCCGGCTCTGTGGTGTACCTGTCGTGGTCCACGAGCAGAATGCCCGCGCCGGTACCGCCAATCGGCTGCTGGTGCCGTTGGCCGGCCGAGTCTGCGAAGCTTTCCCCGGTACTTTTGCCGCGTCGGACAAGTTGCGCACCACCGGCAATCCGGTGCGCAGCGAACTGTTCCTGGAAAACCCGCGCGAGCCTCTGGGTGCGCGTCGGCCACGCTTGTTGGTGCTTGGTGGAAGCCTGGGTGCCGAACCGTTGAACAAATTGCTGCCCCAAGCCTTGGCTCAGGTCGCCGCGGATATTCGTCCCGAAGTGTTCCACCAGGCAGGTAAACAGCACGACCAGATTACCGCCGAGCGCTATCGCGAGGCTGGAGTCGAGGCTCAGGTAGAGCCCTTTATCAAGGACATGGCCAAGGCATACGCCTGGGCCGATCTGGTGGTCTGCCGCGCAGGCGCGCTGACCGTCAGTGAGCTGGCTGCGGCCGGGTTGCCATCGATGCTGGTGCCATTGCCCCATGCCATCGACGATCACCAGACCCACAACGCCCATTATCTGGCCCGCGAAGGCGCTGCCTTCCTGATGCCACAAGCGACAACTGGCGCAGCGCAACTCGCTGAACGCCTGAACGAGGTGCTGATGCAACCGGAAAAACTCACCACCATGGCCGCCACTGCCCGGCGCCTGGCTAAACCTGCGGCCACCCGCACCGTGGTCGATATCTGTCTGGAGGTGGCCCATGGTTGAAAGCAAGAAAGCCATGCCACAGCCGGAAATGCGCCGTATCCGCCGCATCCACTTCGTCGGTATCGGCGGTGTAGGCATGTGCGGAATCGCCGAAGTGCTGCTGAACCTGGGCTATCAAGTCTCGGGCTCAGACCTCAAGACCTCGGCGGTTACCCAACGCCTGGAATCCTTCGGGGCGCAGATCTTCATCGGTCACCGCGCCGAAAACGCTGCGAGCGCCGATGTGCTGGTGGTTTCCAGTGCCATCAACCCGGCCAACCCGGAAGTCGCCACCGCCCTTGAGCGGCGTATTCCGGTGGTGCCGCGCGCCGAGATGCTCGCCGAGCTGATGCGCTACCGCCATGGCATCGCCGTTGCCGGTACCCATGGCAAAACTACCACCACCAGTCTGCTGGCCTCGGTGTTTGCCGCGGGTGGTCTGGACCCGACCTTCGTCATCGGTGGCCGTCTGAATGCAGCCGGCACCAATGCCCAGCTCGGCACCAGCCGCTACCTGATCGCCGAAGCCGACGAAAGCGACGCCAGCTTCCTGCACCTGCAGCCGCTGGTGGCCGTGGTCACCAACATCGACGCCGACCACATGGCGACCTACGAAGGCGACTTCAACAAGCTGAAGAAGACCTTCGTCGAGTTCCTGCACAACCTGCCGTTCTACGGCCTGGCCGTGATGTGCCTGGACGACCCGGTGGTGCGCGAGATCCTGCCGCAGGTCAAGCGCCCGGCGGTCACCTACGGTTTCAGCGAAGAAGCCGACGTGCGCGCGATCAATGTTCGCCAGTCGGGCATGCAGACCCACTTCACCGTGCTGCGTCGCGACCGCGAACCGCTGGACGTGTCGGTCAACATGCCGGGCAACCACAATGTGCTCAACGCCCTGGCGACCATCGCCATCGCCACCGACGAAGGCATCAGCGATGAAGCCATCGTCCAGGGCCTGTCCGGGTTCCAGGGGGTAGGGCGACGCTTCCAGGTCTACGGCGAACTGCCGGTAGACGGTGGCAGCGTGATGCTGGTCGACGATTACGGTCACCACCCGACCGAAGTGGCCGCAGTGATCAAGGCCGTACGCGGCGGCTGGCCGGAGCGCCGTCTGGTGATGGTCTATCAGCCGCACCGTTACAGCCGTACCCGCGACCTATACGACGATTTCGTCCAGGTCCTGGCTGACGCCAACGTCCTGCTGCTGATGGAAGTCTATCCGGCCGGCGAAGAGCCGATCCCTGGTGCCGACAGCCGTCAGCTGTGCCACAGCATCCGTCAGCGCGGTCAGCTCGACCCGATCTACATCGAGCGCGGCATCGAACTGGCGCCGCTGGTCAAGCCACTGCTGCGTGCCGGTGACATCCTGCTGTGTCAGGGCGCCGGTGATATCGGTGGCCTGGCCCCGCAATTACTCAAGAGTCCGTTGTTCGCTGGTGCCGTTGCCAGTCAGGGGAAGTCGAAATGACTGATAACGCATACACCACGTTGCACTCGACCATCGACCCGAAAGCCTTCGGCCGCGTAGCCGTGCTTTATGGTGGCAAGAGCGCCGAGCGCCCAGTGTCACTGAAGTCCGGTGCTGCTGTGATCGAAGCGCTGAGCAGCGCTGGTGTCGATGTGGTCGCCATCGATGTTGGCGATGACCTGCTCGATCGCCTGCAAAGCGAGAAGATCGACCGCGCCTTCATCATCCTCCACGGCCGTGGCGGTGAAGATGGCAGCATGCAGGGCCTGCTGGAGTGCCTGGGCATCCCTTACACCGGCAGTGGCATCCTCGCGTCGGCGCTGGCCATGGACAAGCTGCGGACCAAACAGGTCTGGCACAGCCTGGGCATTCCGACCCCGCGTCACGCCGTGCTCACCAGCGAAGCCGACTGTATTTCTGCAGGCGCGGAACTGGGCTTCCCTTTGATCGTCAAACCGGCCCATGAAGGTTCCAGTATCGGTATGGCGAAAGTGAACGGTGTCGACGAATTGATCGCCGCCTGGAAAGACGCCGCCACCTACGATTCGCAAGTGTTGGTCGAACAATGGATTCACGGTCCGGAGTTCACTGTTGCGACCCTGCGTGGTCAGGTATTGCCACCGATCGCGCTGGGCACACCGCACACCTTCTACGACTACGACGCCAAGTACCTGGCTTCCGATACCCAGTACCGGATTCCTTGTGGCTTGAGCGCGGAAAAGGAACAGGAACTGATCGACCTGACCGCCCGCGCCTGTGATGCCATCGGCATCGCTGGCTGGGGGCGGCTGGACGTCATGCAGGACGAGCAGGGCAATTTCTGGCTGCTCGAAGTCAACACCGCACCAGGCATGACGGATCACAGCCTGGTCCCTATGGCGGCACGTGCGGCCGGTCTGGATTTCCAGCAATTGGTGCTGGCAATCCTGGCGGCCAGCGTCGAGGCGCGAGGTTAAGCCCATGCAAGGCGCGATGTTACGTCATCAGCAACCCGCCACCGGCCGCAACAAGCCGGTGCCGCGTGGTGCCAGCCGGATGGTGGCCAAGGAGCCACTGTCGGCGCGCCTGCCCAAGGCCAATTTCAATGTCTTCAAGCGTCTGCTCTGGCCGGTGCTGCTGGTCGTCGCCGGATTCGGTGCTTATGAAGGCGCGCAACGCCTGATGCCGTACGCCGACCGGCCGATCACCAAGATCGCCGTGCAAGGTGACTTGAGTTACATCAGCCAGCAAGCGGTGCAGCAGCGAATCGCCCCGTATGTGGCGGCCAGCTTCTTCACAGTTGACCTGGCGAGCATGCGCGCCGAGCTGGAGAAGATGCCCTGGATCGCCCATGCCGAAGTACGCCGGGTGTGGCCGGACGAAGTGGTGATCCGCCTGGAAGAACAGTTGCCGGTGGCGCGTTGGGGCGAAGAAGCCTTGCTCAATAACCAGGGCCAGGCCTTCACCCCGCGCGAACTGGCCAACTACGAGCACCTGCCGCAGCTGTTTGGGCCGCAGCGGGCGCAGCAACAAGTGATGCAGCAATATCAGGTACTGAGCCAGATGTTGCGGCCAATGGGCTTTTCGATTGCCCGGCTGGAAGTGCGCGAGCGCGGCAGCTGGTTCCTGACCACTGGCGCCGGCAGCACCGGGCCAGGTATCGAACTGCTGCTGGGGCGCGACCATCTGGTGGAAAAAATGCGCCGTTTCATTGCCATTTACGACAAGACACTCAAAGAACAGATCACGAACATCGCCCGCATCGATCTGCGTTACGCCAATGGCCTGGCCGTTGGCTGGCGGGAACCGATTGCACCGACGACGGCCCAACCCGCCGTTGCGAAGAATTAGAGAGAGGCAGGACCATGGCAAATGCGCATAGCGGCAAAATGATCGTCGGGCTCGATATCGGTACCTCCAAGGTAGTGGCGCTGGTAGGCGAAGTCGCGGCCGACGGTACCCTGGAAATCGTCGGTATCGGCACCCACCCTTCGCGCGGACTGAAGAAGGGCGTGGTGGTCAATATCGAATCGACCGTGCAGTCGATCCAGCGCGCGGTAGAAGAAGCCCAGCTGATGGCCGGCTGCCGGATCCATTCGGCTTTCGTTGGCGTTGCCGGCAATCACATCCGCAGCCTGAACTCCCACGGTATCGTCGCGATTCGCGACCGTGAAGTCAGCGCGGCTGACCTCGAGCGCGTCCTCGATGCGGCTCAAGCGGTCGCCATTCCGGCCGACCAGCGGGTCCTGCACACCCTGCCGCAGGACTATGTGATCGACAACCAGGAAGGCGTGCGCGAGCCGTTGGGCATGTCCGGTGTGCGTCTGGAAGCCAAGGTCCACGTGGTCACCTGCGCAGTCAATGCCGCACAGAACATCGAGAAGTGTGTGCGCCGCTGTGGCCTGGAAATCGACGACATCATCCTCGAACAACTGGCCTCGGCCTACTCGGTGCTGACCGATGACGAGAAAGAGCTGGGCGTGTGCCTGGTGGACATCGGTGGTGGTACCACTGACATCGCCATCTTCACCGAAGGCGCGATCCGTCACACCGCGGTGATCCCGATTGCCGGCGATCAGGTGACCAATGACATCGCCATGGCCCTGCGCACCCCGACCCAGTACGCCGAAGAGATCAAGATCCGTTACGCCTGCGCCCTGGCCAAACTGGCCGGTGCCGGTGAAACCATCAAGGTGCCGAGCGTCGGTGATCGTCCGCCACGCGAACTGTCGCGCCAGGCCTTGGCCGAAGTGGTCGAACCGCGTTACGACGAGCTGTTCACCCTGATCCAGGCCGAGCTGCGTCGCAGCGGCTACGAGGACCTGGTGCCTGCGGGCATCGTCCTGACCGGCGGCACCGCGAAGATGGAAGGCGCGGTAGAGCTGGCCGAAGAGATTTTCCATATGCCGGTACGCCTGGGCGTGCCGCATAGCGTTCGGGGCCTGAGCGACGTGGTGCGCAACCCGATTTATTCCACCGGTGTGGGCCTGCTGACCTACGGCCTGCAGAAGCAGTCCGACGGCGTCAGCCTGACCGGTACCAGCAGCAACAACTATGGCGATGAACCAAAAGCTCCAGCGTTCGAGCGTTTCACACGCTGGGTCAAAGGCAACTTTTAAAGTTTCAAAGCAGTAGTAGTAGGCGCAAAAACTAGAGAACTGAAAGGAGAGGGAAAATGTTCGAGCTCGTAGACAACGTCCCGCAAAGTCCGGTCATCAAAGTGATCGGCGTCGGTGGCGGCGGTGGCAACGCCGTCAATCACATGGTCAAGAGCAACATCGAGGGCGTTGAGTTCATCTGCGCCAATACCGATGCTCAAGCGCTGAAAAACATCGGCGCGCGTACCATTTTGCAACTGGGTACCGGTGTCACCAAGGGACTGGGTGCCGGTGCCAATCCGGAAGTCGGCCGTCAGGCCGCGCTGGAAGACCGTGAGCGCATTGCCGAAGTACTGCAGGGCACCAACATGGTGTTCATCACCACCGGCATGGGCGGCGGAACCGGTACCGGTGCTGCGCCGATCATCGCCGAAGTGGCCAAGGAACTGGGTATCCTCACCGTTGCGGTGGTGACCCGTCCGTTCCCGTTCGAAGGCCGCAAGCGCATGCAGATCGCCGATGAAGGCATCCGTGCACTGGCCGACAGCGTCGACTCGCTGATCACCATTCCGAACGAAAAGCTGCTGACCATCCTCGGTAAAGACGCCAGCCTGCTGTCCGCTTTCGCCAAGGCTGACGACGTGCTGGCCGGTGCCGTTCGCGGTATCTCCGACATCATCAAGCGTCCGGGCATGATCAACGTCGACTTTGCCGACGTACGCACCGTGATGAGCGAAATGGGCATGGCGATGATGGGCACTGGCTGCGCCAGCGGTCCGAACCGTGCGCGTGAGGCGACTGAAGCGGCAATCCGCAACCCGCTGCTCGAAGACGTCAACCTGCAGGGCGCTCGCGGCATCCTGGTCAACATCACCGCAGGTCCTGACCTGTCACTGGGTGAGTACTCGGACGTCGGTAGCATCATCGAAGCCTTCGCTTCCGATCACGCCATGGTCAAGGTCGGTACCGTTATCGATCCGGACATGCGTGACGAGCTGCACGTGACCGTGGTTGCCACGGGCCTGGGCGCGAAGATCGAGAAGCCGGTCAAGGTCATCGACAACACCCTGCAGAGTGCTTCGATGCAGCAGCAGACTCCGGCTCCGGCCCCTGTGCGCAACGAACAGTCGTCGGTGAACTACCGTGATCTGGAGCGTCCGACCGTAATGCGCAATCAGGCGCATGCCGGTGCAGCCGCTGCTGCCAAGCTCAATCCGCAAGACGATCTGGACTATCTGGACATTCCAGCTTTCCTGCGTCGTCAGGCCGATTGATGAAATTTATCAGGGGTATAAGGGTGATTGGTGTTCAGCAAAGGCAGGGTCTGGTATTATCCTCAGCCTTTGTTGATACCAGTTCGCAATTTGCGCTGAAGCGGCCAATGCCATGATTAAACAACGCACCCTGAAGAATATTATCCGTGCCACAGGTGTCGGCCTGCACTCCGGGGAAAAGGTTTACCTGACCCTCAAACCTGCACCTGTGGATACCGGCATCGTATTTCGCCGTGCCGACCTCGACCCCGTGGTGGAAATTCCCGCCCGCGCGGCAAATGTCGGCGAGACCACCATGTCGACGACACTGGTCAATGGCGATACCAAGGTAGACACGGTTGAGCACTTGCTCTCGGCCATGGCTGGCCTGGGCATCGATAACGCCTACGTCGAGCTCTCCGCGTCCGAAGTGCCGATCATGGACGGTAGCGCAGGACCCTTCGTATTCCTGATTCAATCTGCCGGCCTGGAAGAACAGGACGCAGCCAAGAAATTCATCCGCATCCTGCGCGAAGTGACAGTGGAAGATGGCGACAAGCGCGCTACTTTCCTGCCGTTCGACGGATTCAAGGTGAGTTTCGAGATCGATTTCGATCACCCGGTGTTCCGTAACCGTACCCAAAGTGCCAGCGTGGACTTTTCCAGCACCTCGTTCGTGAAGGAAGTCAGCCGCGCCCGGACCTTCGGGTTCATGAGCGATATCGAGTACCTGCGCAAGCACAACCTCGCGCTTGGCGGCAGTGTGGAAAACGCCATCGTGGTCGACAAGGACGGCGTGCTCAATGAAGACGGCCTTCGTTACGAAGACGAATTCGTCAAGCACAAGATCCTCGACGCCATCGGCGACCTCTACCTGCTGGGCAACAGCCTGATCGGCGAGTTCAAGGGCTACAAGTCCGGGCACGCGCTGAACAACCAGCTGCTGCGCAAGCTGATCGAGGAAACAGATGCCTGGGAAGTGGTGACTTTCGAAGATGCCAGTACGGCACCGATCTCTTACATGCGTCCGGTTGCGGCAGTGTAAGTTCGAACACTCTCTCTAGTGATTAAGGCCACCCTCGGGTGGCCTTTTTTATTGGGCGGGGAACAACGGGTGGGGCTTGCCCCGCGATAGCAATCTGTCAGTCACATCGCGTCGCGGGGCAAGCCCGCTCCTACCCTTTGTCCCGTGCATGGCTGGCCAGGCGCTCCAGCGCCGCGCGCAGCTTGGGATCGGTGATTCCCTCTGCCGTCGCCTGGATGTTCTCGGCCGCCCGGCTGGAAAGATCGACGGTGTGCCCCGCAGCCCGGCTCTGAGTCGTTGGTGGCTGCACCTTGAAGAGGATCCGGGTCAGGCTGCTGAACGCCTCCAGCGTTTGCAGCTGGCGTTGCAGGCGTTTTTGCTGGTAGCGCAGACGGGTCGCCCAGTGGCCATCGGTGACGATCAGCAGCAGGGTACCTTCGCGCCAGGAGGCAATATGGCAATGTTCACGCGCAGCGGGTTGCAGCTGGCTGTCGAGCAGTTTTTGCAGTTGCGCCAGGCGCTGGGCCTGGCTGAACAGGGCTTTGAGCGGCCGGGCTTCGCGCAACAGTACAGCGGGCGCGCGAGCTGGCAAGGGGCGAAAAGCCATGAGGGGACACCTGAAGTTACAGTATCGGCATCTTATCAGATCCCCCGACCTGCGCCTTGTTCGGGTGTTTATGGAAAAAACTTCATGCTGCCCATGGGTTGAAGTTGTGGAAAAAGCCCTTATTGTAAAAAAGCCCCGTCAAAGCGCTGTGCCAGCATCGTGGACATCCGCCACTTTCCTCACCGTCGTTTCCGGGTAGAATGCTCGTTCGCATGCGGCCATAAGGGCTGCACGGGCGACTCACGGGGCCGCCCTCCATCCCTATGTGTGGAAGATCCTGTCGATATGTTTGCGCCTTTGTTAAAAAAACTTTTTGGAAGCAAGAACGAGCGTGAGGTGAAACGCCTGCTCAAGGCGGTGCAGACCGTCAATGCCTTCGAAGAGAAGATGGTCGCCCTCTCGGATGAACAGCTGCGCGCCAAGACCGCAGAGTTCAAAGAGCGCCTGGCCAAAGGCGAGACCCTCGATCAACTGCTGCCAGAGGCCTTCGCCGTCGCGCGTGAGGCGGGCAAGCGGGTCATGGGCATGCGCCACTTCGACGTCCAGTTGATCGGCGGCATGGCCTTGCACGAAGGCACTATCGCAGAAATGCGCACCGGTGAAGGCAAGACCTTGGTCGCAACCCTGGGCGTGTACCTCAATGCACTGTCCGGCAAGGGTGTGCACGTGGTTACGGTCAACGACTACCTGGCCCGCCGTGACGCCAACTGGATGCGTCCGCTGTATGAATTCCTCGGCCTGACTGTCGGCGTTGTCACGCCGTTCCAGCCGCCGGAAGAAAAACGCGCTGCCTATGCTGCCGACATCACCTACGGCACCAACAACGAATTCGGTTTCGACTACCTGCGCGACAACATGGCGTTCAGCCTGGAAGAGAAATTCCAGCGCGAGCTGAATTTCGCCGTGATCGACGAAGTCGACTCCATCCTGATCGACGAAGCGCGGACTCCGCTGATCATCTCCGGCCAGGCCGAAGACAGCTCCAAGCTGTACATCGAAATCAACAAACTGATCCCACGCCTCAAGCAGCATATCGAGGAAGTCGAGGGTGAAGTCACCCAGGAAGGCCACTACAAGATCGATGAGAAGAGCCGTCAGGTCGAACTCAACGAAGCTGGCCACCAGTTCATCGAAGAGATGCTCGCTCAGGTCGGCCTGCTGGCCGAAGGCGAGAGCCTCTACTCGGCGCATAACCTCGGCCTGCTGACTCACGTCTATGCCGGCCTGCGCGCGCACAAGCTGTTCCATCGCAACGTCGAGTACATCGTTCAGGACGGCCAGATCCTGCTGATTGACGAGCACACCGGCCGGACCATGCCGGGCCGCCGTCTGTCCGAAGGCCTGCACCAGGCCATCGAAGCGAAAGAAAACCTGAACATCCAGGCCGAAAGCCAGACCCTGGCATCGACCACCTTCCAGAACTACTTCCGTCTGTACAACAAGCTGTCCGGCATGACCGGTACTGCTGACACCGAAGCCTTCGAGTTCGCCCAGATCTATAACCTCAATGTTATGGTCATTCCGCCGAACAAGCCGCTGGCACGTAAGGACTACAACGACCTGGTGTACCTGACCGCGGAAGAGAAGTACGCCGCGATCATCGCCGACATCAAGGAAAGCATGACCCAGGGCCGTCCTGTCCTGGTCGGTACGGCGACTATCGAAACCTCCGAGCACATGTCCAACCTGCTGCAGAAGGAAGGCATCGATCACAAGGTACTGAACGCCAAGTACCACGAAAAAGAAGCCGAGATCATCGCCCAGGCCGGTCGTCCGGGCGCGTTGACCATCGCCACCAACATGGCCGGTCGTGGTACCGACATCCTCCTGGGTGGTAACTGGGAAGTGGAAGTCGCGGCCATGGAGAACCCGAGCCCCGAGCAGATCGCGCAGATCAAGGCCGACTGGCAGAAGCGTCACCAGCAGGTGATCGAATCCGGTGGCTTGCATGTGATCGCCTCCGAGCGCCATGAATCCCGCCGTATCGACAACCAGCTGCGCGGCCGTTCCGGTCGTCAGGGTGACCCGGGTTCCAGCCGTTTCTACCTGTCGCTGGAAGACAGCCTGATGCGTATCTTTGCCTCTGACCGGGTGAAGAACTTCATGAAGGCGCTGGGTATGCAGTCCGGTGAGGCCATCGAGCACCGCATGGTCACCAACGCCATCGAGAAAGCCCAGCGTAAGGTCGAAGGTCGCAACTTCGACATTCGTAAGCAATTGCTCGAATTCGACGACGTGGCCAACGAGCAGCGTAAAGTTATCTACCACATGCGTAACAGCCTGCTGGCAGCCGACAACATTGGCGACACCATCGCCGACTTCCGTCAGGAAGTGCTCGACGCCACCGTGGCCCAGCACATTCCGCCGCAATCGCTGCCCGAGCAGTGGGACGTGGCCGGCCTGGAAGCCGCCCTGGCCAGCGATTTTGGGGTCAAGCTGCCGATCCAGCAGTGGCTCGACGAAGACGATCACCTGTACGAAGAAACCCTGCGCGAGAAGCTCATGACCGAGCTGCTGGCGGCTTACAACGAGAAGGAAGAGCAGGCTAGCGCCGAAGCCCTGCGCACCTTCGAGAAGCAGATTCTGCTGCGTGTACTGGACGATCTGTGGAAAGACCACCTGTCGACCATGGACCACCTGCGTCACGGTATCCACCTGCGTGGCTATGCCCAGAAGAACCCGAAGCAGGAATACAAGCGCGAGTCGTTCAACCTGTTCCAGGAACTGCTTGAGTCGATCAAGCGCGACACCATCCGCGTGCTCTCGCACGTTCAGGTTCGCCGCGAAGATCCTGCCGAAGAAGAAGCCCGTCTGCGCCGCGAGGCAGAGGAGCTGGCTGCACGCATGCAGTTCCAGCACGCTGCAGTACCGGGTCTGGAGCAAGCCGAGGTGCAGGAGGAGGGCGCTGATGTCGCCGTCGCTGCTGCCCCGGTGCGCAACGAGCAGAAGCTGGGCCGCAATGAACTGTGCTGGTGTGGTTCGGGCAAGAAGTTCAAGCACTGCCACGGTCAGATCAACTAACCTCATCTGCCCGGCAGTCCGCTGATTCACGAACACCACGCCGCGACCGGTCTTGTACCGTCGCGGCGTTGTTTCATCTCAAGCACCGGCCTATTCGATCCGGTGTACTTTTTCTAGGAGCGCTTACATGGCTGTTGGTCTTGGTCCTTTGCCAACGTTGCACCCGGTTCCAGGTTTTGAACTCGGCATCGCCTCTGCGGGTATCAAGCGTCCGGGACGCAAGGACGTGGTGGTCATGCGCTGTGCCGAAGGCTCCAGCGTGGCCGGTGTGTTCACCCTCAATGCCTTTTGTGCAGCGCCGGTGATCCTCGCCAAACAGCGCGTTCAGGGCACTGTGCGCTACCTGCTGACCAACACCGGTAATGCCAACGCCGGTACCGGCGCTCCGGGTCTGGCTGCCGCTGAACGTACCTGCGCCAAGCTGGCCGAGCTGACGGGCGTCGATGCCAGTGCGGTATTGCCATTCTCCACCGGTGTCATCGGTGAGCCGCTGCCTGTCGAGAAAATCGAAGGCGCGCTGCAGGCTGCCCTGGACGATCTGTCGGAAAACAACTGGGCTGCTGCCGCTACCGGCATCATGACCACCGATACCCTGCCAAAGGGCGCCAGCCGTCAGTTCCAGCATGACGGGGTGACCATCACCGTCACCGGTATCAGCAAGGGCGCAGGGATGATCCGTCCGAACATGGCGACCATGCTCGGTTACATCGCCACCGACGCCAAGGTTGCACCTCAGGTGCTCAAGGACCTGATGCTCGATGGCGCCAACAAGTCGTTCAACCGCATCACCATCGACGGCGATACCTCGACCAACGATTGCTGCATGCTGATCGCCACCGGCAAAGCGGATGTCGCTGAAGTCACCGAGGCCAGTGGTCCCCTGTTCGAAGCACTGAAAAAAGCGGTGTTCGAGGTGTGCATGGAAGTGGCTCAGGCCATCGTTCGTGACGGCGAAGGCGCGACCAAATTCGTTACCGTTGAAGTCAATGGTGGCGGCAACCACCAAGAGTGCCTGGACGTCGGTTACGCCGTGGCTCACTCGCCATTGATCAAGACCGCACTGTTCGCTTCCGACCCGAACTGGGGGCGCATCCTTGCCGCTGTTGGCCGTGCCGGTGTGCCTGAGCTGGACGTCAGTCTGATTGACGTTTACCTGGGTGATGTCTGCATCGCCAGTAAAGGCGGCCGCAGTGCCACCTACACTGAGGCTCAGGGTGCGGCGGTGATGGCCGAAGAGGAAATCACCATCCGTATCGAGCTGGGCCGTGGCCAGTGCAGCGAAACCATCTGGACCACCGACCTGTCCCACGAGTACGTGAAGATCAACGCTGAGTACCGCACCTGATCTCATCGCGGGGCAAGCCCGCTCCCACAGACGGTGGGAGCGGGCTTGCCCCGCGACAGTCCCACTGATGGAGCCGAACCATGAGTTACCACCTGATCATCGGCGACAAGCTGTACTCCTCCTGGTCGCTGCGCGCCGCCCTGGCCCTTGAGCTGGCCGGCGCCACCTATGATGAAACCCTGATCAAGCTCAACCAGCCCGATACCCGTGCGCGGCTGCTGGAGTACTCCCCGACGGCTAAAGTGCCACTGCTCAAGTGCGAGCACGGCATCATCGCCGACTCCCTGGCTATCGCCGAATACCTGGCCGAGCGCCACCCACAAGCCCATCTGTGGCCGACCGACGTTGCCGCCCGTGCCCAGGCACGCTCTGCCTGCGCGCAAATGCACAGTGGCTTCTTCGCCCTGCGCGGCAACATGCCGTTCGATCTGTCTCGTGATGCAGCGCTGGAGAACATGCCACTGGATGTGCAGGTTGATATCGACCGCATCGTCGCGTTGTGGTCCGAATGCCGTCTAGCCGCCAAAGAAGCCGGTCCGTTCCTGTTCGGCACGCCGAGCCTGGCGGACGCGTTCTTCGCCCCTGTCGCCGTGCGCCTGCGTACCTACCGGGTGGAAGTGCCTGCTGAAGCAGCAGCCTACATCGAGACCATCTACCAGTGGCCAGCCTTCCAGGCTTGGCAAAAAGCTGGCCTGGCGGAGCGCGAAGGGTGAAACGCATACATGTAGCCGCTGCGGTCATTCGAGGTGCTGATGGCCGTATCCTGATTGCCCGTCGCGCCGACACCCAGCATCAAGGCGGGTTGTGGGAGTTCCCTGGCGGCAAGGTCGAGGACGGTGAAGCGGTGGAAACCGCTCTGGCTCGTGAGCTGAACGAAGAGCTGGGCATTGGCGTCACGGCGGCGCGGCCGTTGATCAAGATCCACCACGATTATCCGGACAAGCAGGTACTGCTGGATGTCTGGGAGGTCAGTGGTTTTACCGGCGAGCCCCATGGCGCCGAAGGCCAACCGCTGACCTGGGTCACGGCCCGAGAGCTACCGCAGTACGACTTCCCCGAGGCCAATCGGCCAATCGTGGCGGCGGCGCGTTTGCCGGGTGAGTACCTGATTACCCCAGAAGGGCTGGAAGTCCCGCAGATGCTGCGCGGAATTCAAAAGGCCATTGCCGGCGGGATAAAGCTGGTGCAGCTGCGCGCCCCAAACATGTACGACCCCAAGTACCGCGACGTGGCGGTGGATGCTGTAGGTTTGTGCGCTGGCAAGGCGCAACTGATGCTCAAGGGGCCGCTGGAATGGCTGGGTGACTTTCCCGCAGCCGGCTGGCACCTGACCTCGGAGCAACTGCGCAAGTACGCCAGCAAGGGTCGACCGTTTCCGGCGGAGCGCTGGCTGGCTGCGTCGTGCCATAACGCTGAGGAATTGGCATTGGCCGAGCAGATGGGGGTGGATTTCGTCACCTTGTCGCCGGTGCAGGCGACGCAGACGCATCCTGAGGCTCAGCCGCTGGGTTGGGAGCAGGCACAGCAGTTGATCGAAGGGTTCAGCAAACCGGTGTATCTGCTGGGTGGTGTGGGTGCTGCCGAGCGCGAGAAGGCCTGGCTGCATGGCGCTCAGGGTGTGGCGGGGATCCGCGCATTCTGGCCTTAAGTCTGAATCATGGGCTGCATTGCAGCCATCGCCAGCAACGCCGGCTCCTACAGATTGTAGGAGCCGGCGTTGCTGGCGATGGGGCTTTCAAGGTTTGGCTGCAGCCTGCCAAAGCACCTCAGCCACCCCCTGACGTCGGCCAATCAAGCGTGCGGCCACAAACAGTAAGTCCGACAGTCGGTTGATATACGCCAAACCAACGCCAGCCAGTGGCTCGACACTGTTCAGTTGCTGGCAGCGCCGCTCGGCACTGCGTGCCAGGCTACGGCACACGTGGGCTTGAGCAATCAGCGCCGAGCCACTGGGCAGGATGAAGTTCTCCAGCGGCCCCAGCTCTTCGTTCCAGCAGTCAATAGCCGTTTCCAGACGCTCCACTTCCGCTGCGTTCAGCGCCTGATAACTGGGCATCGCCAGCTCACCGCCGAGATCGAACAGGCGGTGTTGGCAAGGCGCCAGAACCTCGAACACTTCGTCCAGCTGCTGCTCTTGCAGCCAGGCCAACAGTAGCCCCAACTGGCTGTTAAGGCTGTCGACCTCACCGATGGCCTCGATCCGCGGATGATCCTTGGGCACCCGACGGCCGTCGCCCAGACCGGTTTCGCCCTTGTCGCCGGTGCGGGTGTAGATTTTCGACAAGCGAAAGCCCATGTTCACGACTCCATTTTGTCTGGCTCGACCACGGTCGGTGAGCTGTTGGCCAGTGGCAGGCGCAAGGTAAAGCAGGTGCCTTGCCCCGGTGCCGATTGCACCTCCATCTGGCCTTTGTGGTTATTGGTGATGATGAAATACGACACCGACAGGCCCAGGCCCGTGCCCTGGCCGATTTCCTTGGTGGTGAAGAACGGCTCGAAAGTGCGCTTACGCACCGCTTCTGGCATACCGACACCGTTATCCTCAACCTGAATCTCCGCCCAGGGCGGATTGAGCCGGGTGCGCAGGATGATGCGGCCCGGCTCGCTGTCGTCTTCGCGCTGGTGGATGGCCTGAGCGGCGTTTTTCAGCAGGTTGAGCAGCACTTGCTCGAGTTCGTTGGCAGTGCAGGGCACCGGTCCCAGGTTGGGGTCGAACTGACGGATGATGGCTTGGCCCTTGAAGTCGAAGCCGATGGCCAGGTCAAAGTCGTTACCGGCAATTTCCACGGCCTGGTCGATCAGTGCCGGTAAGTCGCAGGGCGCCAGCTGGCGGTTGCTGCGTCGACTGAAACTGAGCATATGGGTGACGATTTTTGCGGCGCGGGCCCCGGCCTGCTGGATGCCGTCCAGCAACTGCGGGACTTCGCGGCTTTCCAGGTAGCGGTTGACGGTAGGCAGGTCGATACCCAGTTCGCCTGCCTGTTCCTGGTTCTTTGCCAGGTCCGGTGACAGGCGCCGGCGAATGTTCTGCACGTTGTGCAGGATCGCGCCCAGCGGGTTGTTGATTTCATGGGCCATGCCAGCGGCCAGGCCCCCAACCGAGAGCATTTTCTCCGACTGCACCATCATTTCTTCCAGGGACAGGCGCTGGGTGATGTCGTCGATACGGATAACCACGCCGCGCCCACCGCCGCCCATCAATGGATAGAAGGTCAGGGCGTAATGCCGGGCGTCATCGCCTTTGGTCCAGGTCACCCGTTCGATTTTCGCCACCCGGTGTTTCTCGACACTTTCCTTGAGCTGCGGCAGGAACGGCTTGAGCGGCTCGAAGGCGAGGAAGATCGGCTGGTTCAGTGCTTCGTCCAGGGGCGTGCCGGAGAGGGCGCTGGCTTCCTGGTTCCACTGGGTCACGTAGAGCTGTTCGTCGAGGGCGATCAATGCCGAGGGCATGGAGTCGATGATGCTGTTGAGGTAGTTCTGAAAACCGGTGAGTTTTTTCTCGATCTTGCTGCGTACCTGGACTTCCAGCTCCAGCTTGCGGTTGGTGTGGCGGGTTTCCTCGGCCAGGCCCTGAGCCTGGTCATAAGCGTCCTGGAATTCATCACGGGTGCGCTTGAGCTGCTGTTCTCGTGCTTCGATGCGCGTGAGCATGGTATTGAAGGCTTCGGCCAGGCTACCGATTTCATCATCATTGCCGCGTTGGGCGCGCAGCGAATAGTTCTCCTCGCGGGTAACCTGACGTGACAGTTGTTCAAGCTGGTTGATTGGCTGAGTAATCAGGCGCTTGATCTGCCGGGCGATGACCATCCACAACAGGATACTGAACACCAGGATGCCCAGGCTGGCGGTGAGAATACCGGTATAGAAAGCCATCGGCAGTTCACTGCTGGCCACCATCAGCAGGTAGCCGGGAGGCTTGCCCGGACGAATCAGTTTGGTCAGCTGGGTGCTGCGAAATTCGGTCAGGCGCCAGTTTTCGATGTGACGCAAGCGGGTAGGCAGGGGCAGTTGCTCACCGTGCTGCAATTGCGCGAGCAGTTTGCCATCGCCGCCGTATACCGCAGCCGCCCGCAACGGGGTGTAGCTGTCGAGCTCTTTGAGCAAGGCCTTGGCGGACTCGGGTGAGTCGGCTGCCTGTGAGGCAAGCTGTGGATTGGCCACCAGTCGACCAATGGTTTGCAGCGCCTGTGGCGCCATGCTCTCCTGGGAAATCCAGTAAGCGGCGCTGATGAAAGTCAGGTTGGCCACCAGCAAAATGGTGATCAGCAGCACCAGCAGGGCGGCCAGCAGTTTCTGGCCGACCGGCAGGTTTTCCAGGCGTTCGCGCAGCGTCATGTGATAGCGGGATCCCGGTCTGTGGGTGAAAGGGCAGGGTAACGCTGCGTTCAGTCGCAGGGCAATCCGCGTGCACTCAGGTGTTCGAGCAGGCGCCGGTAGAGTCGTTCCAGGTGCGGCAGTTCCAGGCTGTGGCGGCTGGCCACGCGGCAGGCGTGGCCAAGCAGGTAGTGGATTTCGGTGCGCCGGCCCTGGTGAACATCCTGGTACATGGAAGAATAGTTGGCGGCGGTGGCCTTGATTACTCGCTCCACTTCCTCGCTCAAGCCATTGGCGGCTTCGGGTTGGCCACAGCATTGCAAAAGCTCGGTGAGTTCGGCGCAAAGGGTGGCCACTTCGCAGTGGTGCTCCTCAAGGCCGCCGTTGCGGCAGTCGTGCAGCACGGTCAGCGGGTTGATGGCGCAGTTGAGTGCCAGCTTGCGCCACAGCCGGGTGAGGATGTCAGGCGTCCACTGGTGGGGGATTGCGGCGTCGTTCAGGTCATCGAGCCACTCCGGGACCAGCGGGTTGGCCTGGTCACCTAGCCAGTTGAAGCCGTGACCGGCGAAGTTGACCTGCCAGTCGGCCTGGCGAAACGCGCCTTCGGTGCTGGAGGCGAAGATGCAGCGGGCGTGCGGGACCTGATTGGCGACCGCATCCTGGCTCCCCAGGCCGTTCTGCAGCAGGATCAGTTCGGCGCCGTGGGCCAGGCGTGGCGCCAGTCGCGCCACCGCGTGCTCAGCGTCATAGGCCTTGCAGGCGACCAGCAGGCGATGAATGGGCGTGCTGTCGTCGGCGGTTTGCGCCGGAATCGCATGCAGTTGGGCCCGGCCCTTTTCGATCAGGGTCAGACCACCCACCGCTTCATAGGCCTTGAGACGCTCTGCATCGCGCAGGATCAGCCGGACCGCTTTGCCCGCACGGGCCAGACGGCAGGCCCAGAGGCTGCCCAGACTGCCGGCGCCGAGAATATGCCAAGTGCTGCTCATCAGCGTTTCGCAACCGTTATAATGAGCCGGTATTTTAACCGTCAAACCCTGCGCGCTCCATCGCGCTCTTTCATCAGAGCCGCGAGCGTGCGTTTATTTTATGGAGAGAAGGTATGCCGTCGTTCGACGTGGTATCGGAACTGGACAAGCACGAAGTCACCAACGCCGTGGAAAACGCGGTCAAGGATCTGGACCGTCGCTATGACCTCAAGGGCAAGGGCAGCTTCGAGTTCAAGGAAAAGGAACTGACCGTCACCCTGACTGCCGAAGCCGAATTCCAGCTCGAAGCGATGATCGAGATCCTCAAGTTGGCCCTGGTCAAGCGCAAGATCGACGTGCAGTGCCTGGAAGTGAAGGATGCCTACGCTTCAGGCAAAGTGATGAAGCAGGACGCCACCCTCAAGGAAGGCATCGACAAGGAGTTGGCGAAGAAGATCGTCGCCCACATCAAAGATGCCAAACTCAAGGTTCAGGCCGCCATCCAGGGCGAGCAGGTACGCGTCACCGGCAAAAAGCGTGACGACCTGCAGGAAGCCATCGCCGCACTGCGTGGCAAAGAGTTCGGCATGCCGCTGCAGTTCAACAACTTCCGCGACTGATCGAAGCATATCGGAACCTTGGCGCCGTTTTGGCGTCCGAGGTCTCTGTTGCCGTTGAAACGATTGCGGCGCGATTTTTACAGCTTTTGCCCTTCGGCATCAGGAGAACATTATGGATTTGAGTGCTGAAGTCGATCAGCTGGTTAAAACGTCGCAGACCTGGATCCCCTTGATCATGGAATACGGCAGCCGCCTGTTGCTGGCGCTGCTGACCTTGGCCATTGGCTGGTGGGTGATCAACAAGGTGACCTACCGTCTGGGCAAATTGCTTGCCTTGCGCAATGCCGACCTCGCGCTGCAAGGTTTCATCAGTACGCTGGCGAATGTGATTCTGAAGATATTGCTGGCGATCAGCGTTGCCTCGATGATCGGTATCGAAACCACCTCGTTCGTCGCCGCCATCGGTGCTGCCAGCCTGGCCATCGGTCTGGCTTTGCAAGGCAGCCTGGCAAACTTCGCTGGCGGCGTGCTGATTCTGCTGTTCCGTCCGTTTCGCCTGGGTGACTGGATCGAAGCCCAAGGCGTTTCCGGCACTGTAGACAGCATCCAGATCTTTCACACGGTGCTGCGTACCGGTGACAACAAGACGGTGATCCTGCCCAACGGCAGCCTGTCCAACGGCATCATCACCAACACCAACCGTCAGCCAACCCGCAAGGTGGTGTTCGATGTCGGTGTCGATTACGAAGCCGATCTGCAGAAAGCCCGTCAGGTACTGCTGGCGCTGGCCAAAGACCCACGCGTACATCAGGATCCGGCGCCACAGGCAGTGGTTTCGCTGCTGGGTGACAGCGCGATCACACTGTCCTTGCGGATCTGGGTGAACACTGCTGACTACTGGGATGTGCTGTTCATGCTCAACGAGCATGCGCGCGATCGTCTGAAGGAAGAGGGTATCGACATTCCCTTCCCACAGCGGGTGATCCGCGTAGTGCAGGAAGCGGCGGTGCAGTAAGTACCGATCTGATCGCGGGGCAAGCCCGCTCCCACAGGGATAGTAACCATCCTGTGGGAGCAACTGTCTTCACCATGCTATTCGTCACCGCCATTCGGTACCGTCGCGTAGCATGGCGTTCAGCCTGATCAGCAGTATCCGCATGCAGGCAATGAGCGCGACTTTCGCGCTCTTGCC
>NZ_PVZN01000011.1 GCF_003024385.1 Pseudomonas sp. BBP2017
GTGAAACGATGCATCGCCGATGGTAGTGTGGGGTTTCCCCATGTGAGAGTAGGTCATCGTCAAGATTAAATTCCGAAACCCCTATCTGCATATGCAGGTAGGGGTTTTGTCTTTTCCGGGCGGTAATCCACTCTGATCGACCGTGAGAAGCTATTCCCGCAGGGTAAGACTTAGATATAAACGACATCTTCGCTCGGTACCCAATGCAGAATGCACGCAAGCTCATGCCACGGGTAGTGCTGGGAATCCGCGCGACGACAGGTGTTTTCGTGGAGGAACGCCAAGTTGGCTTCGCTGGCTTTTTGTCCGGTGTTACAGCTCGTACAGCGCAGATAGGCACCGCTCAGATACCAGTGACGGGCAAACATCAACAGTTGGTTATCCAGTCCTAGCTGGTTTTGGGGTGAGTGCTTAGCTTTCAGCTCTATTCCGTCACTCATTACGTTGACGGCCCCAGAATTGCGCCGATAGCAGTTGAAGGCGCTCGGCCAGTTTGGCGACATGAGCAGCAGTCGTGCGGCTCTGGTTGCTGGCAAGTACATTACTTTGGTTGGCTTGACTGATACCGTTCAGGTTGCACTGGATACTGTCACTAACCGCGCTCTGCTCCTCCACGGCAGCGGCAATTTGCACACTCATATCGCTGATTTCACCGACTCGTTGGGTGATCCCATCCAGCGCCAGGGCGGCGAACAGCGCCTGTTCAACACTGGCTTCGGCCTTACTGTGGCTGCGTTGCATCGCGACCACAGCATCCTCGGTGGAGCATCGCAAGGTATCGATGGTGCCCTGGATTTCTGCGGTGGATTGCTGAGTGCGCGATGCCAGCCCGCGCACCTCGTCGGCGACGACTGCGAATCCACGTCCAGCCTCGCCGGCGCGAGCGGCCTCGATGGCGGCATTGAGGGCTAGTAGGTTTGTCTGTTCAGCGATACTTTGGATGACCTCAAGTACGCGGTTGATTTCTTGGCCATGCTGTTCCAATTGGTGAATCACCGTACTGGTCTGTTGCACCTCACTGGCTAGGCTGTCTATGTGCTGGCGGGTTTGCTCAACCAGTTGTCGACCTCGATCAGTTTCTTGATCAGCCAAGCTCACGGCACTGGCAGTGAGCTGAGCGTTGCGCGCCACCTCCTGCACGCTGCTGGCCATCTGGGTGATGGCGCTTGCCACCTGAGAGGTTTCCCCTTGCTGTTGCAAGGTCGCACAGTTGCTTTTGTCCACTGCGGCAGCCAGCTCGTCGACCTCATTGTTCAACTGACGGGCCGAGTCGGCAATGCGGCCGACGACTGCCCTCGTCTCAGCGTTGAGCATTTGCAACGTGAAATCGATTTGTCCAAATTGGTCGCGGCGGCCGCTGTACAGCATTTGGCTGAGCGGGTTATCGGCGATATTTTTGGCTTTTCGGGCAAGGGCGTCGAGGGGACGCAGGCCGTGGTACAGCAGGCCGCCGAGCAATAAGGTGAATAGCGGCGCAACGATGGCCGCATGACTCCAGGAGAGGACGCCAACCAAGCCCAAAGCGGTAAAGCCAAGCAGGTTCAGCCCGGCACTTGCAAGCGCCAGGCGCATGCGGACGGACAGTCGTGACGGGCGCAGGTAGTGTGTTTTTTTACCGTTGCGCAACTGTGCATAAAGATGTTCGGCGGCGTCTACCAGTGCTTTCGGTGGGAGGGTGCGAACCGATTGGTATTCCACTGTTTCACCATTGCGCTGCATCGGCGTGGCGTAGGCGCTGACCCAGTAGTGGTCCCCATTCTTACAGCGATTTTTTACAAGTCCCATCCATGAGCGTCCGGCCTTGAGGGTCTGCCACAGGTGTGCGAACGCTTCCGGCGGCATATCCGGGTGGCGCACGATGTTGTGATTGACGCCGAGCAATTCGGCCTCACTGAAGCCGCTGATGTTGATGAAGTCCGGATTAACGTAGGTGATGGTGCCCTTGGGGTTGGTTGTTGAAAGTATGTTCGCATTGGCGCTGAATTGGACTGCACAACCACTGACCGGAAGATTGACTTTCATGGTTTGCTTCCTGAACTGATGGATAACCGCTGGGTACCTACCGTGCGTACAGCTATGGGCACCAATGCCCCTCGAAACAGTCTTCTCCACTGAGCAGCCGTGGCATCTGGTCAGCGGGTCGTGGCCGGCTAAACCAGTAGCCCTGGGCGTAATGGCAGCCTTCACTGGCTACAAAGTCCAGTTGTGCCGGGTTCTCGATGCCCTCGGCCACTACCTCCAGGCCAAGGTTACGGCCAAGGCCGATGATCGCGTGGCTGATCAGGCTCTGTTTTTTGTCGTACGGGATGCCGCCGATGAAACTTTTATCCAGCTTGAGGATGTGCAGCGGAAAGCGTGTGAGATACCCAAGGGAGGAGTAACCGGTGCCAAAATCGTCCAGCGCCAACAACACGCCAAGGCTGGCCAATTCGTTCAGACAGGCCAGTG
Source organism: Pseudomonas sp. BBP2017 (assembly GCF_003024385.1). Classification (GTDB taxonomy): domain Bacteria; phylum Pseudomonadota; class Gammaproteobacteria; order Pseudomonadales; family Pseudomonadaceae; genus Aquipseudomonas. The sequence goes on from NZ_PVZN01000011.1 coordinate 2,449, forward strand.
TGTCCATGTCGTCATGCATCAGCTGGCTTTCAGTAATCTCCAGGATCAGGCTGGCTGGTGGTAGGCCGCTTTCTTGCAGGATGTCGATTAGCCGAAGGGAGAAGTCGACTTGTTGCAATTGGGTGCTGGAGATGTTCACTGAACAGCGCAGACGGTCATGTCCGGCCAGTTGCCAGAAGCGGGTCTGCTGGCAGGCTTGGCGCAATACCCATTCGCCGACGCGAATGATTTCCCCCGACTCCTCCAGCGCTGGGATGAACTCCAGCGGTGAGATCAAGCGTTCACCATGGCGCCACCGTAACAGCGCTTCGACCCCAGACACGAGGGGCGCCCCTTGGTCAAGACGATAGATCGGTTGATAGTGCAACTCGAACTCATTGTGTTGCAGCGCCTGGCCCAGGGCGGACTCCAGTTCCAAATGATGCTGAGCCGTATCTTGCAACGCTTCACTGTAGTGGGCAAATCGCGCCTTGCCGGCAGACTTGGCGCTGTAGAGCGCAAGGTCGGCGGCCTGCAAGACATCCAGTACTTTGCCGTTATCGTGCAATGGGGCGATACCAATGCTCGCACTAACTACTAGGGTACGATTGTCCATGTGCAGCGGTTGATGCAGATTGTCGAGAATGCGTTGGGATACTCGCTCCGCGTCACGGGCGCAGGTGAGATCATGAAGCAGTACGATGAACTCGTCCCCGCCGAAGCGGAATAGTTGATCAGCAGGGCGCAGAGAACTTCTCAAGCGCTGCGCCACTTCTACCAGTACTCGATCACCAACGTTGTGGCCGAGGCTATCGTTGATCAACTTGAAGCGATCGAGGTCGATGAACAGCAGCGCCTCCTGGGTACCTCCCTTGCGCTTTTCCACCATTGTTTTCTGCATTTGCTCGTCAAGGCGCATACGGTTGGCCAGGCCGGTCAGCGGGTCATGGTGGGCGGCATGTTTGAGGCGCTGCTCGGCGTCTTTGCGTGCGCTGATATCGGACTGAGAGCCGGCCATGCGCAGATGACCGGGTGTCGTCGCGTCGGCGACCCCGCGCATGAGAACCCAAATATAGCCACCATTGTCTTGGCGGATGCGGTACTCATGGTGTACCGACGATGTCAGCCCTTGTAAGTGGGCATCAATGGCCTGGCGAAAATCCGGTAGATCGTCCGGATGCACGCGCCCGAACCAACTGGAACTGCTTTCGCCGATGCTATCGCGGCTGAGGCCGAGCATGCTGGCCCAGCGTTCTGAAACATACAGTCGATCCTGATCGACATGCCAATCCCAGAGTCCGTCATTGGCACCACGCAGAGCACGGGCGAAGCGCGCCTCGCTGTCTTCCAGAGCCTTGTGCTGTGCCGCACTGTAGGTGTCGATGGCCAAGGTCATGTCGAAGAACACCGCTTTCAACAGACTCGAGTAGAGAGTGGCGTTGTGACTGTCGCCGAGAACGCTTACAAGCATGTCGTCGAGGTACAGCCGATAGGCGCCGAGATACCACTTCAATTCCAGACCGACCTGTTGGTGGATCACACCGATACGCAGACGGCCGTTGATATAGTCATCATCGTAGGGGCCGCCCCACAAACACTGGTAATACTCGGCCTGGCTGTGCTTCAGTCGGGCGGTGACCTCCGGCGCGCGGAGTAGCGCTGACGGCGTGGGGAATTTCGCTAGGTGACAATACAAATGATCGACGAAAGCCTGCTGAGCTGGGGACATGCGCTGAGCTGCTGCGCCGAGCCGCTCGGCATCTTCGGCACTCCAGTCGAGAAAGCGGAAGCGCTCGATAATCTCCTCATGATCAAGACGGATACGCCTGAGCAACTCCGTCAGATCTTTTGTCACCTTCATTCTCACGCCCCTGTTCTTGTACCGATTCCTATTCGCTGACAAAAAAAAACGCCATGACAACGAGTTCTGGTCAAGAACTGGTGTCACGGCGCTTCGTCTTTCAGGCCCGTTGTCCTGCTCGGCAAAGCCGGTTCCCGCATTGAACGGAACCTACTGATGGCATATTTACATCATTTTGGATTGTCTGACAATGTGTCCAGTAATGCGTTCAAGTGCTGCCGTAGTTGTCCCAGTTCGCGGGATTTGAAGGCGTGGCGAGTCCGCTCCAGAACCTCAATAGCCTCGACTAAAGCGACCTGTACCTGCCCAGCCGGCCCTAACGGTGCCTCACCGAGCCAACGGCAAAAAGGCGCCGCACTGCAATCGCGCGGCGCGGTCAGTACCTCGCAATCTGGTACTGTGTGAACCAACAGGTGGTGCAGTTGGTCGGCCAGTTCACGATCGTTGCAGATAATTCGGGTTGTCAAATTGGGCTCGTGCATCAAACTGCATCCTCACAAGGTTGGTGCGCTGTTTACAACACAGTCCGTGGCGCTTTATTGATTCAAATCAACGTTGAAGCCAAGCTTAAAAATTATCCACCTGCCGGAAGATATCTCAGGTGAAGCTCAGCGCTAGTTGCAGCACTCAACGCTTTCCAGGAGACAGGTGCCGCGCCACGTTTTTGCGAATGACTGCATGCGTGTGACAGGTCGCCAAATTAAGGCGCGCCTGGATGTCAGCTTTCCGAAAGCAGCCGCTCACGCTGAGCGCGATCAATCCGAAGAATGGCCGCCTACTGGACGCTTGGATCAGAAATCAGTCAGCGGACTGAAATTGGTCAGGTTCAGCCAGCAGAAACACACTGGTTGGCTAACGTTCAGGGTTTAACCGCACTTGGGTGCGGATAATGCTGGAGCAAAAAGCGCTTGATAATCATGCGCTTAGGTATAATCAACCCGTCACAAGCAGTACCAAACCACAGATAATGGTTCGAACCTGCCCTGGGACACCATTCTTACCTCGTGCGACGCCTCAGGCGGTTCATCTAGCCTCCATAGTTGCAGTGTCACCTGGCGTGAACAAAAACTTGACGCTCAGTTGTCTGTGGCTTTACTTGTACTTAGAAGGATCTGAAAACTAACCCGTTTTCCCGAGTCGCAGTCCGGGTGGTGTTCGTGCGCACGTTCACTTGTGCTCGGGAGATCCGCCATGCCCAACCGCGCCGATGTGTTGTGGTTCAAGACTCAGTTTCAACCGCTGATTACCCCCCAACTTAGCGGTTTGCCATTTACCGTTGATTTCATCACCGCGATTGCCTGCCAGGAAACCGGGCACGTGTGGTCGGTCCTGCGTAGTAAAGCCATGAGCAATGAGCAGATCCTGGCCTTGTGTGTAGGGGACACTCTGGACGCTGACAAAGGCCGCTCGGCATTCCCCAAAACCAAGGCAGACTTGCTGGCCGCACCACAGGGTGCAGCGATGTTCGATCTGGCTCATCAAGCCCTGGTCGACATGGCCGAGCACATACCTGGCTTCGCCGCAGTGGCGAAAAAGCCGAACAAGTTCTGTCATGGCTTTGGCATCTTCCAGCGCGATCTGCAGTTCTTCAAAGGCGATCCGGGTTACTTTCTGGAGCGGCGATATGAACACTTCGACGCCACCTTGGGCATGTGTATCGAAGAGCTTAAGCGCGGATTGAAAAAACTGGGGTTTCAGGGGCGTTCGGCACTGACGACTCATGAGTTGGCTGCGGTGGCCATTGCCTACAACACTGGCGGCTTCAATCCGAAGAAGGGACTGCAGCAGGGCCATTTCGATGGCCAGCACTTCTATGGCGAGAAAATTTTCGATTTCATTCTCCTTGCCCAGACGGTAGCGCTGCCGGGCTCAGCTCCAGCGCTCGTGGCACCGGCCGCCGGCTTGGCGTTGGTGCCGATGCCAAGCCCTGTGCAGGCACACGGAGACTTCTTTCGGGTAGAAACCCGCGAGAGCATGCTGCGGGTGCGAAGCGAACCCAGTATCAGTGATCCGCCACAAGCCAATGTGATTGGCCACTTGCCCGATGGTCACCCCGTGCGCGCGGTGACGACAAAAGCTCAAGGTGGTTTTCGTGAAGTGGAAACCTCCCTGGCGGGAGCGTTGCTGCGCGGTTTTGTCTCGCAGAAGTTTCTGCTGGCGGCGCCTGACCTTGATGACATTCCTGTCGTCGCTCCAGCGGTATCATCGCCGAGCACAGGTGTGGTGGCGGTATCGATGCCTAGAAAGCCTGGGCGCGTGACCCGGCGCACGGATACCGCGGGTGCCCATTCCTTGAACGAGTCAGGCCAACCGACGCGCCAAGGCACGTCACCGGATGAGCTACGCGGTGAGCTTGCCGCCATCATCAAATGGCAGGCAGTAGACAGTCCTGCACATAAGCGCTATCAGCCGCACAGTGGACTGACTTTCTGCAATATCTATTGCCACGACTATTGCCACTTGGCGGGCGTGTACCTGCCGCGAGTGTGGTGGACTTCCAAGGCTGCCATTGCTCTGGCCAAGGGCATTCAGGTAGAGCCGCTGATTGGCGACACGATTTTCGAAATGCGCGCCAATGACCTGTTCCGCTGGTTGCGCGACTTCGGCGCTGATTTTGGTTGGCGCCAGACCGGAACGCTGAACAAGCTTCAACAGGCGGCCAATCAGGGCGGCTTAGGTCTGATCGTGGCGCGGCGCAAGGAGGAGGGCAAGTCAGGGCATATTGTCGTCATCGTTCCGGAAACGCCGGCGTTCAGCGCCAGACGTGATTCGGCCGGCAACGTGATCGCGCCCCTGCAGAGCCAGGCAGGTGCGACCAATTTTCGCTATGGCACCGGCAAGGCAAATTGGTGGAATGGCGAACAGTTTGCAGAAAGTGCGTTTTGGGTGCATGCCTGAGTACAACCGAGGCTACTTGGGTAGCCTCAGTTGAGCGTTCTGCTCAAGCCAGTGGATCGGTTTGCAACCAGTCAGCATTCGGCTTTTCTGCCGCCGGATTCGTTGGTGTCAGTTGCGCCACCCGCTTGGCCGAAAGTACTGGAGCCTGAACATGCGCATTCAGCGCCGCCAGCGATTGCAACTCGGTTTCCTTTTTCATCTGATCGGCAATCTTGCGCTCGATCTTTTCCTGCTCCTCAGGTGGCATGCTGTCGAACTCTTCCTGAGTGATGCCCAGTTCGTTCAATAGTTTGAGTTTGATCTTCTCGGCAGGCGAGAGGGCCATGTAGTCGCGAAACTCTTGGGCGGCACTGCTGGCCGGGGCATCGGCCTTGGCGACACTGGCCTGCTCGCGGCGACTGGAGTCCGGATTTTGCAGCTGTATCTTAAGCTTGGCGAAGGCTTCTTCGCGGGCGTCGTCGGCATTTTGCTGGGCGGTATTGCCGCGATTTTGTTGTTGTGCAGATGCACCGTTGCTGGCAACTACTGCACGAAATTGTGCCTGCTGCTCAGCGGCAGCTTCACTACTGCGTAAGGGGTTGATCGCCTGCTGCTGCCAGCTGGTTGCATTGATGATGTTCACCAGATCGTTCTCCTTGATCGAATGCAGATGTACGATCGAGCAGTGGCAAATCCTGTGCCAGCTGGTCAACAGCCCTCCAGGTTCTACTATATTAGGGGGCGAGGTGGTGCCACTGGCGCAACCTCGGAGCATTTTTGCCTTGCAGGGGAAAAGCCTTGCCGTCGGCGGCAAGCCGACTGGAGTGGCAGCTGCAAGGCATAGCTGGGACGACGTTGTCCGGGACAAGGGAGAGAGTCCATGAGTCAAGCACCTGAATCGCCAGCACCGAAGGTTCCATCGGTAGCGTTCGCTGACGCGCAACTGCAAACCCTGCTGGAGCTGATCAGCGACGGTATTTGGGATTGGAATGCCAATACCGGTTATGTCTACCGCAACCCGGGTTGGTACAAGATGCTTGGCTATGCCAGCCATTCCCTGGATAACTCGGTGTTCACCTGGGAGAGTGTGATCCATCCCGACGATTACCCGCGGGTGATGGAACATTTCGAAGCCTATATCACCCAGCGCGCTGAACAGTATCGAGTGCAGTACCGCTGCAAATGTCAGGATGGCAGCTACCTGTGGATTGAAGACAGCGGCCATATCATCGAGTGCAATCCAGATGGATCAGTAGCCCGCATGCTCGGTGCCCATCGCAACATCGATGCGAGCAAGCGTTTGTTGGCGCACTTGGAGCAGCAGAACCTGTCACTTGAGGCGCTGGTTGCCGAGCGCACTCGTGAGCTGTCCTGGGTGAACCAGCAATTACAGCGTCAATTGGACGAGAATCGCGACCTGGCCGAGCGTGATGCCTTGACGCTGATTGCCAACCGCTACCGCCTGGAAAAAGTCCTGCAGCTGGAATGTGAGCGAGCCCAGCGTTTTCGCCAGCCGTTGTCATTGATCGTGATGGATCTGGACGATTTCAAACCGATCAATGATCGCTATGGTCATGCCCGTGGTGACAGTGCCCTGATTGATCTGGTCGGACGTGTCAGGGACTGTCTGCGTGACAAGGATCTGCTGGCACGTTGGGGCGGTGATGAGTTTGTCGTGGTGCTGGTCGAGGCAACGCTTGACGATGCCCGCCAGCAGGCGGCGACGATTCGTCAGGCTCTGGAGCAGGCTCCCCCTGTTGGCGAGTGCCGATTGACCATGAGTTATGGCGTGGTGCAACGCCTGGAAGGTGAAGGTCAGGCACAGATGCTGACGCGTGCCGATCAAGCGTTGTATCGGGCCAAGGCCACTGGTAAAGACAAAGTGTGTGAATAAAAAAGGTTCTTCACAGATTGTCGGGGGTGTGTTTGGGTTGCTTGGTGCGAGCTTATCCATTCGATGTGGTGACGTTACTGGTCTCTTGCGCCTTTACGGTGGCCTACTTTTTCTTGGAGAAGCAGGCAAACCGCTCGCTTCCTTCATACGGCCCTACACTGCGCTTAGGGTCCCCTTGTAAGTGATTGAATGAAATCGCGGCTGCCGGAAGCGCGAAGGTGTTCCGGCAACTGCGGTGGGTTGTTTACCAATGCTGTGCCAGTGGCAGGGGGCCGTCGTGGGAGGGGAACAACGGCAGGACTTCCTCAGCCAGTTCCTGAATGATTTCTTGTGCCGGGCGCTCTGCCAGGTGGATGCCGATGGCCGCGTGATTGACGCCGGCATCCCGCCATTCGCCGAGTAGCTCGATCAAGCCCCGTCGGCCGGTCTTGAGGACATAACCACCGCGTAACGGCGTTCGCGGGAAGTCGGGGTCTTCGCTCAGGTCGATCCATTCGTTGGTAACGTGGGGGCGGAAGCCCTGATCCGGAATATGGTTGCGCCAGGCGCGTATTTTTTCCGCAAGACGCCGCGGCCCTAAGATGCTCTGAGTTGATTCCGGGTAGGTCAGCCAGCCATCGGCCTGTTCACCTAGCCATTGCATCGATTGGCGTGAGGAACCGGTGACCAGCAAGGGGATATTGCCGGTGGTGGGCTTGGGCAGAAGTTGCGCATCACTCAGGTGTCCCAACGGTGAGCGGATGGTTTCTTCGCCGCTTTGCAGTAACTGCCGAAAGTAATCCACCGCTTCAGCGAAGCGTTCACCGCGCTCACTGTGCTCCAGGCCGTAGGCCGGAAACTCGAGCGGGCGGTCGCCCGAGGCGATGCCCATGACCAGGCGTCCACCGGACAATTGATCGATGGTTGACGCTGCTTTGGCTAGGTCAATCGGATGACGCAAAGAAAAAATCGCGCTGCCGGTAGCCAGGGTGACGCGTTTGGTTCTGGCGGCCAGATAGGCCAGGTAAGTGAACGGATCGAAGACCTGCCCGGCATCGCCGAAATACGGATCGAACAACGGTACGTCCCTGACCCAGGTTGCAGCGAACCCGTATCGGTCAATCTCGCTGACTAGGTCGGCCTGGCCGGTCAAGACACTCATGTCGCCTTCATAGACGCGTAGTGGCAGAAAGATGCCCAGCGTCAGTTGCTCTTCAGCAAACATCCGCGTGTAGCCAGGGTGCGCGGCAAAGGCTGGTGCGCTAGCGCCTCGGGTGGTTGCGCGGTCGGTGCGTATCATGGTCTGGTTCATGCCGATTCTCTTCTGCAGTCAGTGTCAGGGGCCGGTCGCGGGGTGGGGCAGGCTAATGCCACGTTGCACTGCAGGGCGCTGGCTGACGCGCTCATACCAAGTGCTCAAGTGACTGAAGCGGCTGAAATCGAAATCGACGATGCGCGCGATATGCATCCAGCCGAAGGTGGCAATGTCGGCGATGCTGTATTCAGGGCCGGCCAGCCAGAAGTTGTCCTTCAAGTGATTGTCCAGGGTGGTGAAGGCTTCTTCGGTGAGGCGTCGAAAGCGCTCGGCCACGTCGTTGTGGCATGGGTCGAAAATGTCGTAGTGCACGCGTTGGCCGAGAAGGGGGGCCATGCTCGAGGCGTGGAACACCAACCAGATAATGGCTGACCAGCGCATGACCCGGTCACCAGGCAGCAAGCGCCCGGTTTTTTCCGCCAGGTACATCAGGATCGCTGCGGATTCGAACAGGGTGACGCCCGTTTCTGCGTCGACCAGAACCGGAATGCGGCCATGGGGATTGAGCGTGAGGAATTCGCCGCGGCGATGTTCGCCTTGGTCAATGCGGACATGCCTGAGGGTGTACGGCAAGCCTAGCTCCTCAAGGGCGATGGTGATTTTGAAGCCATTAGGTGAGCTATCGGTATAAAGTTCCAGTTGCGGGCTATTCATGGTTCGCTTCCTGCGTTGTTCAAGCTGCTTTCCAGTTAAGCTGCTGGTCACTATCCTAGGGCGCTGCGGTTGCCTTTAGAAACGATGATTTCTCGCCAGTGACGTTAGATTTTCTAAACCAAGGAGGGGCTGTGGGAGCCGTCTTACCGTTGTTGGCATTGCGCGCCTTTACCGAGGCGGGACGTTTGGGCAGCCTGAAAGCGGCGGCTGAGCGATTGGCTGTCACCCCTGGCGCGGTCAGCCAGCAGATCCGTTTACTGGAGGCGCGTGTCGGGGTTGCGCTGTTTGTGCGTGTTCGCCACGGGGTGTATCTCACTGAAGCGGGGGCGCGGGTGCATGCCGGCTTGCTTCGCGGTTTTGACCAGATCGAGAACGCCTATACGACGCTGGAAAACCTGGCGGTGGAAAAGAGCCTGACCATCAGCACCGTGCCTTCGTTCGCTTCAAACTGGCTGGTGCCACGCATCGGTCGCTTCAGTGCATTGCATGCGCAGATCGAGGTGCGTGTTGAAGCGTCGGCAAAGCTGGTGGACTTCAGCCGCGACCGAGTCGATGTGGCGCTACGGCATGGGCTGGGCAATTATCCGGGGCTCGAGTCGATTCGGCTGATGGCACCGGTACTATTGCCGGTGATCAGCCCTGGCTTATTGGCCCAGGGGCCGACTATCCGCGAGCCCGCCGATTGCCTCCACTACCCGCTGTTGCAGGACGGTGACCGCGCTGACTGGACGCTCTGGTTGCAAGCTCATGGGGTGCAGGTGGGCAACGAGGGGCAGCGCGGGATGAGCTTTGAAGAGGACCTGCTGCTGTTACGAGCCGCGGCAGCGGGGCAGGGCATCGCCCTGGTCCAGGACACCCATGCCCAGGACGATATCGACGCCGGCAAATTGGTCGTGGCCCTGGACAAACCCTGGCCGTCACGTTTTGCCTATTACGTGGTCACTCGTCCTGAGGCCACACAACGTCCCGAGGTGCAGGTGTTCATCGACTGGCTTATAGCCGAAGCCGGTAGCCTGTCGACGCAGCGTGCTCTGTGAACTGAGCGCGCCGCCCCAGCGGGTGGCGGTGTTGGGTGTCCAGTCATTTCAGTAGCGTGGGCAATGATAGGTGCACGCTGACCGTAGTACCCCGTTCTGGGGGCGTGGCGATAATCATGTCGCCATGCAGCAGCATGACCAAGCGCTTTGCCACGATCAGGCCCACCGGTGCGTCGTGCACCAGGTAGTGGCTGGCGTCTGCAGCCAGTTCCTCGAGAGAGTAAACCTCCATGGAATCGATATCATGGCTGGGCGGGGCGGAGACCTTGATTCTGATTGCTGTTGTTTCCCCGGCAATATCACTGTGCAGGGCAAAGAAGACCGAACCGCTGTTGGTTTCGCGCAGGATATAGGCGAGCAGGTAATCAATTATTTCCCGTATCAGAACAGGGTCCCCCAGAACGGGAGGGGAAGTCGGGGTGTCCAGTTGGGTGATCAGCGACAGTTCTTTGTCTTTCGCTCGTTGTTGTGCCGCCAGGCAGGCAGCCTCCGCGATCTCGTTGATCCGCAATGATTGCAGTTGCGGGCGCCTTTCCCCACTTTCCATTTGAGCGATCACTTCCAGATCTTCAACCAGTTCCTTGAGATCGCTGGAGAGGGTAGCGATCGCCTTGAGATCGCTAGTGTTGTTCGTATTCACCTGCCCGCGGGCGCGGATGCTATCGAGCAAGGCCAGAATATTACCCAGTGGCACCGTGAACTCCTTGCTCAAGCGCACTAGAAAGTTGAGTTTCTGCAGGTTGTTGGTTTCTGCCCGGTCCTTTTCCTCCCGTAGCGAGCGGAGGCGGTCGTGGCGCTCGGTGATGTCGGTGGAGCCGCAAATCATGCCGAGCATCCGGCCATTGTTGTCGCGGTAGGGCGAGCCCCAGTGATGCAGGATATGGCGCCTGCCGTGAATGGTGACTTCGATATCCCGGGTAAAGGGACGTTCTGCTGCGATCGCCTGGAGAAAAAAGTTGTGCAGCAGTTCTGCCTGAGATGGCGGGAGCCAATCGACGTCGAGCACGCGGGTTCCTTTGACCCGCGACAGGTCCGTATCGTACAGGTGGAGGAAGGCGCTATTGGCATAGACCAGCCTGCCCGCGGTATCTCGGACATAGAGTGGATCGGGCAGGGTATTGATCATGTTCTGCAGCAACGCAAAGTCGTCCACTGCGATGGAAGGCGTCGCGGCTTGCGACTCAGGAGCCGCAACGATCGCATTGCGCCTGGCAAAGTCGATCAGTTCCGGCAGGCTACGCAAGTTGAGTTTTTGTTGCAGGCGCGAGCGATAAGTGCTGACCGTCTTCTCGCTCAGCGTCAGTTCATTAGCGATCTGCTGATTGGTCAGGCCACTGGCAAGAAAATAGAGAACGCTCACCTCGCGATTGGACAGGCGCGACAGCAATTCGCGTTCGTCCGCCAGGGTTTCGGAAGCATTGACGCTGCTCAGCAGGTGCGCGGGGAAATAGCTGCGACCGCGCAGGACCACAGCAATTGCCAGGCTCAACTCACTCATGTCGACCTGCTTGCTGACAAAGCCGGAAGCACCGGCCTGAAGGAAGCGTCGGACAATGTCCTCGGAGACCTGGCTGCTGAATGCGAGCACTGGCACCTTGGCCCCCCGCGCCTGGAGACGGCGCATGACCTCGAGCCCGCTCAGGCGGGACAGGTCGAAGTCGAGGATCAGCAGGTCCACATGATTCTCAAGACACAGTTGCAGGGCATCGGCGCCATTCTCGGCCTCCCCGGCGACCTGATGTCCTTCCTTCTCCAGCAGCGTGCGCACGGCGTGTCTGGTGACGGGGTGTCCATCGGCAATGACGACCTGACTCATGGCTGCTCCCTTACCTACTTGCCTCAAGGCTAGAGCACTTTTCGGGATCGTGTCAGACGCTTGTAGGATCATTCCTACAGATCGTTACGTATTCCCTGCTCCTTTGAGGAGGGGGTACGCCATAAAAATGTCCCCTGTTCACGGCGTTACGCGCCAACAGTCTGCGAACAGGAGATTGAACAGAATGAACTCGATAGAAGTGGATGCGTTTGCCGTGTCGCGGCCACCCTTTGCCCGGTTGGTGCTAGTTGCAATGGTGAGTATGGCTTCGACCGCGCTGATGGCAGAGGTATTTTATGACCCGAAAGAATACTCGAGCGACACCTGGCCACCGACGACCATCAGCGGACTGGATAATGCCCACTTTCAAGTGGATTCGGTAACTAAGCCGGCAATCAAGGTCGGCAACCTGAACTTTTATCTCAAGGGCGCGCAAATAATTAACGCGGGTTCAGGCGGTGGTGTTCTCTTTACTACGTGGAGTAACAAGAAACTTGTTATTGAAGAAAGCCAGATAACAGTTGGCGGTAACGGCGGTTTCGGCATCAAGGTCGATGGTGGCAGATATGCCGGCGGCGGGGTCGAAGCGAGTGAGGTTGAGGTGACAATGACCGGCGATGATGCCAAAGGCCTGTTCGTCCAGACCGGGATTCTGGACTTCTCGGGAAGTGTGACTACGACTGGCTCGGGCTCCGTCGGCGCAGAAGTGATGGCGGGCAGTGTGATGGATTTCTCCGGTAACCTTACGGCGAACGGGGCTGATTCGATCGCTGCGAGTGTGCATGACAACGGCACGGCGTCCTTCGACCGCTCAACCATCGTGACAAAGGCGGACAACAGCACGGCGTTACTCTTGCGGAGCAATGGCAATGTGATCCTGAGCAACTCCAGTGTCACCACTGAGGGGGCGGGAAGCCACGGGGTCAGTGCGAGCAACGGGTTTGATCTGCAGGTGAAAGACAGCACCATCGCGACATCCGGCATCGCCAGTCATGGCTTGTTGTTGTCATCCGGTGGCGCTGCAAGCATCTCGACGTCTGAAATTTCAACTGTTGGCGACCAAAGTCATGGTATTTCCGTCACCAGCGCCCACGTCGAAATACAAAATAGCAGCGTTGTCACGAGTGGAACCGGGGCAGCCGCCTTGCAGGTGGACCGTGGCGGCCAGGTAGAGGTCGGTAGCAGCATCCTTTCAGGCCTGCAGGGGCCGGTAGTACAGTTTGTCGAGTCCCAACAGAGCTGGGGAGAAAGCCGGGTCGAGGTTTTTGACACTCAGGTTGCTGGAGGAGCCGCGGTGGTTCAGGCGCAGGCAGCCAGTGATGGGGTGTTCAATGCGAGCAACAGTGACATCCGCGGCGACTCTGTGGGTTTTCAGGTTGAAAACAGCGCCCGCCTGCAGTCGAACCTCAGCGGATCGACGATGGACCTCGGTGACAAGGGCTTACTGGCCAGCGTCAACGGGGACGGCCGATTAAGCTTGATCGGCCAGGACAGCCAGTTTCGCGGCGATACCTTGCTGGTAGAGGCGAGTCAAGGCGTACTGAACATCGAATTGCATGACTCGTCATGGCAAATGAATTCAAGCTCCAGCCTGACCCACCTCGAGCTCGACAATTCCCTTGTCAGTTTCTCCGCGGATGGCTACCACGTCCTCACCCTGAGCGGGGACTTGAGCGGGGCCGGGAGCTTCCTCATGCACACCGACTTGATGGGCCGGCAAGGTGACTTGCTGCTGGTAGAGGGCACAGTTGCAGGCAGTCACACGTTGATCATCGAGGACAGCGGGCACGAAGCTGCCGGTGAGTCATTGCAAGTCGTCGGCAGTGGTGGTGGCGATGGGGCGTTCTCGCTGTATGGCAGCCATATCGATGCCGGCGCGTATCGCTACACATTGGAAAAGGAAGGTACGGACTGGCTCCTGGTCAGCGCCGAAAAGGGTGAGCCCACGGACCCGGAAGCCCCTGAACAGCCAGACCCCGGTGCGCCTGGCGAGCCGGATCCGGAAGGTCCAGAAGAGCCATCGCCCGAGCCAGAAGAGCCTGGCAAGCCCGGCGGCGAGTCCGGTGGCAAGCAGCCCGATATCATTTCCAAGGGCTCCAATGTCGCCCTGGGCATGCAGAGCGCCGCCGCCAACCTCTACTACGCGGAGCTGGGTACTTTGGTCCAGCGCTTGGGGGAGCTGCGTCTGGGGCACGATCAGGGGGGCGTGTGGATGCGCGCCATCGGCAAGGATCTGCGCATGGGCAAGCACTATGGCCGGGCTTACCAGCAAAAGCACGAGGGCGTCGAGGTCGGCGTCGACAAGGCCATCCCCGTAGAGGCTGGCCGGCTGTTCCTGGGAGGCATGTTCGGTGCCGGCGAATCGCGGTTGCATTTCGGTGAGAGCAGCCGAGGGCAGCTGGACAGCCAAAGCATCGGCCTTTACGCGACCTATTTGCGTGACGATGGCTGGTATGTCGACAACGTCGTCAAGTTCAATCACATGGACGGCAAAGTGAAAACCCCGACCAACCTCGGGACGCCCGTCAAGGGTGACTACAGTGCGAACGCTTTCGGCGTGAGTGTCGAGGTCGGAAAACAGTACAACTTTAAGGATGGCTGGTTCGTTGAGCCGCAGGCACAGCTCAGTGCAACACGCCTGGAAGGGCCGACCTACCGGAGCAGCAACGACCTGAAGGTGCGCGGTGCAGATACCGACTCGCTGCTGGGAAGGTTGGGTGTACGGGCGGGGAGAGATATCGCGCTGGATTCCGGCATGCGTCTGCAGGGATACGTTACTGCCTCGTACATTGACGAGTTCGCTGGCGATACTCACGTGAAGGTGAACGGCCACAAGCTGAACAACGCCCTTCCTGGGGCCCGAGGAGAGCTCGGCCTGGGTAGCAGTTTGCAACTGAGTGAAAAGCAGAAAGTATCCCTGCAAGTTGATTACGCCAATGGCGAGCATATGGAACAGCCTTGGGCTGTGAGCCTTGGATACCGCTACCTCTGGTAGTCCAGACGGCTGAGTTGTGCGAAAGCATTAACAGTGACTGAGAACATAATCAATGAGCGCTGCGGTGCCTGATATTAATGGCTATCGGCATGTTGCGTATGGGCTCTATTGAAGTTGCTTACTGATGTTAAATGAAGTTGTCCGAGGTTTTTTCTTGGGTGCTTTGGTGTTGGGTTTTTATAGAAAGTTAAACTAACCGCATATATTATTGGAGGTTTCCATGAGCGCGGAAAAAATTAAACTTGGTGTTCATTCTGAGGCTGGAAAGTTGCGTAAAGTGATGGTCTGCTCGCCGGGGCTTGCCCACCAGCGTCTGACCCCCAGCAACTGTGACGAACTGCTGTTTGACGACGTTATCTGGGTGAGCCAGGCCAAACGTGACCACTTCGACTTCGTCACTAAGATGCGCGAAGTTGGCGTGGACGTCCTGGAAATGCACAATCTGCTGACTGACATCGTGCAGATTCCCGAGGCATTGCAGTGGATCCTCGACCGCAAGATCACCGCCGATAGTGTTGGCAGTGGCCTGACTAATGAATTGCGTTCCTGGCTGGAAGGTCTGGAACCGCGCAAACTGGCTGAATTCTTGATCGGTGGGGTGACCGCCGATGACTTTCCAGAAAGCGAAGGCTCTAAGCTGCTTAAGATGTTCCGCGAGTATCTCGGTCAAGCCAGCTTCCTGTTACCGCCGTTGCCTAACACCCAGTTCACCCGAGACAACACTTGCTGGATCTACGGTGGCGTAAGCTTGAACCCGATGTACTGGCCGGCGCGACGTCAGGAAACCTTATTGACCACCGCGATCTACAAGTTTCACCCGGAATTTACAAACGCTGAGTTTGAAATCTGGTACGGCGATCCAGACAAGGATCACGGTTGCTCCACCCTGGAAGGCGGCGATGTGATGCCAATCGGCAACGGCGTCGTCCTGATTGGCATGGGCGAGCGGACGTCCCGTCAAGCTATTGGTCAACTGGCGCAGAACCTGTTCGCCAAGGGGGCGGCCGAGCGGGTGATCGTTGCAGGGATGCCAAAGTCCCGCGCGGCCATGCACCTGGATACTATTTTCACCTTCTGTGACCGTGACCTGGTCACCCTCTTCCCGGATGAGGTCGGGCAAATCGTTGCCTTCAGCCTGCGCCCCGACGAGAGGAGTTCCACCGGTATCAACGTGGTGCGCGAGGAGAAGGATTTTGTCAGCGTGGTGGCTGAGGCCCTGGGCCTGAAGAAACTTCGTGTTGTCGAGACGGGTGGCAACAGTTTCGCCGCTGAGCGCGAACAGTGGGACGACGGTAACAACGTGGTCTGCCTGGAACCGGGTGTGGTACTCGGTTATGACCGCAACACCTATACCAACACCCTGTTGCGCAAGGCTGGCGTTGAGGTCATCACCATCAGCGCCAACGAACTGGGTCGGGGCCGTGGCGGCAGCCACTGCATGACCTGCCCAATCATCCGTGATCCGGTCGACTATTAGTCGGCGCCTGCGCCCTTGGGCCTGAGCGGCTGGAAACAAGGCAAAAAAAGACCCGCTGCACTTGCGCGCAGCGGGTCAAATCGGCCGCAGCCGCTTCAGTGTTACAGGTGCAGGGCGTGACCTAATGCCCGCAATGCCGCTTCCTGGACCGCCTCGCCAAGGGTCGGGTGGGCATGGATGGTACCCGCCACATCTTCCAGGCGGGCGCCCATTTCCAGGGACTGGGCGAACGCCGTTGACAATTCCGAGACGCCGACGCCGACCGCTTGCCAGCCGAGGATCAGGTGATTGTCACGACGTGCGACCACGCGCACGAAACCGCTTTTCGATTCCAGGGTCATGGCCCGGCCATTGGCCGCGAAGGGGAACTGCGCAACGATGCAGTCCAGGCCTTCCTGTTCGGCGTTCTCTGGAGTCTTGCCGACCACCACCAGTTCCGGGTCGGTGAAGCACACCGCAGCAATCGCGCTGGGTTCGAAGCGACGGCTCTTGCCGGCGATGATTTCAGCGACCATCTCACCCTGGGCCATGGCCCGGTGGGCGAGCATCGGTTCACCGCTGAGGTCGCCGATGGCCCAGACATTGCGCATGCTGGTCTGACAATGCTCGTCGATGGCGATGGCCGCACCGTTCATTTTCAAATCCAGGCTCTCCAGGTTGAAGCCCTGGGTGCGCGGCTTGCGCCCCACGGCGACCAGGACCTGATCGGTGTCCAGTTGCAGCAATTCGCCGTCTGGGGCGCGTACCTGCAGGCGCTGGCTGTCGGTATCAAAGCCTTCGACGCTGTGCTTGAGGTAAAGCTTGATCCCGAGCTTTTTGATCGACTCAGCCACTGGCGCGGTCAGCTCACTGTCATAGGTCGGCAGAATCCGCTCACGCGCTTCGACCACACTGACCTCGACGCCGAGTTTTCGGTAGGCAATGCCCAGCTCCAGGCCAATGTAGCCACCGCCGACCACTGTCAGGTGTTTGGGCAGGACTTTCGGCGCCAGGGCTTCGGTGGAAGAGATGACCGCGCCGCCGAGCGCCAGCATCGGCAATTCGACGCTGCTGGAGCCGGTGGCCAGCAGCAGGTGCTCGCACTGGATGCGTTGGCCATCGACGTCGACGCTCTTGCCGTCGAGGATCTTCGCCCAGCCATGGATCACCTTGACCCCATGCTTTTTCAGCAGGGCGGCGACGCCGCTGGTCAGACGATCAACAATACCGTCTTTCCAGGCCACGCTCTGGCCGATGTCCAGGCTCGGTGCCGCGACCTTGATGCCCAGGCTCGATTGCTGGCTGTGCTGCCGGGTCTGGTGGAACTGCTCGGCGACATGAATCAGCGCTTTGGAGGGAATACAGCCGATATTCAGGCAGGTGCCGCCCAAGGCCTGGCCTTCGACCAGGACAGTGGGAATGCCCAGTTGGCCGGCACGAATGGCCGCGACATAACCGCCAGGGCCGCCACCGATGATCAGCAGGGTGGTGTTGAGGGTCGGTTGCATGGTCACTCCACAAACAGGCTGGCAGGTTGTTCGAGCAGGCCGCGGATGGCCTGGATGAAGAGTGCCGCGTCCATACCGTCGACTACCCGGTGATCGAACGAGCTGGACAGGTTCATCATCTTGCGGATGACGATCTGGCCATTGATCACCATTGGCCGTTCGACCATGCGGTTGACTCCGACGATGGCCACTTCCGGGGTGTTCACCACCGGTGTGGAGACGATGCCGCCCAAGGCGCCGAGGCTGGTCAGGGTAATGGTCGAGCCCGACAGTTCTTCACGGCTGGCCTTGTTGCCGCGCGCGGCATTGGCCAGGCGCACGATTTCGCCAGCGTTGCTCCACAGGCTGCCGGCTTCGGCATGGCGCAGTACTGGAACCATCAGGCCGTTGTCGCCCTGAGTAGCGATGCCGACATGCACCGCGCCGTGGCGGGTGATGACCTGGGCTTCGTCGTCGTAGGTGGCGTTGATCTGCGGGAATTCACGCAAGGCCACGACCATGGCACGCACCAGGAACGGCAACAGGGTCAGCTTGCCGCGGCTGTCGCCCCACTTTTTGTTCAGGTGCAGGCGCAGCTCTTCCAGAGCGGTGACGTCGATCTCTTCGACATAGCTGAAGTGTGCGACGCGGCGCTTGGCATCTTGCATGCGCTGGGCGATTTTGCGGCGCAGGCCGATGACCGGGATCTGCTCGCTGTCGCTGCGCTTGGCGTAACCACCCGATGCGCTTTGCGTGCTGAGGGTCGGCTGGGTGAGGAAGGCATCCAGGTCTTCATGCAGGATGCGCCCGGCCGGGCCACTGCCGTGTACGTAACGCAGTTCGATACCGGCATCCAGTGCGCGCTTGCGCACGGCCGGGGAGGCCAGGGGGCGTTCGTTGGCTTCGCGGGGGACGATGGTGGCCGAACGTTGCGGGCTGGCAATCGCTGCAGCGGCAACTGGCGTCGGCTTTTCGACCGTGGGCTCAGGTTTGCTGGCCGCAACCGGGGCCGGGGCCGCAACGGCAGCGACAGGCGCTGCTGCTGCACCTTCCTGATAATTACCCGCACCTTCAACTTCGATGCGGATCAACTCGCTGCCTACGGCCATGACTTCGCCGGGCTGGCCACCCAGGGCCAGCACTTTGCCGCTCACCGGCGAGGGGATTTCCACGGTGGCTTTGTCGGTCATGACATCGGCCACGACCTGGTCTTCGGTGACGGTGTCGCCGACCTTGACGAACCATTCCACCAGTTCAACTTGTGCGATGCCTTCACCGATATCCGGCATCTTGATGACGTGCGTGCCCATTCAGACCTCCATAACCCGTTTCAATGCCGCGCCCACGCGTGAAGGGCCGGGGAAATACGCCCATTCCTGCGCGTGCGGGTAGGGGGTGTCCCAACCGGTGACGCGCTCGATCGGGGCTTCGAGGTGATGGAAGCAGTGCTCCTGAACCAGCGCGATCAGCTCGGCGCCGAAACCGCAGGTGCGGGTGGCTTCGTGGACGACCACGCAGCGACCGGTCTTTTTCACCGAGGCGACGATGGTTTCCAGGTCCAGCGGCCACAGGCTGCGCAGGTCGATGACTTCGGCATCGACCCCGGTTTCTTCGGCGGCCACTTGCGAAACGTAAACCGTGGTGCCGTAAGTGAGCACGGTCACGTCATTGCCGGGACGGGTGATCGCGGCCTTGTCCAGTGGCACGGTGTAGTAGCCATCAGGCACAGCGCTGGCCGGGTGTTTCGACCACGGGGTTACCGGGCGGTCGTGGTGGCCGTCGAACGGGCCGTTATACAGGCGCTTGGGCTCAAGGAAGATCACCGGGTCGTCGTTTTCGATCGAGGCGATCAGCAGGCCTTTGGCGTCATACGGGTTGGACGGCATGACGGTGCGCAGGCCGCACACCTGGGTGAACATCGCCTCAGGGCTCTGGCTGTGGGTCTGGCCGCCGTAGATGCCGCCGCCGCAAGGCATGCGCAGGGTCAGCGGGGCGACGAATTCACCTGCCGAGCGATAACGCAGGCGCGCCATCTCGGAGACGATCTGGTCGGAGGCCGGGTAGAAGTAGTCGGCGAATTGAATCTCGACCACCGGGCGCAGGCCGTAGGCACCCATGCCCACGGCAGTACCGACGATGCCGCTTTCGGAGATCGGTGCATCAAAGACCCGTGATTTGCCGTACTTGGTCTGCAGGCCTTCGGTGCAGCGGAACACGCCGCCGAAGTAGCCAACGTCCTGGCCATAGACGACCACGTTGTCATCGCGCTCAAGCATGATGTCCATGGCCGAGCGCAGGGCCTGGATCATGGTCATGGTGGTAGTCGCCATGGCGGTTTCCAACTGAATAGTGGTGGTGTGATCGTTCATGTCAGATCCCCAGCTCCTGGCGCTGCCGGCGCAGGTGCTCCGGCATCTCCTTGTAGACATCCTCGAACATGGACGCTGGGCTTGGCATCTGGCCGCCGGCCAGGGTGCCGTACTGCTCGGCTTCTTTCTGCGCTTTGATGATTTCGGCCTCAAGCTCGGCAGTGACCGCCTGGTGCTCTTCCTCGGACCAGTGGCCGATGGCGATCAGGTGCTGTTTGAGCCGGGCGATCGGGTCGCCGAGCGGGAAGTGGCTCCAGTCGTCGGCGGGGCGGTACTTGGACGGATCGTCCGACGTCGAGTGCGGGCCGGCGCGGTAAGTGACCCACTCGATCAGGCTTGGGCCCAGGCCACGGCGGGCGCGCTCGGCAGCCCAGCGCGAGGCGGCGTAGACGGCGATAAAGTCGTTGCCGTCGACGCGCAGCGAGGCGATGCCGCAACCGACGCCGCGACCGGCGAAGGTGGTCGATTCACCCCCGGCGATTGCCTGGAAGGTGGAAATCGCCCACTGGTTGTTGACCACGTTGAGGATCACTGGCGCGCGGTATACGTGGGCGAAGGTCAGCGCGGTATGGAAGTCGGATTCGGCGGTGGCGCCATCGCCAATCCAGGCCGAAGCGATCTTGGTATCGCCTTTGATTGCCGAGGCCATGGCCCAGCCGACGGCCTGGACGAACTGGGTCGCCAGGTTGCCGCTGATGGTGAAGAAACCGGCTTCGCGCACTGAATACATGATTGGCAGCTGGCGGCCCTTGAGCGGATCGCGCTCATTGGACAGCAGCTGGCAGATCATCTCCACCAGCGACACGTCGCGGGCCATGAGAATGCTCTGCTGGCGGTAGGTGGGGAAGCACATGTCCGTGCGGTTCAGAGCCATGGCCTGGCCACTGCCGATGGCTTCCTCGCCCAGGCTCTGCATATAGAAGGACATCTTCTTCTGCCGCTGAGCAACCACCATGCGGCTGTCGAACAACCGGGTCTTGAGCATGGTGCGCATGCCCTGGCGCAGGATTTCCGGGCTGATGTCCTCGGCCCACGGGCCCAGAGCATTGCCTTGGTCGTCCAGCACCCGGATCAGGCTATAGGCGATATCCGCGGTATCGGCGGCTTCTACATCGACGGGAGGTTTACGGACCTTGCCGGCATCGTTCAGACGCAGGTAGGAAAAATCAGTCTGGCAGCCTGGCCGGCCGGTAGGCTCGGGCACATGCAGACGCAGGGGGGCGTACTCGTTCATGCTTTTTTACGCTCGCTCTGTCTTGTGTTTTTGTTGAGCTTTGAAGCGGTCGCTGCTGAAGCCCCGGCTTGTGACCAGGGAGTCAGTCTTGTCCTACATGATATTCGGGCGCCTGAAGAATATTTCTCTCAAGTTCATTGCCTTTGTTCGGGGTTGCGGATAAAAACTCTTTATAAAGACAAAAAACAGGTGAAATTTTCTCATGCGCAAACTGGATCGCACGGACATCGGGATTCTCAACAGCCTTCAGGAAAATGCCCGGATCACTAACGCCGAGCTGGCGCGCTCGGTCAACCTGTCGCCTACACCGTGCTTCAACCGGGTCAAGGCTATGGAGGAACTGGGCGTGATTCGTCAGCAGGTGACCTTGCTGGCCCCGGAAGTGCTGGGGCTGGACGTCAATGTGTTTATCCATGTCAGCCTCGAAAAGCAGGTGGAGCAATCGCTGCACCGCTTTGAAGAAGAAATCGCCGAGCGTCCGGAGGTCATGGAGTGCTACCTGATGACCGGTGATCCGGATTACCTGCTGCGGGTGCTGCTGCCGAGCATTCAGGCGCTGGAGCGCTTTCTGGATTACCTGACGCGCCTGCCGGGAGTGGCCAATATCCGCTCCAGCTTTGCCTTGAAGCAGGTGCGTTACAAAACCGCATTGCCATTGCCGGCCAATGGCTTGACCTTGCCGTGATGACCGCGGGCGGGCGCCTGTAGAAAATTATGATCACATCCCGCTTGGGTGCTTGAAATTCCGAACGCCTGGTGCCTATGTTGTAGGTATCGCCTTTCACGGCATGCGAAACAATAAGGATAGTGTCATGACGACCAGTGGCCAGTGTGCGCTCGCGGAGCGACTGAGCGGCATTGATGAGATCGAGTGCGTTACGCCAGACCTCAACGGCGTACCGCGCGGCAAAGTCATGACCGCTGCGGGATTTCTCGAAGGCCGGCGCTTGCAGATGGCGCGTGGGGTGCTGTTGCAGTGCATCATGGGTGGCTATCCACCCGCACGTTTCTACGGCAGCGACGATGGCGACCTGGCCTTGGTGGCTGACCAGCAACAGATCCACCGCCTGCCCTGGAGCGACGAGCCGCGTGCCCTGGCGATTTGTGATGCGATCGAACTGAGTGGCGCAAGCTCCGGCCTGTCCACCCGTGGCCTGCTCAAGGCGGTGATTGCACGTTACGCGGCCCGCGGCCTGGCGCCGGTGGTGGCGACTGAGCTGGAGTTTTTTGTCTTCGCCCCCAACACCGACCCGCACCAGCCGTTCCTGCCACCTCTGGGCAAGGATGGTCGTCGCGAAGAGGGGTATTCGGCGTTCGGTGTCAGTTCCAACAACGGTCTGCGAGCGTTCTTCAGCGAGGTCTATCGCTGCATGGAGGCCTTGGGCTTGCCGCGCGATACCTTCATGCATGAAATGGGCGTCAGCCAGTTCGAGATCAACCTGTTGCATGGTGCCCCGCTGCTGCTGGCCGACCAGACCCTGCTGTTCAAGCACCTGCTCAAGGAAGTCGCGCTCAAACATGGCCTGACGGTGGTGTGCATGGCCAAGCCTTTGGCGCATACACCGGGCAGCTCCATGCATATTCACCAGAGCCTGGTGGAGATCGACAGCGGCCGCAACGTGTTCAGCGCCGCCGACGGTAAGGCGACGGCGACTTTCTATCACTTTATCGGCGGCCTGCAGGCCTGCATGGCAGACTTTACCGCGCTGTTCGCGCCGAATGTCAATTCCTACCAGCGCCTGTGCCACCCTTACGCCTCGCCTAACAATGCCTGCTGGTCGGAAGATAATCGCGCTGCCGGCCTGCGTATCCCGGCGAGCTCGCCAGTGGCGCGGCGGGTCGAGAACCGTCTGCCCGGTGCAGACAGCAATCCCTATCTGGCCATCGCCGCCAGCCTTGCCGCCGGTCTGCATGGTATCGAGCAGCAACTAGAGCCTGCGCCAGCGATCCAGGGTGAGTTCGAGGTGCCGGAACATTTGAGCCTGCCATGTACCTTGCACGCAGCCCTTGAGCGTCTGAAGCACAGTGCGCTTGCGCGGGAGCTGTTCGGTAGCGAGTTCATCGAAGGCTACATCGCCACCAAGACCCTGGAGCTGACCAGTTTCTTCGATGAAATCACCCCGTGGGAGCGTCGTGTGCTGGCGGCTCAGGCCTAGTCTTTTTTAGTTCCGAGCGCTGCACTGCGGTTATTTTCACTTATGCTTTCAAGCAGTTTTTCCACCTGCTCAAGGGGCCGTTCGGGACGCTGATGCGACAGATCTGGAAGTCTTTTCGTGCGCTGTATTTCGCGGCGCTGATGATGTTGATTGGTTCCGGCTTGTTGAGTACTTACCTGGCGTTGCGCCTGGCTGCCGATCATGTCGACAGCCTCTGGGTCGGTGCGCTGATGGCGGCCAACTATTTCGGCCTGGCCCTGGGTGGCAAGATCGGTCACCGGCTGATTGCCCGGGTTGGCCATATCCGTGCCTACGCCACTTGTGCCGGGATCGTCGGCGCAGCGGTGCTCGGGCATGGCATGGTCAGTTGGCTACCAGCCTGGGTAGTGCTGCGGGTGATCGTCGGTCTGGGGATGATGTGCCAGTACATGGTCATCGAAAGCTGGCTCAACGAGCAGGCTGACGCCAAGCAACGCGGTGCGGTGTTCAGCGGTTACATGATTGCATCCTACCTGGGGTTGGTGCTGGGTCAGTTGATACTGGTTGCGCATCCGCAACTGGGGCCGGAGCTGTTGATGTTGGTAGCCATGTGTTTTGCCTTGTGCCTGGTGCCGGTGGCGATGACTCGGCGCATTCACCCGGCACCGCTGCATCCGGCGCCGATGGAGCCGCGCTTCTTTATCAAGCGGGTGCCACAGTCCTTGAGTACGGTGCTGGGCTCGGGCCTGATCGTCGGCTCGTTCTATGGTCTGGCGCCGTTGTATGCAGCCAAACAAGGGCTGAGCACCGAGTACATCGGTCTGTTCATGGGCTGCTGTATCTTTGCCGGCCTGTTGGTGCAGTGGCCGCTGGGTTGGTTGTCGGATCGCTACGATCGTGCGGTACTGATTCGTAGCGTGGCCGTGGGCCTGGCGATTGCTGCGTTGCCTTTGGCAATCATGCCGACGGTGCCGCTGGTTGTCTTGTTCGTTGCCGGCTTCGCCGTGTCGTTGCTGCAATTCTGCCTGTATCCCCTGGCGGTGGCTTTTTCCAACGACCATGTGGAAAGCGAGCGGCGGGTTTCGCTCACCGCCATGTTGTTGGTGACCTATGGTGTCGGCGCCAGTATCGGGCCGCTGGTGGCGGGGGTGCTGATGAAAATGCTCGGTACCCAGATGCTGTATGCCTTCTTTGTGTTCTTTGCCCTGGTGCTGGTCTGGCGGATTCGTCCGAAGGCTGTCACCGGCTTGCATCAGGTCGATGATGCGCCGCTCAATCACGTGGCCATGCCGGCAGCGGGTTCGCCATTGTCGGCGGCGCTTGATCCACGGGTTGATGAGCAGAGCGTGCAGGATCAGATGCAGGCGCCGGTGGCGGCGGAGGATACCGAGGGGGGAGAAGAGGGTGATGCTGACGGGGCGCAGGAGAAGCCGGCGCCGGTGTGAGTTTTATCGCGGGGCAGGCCCGCTCCCACTCACCCGGTGGGAGCGGGCTTGCCCCGCGATACTTTGAAACTCAGTAATCGTCTTTATCGAACCGGCGTGCTTCGCGCTGCAGCTGGTAGACAAAGGTTTCGATCTTGCGCTGCATCTGCCCGTTCAGGTTGTGAAAGCGTACGCCCGCGAAGGTGGCATTGAGACGCTCTTCGAAATGCAGGTGACGCAGTTCAACCTCGACCAGGGACAAGCCCAGCGGTGCACCGGAGGCGAATTTTTCGTAGACCTGGCCCAGTTGCAGGCGCTCCTCGACATTGCCTTCGAAGCGCAGCTTGCAGCCCGTGGCCGAGATGTCCAGCAACTTGCCGCGCAATTCACCATTGCCCTTGAGCTTGTTACCGTCGAGCTTGATATCGACCAGTTGTGACAGTTTCAGTGCGGCACGGAAGGCATTGCGCCGCTGGTGGTAGGCCACTTCGGTCGGCAGTACGCCACGATAGCAGCGATGGCCGTCAACTTCGCCGATGCTCAGCGCGGTGTTGCACTCCCAGGCGATACGCACGCCATCATGAAAACCCTCGACCCGGAATGGCTCGCCGTTCTCCAGGTAACGCTCGCCGTCACGCGGGACCATTTCATCAAGCGCCAGGCGGTTGCTTTCGCGGTCGACTTCGACCACATAGCTCTGGAAGCGCTGGCTGCGTTCGTGGAAGGTGATGATCAGCGGGTCATGGCTCTCTTGCAGCGACCGCAAGTTGGCGGCAATTTCCAGCGGGGTGGTGAGCACCTTTGGCGGCTGCGGAGCTTCTGCTTCATTGAACACGGGTAATCAATCTCCAGGCAAAAACGACACACGCAAGTAACGGCATTTTGCCAGTATGTTCCGTGCCTTGATACAGGGAATCAAGCCTGGCTGAGCGCCCGCGGCTTGGCAAGGGGCGAGGTCGTCCCCCGGGCGTCATACAGCGACGGTGATTCGCCGCCCATGAGGATTCTGATCTGATTGGCAGTGGTGCTTTGCTGCAGCTGGATCGAGCGGCCATTGCGCTCGTTGACGGCCTGGCAGTCGGCTAGCAGTTTGCCCAGTACGTCCAGTTGTTGCACTAGCAACTCGCCCAGCGATGACTGGCTGGCCAATTGTGCGACACCTTCGCGGTCCTGGCTCAGGCCAAGGCTTGCAAGCAGTTCACTGCGTCGCCGACCTTGCTGATCGAGAAGGATTACCAGCGATTGCTTGCGCGCCAGAATGTCTTCCAGCAGCGGCATGTCACGGCCGTGCAAGGCGATCGCCTCGGTCTGCAGTAATTCAAGCAATTGTTGCGCTGGAGCAAAATCATCTTCGATCAATTGCAGCAAGGTAGTGTCGTGCATGGCTGGCTCTTTGGTTCAAGCGTCCTGAAGTCAGCGCGCCAGGGGCTAGCGCTGGGCTTCGAAATTTAGCAGTTTGCTGGCGACGCGGTTGCTGTCGACCTGGTAGCTGCCGTCGGCGATAGCCTGTTTCAACGCCGCCACCCGGGCGCTGTTGACAATAGGCTGGTCGCGCAGCGTGTCGCTGACCTTTTGCAACTGCTGGGCCTCGTGGCTGAGGTGTACCGCTTCCCCGCTGGCGCCGCTCTGGACGATGTTGTCGGCCTTGGCTGCGGTGTTGCTGGCGGTGCTTTCCTGGCTGTTGCCAGTACGCACGCCGGCAACCGACGGGGAATTATTCAAACGACTGAAGTCGATGACCATGATCAGAAAACCTCTGGGTATAGGGACGCTTGCCTTGTTTTCGGCCAACCCGAAAGAAACTTTAGGCGCAATTGCAGTGCAACGTGCGCGGCAGGTTCCGGGCACCCAATGGGGCACAGTTTAGGAAAAGCGCTTCCTTATCGCCAGCGTTCTTCGTTGTTCTCCCGTTTACATGGACACTTCGACCTGGCCTGGCCCGGTTACCCTGGCTTTGACCACCCGTTTGGAGTTGAGATTGCGCACCCGGATCTGTTCGCTCAGGCCGCCTTTGCTCAAGGCTTCCCCTGGCATGCGTACGCTGAGCGTGCCGCTGCGGGCGGTGATGACCACCTGGTCACCTTTGCGGACCACTTCGGCCTGTTCCAGGTGTTGAGGGGTCAGCACCTGATCCATGACCGTCGGTCGGATAACTTTGAGCCCGATCGCCTGTTCGAGATCGCTCAAAAAACCCTGGTTCAGTGCGCCGACATCGCGTTCGCGCAGGCTGACGTCCTGTTCGCCGACAATGCTCTCGCGTTTGAGCGGACGTACCACGGTGACAACATTGCGAAACAGGCGTACCTGGGCGGGCACGAACACCGTCCAAGGTGAACTGCCGTTGCAGCGAACCTTTACTGTCACGCGGCCCAATGGCTGTGCCGGGCTTTCCAGGTTGGCATCCAGTTGCCGGTCGCACAGCGGCATGCGCAGGCGCGGATCAAGGGTGTTGACCTGGATTTCGTAGCGGCCTTGAGTCTGGCTGCTGGCCAGGTAGTCTTCAACGGTGAATTCAAGAAACCCCTGGGTGACGCCGATAAGCTGTTCAGGCAAGGTGAAAGCGTCAGCCAGAAGTCGAGTGCCCGGAATCAGCAGGCACAGTGCAGCAACATAGCTGGTCAGGTGGCCGGTCAGGCGTCGGAAAAATGTCGTTTTCGTGTTCATACGATTAAAAAAAGCAAAGCGCGTGCCGAGACTGGGTACGAAGTTCGAAGCGTTTGGTGAAGGAGTCTTGCATGGCTGGTGTAATGGATTCGGTGAACCAGCGCACGCAACTGGTGGGGCAGAATCGCCTGGAGCTGTTGCTGTTTCGTCTCAATGGCGAGCAACTCTACGGGATCAATGTGTTCAAGGTGCGGGAGGTGCTGCAATGCCCACCCTTGACCGTGATGCCCAAGTCCAATCCGGTAGTGCGCGGTGTCGCGAATATTCGTGGGGCAACCATCCCGATCCTCGATCTGGCGATGGCGACCGGTATGCCCGGTCTAAGTGAAGATGTCAGCAAGAGTTTTGTGATCATCACCGAGTACAACACCAAGACCCAGGGCTTTCTGGTGCACTCGGTGGAGCGCATCGTCAACATGAACTGGGAAGAGATCCATCCGCCACCCAAGGGGACCGGGCGTGATCACTACCTGACGGCGGTGACCCGGGTTGACAACAAGATGGTCGAGATCATCGATGTGGAGAAGATTCTCGCCGAAGTCGCGCCGACGTCCGAGTCGATCTCGGCCGGTGTGGTCGATGCCGAGGTGCAGGACAAGGCGGTGCTCTTGCGGGTGCTGACGGTCGATGACTCGTCGGTGGCGCGCAAGCAGGTCAGTCGTTGCCTGCAGACGGTCGGGGTGGAAGTGGTGGCGCTCAATGATGGTCGCCAGGCCCTGGAGTACCTGCGCAAGCTGGTGGATGAGGGCAAGCGTCCGGAAGAAGAATTCCTGATGATGATCTCCGATATCGAGATGCCGGAGATGGACGGCTACACCCTGACGGCCGAGATCCGCAGCGACCCGCGCATGCAAAAGTTGCATATCATCCTGCATACTTCGCTGTCCGGGGTGTTCAACCAGGCGATGGTCAAGAAGGTCGGGGCCGATGATTTCCTGGCCAAGTTCAAGCCGGACGACCTCGCCCAGCGCGTCGTCGATCGCATCAAGGCCACGCACTAACGGCCAGGGGTTGTGCCCCTGGCGGTTCACACGATTTAAGAGGCGGCATCATTGTCTACGGGTAATTTGGATTTCGAACAGTTCCGGGTATTCCTGGAAAAAGCCTGTGGCATCCTGCTGGGCGAAAATAAGCAGTACCTGGTCTCCAGCCGTCTCAACAAGCTGATGGAGCAGCAGGGCATCAAGTCCCTGACCGAGCTGGTGCAGCGTATCCAGAGTCAGCCGCGCAGCGGGTTGCGCGAGCAGGTGGTGGATGCCATGACCACCAACGAAACCCTGTGGTTTCGTGACACCTATCCCTTTGAGGTGCTGAAGAACAAGGTATTGCCTGAGCAGATCAAAGCCAATCCCGGACAGCGCCTGCGTATCTGGTCGGCCGCCTGTTCCTCGGGGCAGGAGCCGTACTCGATCTCGATGGCGATCGATGAGTTCGAGCGCAGCAATATCGGCCAGCTGAAGATGGGTGCGCAGATTGTTGCCACTGACCTGTCCGGCGCCATGCTCAATAACTGCAAGAGCGGTGAGTACGATAGCCTGGCGATTGCCCGTGGATTGTCCCAGGAGCGCCTGCAGCGCTACTTCGATGTCAAGGCACCTGGGCGCTGGGCGATCAAGGCGCCCATTCGCAGTCGCGTGGAATTTCGCTCGTTCAACCTGCTCGACAGTTACGCAAGCCTGGGCAAGTTCGACATCGTGTTCTGCCGCAACGTGCTGATCTACTTCTCGGCCCAGGTCAAGAAAGACATCCTGTTGCGTATCCACAGCACGCTCAAGCCGGGTGGTTATCTGTTCCTCGGGGCGTCTGAAGCGCTCAATGGATTGCCGGATCACTATCAGATGGTTCAGTGCAGCCCGGGGATCATCTACCAGGCCAAGTAAACCCCTTCCACAAATTGCCGCTTTGCTGGCGCTCAGCGGAAATCCTTTGCCGCTTTTCTGGCATTGTCGTCAACGGCAAATCACTCAAAGCCCCGTATTTACGGGGTTTTGTTTTTTGGCATGGCTCTTGCTCTAGCTCAGTCAACGAAAAACCTTCGAAGGTTTCCCCGACATGAGCATCAGCTTCGACAAAGCGCTCGGCATCCACGAAAAGGCATTGGGCTTTCGCGCCCAGCGCGCCGAGGTGCTGGCCAACAACATTGCCAACGCCGACACGCCGAACTACAAGGCGCGTGACATGGACTTCGCCTCGGTTCTGGCGGCCCAGGCCGAGAAGACCAGCAAGGGTCACTTTGCGCTGGATCGTACCAACGCCCGGCACATCGAGGCTGAAGGCCTGAGCATGGGTGATGAAACCCTGCAGTACCGCACGCCGATGCAGCCGTCGATCGACCAGAACACCGTCGATGCCCAGCTCGAGCAGTCGAGCTACGCGGAAAACGCCGTAGGCTTCCAGGCCAGCTTCACGCTGCTCAACAGTAAATTCAAAGGGCTGGTATCGGCCCTGCGCGGAGAGTAAGTCATGTCCCTCGCCAGTGTCTTCAACATTGCCGGTAGCGGCATGAGTGCGCAGACCACGCGTCTGAACACCGTCGCTTCGAACATTGCCAACGCCGAGACGGTTTCATCGAGCATCGATCAGACCTATCGCGCCCGTCATCCGGTATTTGCTACCACGTTCCAGCAAGCCCAGGGCGGCGTCAGCCAGTCGCTGTTCCAGGATCAGGATGCTGCGGGGCAGGGTGTTCAGGTGCTGGGCGTGGTCGAAGACCAAAGCAACCTTGAGGCGCGCTACGAGCCGAACCACCCGGCGGCGAACAAAGACGGTTATGTCTATTACCCGAACGTCAACGTGGTCGAGGAGATGGCGGACATGATCTCTGCCAGCCGCTCGTTCCAGACCAACGCCGAGCTGATGAACACGGCCAAGACCATGATGCAGAAGGTCCTGACCCTGGGTCAGTGATAAAGGACGAAGCCAATGGCAAGCGTTAACGATACCACTGTCGGTGTAAACCTGAACGACGTGCTCAAGGCGTCGGTCAAGAAGACCACCGACACCAACAGCTCCAGTGGCGTTGCTTCGGCAACCAACAGCAAGACCGGCAACCAGACCCTGGGCAAGGATGCGTTCCTGCAGTTGCTGGTTACCCAGATGCGTAACCAGAACCCGCTTGATCCTCAAGACAACAGCGAGTTCGTCGCCCAGCTGGCGCAGTTCAGTAGCCTGGAAGGCATCACTTCGCTCAATGAGTCGGTGACTGCGATTTCCGGCAGTTACAAATCGTCCCAGGCGCTGCAGGCCTCGTCGCTGGTTGGTCGCTCAGTGATCGCCCAGACTGACAAGGCCGTGGTCGATACCACCAAGAGTTTCAATGGTTCGGTGGTGGTGCCGCAGTCGCTGAGTAATGCCACCGTCACTATCACCGACAAGGATGGCAAGGTGGTCAAGACCATCGACCTGGGTGAGCAGAAAGCCGGTAATGCCGCCTTCGTTTGGGATGGTACCGATGACGCGGGCGAGAAGGTCGATCCTGGCACCTACACCTTTGCCGCCAAGACCACCATCGATGGCAAGCAGCTGGACATGTACACCATGCTGCCGGCCACGGTCAGCAGCGTCACCATCAGTCAGACCGGCGGCGAGATGATGCTCAATCTTGCCGGCCTGGGCAGCGTTGCGCTGTCCAAAGTCCAAACCATCGGTATATAGAGCCGGCTAGCGCGGCACAAGGAGTGAAAGATGTCATTCAATATCGGCCTTAGCGGTCTCTATGCGGCCAACAAACAACTGGACGTGACCGGCAACAACATTGCCAACGTTGCCACCACCGGCTTCAAATCGTCGCGTGCGGAATTCGCCGACGTCTACTCGGCCAACAAGCTCGGCGTCGGCAGTCAGAGCGTTGGTAACGGCGTGCGTCTGGCCTCGGTATCGCAGCAGTTCACCAATGGCGATATCACCAATACCGGTAACGTGCTGGACATGGGTATCCAGGGGCAGGGCTTTTTCGTCCTGAGCGACAACGGCTCGCTCAGCTACTCTCGCGCCGGTGCCTTCCAGACCAACAAGGACAACTACGTGGTGACCGCTGATGGCCTGCGTCTGCGTGGCTACGGTGTGGATGAGAACGGCAAGATCATCAACGGCGTGCTGACCGATCTGAAGATCGACACCTCGGCGCTGGCGCCGAAGTCCACCACCTCGATCGATCAGGGTATCAACCTGAACTCGTCGGACAAGGTCATTCCGAGCACCACCACCTTCGATCCAGCTGACGACGCCACCTGGAACAAGACCTTCGCCACCAAGATCTATGACAGTCAGGGTAACGAGCACGTCATGGATCAGTACTACGTCAAGACCGACACCAATGAGTGGAAGTCTTACACCCTGATTGATGGTCGTAACCCGCTCGATCCGGCTGAAGAACCACCGGTGGCGCTGGAAGGCACCATTACCTTCAAGCCTGACGGCAGTGTCGACACCATGACGGCGGGGGCTGCTGGGTCTGGCTACGAAGTGGTGAACAAGGTCTTCAAGCTGACCGGCTGGGTGCCTGCCACCATTACCGATCCGAGTGCCACGCCGCCGGTGTGGGGTTCCAATGGGTCCGAGGCCAGCGCCGGTGGTATCGCCATCGACATGACTGACACCACTTCCTACAACACCCCGACCACGCGTCTGTCGCAGAGCCAGGATGGTTATGCTACCGGTATCCTGTCGAGCCTGAGCATTGACTCCAGTGGTGTCATGTTCGCCAGCTTCAGCAACCAGCAGTCACGCGCTATCGGTCAGGTTGCCATTGCTTCCTTTGCCAACGAGCAGGGTCTGCAGCCTATGGGTGGTACGCGCTGGGTCGAGACTTACTCCTCGGGTATCCCGGGTATCGACGCGCCGAAGACCGGCACTCTGGGGGCTATCGCCTCCAACTCGCTGGAGTCCTCTAACGTCAACCTGACCACCGAGCTGGTCGAGCTGATCAAGGCGCAGAGCAACTACCAGGCGAACGCCAAGACCATCTCCACTCAGAGCACCATTATGCAGACCATCATTCAGATGACCTGATGCCGCTGTGAAGCGATAGGTGTGGACGGACCCCTTTCTCGGAAGGGGTCTGTCGTTTCAGAGGTATCGATCATGTTGCAACGTTTGGCGTTAGCGCTGTTCGCGGTGCTGCTGATGACTCAGGTCCGGGCTGATGCTGCGCCCTGGTATCGCTGGGAAAGTCAGGCGGATGGGCGTCTGGTCTGTGCCCAGTTTTCTCCGGGGGATGGCTGGAAGCGCTTTGCCGGTCCCTTCAATAACGCGGCGTGCCGCGGCTACTGAGGCTTGCCGCTAGCGGCAAGCTGGCGCCGTAATTTCGACGGCGCTTCTCCTCGCCGTTTGTGTGTGTGGCGGTCAAGTCCTTGTATGGCGGGGCTTCTAGCCATTTCTGCAAAGTTGGTTTGAAACTTGCTTCAAGCACTGCAAAGCAGCGGCGAGCGGCAAGTGTTCGCCTGCTCAGGGGAGAAATACTGTGGACAAGATGCTGTACGTGGCCATGACCGGTGCCAGCCAGAACGCACTGGCGCAGAAGGCGCATGCCAACAACCTGGCGAATATCTCCACCACGGGCTTCCAGCGGGACCTGGAACAGGCGCGCTCGATGCCGGTGTTCGGTGACAGCTTTCCGGCGCGTGCCTACGCCATGACCGAGCGCCCGGCGACCGATTTCTCACCAGGCTCAATGGTGGAGACCGGACGTGACCTCGACGTGGCCATTGGTGGTGACGGCTTTATCGCCGTGCAAGCACCCGATGGTAGCGAGGCCTATGTGCGTACCGCGAGCATGAACATCGATGCCCTGGGTGTGCTGCGTGCCAGCAACGGCATGCCGATCATGGGTAACGGTGGGCCGATTGCCGTGCCGCCAGAGCAGAAGGTCGAGGTCGGTGAAGATGGCACCATCACCATCCGCGCCATGGGCGAGGGGCCGCGGGTAATGGCTGAGGTCGACCGGATCAAGATGGTCAACCCCGACCTCAAGACCATGACCAAAGGCCTGGACGGTTTGATCCATACCAGCAATGGCCAGCCGGCAGTGGCCGATGCCAACGTCAAGCTGGTATCGGGCTTCCTTGAAAGCAGCAACGTCAACGCGGTCGAGGAAATGACCTCGGTGCTGGCGTTGTCGCGTCAATTCGAACTGCACATCAAGATGATGACCACGGCCAAGGAAGGTGACGAAGCCATGGCTCGGGTTTTGCAGGTCGGCTAATTACACAGACGTAGCGCCGTAAAACAGGCGCGCGAGGAGAACAGCATGCTTCCGGCTCTTTGGGTCAGTAAAACCGGTCTGTCCGCCCAGGACATGAACCTGACCACCATTTCCAACAACCTGGCCAACGTCTCGACCACCGGCTTCAAACGTGATCGTGCCGAGTTCCAGGACCTGTTGTACCAGACCCGTCGCCAGGCCGGTGCCCAGTCGACCCAGGACAGCGAGCTGCCTTCGGGCCTGCAGCTGGGTACTGGTGTGCGTATTGTCGGTACCCAGAAGAACTTCAACGCCGGTAGCCTGCAAACCACTGAAAACCCGCTGGACATGGCCGTTGATGGCCGCGGTTTCTTCCAGATCCTGCAGCCCGATGGCACCGTCTCCTACACCCGTGACGGTACCTTTCACCTGAACTCCGACGGCCAGATCGTCACCGCCAGCGGTTTCGCCCTGGAGCCGGCGATCGTCGTGCCGCCTGAAGCGCAGACGTTCACGGTGGGCCGTGACGGCACCGTTTCGATCACCACCGCAGGCAACCCGGCGGCGCAGGTGATCGGCAACATCCAGACGGCCGACTTCATCAACCCGGCCGGCCTGCAGGCCGTGGGTGGCAACCTGTTCCTGGAAACCGCCGCCAGCGGCGCGCCGCAAGTCGGTACCCCCGGCCTCAACGGTTTCGGTGTGGTCCAGCAGCAGACCCTGGAAAACTCCAACGTCAGCACCGTGGAAGAGCTGGTCAACATGATCACCACCCAGCGTGCCTACGAGATGAACTCCAAGGTCATTTCCACTGCCGACCAGATGCTCTCGTTCGTTACCCAGAACCTGTAAGTGAAGTCTTCGAGGTCGCTTGAACGGCGCCTGTTACACCGTGAGGTCAGAGTCATGAGTCGTTTGTTTTGCGTACTTGCCCTGAGTGGGATCTGCGTGCTGGCCGGCTGCGTTGCGCCGACGCCCAAGCCCAATGATCCGTACTACGCGCCGGTATTGCCGCGTACGCCACTGCCGGCAGCAGCCAACAACGGCTCGATCTACCAGGCCGGTTTCGATCAGAACCTGTACAGCGACCGCAAGGCATTTCGGGTCGGTGACATCATCACCATCACCCTCAACGAGCGCACCCAGGCGAGCAAGAACGCCAACTCGCAGATCGCCAAGAACAGCAAGGCCGATATCGGCCTGACCTCGTTGTTCGGCTCTTCGATGACCACCAACAACCCGTTCAGCGATGGCGATTTGAGCCTGAGCGCCGGGTACAGCGGTGACCGTGAAACCAAAGGCGACAGTAAAGCCGGGCAGGGTAACAGCCTGACCGGCTCGATCACTGTGACGGTGGCCGACGTGCTGCCCAACGGCATCATTGCCGTGCGCGGCGAGAAGTGGCTGACCCTCAACACTGGCGATGAGCTGGTGCGCATCGCCGGCATGATCCGCGCCGACGACATTGCCACCGACAACACCGTGCCGTCGACCCGGGTTGCCGATGCGCGCATCACCTACTCGGGAACCGGCTCCTTTGCCGATGCCAGCCAGCCGGGCTGGCTCGACCGTTTCTTCATCAGCCCGCTTTGGCCTTTCTAGGTTCGGATGACCATGTTCAACTTCAAGCAGCTGATCACCGCCACGCTTCTGCTGTCCGTTGCGTTCGCCGCACAGGCCGAACGCCTCAAGGACATCGCCAGCATTTCCGGCGTGCGTAGCAACCAGCTGATCGGCTACGGCCTGGTAGTGGGGCTCAATGGCACGGGTGACCAGACCACCCAGACGCCGTTCACCCTGCAGACCTTCAACAACATGCTGTCGCAGTTCGGCATCAAAGTGCCGGCAGGCTCGGGCAACGTGCAGCTGAAAAACGTTGCAGCGGTGTCTGTGCATGCTGACTTGCCAGCGTTCGCCAAGCCGGGGCAGGTGGTGGATATCACCGTGTCCTCGATCGGTAACTCCAAGAGCCTGCGCGGCGGCAGCTTGCTGATGACGCCGCTCAAGGGCATCGACGGCAACGTCTATGCGATCGCTCAGGGCAACCTGGTGGTCGGTGGCTTTGACGCTGAAGGTCGCGATGGCTCGAAGATCACCGTCAACGTGCCGTCGGCTGGACGCATTCCCGGTGGTGCTTCGGTCGAACGTGCTGTGCCCAGCGGATTCAACCAGGGCAACAGTCTGACCCTGAACCTCAATCGTCCGGACTTCACCACTGCCAAGCGTATCGTCGACAAGGTCAACGAACTGCTCGGTCCGGGTGTGGCCCAGGCCCTGGACGGTGGTTCGGTGCGGGTTACCGCACCGCTCGATCCGAGCCAGCGTGTCGATTACCTGGCGATCCTCGAGAACCTCGAGATCGATCCGGGTCAGGCGGTGGCCAAGGTCATCATCAACTCGCGTACCGGCACCATCGTCATCGGCCAGAACGTCAAAGTGTCGCCTGCGGCGGTGACCCATGGCAGCCTGACCGTG
Organism: Pseudomonas sp. BBP2017; assembly: GCF_003024385.1. Classification (GTDB taxonomy): domain Bacteria; phylum Pseudomonadota; class Gammaproteobacteria; order Pseudomonadales; family Pseudomonadaceae; genus Aquipseudomonas. The sequence goes on from NZ_PVZN01000011.1 coordinate 38,281, forward strand.
ACCATCACCGAAGACCCGATCGTCAGCCAGCCGGGACCGTTCTCCAACGGCCAGACGGCTGTCGTGCCGCGTTCGCGGGTCAATGCCGAGCAGGAAGCCAAGCCGATGTTCAAGTTCGGTCCGGGGACCACGCTGGATGAGATCGTTCGTGCAGTGAATCAGGTGGGCGCTGCCCCGAGTGACCTGATGGCAATCCTTGAAGCGCTGAAGCAGGCCGGTGCGCTACAAGCCGACCTGATCGTGATCTAAGGGGCGCACGCATGGATATGCCGAAAAGCCCAATGACCACGATGGCCGACAGCGGCGCTTACACCGACCTCAATCGACTCAGTTCGTTGAAGGTCGGCGACCGCGACAGCGAGGCCAACCTGCGCAAGGTGGCCCAGGAATTCGAATCGCTGTTTCTCAACGAGATGCTCAAATCGATGCGTTCGGCCAGCGATGTGCTGGCCAAGGACAATCCGCTCAACACCGAAACCACCAAGCAGTACCAGCAGATGTACGATCAACAGCTGGCGGTGAGTATGTCTCGCGAAGGTGGCGGCATCGGTCTGCAGGATGTGCTGATGCGTCAGTTGTCCAAGCAGAAAGCGGTCTCTGCGTACAACACCAGCCCGTTCCCGCGCTTCGATATCGCGCCCAAGCCGCTGGGTGCGACAGCGGTGGGCGTGGCCGAGCGACCGCAGGAAACCGCCGTCACCCGCAACGATGTGGCCGCCCTCAATTCGCGGCGCCTGGCCTTGCCGAGCAAGCTCACGGATCGTTTGTTGGCCGGTCTGGTACCGACGGCTGCCGGTGTGCCGGCGACTACCAACACAGCGCCGATCCCAGGCCGTTCAACCCTCAGTGGCGACGCCGTGGTCAAGGGCGACTGGCAACCGGCGCAAGCCTTTGCCGCACCCGGCAATCTGCGCATTTATGGTCGCGCGATGGCCCAGCCGCCGTTGGCGCCGGCCAAGCGTGCCTTCAGTTCTTCGGATGACTTTGTCGCCACCATGCTGCCAATGGCCGAGCAGGCCGCCAAGCGCATCGGTATCGACCCCCGTTACCTGGTGGCGCAGGCCGCGCTGGAAACCGGTTGGGGCAAGTCGGTCATGCGTCAGGCCGATGGCCGCAGCAGCCATAACCTGTTTGGCATCAAGGCGACCGGCAACTGGCAGGGCGACCAGGCACGGGCGATCACCAGCGAGTTTCGCGATGGGCAGTTCGTCAAGGAGACGGCGGCGTTCCGTTCCTACGATTCCTATCAGGACAGTTTCCATGACCTGGTGAGCCTGTTGCAGAACAACGCTCGCTATAAAGAAGCGGTCAAGGCTGCCGATAAACCGGAACAGTTTGTACGCGAGCTGCAGCGGGCCGGTTATGCAACCGACCCGGATTACGCGAGCAAGATCTCGCAGATCGCCAGGCAAATGAAATCCTACGAAAGCTACGCAGCGATTGGCACCACTACGCAACTATAAGGTTTGAACCATGGCGAGTTTGATCAACATCGGGATGTCGGGACTCGGCGCCAGTCAGGCGGGCCTGCACACCACGGGTAACAACATTACCAACGCCGATGTCGCTGGTTATTCGCGCCAGCAGAACGTGCAGCGGTCCAATGGCTCGCAGCAGAACGGCAATGTGTTCATCGGCACCGGTACGACCTTGTCCGATGTGCGCCGGGTGTACAACGCCTACCTGGAAAACCAGTTGCGTACCACCACCTCGCTGAGCAGCGATGCGGCGGCCTACCTCAATCAGGTCGCGCCGATCGACAGCATGCTGTCCGATGCCGACACCGGCATTACCGGCGCTTTGAAGAGTTTTTTCACGGCCATGCAGAGCGCGGCGGCCAAGCCCAACGAGGACGCTTCGCGCCAGTTGCTGCTGACCAGTGCGCAATCGCTGAGCAAACGCTTCAATACCATCGCCAACCAGCTCAACGAACAGAACAGCAACATCAATGGCAACCTGTCATCGATGGCCGAGCAGGTCAACAAACTGTCGGCAACCATTGCCCAGTACAACGACCAGATCTCGCAGATGCAGGGCACCCCGAACGACCTGCTCGACCAGCGCAACGAAGCGGTGCGTCAGTTGTCCGAGCTGGTCGGTACCCAGGTGGTCGAACGTGAAGGCAACCTGGATATCTACCTGGAGAACGGCCAGCCGCTGGTGATGGGTAAAACCATCAACACCCTGGAGACCGTACCGAGCAAGAACGACCCGACCCGGGTCAGCATCCAGCTCAACCGTGGTACCACGGTCATGGATGTCACCTCCAGCCTCAACGGTGGTGAGATCGGCGGCCTACTGCGTTATCGCAGTGAAGTGCTCGACCCGTCGCTCAACGAATTGGGGCGCGTGGCCCTGGTCATGGCTGACCAGATCAACCATCAGCTGGCGCAGGGTATCGACAAAAACGGCGAGTTCGGTGCCGCGCTGTTCAACAACATCAACAGCCCAGAACTGATCAGCCAGCGCAGCATTGCCAAAGCCGGCAACACCGGCAACGGCATGCTCGATGTGGTCATCAACGACACCGGCAAGCTGAGCACCAGTGACTATCAGGTGACCTTCACCAGCGCTACCGGCTACAGCGTCAAGAAGCTGCCGGAAGGTACCGACATGGGCACCTTCGACATTACCGACGACCCGGCGCCGGTGATCGACGGTTTCTCCCTCAAGCTCAATAGCGGCACTAACAGCGCCGGTGACAGCTTCAAGATCACCCCGACTCGCAATGCCGCGAGCAACCTGGACACCGTGCTCACCGATCCCAAGCGCCTGGCGCTGGCATCGCCGTTGACCGCGACCAGCGGCTCGGGCAACCAGGGCACCGGCATCATCGGCCAGCCCAATCTGACTTCGTCGCTGGATATCTACGATCCGGCTCAGCGCCTGGACCTGCAGAACGGCCTGAAGTATTCGACACCGGTGAAGCTGGTGTTTGGTGATGACAAAGCTAACCCGCAGACCTACAAGCTGCTCGATGCCAAGGGTGATCCGCTGGGCACCGGCACCATCGTTCCAGGCCAGGCCAACAAGCTGCAGTTCTCGGTGCCGATGGTCGATTCCACCGGGGCGCCGATCAACGATGCCAACGGTGTCCAGAAAACGTTCACCTTCGAGATGGAAGTGTCCGGCTCGCCCAAGGAAGGTGACAACTACACCGTATCGCTGACCGGCCCAGGCTCGGACAACAACCGTAACGGTCAGGCGGTGATTGACCTGCAGACCAAAGGTACGGTTGAAATCGGCGCCAACGGCAAAGGCATCAGCCTCACCGACGCCTACGGCAAACTGGTGGAGAACGTCGGCGGCAAGACCGCCCAGGCGCAGATGGACGTGGATTCGACCACTGCCCTGCACACCTCGGCCAAGGCTTCGCGCGATTCGCTCTCGGGTGTCCAGCTCGATGAAGAAGCCGGCAACCTGATCAAGTACCAGCAGTACTACACGGCCTCGTCGCAGATCATCAAAGCGGCGCAGGAAATCTTCTCCACGCTGATCAATGCCCTTTAAGGAGTGGTAGACCGTGCGTATTTCGACTTCCCAGTTCTACCAGACCAGTGCCTCGAACTACTCGAACAACTTTGCCAACGTGGTGAAGACTGGTCAGCAGGCCAGTGACAACATTCGTGTGCGCACGGCTGCCGATGATCCGGTAGGGGCTGCGCGCTTGCTGCAATTGCAGCAGCAGAGCAATCTGATTGATCAGTACAACGGCAACATCACCAGCGTGCGCAATAGCCTGGCTACCGCCGAGTCGACCCTTAACTCCATCACCAACGTGCTGGCGCGGGTCAAGGAACTGGCGATCAGTTCTGGTAGCGGTGGTTTCACCGATGCCGATCGCAAGGCCAACGCCCAAGAGTTGACTCAGCTCGAAGAGCAGCTGTACAGCCTGATGAACAGCCGTGACGAGAACGGCAAGTACATTTTCTCCGGCTCGCGTGGCGACACCCCGCCTTACGCGCGCAATGCTGACGGTACTTACAGCTACCAGGGTGACCAAAGCACGCTGAGCCTGCAGGTCGGCGACATGCTCAGCATGGCGACCAATGAAAGCGGCTACGCAGCGTTCGAACAAGCGCTGAACACCAGTCGCAGCCAGACCTCGCTAACCGCGCCAACACCAGACGATGGTCGCGTGCGCCTGTCCGATGGCCAGCTTACCGGCAGTACGGTGTACAACGACCGTTTCCGCAGTGGCGAACCCTATACCATCACGTTCATCAGCAGCACCGAATTCAAGATCACCGATGCCAGTAACAACGATGTCACGCTGGAGGCAGCGGGGGGCGGTACCTTCGATCCAAACGCCCCTGGTAGTATCGGTTTCCGTGGTGTCGACATGCGCCTGGACATCAACTTCCAGAACGGCGACAGCGCCGATCCGGATGCGGCCATCGCTGGCCATACCTTCAACCTGGCCTCCAAGCCTGACTCGATCAGTGGCTCGCGCAGCCCGGGCAACCCGTCGTCATCGCAGGTTACCGACGCCAACATTGTTGATCCTGCTGCTTACCACGATGCTTTTCCGGGTGGTGGCGCGATCATCAAATTCACCAGCGATACCGCCTATGAAGTCTATGCCCAGCCTATGGGCCCGGATGCCCGCCCCGTTGCCACCGGCAGCTTGACGGGTACCACAGCCACCATTGCCGGTGTCGAATTCGACTTCACCGGTGCGCCAAATGCGCCCAAGGGCGGCGACCAGTTTTCGGTCAAGGTGGACACCCACCAGACTCAAAACATCCTCGACACCATCTCGCAGTTCCGCAAAGCGCTGGAAATGCCGGTGGATAACGATCTTGCGTCGAAGCAGAAGTACCAGGCAGCGTTGGACTCGGCTATCGGTAACCTGGAAAGTGGTGCCAACAAGGTTTCCGAAGCCATCAGCTCGATCGGTGCCCGAGGCGCTGCTCTGGATGTGCAGGCAGAGACAAACGAAAGCCTGAAAATGGCCAATACCCAGACCCAGGGCTCAATCCGCGATGCAGATCCTGCCGAGGTGCTGATTCGTTTGAACCTGCAGCAGACGATGTTGCAAGCCTCGCAGCTGGCTTTCTCCAAGATTTCTTCGCTGAGCCTGTTCAACCGGCTCTGAACCCTTCCTTCGCGTTAATGATTCGTGCGCCTGCTTTACCAAGTAGGGTGGGCGCATAGATCTTCTTCAAGGTTTCCCTCGGTGAACGAACAGCCCCTTGTCAGCATCGCCATTCCTGCTTTCAATGCCGAATTTTTCCGCAGCACGTTAGCCAGCGCGATTGCCCAGGACTACCCGAATCTGGAGATCGTTGTTTGCGACGACAGCCCGGGTGCAGAGATCGAGGCGATCTGCGAGGCGTTGCGCAAGAGCTCAGTGGTGCCCGTGCACTATGTGCGCAACCCCGAACGCCTGGGCTTTGCCCGTAACCTCCAGGCCTGTCTGATGAACGCGTCCGGGGAGCTGATCAAGTTCCTCTGCGACGACGATATCCTGTTTAGCAGTTGCATCAGCCAGCAAGCCAAGGTCATGAGCGACTGGGCGCAAGTAAGCATGGTCACCTGCCTGCGCTTGTTGTGTGCCGCCGACGACGTTTTGCTGCCCTCGCGCGCGCTCAATTTCATCTTCTCGACGCAGAATGCTGTGTTCAATGGCACCGACCTGCTGGAGAGCATTGCCGACAATGCGGTCAACCTGTTTGGCGGGATCAGCCACGCCTTGTTTCGTCGGGCGCAAGTGGAGGACTACCTGGCGACCTTGGTTCAGGAGGGGCAGGGTTTTGTCGCACGACTAGACATGGCCTTGTACGCCTGCCTGTTGCGGCGTGGTCAGTTGTGCAGCCTCAATCAGGTACTGAGCCTGGAGCGTGTTTACCCCGGCAGGTTGAGTCACCAGAGCGCCATGACCGAAGCGTTCAAGGTTGAGACCGAGTGGTTGGTGCAAATGCTGGAGGCGCGTACCGGTGAGGCCGCTCCGGCCAGCGGTTGGGTGCGTCATCTGCCGTTGTCAGCATACAACGGCAGTCCGCAACAGGTCTGGGAGGAGCTTGATCTGCGGCTGTGTTTTTCCGCGCAGATGGCCAACTTCAATCAGCAGGTCGGCAGCAATAGCCTCAGTTTTTCCGAGCTATATGCAGAATGGCTGGAGTGCCGCACGCTGTCGGCGGGACAACTGCGTCTGTTGCCCAAACGTATCGAACAGTGGGCGAGCCAGCCACGGATTGTTCCGGTGATTATCTGCGACGACGATGAAGCCGCGTTGCGCGTGACCCTGGACAGCCTGGCAATACAGTCCTATGCCGCCCAGCGCATTGTTGTCCTCGGCCCGGCATCACTCCAGGGTGCGGTCAATACAGAGGTGCAGTACCTGCTCCGCTCGGGTAGCGGTTTTACCCAGCTCAACCAGTGGCTGGACAATGACCACCAGGCTGACTGGTTCTTTTTATTACGTGCTGGCGACCGTCTGCATGCGCATGCCTTGGTGATCATGGCTGAGCGTATGGCGTTGCGTACTGACAGGCTGTGCCTGTACACCGATGAAGGCGCCAATGACAACCTCGCGCCTTCGCAGCCGATTTTCAAGCCGGACTTCAACCTCGATTTGATGCGTAGCCTGCCCTATGTCGGCCGCCTGTTGGCCTTCAAAGGTAATGCGGTGCGTGCGCTGGGCGGCTTCGATGATGGCTTCGACAGCCTGGCTCCGCATGACCTGCTCTGGCGTATGGTCGAGGCCCATGGCCTGCAAGTGGTGGAGCACATCGCAGAAGTGCTGGTGCAGAGTCAATGCAGCTTTGCCGATTGGTTGAGCGAGCCGAGCGGCCATGCCCAGGCATCACGTGTGGTGCAGGCGCACTTGCAGCGCTTGGGGGTAAGCGCGCAAGTGGCCGGCATCGATGGCAGCTTGATGAGCCGGGTGACCTACCAGCATGAGCGGGCGGCGAGTGTGTCGATACTGATCTATGCCGGGGCAGACCTGTCGGCGTTGATGCGGTGTGTCGAATCGCTGTTTGAGAATACGGCGTATGGCAACTTTGAAGTGCTGTTGGTCGTTGATGATGACGCGCCCGCCGAGATCCGTGAGTGGTTGGCTGCGATGGCCGGGCTGGGCAGTGAGCAACTGCGCATTATTGCGGTTGCAGTCCAGGGCCAGGCCGCGAGCCTGAACCAGGCCAGTCTGGAGGCCCGTGGCGATTACCTGCTATTGCTCGATTCCGGTTGTCTGCTGTTCGACAGCCAGTGGCTTCACGAATTGATGCATCAGGCTCAGCGCCCGGAAGTCGGTCTGGTTGGCCCGAAGTTGCTCGACAGTAAGGGTGAGGTGGTTTCGGCTGGCTTGGCGTTGGGCCTGGGAGGCACTGCTTGTAGTTCATTCCTCGGTTGCGCGGCGACTGCAGGCGGTTACATGAGCCGACTGAGCCTGGTGCAGAACTGGAGCGCGCTGAGCCTCGACTGCCTGTTGGTCCGCAGCGAGCTGTTCAAAGAACTGCAGGGGCTGGATACCGTCACCTTGCAGAGTGCCTTGTTCGATGCCGATCTGTGTCTGCGGGCACACGAGCTGGGCTACTTGGTGGTCTGGACACCGTTCTCAAGAGTTGCCAGGCAACCCATCGCCGACAATTGGGTGACGGTGAAAGGCGAAGCGGACCAGGCGGCGTTTTTTCAACGCTGGCTGGCCTGGGTCGCCCTGGATCCTGCCTACAATCGCAATCTCAGCCTGAAGCTGGCGAATTTCAATTTTGAACCGGGCCTGCGCAGCGGTTGGGATCCATTTATCGCACGAGCCATGCCATCGGTGCTGGGGTTGCCAGGCAATACCACGGCGGTAGGGCATTACCGGGTTGTTCAGCCCTTCACTGAGCTGGAACTTGGTGGCTGGATTCAAGGCCGGCTCGATTACACCTCTCCAGGCCTGATCGAGCTGGAACGGGAAAAGCCCGATGTCGTGATCCTGCAGTGTCGTTACGGGTGGGGGAGCATCGAGGACATTGCTCAGTACAAGCGTTTTTCCAACGCGCGACGGATTTACGAGCTCGACGACTATGTCATCGAGCCGCCGAAGAAGAACGACCATGCGCGCAATATGCCGAGCAATATGCGCGAACTGGTCGGGCAGGCCATTGCTCTGTGTGACCGCGTAGTGGTTTCCACCGAGCCGTTGGCCGATGCATTGTCGAGCATGCACAACGATATCCGTGTGGTTCCCAATATGCTCGCCGCCGAGCTGTGGACCGGTCTTTTCAGCCAGCGCCAGAGCAGCGCGCGGCCACGAGTGGGCTGGGCGGGTGGTACCAGTCACCGGGGTGACCTGGAACTGCTGCTGGACGTGATCAAGACGTTGGCGGACGAGGTCGACTGGGTATTCTTTGGTATGTGCCCGGACGTGTTGCGCCCCTATGTGAAGGAGTTCCATCCGGGCATTTCTTTTGCTCAGTATCCTCGCAAACTGGCCAGCCTCAACCTCGACCTGGCCCTGGCGCCGCTCGAACAGAATCTGTTCAACGACTGCAAGAGCAACCTGAGGCTGTTGGAGTACGGCGCCTGCGGTTTCCCAGTGATCTGTACCGACACCAAGGCATATGCCGGCTATCTGCCCTGCACACGAGTGCGCGAGAACACCACCGAGCAGTGGCTGGAGGCGATTCGCATGCATCTTGACGACCCACTGGCGAGCTACCGCCAGGGTGATGCGCTGCGCGAGGCCGTATTGCGGGACTATGTGCTGAATGAACACCATCTGCAGCATTGGGCGAACGCCTGGCTGGCTGACTGAACCTTGGCGCCCGGCGCGGCCGGATGCTGAAACGACAACTTGAACAGGTGCACTATGATCGAAATCGCAACTGGGTCACGAAGTGATGTGACCGTTGTCCTGCTGGGACATGACCAGGCGGATCACCGTGTCCGTGCGCTACATTACTATGGTCAGGCCGGTGTCCCTTGCCTGCCTCTGGAGCCGCTGCTTGCGGCCACGCCGGCTGAGCTTTGCCGCGAGCGTCTGGCGCAGGCGCTGGCGCAAGTCACCACGCCTTTCGTGACCTTGGCCCTGGATGCCGATTTCGTCCTGGCGACGTCACTGGACAGCGCTGCGGCGCGCCTGCATCAGCAGTCCCAGGCAGTGGCGGTGCAAGGCTATGCCCTGGCCTATGCCCCGGGTAATGCTCAAGTGGCTTATCACAAGATTGGCTCGTCGTTTGCGCCGCTGGCTGAGGAGGGCGCCGCTGCCCGTCTGAAGCAGTATGCCCAGGCGGGTCAGCAGGCCTGGCGCGCGGTATTGCGTGTCGCGGCCTTGCAGAAGGCGCTGGCTATAGTGCCGGGGGCGCTGGACTTTGCCGGTTTCCGCGTGGCCTTGTCCTGCGCTGTGCTGGCTCAGGGAGAGGTCACTCACCTTGAGCAGACGGATGTGGTCTGTGAGTACGAGCCTTGCACACTGACGCCGGTCATTCGCGAAGAGCGCCTGAATCAGGTGGTGCGCACGCTGCGCCAATGGGACGCCGGTCATCAGTGGCTGTGCGCCGACGAAGCAGCGGTCGTAGTACTCAATCGATTCGTTCGTGGTACCTATGACCAAGGCGAGGAGCCCCTGCTTTTCACCTCCCCGTGGAATAGTGTTGTCGATGATCCTGAGCGTGTTTTTGAGCCGCGCCAGTATGTCAGGCTGCCGTACTACAACAGTGCCTTGTTCGATCAGCTGACGGCACTGGAGTTTCTCTGCCATGCCTGGCCGACTGGCCAGAAACACCAGCACGCCCTGGAAGGGATCTGGGTACGCCAGCGCGATCTGATGCAGGAACATCCCAATGATGTTGCAGAGAGCTTGCAACAACGCTATTGGCAAGCCCTGGCATTGGGGCTGTTCAACCTGGACGTCTGTCAGCACCTGATGCCGATGTTGAACGACGATGACGATAGCGAGCGCGCCCGTGAACTGGGTAACTGGCTCCAGCGCCTTGAGCAGGTGCCGGGTATCGACATGCAGGCAAGGCTGCGTGCCACTTCTTCCGGCCAGGTACTGGATGCCATCGCGGCGGCCACGCCGGATGAGGCAGGGCGCCTGCGCGTGATGGCGCATCTGGCCAAGCACCCCGCCCCGCAGATCGCCTTCGTGGTCGTCGACCTTGAGGATGACGATCAGGCATTGCAAACCACGTTTGACAGCCTGCTGGCCAGTGGTGTGCGCAACTTCAAACTGGTGGTGCTCAAAGGCGGCAATCCGCCGACGATCACCACGGCGCGCGACACCCTGCATTTCATCCGGGTGACTGAAAGCAACTGGGTGACTCACCTGAACCAGGTCGTACGCCAACTGCCAAGCGAATGGTTGCTGCTGCTGCAGGCCGGCGACGTGCTGCTTGGCGGCGGATTGCAGCGCTTGTCGGTGGAGCTTGGCGAGGCACCTGCGTGCCAGGCCATCGCTGCCAACGAAGTACAGCGTGATGCCGATGGGCGTCTGCTCAGTGTGGTGCGTCCAGGGGGCAATCTGGACCTGCTGCGCAGCCAGCCGGGCTTGATGTCTCGGCATTGGCTGGTGCGTCGCCAGGCCGTGCTCGATCTGGGTGGTTACAGTGAGACCCATCGCCAGGCCCTTGAGCTCGACCTGTTGCTGCGTCTGGTGGAAGAACAGGGGCAGGGTTGCCTGGCCCATATGGACGATTATCTGGTCATCGGCCAGCAGGCTTCGCCAGCGTTGGTCACAGAGGCGCAGACGATTCTCAACCGGCACCTGACGCAATTGGGTTATCGAAGCCAGGTCAGTAATCAGGGGGCGTCCGGCCTGGTTATCGATTTCCGTCATTCCGCCACGCCGCTGGTCAGCATTCTGTTGGCGTTTGAGGGGGACTCGGCGCAACTCCAGGCTAGCCTGACCGCTGTGCTCCAGCGTACCCGCTATCCACGCTACGAAGTGGTGGTGGCCTGTGCCAGTGATGCGCTTGAAGCCGAGGTCAGCGCATCCCAGGCCTTTGCCGGGCGCATCCGCTGGCTGGGCGCTGAGCCAGGTGCGTCGCGTGGCGAGCTGCTGAATCTGGCGGCCAGTCAGGCCCGCGGTGACTATCTGGTACTTCTGTCAGAGCGCTGCCAGGTGATCACCCCGGCCTGGATCGAGGCCTTGCTCAATGAAGCGCAGCGTCCGGAGGTGGGGGTCGTCGGCGCATGCCTGCACGCTACTGACGGCACACTGGCCCATGCAGGCTATGAGTTGCTCGCCGATCCACAGGTGCATGCGCCATGGCAGGGGCTGTCGCTTGACGTCGGCGCCAGGCACAGCTGGTCGCTGTCGGTGCGCAGCTGCCCGGCGGTGTCCGGCGATTGCCTGATGGTGCGCAAGGAGCTGTTCGAGCATTTTGGCGGGCTGCAGGCAGCAGCTGGCGCAGATATCGACCTGTGCCTGGCTGTGGCCGAAACGGGGCTGATGGTGGTATGGACGCCTCGCTCGCAATTGCTCGTCAGTGCCTTGGCAACCCTGGACGCCAGTGTCAGTCAGGCGTTGGCAGCACGGTGGCCGACGGCGTTCAACGGTCGCGCGCACTCGCAGCTGCAATGGCTCGCGCAGCTGGGATAGCTGGCGCGGGAATTGCAAAAGCCGGGTCTAGTACCCGGCTTTTTCATGTCTGGTGGCGATTTATTGACAGGCTAGTGACTCAGTTTTGCGCTGTGCACGTGAGGTTCAGGATGCAAAAGAAAGTAGCTGTGGTGCAGTCGAACTACATCCCCTGGAAGGGATACTTCGATCTGATTCGCAGCGTCGATGCGTTCATCTTGTATGACGATGTGCAGTACACACGGTGTGACTGGCGCAATCGCAACAAGATCAAGACCGCCCAGGGCGAGCACTGGCTGAGCATTGCGGTGAAGAAGAAGGGGCGTCTCGGGCAGTTGATCAATGAGGTTGAGATCAGTAGCCCGGGGTGGGCGGCAGCGCACTGGAAAACCATCGAACAGAGTTACCGGCGAGCGCCATGCTTCGCGCAGATGGAGGGGCCGATTCGCGCCCTCTACGAGCAAGCGGACAGCCTCAGTCATCTATCGCGCATCAACCACCTGTTTATCGCCGGCCTGTGTCCCCTGCTCGGCATCTACACGCCTTTGTACCGTTCCGAAGAAATCGGACAGGTCGAGGGACGGAACGAGCGCCTGATTCACCTGTGTCAGGCGCTCGGCGCCAGTGAATACCTCTCCGGGCCGGCAGCCAGCTGCTACCTCGACGAAGCCGCCTTCGCCGCCGCCGGGATTGCGGTGTCGTACATGAGCTATGCCGGTTATCCCGAATACCCGCAGGTGTTCGGTGAGTTCCAGCATGCACTGAGTGTCATCGATTTGTTGTTCAACACCGGCGCCGATGCACCGGCTTTTCTGGAGCGGCGGACGGCCTGACAGGGCTTGTCCGGTGACACCCTGATTGATCTGATTCTGGAGTCTGCACCCGATGTCGAACTTTATGCAGCTGGACGCCCAATCGCTTGAACTGGCGCTGGCCCGTCTGCGGCTGATGTACGTCAAGCCGGAGCATCCTTACTACATTCTGGCACCTGCTTACCGTGAAACCTCGTCGGGTATCGTTTCGCTGCACTATCTCTGCCATATGCTCAACCTCAATGGGCGTGAGGCATATATCTGCGGCACCGAGGTGGTCAATCCAGAGCTGAAGACGCCGCTGATCGACTCGGCTATCACCCAGCGCCATATGGAGGCGGGCAAGGTACCGATTGCGGTGTATCCAGAGGTGGTCTCGGGCAATCCGCTCAACTGTTCGGTAGTAGCGCGTTTTCTGCTGAACTTCGAGGGCTTTATTTCTGGCAAAAGCATGGGTGCCACGGCCAACGATCTGTTTTTCTATTACGCGCCTCGGCTTGCCGAACACCGTGGCCATGCCGGCGGTGACCTGTTGTGCTTGCCGACCATCGATGTCGAGCTGTTCTCGGCTGCGCCATCCGGGACCGTGCGTGAGGGACATTATCTCTATCAGAACCGCCATCCGCTGACGCAGATCGACTACTCGCAGCTGCCAGCGGATATTCGTCTGCTGAGCATGGCCAATGCCCTGACCTTGCCCGAGCTTGCCACGCTGCTGCGCAAGGCAGAGGTGATGTACACCTATGAGTGGTCGATGACCTGCGTGATCGCGGTCTTGTGTGGTTGCCCAGTGATTTTCATGCCGGGGCATGGTGTCGATCAGCAACTGCTCGACAACAGCTTCTTCGGCTGTGTTGGCTTCGCCATGTTCGATCAACCGGATGCGCTCGAACATGCTCGTGCGAGCCTCGGCGATGCCTTACCGCGTTATGTGGAGCGCACGGCACCGTTCTGGCAACAGCTGGATGCGTTTATCGCCAAGACCCAGGCGGCTGCCTGCCGAGAGGCGCTCGGTAATCGCCTGGGCATGCTTGACTGGTTGCGTGAGCGTTACCCGCAAGCGGCGCAGCTGCGTCTGATCAATGAGCGGCTGGCGAGTCCGGCGGCGCCGAGCTTCGCCATTCTGGTGGTCGATAACGCTGATCAGCTCGCCTTGGCACGTACCCTGGACAGTCTGGAACGAAGTCTATATCAGCGCTTGCAGGTTCACGTGCTGGGTGCCGCTGATCCGGGGCGTGCCAGCGTACAGTGGCTGGCATGCGACAGCGGGCAACCAGCGACCGCGATCAATGGCTTGCTCGAAGGCAGCCCAAGCGACTGGTTCATGCTGGTCGAGGCAGGGGAGGAGTTTGTCGCCAGCGGTCTGCTGGTGACGGCGCTGAATCTGCTTGATGCTCCCGGCAGTTGTCTCGCGGTGTATGCCGACGAGGCACAGCGCACGGGAGACGGGGTGATCGACATGTCCTTGCGACCGGATCTGAATCTGGATTTACTCCTGGCGTTCCCGGCGAGCTTGTCCCGACATTGGCTCTACCGTCGTGAGGCGTGGCTGCAACAGTCCGGCTTCGACAGTGCCTGCGGTCGCGCTTTTGAGTTGGGCTATCAATTGCGTCTGATCAGCGAGCAAGGGTTGGCGAGCATAGGTCATGTCAGCGAGCCCTTGCTGATCGCCAATAGCCTGCGCCAGTCGGTGTGTGCTGATGAGCACGCGGTCATTGAGGGGCATTTGCAGGCGCGGGGTTACGCTCAGGCGCGAGCGCTGCCGTTGGCGATGTCGCCAGGTTGCTATCGGGTTGACTACGGTCATGAGCGGCATGCCTCGGTGAGCATCCTGATTTACCTGGAAGGACAATTGGTGGATTTCCAGCGTTGCCTGGAAAGCCTGCTGACGCAGACTACCCATAGCGACTACGAAGTCGTGTTGATCGAACCGGGCAGTAACGATCCGGCACTGCTGGAGTGGCTGGACATGCTCGGGCAGATGGGCGGGGAGCGTTTCCAGGTGCTGCGCTTCATGCCTGGGCAACCGCGGGCGGCCATGTGCAACGTCGCGGCGCAAGAGGCGCGCGGCGAGTATCTGGTCTGGCTCGATGCGCGCAGCGCGGTGCTTGAGGCTGACTGGTTGCAGGCATTGCTCAATCATGCGCAGCGCCCGGAGGTCGGTGTCGTCGGGGGCAAGTTGCAGACGAGTGATGGCAACGTTCGCCAAGCTGGCCTGGTACTTGGCCTGGGAGGGACCGTCGGTCGAGCCTTCGAGGGCCTGCCATCCCAGGCAGCGGGTTACATGGGACGGCTCTGGCTTGAGCAGAATTGCTCCGCCGTGGGGGGCGAATGCCTCATGCTGCGCCGCGCCTTGTTCCTAGAGGCGGGTGGCTTTGACAGTGATCTGCTGCTCGCCCCCTGGGTCGATGCGGATCTGTGCCTGAGGCTGCAGCAGGCAGGTTACCTGAACGTCTGGACACCTTACGCACGGCTGTTGCTGGACGCTGTGCCCGACACCATTGTGAGTTCCGAGCAGGAAGACGCGCTGTATGCGCGCTGGCTGCCACAACTGGCGCGTGACCCTGCCTACAATGCCAACTTCTCGCTGCGTGCCGGCGAGGGTTTTGCCCTGGAGAAAAATGAGCTGAGCGGGCGTCTGTTACAAGGCCGGGTGCCCATGGTGCTGGCTTGTGTCACCGACCAGCAAGATGCCGCTCAGTCACGGCTGATTCAGCCGCTCGGGGCGCTGCTTGAAGCCGGTCAGGTCGATGGTGCGGCGATTTCGGCTTTGCTGTCGCCGGTGGAAATCGAGCGCTTTGCGCCGACCAGCGTGGTGTTGCAGCGTCCTTTGGATGATGCCGGGCTATTGGCTCTACGCCGCTTGCGGGCCTTCTCCCAGGCATTCAAGGTCTATGACCTGGATGGTTATTTGCCGGAGATGGGGCTCAAGGATGATTGTGGCGCCGATGAGCTGCTGGAACGCCTGCGGTCTGGATTGATGCAGGCTGATAGGGTACTGGTTGCCACGCCGGCGCTGGCAGAACTGTTACAGGGTCAGCATGACGATATTCGCGTGCTGGAAAGTGTTCTGCCGGCCAGTTGGGGGCGTTTGAAGGGGCAGCGCTGCACAGGCAGCAAACCACGCCTGGGTTGGCTGGGTGACAAGGATGCACATCTGCTGGCCGATGTCGTGCCGGCGTTGGCGGGTGAAGTCGAATGGGTTGTGCTGGGTGACTGCCCGGAGTCATTGCTTCCCTTCCTGGCAGAGGTGCATCCAGCCGTCGAGCAGCGCCACCTGGCGGTGACATTAGCCGCCTTGAATCTTGATCTCGCGCTGGTCCCCATGGCCGAAACCCTGGGCAACGCTTGTGCGGGCGATCTACGTGTTTTGCAGCATGCCGCCTGCGGTCATCCGGTGATTTGCAGCCGGGTGCCTGGTTTTGTCGCAGCAGAGACATTGCCGCTATCGCGGGTAAGTAACCAAGCGGCTGACTGGATCCGCGCGATTCGCCTGCATCTGGAAGACCGTGACGCCTCTGCCGCCTTGGGAGACACCCTGCAATCGACGGTGCGTGCGCACTGGCTGCTCGAAGGCGAGCGCCTGGATGCCTGGCGGCGGGCCTGGTTGGCCGAATGATCTGTACAGACTATTACCTTGGCCGCGCGGCGGAGTACGTGTGACATGAGCAACCATCTTGATAGCTTCATCGGAGCCTATAGCGACAGCTTTGGCTACGCCTACGACAACAACATTTTGTTGAATTGGTACCCTCAGCGGATCATGGCGCTGTGCGCCAAGGAACACAGTCTGCTGGAGCTCGGGATTGGTCATGGTTACACCACGAACCGCTTTTCCCAGTTCTTCAACGCGCACACGGTCATTGATGGTTCTGCATCGGTGATCGCGCAGTTCAAGTCCCAGTACCCGAACAGTACTGCTGATATCGTCGAGGGCTACTTCGAAACATTCGATACCGACCAGCGCTTTGACCTCATCGTGATGGGGTTTGTCCTGGAGCATGTTGAAGATCCGCAGGTCGTACTGCAGAAGTTCAAACAGTTTCTCGTTCCCGGTGGCCGCTGCTTTGTGTTGGTGCCCAACGGCGAGTCCCTGCATCGGCGTTTCGGTCATGCCGCCGGTTTGCTCGACGATATGATGGCGCTGGGCCAAGGTGATCTTGAGCTGGGCCATGTGCGTACCTACTCGTTGGAGAGCCTGACCCGTGAACTGGAAGAGGCGGGGCTGCAGGTGGTGCGTAAGGAAGGTCTGTTTCTAAAGCCCTTCACCACAACGCAATTGAAAGACTTGCACCTTAGCAATGACATCATCAATGCCATGTGTGCTGTTGGCATCGACTACCCAGAGCTCAGTTGTGCACTGATGCTTGAAGCGACAGTCGCCCAAGCATGAAAAGCCTGGTAATCGGTAGTACCTCGGCCGTTGGCAAAGCGGTCGCCCAGGCATTGTCGCGCCACGGCCAGGTCAAGCTGGCGGGGCGTCGGGACGGCGATATTCCTTTCGATCTGAGTCATCCCGCTGCCTCTGCCTGTGCCGAGCAGTTCGACGTAGTAGTGCTGGCCGCTGCCGATTTCGGGGGCGCTCAACCGGAAGATCTGATTCGCGCCGAACTGGTCAACAGCGTTGGTGCGTTATCTGCCTGCCGCCTGGCCGAACAATGCGGGGCGCGGCACTTTATTCTGCTGTCGTCGCTTTCGGCTTGTTATCAACCGACAGACCCTTACTTTGGTAGCTACTCGCTGTCCAAGCGTCATGCCGAGGAAGTCGTAAGCCTGTATTGCAAAGAGCGCGACATGGTGTCGAGTATCCTGCGCATCAGCCAGGTCTACGATAGCCAGGGGCAATGCAGGCGCCACCAGCCGCTTATATACGCCATTGCCGACAATGCCCAGGCGGGTAGCCGCGTCAACCTTTACGGCAGCAACGATGCCAGGCGCAATTACCTGCATCTGGACGATCTTGCCGAGATCTGTTCACGCGTGGCGGACCAGGGTATCAGCGGCTTGCACAACTGCTGCCATCCCGAAACTCCACGGCTTTCCGAGATCGCCCAGGCAGCCTTCGAGGCGTTCGGCACGCCCGCGGACATCCGCTTTCTGCCAGAAAAGAGCGATATCCCCGACCTGCCGTCCTTTGCCTGTGCAAACGAGTTGTTCAGCCGTATCGGTTTCATACCGCAGATAGATATTCGCAGAGGTTTCGAGCTGATGAGTGCGTATCGGGAGAGCGTGTCGTGAAGACTGTCATGGTGACAGGCGTGGGCGCCATCATGGGCTACGGCCTGCTCAAGTCGCTGCGAGCGGCGGCCCCCTCGATTCGGCTTATTGGTACGGATATCTACAACGACGCCGTAGGCCAGGCATGGTGCGATGCCTTTGAGCAGGCGCCCTTGACTGCAGCTCCGGAGTACGGCCAATGGTTGGGCGATACATTGGCCAGACACAAGGTCGATCTGCTGATTCCAGGCATCGAACAGGACATTCACTGGTTGTCGGACAACCGGGACCTGCTGGCAACGCTCGACTGCAAGGTGGTCCTCAATAGCCAGAAGCTGATTGAACTCTCAAGGGACAAGTGGGCTATGGATCAGGCCCTGATGGTGCTGGGTGATAGCAGCCGTATTCCCAGCCTGCTTTCGGGAGATTTCCACTCGCTCAAGGCTGCCCTGGGTTTGCCGTTCCTGCTCAAACCGCGCAGAAGCTATGCCTCCAAGGGGCTGGTCTGGGTTCGCGAGGAGCGGGACTTCGCCCCGCATGCAGCTCTGCTGGGTGATTACCTGATGGCGCAACCGATCATTGGCAGCGCCAACCAGGAGTTTACCGTGGCAGCCTTCGGTGATGGCCAGGGTGATGCAGGCCCGACCATCGCCTTCCAGCGTAGCCTGGCTTCAGACGGATCCACCGCCAAGGCCTGGGTGTATCAGGACGACTCACTGGACGCGACTGTCGCCAGGCTCTGTCAGGCGTTCAAGCCGGTGGGGCCGACCAACCTGCAGTTCCGTCGTGGCAACGACGACAGCTGGCGCTTGCTTGAAATCAATCCGCGAATCTCCTCGACCAGTTCGATTCGTCGTGCCTTCGGCTACAACGAGGCGGCAATGTGCCTGGACTATTACCTCGACAACAAGTCACCGCGCCCACCCATCATTCGCAGTGGTTTCGCTGTCCGCTTTATAGAGGATCACATTGTCTATGATCGGAATCATTTCTGACATACATGGCAATTACAGCGCCCTGCGGACAGTCCTTGCCAGGCTGGATGACCTGGGTGTGGAGCAGATCATCTGCCTGGGCGACACGGCCGGTTATTACAGCCAGGTAAATGAATGCTGTGAGGCCTTGCGTGAACGGCGGATCTTCTCGGTGATGGGCAATCATGACTGGTACCTTGCCAGGCATGAGCGCTGCCCTCGTTCCAATAGCGCCAATGCTTGCCTGGATTATCAGCAGAGCATTATCACTACGCAGAATCTGGCATGGCTGGACTCGCTCGTAGAGCGATCAGTCCAGCATGGGTTGAGCATCGTCCATGGCGGCTGGACTGATCCGTTGGACGAATATGTGCGGCCCGCTCAAGCGTATTTCGCAGCGTTGCCTGGCAGCTATTTCGCGTCAGGCCATACGCATGTCCAGTACCTGTGGTCCGGGGAGGGCAAGGTCTACTGCAACCCGGGTTCAGTGGGGCAGCCGCGCGATGGTGATCCTCGGGCTGGCTTTGCCACCTGGGATGGTGAAACGTTCCACTTGCACCGGGTTGAATACGATATTGGCGAAACACAGCAGGCGATGGAGAAGGCCGGCTTTACCCCGTACTTCTATGAAAATCTTGATAACGGCACTCAGATAGGTGGGCGCATCACGACGATTTAGCGGCCTTGCACTTCGCCTCACTAACCCCATTCGCCGTACGCCCACGCAGGGAAGTTTGTAATGAGCAAAGACACGATATTCTTCAATCGTCCGCACATGACCGGCAAAGAGCTGCATTACATTGCCGAAGCCAAATTCGGCAACATGCTCGCCGGTGACGGCCCGTTCACCAAGCGTTGCCACCGATGGCTGGAAGCACGCACCGGTTGCGACAAGGCGTTGCTGACTCACTCGTGCACCGCTGCGCTGGAAATGGCGGCTCTGCTGCTGGACATTCAGCCTGGCGATGAGGTCATTATGCCGTCCTATACCTTCGTCTCCACGGCCAATGCCTTTGTGCTGCGTGGCGCGGTACCGGTTTTTGTCGATATTCGCCCGGATACGCTTAACCTCGACGAACGCCTGATCGAGGCGGCGATCACCCCGCGGACCAAGGCCATCGTACCTGTCCATTACGCCGGCGTGGCCTGCGAGATGGATAGCATCTTGGCCATTGCGCGCAAGCATGGCCTCAGTGTTGTCGAAGATGCCGCGCAAGGGGTGATGTCGACCTACAAAGGTAGAGCCCTGGGCAGCATCGGTGACCTGGGGGCGTTCAGCTTCCATGAGACCAAGAATGTGATCTCCGGCGAAGGCGGGGCTTTGCTGGTCAATGAGCCTGGATTGGCGATGCGGGCCGAGGTAATCCGGGAAAAAGGCACTGACCGCAGCCGCTTCTTCCGCGGCGAAGTGGACAAATATACTTGGCAGGAGGTGGGCTCCTCGTTTCTGCCGGGAGAGCTGATCGCGGCCTTTCTCTGGGCTCAATTGGAAGAAGCCCAAGCCATCACCGACAACCGCCTGGCGAGCTGGAACCGCTACCACGCCGCTTTATCCGGCCTGGAACAGCAAGGGTTGCTACGCCGTCCGATCGTCCCGGAAAGTTGCCAGCATAACGCGCACATGTACTATGTGTTGCTCGCCGCGGGTATCGACCGCCAGGCAGTGCTTGGTGAGCTTAAACGCCACGACATCTATGCCGTGTTCCATTACGTGCCACTGCATTCATCGCCGGCCGGCAAGCGCTACGGGCGCGTGCACGGCTCATTGGCTGTCACTGAAAGTCAATCAGAGTGCCTGCTGCGCTTGCCGCTATGGCACGGTCTTTCCGAGGAGCAGCAAGGCCTGGTGGTGGACGTTCTGGCCACCGCTTTGGCGAGGATCTGAGTGTGCAATGCCCGGGGCGTATCCGCCCTGGCGAGAGCAAGCAGCCTGATCACGGTAGTTGTATCCCCCAGGTTCTCCCTGGCGAAGTCTGTGCCGAATCGACAAATAGCGCGTGACTCGGGAGTCAGATCGCGCATCTTCACTGTATATTGTCGAAACCGGGAACCGCTGCGTCGCGTTTGGAAAAGCTGTCAGGGATCGGGGCAACCGTATCGTCTGGCTTTACGCCGTTGAAGACGCAGTGGGTATTTCGCTGTTATTGAATTGGGAAGCCATATGATTGGCATTAAAAGTATCGCCAGTTACGTGCCAACTGAAGGGCTGGACAACTACGCCCAGGGTGCGAAATTCGGTAAAGACCAGGATTTTATTTTCGGCAAGATCGGTTCTACCTTTTTGCCCCGCAAGGACGCCGCCCAGGAAACCTCCGACCTTTGCGTCGGGGCGGTCAAGGCGTTGTTCGCTGGGAATCCAGCACTGGACCCGGCATCCGTGGATGTCGTTATCGTCGTTACCCAGAATGGTGATGCCGAAGGCCTGCCGCACACCGCTGCCATCGTCCAGCACAAGCTTGGTCTGGCAACTCATGTGGCCGCCTTTGACATTTCTCTGGGCTGCTCCGGCTATGTCTATGGCATTTATGCCATGAAGGGCTTCATGGAGGCTGCAGGTCTGAAGAATGGCCTGTTGATCACTGCTGACCCGTATTCGAAGATTGTCGACCCTGAAGACCGCAACACGACCATGTTGTTCGGCGATGCCGCAACGGCGACGTGGATGGGTGAGGATGCCGCTTGGCAGCTCGGCAAGTCACTGTTCGGTAGCGATGGCGGCGGTGCCGAGCACTTGCGCACCACCGATGGCAAGTTCTTCATGAACGGGCGCCAGGTGTATAACTTCGCCTTGGTCAAAGTTCCGGCGCATCTGCAGCAACTGCTTGAGGCCAGCCAGCTTCAAGCCGAAGATATCGACCTGTATTGCCTGCATCAGGGCAGCGCGGCAATTGTCGATGCCGTGTCTGCGCGCTTCAAGGAAGGCGAGCACAGGGATAAATTCGTCAAGGACATGATTGAGACCGGTAACACCGTGTCGTCCAGCATCCCGTTGCTGCTGGAAAAGCATGTGCTTGGTTCGCAGCACAAGCGCGTCGCCTTGAGTGGCTTTGGTGTGGGGCTGTCGTGGGGCTCTGCGATCATCGAACGACGCGACTGACAGTCGTATGCAGTAAAAAACGCCGCCGTTTCCCGGGCGGCGTTTTTATTTGTGGCTCATCTGCAGAGCGCTCCTGCAGTAAAGGCGTTGAGCTCAGAAGCCCCGATTTCATTGGGGTGGCAGGATGCCAGTAATTTTTTTTGAAAATCCGCTAAAGCAACCTGCCCTGACGACGATAACTACTACGAAGGTTCTCTGTGCCACCCTCGGCGAATTGCCAAGGCCGGAAGCCGTAGTACCCAATCCAACGAGGAATTCGTCATGGCTTTGACCGTTAACACCAACACCACCTCTCTGGGCGTTCAGAAAAACCTGAACCGTGCTTCCGATGCACTGAGCACCTCGATGAGCCGTCTGTCTTCCGGCCTGAAAATCAACAGCGCTAAAGACGACGCCGCAGGCCTGCAGATCGCTACCCGCATGACCTCGCAGATCCGTGGTCAGACCATGGCGATCAAAAACGCCAACGACGGTGTTTCCATCGCCCAGACCGCTGAAGGCGCGATGCAAGAGCAGAGCAACATCCTGCAGCGTATGCGTGAACTGGCCGTTCAGTCGCGAAACGACTCGAACAGCTCGACTGACCGTGACGCACTGGACAAAGAGTTCCAGGCAATGCTGCTGGAAATCGACCGTATTGCTGACAGCACCCAGCTGAACGGCAAAAACCTGCTGGACGGCTCTGCTGGCGTCATGACCTTCCAGGTCGGTTCGAACACCGGTGGCGCAAACCAGATCACCATCTCCCTGAGCGGTGCGATGAAGACTGCCGGTGGTACCAACCCGGCTCTGACCGCACTGGCTGGCAAAAACATCAAGGGTGCCACTAGCGCTGCCGCTGAAACTAGCTTCAGCAACGCCATGACCGCCATCGACTCCGCACTGGATGCGATCAACGACAACCGTGCTGCCCTGGGTGCCGCGCAAAACCGTCTGACCAGCACCATCAACAACCTGCAAAACATCAACGAAAACGCCGAAGCTGCCCGTGGCCGTGTACAGGACACCGACTTCGCTGCTGAAACTGCCCAGCTGACCAAGCAGCAGACTCTGCAACAAGCCTCGACTTCGATTCTGTCCCAGGCTAACCAGCTGCCGTCGGCTGTACTGAAGCTGCTGGGCTAATCTGCTTAACGGCTGTGAGCGGGGGAGTGCACGTGTGGTGCTTCCCCGCTTTTTGCATTAAGAGGTGGTAGACATGGATATGAGCGTCAAGCTGAACTTGTCTTATCCGGCTGCACGCCCGGCCGAACAGGCCACCGACAAGTCGGCGACCCAGGTGGTCCAGGCGGCTAATGAAGCCCAGGCGCCTGCCGGGGACAAAACGTCTGAAACTGAACAAGTGAAAACCGCGGTCAAGGATATCGAGAAGTTTCTCGCCTCGAACCGCCGCAATCTTGAATTCTCCACGGATGAAGAGTCCGGCAGAATTGTTGTCAAAGTGATCGCCAGCGAAACCGGTGAACTGGTCCGCCAGATTCCATCGGAAGAAGTGCTGCGCATCGCCCACAGCCTGAGCGACGTGAACAGTCTGCTGTTCAACGCCAAGGTCTGATACCTTAAAGATTCAAATGTTCGCTAGAGTTGTTTGCTAGGGAGCAGCGCAACGGAGAGGGAGTTACTCATGGCAAGCCCAATTACAGCGAGCATCGGCACCGGTTCAGGCATGGACATTGGTGCAATCGTCAAAGTACTGGTTGATTCTGATACTGCGGCGAAGTCGAGTCAGATCAAGCGCCAGACGGCCAATAACTCGGCGATGATCTCTGGCGTTGCCTCGCTCAAGAGTGCGCTGTCGACTTATCAGGCGGCGATGAAGAAGCTCAATGATAAAGACGCGCCAGCCTTTCTCGCCTTTGCTGCAACCAGCGGCAATGAAAAGGCTGTGACGGCGACAGCCAACAACTCGGCGGTGGCCGGTACCTACCAGATCGAAGTTCTCAAGCTTGCCACCTCTTCGCGAGTAGCCAGTCAGACGTTTGCGGGCTTCGACGCGCCGATTTCCCCAGGCACTCTTGAGATTACTCAGAACGGCAAGGTCTACAAGGTCGAAGTAGGCGCCAATGCGACCCTGCAGACGGTGCGCGACAGCATCAACAGCACGTTGAGCAAAGATGGCATCTCCGCCAACATTATCAATGATGGTGGCAAGTCGCGGCTGGTGTTTGGTTCGACCACCACAGGGCTAGGGTCGGACATTTCGGTTGGTGGCATTCCCGAGTTGGTCATCAATAACAATGTTGTGATGGCGGGTGATGCGGCTGGTCGTATCGGTGAGCTGGCAATAAATGCCGAGGTCATGATCGACGGTATGGCGATTAGCAGCAAATCCAACAAGCTGGATAAAACTGTCAGTGGTTTGACCCTGGAGTTGAAGGCTGAAGGTGAGAAGTCGACGGTGACAGTCGGCCTCAATAGCGACGGATTGAAGAAAGACGTGCAGTCCTTCGTCGATGCCTACAACGCTTTGGTCCAGACGGTTAACAGTCTGACTGCAACGAGCAAAGATGCAGATGGCAAGACGGTACTGGGGTCGCTGACCGGTGATCCGACCTCGCGTTCGTTGTTGGCTGCGCTACGCTCCGAGCTGGCAGTTGCGCAATCCGGTGGTGGCCTGACCTCGCTGAGTCAGCTGGGCATCAACACTGCCAAGGATGGTACCCTCGAATTCAATGACACCAAGTTCAAGGCAGCGTTGAACGACAAGAAGCTGGGCGGTGAAGTACAGAAGCTGTTCACCCAGGACGATGGTGTGATCGCGCGGATGAACAAGGCCATTGATCCGTTCCTGCAGTCGGGTGGCTCGCTCGATAAGCGTAACGATGCGCTCAATCGCTCGCAGCGTTATCTGGCTTCGCAGCAGGAAGCGCTGGATTTTCGAATTGAAAGCCTGACCAACTCACTGACCAAGAAATATATCGCGATGGATGTCGTGGTCGGCAAGCTCAAGTCTCAGGCGGATGGTATTACCTCGCTTTTCGAAGCCATGAATGCTCAAGCCAAGAAGTGATATTGATCGCCAAAAGCCCGGCAGCATCCTTCGGATGCGTCGGGCTTTTTCTTTTCCGCTAAAGTTTTTTGACGCCCAGGCGATATAAGCGGTATACGAAACCTTTTAGTTGTGACGAGGTAGAACATGAACCCTATGTTGGCCCTTCGCCAGTACCAGAAAGTCAACGGCGTGGCGCAGACCTCCGTGGCCAGCCCGCATCGTCTGGTACAAATGCTGATGCAGGGCGGCCTGGACCGTATTGCTCAGGCCAAGGGTGCGATGGCGCGCAATGACATCGCCCAGCGCGGCATCTTGATCGGCAAGGCTATCGGTATCGTCGGCGGCCTGCGCGAGGGTCTGGATCTGGAAAACCATGCAGACTCGTTGACCGATCTGGACAACTTGTATTCCTACATGAGCAAACGCCTGGTCGAGGCCAACGTACAGAATGACCCGGAAATCCTCAACGAGGTGGCCCGTTTGCTGATTACCGTCAAAGAAGGCTGGGACGCTATCGGCGATCAATCCGCCGACGTCTAGGAGGCTGTGATGAGTGTCGTGCTCGAACGTATCGAACAAACCCGCGAAGCACTGCTGGGTGCCCTGGCCAGTCGCGACTGGGAGGCGATCAGCGAGCTCGACGTCAACTGCCGGTTGTGTGTCGATGATGTGCTGGCCGAAGCATCAGTCAACGAAGAAGTGTTGCGTAGCAGCCTTGAAGAGTTGCTTGGGGTCTACCGGCAACTAATTGAGGTTGCAAGTGACGAGCGTCAAACAATAGTCGATGAGATGACGCAGATCCGGCAAGCCAAAAACGCGGCAAAGGTATACCATTTGTTCAGCTGAAGCTGGGCAAAACCAGAAACAGGGCGCCATAAATTTGACTCTGTGCGGTTTTTTGACTTAACTAGTGGCTGTTTTCAAATTTCAGACGTCCGAACACTGACCGTTCAGTCGGAATGATGTCGAGCTTGCCCACAATAGGGCGCCGAGATGACTAGGGAAGTTGCTATTGCATGTGGCGTGAAACCAAAATTCTGCTGATCGATGACGATAGCACTCGCCGCCGCGACCTGGCGGTGGTTTTGAATTTTCTTGGCGAAGAAAATCTACCCTGCACAAGCCAAGACTGGCAGCAGGTGGTTGAGTCGTTGTCATCCAGTCGTGAAGTACTCTGTGTCCTGGTCGGGACCGTGAACGCTCCGGCAAGTCTCGTGGGCTTGCTTAAGACAGTGGCTGCGTGGGATGAGTTCCTTCCGGTTCTGCATTTGGGTGAAATTTCTTCTGCAGAGCTGCCGGAAGAGCTGCGCCGCCGCATTCTTTCCAACCTTGAAATGCCACCGAGCTATAGCAAGCTGCTTGACTCGTTGCATCGTGCCCAGGTCTATCGCGAGATGTATGACCAGGCCCGCGAGCGCGGTCGCCAGCGTGAGCCGAATCTGTTTCGCAGCCTGGTAGGCACCAGTCGCGCCATCCAGCATGTGCGCCAGATGATGCAGCAAGTGGCCGATACCGATGCCAGTGTGCTGATCCTCGGCGAGTCGGGCACGGGCAAGGAAGTGGTTGCGCGTAACCTGCACTACCACTCCAAGCGCCGCGAAGCGCCATTCGTGCCGGTCAATTGCGGTGCGATCCCGGCCGAGCTGCTGGAAAGCGAACTGTTCGGTCACGAGAAGGGCGCTTTTACCGGTGCTATCACCAGTCGTGCCGGCCGTTTCGAGCTGGCCAATGGCGGTACCCTGTTTCTTGACGAGATCGGCGACATGCCGCTGCCGATGCAGGTCAAGCTGCTGCGCGTGCTGCAGGAGCGGACCTTTGAGCGGGTTGGCAGCAACAAGACCCAGGGTATCGATGTGCGCATCATCGCCGCGACCCACAAGAATCTGGAAAGCATGATCGAGGCGGGTACCTTTCGCGAAGACCTGTACTACCGCCTGAACGTGTTCCCCATCGAGATGGCCCCGCTGCGTGAGCGTGTCGAAGACATCCCGCTGCTGATGAACGAGCTGATCTCGCGCATGGAGCACGAAAAGCGCGGCTCGATCCGCTTCAATTCGGCGGCGATCATGTCCCTGTGCCGTCATGGCTGGCCGGGCAACGTCCGTGAACTCGCCAACCTGGTCGAGCGCATGGCGATCATGCACCCCTACGGTGTGATTGGCGTGACGGAGCTGCCAAAGAAATTCCGCTACGTTGATGACGAGGACGAGCATCTGGTCGACAGTCTGCGTTCGGATCTGGAAGAGCGTGTGGCAATCAACGGCAGCTCGCCGAGCTTCGCTACCCATGCCATGCTGCCGCCCGAGGGTCTGGACCTCAAAGACTACCTGGGCGGGCTGGAGCAAGGGCTGATCCAGCAGGCGCTGGATGATGCCAATGGCATTGTCGCGCGCGCCGCCGAGCGTCTGCGCATCCGGCGCACGACCTTGGTGGAAAAGATGCGCAAGTACGGCATGAGCCGTCGTGATGGAGATGAACAGGCGGAGGATTGACGCCTGGCCTGTCATGGTGGAGAGCAAGGACGCTCCGCTGTGCACAATATCCCTACCTTTCCAAGGGCTGTAGCGCCCGTCTCATCTGCCTTTGCTGCGCTGTCTGATGGTCTGCGGCACAAAGCGCCAAGTTATCCGGCACGGCTATTGCTATAACGCAGGCAACATACCGTTTTATGACGGTCAGCCACGCGAGAGAGCATGATGCCCCAGGCCGCCCCCATCTCCAGTGTCCCCAAGTCGAAGGGGCAGAACGCTGCCGAGCAGGAAAGTCGCCTTGGCCTGGAGCAGGCCTTTGCTCTGTTCGACCAGGTCTCCAGTCAGCTGAATCAATCCTATAACCTGCTCGAAGCCCGGGTCAGCGAACTCAAGGGCGAGCTGGCGGTGGTCAGTGCCCAGCGCATGGCCGAGCTCGCTGAGAAGGAGCGTCTGGCCAACCGCCTGCAGAACCTGCTTGATCTGTTGCCGGGTGGGGTCATTGTCATTGATGGCCAGGGTCGTGTGCGCGAGGCCAATCCTGCCGCCTGTGATTTGCTTGGTGAGCCGCTGGTGGGTGAGTTGTGGCGCCAGGTGATCGCCCGCAGTTTCGCCCCGCGTGAGGACGACGGCCATGAGGTGTCGCTGCGCGATGGCCGGCGCCTGTCGATTGCCACCCGCTCGCTGGATGCCGAGCCTGGGCAGCTGGTGCTGCTCAATGACCTGACCGAAACCCGTCACTTGCAAGGTGAGCTGGCCCGCCATGAGCGCTTGTCGTCGCTGGGGCGGATGGTCGCCTCGCTGGCGCATCAGATCCGTACGCCACTGTCGGCGGCCTTGCTGTACGCCAGTCACCTGGCTGAGCAGAGCTTGCCGTTGGAAACCCAGCAGCGCTTTGCCGGCAGTCTCAAAGAGCGTCTGCATGAGCTCGAGCATCAGGTGCGCGACATGCTGGTGTTCGCTCGCGGCGAGCTGCCGCTGACTGAGCGGGTGACACCCAAGGCGCTGTTTCAAGCACTGCAGCAGGCCGCCCAGGCCCATGTCCAGGGGCATGCGGTGCGCTGGCAGTGCGACAGTCACCTGGGAGAGTTGCTGTGCAATCGCGACACCTTGGTCGGCGCCTTGCTCAACCTGATTGAAAATGCCCTGCAGGCCAGCAGCGAGCCGGTGCGCCTGAAGGTGCATCTGTATCGTCGCGGGCAGCTGCTGCGTCTGTGTGTCAGTGATGCCGGGGCGGGGATCGACAGCGCGTTGCTGGCACGTCTGGGTGAGCCGTTCCTTACCACCAAAGCCACCGGTACTGGCCTTGGCCTGGCAGTGGTAAAGGCGGTGGCGCGGGCGCATCAGGGGACTTTGCAGTTACGTTCGCGGCCGGGTCGTGGCACCTGTGCGCTGGTGACGTTGCCGCTGATTGATGTGCTGAAAATGGAGAATGAGCAATGAAGGCAATCAAGGTGCTGCTGGTCGAGGATGATCGGGCACTGCGTCAGGCCTTGGGCGATACCCTGGAGCTGGGTGGATTTGCTTATCGTGCGGTCGGCTCGGCCGAAGAGGCGCTGGAGGCTGTGGCTGAAGAGACGTTCAGCCTGGTGGTCAGCGACGTCAATATGCCGGGTATGGATGGGCATCAGTTGCTGGCCCGCTTGCGTGCGGGTCAGCCGCAATTGCCGGTGTTGTTGATGACCGCTCATGCTGCCGTCGAGCGCGCGGTCGAAGCCATGCGTCAAGGGGCGGTGGATTATCTGGTCAAGCCGTTTGAGCCGCGGGCATTGCTTGAACTGGTGGCGCGTCATGCCCTTGGAGTGGCCGCCAGTGTGACTGATGAAGGCCCGATTGCTTGTGAGCCGGCCAGTGCGCAATTGTTGGAGCTGGCCACGCGCGTGGCGCGTAGCGATTCCACGGTGTTGATCTCCGGCGAGTCGGGCACTGGCAAGGAAGTGCTGGCGCGGTTTATCCACCAGCAATCAACCCGGGCCAGTCAGCCGTTCGTGGCGATTAACTGCGCGGCGATTCCGGACAACATGCTCGAAGCGACCCTGTTCGGTCACGAAAAGGGCTCCTTCACCGGGGCGATCGCCGCCCAGGCGGGCAAGTTCGAGCAGGCTGATGGCGGTACGCTCTTGCTCGATGAAATTTCCGAGATGCCTCTGGGGCTGCAAGCCAAGCTGCTGCGTGTGTTGCAGGAGCGGGAAGTGGAGCGGGTCGGCGGGCGCAAGCCGATTGCCCTGGATATCCGCGTCGTTGCGACCACCAACCGTGATCTGGCGGGGGAGGTAGCAGCCGGTCGTTTCCGTGAAGACCTGTTCTATCGACTGTCGGTGTTCCCCCTGGCGTGGCGACCGCTGCGCGAGCGTAGCGCCGATATTCTGCCGCTGGCTGAGCGCCTGCTGGCGCGTCACGTCAATAAAATGAAGCATGCGCCGGTGCGCCTGTCGCCTGAGGCTAAAGCTTGCCTGCAGGGGTATGCCTGGCCAGGCAACGTGCGCGAGCTCGATAACGCCATTCAACGGGCGCTGATTCTGCAGCAGGGTGGGGTAATTGAAGCGGCGGATTTTTGTCTGGCCGGTGCCATGCCGATGTTCACTGCTGCCCCGCTGAGCGCAACGTCAGTGCCGCCGCCGGTTGAGGCGCCAGGTGGTTTGGGTGATGACATGCGTCGTCACGAGTTCCAGATGATCATCGATACCCTGCGCTCCGAACGCGGGCGCCGCAAGGAAGCGGCTGAGCGTTTGGGTATCAGTCCGCGGACCCTGCGCTACAAGCTGGCGCAGATGCGCGATGCCGGGATGGATGTCGAGGCCAGCCTGTTCGCCAGCTGATGGGTGGGAATATTCACGCTTTTATTCGGCTTGTACGCAGAGCTGGCACTTTTGTTGCTAAGTCCTGCGTATCCGCTGCGTGAGTGTCAAAAAAATGCGGGCCGTCGGAGAGAGAAGTCCATGAGCCAAGGTGTTGAGTTTAATCGATTGATGTTAGACATGCGGGCCATGCAAATGGACGCCATGTCGATGCCGAAAGCGGCAGCTGCGCCTGAGCTCGGTTCAAGTAATTTTGCCGACATGCTGGGGCAGGCCATCAATAAGGTCAGTGACACTCAGCAGGCTTCCACGCAACTGGCCAACGCCTTCGAAATCGGCAAGAGCGGTGTCGACCTGACCGACGTGATGATTGCTTCGCAGAAAGCCTCGGTATCCTTTCAAGCCTTGACCCAGGTGCGTAACAAGCTGGTCCAGGCCTATCAAGACATCATGCAGATGCCGGTATAAGGGCGAGATTGAGTCATGGCCGAAGCAGTCGTCGATAACGTGCCCGCCAAAGGCAGCGCATCAGCGCCCAAGCCGCCGTTGTTCGGCATGTCGTTCCTGGAAAACATCTCGCAGATGCCCATGCTGCGTCAGGTTGGCCTGCTGGTCGGTCTGGCCGCGAGTGTGGCCATCGGTTTTGCCGTGGTGCTCTGGTCGCAGCAGCCCGACTACCGTCCACTGTACGGCAGCTTGGCGGGCATGGACACCAAGCAGGTCATGGAAACCCTGGCCGCTGCCGATATTCCCTACAACGTCGAACCCAATTCCGGCGCCTTGCTGGTCAAGGCTGACGACCTCTCCCGTGCCCGCCTGAAGCTGGCCGCCGCCGGTGTGGCACCGAGCGACGGCAATGTCGGCTTCGAGATTCTCGACAAGGAACAAGGTCTGGGTACCAGTCAGTTCATGGAGGCCACCCGTTATCGCCGTGGCCTTGAAGGTGAGCTGGCGCGCACCGTCTCCAGCCTCAATAACGTCAAAGCCGCTCGCGTGCACCTGGCTATACCGAAGAGCTCGGTGTTCGTCCGTGACGAGCGTCGGCCGAGTGCCTCGGTGCTGGTCGAACTGTATCCGGGCCGCGCTCTGGAGGCCGGTCAGGTGATGGCGATTGTCAACCTGGTGGCAACCAGTGTGCCGGAACTGGACAAGTCCCAGGTCACCGTGGTGGACCAGAAGGGCAACCTGCTCTCCGAACAGCTCGCCAGCTCCGAACTGACCATGGCTGGCAAACAGTTCGACTACAGCCGCCGCATGGAAGGCATGCTCACCCAGCGTGTGCACAATATCCTCCTGCCAGTGCTGGGCAATGATCGCTACAAGGCCGAAGTGTCGGCCGATGTCGATTTCAGTGCCGTCGAATCCACTTCTGAACAGTTTAACCCTGATCAGCCGGCGTTGCGCAGTGAGCAGTCGGTCAATGAGCAACGCTCCAGCAGCATGAGCCCGCAAGGTGTGCCGGGCGCCCTGAGCAACCAGCCGCCTGGCCCGGCTTCCGCGC
The DNA here is from genome assembly GCF_003024385.1 of Pseudomonas sp. BBP2017. Taxonomy (GTDB): domain Bacteria; phylum Pseudomonadota; class Gammaproteobacteria; order Pseudomonadales; family Pseudomonadaceae; genus Aquipseudomonas. The sequence goes on from NZ_PVZN01000011.1 coordinate 69,652, forward strand.
CGCAAACCACTGGTGGTACGCCAGGGGCCACTGCCGCGGTCCAGCCTGGGCAGCCACTGCTCGATGCCAACGGCCAGCAGATCATGGATCCGGCCACCGGCCAGCCGATGCTCGCGCCTTATCCTGCGGACAAGCGCCTGCAGTCGACCAAGAACTTCGAGCTGGACCGCTCCATCAGCCATACCCGTCAGCAACAGGGCCGCCTGAACCGGCTGTCGGTGGCGGTGGTGGTTGATGATCAGGTCAAGATTGACCCGGCCACCGGTGACAGCACCCGTGCACCCTGGGGCGCTGAAGACCTGGCGCGCTTCACCCGTCTGGTGCAGGACGCGGTGGGCTTCGACGCCAGTCGTGGCGACAGTGTCAGCGTGATCAACGTGCCGTTCGCCGCTGACCGTGGCGAGGTGATCGCCGAAATTCCGTTCTACTCGCAGCCGTGGTTCTGGGACATCATCAAGCAGGTCATGGGGGTACTGTTCATCCTCGTGCTGGTGTTCGGTGTGCTGCGCCCGGTACTTAACAACATCACCGGCAATGGCAAGCAAAACGCCGGTGCCGATGGCGACATGGAACTGGGCGGTATGCTCGGTCTGGATGGCGAACTGGCCAACGACCGCGTGAGCCTGGGTGGTCCGCAAAGCATTCTGTTGCCGAGCCCGAGCGAGGGCTACGATGCGCAGCTCAACGCAATCAAGAGCCTGGTGGCTGAAGATCCGGGTCGTGTGGCACAGGTCGTGAAAGAGTGGATCAACGCCGATGAGTGACAACCGAGCCCTTACCGCCAAACTCACCCGGGTCGACAAGGCGGCGATCCTGCTGCTGTCCCTGGGCGAAACCGATGCCGCTCAAGTGCTGCGGCACATGGGGCCCAAGGAAGTGCAGCGAGTTGGCGTGGCCATGGCGCAGATGGGTAACGTGCATCGCGAGCAGGTCGAGCAGGTAATGAGTGAGTTCGTCGAGATTGTCGGCGACCAGACCAGCCTGGGTGTCGGCTCCGACGGCTACATCCGCAAGATGCTCACTCAAGCCCTGGGTGAAGACAAGGCCAACGGCCTGATCGACCGCATCCTGCTCGGTGGCAACACCAGTGGCCTGGACAGCCTCAAGTGGATGGAGCCGCGTGCCGTGGCTGATGTCATCCGCTATGAGCACCCGCAGATTCAGGCCATTGTTGTCGCCTACCTGGACCCTGACCAGGCCGGTGAAGTGCTGGGCAACTTCGACCATAAGGTGCGCCTGGACATCATCCTGCGCGTCTCCTCGCTCAATACGGTGCAACCGGCGGCGCTCAAGGAGCTCAACCAGATCCTCGAGAAGCAGTTCTCCGGCAATTCCAATGCGGCGCGCACCACCCTGGGTGGTATCAAGCGTGCTGCTGACATCATGAACTTCCTCGACAGCTCCGTGGAAGGCCAGCTGATGGACGCGATCCGCGACATCGATGGCGATCTCTCCGAGCAGATCGAAGACCTGATGTTCGTCTTCAACAACCTTGCCGATGTCGACGATCGCGGTATCCAGGCGCTGCTGCGCGAGGTCTCCTCCGACGTGCTGGTGGTTTCCCTCAAGGGCGCCGACGAGAGGGTCAAGGACAAGATCTTCAAGAACATGTCCAAGCGTGCCTCGGAACTGCTGCGCGACGATCTGGAGGCCAAAGGGCCGGTACGGGTCAGCGATGTCGAGACGGCGCAGAAGGAAATCCTCACTATCGCCCGCCGTATGGCCGAAGCCGGAGAGATCGTGCTCGGTGGCAAGGGCGGCGAAGAGATGATCTAAAGTCTATCGCGGGGCAAGCCCGCTCCTACAGGGGAGGGCTCTGTGGGAGCCGGCTTGCTCCGCGATTTTTTTGAGTGCGTGCAATCATGTCAACCAACGAGCACCTGAGTGAACTGATTCGCGCCGATGAAGTCGAGGCCTTCAATCGCTGGGCGCTGCCCAGCTTCGACCCGGAGCCCGAACCTGAGCCGGAACCTGAGCCTGAAGTGGTTCAGGAAGAAATCGAGGAAGTACCGCTGGAGGAAGTCCAGCCGCTGACCCTCGAGGAGCTCGAAAGCATTCGTCAGGAAGCCTACAACGAAGGCTTTGCCACCGGTGAGCGCGAGGGCTTCCACAGCACCCAGCTCAAGGTCCGTCAGGAAGCTGAAATTGCGCTGGCGGCCAAATTGGCCAGCCTCGAACAACTGATGGGTAACCTGCTGGAGCCAATTGCCGAGCAGGACAGCCAGATCGAGAAAGCCCTGGTCAAACTGGTCGCGCACATGGCCCGGGAAGTCATCGGCCGTGAGCTGCGCGGCGACTCCAGTCAGATCGGCCAGGTGCTGCGTGAGGCCCTGAAGCTGCTGCCCATGGGCGCTGACAACATCCGTATTCATATCAACCCGCAGGACTTCGAGCAGGCCAAGGCCTTGCGCGAGCGTCACGAAGAGCGCTGGAAGTTGATTGAAGACGAGGCGCTACTGCCGGGTGGCTGCCGTATCGAAACCGATCATAGCCGCATCGATGCGACCATGGAAACCCGTATCGACAAGGCCCTGGCGCAACTGTTCGATCAAATGCACGACCAAGGCTTGCATCCGGCGGCGCCTGATTTGACGGTCGATCTGGACGACACCAATGCGCCTTGAACGTACCAGTTTCGGCAAGCGCCTGGGCACCTATGCCAACAGCGTAAAGTTGCCTGACCAGCCCGTCGTCGAGGGTCGCCTGCTGCGCATGGTCGGCTTGACCCTGGAAGCCGAAGGCCTGCGTGCTGCGATTGGCAGCCGCTGCGTGGTGATCAACGACGACAGCTACCACCCGGTGCGGGTCGAGGCGGAAGTCATGGGCTTCGCCGGCAGCAAAGTGTTCCTCATGCCGGTCGGCAGTGTCGCTGGGATCGCGCCAGGGGCGCGGGTTGTGCCGCTGGCCGACAACGGCCGTCTGCCCATGGGTATGAGCATGCTCGGTCGGGTCCTTGACGGTGCTGGCCGGGCGCTGGATGGCAAAGGCGGGATGAAGGCCGAAGACTGGGTGCCGATGGACGGTCCGACCATCAACCCGCTCAATCGCGACCCGATCAGTGTGCCGCTGGATGTCGGTATCCGCAGCATCAACGGCCTGCTGACCGTAGGTCGTGGCCAGCGCTTGGGCCTGTTCGCCGGTACCGGGGTGGGCAAGAGTGTGCTGCTGGGGATGATGACTCGCTTTACCGAAGCCGACATCATCGTGGTCGGTTTGATCGGTGAGCGGGGTCGTGAGGTCAAGGAGTTCATCGAGCATATTCTTGGCACCGAGGGCCTCAAGCGCTCGGTGGTCGTGGCCTCGCCCGCTGACGATGCGCCGCTGATGCGTCTGCGTGCCGCCATGTATTGCACGCGGATTGCCGAATACTTTCGTGACAGGGGCAAGAACGTCCTGTTGTTGATGGATTCGCTGACCCGTTTCGCCCAGGCCCAGCGGGAAATCGCCCTGGCCATCGGCGAGCCGCCAGCGACCAAGGGTTATCCGCCCTCGGTGTTTGCCAAGTTGCCCAAACTGGTGGAGCGAGCCGGCAATGGCGAGGCGGGCGGTGGTTCGATTACCGCGTTCTATACCGTGCTGTCTGAGGGTGACGACCAGCAGGATCCGATTGCTGACTCGGCGCGCGGTGTGCTCGACGGGCATATCGTGTTGTCGCGGCGCCTGGCTGAAGAAGGGCATTATCCGGCCATTGATATCGAAGCTTCGATCAGTCGGGTCATGCCTCAGGTGGTCAGTCCTGAGCAGATGCGCGAGGCGCAACAGTTCAAGCAGCTGTGGTCGCGCCTGTCGCAGAGCCGCGACCTGATCAGCGTTGGCGCTTACGTGGCCGGTGGTGATGCCGAAACTGACCTGGCCATCGCGCTGCAACCAAAACTGGTGCATTTCCTGCGTCAGGGCCTGAACGACAATGTGGGTATGCAGCAGAGTCGCGAGCATCTGGCCAGTGTGTTCGCCCAGCCTAAATCCGACGCAGGCTGATAGGCCATGGCCCAGGCCAGTCGTGCCGCGCGTCTGACCCCTGTGGTGGAAATGGCCGAAAATGCCGAGCGCCAGGCTGCTCAGCGTCTGGGGCAGTTTCAGCAACAGGTGAATTTGGCGCAGACCAAGCTCGCCGAACTCGACCGCTTTCGCGAAGATTACCAGCTGCAATGGATCGACCGCGGCGGGCAGGGCGTTTCCGGCAGTTGGCTGGTCAACTACCAGCGCTTTCTCGGGCAACTGGAGAGCGCCATGACCCAGCAGCGCCAGAGCCTGGCCTGGCACCAGAACAACCTCAATAACGCCCGTGGCACCTGGCAACAGGCCTATGCCCGGGTCGAAGGGCTGCGCAAGCTGGTCCAGCGCTATATTGACGAGGCGCGGATGATCGAAGACAAGCGCGAGCAAAAACTGCTCGACGAGTTGTCCCAGCGCTTGCCGCGTCATGATCGCTATTGACGCAGGCCTTGACCGGGAGGGGTTGCCCCCGGGCTGTCGGACTGCTAAACCTTCTTGGTGTCTGCAATCGTCGTAAAGGAAGGAATCGCCAACATGGCAGTTGAATCTGAAATGTCCCAGGATGGGAAAAAGCTGACGATCCAGGTCAAAGGGCGCTTTGACTTTGGCAAGCATCAGGAATTTCGTAATGCCTATGATCGCAAGGGCCAGAAGCCAGGCTTGGTGGTGGTCGACCTCAAGGACGCTACCTACCTGGACAGCTCGGCGCTCGGCATGCTGTTGATGCTGCGCGATTACGTCGGCGGTGAAGCGTCGGACGTGCGGGTGGTCAACACCAACTCGGACGTGCGCAAGATCCTCGCCATCTCCAACTTCGACAAACTGTTCGACATCAGTTGATCCAGGCCATGCCTGAATCACGCCTGACCGTGCTGATCGTTGAGGATGGTGCGGCGGATCGTCTGCTGCTGGCACGAATCGTCAGCAAGCAGGGTCATGCGGTGCTCACCGCTGAAAACGGCGAGCAGGCGGTGGCATTGTTTGCCGAGCAGCGTCCGCAACTGGTGTTGCTCGATGCGCTGATGCCGGTGATGGATGGTTTCGAGGCGGCGCGGCAAATCAAGGCACTGGCCGGTGAGACGCTGGTGCCGATCATCTTTCTGACCTCGCTCAGTGAAGACGAAGCGTTGGTGCGCTGCCTGGAAGCGGGGGGCGACGATTTTCTGGCAAAGCCCTACAGCCCGGTGATCCTGGCCGCCAAAATCAAGGCCATGGATCGCCTGCGCCGCTTGCAGGCCACGGTGCTGGAGCAGCGTGATCAGATCGCCCGTCATCACCATCACCTGCTCAACGAACAGCGGGTGGCCAAGGCGGTGTTCGATAAAGTCGCCCACGCCGGTTGCCTGAATGCCCCTAATATCCGCTACCTGCAGTCACCTTATGCGCTGTTCAACGGTGATCTGCTGCTGGCGGCATTTACCCCGTCCGGTGACATGCATGTGCTGCTGGGTGACTTCACCGGGCATGGTTTGCCCGCCGCCGTCGGTGCGATGCCGCTGGCCGAGGTTTTCTACGGCATGACGGCCAAGGGGTATGGCCTGGCCGAAACCCTGCGCGAGATGAATGCCAAGCTCAAACGCATCCTGCCGGTGGATATGTTCTGCTGCGCGCTGCTGCTCAACCTGAGTTTCCAGCGACGCATGGTCGAGGTGTGGAACGGCGGTATGCCCGATGGTTACCTGTTGTCTGCTGACGGCGGTGCGCCGTTGCCGTTGGTGTCCCGGCACTTGCCGCTGGGTGTGCTGGCCCCGGAACGCTTCGACGATTCAACTCAGGTCCTGCCCCTGGCTCTGGGCGAACGCCTGTTGTTGCTGTCCGACGGCGTGGTTGATACCAGTGACGAGAGCGACCGGCTGTTCGGGGTCGAGCGGCTGCTTCAGGTGCTTGGTGATAATCGCCAGCCGGATCTTTTGTTCGAGGAGATCAATCAGGCACTGGAGGCGTTCCGCGGCTGCTCGCGTGATGATGTGAGTTTGCTGGAGATTGCGGTTGTCGAGCCGGATGCATTGGCGCCACCGTCAGTGATCTATTCTGACAGCGGGCAATCCACGCCGCTGGACTGGTCGCTGCAGTTCGAGTTTCGCGCCGAGACGATCAAGCGCTTCAATCCGTTACCGTATCTGTTGCAGTTGCTACAGGAGATACATGGTTTGCGTGCCCAGAGCGGAGCGTTGCACAGTGTGCTCAGCGAGCTGTATTCCAATGCCCTGGAGCATGGGGTGTTGGGGCTCGATTCTGAGCTCAAGCGCGATGCCCAGGGGTTCGGCGAATACTACCGTCGGCGCAATGAGCGTTTGCAGGCGCTGAGCAGCGGCTATATTCGAATAGGGTTGCGTGTTGAACCGCAAGGCTTGGGAGGGCGTCTGTGCATTGAAGTCGAAGATAGCGGCAAGGGCTTCAGTGTGGCTACGGTGCTCGCCCGTCCGCTGGTAGAGCAGGGCTTGTATGGGCGCGGACTGAACCTGATACGCAGGCTGAGCCGGCGTGCCGAATGGGCTGACGAAGGGCGCCGCGTATGCGTGGAGTTCGCCTGGGAGGCTCTGGCATAATCCAACTTGATCAAGGAGTGAGCAAGTGTCCAATATCCACATCGATCACGAGGTGTTAAACGGCTTGCAGGAGGTCATGGAAGATGACTACCTGACGTTGCTCGATACCTTTCTTGATGATTCCGATAAACGCCTTGGCCAGTTGCGCAAGGCCACCAGTCCCGAAGAGCTAGGCTATGCCGCGCACAGCTTCAAGGGCAGCAGCAGCAACATGGGCGCCAAGGCTCTGGCCGAGTTGTGCCGGCAGCTGGAAGAGCGCGTCAAGCAACCACCGCTGAATGACATCGAAGACCTGATTAATCAGATCGATCGCGAATATGAGGCTGTTCGCCAGTTGTACGCTGTTGAGCGTCGGCGAGTTTCGATTGGCTGAGGTTGCGCTTTTGATCTTGGCGCGACTCTTGCTAAGTTCTCGATAGTTATTATTCAAGACCCTCTGTCGCGGAGAATCCTACATGCCGGTCGCTTCCAATCCATTGCTGCAGGTCAGTGCTGCGACAAAGGCGTCACGCGCTGCCGTCAGCCAGCCGGACAAGCCGCTGCAGGCGGCGAACGACAAAGCCTCGGGCTTTTCCAGTGTGTATGCGCAGCAGTCCCGGGAAAAGTCGTCTGCGGCCGCCGACAGCCTCAATCGTGAGCACCGTGTTCCGGAGGGGGAGGACGTTGCCGGCGGCAAGGGGGCTGCCGCCGAGCAGTCGAAGTTTGCCGACAGCGGCAAGGCATTGCCTGAGGGCCAGGAGGGTACACTTGCCGTTGACGGCGAAAGTGCAGACCCGACGCTTCTCGATCCCAATCTGGTGGCCGGTCAAGTGACCGATGCGCAGCCTGGTGCCCAGTTGATTCAGGCTCAGGCTGAGGCGGTGGCGCCGGTTGTCCAGGCGGCCCAGCTACAAGCCCAGGCTGCGCCGGCAGCGACCCTCGCAGTAGCGCCTGAGTTCGATCCGCAGGCCGATCCGCTGGCCGACCTGCCAGCCTTGCGCATGGCGCTTGAGCAGAGCGCGCAGGCGCAGGGAACCACCTCGGCGCACGCCGCCACTAAACCGGCGACAGCTCAGCCTGAAGCAGCGCCAACCCAGCCTGCCGTCAATACCCTGGCGGCGCTGCTTGATAAACCGGGTGCTGATACCGAGCAGGGCGAGGCGGGCGAGAAAGCGTTTTCCGGGTTGCTCGATGATGGCCTCAAGGACCTCAAGAGTGCCTCCAGTGACACCCGCGTGGATAACTTTGCTGAGCGCTTGAGCACTCTGACCCAGGCGGCCACGGCAAAAACCGCCAATGCTGTGCCGGTCGCCGCAGCGCCTTTGCATCAGCCACTGGCGATGAACCAGGGTGGCTGGACCGAAGGCTTGGTCAATCGAGTGATGTACCTGTCCAGCCAGAGTTTGAAGTCAGCCGACATCCAGCTGGAGCCGGCAGAATTGGGTCGTCTGGACATTCGTGTCAACCTGGCACCTGAGCAGCAGGCGCAGATCACCTTCACCAGTGGCCATGTTGGCGTGCGTGAAGCGCTGGAAAACCAGGTGCACCGCCTCAAGGAAATGTTCGCCCAGCAAGGGCTCGGCCAGCCGGATGTCAATGTCGCCGATCAATCGCGTGGCCAGCAGCAACAGCAGGGCAACCCTGACTCGCCGCGTTTGAGCGGTGTGGCGGCGCGGCGTAATGCGGCGGGCGAAGAAGGTGAGGTTGCTGCAAGCGCTGCCCCTGTCGAGCGGCGGACCGTGATCGGCTCCAGCGCAGTCGACTACTACGCCTGATTTCTCCCTGTGGGAGCGGGCTTGCCCCGCGATTGCAGACGGTCAGCCACATCGCATCGCGGGGCAAGCCCGCTCCCACAGCAAGTCCGCCCCATCAGGGGCGCCGGCCGTTAGCCAGGTTGGCATAACACTTGCTCAACCCACGCCATGTGACTGAATTCTCCGATGAATGACGGAATATTGGCATGGCGAAGAGCGACGCAGAGAAAGACCCCGCCGCGAAAGGCAAACTCAAGCTGATCCTGCTACTGGTGCTGGCATTGCTGCTGGCCATCGGTCTGTCGGTGGGTGCCACCTGGTTCGTCCTGCACAAGTCGGCGGACAAGCCGACGGCAGACCCGGCGCAGACCGGCAACCTCAAGCCTGTGGCGATCTACGAGCCACTGGCGCCCGCCTTCGTGGTCAACTTCAACCAGAACGGCCGGCAGCGCTACATGCAGGTGAGCATCACCTTGCAGGGGCGTGACCAGGCTGCGCTGGATGCGTTGAAGGTGCACATGCCGGTGCTTCGCAACAACCTGGTGATGCTGTTTTCCGGGCAGGGCTTCGACACCCTGGCAAGCCCTGTTGGCCAGGAGATGTTGCGGCAGAAGGCGACCGCCAGCGTTCAGGAAGTTGCCCAGAAGGAAATCGGCAAGCCGGTCATCGACCAGTTGCTGTTCACCAATTTCGTATTGCAGTAGGAGCCACCGATGGCCGTGCAGGACCTGCTGTCCCAGGATGAAATCGATGCCTTGTTGCATGGTGTCGACGATGGGTTGGTACAAACCGAGAGCAACGCCGAACCTGGCAGCATCAAAAGCTATGACCTGACCAGCCAGGACCGCATCGTTCGCGGACGCATGCCGACCCTGGAAATGATCAACGAACGCTTCGCCCGTTACACCCGTATCAGCATGTTCAACCTGTTGCGTCGCTCTGCCGACGTTGCGGTTGGTGGTGTGCAGGTGATGAAGTTCGGTGAGTACGTGCACTCGTTGTATGTGCCAACCAGTCTGAATCTGGTGAAGATCAAGCCGTTGCGCGGTACTTCGCTGTTCATTCTTGATGCCAAGCTGGTGTTCAAGCTGGTGGACAACTTCTTTGGTGGTGACGGTCGTCACGCCAAGATCGAGGGGCGTGAGTTCACCCCGACCGAACTGCGCGTGGTGCGCATGGTGCTGGACCAGGCATTCGTCGATCTCAAAGAAGCCTGGCAGGCGATCATGCCGGTCAACTTCGAGTACATAAACTCCGAGGTCAACCCGGCCATGGCCAACATTGTCGGGCCGAGTGAGGCGGTGGTGGTGTCGACCTTCCACATCGAGCTCGATGGCGGTGGCGGCGACCTGCACGTGACCATGCCGTATTCGATGATCGAGCCGGTGCGCGAAATGCTCGATGCCGGTTTCCAGTCTGACCTGGATGACCAGGACGAGCGCTGGATCAAAGCCCTGCGCGAAGACGTACTGGATGTCAGCGTGCCGCTGAGCGCCACGGTCGCCCGCCGCCAGCTGAAGCTGCGCGACATCCTGCACATGCAGCCCGGTGATGTGATTCCGGTCGAGCTGCCTGATGAGCTGATCCTGCGGGCCAACGGCGTGCCGTCGTTCAAGGCCAAGCTGGGTTCGCACAAAGGCACCCTGGCCCTGCAGATTATCGATCCGATCGAGCGCCGCTGAGCGGCGCCGGTTGTTCCAACTCCGAATTGATTGCCCGTCGAGGACAAAATGGCTAACGAAAACGACATCACCTCTCCGGAAGAGCAGGCCCTGGCCGATGAGTGGGCGGCTGCCCTGGAAGAAACCGGCGACGCCGGCCAGGCCGATATTGACGCCTTGCTGGCCGCTGACCTCGGCGGTGCGCCGGCGTCCAGTCGCCTGCCTATGGAAGAGTTCGGCAGCTCGCCGCGCAGCAACGAGCAGGTGACGCTCGATGGCCCGAACCTGGACGTAATCCTGGACATTCCAGTGAGCATCTCCATGGAAGTCGGCAGCACCGAGATCAACATCCGCAACCTGTTGCAGCTCAACCAGGGCTCGGTGATCGAGCTGGATCGTCTGGCCGGTGAGCCGCTTGACGTGCTGGTTAACGGCACGCTGATCGCCCACGGTGAAGTGGTCGTGGTCAACGAAAAGTTCGGCATTCGTCTGACTGACGTGATCAGTCCGAGCGAACGTATCAAGAAGCTGCGCTGAGTGAGGCGTTTCCTGCACTGCGGCCTGGCGTTGGCCGCCACCCTGTATATGGACGTGGCCCTGGCCACTGTGCAGCCGGCCGCCACTGTGGTGGCGCCGAGCAGTGGCGGCAGTGCCGCCGGGCAACTGACCCAGTTGGTGCTGGGATTGCTGCTGGTGCTGGGGCTGATCTTCCTGCTCGCCTGGCTGTTGCGCCGTGTTCAGAACGCCGCGCCTGGCTCAGGCCAGGTCATTGAAATTCTCGGTAGTCGCACCTTGGGGCCCAGGGATCGCTTGTTGCTGATACAGGTCGGCAAGGAGCAGATTCTGATCGGTCATACGCCTGGCAGCATCGAGGCGTTGCACGTCTTGGCCGAACCGGTCGAGGTGCCTGTCGGTGCGCGTCAGGCAACACCAGAATTCGCCCAGCGCCTGATGGAGCTGATGGGCAAGGATCAGAAGGGTAGGTCGTAATGGGCGCATTGCGCATGATGTTGACGCTGCTGTTGCTGTTGGCAGCGCCACTGGCCCTGGCTGCCGATCCGTTGTCGATTCCGGCCATTACCCTGTCCAATGGTGCGGACGGGCAGCAGGAGTACTCGGTCAGCTTGCAGATCCTGCTGATCATGACGGCGCTGAGTTTCATTCCGGCGTTCGTCATCCTGATGACCAGCTTCACCCGAATCATCATTGTCTTCTCCATCCTGCGTCAGGCCTTGGGCCTGCAGCAGACGCCGTCGAACCAGATCCTCACCGGCATGGCGTTGTTCCTGACCATGTTCATCATGGCGCCGGTGTTCGACCGAGTGAACAAGGACGCCCTGCAGCCTTACCTGAACGAGCAGATGGTGGCCCAGGACGCCATTGCCAAGGCCCAGGTGCCGCTCAAGGACTTCATGCTGGCGCAGACTCGCCAGAGTGACCTGGACCTGTTCATGCGTCTGTCCAAGCGCACCGACATTGCCAGCCCCGATCAGGTGCCGCTGACCATCCTGGTGCCGGCGTTCGTTACCTCGGAGCTGAAAACCGCCTTCCAGATCGGCTTCATGATCTTCATCCCGTTCCTGATCATCGACCTGGTAGTGGCCAGTGTGCTGATGGCCATGGGTATGATGATGCTCTCGCCGCTGATCATCTCGTTGCCGTTCAAGATCATGCTGTTTGTGCTGGTCGATGGCTGGGCCTTGATCATGGGCACCCTGGCCGGCAGTTTCGGCGGCGTCTGACGCCGCGAGGAGAAATAGACCATGACCCCTGAAGTCGCCGTCGATCTGTTTCGTGACGCGCTGTGGCTGACCACCCTGATGGTCGCCGTACTGGTGGTGCCGAGCCTGCTGGTGGGGTTGATCGTGGCGATGTTCCAGGCGGCGACGCAGATCAACGAACAGACCCTGAGTTTCCTGCCGCGCCTGTTGGTGATGCTGGTGACCCTGATCGTGGCCGGGCCGTGGCTGGTGCAGAAGTTCATGGAATACATCCTGTCGTTGTACGGCAGCATTCCGCAGCTGATCGGCTGACGCCTCCATGCTCGAGCTGACCGATGCGCAGATAAGCACGTGGGTGGCCAGTTTCATTCTGCCGCTGTTTCGCGTGACCGCAGTGCTGATGACCATGCCGGTGTTTGGCACCACCTTGCTGCCAGCGCGTGTTCGCCTGTACTTCGCCCTGGCAATTACCGTGGTGATCGTGCCCGGCTTGCCGCCAATGCCTGAAGTCCACGCGCTGGACCTCAGTGCACTGCTGCTGATTGCCGAGCAAATCATCATTGGCGCGCTGTTCGGTCTGTCGCTACAGCTGTTTTTCCAGATATTCGTGATTGCCGGGCAGATTGTCGCGATCCAGATGGGCATGGCGTTCGCCTCGATGGTTGACCCGGCCAACGGCGTCAACGTTGCGGTGATCGGCCAGTTCCTGACCATGCTGGTGACCTTGTTGTTTCTTGCTATCAACGGCCACTTGGTGGTGTTTGAGGTGCTCACCGAGAGCTTCACCACCTTGCCGGTGGGCAGTGGTTTGCTGGTCAATCATTTCTGGGATCTGGCCGGGCGCCTGAGTTGGGTGCTGGGCGCTGCGCTGTTGCTGGTGCTGCCAGCCATCACCGCATTGCTGGTGGTCAACATCGCCTTTGGCGTGATGACCCGTGCGGCGCCGCAGCTAAACATCTTTTCCATCGGTTTTCCGCTGACATTGGTGCTGGGGCTGGGGATTTTCTGGGTTACCCTGGCTGACATTCTTCCGCATTACCAGGCACTGGCCTCTGAGGCCTTGCAGTGGATGCGTGAGCTGGCAAGGGCGCGCTGAGCATGGCAGAGAGCGAAAGCGGTCAGGACAAAACAGAAGACCCCACCGACAAGCGCAAGAAGGACGCGCGGGAAAAGGGCGAGATCGCGCGCTCCAAAGAACTCAATACGGTGGCAGTGACCCTGGCGGGCGCCGGCGCATTGCTGGCGTTTGGCGGTGGAATGGCTCAGGCCTTGATGGAGTTGATGCGCAGCAACTTCATTTTGTCTCGTGAAGTGATCACCGATGAGCGTTTCATGGGGATTTTCCTCATGGCTGCCGGTAAGTCTGCACTGCTCATGGTTCAGCCAGTGTTGCTGGTATTGCTGGTGGCAGCGATCATCGGGCCAGTGGCGCTGGGCGGTTTTCTGTTCTCCGGCAGTCTCTTGCAGCCCAAGTTCAGCCGCATGAATCCGCTGGCCGGGATCAAGCGGATGTTCTCGGTCAATGCTTTGTCCGAGTTGCTCAAGGCCTTGGCCAAGTTCTTCATGACTCTGATCGTTGCCTTGGTCGTGCTGTCGGCGGACCGTGACGACCTGCTGGCAATCGCTAATGAACCACTGGATCAGGCGATCATTCACTGCGTTCAGGTAGTGGGCTGGAGTGCGATGTGGATGGCGGCCGGCTTGCTGCTGATTGCTGCGGCGGACGTGCCGATCCAGCTCTGGCAGGCGCACAAAAAACTGCTGATGACCAAGCAGGAAGTGCGCGACGAGTACAAGGACAGCGAAGGCAAGCCGGAGGTCAAGCAGCGTATCCGCCAACTGCAGCGCGAAGCGTCGCAACGGCGGATGATGGCGGCGATCCCTGAGGCGGACGTGATTATCACCAACCCGACCCACTATGCCGTGGCACTCAAGTACGACCCGGAGAAGGGCGCTGCGCCTTTGCTGCTGGCCAAAGGGGCTGACTTCATTGCCTTGAAAATTCGTGAAATTGCCAAAGAGCACAAGATTCAGGTGCTTGAGTCGCCGGCGTTGGCGCGTTCGATTTACTACTCCACCGAGCTTGAGGAAGAGATTCCCGCCGGGCTGTACCTGGCGGTGGCCCAGGTACTGGCCTACGTCTTCCAGATCCGTCAGTACCGGGCAGGCAAGGGCAAGCCGCCGGAGCCGCTCAAGGATCTGCCGATTCCGCCGGATTTGCAGCACGATTAATATCTCTGCCAGACCGCTCTCATCAAAAACACCCCATTGCTCAAAGTTGGAAAGCTTCTTGCAAAGGCAGCGCAGCGCGCGTCAGAAACGCGTCAAAGTTTTGCTTGAGCTAGACGAGGAATACCGGTGGACCGCTCTCAGTTAATCAGCAATGCCCGTAACAACCTGGCCGGGTTAGGTCGGGGGAATCTGGGTGTGCCGCTGTTGCTGCTGGTGATGCTGGCAATGATGATGTTGCCGATCCCGCCGTTTTTGCTCGACGTGTTCTTCACCTTCAACATTGCCTTGTCGATCGTGGTCCTGCTGGTCTGCGTCTACGCCCTGCGCCCCCTCGATTTCGCTGCGTTTCCGACCATCCTGCTGGTGGCAACCTTGTTGCGCCTGGCCCTGAACGTGGCCTCCACGCGGGTGGTCATGCTCCATGGACAGGATGGTCATGCCGCTGCCGGTAAAGTGATCCAGGCCTTCGGTGAGGTGGTGATCGGCGGCAACTACGTGGTCGGTATCGTGGTGTTCGCGATTTTGATGATCATCAACTTCGTGGTGGTAACCAAAGGTGCCGGGCGTATTTCCGAGGTGAGCGCGCGTTTCACCCTCGATGCAATGCCGGGCAAGCAGATGGCCATCGACGCCGACCTCAATGCCGGCCTGATCGATCAGGCCCAGGCCAAGGCACGACGCTCTGAAGTAGCCCAGGAGGCTGAGTTCTACGGTTCGATGGACGGTGCCAGCAAGTTCGTTCGCGGTGACGCCATCGCCGGCTTGCTGATCCTCTTCATCAACCTGATCGGCGGCGTGCTGGTCGGTATGTTCCAGCATGGCATGACCTTCGGCGATGCCGGTAAAGTCTATGCCTTGCTGACCATTGGTGACGGTTTGGTGGCGCAATTGCCATCACTGCTGTTGTCCACCGCTGCCGCCATCATGGTGACCCGTGCCTCCGGTTCTGAAGACATGGGTAACCAGATCAATCGGCAGATGTTCGATTCGCCCAAGGCGCTGGGGGTGTCGGCGGGCATCATGATCGTCATGGGCCTGGTGCCGGGCATGCCGCACTTCGCCTTCCTGAGCTTGGGGCTGGTGGCCGCTGGCGGTGCCTATTGGCTCTGGCGCAAGCAGAACCTGGCCAAGGTCAAAGCGTTGGAAGAAGTTCAGCGCCAGCAGGATTTGCTGCCCTCGCCGCAGCGCGCCATGGAAACCAAGGAGCTGGGCTGGGACGACGTTACGCCCATTGACATGATCGGCCTGGAGGTCGGCTATCGGCTGATTCCCCTGGTTGATCGCAATCAGGGTGGGCAGTTGCTGGCGCGGATCAAGGGGGTGCGCAAGAAGCTCTCCCAGGACCTGGGTTTTCTCATGCCCACGGTGCATATCCGCGACAACCTCGACTTGGCCCCTAGCGCCTATCGCCTGACTCTGATGGGGGTGATCCTGGCCGAAGCCGAGATTTATCCCGATCGCGAGCTGGCTATCAATCCTGGGCAGGTCTTTGGTACCCTCAACGGTATTGCTGCCCGCGACCCGGCGTTCGGCCTCGAAGCGGTGTGGATCGACGTCAATCAGCGCAGTCAGGCGCAATCGCTGGGCTACACCGTGGTGGATGCCAGCACCGTGGTCGCGACCCATTTGAACCAGATTCTGCACAAGCACTGCCACGAACTGATTGGCCATGAGGAAGTCCAACAACTGCTGCAGGTGTTGGCCAAGGCCTCGCCCAAGCTTGCCGAAGAGCTGGTGCCGGGCGTCATTTCGTTGTCGGGGCTGCTCAAGGTCCTGCAGGCGTTGCTCGCCGAGCAGGTGCCGGTGCGTGATATTCGCAGCATTGCCGAGGCGATCGCCAACAATGCGGTCAAGAGTCAAGATACCGCCGCGTTGGTCGCCGTGGTCCGCGTCGGATTGTGTCGCGCTATCGTGCAAAGCATTGTCGGCGTTGAGTCCGAGCTGCCTGTGATCACCCTTGAGCCAAGGTTGGAACAGATTTTGCTCAATAGTCTGCAAAGGGCCGGGCAAGGTCAGGAAGACGGTGTTCTTCTTGAACCGAGCATGGCTGAAAAGCTTCAGCGTTCGTTGATTGAGGCTGCCCAGCGGCAAGAGATGCAAGGGCAACCGGCGATCCTGCTGGTCGCAGGACCGGTACGGGCGATGCTGTCGCGCTTCGGTCGCCTGGCTGTACCGAATTTGCATGTTTTGGCGTATCAGGAAATACCTGACAACAAGCAAGTTACCATCGTTGCCACAGTAGGCCCCAACGGCTGAGGTAGTGGGTTATGCAAGTTAAGCGTTTTTTCGCCGCCGATATGCGTCAGGCCATGAAGCTGGTTCGAGATGAGCTGGGGGCTGATGCCGCCATCATCGGCAACCGACGGATTGCTGGCGGTGTCGAGCTGACGGCTGCGCTGGACTACAAGCTGTCCGCCCTGGCGCCACGGGTTCCGAATGTCGAGCTCGAAGATGAACTGCGCAAGACCCAGTCGCGCATCGTCACCGCCCAGGCCGAGCTCAGTAGCCGCAGCGAAAGCGAAGACGGCAACCGCCAGCTGTTTGCCGGCTTGCCGCTGACCGCCTCCGAGCCGCTGGTCGAGACACTTGTCGAGACGCCGGCTGCGGCGGTTGCCGCGGCTGCCGCGCCGGTTGACCCGCGCCTGTTCGATGCCATGCGTTCGGAACTCAGCGGGCTGCGCGAGCTGCTTGAAGTTCAGCTCGGCTCGTTGGCCTGGAGTCAGCTGCAGGGTAGTCAGCCACAGCAGGCCAACCTCTGGCGTCGTCTGCAGCGTATCGGCCTGTCTGGTCCGCTGGCGCATGACCTGCTGGCGCAGATCGCCGGCATCGAGGAGCCCCGTCATGCCTGGCGCATGCTGCTCGCCCACCTGGCGCGGCGTATCGATGTGCCGGAAGTCGAGCCGATCGAAGAGGGCGGAGTGATCGCCATGGTCGGGCCGGCGGGCATGGGCAAGACCACTACCCTGGCCAAGCTGGCGGCGCGTTATGTGCTCAAGTATGGCGCGCAGAACCTGGCGCTGGTGAGTATGGACAGTTTCCGCATCGGCGCTCAGGAGCAGCTCAAGACCCTGGGGCGGATCCTCAATGTATCGGTCACTCACGTCGATCCCGGCCAGTTTCTGGCCCAGGCACTGGAGCCTTTGCTGCGCAAGCGCGTGGTGCTGATCGATACCGCTGGCCTGCAGGCCAGTGATCCGGCCCTGCGCATGCAGCTGGAAACCCTGGCTGGACGCGGAATTGCGTCTAAAAATTATCTGGTGCTGGCGACAACCAGCCAGAAGCAGGTGCTCACCGCGGCCTACCACAGCTACAAGCGCTGTGGGCTTGCAGGGTGCATCCTGACCAAACTTGATGAAACAGCCAGTCTCGGCGAAGTCCTGAGCCTGGCCATCAGTCACGAATTGCCAGTGGCCTATCTTACCGATGGGCCGCGCATTCCTGACGATCTGCACCTACCGCGCCGGCACCAGTTGGTCAGCCGCGCGGTGAGTGTGCAGATGCAGGACGAGCCCAGCGAAGAGGCAATGGCCGATATGTTCGCTGATCTCTACCACAGCCCCGGCAAGCGTGTTGGCTGAGGTGATTGTGAAGACGTTGCAAAGTATCTGCATTGATGGACTGCCAGGCATTTTTCAGGTGTTGAAAGCGCAGCCGGTCATGTGGCCTCGGTCTAAGCAAGACAAGGTAATGAACAAACATGGGTAGCATGCATCCCGTACAGGTGATCGCCGTGACTGGCGGCAAAGGTGGCGTCGGCAAGACCAATGTGTCGGTGAACCTGTCATTGGCACTGGCAGAGCTTGGCCGTCGGGTCATGCTGCTGGATGCCGACCTGGGCCTGGCCAACGTCGACGTATTGCTCGGCTTGACGCCCAAGCGCACCTTGGCCGACGTGATCGAGGGTCGCTGCGAGCTGCGCGATGTGCTGCTGCAGGGGCCGGGTGGCGTGCGCATTGTGCCCGCCGCTTCCGGCACGCAGAGCATGGTGCACCTGGCGCCTGCCCAGCATGCTGGTCTGATTCAGGCCTTCAGCGAGATCGGCGACAACCTCGATGTGCTGGTGATCGATACCGCTGCCGGTATTGGTGACTCAGTAGTCAGTTTCGTCCGTGCCGCGCAGGAGGTGCTGCTGGTGGTGTGCGACGAGCCGACCTCGATTACCGACGCCTACGCGCTGATCAAGCTGCTCAATCGCGATTACGGCATGAACCGTTTCCGGGTTCTTGCCAACATGGCGCAGAGCCCGCAGGAAGGGCGCAACCTGTTCGCCAAGTTGACCAAGGTCACAGATCGCTTCCTTGACGTCGCCCTACAATACGTCGGCGCGGTGCCTTACGACGAATGTGTGCGCAAGGCGGTGCAAAAGCAGCGGGCGGTCTATGAAGCCTTTCCGCGTTCCAAGTGCGCGCTGGCATTCAAAGCCATTGCCCAGAAGGTCGACAGCTGGCCGCTGCCTGCCAACCCGCGTGGTCATCTGGAGTTTTTTGTCGAGCGCCTGGTGCAGCCGACGAGCGCGGGACCGGTGCTATGAACGCCAGCGGATACCGGATGTACAGCAACGCGTCTCGCGATGGTCAGTATGCGTTGATCGAGCGCTACGCACCGTTGGTCAAGCGTATCGCCTATCACTTGCTGGCGCGTTTGCCGGCCAGTGTACAGGTTGAGGACTTGATTCAGGCCGGCATGATCGGCCTGCTCGAAGTCAGCAACAAGTATGACGCGAGCAAGGGTGCCAGTTTTGAGACTTACGCGGGTATCCGCATCCGTGGGGCAATGCTTGACGAAGTACGTAAAGGGGACTGGGCGCCACGTTCGGTTCACCGCAACACCCGCATGGTCAGTGACGCGATTCGTGCAATTGAAGCAAAAACCGGCCGTGACGCTAAAGATCACGAGGTTGCTGCCGAACTTCAATTGAGTCTCGATGATTATTACGGGATTTTGAATGACACCCTGGGCAGCCGCCTGTTCAGTTTCGACGACCTGTTACAGGACGGCGAACATGAAGGCCTGCACGAGGACGGCGCCAGTGCCCAGCTCTCGCCTTCGCGCGATCTGGAAGATGAGCGTTTTCAGGCAGCCCTGGCCGATGCCATCGCCAACCTGCCTGAACGCGAGCGTCTGGTACTGGCGCTGTACTACGACGAAGAGCTGAACCTCAAGGAAATCGGTGAGGTCCTGGGTGTCAGCGAGTCGCGCGTCAGCCAGTTGCACAGCCAGTGCGCGGCGCGTTTGCGTGGTCGCCTGGGGGAATGGCGGGCGCGTTGAACGCAGGTTCAATGCAGTCGTGAAATGTAGTGCCCGAATTGATTGAATGCGCGTTCAGCATTGAGCGCGTTAAAGACTGCTTGGAGGTCTAATTGAACAAAGACATGAAAATCCTCATCGTCGACGACTTTTCGACGATGCGGCGGATCATCAAGAACCTGCTGCGTGACCTGGGCTTCACCAACACCCAGGAAGCCGACGACGGCAACACGGCGCTGCCGATGCTCGAAAGCGGTCATTTCGATTTTCTCGTGACCGACTGGAACATGCCGGGTATGTCCGGTATCGACCTGCTGCGCAAAGTGCGTGCCGACGAGCGCCTCAAGCACCTGCCAGTGCTGATGGTGACTGCCGAAGCCAAGCGCGAGCAGATCATCGAAGCGGCCCAGGCTGGCGTCAACGGCTATGTGGTCAAGCCGTTCACCGCCCAGGTGCTGAAAGAAAAGATCGAGAAGATCTTCGAGCGCGTCAACAGCTAAGACACGCCACGGGGGCGCTATGGAGCAAACACATTCATCGTTGGACGGCTTCGAGTCGACACTGAAGAAGCATGCCCAAGAACTGGTTGACAGTCTCGAACGGGGCAAATTCGGCGACGCGGTGCAACTGATCCATCAGCTGAACCAGACCCGTGACCGTGGCCTGTATCAGGAAGTCGGCAAGCTTACGCGCGAGCTGCACAGTGCGATCGTCAGTTTCCAGATCGACCCGCAAATGCCGCAGGCCGAGGAAGTCTCACAGATCACTGATGCGACCGAGCGCTTGTCCTATGTGGTCAAGCTGACCGAGGGCGCGGCGAACCGGACCATGGACCTGGTCGAGGAGAGTACTCCGGTACTCCACGAGCTGAGTGACGAAGCCCGCGATCTGCGCGCCGACTGGCAGCGCTTCTTGCGCCGTGAAGTGGCCGCGCCGGAGTTCCGCGAGCTGATGCACCGCGTCGACCGCTTCCTGGAGCGCAGCGAGGAAGGCAGCCGCAAGGTCGCCGGTCACCTCAACGACATTCTGCTGGCTCAGGACTATCAGGACCTGACCGGTCAGGTGATCAAGCGTGTCACAGCACTGGTCACCGAAGTAGAAAGCAATCTGCTCAAGCTCGTGCTGATGGCCAGTCAAGTCGACCGCTTTGCCGGTATCGAACATGACCACCAGCAGCTACGTGCTGAAAAAGATCAAGAAAAACATCCGACTCGGGGTGAAGGTCCACAGATTCATGCCGATAAACGTGAAGACGTTGTGTCCGGTCAGGACGATGTCGACGATCTGCTGTCCAGCCTGGGTTTTTAGGGAGCACGTTTAATGAGCTTCGGCGCCGATGAAGAAATCCTTCAGGATTTTCTGGTAGAAGCCGGAGAGATTCTTGAGCAACTGTCCGAGCAACTGGTCGAGCTGGAAAGCCGTCCGGATGATGCCGATTTGCTCAATGCGATCTTTCGCGGTTTTCACACTGTAAAAGGGGGCGCCGGCTTCCTCCAGCTTAACGAGCTGGTGGAGTGCTGCCACATCGCCGAAAACGTCTTCGACATCCTGCGCAAGGGTGAACGACGCGTCGATGCCGAACTGATGGATGTGGTCCTGGAAGCCCTGGACACGGTCAACAGCATGTTCGGCCAGGTACGCGAGCGCAGCGATATCACCCCGGCCACGCCTGAGCTGCTGGCGGCCTTGTCGCGTTTGGCCGAGCCTGCCGGTGACGAGCCGGTCGCCGCACCTGAGCCAGTGCTGGAACAGGCGCCGGAAGCGCCCGCCGAAGCGGACATTACCGATACCGAATTTGAACAGCTGCTTGACTCGCTCAATGCGGTCAAGGCTGAAGCCGAAGTGCAGGCGCAGGTGCAGGTGCCGGCTGCGGCCAGCGACGAAATCACCGATGCTGAATTCGAGTCGCTGCTCGATCAGTTGCACGGTAAGGGCCAATTTGCTCCCGACAGCGTCAGCGCCCCTGCGCCGGTGGCGCAACCCGCTCAGAGCACCAGCGACGAAATCACCGATGATGAGTTCGAGGCGTTGCTTGACCAGCTGCATGGCAAAGGCAGCTTCGCCGTCGATGCTTTGCCGGGTGCTGTAGCGCCCGCTCCAGAGCCAGCCGCTGCTGCGTCAGGCGATCATATCTCGGAGCATGAATTCGAAACCTTGCTCGATGAGCTGCACGGCAAGGGCAAGTTCGCCCCGGACAGCGTTGCAACTGCCGCCGTGCCCGCTGCTGTCATTGCCGCCAAGCCTGCCGCAGCCCCGGCACCAGCTGTAGCCAAGCCTGCAGCCGCACCCGCTGGCGCCGCACCGGCCAAGGCCGCAGCGCCAGCCCCGGCGCGGCAAGCTGCGCTGGCTGGCGACAAGGCAGCCAGCGAAGCGGAAACCACCGTACGGGTCGATACCGCACGCCTGGACGAGATCATGAACATGGTCGGCGAACTGGTGCTGGTGCGTAACCGCCTGGTACGCCTGGGCCTGAACAGCGGCGATGAAGCCATGTCCAAGGCGGTGTCGAACCTCGACGTGGTGACCGCCGACCTGCAGACCGCGGTGATGAAAACCCGCATGCAGCCGATCAAGAAGGTCTTCGGGCGCTTCCCGCGCCTGGTTCGCGACCTGGCCCGGCAGTTGAAGAAAGAGATCAACCTGGAGTTGGTCGGCGAAGAGACCGATCTCGACAAAAACCTCGTCGAGGCCTTGGCCGACCCGTTGGTGCACTTGGTGCGCAACGCAGTCGACCACGGCATCGAAACCCCGGAAGAGCGCGAAGCGGCGGGCAAGTCCCGTGGCGGTAAAGTGGTGCTGTCGGCCGAGCAGGAAGGCGATCACATCCTGCTGTCGATCTCCGATGACGGCAAGGGCATGGACGCCAACGTCCTGCGCGCCATTGCGGTCAAGCGTGGGGTGATGGACAAGGATGCCGCCGATCGCCTGAGCGAAACCGAATGCTACAACCTGATCTTCGCCCCGGGTTTCTCGACCAAGACCGAGATCTCCGATGTCTCCGGGCGTGGCGTGGGCATGGACGTGGTGAAAACCAAGATCTCCCAGCTCAACGGCTCGATCAATATCTACTCGACCAAGGGCCTGGGTTCGAAGATCGTCATCAAGGTGCCGCTGACCCTGGCAATCATGCCGACCCTGATGGTCATGCTTGGCAATCAGGCGTTCGCCTTCCCGCTGGTCAACGTCAACGAGATCTTCCACCTGGACCTGTCGCGCACCAACGTGGTCGACGGCCAGGAAGTGGTCATCGTTCGCGACAAGGCCTTGCCGCTGTTCTACCTCAAGCGCTGGCTGGTCAGTTCCGCCGCTCATGAAGAGCAACGCGAAGGGCACGTGGTGATCCTTTCGGTCGGCACCCAGCGGATCGGCTTTGTCGTCGACCAGTTGGTGGGTCAGGAAGAAGTGGTCATCAAACCGCTGGGCAAGATGCTCCAGGGCACGCCGGGCATGTCGGGCGCCACCATTACCGGTGACGGGCGCATTGCGCTGATCCTCGACGTTCCGAGCATGCTCAAGCGTTACGCCGCCCGGCGTATTTGATTCTGGTGGCGCGGCCCGCACGCCGCGCCCCCTAATGGAGTGTTTATGGCAGTCAAGGTCCTGGTGGTGGATGATTCCGGTTTCTTCCGCCGCCGAGTCTCGGAAATTCTTTCAGCGGACCCGACTATCCAGGTCGTCGGTACCGCGACCAACGGCAAGGAAGCGATCGACCAGGCACTGTCGCTCAAGCCCGATGTCATCACCATGGACTACGAAATGCCGATGATGGATGGCATCACCGCTGTCCGTCATATCATGCAGCGTTGCCCGACCCCGGTGTTGATGTTCTCCTCGCTGACCCACGAAGGCGCGCGGGTGACCCTCGATGCCCTGGATGCCGGTGCCGTCGATTACCTGCCAAAAAACTTCGAAGACATCTCGCGTAATCCGGAGAAGGTCAAGCAGCTGCTGTGTGAAAAGGTGCATACCATTTCCCGCAGCAACCGGCGTCTGAGCAGTTATGCCGCGCCGACGCCGCAACCGGTCAGCCACACTCAGCCAAGTGTCAGTAGCCTGGGCAGCAGCCCGGCACCACGGCCTGCAGCACCGGCACGTGCGGTGTCTGCGGCCTCGCCTGCACCCAAGCGCAAGCCTTACAAGCTGGTGGCCATCGGCACCTCCACCGGTGGCCCGGTGGCGCTGCAGCGGGTCCTGACCCAGCTGCCAGCCAATTTCCCGGCGCCGATCGTACTGATTCAGCATATGCCCGCCGCGTTCACCAAGGCATTTGCCGAGCGCCTCGACAAGCTGTGCAAGATCAGCGTCAAGGAAGCCGAAGACGGCGATATGCTGCGTCCCGGCCTGGCCTTGCTGGCTCCCGGGGGCAAGCAGATGATGGTCGACGGTCGCGGTGCGGTGAAAATCCTGCCGGGTGACGAGCGCCTGAACTACAAGCCGTGCGTGGATATCACTTTCGGTTCGGCGGCCAAATCCTATGGCGACAAGGTGCTGTCGGTAGTGCTCACCGGTATGGGCGCCGATGGCCGTGAAGGTGCGCGCCTGCTCAAGCAGGGCGGCAGCACGGTGTGGGCCCAGGATGAAGCCAGTTGCGTGATCTATGGCATGCCCATGGCCATCGTCAAAGCCAATCTGGCCGACGCGGTCTATAGCCTGGACGAGATCGGCAAACACCTGGTCGAGGCGTGCGTCTGATGGATGTCTTGAGCCTGATCGGGATCATCCTGGCGTTTGTCGCGATCGTCGGTGGTAATTACCTCGAGGGTGGTCACCTCTCGGCGCTACTCAACGGCCCAGCGGCCCTGATCGTGCTGGGCGGCACCCTGGCCGCAGCGCTGCTGCAGTCACCCATGAGTGCCTTCAAGCGGGCGTTGCAGATTGTGCG
Source organism: Pseudomonas sp. BBP2017 (assembly GCF_003024385.1). Taxonomy (GTDB): domain Bacteria; phylum Pseudomonadota; class Gammaproteobacteria; order Pseudomonadales; family Pseudomonadaceae; genus Aquipseudomonas. The sequence continues at coordinate 93,673 of NZ_PVZN01000011.1, forward strand.
CTGGATTCTTTTCCCGCCACGCATCGACCTGGCTGGCGGCATTGACCGGGTGGTCAATTGGAGCCTGACCGCACGCAAGGAAGGCCTGCTGGGTCTGGAAGGCGTGGCCGATGCCGAACCTGATCCCTACGCGCGCAAGGGCCTGCAATTGCTGGTAGACGGTGCTGAACCTGAAGCCATCCGCAGCGTCCTTGAGGTGGATTTCTACACCCAGGAAAGCCGCGACATCCAGGCTGCCAAGGTGTTCGAGTGCATGGGTGGCTATGCACCGACCATCGGTATCATCGGTGCGGTCATGGGCCTGATTCATGTGATGGGCAACCTGGCCGACCCTTCGCAACTGGGTAACGGTATTGCCGTGGCCTTTGTCGCCACCATTTACGGTGTGGCGAGTGCCAACCTGATCCTGCTGCCGATTGCCAACAAGCTCAAGGCACTGGCCATGCGTCAGTCGCGCTACCGGGAAATGCTCCTGGAAGGCCTGCTGTCGATTGCCGAGGGCGAGAACCCGCGCTCGATCGAGTTGAAGCTTCAGGGCTTCATGGAGTAATACATGGCGCGCCGTCGACAACCTGAGGAACACGAAAACCACGAACGCTGGCTGGTGTCCTACGCGGATTTCATCACTTTGCTGTTCGCCTTTTTCGTGGTCATGTACTCGATTTCCTCGGTCAACGAGGGCAAGTACAAGATCCTCTCCCAGGCCTTGATCGGGGTGTTCAACGACCCTGAGAAGAGCATGCGCCCGATCCCTATCGGCGATGAGCGGCCGCTGACTGTCAAGCCGGCCGAGCCGCTGATCAAGGACAGTGATCAGGTGGACGCCGGCCTTGCGCAAACCAGCAGCGATCCGCTGAAAACCATCACCGATGACGTGCGCGACGCGTTTGGCGACTTGATCAGATCCAACCAGATGACCGTGCGCGGTAACGAGCTGTGGGTCGAGATCGAGCTCAACTCTTCGCTGCTGTTCGGCAGTGGTGACGCCATGCCCAGTGATGTTGCGTTCAATATCATTGAAAAGGTGGCGAAGATTCTCAAGCCCTTCGCCAACCCGGTGCATGTCGAAGGCTTCACCGACGACCTGCCGATCCGCACCGCGCAATACCCGACCAACTGGGAGCTGTCCTCGGCACGTGCCGCCAGTATTGTCCGCCTGCTGGCAATGGAAGGGGTCAACCCGGCGCGCATGGCCTCGGTCGGCTATGGCGAGTTCCAGCCGATCGCGACCAACGACACCGCCGAAGGCCGCGCGCGCAATCGCCGGGTGGTGCTGGTGATTTCCCGCAACCTCGAAGTGCGCCGCAGCCTGACCGGTACCGGCAGCGCCAACGCCACGCCAGACGCGGCAATGAAGCGGGCTGGCACACAAACTGCACCGCCAGCGCTATCACCGACGGTGGGGGGCAATCGCGTCAATCCTCCGTCACCGACCCTATAACCGTTCCCGGCAGGGCAGGTTGCCGTACCGGGAGGAAGCAACGAATGAGAGTCTGGGCAGTAGCCAACCAAAAAGGTGGTGTCGGTAAGACCACCACCTCCATCGCCCTGGCCGGCTTGCTGGCCGAGGCGGGCAAGCGCGTGGTCGTGGTCGACCTCGACCCGCACGGGTCCATGACCAGTTACTTCGGACACAACCCGGACACGCTGGAGCACAGCTGCTACGACCTGTTCCTGCATAAAGGCAAGGTCCCCGAAGGCTTGCCGGGGCAACTGCTGCTGCCGACCAGTGACGAAAAAATATCCCTGTTACCCTCCAGCACCGCGCTGGCCGTGCTTGAGCGCCAGTCGCCCGGGCAAAGTGGCCTGGGCCTGGTGATCGCCAAGTCTCTGGCGCAGCTGTGGCAGGATTTCGACTACGCCATCATCGACAGCCCGCCCTTGCTTGGCGTGCTGATGGTCAATGCGCTGGCGGCCAGCCAGCAACTGGTGATCCCGGTGCAAACCGAATACCTGGCGGTCAAGGGCCTGGAGCGCATGGTCAGCACCCTGGCGATGGTCAACCGTTCGCGCAAGCAGGCCTTGCCTTACCACATCGTGCCTACCCTGTTCGACCGTCGCACCCAGGCCTCTATGGGCACCTTGCGGGTGTTGCGCGACGCGTATCCGGAGAGCATCTGGCAAGGCTACATCCCGGTCGATACTCGTCTGCGCGATGCCAGTCGGGCCGGCCTGACGCCGTCGCAGTTCGATGGTAAGAGCCGCGGGGTGGTGGCCTACCGGGCGCTGCTCAAGCACCTGTTGACGCACAATACCGCCCAGCAGGTGGCCTGATGAATCGCCCGCAAAAGCTTGCTACTGGCCCACAACTGGCGCTGCAGTCGTACCTTGATGGCTTGCTGCACGAGGCCACCGAAGTGCTTGAACTGGCCGAACCGTCGGTTGAGATCGATGATTTCCAGGCGGCGGTGCTTGAGGAGCAGGTACGTGACGCCCAGGTCGTCCGGCTGCACAAGCCGTTAGCCGTCCAGGTCGCGCCTTTGCCCTTTGCCGAGCCTGCGCTCGTGGTACTCCCGGCAGTCATGTCGGTTGTAGCGCCAGAGCCAGCGCCAAAGCCGGTCAGTGTCGAAGTGGTCGCCGAACTGCCTGCACCGGTCGAACCGTTGGTGGAAGTCCATCTACCCCCGGCGCCCAACCAGCCAGTACCGCCGAGCACCGTTGACGGTCGCCCGGCCTGGGCAGCCGAGCCGTTCGAATGCCTGTTGTTCGATGTCGCCGGGCTGACCCTGGCGGTGCCGCTGGTGTGCCTGGGCTCGATCTATTCGCTGGCCGGTCACGAGCTCACGCCGCTGTTTGGCCAACCCGACTGGTTCCTGGGCATCCTGCCGAGCCAGAGCGGCAACCTTAAGGTCCTGGACACTGCGCGCTGGGTCATGCCCGACCGTTACCGCGAGGACTTTCGCCAGGGCCTGCAGTACGTGATTTCGGTTCAGGGCTATGAGTGGGGCCTGGCGGTGCATCAGGTCAGCCGTTCGCTGCGCCTGGACCCCAACGAGATCAAGTGGCGTAGCCAGCGCGGCCAACGGCCGTGGCTGGCCGGTACCGTCATTGAACACATGTGCGCGTTGCTCGACGTTGCCGAACTGGCCGAGTTGATCGCCAGCGGTGCGGTCAAGCAACTGCATGCCAAGCATAACTAATCGGTCGCGCCTGCGATCGCACTGAGCACTCCGCCGAAGGCGGATTTTGAGGGATAGGGGAATGAAAAAGTCGTCTGCACAAGGTTCCGAAGATCCGATCCTGCAGTGGGTAACCTTCAAGCTGGACAACGAGTCCTACGGCATCAATGTGATGCAGGTGCAGGAAGTCCTGCGCTACACCGAAATCGCCCCGGTTCCCGGTGCTCCGAGCTACGTGCTGGGCATCATCAACCTGCGTGGCAACGTGGTGACTGTGATCGATACCCGCCAGCGCTTCGGCCTGATGTCGAGTGAAATCACCGACAATAGCCGCATCGTCATCATCGAGGCCGACAAGCAAGTGGTCGGTATCCTGGTCGACAGCGTTGCCGAAGTGGTTTACCTGCGCCAGTCGGAAATCGAGACCGCACCGAATGTCGGTAACGAAGAGTCGGCCAAGTTCATCCAGGGGGTGTGCAACAAGAACAACGAACTGCTGATCCTGGTCGAGCTGGACAAGATGATGACCGAGGAAGAGTGGTCCGAGCTGGAGAATATCTGAGTTGATCTTTGAGGTTGCAGTCATATTTCTGGCGCTGCTCTGGGCGCTTAGCGTGTGGTTTTTCCTCAACCACAGCAAGCGCCAGCGCGAGCTGGCTGTCCAGCAGGCCCAGGGTGATGCGCTGCGTGATCAACGCATCAAAGACCTGGCCAAACGTCTGGACGACTACCAGAACGGCAGCGTGCGCATGGGCGAGGCCCTGCACGAATTGCGCGCGACGGTGGCGCCCTTGCCGGACAAGCTCCTGCAACTGGAGCAGCGTGATCCCAACAGCTTGTCGTTCGCTCAAGCGGCGCGGCTGGTGGGCATGGGTGCCAGCGTTGACGAACTCACCCAGTCCTGCGGCCTGACTCAGGCTGAGGCGGAGTTGATGAGCAAGGTGCATCGTAGCGAGTGAAAAAGCGGCGACCCGTGGGTCGCCGCTTTTTTGCCTCATCCCTTTCATGATGGTCGTTGATCTGCGCTACTTCGCCCAGGTTTGGGCACCGCCGATTTTGGCGATGCGGTCAAGCGGCAGCAGCCTGCTTACTGCACTCAGGTAGTGCTCCGAGTCGAGATAAGCCACTGCGTTTACTTGCCGCAGCGCAAACAGATTATTGATCTGGCGTAGCGTATGCAGTGCGGGCAAGCGTCGGTCGACGATGTCGGTGAGCACCCCGGGCCCGGTAAGGCGACAGAGTTTGTTGGCATAGCGGTAGAAAGCCTGCGGGTCTTGTGAAAGGGATGGCTTGCTGGCGTAGAACTCGGGCTCGCTGCGAAAGCGCGTCAGAATTTCTTCGGAGATGGCCGTGAGCGTAGGGTTGTTGGCGTGACTTCCGATCAGGCTGTTGTTGTACAACCAGTTCATGCCCATCTTCTGGTTGGACGCCGGTGGGAATAAAAGTAGTCCGTCCGGAGCAGTGGACAGGTCCACCTGGTCCAGCGCCTCACCGGGCAGCCCCTCGGTGTTACCGTCGTGGGTGTACGGGTGCTCGCCTGGGGCCAGCAGGGTGTCATCGACATCCATGTAAAGACCGCCCTGATGATCGAGCAGACGATAACGCAGAATATCTGCAGCGGAGGCCGGGTTGCTGCTTGTACTGCCGTTTCCCTCCAGGGCAGCCTGATACTGAGCGTGGTACGGGCTTTGCCGAAACTGTTCGAAGAACGGTTGTTGTTCCAAGGGCAAAACCTCAAGGGAAGGTGCATGTTCGGCCAGCAGGCGCAGGTTTTCTTCGAATGCTGCGGTATTGGCGTTCGATAGATACAACTGGAAGGCATATTCAGTGTTTTTGAGCTGTTCGGCGTTGCGCCCGATGTTGGCCAGCAGATCATCGCTAATCACCCGGTCGCCGACCCAGATGCCCATGACCCGTTTTGGAATCGGCTGGAGCGGCTCGGCAGGTGCTGGCGGTAGCTCGATTGGCAAGCGCAGGTCTACCCCCAGGGCGCGAAGGCTGGCCATGCGCATTTCATCAGTGACCAGGCGCGAATCGGCATTTTTCAGCGGCTGCATATTGATGCCTGACTCGGGAGCAATGTAGTAGTTGTGGGTGACTTCGTTCAGCTCCCTTTCAAGTAAAAAAGCATCACGTTCCAGATCATAGACGACGTTCGAGTTGTATCCATCAATACAGGCTTCGAGGCGGTCGGGATTGCCGTCATACTCTGGCAGCCTGATCACAGCGCCGGCGACCGCCGAATTCGCTTCAGGCAAGGGTGGGATTGCGTCCGCGTCGACAAAGAAGCTCTGTAAGTCAGGGTTTGGCAAGCGTGGAGGGCTGTCCGGGCCCATGGGATAGCCCAGCTGGCCATTGATGCGGCTTGGCGCAACAAAACGTTCGCTCTTGAAGCGAAACAGCAGCGGCCGCTCGGTGACCAGCGCATGCACCAGCGGCACCGCATTGAGCAGGCCGAACACCGCATCACCGACGCCGGCGGCTTGCTGCTGCTGGTGCTTGCCGTTGATGGCCTGGTCAAGCCCCAGGCCGAATTGGGCGATGCCACCAAGGGCAAACAACGGCGCCAGCTCCGGTACTATCAGTGCCAATGGCGAGAGGTAGTTGATCGCCGAGTTGAGATAGCCTCGCCATCTGGCTTTGCTCACCTCGCTGTCGCTGGTGATGATCGAGTCGGCGTCGCTATAGCTGCGGCGGCGCTGACGCTCGGCCAAGGCGCGAAACAGATCCGCGGACAGGGCTGGGCTGTAGGTGCTCATCTTGTAGTTGATGTAGGTTCGCGGCGCCCAGACGCCTTCGGTAGTGAATCCCTCCCGATGGCTGTCCAGGTGAACGCTGCGCGGGTACACCGCAAGCCCTTCGAGGGCTGTGGCCAGGCCACTGAAACTCAAGCCATCGGGTTCATCCCCATGGGCGAAGTGCGCCATCAGTGCCTGGCGTTTTTCCGGGTCTTTGCACTGCTGTGCAAACCAGTCCTGCAGTTGACCTTGATCGGTAAACTCGTGCAGAGGGTAGGTATTGCCGGGAATGTAGAGCAGCATGAGCGGACTGCCCTTGCCCTTTAAACACAACAGATCGGTCGCGACGTAGCCATAGACGTTCAGGGGGCGCACCTGGACCTGAACGCCATCGCTCAGCACTCCCGCTGCCCGCCAGGCTAGCTGGGTGCCGGCACGGCTGAGCTTACCTTCGCCAGCTTGCTGGTTGCAGGCTGCAAGAAAGTTGAGCTTTGCGCTGGTGCCGTAGCTTTCCAGATGATTTGACCAATAGTCTTTCAGCATGGCTTTGTAGACAGTATGGAAATCCAGGTTCCAGACGAAGCGCTCGAAGACTTCGATCGGCAGGTCTATACGGGTTTTGTCGCTGTATTCTTCGGTGTGTGTGCGGCGAAATACTCCGCTGAACACGTAATAGTTCTGCGCGCCTTCGTGAGCAGGTGGTCGCAGCGTAGGAACAAGACGAATCTCCCGGTCGCTGCCGCTCGGCTGTTGGGTTTCAAGGAAATGAGGGACGGCGTTGTTGTTGCGTTCGGCTTGCCAGTTGCTCAGCATTGCCTGGGTGAGGCTGAGCCGTTGTGCGACGATACCTGTCCAGCCGTAGTCCTTTCCGACCTGATAATGCAAGGTAACGACATCAAGCTGGTCGGGATCGATGCTGATGCCCCGCGCTGATAGCAACTGCTTGAGCGTATCGGCGGCGGCCCGGTCGGGGCGGGGAAAGTTCACAAGATGCTCGCGGACGTACTGGACGCCTGCTGCGTTTACATGGGCGGCGCTCATGTTGGTTGCCTTTGCCGAGGATTGAAGGGGCAAAGGTGAACCTGATGTTGCGCTGCTTGGGCCTAATTAGTTATTACTTGGGTGGCAGTTGTAACGCCATGGGCGTCACGTCTCGCTCAGTGGCGTGTTCGTCGGAAAATCCGTCCGGCACCTTGCCGCGCAACTGCCAGGCAAAGGCGATGATTTCGGCAATGGTCAGGTACAGCGCCTCGGGAATCTGCTCGCCTAGCTCCATGCGTGCCAGCAGGCGTACCAGCTCGGCATTCTCGTAGATCGGCACTTGGTGTTCGCGGGCGATAGCCAGGATGGCTTCGGCCAGCTCGTCATCGCCCTTGGCTGTCAGGGTTGGGGCCTGCTGGCCGTCGTAGCTCAGGGCAATGGCCTGGCGTGGGGTCTTGTCGCTCATGCGTTTTCATCCACCCAGCGTTGTTCCAATCGGGTACGCGGCCCTTGCGGCGGTGTGCCGTGATGGCAGTGCAGCTCAGCTACGTTAAGGCCGCGGGCCAGCAAGCGTTCGCGCAAGTTACCCAGCTGACTGTCGATCAGCTGTGCAGTGCTTGGCAGTTCGGCCCACAGCTGGCTGGACAAGCTACCCTGGCTAATCTGTGCCTGAACCTGGAGTGGCCCCAGCGGATGCAGATCAAAAGACAGTTCGATACGCCATAGCATTTCCAGCGGTTCGCGACGCTCGCGTTGCGGATCGCTTTGCTGCTCCGGCGTTTCTTCACGTTGCAGCTTGACTTGCAGTGGCAGGAAATCCTGGCCGCTGCGCACGGGGATTTCCAACTGCCAGGTGGTCTGCCGATTGCCATCGGCGGTGGTGCCGGTCTGCTCCAGGCTGGCCAGCTGATGGCTTTGCAGGCGAGAGATAGCGGCGGCGGCCAGGCGCAGCAGGTGCTCCAGGTCGCCTTCGCCGTCCTGGTTTTGTAGCGGTCGCGAGGGCAGGGGGAAGCCGCCAGGCAGCGGGCGCGGGCTGACCTGGCCAAGCATGCCGAGGGCATTGCGAACCATGCCCGGCATCACCTGGGCCAAGGTGTTGGCAGCGGCGACCGGGTTGAACTGAGTGTTGCCGGGTAAGCCGGGCAGCAACTGTGCCACCAGACGCACCACCTGGGCCTTGAGGTCGGGGGCGAGGTCGGCGGGCATGCCGGCAACCAGCTTGGCCTCCAGGAACACGCCACTGTTGTTCAAGGCCTGGGCCAGGCCTTTGGGGTCGCTGAGCTGACGCACGTCCGGCAGGCTGGACAGCAGCTTGTCCACCGTGGTGCGCAGTTCGCTGGACGAATTGTTGTCGTCGCGCATCTGTTGCAGGCCACTGAGCAAGCCTTGCAGCGACGCCTGGCGACTCTGCTGGGTGCTCAAGTGCTGGGTGATAGCCAACTGCTCCTGGCGCCCGCTCAGCGGCACGAACGTCAACGACTGATCGCCCTGCACCCGGGCGCTGAGCAGACTGCCCACTGGTAGTGGGCGAGGGCTGTCGATGGTCAGGGTGGCGCCTGCCTGAGGGCCGCTGAGCAGGCTCACCAGCGAACGGAACTGAGCGAGCTGGCCGACGGCCTGGGGCAGCGCCTGACTGGTCAGGACCTTGCCTTGCAGCAAGGTGCCGACGGGCAATTCCCGGGTGTCGATACGGGTCAGGCTGGCAACGTTGCTGGCGATCGCCTGTTGCACGCTGATGGTCAGGTTCGAGCTGCTGCTCTGGCTCACCGCCAACTGGCTACCTTGCGCCAGTGGCTGCTTGCTGCTGGCCTGGACGTTGGTCTGCCTGCCGTTGTCCTGAGTCAGTTTGAGCAGCATCTGGAAATCCTGGCCAACCTGACGCAGCGCCAGTACTTCGGCCTTGGCGGTTTCACCGGGGGCCAGCAAGGCCTGTTGCGGTTGCAACAGACGCAACAGTTCGCCAGTCATCGCCGAACGCAACTGGGGCGCTGCCGGAATCTGTGGGCCAAGGCTGTTAATTTCGCCTGTCATCAGCTGCCAACCTGTTGAAATAGCCCTCTTTGCAGTAGGACATCACATGTATAATGCCGCCCGATCTTTCGCGATCAGAGCGGCCGGGCTGTATCTGCACTGCCAGTATAACGGCAGGGCCAGGGCCGACTTGAGACAGGCACCCCAAGCATAAGGCGAAACTGTGACCCCTCATCTCGAAGCCGTGGGCCTGGCCTGCGAGCGCGACTGGCGAATGCTGTTCGAAAACCTCGAATTGCATCTGGCTGCAGGCGACATGCTGCAGATCAGCGGCCCCAATGGCAGTGGCAAAACCAGCTTGTTGCGCCTGTTGGCCGGGCTCATGAGCCCGACTGCCGGGCAGATTCGCCTCGACGGTAACCCTCTGGCTGAACAACGCCACGAACTGGCGAAAATCCTCCTGTGGATCGGCCATGCCGCCGGTATCAAAGACCTGCTCAGCCCTGAAGAGAACCTCGCCTGGCTCTGCGCCTTGCATCGTCCGGCGGCACCTGATGCGATCTGGAAGGCCCTTGAAGCGGTCGGTCTGCGCGGTTTCGAGGACGTCCCCTGTCACACCCTGTCGGCTGGCCAGCAGCGCCGTGTAGCCTTGGCCCGCTTGTATCTGGACAGCCCGCCGTTGTGGATCCTCGATGAACCCTTCACCGCCCTCGACAAGCAGGGTGTGGCCCAGCTTGAGGCGCACCTGGCGGCCCATTGCGAGCAGGGCGGAATGGTCGTGCTGACCACTCACCACAGCCTCGAGCGCAAGCCGTCCGGTTACCGTGAACTGAACCTGGGGCAGTGGGCCGCATGAGTGTCTTTGTCCTGTTGTTACGTCGTGAAGCGCGTCTGTTGTGCCGACGTCCGGCGGAGCTGGCTAACCCGCTGGTGTTCTTCGCCATCGTCATCGCTTTGTTTCCGCTGGCGGTCGGCCCCGAGACTCAATTGTTGCAAACCTTGTCTCCGGGACTGGTCTGGGTCGCGGCCCTTTTATCGGTTCTGCTCTCGCTGGACGGGCTTTTTCGCAGTGATTTCGAGGATGGATCGCTGGAGCAGTGGGTCCTTTCGTCGCACCCCCTGCCTCTTCTGGTACTGGCAAAAGTACTGGCACACTGGGCCTTTTCCGGTCTGGCACTGGTATTGTTGGCACCCTTGCTGGCACTGATGCTAGGTTTGCCGTCGGCCTGCCTGCCGGTGTTGTTGGCATCGTTGTTGCTCGGCACGCCGGTGCTGAGCCTGCTGGGCGCTGTGGGTGCGGCCCTGACAGTCGGTCTGAAACGTGGCGGCCTGCTGCTGGCGCTACTGATTTTGCCGTTATATATCCCGGTATTGATCCTGGGCAGTGGCGCCTTGCAGGCGGCATTGCAAGCTATGCCGGCGACCGGTTATCTGCTTTGGCTTGGCAGCCTGACCGCCCTGGCAGTAACTCTGGCACCCTTTGCAATAGCGGCTGGCCTGAAGATCAGCGTCGGCGAATAATGAGGTCTGGGCCCTGCCCAGCAAAGACCCTGGATGTACCGTGATGAAAAGCAGCGTTATCAGCTGGACGTGGTTTCATAAACTGGGTTCGCCCAAGTGGTTCTATGCCATCAGCGGGCGCATGCTGCCGTGGCTGACGGTGGCCGCGATCCTGTTGATCGGCATCGGTGTGATCTGGGGCCTGGCCTTCGCCCCCCAGGACTATCAGCAGGGCAACAGTTTTCGCATCATCTACATTCACGTACCGGCCGCCATGCTGGCGCAGTCCTGCTACGTGATGCTGGCGGTGGCCGGGGTGGTCGGGCTGGTGTGGAAAATGAAGATTGCCGACGTCGCTTTGCAGTGTGCCGCGCCGATTGGCGCCTGGATGACCGCCGTGGCGCTGGTCACCGGAGCTATCTGGGGCAAGCCGACCTGGGGCAGCTGGTGGGTCTGGGATGCGCGCCTGACGTCGATGCTGATTCTGCTGTTCCTGTATTTCGGCCTGATTGCCCTGGGCCAGGCCATCAGCAATCGCGAGAGCGCGGCCAAGGCCTGCGCGGTGCTGGCGATTGTCGGGGTGATCAACATCCCGATCATCAAGTATTCGGTGGAGTGGTGGAATACCCTGCACCAGGGCGCCACCTTCACCCTCACCGAGAAACCCGCCATGCCGGCCGAAATGTGGATGCCGCTACTGCTGACGGTGCTGGGTTTCTACTGTTTCTTCGGTGCCGTGCTGTTGCTGCGCATGCGCCTTGAAGTGCTCAAGCGCGAAGCGCGCACCAGCTGGGTCAGGGAGGAGGTGATGAACAGCCTGGGCCGGGAGGTGGCACGATGAGTTTTGCCTCTTTCAGTGATTTTCTCGCCATGGGCCATCACGGCCTGTACGTCTGGTCGGCCTACGGCATCTGCCTGCTGGTGCTGGCCGTCAACGTTGCCTCGCCTGTGCTGGCCCGGCGTCGTTACCTGCAAGAAGAGGCGCGTCGTCTGCGCCGGGAGAACAACCAGTGAATCCGCAACGCAAGAAGCGCCTGTTTATCATTCTCGGCCTGCTGGCCGGGGTCGGCATCGCCGTGGGCCTGGCCTTGAGCGCCCTGCAGCAGAACATCAACCTGTTCTACACCCCGACCCAGATCGCCAACGGCGAAGCACCGCTCGATACCCGCATTCGTGCTGGCGGCATGGTTGAGAAGGGCTCGTTGCAGCGTTCGGGTGACTCGCTCGACGTACGTTTTGTGGTCACCGACTTCAGCAAGTCGGTGCCGATCACCTACCGTGGCATTCTCCCTGACCTGTTCCGTGAAGGGCAGGGTATTGTCGCCCTGGGCAAGCTCAATGCCGAGGGCGTGGTGGTGGCCGATGAGGTGTTGGCCAAGCACGACGAGAAGTACATGCCGCCAGAGGTGACCAAAGCCCTCAAGGAAAGCGGTCAGGCGGCAACCGACGCGGGAGCCAAGCCATGAACGCGGCGCTGATCATTCCTGAGCTCGGCCAGCTGGCAATGATTCTGGCGATCTGCTTCGCCTGTGTGCAGGCCACGGTGCCGCTGCTCGGCGCCTGGCGCGGCGACAGCTTGTGGATGAGCCTGGCGCGGCCCGCAGCCTGGGGCCAGTTCGCCTTCCTGGCCTTTGCCTTTGCCTGCCTGACCCATGCCTTCATGACCGACAACTTCTCGGTCGCCTATGTCGCCAACAACTCCAACAGCGCCTTGCCCTGGTACTTCAAGTTCAGCGCCGTGTGGGGAGCCCACGAAGGCTCGCTGTTGCTCTGGGCGATGATCCTCGGTGGCTGGACCTTCGCCGTCTCGATCTTCTCCCGACAGCTGCCACAGGTGATGCTGGCCCGCGTACTGGCGGTGATGGGCATGATCAGCGTCGGTTTCCTGTCGTTCCTGATCGTCACCTCTAACCCGTTCCAGCGCCTGCTGCCGCAGGTGCCGACTGACGGCGCCGACCTCAACCCACTGCTGCAGGACATCGGCCTGATCGTGCATCCGCCAATGCTGTATATGGGCTATGTCGGCTTTTCGGTGGCCTTTGCCTTCGCCATCGCTGCCTTGCTCGGCGGTCGTCTGGATGCCGCCTGGGCGCGCTGGTCACGGCCCTGGACCCTGGTCGCCTGGGCTTTCCTGGGCATCGGCATCACCCTCGGCTCGTGGTGGGCTTACTACGAACTGGGCTGGGGCGGCTGGTGGTTCTGGGACCCGGTGGAAAACGCCTCGTTCATGCCTTGGCTGGTGGGTACGGCGCTGATCCACTCGCTGGCGGTCACGGAAAAGCGTGGCGTGTTCAAGAGCTGGACCGTGCTGCTGGCAATTGCGGCGTTCTCGTTGAGCTTGCTGGGTACCTTCCTGGTGCGTTCCGGGGTGCTGACCTCGGTGCACGCCTTCGCTTCGGATCCAGAGCGCGGTGTGTTCATCCTGATTTTCCTGTTGTTTGTCGTCGGTGGCTCACTGACCCTGTTCGCCCTGCGCGCACCGGTGGTCAAGAGCCAGGTCGGTTTTGCCCTGTGGTCGCGTGAAACGCTGCTGTTGGCCAACAACATCGTGCTGGTGGTCGCCGCCTCGATGATCCTCCTCGGCACTTTGTACCCACTGATCCTTGATGCCCTGACCGGCGCCAAGCTGTCGGTCGGTCCGCCGTACTTCGATGCGCTGTTCATCCCGCTGATGGCCTTGCTCATGGCGGTGATGGCGATCGGTGTGCTGGTACGCTGGAAAGACACACCAAGCAAATGGCTGCTGAGCATGCTGACCCCGGTGCTTATCGGCGCAGCCGTGCTGGCACCGATGGGTGGACTGTTGGTTGATGACTTTGACTGGCAGGTGCTGACCACCTTCGCCCTGGCCGCGTGGATCGTCCTCGCCGGCGTGCGTGATATTTTCGACAAGACCCGCCACAAGGGGCTGCTCAAAGGCCTGCGTGGCCTCAATCGCAGCTACTGGGGCATGCACGTGGCGCACCTGGGCTTGGCGGTCTGTGCCTTGGGTGTGGTGTTGTCGAGCAACAACAGTGCCGAACGTGACCTGCGCCTGGCGCCGGGCGAATCGGTTGAGCTGGGCGGTTACCAGTTCATCTTCGAAGGCGCCAAGCACTTCGAAGGGCCGAACTTCACCTCTGACAAAGGCACCGTGCGGGTCGTCGAGGATGGCCGCGAAATCAGCGTGCTGCATCCGGAAAAACGCCTGTATACCGTGCAGCAGTCAATGATGACCGAGGCCGGCATCGATGCCGGCTTCACCCGTGATCTCTACGTTGCCCTCGGTGAGCCGCTGGACAACGGCGCCTGGGCTGTGCGCGTACACGTCAAACCCTTCGTGCGCTGGATCTGGCTGGGCGGTCTGCTGACCGGTCTGGGTGGCCTGCTGGCGGCCATGGACGGGCGTTATCGAGTCAAGGTCAAAGCCCGTGTGCGTGAAGTACTGGGCATGTCTGGAGCAACTGCATGAAGCGTTGGATCATGGTGCTGCCGCTGGCGGTGTTTTTGCTGGTGGCGGTGTTTCTCTACCGCGGTCTGTTTCTCGATCCCAGCGAGCTGCCGTCGGCGATGATCGGCAAGCCGTTCCCGGCCTTTGCGCTGAAATCGGTGCAGGACGGCAAGCCCCTGACCCAGGCCGAGCTGATCGGTAAACCGGCGCTGGTCAACGTCTGGGCCACCTGGTGCCCGTCGTGCAAGGTCGAGCACCCGTACCTGAACAAGCTGGCCGAGCAGGGCGTGGTCATCCACGGGGTCAATTACAAGGATGACAACGGCGCAGCGATCAAGTGGCTGGCCGAGCTCCATAACCCTTATCAGCTGAATATCGCTGACGACCAAGGTAGTCTGGGCCTGAACCTGGGCGTCTACGGCGCACCGGAAACCTTCCTGATCGACGCCAAGGGCATCATCCGTTACAAACACGTCGGTGTGGTCGACGCTACCGTCTGGCGTGAACAACTGGCGCCGCTGTATCAGGGCCTGGTCGATGAGGCCAAACCATGAAGCGCTGGCTTGCAGCCGCTGTGCTTGGCCTGAGCCTGGCCGGGGTGACTCAGGCGGCGATCGATACCTATCAGTTCGCCGATGACGCCGAACGCGAGCGTTACCACGACCTGACCAAGGAACTGCGCTGCCCCAAGTGCCAGAACCAGGACATTGCCGACTCCAACGCGCCAATTGCCGCTGACCTGCGTCGGGAGATCTTCCGTATGCTCAGCGAGGGCAAGAGCAATCAGCAGATCATCGACTTCATGGTTGATCGTTACGGTGATTTCGTGCGCTACAAGCCTGAGCTGACAGCCCGCACCTGGTTGCTGTGGTTTGGTCCGGGCGTGTTGCTGGTGGGCGGCTTCGGCCTGCTCGCGCTGATCGTGCGCAAGCGTCGGGCGCAGAGCGCTGGTGGCTCTGTCGACCTTTCCCCCGAGGAGCGCGAGCGCCTCGCCAAATTGCTGGACAAAGAACACACCCATGACTGATTTCTGGCTTGCTGCAGGCCTGCTGTTGCTGGTGGCCCTGAGCTTTTTACTGATCCCGGTGTTGCGTGGCCGTCGTGCGCAACTGGAAGAAGACCGTACCGCACTGAACGTCGCCCTGTATCAGGAGCGCGTTGCCGAGCTGACTGCCCAGCAGGTGGCTGGCGTGCTTGATGAAGCGCAACTGGCCAAGGGCCGGGATGAAGCCGCCCGCGAGCTGTTGGCCGACACCGAAAACGCTGAACCCCAGCGCCTGGGCCGTATGGGCAAGCCGCTGCCGTTGCTGGCCGCAGTATTGGTGCCGCTAATGGGTCTGGGCCTGTACCTGCATTTCGGTGCCAGCGAGCAGGTCGAACTGACCCAGCAGTTTGCCAAGGCGCCGCAGTCCATGGAAGAGATGACCACGCGTCTTGAGCGTGCCGTCGAAGCGCAACCGGATTCAGCCGAAGGCCTGTACTTCCTTGGTCGCGCCTATATGGCCCAGGAGCGGGCAGCCGATGCCGCCAAGGTCTTCGAGCGTGCCGCCGCCCTGGCCGATCGGCAGCCGGAGCTGCTCGGGCAATGGGCCCAGGCGCTGTATTTCGCCAACGGCAAGCAGTGGACGGCGCAGTTGCAGGCCCTCACCGACGAAGCACTCAGGGCCGATCCTAACGAGGTCACCAGCCTTGGCCTGCTGGGTATCGCAGCCTTTGAGAGCGAGCGTTACCAGCAAGCCATCGACTACTGGAATCGGCTGTTGGTGCAGTTGCCGGAAGGCGATGCCTCGCGGGCTGCCTTGCAGGGCGGCATCGAGCGCGCCCAGGACAAGCTCAAGGCGGGCGAAGGCAAAGTCGCCTCTGCGCCGCCAGTGGCGGCAGCGGGTGCCCGGTTGAAAGTGCGGGTCGAGCTGGCACCAGCGCTCAAAGACAAGGTCAAGCCTGACGACACAGTGTTCATCTTCGCCCGCGCCAGCTCCGGCCCGCCCATGCCGCTGGCGGCCAAGCGCGTGACTGTGGCGCAGTTGCCGATTGAAGTGGAACTCAGCGACAGCGACGCCATGATGCCGAGCATGAAACTGTCGAGCTTTCCTGAAGTCCAACTGGTTGCGCGTGTTTCACGCGCTGGCCAGCCGACCCAGGGTGAGTGGATCGGTCGCAGCAGCCCGCTGGCCAGCAGCACTACCGCCGCGCAGCACCTGACCATCGACAGCCCGGACCAGTAAGAGAATCACTATGAACAGCATCGCACGCCTTGCCCTTCTTTCCCTGGCCGTGGGCCTGAGCGCGTGTACTGTTCATCAGCCCTCCGAACCGACCGCGCCGCCGATCGAGACGTTACCGCCGGGGCCAAGTACTAAACCGGTGCCGCGCCCGAGCACGGTACCGAGCAAACCGGCAGTGGTCACTCCGGCGCCCAAACCCATGCCGCGCACCTCGGCCAGCTTCGCACCACCGCCCGGTGGCGCCAGTCACTGGGACCCGCGCTTGGGGGTGTATGTGCTTGAAGGTAAAACCAACACCTTCTATCGGCAGCGTACCTACTACCGCTGGAACAACGGCTGGAGCTGGTCGACCAACCTCAACGGTCCCTGGCAGGAAACCGACAGCAGCGGTGTGCCAGGCGGTCTGGGCCGGGCTTTCGCGCAATAGCCCAAGCTGCGCATAATGCCTCCTCGCATTGAGCCGGAGGGTGGCATGAGCAATACAGTTCTGGTACTGGTGGAAAGCGTTGACGATTACCTGCCTTGCTGGAACAGGCGGGTTATCGTCTGATTCGTGCCCAGACGCCACAACGGCGCGCCGAGGCCATCTCCCACCACGCCAATGAAGTCGACGCCCGTACGGACCTGTGGCCCATTGGGCCTGACAGCCGATGAAATCATCGCCCGCGCCAGTGTGGTCAGCACGGCTGATATGGTGCAGGCGTTTTTTGCCGGTGAGCCGGTGTTGATTCCGGTGCTAGACTAATCGCCTACCTTCCCAGCAAGGAGCCTTGACCATGGCCCTGGAAAAACACGGCAGCTGCCTGTGTGGCGCCGTCAAACTGAGCGTCAGCCTGGAAAAAGCCAGCGTCGACGTCTGCCATTGCAGCATGTGCCGGCAATGGGGCGGTGGACCGCTGTTTTCGGTGCACTGTATGGAGCCGGTAACATTCACTGCCGGACAACCGGTGTTCTACGACTCTTCCGAATGGGCCCAGCGCGGGTTTTGCGGCACCTGCGGTACGCATCTGCTGTACCGGCTGAAAAACGGCAAATTCGATTCGGTGTCGGCAGGTGTGCTGGAAGGCGGTACCGACTGGGTGTTCGACCTGCAGGTGTACATCGACGAGAAGCCGACGTACTACTGCTTTGCCAACGATACCAAAACCATGACCGGCGCCGAAGTCGAAGCCCTGTTCAACTGAGCGCCAGCAACCTGGCGGATTGCACCCGGTTTGCGGTTGGCCAGGGACAGGCCACCTAGTATTTTTACCAGTTACCCGATGCCCAGGCTCCCTGCAGAATACCCAGCAATCTACTAATGCTGCGCTGTTCATTTGCAGGAGTCACTGATGGCAACGTCCAATGAGTCCCACCCAGACAGCCTCACCACCCAGGCCATCGTCGGCCTGCGAAACCTGATCCTCGATCTCGACGAAGTTCGCAACGGGACCAACGCCAACATCCCCCAGTACGCGCGCAAAGCTGTAGGCGATGTAATCACCTTCACGTTTAAGAGCGCCCTCGGCCCCACCTTTACCACCACCATCACTGTGGATGAGGGCAATGCCAATGTTCCGATTCCGGTCAGGATCGCTTATGAGCCATACATCATCGGCAACCTCGATAATGTTGTATCGGTGATCTACGAGGTCAAACGCCAGAACGGCCGCACCGCCACCTCGCAGGCGCTGTCGTTTCTGATCAAGCGGCAGCTTGAGCAAAACCTGGTGGCACCAATGGTGAGAGAAGCATCGGGCGCCACGCTCAACCCTATCCAGGCGAGAAACGGTGCCACTGTCCGCGTCGCCTACACCGGCATGCTGCTTGACGACGAACTGGCCGTGGACTGGCAGGGTGAGGGCGGGGCGGATTCATATCAATCCGCGCAACAGCCAGGCAGCCCCTTCGGTTACGTTGACTTCGCCATTCCGGTCGCAGTGGTGGCAGCCAGTCAAGGCAAGACGATCACGGTGCGCTATGCCGTTGTCCGCAGGGGCAATCCGGGTGTGCTGTCCAAGGCGCTCTCACTGGTTGTCGGTGAGCTGCCCCAGGGCGCTTTGCAACCTCCAAGCGTACCCCAGGCCAGCGCCGGCCCGCTTGATCTCGCCCGTTTCACGGGCGATGCCAGCGTCACGGTCAAGGTCTGGCCGTTGATTGCCGCAGGGCAGCGCTATTGGATCAAGGTCAGCGGCACACTGGAGAACGAAGCGCCGTACAGTTTCTACGTTGCGCAGAACCAGAGCGTCAGCGACAGCGAGGTAGGTGCGGGGTTGAGCAAAAGCATGCTGCGAACAGAACTGGAGAGGTTAGGGCGTAACTCACAGTTGACAGTGCAGGTGCAGGTGGCTTTCGGTGCAACCGTGGAAGGGCTCAAGTCACGGATGTCTCCTGACGAAACGAATGCAGGAGCGATAGTCCCTGATCCAGAAAAAACAGCTGGGGCCCACGTTATCAGTTCCCAGAGTACGTTCGTCGTGGTTAACACGTCGTTGGACATCGGAGCGGCGCATACACAAGTTGTGAATGCCTCCTACATCATCGCAATTGATCGTCCACCTCTACGCCCAGCCGCTACTTCGGCAGGGAGCTAGCGGCAGGCCACGGGCGGTATGCCACCTTACATCTATCAGTCAAGCAAACCCGAAATGGCCACTGTAGATCAGACAGGCTTTGTGGTCGCAGCTAACAATGGCTCGTCAGTGATCACAGTGATCGATGCTAACGGTGATCAGGCGAGTTACACCATCACGTTTAGCGGGGTGCGCTTGGTTAAGCGGGAAGATGATCGTTGGTGGACCACGCCAGGCAGCTACGTGCGCCCGCAAGGCAATGCTTTGAGTCGGGCCCAGATGCGCCAATTTTGGGAACAATACAAGGATGAGGATCAAAGCAAGAGTGTGCCAGCACTACTGAAATGGCCACTGAAGCACTACTGGTCGGGGGACAATATTGGCACCAATGATCATGCATGGGCGGTTGACCTGCAAAACCCTGCTCCCAACTTCGACGGGGCCTCATTCCAGGGCGGTAACCGTTTCCCCGCGTTGTACCGGATAGACTGGTAACAGGTAGAAAATACACCGTTAATTGCCAACCAGATGAAAATCATGACCGGTGCCGAAGTCGAAGCTCTGTTCAACTGAGCGCCAGCAACCAGTCTGCAAATACCAGCGCTGCCGGTGAGCAGGGCGCTTGTTTATCGTGCACCAGATAGTCGGCTTGCCCGGTGTGCACGACAAACGCCGATACCTGGCGGATCGCACCCTGATCGATGCGCTCGCGGGCCATGAATTCCCAGCCAAGCCCCACCCCCATGCCTTGCAACACCGCTTCGAACACCAGATTGACCTGGTTGAAGGTCACCGCATCGGCGGGCGCCTGGTAACGCAGGCCCTGGTGGCTGAACCAGTCCTGCCAGTCCAGGCAGTTCCAGGCCGAAGCATCCAGTTGAATCAGTGGCAAGGTTTGCAGCGCCTCCAGCGAGTCGATCGCGGGCAGGGCGCGCTTGACGCTGGCAATCGGGTAGATGGTTTCGTCGAACAGCTTGTCGGCCTTGAGTGAGCTCCAATGGCCGTGGCCATAGAGAATGCCGAAATCGTAGTGGGCAATATCGCTTTCACTGATCTCGTTACTGGCATGGATATTCACGGTCAGCTCAGGGTGCTGCTCGTTGAAGCGCAGCAAGCGCGGGAACAGCCAGTACTGGGCGACGGCATGGGTGCAGATGACGCTGACATTGCGACTGCTATGGCCGGCTTTCAGGCGCAGCACGTTGGCCAACAGGCTCTCCAGCATCGGCTCGACAATCGCGTTGAAGCCTTCCCCGGCCGAGGTCAGGGCGATGCCGCGGGCCCGGCGTTCGAACAGCACCGCGCCGAGGTGTTGTTCCAGCAGCTTGATTTGTTTGCTCACGGCGCTCTGGGTCAGGTACAGCTCGCTGGCGGCACGGGTGAAACTGCCGGTGCGTACCACCGCCTCAAAAGCGATCAGGGTGTCCAGCGGGGGCAGGTGACGACTGAAGCGACTCATGTTGATGGTCCGTTCTGAGGAATGGCTACATCATAGAGTCGATACTTTCAGGGTTAAAGCCATTCCCTATGGGAATGGCTGCGTGCCGAATGATCTTTTGTCCAGACACTGACCAAGCGTTAGCCTGCGCACTTCTTTGAACAGGAGCAGGCAAGTGAAACAGGGTGTGGCCTACGCCGGGATAGCCGGGGCGATGTGGGGAATGGTGCTGATGGTGCCGCAATTGTTGCCAGAGTTCAGTCCAGTGCTGCTCAGTTGTGCGCGCTTCGTGCTGTTCGGCCTGGTCACCCTGATTCTGGCGCTGCCAATGCGCCGGGCCGTAGGGCGCTTGACCCTGGCAGACCTGTGGATGCTTGGGCGCTTGGCGCTGGTCGGTAATTTGCTTTATTTCATCTGCCTGGTGGCGGCCATTCAACACCTTGGTGTGGCGCCAGCTTCGCTGATTGTCGGTGTCTTGCCGTTGACCATCACCCTCTATGGCCGCCATGACAATGGTGGTGTAGCGCTCAAGCAACTGCTTGTGCCGCTATTGCTGATTCTCGCCGGTATGCTCTGTATCAATGTGCAAACGTTCGCTGTTGAGCCGGGTGCGCAGGGCGACAAAGTTGCTGGCGTACTCTATGCCCTGGCCGCATTGGCTTGCTGGACCTGGTACGCAGTCAACAACAGCCGCTATCTCAAGCAGTGCGGGCATTTTGACAGCCACCAGTGGTCAGTGCTGTGCGGGGTAATGACAGGGGTGTTCAGCCTGGTGTTAGTGGCGCTTATTGCGCTGTGGCAGCCTGCTCAGTTGCAGGTCGAGGCGCCGGCTGAGCGTTGGTGGTTGTTCTGGCTGTACAGTCTGGGTTGCGCGATTTTCGGTTCGTGGTTGGCGGCATTGCTGTGGAATGCCGCCTCCAAGCGCATGCCGCTGACGATGAGTGGCCAACTGATTGTGTTCGAAACCTTGTTCGCCTTGCTTTACGCGTTCATCTGGCGCCAAAGCGGGCCAAGCCTGCTGGAGGCTGCCGCGATCATCCTGGTCATCGGCGGCGTTTGCTGGTCGATGCGTCAGCATGGCACGCAGGCAGAGCTTGCCAAACCCCTGCATTCTTGAGAAAAGGCAGCCTCGAAACACTTTTCACGCGTCAACGAGGTCAAGCATGAGCAGCGAATTGCAAATCATCGATATCCAGCTGGGGGACGGCAAAGAAGTCGTCAAGGGCGCCCTGATCACCACCCAGTACACCGGCTGGCTGGATGACGGCAGCATATTCGACTCGTCCTACGACCGCGGCAAACCCTTCCAGTGCGTGATCGGCACCGGCCGGGTCATCAAGGGCTGGGACCAGGGCCTGATGGGCATGAAGGTCGGCGGCAAGCGCAAGCTGCTAGTACCGTCCCACCTGGCCTATGGCGAGCGCAGCGTGGGGGCGATCACAGCGCATTCGAATTTGACCTTCGAGATCGAGTTGCTGGAAGTCCTGACCCGCGACGACTGACCCGCGTCTGTCTTAATTCGGAAATGTCGCAGCGTTAATGTCATTCGTGCTCAGGGATTGAGTATTCAGGGATCGAACCAAACGGGATCAATGCACTCTCAGTTAGCCCGCTTCACGGATGAAACGATAGACAGGGATCACCCGCGGCTTCGGCCGCGGCGTGTCACAGGCGGGGGCCAGCCTCATCCCTTATCGTCGCAAGAGTCCCTCCATGAAGTTGTCGACCCTGTTCCACCGCCACCGTCATACCCTCTGTTCGCTGGTCCTGCTCGGGGGCGCCTCGCTGCTGGCCGTGGAGGCCGTCGAAAGCCACGCTGAGCCGGTGGACGGTACCCAGACGCTGGTGTTCCTGCGCCATGCCGAAAAGCCGGGTGAAGGCCTGGGGCAACTCAACTGCCAAGGGCTCAATCGTGCTCTGGACCTGGCGACTTTGCTTCCAGAGAAATTCGGCAAGGCTGACTACGTGTTTGCCGCCAACCCGTCGCGTCACGTTGAAGAAGGCAGCAAGGACGACGCCTACAGTTACATCCGCCCGCTGATGACCATCAGCCCCAGCGCCATCAAGCTTGGCTTGCCGGTGAACATCGACTTTGGTGCCAACGACACTGGCGAACTGGCCGATGAGCTGCTGCAGGACAAGTACCGCAACGCTACTGTTTACACCGCCTGGTCCCATGGTTACTTGCCTGAGCTGATCAATACCGTGGCCGGCAAAGCTCTGGGAGAGAAACGGGTGATCACCGAGGACTGGGAGGGGGGCGATTTTGACTCGCTGTATGTCCTGACCCTGACCTGGCGCGACGGTAAGGCCAGCCTGCTTAGCCGTAACTACAAGCAAGGTCTGGACAACGGCGCACACACCTGCCCGAGCTGATCGGCGAGGCATTCAGGGGGGGACAACGCCGGAACTTTGGCAATCTGCTCCCGCGCGCGCTGGGAAAGCAACTGCAACAGGTCGTCCAGGGTATGTGGATGACTTTCATTGGCTCGGGTCAGCGCATACAAGGTAATCGGCAGTGGCGGGTTCAAGGGGCGTACTAGGGTGTGCTGTGAGCCGAGGGCGGTAAACGGGTCGATCAATGCCAACCCGGCACCGGCCTCGACCATGGCCCGGGCCAAGGAGTAGGTCTGCACACGAATACCGATGCGCGGTGCCGGCTCAAGATTTTTCAGATAGTTGTTCACCTGCGCCGCCAGTGGGTCGCTGCTGCTCAGGCCGATCAATGCCGCGCCGGCCAGGGCGTCGACCGTCAGCGGCAGGCCCAGGCTTTCTTCGCGCCAGTAGCCTGTCGGCGCCAGCGCCACCAACACACCATGGGCCAGGGGCTGGACATTCAGGCCGGGATGCTCGGGGTGGCGCAAGGTCAGGGCGACATCGACTTCGCGCATCAACAACTGTTGCACCAGCTCCCGGCTGTGGTAACTGGACAGTTCGCATTCTGAGTGCGGATGACGCTCCGCCCACTGGTTGATCACCGCTGGAAACAGCGACAGGGCCAGTGCCGGCGTGGCGCCGATGCGCAGGTTGATGCCTGGCTGGCGGCGCAGG
Source organism: Pseudomonas sp. BBP2017 (assembly GCF_003024385.1). Lineage (GTDB taxonomy): Bacteria > Pseudomonadota > Gammaproteobacteria > Pseudomonadales > Pseudomonadaceae > Aquipseudomonas. The sequence goes on from NZ_PVZN01000011.1 coordinate 116,678, forward strand.
CTGGCGGCCAGGCGGCGTACGCCTTCGACACTGTCGCTGACCTTGTCCACCTCGCGTTCCAGGGCCAGGGCCTCCGGGGTGATCTGCAACTTGCCGCGCACCCGCAGAAACAGCGGGAAACCCAGTTGTGCTTCAGCGTGCTGGAGAATCTTCGACACCGCAGGCTGGGTGACGTGCAGCAATTGCGCCGCGCCGCTGATCGAGCCGGTCTGGCGGATGGCCTGGAACACTTCGATGTGACGCAAACGCATGCTTGACCCCATAACCTTTGTTTATGGCCGGTGCATTTTTATTCATTATCCGGCGGCTGTCATCGGTCCTAACCTGAACGCCTTCGGATTTGCGGATGAAAGCACATGGCACAGCGGGTAACGGTCATTGGTGGGGGTGTCATCGGTCTGGCAACAGCCTATGCCCTGGTGCGCGAAGGCTTTGCAGTGGACCTGATCGAAGCGCGCGAGAGCCTGGCCGAGGGCACCAGCTTTGCCAATGGCGGGCAATTGTCCTACCGCTATGTGTCGCCGCTGGCCGATGCCGGTGTACCGCTGCAGGCCCTGGGCTGGTTGCTGCGCGGCGACTCGCCACTCAAGCTGCGGCCACGGCTGGACCTGGCTCAATGGCGCTGGTTGGGGGCCTTCATGGCTGCCTGCCGAACTTCGGTCAACCGCAGCAATGCCGCCCACTTATTGCGCCTGGCCCTGCACAGTCAGCACATTCTGACGCAGTGGCGTGAGGTCGACCGGTTGGGTGATTTTGCCTGGCGGCGCAACGGCAAGCTGGTGACTTTCCGTAATCCGGCCAGTCTCGCCCAGGCTCGCCGCCATCTGCTCGATCCGCAGGGGCAGCAGGTGCTCGATGCCGCCGAAATCGCCGCGCTGGAGCCGGCTCTGGCCAATACGCCGTTCATTGGTGGTGTATTTACCGCCGATGAAGAAGTCGCCGATTGCCATCGCTTCTGCCTGAGCTTGGCTGAACGCTTGCAGGCTTCCGGTCGCTGTCGGCTGTTGCTGGGCCAGCGTGTCACCGCTATCTGTCATGCGGATGGCATGATCCAGGCGCTGCAGCTGGGTGAGCAGCGCATGGCCGTGGAGCGCCTGGTGTTGTGCGCCGGGCACCGCAGCGCCAGTCTTGGTCTGCCGGGCCTGCAACTACCGATCTACCCGCTCAAGGGCTACAGCCTCACCGCGCCGATCCTGGCGGGGCAGCAAGCGCCGGAGGTGAGCATCACCGACTACGACCGCAAAATCGTCTATGCGCGCCTTGAGGATCAACTGCGCGTTGCCGCCATGGTCGATATCGTCGGCTTCGACGAGTCCCTGGACCCGCTGCGGCTGGCCACTATGCGCCAACTGGCGGTCGCAACCTTGCCCGATGCCGCTGACTACGCACATGCCCGGGAATGGGCAGGCATGCGTCCAGCGACCCCCAGTGGTGTTCCTCTGTTGGGTGCGACACGCTACCGCAACCTCTGGCTCAATCTCGGTCATGGCGCCCTCGGTTTCACCCTGGCTTGCGCCAGCGCCGCGCTGCTGGCCGAAGTGCTCGCCGGCCGCACGCCGTCGATCGACTTGCACGGGCTGTCCCCCCGGGCCGCCTGACTTTCACAAGAACAACAACCGCAAGGAGTGTCCCGATGTCGATAACCCGTTTGCACAGTAACGAGCGCTTGAGTGCCGCTGCCCAGTTCGGGCAACTGGTGTTCCTGTCTGGCCAGGTGCCGACCCTGGCCAGCGATATCCGTGAGCAGACCCGCGAGGTGCTGGGCAAGATCGATGTCTTGCTGGCCGAGGCGGGCAGCGACAAAAGCCAGCTGCTCAGCGCGACTATTTATCTCAAGGACATCGCCGCAGATTTCGAGGCGATGAACGAGGTCTGGTCGGCGTGGCTTGTGCCGGGCCATGCCCCGACCCGGACCGCCTTGCAGGCCGAACTGGCGCGTCCCGGCGTGCGTGTGGAAATCACTGTCATTGCCGTGCGCGGCTAGGAGCTCATCATGTTCAAACCCACATTGGTTGCGTTGTCACTGTTGTTCGCCAATTCGGCGTTGGCCGACACGCCGGCACTCTCCGGCACCCTGAAGAAAATCGCCGACTCGGGCAGCATCACCCTGGGTTATCGTGATTCCTCCATTCCTTTTTCTTATATCGGCGACCATAGCGGCAAACCCATGGGCTACTCGGTCGATCTCGCCGGAGAAATCGTCAAGCATCTGCAGAGCAAGCTGGCAGTGCCGCAGTTGAACGTGCGATACAACCTGGTCACCTCGCAAACGCGGATTCCACTGGTGCAGAACGGTACGGTCGACCTGGAGTGCGGGACCACCGGGGTCACCGCCGAGCGGCAGAGGCAGGTGGACTTCTCTTATGGCTTTATTTTCGTCAAGGGCCAACTGTTGACCCGGAAGGGCAGTGGCATTCAGGGGCTGGACGATCTTAAGGGCAAAAATGTGGTCAGCACTGCGGGCACCACCAATGAGAAGTACCTGAAGAATTACAACCTGGAGCACAACCTCGGCGCCTTTGTCATCAGCGCCAAGGACCATGGTGAGGCGTTCATGATGCTCCAGTCCGGCCGGGCCGCTGCATTCTATATGGATGACGCACTGCTCTATGGCGAGCGGGCCAAGGCGCGCGATCCGCATGATTGGGTGGTGGTCGGTGAGGCGCAGTCGCGGGAGATCTACAGCTGCATGGTGCGCAAGGGTGATGAGCAACTGCTGGCAGCGGTCAACGAGGCGCTGGCGGATGTCTACCGCAGCGGCAGGATCGAGGGCATCTATAAGCGCTGGTTCGAGCAGCCGATTCCGCCCAAGGGGCTGAACCTGGAGTTTCCGATGACCAGTGAACTGAAGGGCTTGATCGCCAAACCTTCGAGTGAGCCGGTGCAGTAAGAACACTTACCCCATCGGCGGCAGGCGTCGCTTGACCGACGTCTTTTTCACGATCGCGGTGTTGGTCTCGGCATGGTTGTTGAGCTTGTCCAGCACCGTATCCAGCTCTTCCATCGAGCGCACATGCAAGCGGGCGATAAAGCAGTCTTCACCGATGACCTTGTCGCACTCGGTGAACTCGGGGATCGCTATGATCTGCCGTTCCACTTCCTGCAATTGCCCCGGCAATGGCCGCACCCGCACGATTGCCTGCAACTGATAGCCAAAGCAGCGCGGGTCGATTTCGACCGTGTAGCCTTTGAGTACACCGCGTTCTTCCAGGCGGCGCAGGCGTTCGCTGACGCTGGGTGCAGACAATCCGCTGAGTTGCGCCAGGGCCTTGAGCGAGCGGCGTGAGTCTTCCATCAGCGCCTTGATCAACAACTGGTCGATATCGTCGGTCATCTCAGTCTCGTTAGGCAAATTACGAAATCTGCCTTGATAGTAAAGGTGTTCTTGCAGTTTAGCCTGTTTTATCCACTGGAGCGTGGCCCGCCAGGCTCGCATAATTTAGCCATCTTCAGGGAGGTGAGTGATGGACAATTCAATACGCCGTGGTTCGCTGGAAATGGTCGCCGCGATGCTGATCTCGGGGACTATTGGCTGGTTTGTGCTGGTGTCCGGGCAAGCGGTGCTGGATGTGGTGTTCTGGCGCTGCGTGTTTGGCGCTGGCACTTTGCTGTTGATCTGCCTGGCCATGGGCTTTCTCAAGCCCGGTATTCTGACCCTGGCAACCATCGCCCTGGCGGTGCTCAGCGGTGCGGCGATCGTCGGCAACTGGGTGTTGTTGTTCGCTTCTTATTCACGGGCTTCGATTGCCATCGGTACCGCGGTGTATAACGTCCAGCCGTTCATTCTGGTCGGGCTGGCGGCCATGTTCCTCGGTGAGAAGATCACCGTGCAGAAGCTGTTCTGGCTGGCGCTGTCGTTTGCCGGAATGCTAGCGATTGTCAGCGCTCACAGCAGCCAGGGCGGCAGTGGCAATGACTATCTGCTGGGGATCGGCCTGGCTTTGGGTGCGGCGTTCCTGTATGCCGTGGCGGCGTTGATCATCAAGCGCCTGAGTGGTACGCCACCGCACCTGATCGCGCTGATCCAGGTGTGCACCGGCATCCTGTTGCTGGCGCCCTGGGCCAATACCTCGGGCCTGCCCAGCGAGGCGGGTGCGCTGGCTTCGCTGGTCACGCTGGGGATTGTTCACACCGGGGTGATGTATGTGCTGCTGTACGGTGCCATTCAGAAACTGCCGACCGCATTGACCGGGGCGTTGTCGTTCATCTACCCGATCGCGGCGATCTTCGTTGACTGGTTCGCCTTCGACCATCGCCTGGCGCCGCTGCAGTGGCTGGGTGTGGCGACGATCCTGCTGGCCGCCGCCGGTATGCAGCAAGGCTGGTGGTTCAAACCAGCGGTCAAGCCGGACGCTACGGCAGCAAATCGCGGTAACCCAGGCGCGACAACTCAAGAGACGAGGGTGGGATAGGCAGTGTAGAGGCCCCAGTCGGTTCCTGACGGCGCATCAACTGCACTGCCGAGTGCGAGCGGTCAGGGTAGAATAGGCGGCTTTCCTGTATTGAACCTGGCCATGACTTCTGTGATCGACACTCTCCAGCAACACCTGCTTGCGGCGCTTGACCCGGCGCCGGCCGAAACCCGTCGGCTGTTTCATGGCCGCGGGCGCTGCTGGCCGGGGCTTGAGCAGATCACGGTGGACTGGTTGCAAGGTGTGCTGCTGGTGTCGCTGTTTCGCGAGCCAGCGGCCGGTCAATTGCCGGCGTTGGAGCAGATGCTGTTGGCGCTCGCTCAGGCACCGTGCTGGAGTGGTCAGGCCATTCTGATCCAGCATCGCTACCTGCCCGACAGTCCCGGGCAGTGGTTGCTGGGCTCGCCGAGTGAGCACTGGCTGATTGATGAAGACGGTTTGCGCTATCAGCTCGATCTTGGTTTGAAGCAGAACACCGGGTTGTTTCTCGATATGCGTTATGGGCGGCGCTGGGTGCGTGAGCAGGCCGCGGGCAAGCGGGTGCTGAACCTGTTTGCCTATACCTGTGGGTTTTCGGTGGCGGCGATTGCCGGTGGTGCCGAACAGGTGGTCAATCTGGATATGGCGCGCTCGGCGCTGAGCCGTGGGCGGGATAATCATCGGCTCAATGGCCACGACCTGGGGCGGGTGAGTTTTCTTGGGCATGAGTTGTTCAAGTCGTGGGGCAAGGTGCGTAAGTCCGGGCCTTATGATCTGATCATTATCGATCCGCCGACCTTTCAGAAAGGCAGCTTTGTGTTGACTCAGGATTACCGCAAGATTTTGCGGCGGTTGCCGGAACTGTTGGCTGACGGTGGGACGGTGTTGGCGTGTGTCAATGATCCGGCCATCGGGCCTGAGTTTTTGATTGAGGGTATGGCCGAAGAGGCGCCGGATCTGGTGTTCGTCGAGCGTTTGGCCAACCCACCGGAGTTTCCCGATAACGATCCGGCGGGTGGGCTCAAGGCGCTGGTGTTCCGCTAGGAGGGAGCGACTTGCTTTTGTGGGCGCGGATCAGTCGGGCGTCTGTCGCGCCTCTAGCCCGTCAAGCAACGCATCAAGCAGCGCCATGGCCATCTCCACTGAATGCTGGGTGGACCAGATCAAGCCTCGTCCTTCCTTGTTGGTATGGCGGACGGCTTCGATAACGGTGGTACGGGCGCACTTGAGGTAAAACGAAGCATGCACCAGCGCATCTTCAGCACTGACGCCGGCGCGTACGCTGAACAAGGGCGGATGTTCCGGGCAACAGGGGAGGTCGGTTTCGAGCGTTTCAATGAGGTGCAGGCTGGGGGGATCGGGAACGGGTTTTTTCATCATGGTGCTCCTGGTTGATGGAGCTACCACTCGCTCGTCGCCAAACGAGAATGGGTGGTAGCTGTACGCGGGTTGGCGAACCGGATCAACGCAGGAAACCCCGGCAGGGCCTAAGCCCTCCCGCGCACAGCCACCATAAAAGAGGCGCAGACGTCCAGGACGCCAGCCATCGTTCAGGGGTATGTCTGCATATATTTGCCGGGTCGCCAAACCCGATCACCGAAGATTCAGTGACCGAGCGAGCCTAGTGTTAAGACCTTCCCCGGGCAAGCTACTGAGGCCGACAGATTGCGTAGGATAGGTCTTAGGACCCGGCGTTGGCTAGTCAGTGGAATCTGATTTGCTCGGTGGGAGCGGGCTTGCCCCGCGATGAGGCCCTCGGATTTGTGGGCATATCCATTGGCAGCGCCACCACCGCCAATGGATAAACGCAAAGAACTAAACGCCCCCCAAAAAACCTGAACTACTTACGTAATCGCCGCCATCCCAACACCACACCACTGACGCTGAGAATCAGTCCTCCAACACTGAATGCGATCATCCAGATATCCCAAACCGGCCGCCGCTGCAGCAACGGCAACCAGTCCCAGCTATGCAACAAGGCAAACAACCAGCGTGATACCCGCTTGGGTTGATCAAGCACGCCAAGCACCTCCCCGGTGTACAGATCCAGATGCAACCAGGTCTGTTGCGGATCATCAAAGCGCACCCGCAACACCGGTAACCGCTTTTCCAGATGCCCGAGCATGCTCTGCTCAGCCCGGGCGTAATAGTAAAAGTCGTAGGTATCGAGTAGCTCACTGTGCATCTGCCCCTGCGGCACAATCGTCTGCGCAGCGCGCTCCAGCACTTCTCTCGGCAGGCGGTCGAGCACCTGCCCGTCGACCATCGACAGCACTCGGGTACGACCACCGCCGTCATGACCGATCAGGTAACCCAAGCCACCGACCAGACGCCATTCCAGCTCCCGCGTCACCAATCCTTCATCGGCAAAACGTGAAAGCGCCTGGGCCGCGGAAACCGGAAAGGCTTGGGCCTGCAACGGCCCACCTTGGTACGCCGATGTGTCCAGTGGCGCTGAACTACTGAAAATCCGCCATGGATTCATCGACATCAATCCACTGAAGATCCAGGTGATCGCCAGTATGCCGAACAGCAAACCACCGATGTGGTGCCAGCGGGCAAACCCCCGATAGGGCGAACGCGAGCCGCTGCGGTAGGGTTTGCTGATGCGCCAGCGCAGCACACCGATCACCGCTCCAAGCACCGCCATGACAGTGGCAGTCAGGGACAGGTAGATCACCAGATTGCTCCACCACCCATCCACGCCGATGCCTCGCAACGGGTACAACCAGTGCAGCCAGGCGCCGACCAGGTTCCAGCCACGCTCCAGGGCGCAGGCATCGCGGACCACTTCGCCGGTTTGCCCGGAGATATACAACAGAGTGCCGTCGACATCGGCAAGCTGTACCCGCTGCAAGGGCCGGTCGGCATCCAGCGCGCGGGAATGGCTCCAGAGGTCTTCCTGTACCGGGCCCTGATAAAGCGGTGTCGCCAATGGATCGTACTGGCGAGCGGCGGCCAGGGCCTGTTCGCGGTCGGTGAAGCCCACGCGCTGGCCGGTGCGCGCATCCACTGCGACATTGCTGCGGCCCGGATAGCTGAACAGGTAGCGCGGCTCACCGGCTACGGTGCTCAGACGAATGCTCGCAGGGGAGCGCTGTGGATCGGCTGCAGCCAGTGCGATGCTCAGGTCGACGCAGCAGTCCTGTAGGCTGAGCACCGGCAGATGAGTCAGGTGCTCTCGCGGTGTCAGCTTGGGGTAGCCGATGTAGAGCATGACCACGCCCGAGAAAAACCACAGGGCCATGAACAGGCACAGGCCGATGCCTAGCCAGCGGTGCCACAGGTACAGGTAACGTTTCATCGTCGGCGTCCTAGAAGCGGGTCTGCACGGCCAGCTCCAGGGTCCGCGGCGCACCGAGGTAGAGCATGCTCGAACTGGTCCAGCGCGCGTACACCTCGTCAGTCAGGTTGCGTACCCGGGCGGTGATATGTGTGTCTTCATCGACCTTGTAGCCAACGAAGGCGCCGAAGATTGTGTAAGCCGGTGCATAACGGGTGTTGGCCGCATCGGCATACACCGATGACACGTAGCGGCTGTCGGCACCTACCTGCCAGCTGGGGGCGATGTCGTAGGTCAGCCACAGGTTGGCGACCCGCTCGGGGATGTTGGTCGGGGTATTGCCCTTGCGCGAGACGCTGGTACCGCCGACGTTTTCATTGAACTCATCGTACTGAGCGTCGACGTAGGCGAAGTTACCCTCGGCCAGTAGTTGCGGGGTGACGCGCAGGGAGGCGGCCAGTTCGATGCCGCGTGATGATTGCTTGCCCACCGGCTGGGTGACGCCTGGGTTGGCCGGGTCGGCAGTAGCCAGGTCCTTGCGCACGATGTGGTAGGCGGCAACGGTGGCGGCGCCGCGGCCTTCGAGGAAGCTGAACTTGCTGCCCACTTCGATCTGTTTGCCGGTGCTCAGGTCAAAGTCGCGCACCTGGGCGAAAGTTGCGGTGGTGAGGATGCCGGCGGGCGGGTCGGCAGCGGTGCTGTACTGCACGTAGACGTTGGCCGCTGGGGTCAGTTCGTAGACCAGGCCGACGCGTCCGGTGGTAGGTTCGTAGATGCGCTTGAAGTCGCGCGGGTTGTTGGCATCGGCAGTGCGGTAGTTGTGCACCTGAAGGTCGATGTGGTCATGGCGCAAGCCGGTCAGCAGCGACAGGCGATCAGTCAGCTGCAAGCGGTTTTCAAGGAATGCGGCCCAGGTGTCGACGGTGTTCTGGCGGTTCTTCTGGTAGCCCGGGACCATGCCTTTGAGGTCGTAGAAATGACCGGGCTCGAAGTGCGCCGGATCGACGCTGTCGAACACCCCGCTGACCGAGCGCGGATAGTTCGTCTGCACGTTGTGGCTGTAGTCCACGCCGCTCGACCACTGGCTGTTGATGCCCAGCAACTGGCCTTGGTGCAGCAGTTCGATACGGTTGCCGTTGAGCTCCTGGTCATGGCGCTGCAACAGCGCGTTGGAGCGTTTGACCTGGCTGTTGTCGGCGTTGTAGGCGTAGGTCTCGAGGTTGCGGAAGTTTCGCTCGGTGTTGTAGTGGTAGAGGGTGTTGCGCAGCGAGGTGTCGTCGTTGAAACGGTACTCGGTGATCGAGCGCAGCCAGCGCACGCGTTGCTCGTAGCGGCCGTCTTCGACGTTGTAGTTTTCGAAACGGCGGCTCTCGTCGACCTTCATTTCGCCACCCAGCGGGTTGAGTACCGGGCTGCCCCAGTAGGGGCTGTCGACGCTCTCGTTCTGGTACTCCAGGGCGAGGGTGTGGGACAGCTGGTCGTTGATGTCGGTCAGCAGCGAGAAGGCCACACTCCAGGCATCGCGCTCCTCACGGTCAACGTAACCATTGCTGTGGGTATGGCTGAAGTCCAGGCGGGCATAGTTGCGGATGCCGTCAGCGTCGTTGAGGGCATGGTTGAAACCGAACGAGGTTTCGCTGCTGTCGTAGGAACCGTACTTGATGCGGCCTTCGTTGAAGCTCTCGTCACGGCTGGCCAGCTTGGTGATGTAGTTGATCGAGCCACCCACGGCACCGGCGCCGAACAGAAAGCTCGAAGGCCCGCCGATGGCTTCGACGCGGTCATAGATCCAGCTGTCCACCGGACGCGCGGCAATGGAGTCGTACTGCACGCTGATGCCGTTGAACAGTTGGGTGATCTGCGCCCCCGAAAAGCCGCGGTAGGCTACCGATCCTGCCGAGCCGGGTGGCGAGGCGGCGGTCATGCCCGGCACGCCGGCGAGCATGTCCTGGGTGGTCTGGGCGCCGCGTTGTTCGATCTGCTGGCGGTTGATGATGCTCACCGATGCTGGCGTTTCACGAGGGGTCAGACTCAGGCGTGAGCCAGTCTGGGAAGGGGTGTCGAGCAGCACGCCATCCTCGGTTTCTGCGCGACCGTCGATGTGCACATCGGGCAGGGTCAACGGCGCATCGGCCGAGGCATTGAAAGACAGCGCGCACAGCAGCGCCGCGCAACCGGAAAAGCGATGGGAGTGAGACATGAATTGCACTCTGGAAATTGAGCCAGCGGCCAGCGGCGCCTGTCAGACAGGCGCAGCGAAAAGGCCGGTTACCGGCAGCCGCGCGGGCTGCCGCAGGGATCAAGCCAGAAGCGGTGAGGCGCGAGGGTTGGCGGCGGGCCAGCAATAGCGCGGTGGCGCTTTGCTGCGCAGTTCGCGGTGATAGCGTCGGGTGCGGGCGGCGGCCAGCAACCAGCCGATGACCAGCGCCAGGCCCAGGCAAACCACCGCTGCGGCGCACACCGGACAGGTTTGCATGCTGTCCCAGCCAGACACCGACTGGTCGCTGAAATCACTTTTCAGGGTCGGCCCTGCGCTGCCCATGGCCGAACAATAGGCGCCGCCGATCCCGTTGAGTTGCAGGCCCACCATTTGCCCGTGACCGATACCGCAGGCGAACAGATTGAACAGGACGCAGAAGTACAGAGTCCAGGCAATCAGCGGGCGGTTGGCAGGGGAGGCGTTCATGGGCGCGACTTTATCACCGATGTCAGGGCGCTAGAAAGTCGAATCAAGCCATCGGCGCGCAGGCGCCAGTTATCATTCAGGTGGTTGTCGACATCCAGTTCCTGACTGACGTCGTCCAGGCCATCCTGAACCACAGGCTCTGTCGATTTGCCAGGGAGCGGATGAATCCGCCCCCACGGGCAAGTGTTACTGGCCGGTATAGATCTGGTCGAACACGCCACCGTCGTTGAAGTGGGTCTTCTGCACGCTGCGCCAGTCACCGAAGGTCTTCTCCACCGAGAGGAAATCGACTTTCGGGAAACGGTCGGTGTATTTGGCCAGCACTGCCGGATCACGTGGGCGCAGGTAGTTGTTGGCAGCGATTTCCTGGGCCTCTGGCGACCACAGATACTTCAGGTACTCCTCGGCGGTTGCGCGGCTGCCTTTTTTGTCCACAACCTTGTCGACCACGCTCACCGGTGGTTCCGCTTCGGCGGAGACGCTCGGGTAGATCACTTCGAACTGATCGCGGCCGAACTCGCGGGCGATCATCTCCGCTTCGTTCTCGAAGGTCACCAGCACGTCGCCGATCTGGTTGGTCATGAAGGTGGTGGTCGCGGCACGGCCACCGGTATCGAGCACCGGCGCCTGTTTGAACAGTTTGCCGACAAAATCCTTGGCCTTGTTCTCGTCACCGCCTTTCTTCAGGACATAGCCCCAGGCCGAGAGGTAGGTGTAGCGACCGTTACCGGAGGTTTTCGGGTTTGGGACGATGACCTGGACGCCGTCTTTGAGCAGATCAGGCCAGTCTTTGAGGGCCTTGGGGTTGCCCTTGCGGACGATGAATACGGTAGCCGAGGTGAACGGTGCGCTGTTGTTCGGCAGGCGGGTGACCCAATTGTCCGGTACCAGTTTGCCGTTGTCGGCCAGGGCATTGATGTCGGTGGCCATGTTCATGGTGATGACATCTGCCGGCAGACCATCGATCACCGAGCGCGCTTGCTTGCTCGAACCGCCGAAGGACATCTGTACGGTGATTTTCTCTTTGTGCTCGGCTTCCCAGTGCTTCTGGAAGGCGGCGTTGTAGTCCTTGTAGAAGTCGCGCATCACGTCATAGGAGACGTTCAGCAACGGCGCTGGTGCGGCGTGGACCAGGGAGCCCAGGGCGAGGCCGGCGGCCAGAAGCGAGGCACTAAAGCGTTTTTTCACTGCGCATTCCTTGTTCGAATTGGCGTTAAAGGCATTATGCCAGCGACTATAGCGGCTCAAGCTTAGGCGCAAAAAGATTAAAAAGTACTTTGCTTATTCCGTTTTCTTGAACAACGCATTACCACAACGCGAGCAGAACGCGGCACCGTGCTCGTGGTTGTTTTTCCGGCATACCGGGCAGTCATGTTGCAGTTGCTCGCCGCGCATGGCATTGGCCAGCTCCGCGGTGAAGATTCCGGTGGGCACGGCAATGATCGAGTAACCGGTGATCATCACCAATGAGGAAATCACCTGGCCCAGTGGCGTCTTGGGCACGATATCGCCAAAGCCGACCGTGGTCAGGGTGACGATTGCCCAGTAGATCCCTTTGGGAATGCTGGTAAAACCATGTTCCGGTCCTTCGACTACGTACATCAGGGTGCCAAACACCGTCACCAGGGTCGAGACACTGAGCAAAAACACAATGATTTTCTGCTTGCTGCCGCGCAGTGCCGAGAGCAGGTAATGCGCTTGTTTGAGATAGGGGCTGAGCTTGAGCACGCGGAAGATGCGCAGCATGCGGATCACCCGGATGATCAGCAGGTACTGCGCGTCGCTGTAGTACAAGGCGATGATTCCCGGCACGATCGCCAGCAGGTCGACCAGACCGTAGAAGCTGAAAGCGTAGCGTAAGGGCTTGGGCGAGCAGTACAGGCGAATCAGGTACTCGACCAGAAAGATGGCGGTGAACCCCCACTCGATCCCGGCCAGCAGTCCGGCGTAGTTCTGGTGCACTTCATCGATGCTGTCCAGCACCACGGTGATCAGGCTGGCGAGGATGATCAGCAGCAGGATGCTGTCAAAGCGTCGGCCAGCGACGGTGTCGGTTTGAAAAACGATGACGTAGAGCCGCGCACGCCAGCTCAAAGGGGTATCCATGCTCAGCTCCATTTCACGATGGAGCTGAGCCTAGGGGCAGTGCCTCAGCTATGCAAGCGGCTGGCTCGGCGGGCAGGTGGCTGGCGCATCAGGCGCTGGCCGATCAGCACCAGCCAGCAGGCGAAGATGAACGGCGCCGTCAGGCCGGGTACCGGCAGTTGTGCAACCAGCGGTTGCAGGATGATTGCCAGGATCATTGCCAGCAACGGCAGCCAGGGCTGTTTACGGGTCTGGCTGAAGGCTAGGGCGGCGAGTGCGGCGTTGAAGCCGTACAGGCCGGCGTACGCGGCATTGGCTTCGCCGCCAAGCAGTGCGAAGCTACCGCCCAGCGCCGCGCCGAGCAATGCCCAGGCCGCGGCATAGCGGTTGGCGATCAGCAGGCCGATGGCGATCAACAGACCGGCAAGCGGGTTGTTCAGCAGGAAGATCTGACCCAGCCCGCACGCCAGGGCATAGAGCGCATTGGGCTCGATCGGGCTGGTGCTGCTGGCGCCGGGTTCGCTGACTATCAGCACGGCCCAGCCGATCAATACGAATGGAGCGGTATATGCCGGGAGCAGCAGGTTGGAGCTGGCGCGTTTGAGCCACTGGTGTACGAGCATGCTGCTCAGGCCGCCGGCAGCAATGATCAGCGGCGGCAGAATCGCCGACCAGGGCAGGGCATAGCTGAGCAGCAGGCCGATCAGCACGCCGTTGTAACTGTATAGGCCAGCCTGGCGGTCCGTGCGATTGTAGCCACGGCGTTGGGCGGTGAGCAGGCCGGCAAGGGCACCGAGCAAGGCACCGCCGACCAGGTCGGGAGCGGTCAGGGTGATGGCCAGCAGGCACAACAGCCCGCACAGCGGATTGCGCTGCAGCAGGACCTGGCTGAAGCCATTGAGCAAGGCCGTGGCCCAGTCGGGGCACGGGTTGACGAAATTCTTGGTGTACATGGGGGCAGTCTGGGTTGCTGTGGAGTGGGGTGGCCTCTATTGGGCCGGGTTTTCCCACGTGGGTTTTGTATTGTGCCTATCGCGGGGCAAGCCCGCTCCTACAGGGTGGGAGCGGGCTTGCCCCGCGATGGCTTTTACATCAGATCAAGGTTTCAATGCGCAACGTGTTAGTCGATCCCGGTTTGCCAAAAGGCACACCGGCAGTGATTAACAGGGTATCGCCACGGCTGGCCATGCCTTGTGCCTGGGCGATTTCCAGCGCGGTGGAGCAGATTTCGTCGACCTGACGCAGGCGATCATTGACCACCGAGTGCACACCCCAGGCCACGCTCAGGCGCCGGGCGGTGGACAGGTTGGGGGTCAGGTTGAGGATCGGTGCCCGTGGCCGCTCGCGCGCAGCGCGCAGGGTCGAGGCCCCCGACTCGCTGTAGTTGACCAGCACAGCTACCGGCAGGATGCCGCTGATACGCCGGATCGCGCAGCTGATCGCATCGGAGACGGTCGCTTCCGCCTTCGGGCGGCCAACGTCGAGTTGCGCCTGATAATCCGGGCCGTTTTCAACCTGGCGGATGATTTTGCTCATCATCTGCACGGCTTCCAGCGGGTAGTCACCGGAGGCGGTCTCGGCCGAGAGCATCACCGCATCGGCACCTTCGGCCACGGCGTTGGCCACGTCGGTGACTTCGGCACGGGTCGGCGCTGGCGAAAAGCGCATCGATTCGAGCATCTGCGTGGCCACCACCACCGGTTTGCCCAGCTCGCGACAGGTATTGATGATGCTCTTCTGGATCTGCGGTACGCTTTCGGCGGGTACTTCCACACCCAGGTCACCACGGGCAACCATGATCGCATCGCTGAGTTCGGCAATCGCCCGCAGTTGGGTGACGGCCGAGGGCTTTTCGATCTTGGCCATCAGGTAGGCGCGGTCACCGATCAGCTGGCGCGCTTCGATGATGTCTTCCGGGCGTTGTACGAACGACAGCGCCACCCAGTCGACACCCAGTTCCAGACCGAAGGTCAGATCACGGCGATCCTTGGCGGTCAGCGGGCTCAAGTCCAGAACCGCTTGCGGGACGTTGACGCCTTTACGGTCGGATAGCTCGCCGCCATTGAGCACTTCGGTCTCGATCGCGTCGCTGTGTTTGGCAGTTACCCGCAGGCGCAGCTTGCCGTCATCGAGCAGCAGGTCCATGCCCGGCTCCAGCGCGGCGATGATTTCCGGGTGCGGCAGGTTGACCCGCTCGGCAGTGCCCGGGGTGCTGTCGAGGTCCAGGCGCAGTGCCTGGCCGCGTTGCAGCTGGACCTTGCCTTCGGCGAAACGGCCAACGCGCAGCTTCGGCCCCTGCAGATCCATGAGGATGCCCAGCGGGTAGTTGAGCTGACGCTCTACCTCGCGAATCCACTGGTAGCGCAGGGCATGGTCTTGGTGTTCGCCGTGGCTGAAGTTGAGGCGGAAGATGTTCACCCCGGACTCGACCAGCTGGCGGATGTCGTCGATACCCTTGATGGCAGGCCCGAGGGTCGCGAGGATTTTGACTTTTTTATCAGGCGTCATGGTTTGGCACTCTCAAGGATCAGAATGGCGCGAAAATCGTTGACGTTGGTCCGCGTCGGCTCGGTGACGATCAAGGCATCGAGCGCGGCGAAGTAGCCATAGCCATTGTTGTTGTCCAGTTCGTCGCTGGCCGACAGCCCCAGGGCTGCAGCACGGGCGTAGCTGTCCGGGGTCATCAGCGCGCCGGCATTGTCTTCCGAGCCGTCGATGCCGTCGGTGTCGCCAGCCAGGGCGTAGACCCCGGGCAAGCCCTTGAGGCTCTCGGTCAGGCTCAGGAGGAATTCGGCATTGCGTCCGCCACGGCCATTGCCGCGCACGGTCACGGTGGTCTCGCCGCCAGAAAGAATCACGCAGGGCGGCGACAGCGGTTGGCCGTGCAGGACGACCTGTCGGGCGATGCCAGCGTGAACCTTGGCCACTTCCCGCGATTCGCCTTCCAGGTCGCCGAGAATCAGCGGGCTGAAGCCAGCCTGGCGGGCTTTGACCGCCGCCGCTTCCAGCGACTGCTGAGGGCGGGCGATCAGTTGGAAGTGACTGCGCGCCAGCGCCGGATCGTCGGCCTTGACGGTCTCGGACGCCGGGTTGTTTAGCCAGGCGGTGACTGCAGCCGGGGCTTCGATGTTGTAGCGCTTGAGGATCGCCAGCGCTTCAGCCGAGGTGCTCGGGTCGGCCACGGTAGGGCCAGAGGCGATCACCGTAGCCAGGTCGCCCGGCACATCGGAAATTGCATAGGTGTAAACGGTGGCTGGCCAGCAGGCCTTGGCCAGTCGGCCGCCCTTGATCGCCGAGAGGTGCTTGCGCACACAGTTCATCTCGCCGATGGTGGCACCGGACTTGAGCAGGGCCTTGTTGATCTGTTGCTTGTCGGCCAGGGTCAGGCCTTCGGCGGGCAAGGCCAGCAAGGCAGAGCCGCCGCCGGAAAGCAGGAAGATCACGCGATCGTCTTCGTTCAGATCGCTGACCATCTCCAGCACGCGTTTGGCCACGGCCAGGCCGGCGGCATCGGGGACCGGGTGGGCGGCTTCGACCACTTCGATTTTCGAGCAGTTGGCGCCGTGACCGTAGCGGGTCACCACAAGGCCGGAAACCGGGCCCTGCCAGTTGCGCTCAACCACTTCGGCCATGGCGGCTGCGGCCTTGCCGGCGCCGATGACAATGACGCGACCGCTGCGGTCGCTGGGCAGGTGTGCTTCAAGCACCTGGCGAGGGTGCGCGGCATCGATAGCCGTGGCGAACAGCTCGCGCAGAAAGTGTTGCGGATCGACCGACATGGCAGGCTCCAATCTTATTGTTCTGCAGAATCGAAAACGCCCCCGGGCCTGCCTCCGTGCAGGCTGACCCAGGGGCGCTGTTGCCTGGGTTGTTACTGGTCGTCGCGGATCGAGAAATTGGCCATGTGCTCAAGGCCTTTGATCAGTGCCGAGTGGTCCCAGTTGGCGCCACCGATGGCCGCGCAGGTGCTGAACACTTGCTGGGCATTGGCGGTGTTGGGCAGGTTGATGTTCAGCTCTTTGGCGCCTTGCAGGGCCAGGTTCAGGTCCTTCTGGTGCAGGCTGATGCGGAAGCCTGGATCGAAGGTGCCTTTGATCATGCGCTCGCCATGCACTTCAAGGATCTTCGACGAGGCGAAGCCGCCCATCAGGGCTTCACGTACCTTGGCCGGGTCGGCACCGTTCTTGGCGGCAAACAGCAGGGCTTCGGCGACGGCCTGAATGTTCAGGGCGACGATGATCTGGTTGGCAACCTTGGCGGTCTGGCCGTCACCGCTGCCGCCGACGCGGGTGATGTTCTTGCCCATGGCCTGGAACAGCGGCAGAGCGCGTTCGAAGGCATTCGGGCAGCCGCCGACCATGATGCTCAGGGTCGCAGCTTTGGCGCCGACTTCACCGCCGGATACCGGGGCGTCGAGGTAGGTGGCGCCGGTGGCCTTGATCTTCTCGGCGAAGGCTTTGGTGGCGGTAGGGGAGATCGAGCTCATGTCGATCACGACTTTGTTCGGGCCAACGCCCAAGGCCACGCCATTCTCGCCGAACAGCACCGAGTCTACCTGTGGGGTATCGGGCACCATGACGATGATGAATTCAGCTTCCTGGGCCACTTCTTTCGGGTTGGCCAGGGCCACGGCGCCAGCGGCGACCAGGTCGGCCGGGGCTGCATCGTGGTGGGTGGACAGGAATAGGCTGTGACCGGCTTTTTGCAGGTTCTGCGCCATTGGGTGGCCCATGATGCCGGTGCCGATAAATCCGATTTTAGCCATGAGAGATGCCTCTTGTAATTGTTAGATGCGGTAACCCGGTGGGAGCGGGCTTGCCCCGCGATAGCGCTGTTGGGGTCGCCATCGCTTCGCGGGTCAAGCCCGCCCCCACAGAGAAACCATGCCAATCAGTTTCAGATCGCGTTATGGGATTTCAACCAGCCCAGGCCAGCTTCGGTGGTGGTCAGTGGCTTGTATTCACAGCCCACCCAGCCTTGGTAGCCGATGCGGTCCAGGTGTTCGAAGAGGAAGCGGTAGTTGATCTCGCCAGTACCCGGCTCATTGCGGCCCGGGTTGTCGGCCAGCTGGATGTGGTTGATCTTGGCCAGGTTGCTTTCCATGGTGCGGGCAAGATCCCCTTCCATGATCTGCATGTGGTAGATGTCGTATTGCAGGAACAGGTTGCTGCTGCCGACTTCGGCCTGGATTTCCAGGGCCTGTTTGGTGTTGTTCAGGTAGAAACCCGGGATGTCGCGGGTGTTGATCATTTCCATGACCAGCTTGATCCCGGCGGCTTCCAGCTTGTCGGCAGCGTACTTGAGGTTGTCGACGAAGGTCTTGCGTACGCTGGCGCAATCCGGACCTTGTGGACGGATACCGGCCAGGCAGTTGACCTGGGTGTTGCCCAGTACCTGGGCGTAGGCAATGGCCAGGTCGACGCCGGCGCGGAACTGCTCGACGCGGGCCGGATCGCAGGCGATGCCGCGATCACCCTTGGCCCAGTCACCGGCCGGCAGGTTGAACAGCACCTGGGTCAGGCCGTGGGCATCGAGCTGCTGCTTGATTTCAGCCGAGCTGTAATCGTACGGGAACAGGTATTCGACACCGCTGAAGCCGGCGTCGGCAGCAGCCTTGAAGCGGGCGAGAAAGTCCTGCTCGGTGAACAGCATGGACAGGTTGGCGGCGAAACGTGGCATGGTTGTCTCCTTGCAAAAGTGGGCCCTGCGCCTAATGCAGCAGGGCCGCTGCAGCGATCAGTCGAGCAGGGAAATCGCGGTTGGCGCGTCGTTGCCGACCAGGGCCAGGTCTTCGAATTCGTTGACCGCGTTGATTTCGGTGCCCATCGAAATGTTGGTCACGCGCTCGAGGATAACCTCGACCACTACCGGTACCTTGAACTCTTCAGCCAGTTTTTGTGCTTTGAGCAGGGCCGGGGCGATCTCGCCAGGCTCGGTCACGCGCAGGGCCTTGCAACCCAGGCCTTCGACCACGGCGACGTGATCGACACCATAACCGTTGAGCTCCGGCGCGTTGACGTTCTCGAACGCCAGCTGCACACAGTAGTCCATCTCGAAGCCGCGCTGTGCCTGGCGGATCAACCCCAGGTAGGAGTTGTTCACCAGCACGTGAACGTACGGCAGGTTGAACTGCGCACCCACGGCCAGCTCTTCAATCATGAACTGGAAGTCATAGTCGCCCGACAGCGCCACAACTTTGCGGCTCGGATCAGCCTTGACCACACCCAGGGCGGCAGGAATGGTCCAGCCCAGCGGGCCGGCCTGACCACAGTTGATCCAGTGACGCGGCTTGTACACGTGCAGGAACTGCGCGCCGGCGATCTGCGACAGACCGATGGTGCTGACGTAGCAGGTGTCTTTGCCGAACACCTGGTTCATTTCCTGATACACGCGCTGCGGCTTGACCGGCACGTTGTCGAAATGGGTCTTGCGCTGCAGGCTCGACTTGCGCTGCTGGCAATCTTCCAGCCAGGCGCTGCGGTCTTTGAGCTTGCCAGCGGCTTTCCACTCGCGGGCCACTTCCAGGAACACATCCAGTGCAGCACCGGCGTCGGAAACGATGCCCAGGTCAGGGGTGAATACCCGGCCGATCTGGGTCGGTTCGATATCGACGTGAATGAAACGACGGCCTTCGGTGTAGACGTCGACCGAACCTGTGTGACGGTTGGCCCAGCGGTTACCGATACCCAGCACCACGTCGGACTTGAGCATGGTGGCGTTGCCGTAGCGGTGCGAAGTCTGCAGACCGACCATGCCGACCATCAGCGGGTGATCGTCAGGGATGATGCCCCAGCCCATCAGGGTCGGGATGACCGGGATACCGGTCAGCTCGGCGAACTCGACCAGTTTGTCGCAGGCATCGGCGTTGATGATGCCGCCACCGGCTACCAGCAGCGGACGCTCGGCGGTGTCGAGCATGGCCAGGGCTTTTTCGACCTGAATGCGGTTGGCAGCAGGCTTATGCACTGGCAGCGGCTGGTAAGCGTCGATGTCGAATTCGATTTCGGCCATCTGCACGTCGAACGGCAGGTCGATCAGCACCGGCCCTGGACGGCCGGAGCGCATTTCATAGAAGGCTTTCTGGAACGCGTACGGCACCTGACCGGGTTCCAGCACGGTGGTCGCCCACTTGGTCACTGGCTTGACGATGCTGGTGATATCGACGGCCTGGAAATCTTCCTTGTGCATACGGGCACGCGGCGCCTGGCCGGTGATGCACAGGATCGGGATGGAATCGGCCGAGGCGCTGTACAGGCCGGTGACCATGTCAGTGCCGGCAGGGCCGGAGGTGCCGATGCACACACCGATGTTGCCGGCTTTGGTGCGGGTGTAGCCCTCGGCCATGTGCGAGGCGCCTTCAACGTGACGAGCGAGGACGTGATCGATACCGCCGACTTTCTTCAGGGCCGAGTACAGCGGGTTGATTGCAGCACCCGGAATACCAAACGCGGTTTCAACACCTTCGCGGCGCATCACCAGAACGGCTGCATCAATTGCTCTCATTTTGCTCATGGTTTTGTGCCTCTTTGATTTTGTAATTGTATACAAATGGCTTTTCGTCAGAGTGTATTCACGCCAGGCGACTCTGGTCAATCCATTTTCTTCGGCGATGGGTGCTTTCGTCGGGAAGGCCATAAAAAAGGCGTTTCGTCAGAATTGGGTTATCGCTCTCAAATTATTGTATACAAAAATATTCGCCATTGTGTTCTATTTGTTCTATTGCTTTCACACCTGCCCTCAGGGCTTCTAACAACAAGAGGACCTTTCCATGACCACATTGACCCTGAAAGTCGCCGTCAGCCTGGTGAACGCCGCGCTGGCCGCAGGCCGCAAGATCTCCGCCGCGCCCCTGACGGTGGCGGTGCTTGATGCTGGCGGCCATCTGTTAACCCTGCAGCGTGAAGACGGCGCCAGCCTGCTGCGCCCGCAAGTGGCGATGGGCAAGGCCTGGGGCGCGATTGCCCTGGGCAAGGGCTCGCGCCTGATTGCCCTGGATGCACAACAACGCCCGGCGTTTTTCGCCGCGCTTAATGGCCTGGGGCAGAGCCCGGTGGTGCCGGCGCCAGGTGGCGTGCTGATTCGTAATCAGCAGGGCGTGGTGGTGGGCGCGATCGGTATCAGTGGCGATACCTCGGATATCGATGAGCAGTGCGCGATCAGTGCGATCGAAGAGGTGGGATTGACGGCAGATGCCGGAGTAGCAGCTTAAGACTTTATCCCCCGGTGGGAGCGGGCTTGCCCCGCGATTGCGATTGTTCAGTCACATTGCATCGCGGGGCAAGCCCCACCGGATGAGCTTGTTCTCACAGGTCAAGCGTCCGGTTCACACCCCTTGAGCACCAGACGAATGATGGTCTGGGTCGCCGCCTCATAGTCGCTGTCTTCCAGCTTGGCTTTACCGGTGACCACGGAGATCTGCCAGTCGAAATCAGCGTAGGTCTGGGTCGCCGCCCAGATGCTGAACATCAGGTGGTGCGGGTCGACCTTGGCAATCTGCCCACGGTCGATCCAGGCCTGGATGCACTCGATGTTGTGCCGGGCCTGCTCGTTGAGCTGTTCGACCTGGCTCGGGCTCAGGTGCGGGGCACCGTGCATGATCTCACTGGCGAATACCTTGGAGGCAAACGGCAAATCGCGGGAGATACGTACTTTCGAGCGGATGTAGGCGCTCAGGACTTCCTTGGGATCACCGTCGGCATTGAACGGCGTTGACGCCTGCATGATCGGCTCGATGATGCTTTCCAGGACCTCGCGGTAGAGGTTTTCCTTGGACTTGAAGTAGTAATAGACGTTCGGCTTGGGTAGCCCGGCCTTGGCCGCGATGTCGCTGGTCTTGGTGGCGGCGAAGCCCTTGTCGGCGAACTCTTCACTGGCCGCGCGCAGGATCAGTTCTTTGTTGCGCTCGCGAATGCTGCTCATGGTTGACGCTAATCCTCGGGCCTGAAAGGGCGGTTGCGCATGGTAGCACCGCGTTTGCAGAGGGCTCAAGGTGGCGACTTTGGGCTAGACTGAGCGCCTCTCAACCCGCTGGAATCAGGCAAACATGGCAGGAAGCAGTCTACTGGTATTGATCGACGATATCGCCACGGTACTGGACGATGTCTCGGTAATGACCAAGGTCGCGGCGAAAAAGACCGCAGGTGTATTGGGTGACGATCTGGCGCTCAATGCCCAGCAGGTAACCGGGGTGCGTGCCGAGCGGGAAATCCCGGTGGTCTGGGCGGTGGCCAAGGGCTCGTTCGTCAACAAGCTGATCCTGGTGCCGGCAGCGCTATTGATCAGTGCCTTTATCCCCTGGGCGGTGACGCCGCTGTTGATGATCGGGGGGGCCTTCCTGTGTTTCGAGGGCTTTGAAAAGCTCGCCCACAAGTTCCTGCACAGCAAGGAGGAGGACCAGGCCGAACATGCCGCGTTGACCGAGGCGGTGGCAGACCCTGCAGTTGATCTGGTGGCCTTCGAACAGGGCAAGATCAAGGGGGCGGTGCGTACCGACTTCATTCTTTCCGCCGAGATCATTGCCATCACCCTGGGGACGGTCGCCGATGCGCCGCTGACCCAGCAAATCGTCGTGCTGTCAGGCATCGCCATTGTCATGACCATTGGTGTTTATGGCTTGGTCGCCGGCATCGTCAAGCTTGATGACCTGGGCTTGTGGCTGACCCAGAAAGCGTCGAGCGTGGCCAAGGCCATCGGCAACGGCATCCTGCGTGCGGCGCCGTACATGATGAAAAGCCTGTCGGTGATCGGTACCGCGGCGATGTTTCTGGTCGGTGGCGGGATTCTGGTGCATGGCGTGGCGCCGTTGCATCATGCGATCGAAGCCTTCAGTGAAGGGCGGGGCGGGGCATTGACGGGCGCCTTGCTCAATGGCGGGGTGGGGATTGTGGCCGGTGCGGCAGTTTTGGCGGTGGTGGCTGTTGTTGGCAAGCTTTGGCGAGCGGTGAAGGGCTGATAGCCTCATCGCGGGGCAAGCCCGCTCCCACCAGGTAGGAGCGGGCTTGCCCCGCGATGGCATCAATCAGAAATGCACTTTGACCAGGAAGCTGGCAGTGTTCTGATCGGTATCAAACGCGTCGCTGTCCTTGATCCCGTACTTGTTCTTCCAGTAGTCGTATTCGAAACCGACATACAACTGCTTCTCGCCCCAGTTCAACGCCTTGCCCAGGTCATATTTGACCTGCGGGTTGAAGTGCAGGTTAGCGTGGTAGGTGCCACGGCGGCTGGTGGCATCGTTGTCGACCACCCAGTCCATGAAACCATCGATGAGAATGTCGGATTTGCCCACAGGAATGGTGTACGACCAGACCGGGGTGATCTGCCAGACGTTGTCACCGGCGCGGCTGCCTTCGGTGTTGCGCTGGTAGAAGTTCAGCTGGAAGTAGTCGAAGCCCGGGATGGCCAGGTCGAAACCAGGACCGATCAGGTAAGACTCGGTATCGCCCTCGCCAAATTCGTAGGTCATGGCCAGCAGCACGTCTTTGATCGGACCGAACGCCAGCTTCTGGTCGAAAATTTTGCCGAACGACAGACGCGGCTGAATCTCGCCGTAGTAGGTGTTGTCGCCGTTGTTGAAGTCTTTATCGCCGTTATAGAAGATCTTGTCGACAAAGATGAAGTTGTCGCCGTACTTCCAGGCATCGGCGTGCTCGAAGGTCACGGTCTGCTGGATTTGCGGGTTGACCGCGAAGTTCTTGCCCCATAGGTAGGTCAAACTGTTGTTCTGCCATTGCAGCAGGTCACCGGCGGTGGCGGCAGTACTGGCCGCCAGCAGGCCGCCGGCGAGGATCAGGCTATTGGTCATGCGCATCGCTGTGTTGCTCCCTTGATTGAATCTGTTGTCGGTGCTCTGCGTGGCACCGTTGGGTTTAAATACTTGTCTTTTGAGTCAGTTTTTTTCGATTGGCCACAACTGTTTGGCAAGAGCTGCGCCAACTTTCCGGTACGGCACAGCAATCCTGCTCGACGTCTTTCTGAACTGATGAAAAGGGGTATTTCAGGTTGGCGTGACGCTTGCCAACCGCCCGAATTCATTGACTGAGCGGTCAGCAAACGCAGGCAGGATCCGTCCTGCCCTGAGCGAGGGGCGCGCAGATTACTGGCTTGCGCGCGGGTCCTCAAGTGCTCCGTCCTGGAGCGGGTGTAGCTAAAGCTGTGCGTTTGGTCAGGTTTTAGAAGTGAACCTTAACCAAGGCGCTGGTCACACTCTGGTTGGTGTCCAGGCGTCCACTGTTCTCAATGCCGTATTTGTCTTTCCAGTAGCTGTATTCGATACCCACGTACAACTGCTTGGCGCCCAGGTTCAGGGCCTTGCCCAGGTCGTATTTGACCTGTGGGTTGAACTGCAGGTTGGCGTGGTAGGTGCCGCGCCGGGTCGAGTCGTTGTCGACCACCCAGTCCATGTAGCCATCGACGAGGATGTCGGACCTGCCTACGGGGATGGTGTAGGAAAAGGTCGGAGTAATCTGCCAGACGCCATCACCTGGGCGGCTGCCCTCGGTGTTGCGCTGCATGATATTGAGGGTGAAGTAGTTGAAGCCGGGAATCGCCAGGTTGAAACCGGGACCGATCAGGTAGGCCTCGTTGTCGCCTTCGCCCGACTCGTAGGTCATGGCCAGCAACACGTCGGTGATCGGACCGAACTCGAATTTGCGATCGAAGATCTTGCCGAACGACAGGCGCGGACTGAACTCACCGTAATAGGTATTGTTGCCTTTGTTGCGGTCGGTGCCGCCGTTGTAGAAGATCTTGTCGATGAACAGGAAGGTGTCGCCATATTTCCACCGGTTGGCGTGTTCGAAGGTCACCGTCTGCTGGATTGCAGGGTTGACCTGGAAGTCCTTGCCATAGAGGTAGGTGAGGCTGTTGGTGTGCCATTGCAACAGGTCTTCTGCGGCGGCTGGCAAGGTGGCCAGCAGACTGCTACCCAACACAAGGGAAGTGGTGATGCCTTTCATGTTGTGATTCCCGGCTTTGTTATTGTTGGTTTTGGGTTTTTCGGCGCGAAGCGCCCCGGCCGACCCGCTCCCACGGGTCGACGGTCCTGCGTACTGCTCGGGGTGATACCGGGCGGCAAGCGCCGCCCAAAGACTCAGTGCTGGTGGGCGGCTTCGTTATGTGCAGCGCGTTCGGCGCCGCCGAGGATGTTGAACAGCAAGTTGAGGATCAGCGCACTGACCGTGGCCATAGCGATGCCGCTGTGGGTGATCGGTTCCATCCACTGTGGCATCTGCGCGAAGAACTCCGGACGCACCACCGGGATCAGGCCCATGCCGACGCTGACGGCGACCAGCAGCTGATTGCGGCGGTCGGCGATGTCGGCTTCCTGGAGAATCTTGATCCCGGTGGCCGCGACCATGCCGAACATGGCAATGGACGCACCGCCCAGTACTGCAGGTGGAATCGAGGCGATCAGGAAGGCCGCCTTGGGCAGCAGGCTGAGCAGGATCAGAAAACCGCCGGCAACCACCGTGACATAGCGGCAGCGAACGCCCGTCATCTGCACCAGGCCGATGTTCTGGGCGAACGAGGAATGGGTGAAGGTGTTGAAGAAACCGGCGACAAACGATGCGCCGGCGTCGCACATCAGACCGCGGCGCAACATGCCCGGGGTGACTTCACGATCAGTGACCTTGCCCAGGGCGAGGAACATGCCGGTGGACTCGACAAAGATGATCACCACCACCAGGCACATGGACAGGATCGGCGCCAGGCTGAAGGTCGGCATGCCGAAGTGCAGCGGTGTCACCACTTGCACCCAGGGCGCCTCGTCGAGGCCGGAGAGGTCGACCATGCCAATGGAGCCAGCCAGGATGTAGCCCAGGCCCATGCCGATCAGCACTGAGACGTTGACCCAGAAGCCACGCAAGAAGCGGTTGACCAGGAGGATGGTGGCCAGCACCAGGCCGGCGACGATCAGGTAGATAGGGGAGCCGAAGGTTTCCGCGCTGGCGCCGCCACCGGCCCAGTTAACGGCAACCGGGAACAGTGAAAGGCCAATCGAGGTGATGACCGTGCCGGTCACCAGTGGTGGGAAGAAACGCACCACCTTGGACATGAACGGGGCGATCAGCATGCCGAAAAAACCGGCAGCGATGGTCGCACCGAAAATACCTTGCAAGCCGACACCAGGCATACCGGCCATGGCCACCATGCTGCCGACTGCAGCAAAGCTTGCACCCATCATCACCGGCATGCGGATGCCGACTGCACCAATGCCGAACGACTGGACGATGGTGGCGACACCAGCGACCAGCAGGTCGGCATTGATCAGGAAAGCGACTTCTTCACGAGAAAGGCCGGCGGCCTGGCCGATGATCAAGGGCACGGCAATCGCGCCTCCGTACATCAGCAAGACATGTTGCAGACCCACCAGAAACAGTTGGAGCATTGGCAGTGGCTGTCGTGGGGGCGCAACGGGGATGTACGCCTTGCGTGACTCGGACATGCAACACCTCGGTTTTGTTTTTATTGTTCAATCGCACTGTGCAGCGCCAGGCCGGACGCTGAAGGGCGGCCCTTACGGGCCGCCAGATACATCAGTTGGTTGGTGCTCCCTTGGCGATCCAGGCGCCAATCAGTTCACGTTCCTGCTGGGTCATCTGGGTGATGTTGCCCAGTGGCATGATCTGCGTGGCCACGGCCTGTGCTTGAATGCGTGCGGCCTGTTGCTGGATCTGCTGCGGGGTGTCGAGCATTACACCGGCAGGTGCGGCGCTAAACAGTGGGCTGGTCGGCTTGGCCGAATGGCACACGGTGCAACGTTCCTGGATGACGCTGTGGATCTTGTCGAAACCGGCATCGTCGAGTTTGGCGACGTTGGCGACGTTGGCGACGTTGGCTGCGGGTGCTTCGGCAGCAGGGGCGGCAGCCTGGGCAGGTGTGGCGGCTTGCTCTGCAGCTTTCTCGGCAGCGGTTTTGCCACCCAGTGCGGTTTCCGGCAACGGCTGATACTCGACCTTGGCGGCAGCTTGCTCAGGCGCGCTCGGCATCGGCGCAGGGCCCGTGACGTAAGCCAGGCAGATCATCGACAGGGCACCGACCGGCAGGGTCCAGGCGTACTTGTTGCTGTCGTGGCGGGTGTTGAAGTAGTGACGCACCAACACTGCAGCCACAGCGATACCGGCCAGGATCAGCCAGTTGTACTGGCTGCCGTAGGTGCTCGGGAAGTGGTTGCTGATCATGATGAACAGCACCGGCAGGGTGAAGTAGTTGTTGTGACGCGAACGCAGCAGACCTTTGGCCGGCAGGGTCGGATCGGGGGTTTCGTTCTTCTCGATGGCGGCTACCAGTGCTCGCTGGGCCGGCATGATGATGCGGAACACGTTACCGACCATGATGGTGCCGATGATCGCGCCGGTGTGCAGGTACGCACCACGACCGCTGAACACCTGGCTGAAACCGTAGCAGGCGGCGATCACCAGGACGAACAGCACCAGGCCGAGCAGGCCAGGGCGCTTGCCCAGCGGCGAGTCGCAGAGGAAGTCATAGATGAACCAGCCGGCGATCAGCGAGCCGACACCGATAGCGATCCCTTCACCACCGCTCAGGGTGCTGCCAGGGGCCAGCAGGTACAGGGTCGGGTTCCAGTAGAACACCAGGCACAGCAGGGCGATACCCGACATCCAGGTGAAATAGGCTTCCCATTTGAACCAGTGCAGGTTCTCCGGCATTTTCGGCGGAGCCAGCTTGTATTTCTCCAGGTGGTAGATCCCGCCACCGTGAATCGCCCAGAGATCGCCGGACAGACCATCGCGCGGGTTGGCCCGGTTGAGGTTGTTTTCCAGCCAGACAAAGTAGAACGACGCGCCAATCCAGGCGACGCCAGTGATCATGTGAACCCAACGCACGCTCAGGTTCAGCCATTCCAACAGATGTGCTTCCACAGTCTTTACCTCTACCCTGGCACCCTGTAGCCGGGTGCTCAGGTCTTCTCTTATTGGTGGGGGGCGAGGATCAATTGCTCATCCTCATTGAAAAAATGCTCATCGCAGTTATTGCCAGTGCCACTGCGATCAACCACCAGGAAGTCATCCCGCTTTTCGATCGTCAGCACCGGGTGGTGCCAGACGCCGCGATGGTAATTGATGCCCTGCTTTCCATTGCTGATGAAAGCGCGGACAAGACCTGATACAGGTGCATCGCCAACGGGCGCGACCACGATCAGAAAGGGGTTGCCGAGCAGCGGAATGAAAGCCTGGCTGCCCAGCGGATGGCGCTCCAGCATGCGAACGGTCAGCGGCATGTCCTGCGCGTCGGCGCGGAAGATGCTGATGATCGCGTTGTCCTCGGGCTGGGCGGTTTGTACCGTTGCCAGCTTGTGGAAGCGCATGGTCGAACCGTTGTTGATCATGAAGTGGTCGCTGCCGTCGGTTTCGATCACGTCACCGAAAGGGGCGAAGGCTTCTTTGGTCAAGGGCTCAATCACTAAAGTGCGCATGCGGATTCTCTTTATTCTGTGTTGTGGAGGGTAAGGCCGGGCTTACCCTTAAAGTTGCAGCAGACGGAACAGGGCAATCAGGTTGATCTGCGCCAGCGCTTCCTTGAATTCGGCCTCGACCGAGTTATGGATGCGCTTCTCGAACGAGGCGAGGATCTGGTGCCGATTGCTGCCTTTGACCGCCATGATGAACGGAAACTTGAACTTGGCCTTGTAGGCGTCGTTGAGCTCGGTGAAGTGCGCGAACTCTTCGGCGGTGCACTGGTGAATACCGGCGCCGGCCTGCTCGTTGGTGCTCGACTCGGTCAGCTCACCCTGGATTGCGGCTTTGCCGGCGAGGTCCGGGTGAGCGTTGATCAAGGCCAGCTGGGCGGCGTGATCGGCGCTCAGCAGAATGTCGCTCATGCGTTGATGTAGGGCTTCGATCTGGTCGATTTCCTGCAGTTGACCCAGGTCGTAGGCCTTTTCAGCCACCCATGGCGAGTGCTCGTAGATGTCGGCAAAGGCTTCGACGAACGCGCTACGCTCCAGAGACGAAGGCGTGAGGGTTTTGAAAGCGGTCATTGGGCGTTCTCGGCTTGGTAAGGGTGGGTTGCGTGCCAGTGACGGGCGATGTCCACGCGCCGGGTGAACCAGACCTGATCAAAGCTCTTGGCGTATTCAATGAAGCGCTTGAGCGCGGCCAGGCGCGCTGGGCGACCGACCAGGCGGCAGTGCAGCCCGATCGAGAGCATCTTCGGTGCCTCGGCGCCTTCTTCGTAGAGGACGTCGAAGGCATCCTTGAGGTACTGGAAGAACTGCTCGCCGCAGTTGAAACCCTGCACCTGGGTGAAGCGCATGTCATTGGTGTCCAGGGTGTAAGGGATCACCAGATGCGGCTTGCCGGTCGGGTTGTTCGGTTCCCAGTAGGGCAGGTCGTCGTCGTAGGTGTCGCTGTCGTAAAGGAAGCCGCCTTCCTCCATCACCAGGCGACGGGTGTTGATCCCGGTGCGACCGGTGTACCAGCCCAACGGACGCTCACCGGTCAGTTCGGTGAGGATGCGGATCGCTTCGAGCATGTGCTCGCGCTCCTGGGCCTCATCCATGTTCTGGTAGTCGATCCAGCGGTAGCCGTGGCTGCAGATTTCGTGGCCGGCTTGGACCATGGCACGGATCACGTCGGGGTGACGCTGGGCAGCCATGGCGACGGCGAAGATGGTCAGGGGGACGCCGGTGTCTTTGAATAGCTTGAGCAGGCGCCAGACGCCGGCGCGGCTGCCGTATTCGTAGAGCGATTCCATGCTCATGTTACGGGCGCCCTGCAGGGGCTGGGCGGCAACCATTTCTGAGAGGAAGGCTTCTGATTCCTTGTCCCCGTGAAGAATGTTGCGTTCACCGCCTTCTTCGTAGTTGAGCACGAAAGACAAAGCGATGCGGGCGTTCCCCGGCCAGCGCGGATGGGGTGGGGTATTGCCGTAACCGATCAGGTCGCGAGGATAATCAGCGCTCACTGCAGTCTTCCTTCTTATACGTGTAAACGGAGGGCGTGGCGCCCGGGTAGGGTATCGGCCACGACGATGAGGTGATTGTATACAACTTTGTTTGCGGTTTGTAAGCCTGTTTTTTCCTATTTCTTACTGTTTTTGCCCTCGGAAACCCTCTGCAAGAAACCTGCCCAATTGGTCAATTAATTGCGCGCTCATCGGCCAGTAGCGTGGTTTTGCGACTGATGGAGTATTTACAGGCGGTGGCGGACATGCCGGGGAAGAATACCGAATTATTGTGTACAATTTTACAGAAAAATGTCTTAATAATCCGACGGTCGTACGCTGCCGGGTCTTCTGACGGCGCCGTACGGGATTTTTTGCCCACAGATAGAACAGAGGCGAGCAAGCAATGGGACGTTTGACCACGCATGTACTGGATGCCGCTCACGGCTGCCCTGGCAGCTCGATCAAGGTCGAGCTGTACCGCGTCGAAGGCCAGCAGCTTGAGCTGCTGCACACCACCCTGACCAACAGCGATGGCCGTTGCGATGCGCCGCTGCTGCAAGGTGACGACTACCGCAGTGGTGTCTACCAACTGCAGTTCAATGCGGGTGACTACTACCGCGCCCGTGGCGTGCAGTTGCCTGAGCATGCCTTTCTTGATGTCGTGGTACTGCGCTTTGGCATTAGCGCCGAGCAGGACCACTACCATGTACCGCTGTTGATCTCGCCGTACAGTTACTCGACCTATCGTGGGAGCTAGTTGGTCGCTAGAAGAATCTTCGTAGGTCCTTGCCCGCTCACACTGCGGGCTTTTTTTTACCTGGGGTTTTGTGCTGTCTTTATCGCGGGGCAACAAAAAAGCCCCACCCGAAGGTGAGGCTTTGCCTGGCTGCAGCGGTGTTTACAGGAACACAAACTTGGCAATGAAGATCGCCGTCAGCACCCACAGGCTCGCCGAGATCTCGCTGAACCGGCCGGTACCCGCCTTGAGCACCACATAGGTGATAAAGCCCAGGGCAATACCATCGGCAACCGAGAAGGTCAGCGGCATCATGATTGCGGTGACGATCGCCGGGATGCTGTCGGTGGCTTCATCCCAGTTGATGTGTGCCATGCTGCCCATCATCAACATCGCGACATAGATCAACGCCCCCGCCGTGGCGTAGGCAGGAATCATCCCGGCCAGTGGCGCGAAGAACATCGCGGCGATAAAGAACAGACCGACCACCACGGCGGTCAGGCCCGTGCGGCCACCTGCGGCAACACCTGCAGCGCTTTCCACATAGCTGGTTACCGGTGGTACGCCAACCACTGCGCCGAATACGCTCGAAGCACTGTCAGCCTTCAATGCGCGCGAGAGGTTTTCGATGCGCCCGTCAGCATTCACCAGGTTGGCGCGCTGGGCTACGCCCATCAGGGTACCGGCGGTGTCGAACATGTGTACGAAGAGGAAGGCGAACACCACGGCTATCATGCTGACGTTGAACACGCCCGCGACATCCATGGCCATCCAGGTCGGTGCCAGGCTCGGAGGCAGCGAGAACAGGCCGCCGTATTCGACCAGGCCCAGGCCCCAGCCGGCGAGGGTGACGCTGATGATGCTGATCAGGATCGCGCCGAACACCCGGTGATAGCTGAGTACCGCTATCATCAAAAAGCAGATCGCTGCCAGCAGCGGGCCAGGCTCATGCAGGGAGCCGAGCTTGATCAGGGTGGCCGGGCTGTCGACGACAATCCCGGCAGTTTTAAGACCGATCAGTCCGAGAAACAATCCGACGCCGGCACCCATTGCATGACGCAGGCTCACGGGAATGCTGTTGAGCAGCCATTCACGCACCCGCGACAGCGTCAGCAGCATGAACAGCACCCCGGAGACGAATACTGCGCCCAGCGCCGCCTCCCAGGTGTAGCCCATGGTCCCGACCACGGTATAGGTAAAGAAGGCGTTGAGTCCCATGCCCGGTGCCAGGCCTACCGGCCAGTTGGCATACAGGCCCATCAACAGGCAGCCCAGGGCGGCGGCGATACAGGTGGCGACAAAGGCCGCGCCGTGATCGATGCCGGCATCGGCCATGATGTTGGGGTTGACGAAGATGATGTAGGCCATGGTGATAAAGGTGGTCAACCCGGCGATCATTTCAGTCTTGACGGTGGTGCCATGTAGCTTGAGTTTGAAAATCCGCTCCAGCCAGCTCGTTTCGAGCGGTGGGGCAAGATCCAGCGTAGGGGCTTCGGATTTGCGGCTTTCCACAGCATGTACTCCTCAAGTCTTTTCTTGTTTTTCAGAGCCAGTCCTGCGCACGCACTGGGACGCTCTGTGAGGCGGATGGGATGGCAGGCGACCGGACCTTTTGTTGACTTCTGAGTCAGGAAGTTGCACGAGTGGATTATGCGTTTGTATACAAAGAATGCAAATAATGTTTTCGTTGCTGTGCGCAAATAATTTCGCCGCATCGCTATAAAGGCCATCATCCCCTGCAGAAATCCCTGCGGCTGTGTACAATGTGCCCATACCTTAATCGTTTAATTTTCTTACCAAGGCTTGCCTTCGCCCCACTGGCTGGTATTACAGTCGGGGTCCGACAGGCCGATCCCCGTGCTCGAGTGCCCATGAACGAACAGCTGCAACCTCTCAAGAAACCAGTGCGTACCGGCAAGGCCGGACGCAGCGGAACCCAGGACGATATCGTCTATGCGCACATTTTCGAGGCCATTCTCGAACAGCGCCTGGCGCCGGGTACCAAGTTGAGTGAGGAAGCCCTGGGCGAAATTTTTGGCGTAAGCCGCACCATCATTCGTCGTGCATTGTCGCGCCTGGCCCATGAAAGCGTGGTGCTGTTGCGGCCTAACCGTGGTGCGGTAGTGGCCAGCCCGACGGTTGAGGAGGCCCGCCAGGTGTTCTTCTCGCGGCGCATGGTTGAGCGCGCCATCACCGAGCTTGCGGTCGAGCACGCCACGGCCGAGCAGCTCAACGAGTTGCGTCAGATGGTTCGTGAAGAACGCGACAGTTTCTCACGGGGTGACCGCGGTGCCGGTATTCGCCTGTCTGGCGAGTTCCACCTGAAGCTGGCCGAAGCCGCAGGTAATGCCCCGCTGATCAGCTTCCAGCGCAGCCTGGTGTCGCAGACTTCGTTGATCATTGCCCAGTACGAAAGCGGCAACCGCTCGCACTGTTCCTACGATGAACACATGCAACTGATCGATGCCATTGAGGCGCGTGACGTCAATCAGGCGGTCAGCCTGATGATGCACCACATGGATCATATCGACAGCAAGCTCAACCTCGACGAGGACAGCGCTTCGGATGACCTGCATGCGGTGTTCTCGCACTTGCTGCAGACCAAGAAGCGTGGCAGCTCGGTACCGATCAAGGGCTGATTCCGCGTCGTTCCTATCGCCGGCTTGCCGGCGATACTTTTCAGCCGACTGGCACTTCATCCAGCCTCTGCTAGATTCTCACCTGCTCCCCCCGCAATCCTTCATCAAGCAGTTGGGCTTGCGCGTACTGCGTAAAACGTCAACGACTTGAGGGCAGGTATATGTCATCACCTCTGGGTATACGCATGGGTGCCGAACTGATCGGTACATTTTGGTTGGTGCTGGGTGGTTGTGGGAGTGCGGTGCTGGCGGCGTCACTGCCTGCCGGGATCGGGCTGGTCGGTGTGGCCATGGCCTTCGGTCTCACCGTACTTACAATGGCGTTCGCCATTGGGCATATCTCGGGATGTCATCTCAACCCGGCTGTATCACTAGGTCTGGTGGTGGGTGGGCGGTTCCCGGCCAAAGAACTTGTGCCTTATGTCGTCGCCCAAGTGGTCGGTGCGATCATCGCCGCAGGCGTGATCTATTTCATTGCCAGTGGCAAAGCCGGTTTCGATGTGGCTTCAGGTCTGGCATCGAATGGCTATGCCGAGCATTCGCCCGCCGGGTATTCGCTGGCCGCAGGCTTTGCCAGCGAAGTGGTGATGACCGCGATGTTCATTCTGATCATCATGGGCGCCACTGACAGCCGTGCCCCTGCAGGCTTTGCGCCGATTGCCATCGGTCTGGCCCTGACCCTGATTCACTTGATCTCGATTCCAGTAACCAACACCTCGGTCAACCCCGCACGTAGTACCGGGCCGGCGCTGTTCGTCGGCGGCTGGGCGCTGCAGCAGTTGTGGCTATTTTGGGTGGCGCCGCTGATCGGGGCGGTGATCGGCGGCGGTTTGTACCGGGGGCTGTTCCGCGAACCTTAACGCTGGTGTACGCAACGCCCGGCGGCGAAGGTCTGCTTGACAGTACGGTCGTCGCCCAGGGTCATCAGCACGAACAGGGTCTCGTCGATGCTGTTCGACTGCTGGATGCGGTAATCCATCAACGGCGTCGCCTTGTAGTCGAGCACCACGAAGTCGGCATCGTTGCCAGGCTTCAGGCTGCCGATACGCTCATCCAGGCTCAGCGCCTGAGCACCGCCGAGGGTGGCCAGGTACAGTGACTTGAACGGGCTCAGGCGCGCGCCCTGCAGTTGCATGATTTTGTAGGCTTCGTTGAGCGTATTGAGTAGCGAGAAGCTGGTGCCCGCACCGACGTCGGTGCCCAGACCAACCTTGACCTTGAACTTCTCCGCCTGCGGCAGGTTGAACAGACCACTGCCGAGGAACAGGTTGGAGGTTGGGCAGAAGGCTACAGCCGAACCGGTTTCGGCCAGGCGCTGGCATTCCTCGTCGCACAGGTGCACGCCATGGGCGAACACTGAACGCTCGCCGAGCAGCTTGAAGTGGTCGTAGACGTCCAGATAGCCCTTGCGCTCAGGGAACAGGTCCTTGACCCAGTCGATCTCCTTGAGGTTCTCGCTCAGGTGAGTGTGCATGTACAGGTCGGGGAACTCGCCCAGCAGTTGCCCGGCCAGGGTCAGTTGCTCCGGGGTGCTGGTCGGGGCGAAGCGCGGGGTGACTGCGTAGTGCAGGCGGCCCTTGCCGTGCCAGCGCTCGATCAGCGCCTTGCTCTCGGTATAGCCGGATTCGGCAGTGTCGGTCAGGTAGTCCGGGGCGTTGCGGTCCATCATCACCTTGCCGGCGATCATGCGCAGGTCCAGACGTTCGGCTTCTTCAAAGAAGGCATCGACCGACTCCGGGTGCACACTACCAAACACCAGGGCAGTGGTGGTGCCGTTGCGCAGCAGTTCTTCGATGAAGATTTTCGCTACCTTGTCTGCGTGCGCCTTGTCGGCAAACTGCTTCTCGCAAGGGAAGGTGTAGGTGTTGAGCCAGTCCAGTAACTGTTCGCCGTAGGAACCGATCATGCCGGTCTGCGGGAAGTGGATATGGGTGTCGATGAAGCCTGGAGTGATCAGGGCATCCTGATAGTGCTGCACCTCGACGTCCGAGGGCAGGGTCGGCAGCAGTTCGCTGGCGTGGCCCAGGGCGCTGATCTTGCCGTTGTCGATCAGTAGCAGACCGTCTTCGAAATACTGGTAAGAGGCTTCAATGCCTACCTCGGCAGGATCGGCGATGCTGTGCAAAATGGCGGCACGGTAGGCTTTGCAGGTTGCGCTCATAGGGCTCTCGTCATATGGCTTGGCTGCGCCGCGAGGGCGGCAGCAATTGGGCAATGGGGCCGGCATTGGTCGCACTGTCGTGCTGGCCGAAGCTGGCGTTGTAGGTGGCAATGATTTCGGCGGCTATGGATACGGCGATCTCGATCGGCAGCTTGCCCTTGACCTCGGCCAGGCCCATCGGGCAGCGCATGCGCTGCAGGCGCTCTTCGCTGTAGCCGCGCTCACGCAGACGGTGTTCGAACTTGACCCGCTTGGTCTTCGAGCCAATCAGGCCGAACCAGGTGAAGTCATTGCGTTTAAGAATTGCAGCGGTCAGTTCCAGGTCCAGCTGATGGTTGTGGGTCATGACGATGCAATAGCTGCCAGCAGGCAGGTCGTCGACTTCATCGACCGGCTCTTCGCTGACGATCTTGCTGACCCCGGCCGGAACCTGCTCGGGAAATTCCTGCTCGCGCGAATCGATCCAGCGCACCCGGCAGGGCAACGCGGCGAGCAAGGGTACCAGAGCGCGGCCGACATGGCCTGCACCGAACACGGCGATCTGCGCCTGCACCTGGCCCATGGGCTCGAACAACAGCACGGTAGCGCCGCCGCAGCACTGGCCAAGGCTGGCGCCGAGGCTGAAGCGCTGCAGATGCGGTGATTCGCGCCGCTCGGCGAGCATTTCGCGGGCGATTTTCATCGCCTTGTATTCAAGGTGGCCGCCACCAATGGTGTCGAACAGCTGTTCGGCGCTGACCACCATTTTCGAGCCGGCATTGCGGGGCGTCGAGCCGCGCTCTTCGATGATGGTCACCAGTACGCAGGCTTCACTGCGGGCTTGCAGGTCGGCGAGGGCGTTGATCCAGGTGTGCATAGTTAAATTGCCTCTTTAATCGCGGGGCAAGCCCGCTCCCGCAGGTAGGAGCGGGCTTGCCCCGCGATGAGCACACTACGGTGCTACGGTCTCAACCTCGGTAGCCGGCTGCTGCGCCGCCAGCGCCTTGCGCATCTGCTCGCAGCCCCACAGCACCCGTTCCGGGGTCGCCGGTGCGTCGATCTTCGGCTGCACCCGGTAGTCAGCAAGGCTGGCCACGGCGTCCTTGATCGCGCACCAGGCGGCGATACCCAGCATGAACGGCGGTTCGCCCACAGCTTTGGAATGAAACACGGTGTCTTCCGGGTTCTTGCGGTTTTCCACCAGCTTCACGCGGAAGTCGACCGGCATGTCCGCCACTGCCGGGATCTTGTAGCTGGCCGGGCCGTTGGTCATCAGTTTGCCCTTGGCGTTCCACACCAGTTCTTCGGTGGTCAGCCAGCCCATGCCCTGGACGTAGCCGCCTTCCACCTGGCCGATATCAATGGCCGGATTCAGTGAGGCGCCGACGTCGTGCAGGATATCGGTGCGCAGCATCTTGTATTCGCCGGTCAGGGTGTCGACGATCACCTCGGCGCAAGCTGCGCCGAAAGCGAAGTAGTAGAACGGACGGCCACGGGCCTGGCTGCGGTCGTAGTAGATTTTCGGGGTCTTGTAGAAGCCGGTGCTCGACAGCGACACCTGAGCAAAATAGGCCTGTTGGATCAGTGTGTCGAAGCTGATGATCTCGTCGCGGATTCGCACATGATTGTTGCGGAACTCGACGTCTTCTTCAGTCACTTTGTATTGGCGTGCGGCGAACTCCACTAGGCGTTTCTTGATGGTCTCTGCCGCGTTCTGCGCCGCCTTGCCATTCAGGTCGGCACCGGAGGAGGCTGCTGTCGGCGAGGTGTTGGGCACCTTCTCGGTGTTGGTCGCGGTGATCTGCACGCGTTGGAAGTCGACCTGGAACACCTCGGCCACCACCTGCGCCACCTTGGTATTCAAGCCCTGGCCCATTTCGGTACCGCCATGGTTCAGGTGAATGCTGCCGTCGGTGTAGACGTGCACCAGAGCACCGGCCTGGTTGAGGAAGCTGGCGGTGAAGGAGATGCCGAATTTTACCGGGGTCAGTGCCAGGCCTTTCTTGAGGATCGGGCTGTTGGCGTTGAAGCGGCGGATCGATTCGCGGCGCTGATGGTAGTCGGCGCTGGCTTCCAGCTCCGCAGTCATTTCCTCGAGCATGTTGTGCTCGACGGTCTGGTAGTAGTGGGTGACGTTACGCTCGCTCTTGCCGTAGTAGTTGGTCTTGCGTACCGCCAGAGGGTCGAGCGCCAGGTGGCGGGCAATGTGGTCCATCACCTCTTCGATGGCGACCATCCCCTGCGGGCCGCCGAACCCCCGGTAGGCAGTGTTCGATGCGGTATTGGTCTTGCAGCGGTGGCCGTTGACCGTGGCGTCACCGAGGTAATAGGCATTGTCGGAGTGGAACATGGCACGGTCGACGATCGACGCCGAGAGGTCTGGCGAGTAACCGCAGTTGCCAGCCAGCTCCAGATTGATGCCGTGCAGGCGCCCGCTGTCATCGAAGCCGACGTCATATTCGACATAGAACGGATGGCGCTTGCCGGTCATCAGCATGTCTTCGACCCGCGGCAGACGCATTTTTGTAGGCTGGCCGGTCAGGCGGGCGATCACCGCGCACAGGCACGCCGGGCTGGCTGCCTGGGTTTCCTTGCCGCCGAAGCCACCGCCCATGCGGCGCATGTCAACCTGCACCTTGTTCATCGGTACGTCGAGAACTTCGGCGACCAGTTTCTGCACCTCGGTGGGGTTCTGGGTCGAGCAGTAGACGATCATCCCGTTGTCTTCAGTAGGCATCACCGAAGAGATCTGGGTTTCCAGGTAGAAGTGTTCCTGGCCGCCAATGTGCAGGGTACCTTGCAGACGGTGCGGCGCGCTCGCCAGGGCCGTGGCCGAGTCGCCGCGTTTGTGGGTGTGGCTGTCCAGTACGAAGTGGCGCTTGCGCAGGGCTTCGACCACGTCGAGCACCGGTTCCAGGTCTTCGTACTCAACGATCGCGGCCATCGCTGCGCGGCGTGCGGTGTCCAGGTCGCGGGCGGCGACGGCGAGCACCGGCTGGCCGACGAACTCGACCTTGTCGATGGCCAGCAGCGGGTCGCCGGGCATGATCGCACCAATGTCCTTGAGGCCCGGAATGTCTTCGTGGGTGATGGCGATGCGCACACCCTCGAAGGCGTAGCAGGGGTTGGTATCGATCTTCAGCACCCGTGCATGGGCGCGGTCGGACATGCGCGCATACACGTGCAGCTGGTTGGGGAACTCCAGGCGGTCGTCGATGTACTGCGCTTCACCGCAGACCTGTTTGTCGGCGCTGTCGTGCTTGATGCTGCGACCGACTCCGGTGGTCAGGTCCTGGCTGAACAGCTCGGCCATTTCTGCCTGGTTTTTGGCGACGTGATGGTTAGACATAAGCGGTCACCCGAGTCTCGATGTGCGGCGTTTGCAGTTCGATGAAGTATTTGCGCAGCAGGTTCTGCGCGCTGAGCAGACGGTATTCCTTGCTGGCACGGAAGTCCGAGAGCGGGGTGAAGTCTTCGGCCAGAGCCTGGCAGGCACGTTCGATGCTGGCCTGGTTCCAGGCCTTGCCGACCAGTGCGGCTTCACAGGCGCGCGCGCGTTTGGGGATCGCGGCCATGCCGCCGAAAGCGATGCGTGCAGCTTCAATCACACCGTTTTCGATGCGCAGGTTGAAGGCAGCGCAGACGGCTGAAATGTCGTCGTCCAGACGCTTGGATACCTTATAGGCGCGGAACGTCCAGGCGCTACGGGCGCGCGGCACAATGATCTTCTCGATGAACTCGCTTTCCTGACGAGCGGTGATGCGGTAGTCGATGAAGTAGTCTTCCAGCGCCAGGGTGCGGGTGCTCTCGCCTTTGCGCAGGACAATCTGCGCATCCAGGGCAATCAGCAAGGGTGGCGAGTCACCAATCGGCGAGGCGTTGCCGATGTTGCCGCCCAGGGTGCCCTGGTTGCGGATTTGCAGGGAGGCAAAGCGGTGCAACAGTTCGCCGAAGTCCGGGTATTCACGGCTCAAAGCGTCGTAGCAATCGGTCAGCGGGGTGGCAGCACCAATTTCAAGGTGCTCGTCGAGGCTGTCGATGCGCTTGAGTTCGGCGACGTTGCCGACATAGATCATCACCGGCAAGGTTTTGTGGAACTGGGTGACTTCCAGCGCCAGGTCGGTCCCTCCGGCGAGCAAGCGTGCTTCGGGGTGTGAGCCGTAGAGGTCGGCTAGATCGGCCACGGTCAGCGGTACCAGACAGCGCTTGTCGCCGCTGTTGAGCTCGCCGGTTTCACTCGGCGCAATGGCCTTGAGGCGGGCGATGGTCTGCGCTTGGTTGTTGTCAAACTGGTCGGGCCTGGCCTGGCAGCAGGACTGTTCGGCGGCAGCGAGGATCGGGCGGTAGCCGGTGCAGCGGCAGAGGTTGCCGGCCAGTGCTTCCTGGGCCTTGTGCAGGTCCGGGGCATCGCTGTTCTTTTGCAGGGCAAACAGCGACATGACGAATCCAGGGGTGCAGAAGCCGCACTGCGAGCCGTGGCAGTCAGCCATGGCCTGTTGCACACTGTGCAGTTGGCCCTGATGCTTGAGCCCTTCGACACTGATCAATTGCTTGCCGTGCAGCGACGAAACAAAGGTCAGGCACGAGTTCAGGCTGCGGTAGCGGATATGCTCGCGGCCGTTGTCGTCCTCGGCCAGTTCGCCGACCACTACGGTGCAGGCACCACAATCGCCGCTGGCGCAGCCTTCCTTGGTACCGGACTTGCCCAAGTGCTCGCGCAGGTATTGCAGCACTGTCAGGTTGGGATCCAGGGCATGCTCACTGCGCAGCTCCTGGTTGAGTAGAAACTGGATCACGGAAGGCCTCACACGCGGTTTATTGTTGTTGAGCGGACTGTAAGCAGACTTGATTTTTAGGTCAACAATTTTCTGACTTCTGGGTCAGGAAAATTTACACGCCATTACCCACCTGCCACAGGCGCTTTTCTATAGAGCATAGCCCGCAGTGGTCATGGCCGAATTTTTTGCGCCATTCGTGCCAACTTCTGCCTCCAGGCCCCTGCGCGGCACCGGGGCAAGTGCGCTACAATTGCGCCTTTTGCACCGTTCAATGATTTTGAAGGAAAACCATGACGTTCAAGGCGCCGGACAGCCTCTCCGAGCAAATTGCCCACTACCTGGCTGAGCGGATCATCCGCGGCGAGCTCAAGCCTGCTGAGCGTATCCAGGAGCAGAAGGTCACCCAGGCACTGAACGTCAGTCGCGGCTCGGTACGTGAAGCCTTGCTGATCCTCGAGCGTCGGCACCTGGTGACCATCCTGCCGCGTCGTGGCGCTCATGTAACCGAGCTCGACGAACATGGCGTGCGCAGCCTGTGCACTTTGATGGGCGAGCTCTACATCCTGCTGGGCAATGCCGTTGCGCAGAACTGGCGCAATGAAGGCGACCTGCAGGCGTTCCTGAACATTCAGCAACGCCTGACCAGTGCTCTGCAGCGCCAGGACATCAAGGTCTTCGTCGAAGAAAGCTTTGCGGTGATGCGTGCGGCTTACCCGTTCGCCAACAATCCTTACCTGCAGGAAACCGTTGAAAACCTGCAGCCGGCCATGAGCCGCGCCTATTACCTGGCGCTGGATCAACGCAAGGCCGAAATGGGCGACTTCCTGGCGTTGTTCGCCAACCTGCTGGAGGCCGTGGTTGCCCGCGATCAGGCGCGCATCCGTACGGTGCTGGTCGAATACTGCCAGCGCAGCTGTGAGCTGGTGCTGGCGGCACTGGCGACTGCCTGAGCATGCGCCTCAAGTGCATTCGCCTGGCCGGGTTCAAGTCGTTTGTCGATCCGACCACGGTCAACTTCCCCAGCAACATGGCAGCGGTGGTCGGGCCCAATGGCTGCGGCAAGTCCAACATCATCGATGCAGTGCGCTGGGTGATGGGCGAAAGCTCGGCCAAAAACCTGCGTGGCGAGTCGATGACCGATGTCATCTTCAACGGCTCGACCAGCCGCAAACCAGTGAGTCAGGCCAGTATCGAGCTGGTGTTCGACAACTCGGACGGCACCCTGGTCGGTGAATACGCCGCCTACGCGGAGATCTCCATCCGCCGCAAAGTCACCCGCGACGGGCAGAACACCTATTACCTCAATGGCACCAAGTGCCGGCGTCGTGATATCACCGACATCTTCCTCGGCACCGGTCTGGGGCCGCGCAGCTATTCGATCATTGAACAGGGGATGATCTCCAAGCTGATCGAGGCCAAGCCGGAAGACCTGCGCAACTTCATCGAAGAAGCGGCCGGGATCTCCAAGTACAAGGAACGTCGGCGCGAGACCGAGAACCGCATCCGCCGTACCCATGAAAACCTCGAGCGCCTGACCGACCTGCGCGAAGAACTGGAGCGCCAGCTCGAACGCCTGCATCGCCAGGCCCAGGCTGCCGAGAAGTACAAGGAGTACAAGGCCGAGGAGCGTCAGCTCAAGGCACAACTGGCGGCCTTGCGTTGGCAGGCTCTGGATCAGCAGGTCGCTCAGCGCGAAGCGGTAATCGGTGATCAGGAAGTTTCCTTTGAGGCGCTGGTGGCCGAGCAGCGCAATGCCGATGCCAGCATCGAGCGCCTGCGTGATGGCCATCATGAGCTGTCCGAGCGCTTTGGGCAGGTGCAGGGGCGTTTCTATTCGGTTGGCGGCGATATCGCCCGGGTCGAGCAGAGTATCCAGCACGGCCAGCAGCGCCTGCGCCAGCTTCAGGACGACTTCAAGGAAGCCGAGCGCTCGCGTCTGGAGACCGAGTCGCACCTGGGGCATGACCGCACCTTGCTGGCGACTCTCGGCGAAGAGCTTGCAATGCTTGAGCCTGAACAGGAAATGACCCTGGCCGCCGCCGAAGAATCGGCTGCGACCCTGGAAGAAGCCGAAGGCACCATGCACGGCTGGCAGGAGCAGTGGGACGCGTTCAACACCCGCTCAGCCGAACCACGCCGTCAGGCTGAGGTGCAGCAGGCGCGTATTCAGCAACTCGAACAGACGCTGGAACGTCTGGCCGAGCGCCAGCGCAAGCTGGCTGAAGAGCGCGACCAGCTCAGTGCCGACCCTGAAGATGCTGCGATTCTGGAGTTGGGTGAGCAAGTGGCGAGCAGCGAGCTGGTGCTTGAAGAGCTGCAGCTGCAGGAACAACAGGTGGTCGAGCAGCTGGAAACCCTGCGCGAACAATTGCAGCAGGCCGTGCAGGCGCAGCAACAGACCCAGGGCGAATTGCAGCGCCTGGGCGGTCGCCTGGCCTCGCTTGAAGCGTTGCAGCAGGCCGCGTTGGATCCGGGCACCGGCACCGCGCAATGGTTGCGCGAGCAGGGCCTGGAGCAGCGTCCGCGTCTGGCTGAGGGCCTGCGGGTCGAGCCGGGGTGGGAGTTGGCGGTGGAAACCGTGCTGGGCGCGGATCTGCAGGCCGTGCTGGTGGAGGACTTCAATGGCCTTGATCTGGCAGCGTTCAGTCAGGGCGATTTGCGCTTGCTTGATTCAACGGCCGAAAGTGCGTGCATGCCGGGCAGTTTGTTCGACAAGGTTGAAGGCCGGGTCGATCTGGCGCCTTGGTTGGGGCAGGTTGTGCCGGTGGAGAACCTTGAGCAGGCGCTGGCCCAGCGCAGCCGCTTGAGCGACGGGCAGAGTCTGGTCAGCCGAGATGGCTACTGGGTTGGACGGCATTTTCTGCGGGTCAATCGCGCCAGCGATGCTCAAGGTGGGGTGCTGGCCCGTGGCCAGGAGCTGGAGCGCCTGGGGCTTGAGCACCAAGAGCTGGAGGTCGCACTCGAATTGCTTGAGGCCCGGCTGCAAGAGCAGCGCGAGCAGCAGCAAGGGTTGGAGGAGCATCGTGAACAATTGCGCCGTCGTGCTCAGGATGAGGCCCGCCAGCAGAGCGAGCTCAACGCACGGTTGTCGGCCGGCAAGGCGCGCGCCGAGCAATTGAGCTTGCGCCGTCGACGTCTGGAGGAAGAACTGGCTGAACTGCTTGAGCAGCGCGCCCTCGAAAGCGAGAACCTCGGCGAGTCGCGCCTGCAACTGCAGGAGGCCCTTGATCTGATGGCTCAGGACACCGAGCAGCGCGAACTGCTCCTCGCTCAGCGCGACAGCCTGCGTGAGCGCCTCGACCGGGTACGTCAGGAAGCCCGTCAGCACAAGGACCACGCTCATCAGTTGGCCGTGCGCCTGGGCTCGCTGCGGGCCCAACACGATTCTACCCGTCAGGCCCTGGAACGCCTGGAGCTGCAGTCGGAGCGCCTGACGGAAAAACGCGAGCAGCTGAGCCTCAACCTTGAGGAGGGCGAAGCGCCGCTGGAAGAGTTGCGCCTGAAGCTCGAAGAATTGCTGGAAAAGCGCATGAGCGTGGATGACGAAATGCGTCAGGCACGTTTGCATATGGACGAGGCTGACCGCGAGCTGCGTGATGCGGAAAAACGCCGGACCCAGGCCGAGCAGCAAGCGCAATTGCTGCGCGGTCAGCTGGAACAGCACCGCCTGGAGTGGCAGGGGCTGAGCGTGCGGCGCAAAACCCTTCAGGAGCAGCTACAAGCCGACGGTTATGACCTGCAAGGGGTGCTTGGCACCCTCAGCGAGGGGGCCAGCGAAGAAGAGGCCGAACAGGGGCTGGAGCGCATCGACGCCCGCATCCAGCGCCTGGGCGCGATCAACCTGGCGGCCATCGATGAGTATCAGCAGCAGTCAGAGCGCAAG
The DNA here is from genome assembly GCF_003024385.1 of Pseudomonas sp. BBP2017. Classification (GTDB taxonomy): domain Bacteria; phylum Pseudomonadota; class Gammaproteobacteria; order Pseudomonadales; family Pseudomonadaceae; genus Aquipseudomonas. The sequence goes on from NZ_PVZN01000011.1 coordinate 160,207, forward strand.
CGCTATCTGGATGCTCAGGATGCCGATCTGGTCGAAGCCCTGGACACCCTGGAAAACGTCATTCGCAAGATCGACAAGGAAACCCGCAACCGCTTCAAAGATACCTTTGATCAGATAAATGCCGGATTACAGGCACTTTTCCCAAAAGTTTTCGGTGGCGGCAGTGCTTACCTGGAACTGACGGGCGAAGATTTACTCGATACAGGGGTAACGATCATGGCGCGGCCACCGGGCAAGAAGAACAGCACCATCCACTTGCTCTCGGGCGGGGAGAAAGCGCTGACCGCCCTGGCCCTGGTGTTTGCCATTTTCAAATTGAACCCGGCACCGTTCTGCATGCTCGATGAGGTCGATGCGCCACTGGACGATGCCAACGTCGGACGCTATGCCCGGTTGGTCAAGGAGATGAGTCAGACAGTGCAGTTCATCTATATCACCCACAACAAGATCGCCATGGAGATGGCCGATCAGTTGATGGGGGTTACCATGCATGAGCCGGGTTGCTCCCGTCTGGTTGCAGTCGATGTGGAGGAGGCGATGGCCATGGTCGACGCCTGACTGGAGGCGATAAGGCGCGAACCTGCGCTAAATGGCCCTGTCAGTTGCGACAGACGGTGTAAAGTTATCTTTGGTCGTGCTAGCTTAATGTCACTTATTTTTTGCGTGGGTAAAAACGCCTGTCAGAACATAGAGTTGGCGCCACGTTTTAAAGGGGTTTAAACCCTTTATTTTTCAGCATTTTTTACAGAGGCACAGGATTACATGGAAATCGGTCTGCGCGAGTGGCTGATCGTCATCGGCATCATTGTCATTGCCGGTATTCTTTTTGACGGCTGGCGTCGTATGCGCGGCGGCAAGGGCAAGTTGAAGTTTCGTCTGGATCGCAGCTTCTCCAATGCCCCTGATGACGACAACGGCCCCGAATTGATCGGCCCGCCGCGGGTATTGGAGACCCACAAGGAGCCTGAGCTGGACGAGCACGACCTGCCGTCCATGAGTGCTGCGCGCGAGCGTGACAGCAACAGCAAGCCTAAAGCCGCAAAACGCAAGCGTGGTAATGAGCCGCAACAGGGCGACCTGAACCTTGCTGCCGAACCGCGTGTGCGTGAGCCGGACCTGTTTGCCAGCGCTGACGACGATTATCCGGATGAAAGCCGTAACAACGGCAACGCCTTTGCCACCACCGAAGCCCGTGACCTGCCACCGGTTGAAGAAGTCCTGGTGATCAGCGTGATTTCCCGTGACGAAGGCGGCTTCAAAGGCCCGGCCTTGCTGCAGAACATTCTGGAAAGCGGTTTGCGTTTCGGCGAAATGGATATTTTCCACCGTCACGAAAGCATGGCCGGTAATGGCGAGGTGCTGTTCTCGATGGCCAACGCGGTCAAACCGGGCGTATTCGACCTGGATGACATCGACCACTTCAGCACCCGTGCGGTGAGCTTCTTCCTTGGTTTGCCGGGGCCGCGTCATCCCAAGCAGGCCTTCGATGTCATGGTCGCTGCTGCGCGCAAGCTTGCCCATGAGCTCAACGGTGAGCTCAAGGACGACCAGCGCAGCGTCATGACTGCCCAGACCATCGAGCATTACCGTCAGCGCATCGTCGAGTTCGAGCGCCGTGCCCTGACCCAGAAACGCTAGCAGCATCGCCGGCCTAGCCGGCGATGGATGCGCTACAGAAAGTAGAGACATGCCCAAAGAGCAGCCCAGGCTGCTCTTTTGCTTTGCAAGAGAATACGAAAATGACCGCCAAATCCCGAATCCTCGAACTGCGTGCCGAGCTCGACCAGCACAACTATCGCTATTACGTGCTCGACGAACCCAGTATCCCGGACGCCGAATACGACCGTCTGTTCAACGAGCTCAAAGCCCTGGAAGCCGAGCACCCTGAGCTGGTGACGGCCGATTCGCCGACCCAGCGCGTCGGTGGTGCAGCCTTGTCGTCCTTTACTCAGGTGCGCCACGAAGTGCCGATGCTGAGCCTGGGCAACGCCTTCGAGGAAAACGACTTGCGCGAGTTCGACCGGCGCGTGGTCGAAGGGCTCGACTTGCCGGCAGGCGATTTGTTCGGTGACGGCGCGGCGGTGGACTACAGCTGTGAGCCCAAGCTCGATGGCCTGGCGGTCAGCTTGCTGTACCGAGACGGGCAACTGGTACAGGGCGCCACCCGTGGCGACGGCACTACCGGTGAAGACATCAGCGTCAATGTGCGTACCGTGCGCAATATTCCCTTGAAGCTGCAAGGCGAAGGCTGGCCAGCCGTGCTTGAAGTGCGCGGCGAGGTGTACATGTCCAAGGCCGGCTTCGAGCGCCTGAACCAGGCGCAGATCGCCGCGGGCGGCAAGACCTTCGCCAACCCGCGCAACGCCGCGGCGGGCAGTTTGCGTCAGCTGGATTCACGGATCACTGCCAGCCGCCCGCTGGAGTTCTGCAGCTATGGCCTGGGCCAGGTCTCGGCGCCGCTGGCTGATACGCATATCGGCACTCTGGAGCAGCTCAAGGTCTGGGGCCTGCCGATCAGTCGCGAGCTACGCCATGCCGCAGGCGTCGCCGAATGCCTGGAGTACTACCGCGATATTGGCGCGCGCCGTAATGACCTGCCTTACGAGATCGATGGCGTGGTGTTCAAGGTCAACAGCCTGGCTTCCCAGCGCGAGTTGGGCTTTCGTGCGCGCGAACCACGCTGGGCCATTGCCCACAAGTTCCCGGCCATGGAAGAGTTGACCGAAGTGCTGGACGTCGAATTCCAGGTCGGGCGTACCGGTGCGGTCACCCCGGTGGCCCGGCTCAAGCCAGTGAAGGTGGCCGGGGTTACGGTGTCCAACGCCACCCTGCACAACATGGACGAAGTAGCGCGCCTGGGGCTGATGATCGGCGATACGGTGATCATCCGTCGCGCTGGCGATGTGATTCCACAGGTGATGCAGGTAGTGCCTGAGCGTCGTCCTGACGATGCCCGGCCGGTGCACATTCCCACGCAGTGTCCGGTGTGTGGCTCACAGGTTGAGCGCACGCAGTTGATCAAGCGCAGCAAGGGCAAGGAAACCGTCAGTGAGGGCGCGGTGTACCGCTGCGTCGGCCGTCTGGCCTGCGCTGCGCAACTCAAGCAGGCGATCATTCACTATGTCTCGCGGCGCGCCATGGACATCGAAGGGCTCGGCGAAAAGAGCGTCGAGCAACTGGTGGATGAAGGCCTGATCCGTTCGGCGGCCGACCTTTATCAGCTGACGTTCGAGCAGATTGTCGATCTGGAAGGCTTTGCCGAGTTGTCGAGCAAGAATCTGCTGGCGGCCATTGCCGCCAGCAAGCAGCCTAGCCTGGCGCGCTTCATCTATGCCTTGGGTATTCCCGACGTGGGCGAAGAGACCGCCAAGGTCCTGGCGCGCTCGCTGGGTTCGTTGCAGCGGGTCATGGCGGCGTTGCCGCAGGTGCTGACCTACCTGCCGGATATCGGTCTGGAAGTGGCCCACGAGATCCATAGCTTCTTTGAAGATGAACACAACCGCAGCGTTATCAGCCAACTGCTGGAGCGTGGGCTGCAGTTGCAAGATGAGGGTGATCTGGGCGCCGAATTCGCGGCCAGCACCACACTTGCCGGGCTGATCGCCAAGCTGGATATTCCCTCGGTGGGGCCGACGGGCGCCGAGAAGCTGGTGGCCAAGCTCGATAGCCTGGAAAAAATCATTGCCGCCGATGGCATCGACCTGCGTCAGGTTCTGAACACCAAACAGGCAGAGGCGGTACGCGAATTCTTCCGTGATGAGGCCAATCAGCAACTGGCGCGCGATGTTGAAGCACAACTGTCCGCGTTCGGTATGCACTGGACGAGTGAGAAGAAGGTTGCCTCCGGCTTGCCGCTGGCCGGTCAGACCTGGGTGCTGACGGGTTCTCTGGAGCGCATGAGTCGCGATGTCGCCAAGGATAAGCTGGAAAGCCTGGGCGCCAAGGTCGCAGGCTCAGTGTCGGCCAAGACCCATTGCGTGGTGGCCGGGCCGGGTGCCGGTTCCAAGCTGGCCAAGGCCAGCGAACTGGGGCTCAAGGTGCTGGACGAAGATGCATTCGTGGCCTTTCTGGGGGATCACGGTGTTGCCATCTGAGCACTGGAACACAGCCAAGTCATTGAGTACGGATGGTTTTTTTTGAATTAGAGGTTGTATCTTCACTTGATTCCGGTACAATGGCGCGGCTCGTCGCCAGATGAGCTGCGTTATGGTGACCCCATCGGTCCCCCCGCATTGATTACCCGTTAACCTGGTCAGGCCCGGAAGGGAGCAGCCATAGCGGGAACATCGAGTGCCGGGGTGTGGCTGGTGGGGTCGCCACCTCTCTTCAAGCCATGCGCTTTTTCCTGCTTTACCTATCTTGTTTATTAATCGTCTTTGTTGCGCGTGCTATCTCGCCTGCTTGTTTCTGGCTGTCCAGCGCTGCCGTATGGCGTCTGACCATCCGCTCAATCTCTCCAGATTTTTTCATGCTATCAAGGCTGCGCAGAATGCCTTGCGTGGGTACGCTTGGGTCATTTCGCACATAGCAGCTGAGCGTCTGCTCCTCCAGTAATGCCACCGCCTTGAAACGTTGAGCTTCGGGTAGCGAGCGATTAAACCAGTCAAGGCTCCACTGACTGCTAACAGCATAGCGATAGCGTCCGGCCTTGAGTTTCTGCAGCACTTGCAACTGACTTCGGGCATCGTCGCGAATGAGCTGGCCGTTGTCGAATTGTGCCTGCAGTGCAGGGTAATGAAATCCAAGCACGGTACCAATGACCTGGCTGGACAGCTGCGCCAGATTTGCCGGTGCTGCTTCGTGGGGATCAGCCACCAGCATATCGCGCTGCTGGAACAGCGGCGGGCTCCAGCTGAAGTTGCCCGACTGCCCACCACTCCAGGACGGCATCACGAAACAGCGCATATCGACGCTGCCACGCTCCATCGCTGCCTGCAGGCGCAAGCGCGGCATTACGTGAAATTCAGGGCGACGCTGCACGCGGCTGGCCAGGGTGTTCATCAGGTCGAACATGACGCCTTCGACCGGCTGGTTGTTTTCCAGGCGCACCAGCGGCATGGTCCAGCTATCGGCGACTGCAAAACGCAAGGGTGGTAGCTCAGCGGCCGACAGCTGGCCGATGTACAGCGTCAACAGGCTCAAAACCCAGCGCATCCACGTCTCCTTGAGTAGCAACAGCATCCTGGCGAACAAAGCTTATACGTCAGGCTGCATAGCGGATGCAATTTCAGGCCTGCTCCGCTAGGATTAGCGGTCTTTGGTCTATCAATTTGACGGTTTTCGATGAGTTATCAGGTTCTTGCACGTAAATGGCGTCCGCGCTCGTTCCGCGAAATGGTCGGCCAGACCCATGTGCTCAAGGCTTTGATCAACGCACTGGACAACCAGCGCCTGCACCATGCCTACCTGTTTACCGGCACCCGAGGCGTGGGTAAGACTACTATCGCGCGGATCATCGCCAAGTGCCTGAACTGCGAAACCGGCATCACCTCGACCCCCTGTGGCACCTGTTCGGTGTGTCGGGAAATCGACGAGGGGCGTTTCGTTGACCTGATCGAGATCGACGCTGCCAGCCGCACCAAGGTCGAAGACACCCGCGAGCTGCTCGACAACGTGCAGTACGCACCGAGCCGTGGGCGCTTCAAGGTCTATCTGATCGACGAAGTGCACATGCTCTCCAGCCACTCGTTCAACGCCTTGCTCAAGACGCTGGAAGAGCCGCCACCCTACGTCAAGTTCATCCTTGCCACCACGGATCCGCAGAAGCTGCCGGCGACCATTCTGTCGCGCTGCCTGCAGTTTTCCCTGAAGAACATGACCCCCGAGCGGGTGGTCGAGCATTTGAGCCATGTGCTGGCTGCCGAGAACGTTCCGTTCGAAGACGACGCGCTGTGGCTGCTTGGCCGCGCGGCCGACGGCTCGATGCGCGATGCCATGAGCCTGACCGACCAGGCCATCGCCTTCGGTGAAGGCAAGGTATTGGCCGCCGATGTGCGGGCCATGCTTGGCACGCTCGATCATGGCCAGGTCTATGGCGTCCTGCAGGCGCTGCTTGAAGGTGACGCACGGGCCTTGCTCGAAGCGGTGCGCCACCTGGCCGAGCAGGGGCCGGACTGGAGCGGCGTGCTGGCCGAGATGCTCAATGTACTGCATCGGGTTGCCATTGCCCAGGCGCTGCCTGAAGCCGTGGACAACGGTCAGGGCGATCGTGATCGGGTACTGGCCCTGGCCCAGGCGCTGCCGGCAGAAGACGTGCAGTTCTACTATCAGATGGGCTTGATCGGTCGTCGTGACCTGCCATTGGCTCCCGATCCGCGTGGCGGCTTCGAAATGGTGCTGTTGCGCATGCTAGCGTTCCGTCCCGCCGATACTGATGACGCGCCGACGCCGGTACTAAAGCCGGTGGGGATCAGCCAGGCCACAGCTGATTCGGCAAGTGCGGTGGCAGCAGCGAGTGCCGCTGCGCCTGCGGTGATTGCTGCGCCGGTTGTCGAGTCTGCGCCTGCTGCTCCTGAGCTGGCAGCTGTTGCTCAACCTGAGCCGGAGCCTGAGCCCGCGCCCGCGCCCGCGCCCGCGCCAGTCGAGGACAAGGCTGAAGCGCCTGAGCCGGTTGTCGACCTACCTTGGAACGATCCAGCCCTGGTCCAGTCTGTTGCCGAGCCTGAGCCCGAGGCTGCAGTTGCTGCGCCCGAACCTGTAGTCGAATCGCCGCAACCAGCCCCAGCGCCGGTCCAGGCGGTGGTGCGCCAGGACGAGCCGCCTCACGACGACAGCATTGGCTACAGTCCAGTCGGCATGGAGCGTGACGACGAGCCACCGCTGGACGAAGATTACTACGAGCCGGAGATGGATCCGGCCAGCTACAGTTACCTGGATGAACTGGCTATCGAGCATGTGCACGAAGAGACGTCGGCCGCTGCTCCCGAGCCGTTGCCAGCGGCCATGCCGGCCACCGGACTGGCTTTGCAATGGTTGGAATTGTTCCCGCAGTTGCCGATCTCCGGAATGACCGGCAGTATCGCCGCCAACTGTACGTTGATGGCCGCCGAAGGCGATGACTGGCTGCTGCACCTGGACCCGGCCCACAGTGCGCTGTTCAACGCGACCCAGCAGCGCCGCCTGAACGATGCCTTGAACCAGCATTTCGGGCGCACGTTGAAGCTGTCCATCGAGCTGATTCGCCCGGAGCAGGAAACCCCGGCCCAGGCGGCAGCACGCAAGCGTGCCGAGCGCCAGGGGGAGGCAGAGGCTTCGATTGAAGCCGACCCGCTCATCCAGCAGATGATCAAGCAGTTTGGTGCCATGGTGCGACACGATACTATTGAGCCTGTAGACGCCCCGGCAACCCAGGGCGAATGACTGAATGACACAAGCGGCCTGGGCCCGACCCGCGCCGCACCCCGTAAGACTAAATTTGAGGTGATCCCCATGATGAAAGGTGGCATGGCCGGCCTGATGAAGCAGGCTCAGCAGATGCAGGAAAAAATGGCCAAGATGCAGGAAGAACTGGCCAACGCCGAAGTGACCGGCCAATCCGGCGCCGGCCTGGTGAGCGTGGTGATGACCGGTCGTCACGACGTCAAGCGCATCAGTCTGGACGACAGCCTGATGCAGGAAGACAAGGAAGTGCTGGAAGACCTGATTGCCGCCGCCGTCAACGACGCGGTGCGCAAGGTCGAGCAGAACAGCCAGGAAAAAATGGGTGGCATGACCGCCGGTATGCAGCTGCCGCCTGGTTTCAAGATGCCGTTCTGAGTCAGCACTTGTAGTACCTACGGTGGGAGCACGGCTGTGAGGCCGTTGCTCCCACCGTCGTTTTCCCCGCGCTTATTGAATATCCAGGTTATTGCCCATGAGCTTCAGTCCCCTGATTCGCCAACTGATCGATGCCTTGCGCATCTTGCCCGGCGTCGGCCAGAAAACCGCTCAGCGCATGGCACTGCAGTTGCTCGAACGCGACCGCAGTGGCGGCGCACGCCTGGCTCAGGCCCTGAGCCAGGCCATGGAAGGGGTTGGCCATTGCCGTCAGTGCCGTACCCTGACTGAGCAGGAGCTGTGCCCACAGTGCGCCGACACGCGCCGCGACGATACGTTGCTGTGCGTGGTCGAAGGGCCAATGGATGTCTATGCGGTGGAGCAGACTGGCTATCGTGGTCGTTACTTTGTACTCAAAGGGCACCTGTCACCGCTGGACGGGCTGGGGCCTGAGGCGATCGGTATTCCTCAATTGATGACGCGTATCGAAGAGCAGGGTACCTTTACCGAGGTGATCCTGGCGACCAACCCGACGGTGGAAGGCGAGGCGACTGCTCATTACATTGCGCAGTTACTGGCCGATAAGGGCCTGGTGGCTTCGCGCATCGCTCATGGGGTGCCATTGGGCGGAGAACTGGAGCTGGTCGACGGCGGGACGCTGGCGCATTCCTTTGCCGGGCGTAAGCCGATTTCCCTGTAATTCTGCAAGTGCCATCGCGGGGCAAGCCCGCTTGTGTCTATGGCCGGAAGTAAACTCTAGGGTGAGAGAGGTGGATGGCAAGCTGTGAGTCCGCGGTGCTTAAAGCACGAGTGGGAGCAAAGCTGCCATCCACCTTTCC
>NZ_PVZN01000012.1 GCF_003024385.1 Pseudomonas sp. BBP2017
TGATCACTTCGACGTCTACTTCTGTCACCGCAAGCTGAGAACCATCGATTTCAACAACCCGGATGGCAAGCGATAATGTGTCAACCATGTCCCCGTACATGTGTCAGCGATGTCTCCGGTCCATACACGGGTGTTAGATAAGTACAACCTTCGGTCAGATGGCTTTTTCCAAAATGAAGCTGCAGGCGACTTTGCCTTCATCGACACAAGGAAGTAGTTCTATGGCCAGCCATCGGGAAAAATCATTCATCGCTACTGTCTCGTCGGAGTTCGGTACGCTTGGGCATTTCAGTCAGTTGCACACGGAGAATCTCTTAGATCCATTCATTGGATTTTCCTGGTTCGGCATCAGGCATCATTCCGCTGCCCATATGCTCGGACATGTTGGTGAACACAAGCTCATACCACCATTGCACTGGTATTTTCGTTCCACCGACAGCGGCTATGCGATTTTCGTTAGAAGCCAACGGTTTTTCGGCAGGTTCATCGGTTACCGCGACGGATATTTCGGTGCGTTCGGCACGGAAGCGGAAGGCCGCTCGATGTTCAGCCTTGAGCCTGTCATTGCTGAAGAAGGTCGATACGCAGAAGAGATTGGCGAAGGTGGTGAAGTCATCACTCGACTGATCTCACGGGACACAGGTAAATCGCTATGCCTGCGAGACAAACTCTTTCAATATCGGGCTGGAAAACGCTGGCAGCAAAAGCGTTGTACCTACATTACTGCGGATGGCGGTAAGCCTCTCCACCTGCGTCTCCATATTGTCCAGACCAACGCACCTTACATAGACAACCCCAATGAGCGCTGAAAGCGCAAGTTGATCGGAGCTTCCTTAGCCATTCGGGCGATTTCACGAAATTTTGACATGTCGATCCGCGCACGGATAGGATTCGGTCAACGCCTGTAGGCCCATAGGCCAAGAGTCCAGAATAAAAGGCCCGCTGCGATCACTCGCAGGCGGGCTTTTTATTGTCTGGCCCGCGAGCGTCAACCCACGCAGGGGGCGTGGTTTTGGGCGTAGGTCGCAGAGCGTATTTGACTATGTAATAAGGAAAACAAGATGTTGAAAACCAGGATCAGCCTGATCGCGCTGGGGCTTATGGCAGCGACTCAGGCTTCGGCCAATGACCAGGCCTCTTCAAACGGCTTTATCGAAGACAGCAGCGCCAGCCTTTTGCTGCGCAACGCGTTCATCAACCGCGACAAGAAGCACGACACCCAGGACCAGCGCGAATGGGGCCAGGCCTTCATCGGCAAGTTCTCCTCCGGCTTCACCCAGGGCGCCGTTGGTGTCGGTGTGGATGCTTTCGGTCTGTATGCTGTGCGTCTGGACGGCGGTAAAGGTCACAACGGCGGTGCCGGTATCGACTTCTTCAAACCGGCTGATGGCGACTCGCCGACCAACCAGCAAAATTCCCCGCACAACCTGGCCCGTGGTGGCGCCGCAGTCAAATTCCGCGTCTCCAACACTGTACTGAAGTACGGCGACCAAATGCCGGAACTGCCAGTGCTGCAGCACGACGATGGCCGCCTGCTGCCAGAAAGCTACACCGGTACCTTGATCACCTCCAAAGAGATCCAGGGCCTGGAACTGAACGCCGGTCGTTTCACCCAGGAAGCGCGTAAAAGTGCTGAAGGTCGTGACAGCGGTGGTCTGAAGTCGATCAACGTATTCGGCGGTAGCTACAAGTTCACCGAGAACCTGTCGGCCTCGCTGTACGGTTCCGACGTCGAAGACGTGCTGAAGAAGCAGTACCTGGGCGTCAACTACGTTCACCCGCTCGCGGCTGACCAGTCCCTGACCCTGGACTTCAACGGCTACAAGACCAAGCTGGACCGCGAGTTCGCCACCGCCGACCGTCGTGACAACACCATCTGGAGCCTGGCGGCAACTTACGGTTTCGGCCCGCACTCGGTGACCCTCGCGCACCAGCGCAGCACCGGTGATACCGGCTACAACTACGGTGGCTATCAAAACGCCGGTGGCGTGGGTGATGGTGGTTCGACCATCTACCTGGCCAACTCCTACTGGTCTGACTTCAACAACGAAGACGAGCGTTCCTGGCAGCTGGCCTATGGTCTGGACTTCGGCGCCTTCGGCGTACCGGGCCTGACCTACAAAGTGGCTTACGTGCGTGGTGACCACATCAACACCCGTGGCTTCGGCGAAGGTGAAGAGCGCGAGATCTTCAACCAGTTCAAGTACGTGGTTCAGGAAGGCGCTGCCAAGGACCTGTCGATCAAACTGCGTAGCTCGTTCCTGCGTACCTCCACCAGCCTGCGTCAGGCCGAACTCAACGACGACGGCAACGAAGTCCGCGTGTTCATCGAGTACCCGATCAGCATCCTCTGATTGCTGTTTGCGTCTCCAGCGACCCCGGCCTAGGCCGGCACCACCAATGCGCACCTTGTCGCGCAGGGTCAGCGGCGATCTCGCTGCTGACCTTATGCCCGGGCGCCGACGCGCTGTTGCGCTGTCGGTGCCTGGCTGAGCTTTATTGGTCGGGGGCGATGGCGACCATCAACCGGTCGGTTTCGAGGTAAACGACGGCCTCGCGGCCCAGAACGTCTACGGGGTAAGCGGAAATCGCTTCGTGTTCGGGGACGATTTTCTCCAGGGTCTTGTGTTGCAGGTCGACTCGCCAGACACAGGCAAAGTCGCCGCTGTTGTCGAAATACAGCACCGGCCGGGTCTCGTTCCACACCGGGTTGACCAGGCTCCAGCCACCATCGTTCGGGTCCATCACCCGGTCGTAGCTGTTGCCGTCGTGGGTGTAAGGGTAGTGCAGCAGCAGGCCGGTGTTGTCGGCATTCAGGTCCTGGGCAATCCGCGCCTTGGAAAAGCGCATGCTACTGGGCTCGGCGGCGTACAGCCGGGTTGAAGGTTGCGGCGCAAGCTTGGAGCCCAAGGTGTAGGCCATGCTTTGCTCGGCTTCACCCTCCATGCGCTGGCGATAGTAGAACACCCCGTCAATGATGCCGGCATAACGTGCGCCCTGGTCGTTGGCGCCGGTCTTGTTCCAGCCGCTGAAGCGAATGTCGCGGACAATCGGGTGCAGGCCTGGGCGCGCATCGGAGTACTCGTAGAGCGAACCGAAATAGCGGCGTCCGGCTATAGCGCCGGGATTGCGGGTGCTCTGGTCCGGGGACTGACCAACGAAAATCACCACATTCAGCACGCCGTCCAGGGTCGCCACATCAACTACCTGAACAAAGGAGCGGGCGTTGACTTCAGGGATCGTGGCCAGGGCAAAGCGTTGCCACGGCGCCTCTTCGATGCGCCTGTAGATCTGTTGCTCAGGCAAGGGGGCCAATGGCGCGGTCTCGGCTTGAGGGCTGGCCGGGGTCAGCCTGGCGATCTGCTGATCATAAGCATCCTCAAGGCATGCGGCCGACGCGCAGCGGTTACGTACCTCGCGCAGCCATTGCCTTTCCAGTTCACGGAAAACCTTGCGGTCTTTGAGCGGCTGGTAACGCTCATTGAGCAGGTCATCTTTGGCTGACAAGGAAGGCGTGGTGCAGACGGCGCTTTCCACCAGGGTGCCGGCCTTGCTGCAATCGAAGCTGGCGGAAAAGGCAGCGGGGCTGGTCAGACAGGCAATGATCAGGCTGGCAGGCAGCAGGCGCGTAAAGGCTTTCATCAGACATCCATGTGCACAAGAGCGGGTGAGGGATGATAAGTCAGGGGCGGCAGTCACGGCAAAGTCACAACCCGACGAGCGTCACGGTTATCGGCAAAACTATTGATCCTGGTTAATTCTTGCCCAGTCATCCTGCCTAGACTGACGGCTCAGCACCCTTAAAGGGGACATGGCATGACGATTATCGTGACCGGCGCCGCCGGGTTTATTGGTAGCAATCTGGTGCAGGCCCTCAACCAGCGTGGCGAAACCGAGATCATTGCTGTTGATGACTTGACCGACGGCGACAAGTTTCGCAACCTGGCCGACAGCGAGATTGCGGACTACCTCGACAAGGACGACTTCCTTGAGCGCTTTGCCCGCGGCCAGTTCGGCAAGGTCCGCGCCGTGCTGCACCAGGGCGCCTGCTCCAGCACCGTCGAAGACGACGGCCGTTTCATGATGGACAACAACTACCGCTTCAGCCGCGACCTGCTCGACGCTGCCCAAGGCCTGCAGGTGCCTTTGCTGTATGCCTCATCGGCGGCGGTGTATGGCGCCGGGCGGGACTTTCGCGAACAGCGCGAAGGTGAGCGGCCCTTGAACGTCTATGGCTATTCCAAATTCCTCTTCGACCAGCGCGTGCGCAGGCAACTGCCTGCCGCGCGCAGCCAGATCGTTGGCCTGCGTTACTTCAACGTCTACGGCCCGCATGAACAGCACAAAGGCGCGATGGCTTCGGTGGCGTTGCACTGCTTCAACCAGTATCAGGCCCATGGCAGAGTCAGCCTGTTTGGCAGTTACGGTGATTACCCCAGTGGTGGGCACCTGCGCGATTTCGTCTCGGTGGAGGACGTGGTCAAGGTCAACCTGTTCTTCCTCGACCGCCCGCAGCTGAGCGGCATTTTCAATGTTGGCAGTGGCCGTGCCCAGCCGTTCAACGACGTGGCCCTGGCGGTGATCAACCGCCTGCGGGAGCAGCAGGATGTGCCGCCCTTGTCACTGGAGATGGCCTTGCTTGAAGGCATCCTCGAGTACAGCGAATTTCCCGAGCACCTGCGTGGCAAGTACCAGTGCTACACCTGCGCCGATCTTGAGCGCCTGCGCGCTGTGGGCTATCAGGCGCCGACGCTGACGGTTGAGCAGGGTGTGGCTCGTTACTGTGATTGGTTGCAGGGGCTCGCAAGCCCGCCGCCAATGTAGGGCTTGCACATCGCAAAATGCTGCAGCACTTCGCAGCGAGAGGGCGTCACGGCCTTTGTCATACTGCGCTGTCACTGGCTCTAGCGAGTTAGCTCGCCTGGGTGTCGGTGGGTACAGTGTTGATGAATGTCGATCGGTGGTTATAATAACCACTAATCGGCTGGTCAGGGACGACTATGAATAGCCGACAACTCATTGCTCAAATTGAAGCTGACGGCTGGTATCTGGTGAGAATCAGAGGCAGCCATCACTATTTCAGGCATCCGGTAAAACCTGGCCTGGTGACGATCCCTCACCCGAAGAAGGATCTCCTGGCCAGGACGGCGAGCAGCATACTGAAACAAGCCCGGCTCTGATGGGTAGCGCTGAAGAGGATCTCAAGATGCTTTTTCCTATTGCGATTCTTCCCGGTGATGAGCAGCACGCTTGGGGAGTTGAGGTTCCAGACATCCCGGGTTGCTTCTCTGCAGGGGACGATCTTGACGATGCCATGGCGATGGCGCGCGAAGCCATCGAAGGTCACCTTGAGATGCTTGCCCAGGACGGGCAGATGATTCCCAAAGCCAGCACGGTGACAACCCACGCGACCAATCCAGCGTTTGCAGGCTGCACTTGGGCGGTGATCGATATCGATATCACCAAATATCTGGGCAAGGCTGAAAAGCTGAACATCACGTTACCGGCTTATTTGCTTAGCCGAATCGATGCTTATGTGAAAAATCATCCAGAACAGAAGAGCCGATCAGGCTTTTTGGCTGAGGCGGCGTTGAAGGTACTGCAGGGGACTTGAGTGGGTTCTGACCCCAAAACGCTACGACCTCTTGGTACTAATGAGGTCCATCCAGACAGCGCCGAATTGGCAGCCCTGGCTGGATGGCCCTGTGCGAATGATCAAGTCCCAGCCATTCTGTCGGTGCGCCTTGGTTTTACAGCGCTACGTTTACCTTTTAGCCGAGTGAAGTCGTCACCAGTCCGGCTTCGAAGGCTTAAACAGGTCACTTAAGTGAGTTAACCGGTGCCCGCTCTACCGACGGCATCAGCACTGGCATATCCCGCCACTTAACCCAGGCATCGTTCTGCCAATGCAACAAACTCACCGAGCGCCCTGCCCATTGCAACGAGCTTAGGGTTGGCCCTTGCTCACTTGGCGGTGAAGTACTGCGCAATGCGGGAATGACCTCGTGAGTAAGCCACAGGCGTAGATTCCGGTTCTCAGGAATGTGGTGATAGATCATGAGTGCGTACATGCCCGACTCGCTGACCATCAAGGTCTTCTGTGCTTCGCCGTGATACGTGAGCCACAAAAACCGGTACTGGTCGGTGCCAAGCTTGCGCATGAGACGCTCATCCAGGTGGCAGCCCATCAAGCGACCAAGATCAACAACACTGAACCATGCTTGAGATTCCAGCATCAGTGCATGGATGAAGCGATTATTGCGAGTGAACCGGGTTGATTCGAAATGCTCGTTCATTTTGAAGTGCCCACTAGTCGTGATAACACCGCCTCCTGACGCCAATCAGGGTGGGCGGAACCGTATGGGTTGGCGTACCGGCTAGTTGGACCCCGGCGCATCCGAAGATGCCCACATACGGCCCGCCCATAACAGGCAGCCACACGCAGGACACAAAAAGCCGCGGCGGCGGCTTTCGTGTCACCCAACCAGCCAGGACGCCAATCCTGTATCGCTGATGTGCAGCGACGGATGAACCCTACTGACCGATGCTTGGTTGGGCAAGATGGAAAGGGTGACAGTGTCTGTACGAAATTTCTAGATGTGGCTGGTGCTGGGCTGACATTGCTGTCGGCGGCTGCTTGTTTGCGCAGCTATTCACCTTGAGTCAGGTGCTGGGTATCCAATGGGGCTGCTTTGCAGCCCATCGCCGGCAATGCCGGCTCCTACAGGGGATTGCGGTGTTTTTACTGCGCAAACAAAAAAGGCCCACCTTTCGGTGAGCCTCTTTTTTACTGCGGCACCAGGAGTCGAACTATTTTATAAACTATTGAATTAGCTGATTAATATTTAAAGTCCTGTGCGATTCTACCTCTAACACTACCTCAAGGTCCTCGTACGCCTGAGGATCTTGCTTGACGTGACTAACGGCGAAGGGCCGGAGTCGACCCCACAGCGGCCGGTCATTCGTCTATGAACGTGGGGCCGTATATGTGTCAACTGTCAACCACGTTAAAGTTAGAGTAGGTCCATGGTGGCCATGGAATCAGCCATGCGGTAGCCCATCGCTTTGTAACCCGCCTGGCGCTTATCCCACATCCTCAGCAGCGCGACATTACCCACGTCAACGAAATCGATCACTCGCACGTCGGCCTTATCGGCATGTGATCGATGCAACCGCCCCGCATATTGCTGAAGGATACCCTTCCATGAGATGGGCATTGCCAGCACCAGCGTGTCCAACGGCGGATGATCGAAGCCTTCACCTACTAGTTTTCCTGTTGCCAGCAGCACTCGTGGAGCATCAGGGGGAAGGGACTCAAGATCATGCATACGGGAAGTTCGCTGTTTCTTAGGCACTCGCCCATGAAGCGTGAAAAGGTTATGCACGCGCTGCTTCAATTCTAATTCAAGGGCATCCACATGTTCCGTCCGCTCCGTTAGCACTAGAATTTTTCTACCCTCGTTGTACGCCAGCTCAATCTCCGAGACGATTTTGGCTGTCCGCTCAGAGTCGTCGGCTAGACGCCGAAAAACGTCCTGAATCCCAAAGCCGTCGGGGACCACTATTGGTTTGGGCAGCAATCGAGGCATGACAGATAGGTCATGGGGCGCACTCGCTGGTCGAGCAGCAGAATGTCGGATCGGTCCGCACTGCATAAAAATAATGGGCTGCTGTCCATCTCGGCGCACTGGGGTTGCTGTGAGTCCCAATACGTACCGCGCGGTCGCGCTCCTCAGTAGTGCCTCGAATGACACTGCTGATAGGTGATGACACTCATCAACGATGATCTGGCCGTAGTTTTTTACCTGATCGCTGATCTCGCCTTTTCGCGATAACGACTGCATGACGGCAATGTCGATGATGCCTGTAAGCTTCGCTTTTCCGCCCCCAAGAGTACCAACGACACCATTCCCGACTCCCAAGAACGCCTGCAAGCGCTCTTGCCACTGCCTTAACAATTCCGTCCGATGCACAAGCACCAATGTGTTAACGCCACGTTTAGCAATCAATGCAGCAGCACTCACCGTTTTACCGAACGCTGTCGGCGCGCAGAGGATACCGGTGTCATGACTTAGCATTGTGCTGATCGCATCTTCCTGGTCGGGACGCAGGGTACCGAGGAAGCTCACGTCGATGGGACTACCTGCGAAGCGTTCATCTTGAAAAACTGGGGTAATGCCGTTTTCCCCTAACAGCTCCAGCACAGCATCCAAGCAGCCACGTGGCAGCGCAAAATGTTTGGGAAAATTCTGGGCACAGCCGATGACCCTCGGCTTGTTCCACACCGACATACGCATGGCTTGAGCTTTATAGAATTCGGGGTTTTGAAAAGCAGCGAGCCGGACAAGCTGGTTTGCCAACGGCTGTGGCAATACCGCTTTTTCAAAGTAAATCATGTTAGCCAGCGTGATGTTGACGGACGCCGGCAACGGGCATGTCAATTTACGTGATCTTGACTCACGACCTTTCCAAGGTTCTGCATCGCCTTCGTCATCAACATAGGTGACGCCTATAGGATCCCGATTGCCCATCGCCTGGGTGACAACGGCCTGGATATCTTCTGGGTCCATTCGCTGAACCGATGCCAGGAAGGCCCACTGATCGGGATGAGGTTCAAGCGTGTCGTCTACAAAAACGCTGTTGTTGTGAGCTCTGGCCCGCTTTTGCAAAGGGAGCGCGATGAGATTTCCGAAGCCGCCCTTAGGCATATAGTCCTGATTTGGAAACAGCCGATCATAGGAACTGAGCGCCAATTGGCGTGTACGTTCACATGCATGACTGATGATTGCAGCACCGAGGCGGCGCGCATCATGAGCAGGAACATTTAGCTCGAAAAAAACCCAGCAGTGAGCCCCTTTACCTGAACGCGATATTTCCAGTGCCACTGGGACATCCAGTTCATGGCACGACTGAGCAAAAGCTCGTGCATCATCACGCCATTCGGCTTCATCGAAGTCGACAGCCAGAAAATAACAGGTGTCATCAGGAAGCAAGGGGTAGATACCAACCACCACTTCACCTGCTAGATGGCGATAGATCACTTCATCGGTAAGTGGAAGTAGCTGACGGTTACCGCAGTCGCCACATTTGATTCGAGGCTTCTCACAAACGCCAGGCCTCCATTCGTTTGCGCAAGCGGGAGCGTATCCTGATTTGCCTGCCTTGCTTTCCCAGCGGATGGGATAAACGTCCGTCCTACCACGAAACAAGCTTTGGAATAGGGCAAGCTTCCCTTCAGTATCGAGTTGCTGTGAGTGTTCTGCTTGGACAATCGCTATCTTGACTGGCTCAGCAGGCGGGCGCCAATCGATGCCATGAGCATCCAGCAAGGCAATCAATCTTGCATTCTCAGCCCTTAGCTTCGCCACCAGACTAGTGTCTATCACCGCCTTCAGCCTCTACGTCTCAGGTGAAGCCTGTAGCCTCGAGCTACAACCCTCAGTCCATCAGTAAAACATAGAGGTTATCAAACAACAGAGGTTTGGTTCAGGGGCTCAAGAGGTCTACCCTAATCCCAATCAAATCGTTGGCTGGATCAATCTGCCGGTGAGGGATACAGAGCTCGCAGTTGTTGGCATTCGGCTAGCGTTGAAAATTCCAGGATTTTCCTAGGCGCAGAGTGATCAGGTTTGTGGTCAGCAGGTAGTAGTAGCACGTCGATTTCGAGTTTGAGTTCATGTGGTGGTTCAAAAACCAAACGAGATGTTTTCTTTGCCATGTCCATGGATTATCTCGGTTCCAGCGTTCAGAAATGGTTGCTTGAATTGTCTTGGCCTGGCGGATGTGACGTTCGCGTGTGGCATGTGCTCCAGTCAGTACCCCAGCCAAGAACAGCTCCATATCGAATGCCTTACTCATGCGCGCCCCCGATGTACGCCGATACCACGTCGATTCGACCGTGTCCCAGCTCATAGCTGATTAGTAAACGTGCCTCTCGATCAAGGCGCGGATCGAGGTGCCTGCACCTGCCACCGTTGATAGGCGCCAGGTGATGGGTGATCTGCTCATAGCGTTCGCACGCATATGCCGCGCGCAGTTCGTGGAAGCCTTTGAGGTTGTGCTGATGGAGGATGTCCCGGGCGGGGCGGACGATTTCCCGTTGAAAATCGAGGTAGCTCTCGTTTGGTGCAAGCAGGTTGCGGTTACCGTCGGGCGAGACCTGTTCGGCGTACCTGAGCGCTTCGCGAATATGGTCATCCACCATGATCCAACGAGGCGCGGTTGCGCCGCCGCGGCCACCTTTGGTGCCATCCTGGATGTTGATCTTGTCGTAGTGTTCGGCTTCTCTTTGCAGGCGCGGAAGGTCAGCCAAGATGGCCTCACGCAAGCGCATCCCGGTTGCTCGCGCCAACTGCGCGATGGCGGCAGCACGTGGCTGCTGATGTCCGCAGAGGGCGTCGACGATCCGCTTCACGTGTTCGCGGTCTTGGCCTTGTGGCACCGAGCGACGAACACTGGTGCGCCGCATTCCTAACGCCTTGCTCGGGCTCGGCACCTTCACATACTGATCACCGCGAAGCGCAGCCATCGTTCGGTTGACACTGGACAACCGATTTTGCGCGGTGGCGATGCAGATAGCCCCTTGTTCAACTTGCTGCCGCAGATGTCCGGCATAGTCCAACAAGGTTTGCCGATCTATCTGCCGCGCATCATTAAACCCTGGCCCATCCTCTGAGCGACACCAGTGCACAAACGCCCGCCACCGATCACTGTGTGCTTTGACGGTTCCGTAGTGCCCGCCGCCAAACAGATCTTTCAATGCCTGTGGCCCGGCATAACTCAGTTGCCGACCCCATCCAAAATTTCGCCCGTCCCGTCTACCGACCAATGCCATGATCTCACTTCTCTCGAAGCCAAACTTTTAAAAACTTCCCCACGTCATCCCGCCATGGATGTTGAGTGCTATCAGGGATCAAGGCCCCTGCGACCTGTGAGGGTTGTCCACTAACGCGGGACTGGCGGCTCCTTACGGCCAAGAGCTTGGGCATCTCATGATCTGGCCTCCTGAGCACTTCCGAGGAAGTGGGCGGGTGGAGGCTGTGCTGGCTGACGAGTCCGGCGCCGCGAGATCCTGAGTCGGGTGAAGGCAGGGATGTGATGACCGGGGCGTGCCTGACTGTCAGTCGGGTGCAGTCCATTCCGTGGGCTGCGGCACCATCATCTGCATCGCTGTTGCTGGTGATTTCGGTGTTTGTCACGCCGATTATCACGAGGGGGAATGCCGCAAAGCCTTGTACGAGTTGGGCTGCAGCAGCGGTAGGAGCGTCCGTCTCTTTCCGGAAGAAAGAGACGGACACGCAGGTTGGCGCAGTGAAATGGCCAAGCGGATAGGTTGCTGCAGGGCAGCCGGGTAGGGTGGATTTTGCCGTAGTAGGCAAAGCTGAGAAGTAGGCATCCATCACATTGCTGTGACTGTGCGAGCCGCCGGACGCTAATCGCACTTGGGGGAGAACCACCACGGAGTGGCGTAGCTTTAAAGGTTCTGGCTACCTGGGTTGCTGTCAACGACAGCGCTTGCACGATCTTTTCTACGCCTGTGGATAATTTCGGTCAAGGCTCGATTTTTTGGGGGTTCTGCGGCTGTGGATGAAATTATCCACCGGTGGATATCAGTGGTTTTCCACAGACAGTTGCGTGGGCATTAGATTTTTTAAGTGAGGTCCATCGAACCAGGGCGGCTTTGCAGCCCTGGTTGGATGGACCCGCGTGGACAAGCGGATCACTGAGATATGAAGACCGAGCGCTTACTCAGTTGCGCCACGCTTCGTTTTTAGGCGAGTGACGTTTGCTCCGGTCTGGTTCGCGAATTCGTGTGGAGTGACATGCTCCTGCCGGTTGGCCTCCAGGTACCGGCTCCACCAGTTCATGATCAGCCTACGCTCCTCGATAAACTCTGCCTTGTGGATGTAAGCGGCGCGGACGTTGTTGCGTTCCTTGTGGCTCATCTGCCTTTCAATAGCGGTCTCGGACCACAGTCCAGATTCAATCAGCGCGCTACAGGCCATTGAGCGAAAGCCATGGCCGCAGATTTCGTTTTTGGTGTCGAAACCCATCTTTCGAAGCGCGCTGTTTACCGTGTTTTCAGACATTGGCTTCCAGGGCTTGGCATCGCCTGCAAACACCAAGTCGAATTTGCCAGTGAGGACATGGATCTGTTCGAGCAGGGCTGCGGCTTGCGGCGATAAGGGGACAAGGTGGATATCCCCGGCCATCTTTGTACCCCTTGTGGAAAAGGGTACTCCGTCCAACGCGGGTCGAGTGTCCGGTATTTCCCAGGTGCCGCGCTTGAGATCGAATTCGCTCCAGCGGGCGAAGCGCAGTTCGCTGGAGCGTACGAACACGTGTAGGGATAGCAGCACTGTAAGTCGGGTCAGTGCTCGCCCGTGGTAGGTATCGATGAGTACGAGTAATTCCGGCAAACGCGATAAGGGTAGGGCAGGCCGGTGAACTACTCGCGGAGCTTTCATCGAGCCTTCGAGGTCGTACGCAGGGTTCGCGGTAATCAGTCGAGAGCGTTTGGCTTCGCGCATGATGCTTTGCAGGTAGTTTTGTACCCTTAACGCGACGTCAATTGTTCCCCGTAGCTTGATCGCTTCCAAGGGTTGGAGAAGGTCGAACGTATCCAATTCTGCGATATTCCGAGCGCCAAGAAGTGGAAAGACATGGGTCTTGAGGCGGCTCATCACCGTTTTGGAATGACCTGGCGCCCACTTCGTCGACATTTGTTTGTGCCACGCCATTGCGATACTTTCGAATGTTCGCCCCTTAATTGCGGCGTCGGCCTTGGCTTTCTGCTTCTTCTCGACTGGATCAATCCCTTCGGCCAAGAGGCGCTTGGCTTCCAGGCGCTTGCGGCGAGCGTCGGCGAGGCTAATGACAGGATAGTTACCGAACGAGGTGAGCCCTTCTTTGCCGTCAGGTTTGACGTATCGGAGACGCCAGCCTTTACGGCCATTGGGTTGGACTAGAAGGTAGAGGCCGTCGCCGTCGAAAAGCTTATAGGCGCGATCAGTGGGTTTTGCCGAGCGGCAGGCCGAATCGCTGAGTGGGGCAGTGGTGCGCGACATAAGGGTACTCCCTTTTATCGAACTGGCTGTGTACCCTTAAATCTACCCCTAAAACGGCTGGAATCCACCAGATTTTGACGTAACCCGACGGAACGCTAAAACGAAAAAACCCGCCAGAAGGCGGGTTTTTCGGGGGTTCCAGAGATTTTGAAAGCCTTCTCTGGAACCTTGTATGGTGCCGGCACCAGGAATCGAACCCGGGACCTACTGATTACAAGTCAGTTGCTCTACCATCTGAGCTATACCGGCACAGGGGCGTCATTATAGCGATCAGTTTGCGTCTGTAAACTACTTCTGCAAGATTCCTTGCGATGTCCGTTTTCAATAGGCATCACCAGCGATTTTCTTACCAGCCGCGATGCAATGTCGTGGCGTCGGGTTCGGCTTTGCTCGGGTCGAATAGCATCGGTTTGTGCTCGTGGCAGCCGCGCTTGTTGCAGTGCCTGTAGGGCTGAGCCGGCAGGCCGTTGTCGCCGAGGACCTGCATCTTTGGCATGTCCCAGCCGGAGTCCGGCGTGTAGCTTGAGCTGCTGCAACCGGCCAGGGCCAGGATGAAGCTGAGCAAGGTGAGTGAGCTGAGAGTGTTCACAGTGAATTCCGTTTTCCGCAGGTTTCAGTCTTTGTTGAGGTTACCGTTTTTCAGCACGACAGGTGCGCTTGCGTAATCCCGATAATTTCGGGCAGATCCTTGTACCCCGACCTGGCCAGCGACGCTTTTAAGGGTGAAAAGTATAATTTACGAACCTTTCTGCAGCCTTTAAGGGCTTTCACCTGAATACGTGCTCAACAACGCGAAATTTAATTAGTAATTTTCTATCGATTTGACTTTAACGATGCCTTGAGCTAATTTGTTGTTCATTATGTTGAACAGTAAAGCGTTTCTGCTCCCCACCTCTCGTCTGGTCTCCCGTGAAAATCACTGGACCGGCGGTCTCTAGCGCCTCCCCCGACAAGCAGCTTTTTCTCTCTTTTTGTCTGTAGCCGCCGCCATTTGTGCGTTCGGTTTGTGTCGCCCGTGGGAGGGCATCATGCGTTCCTGGATCTATTTGTTTATCGCTATCACCGCCGAGGTAATCGGCACCGCGTCGATGAAATTCGCCGCCACTGAGCATCCTGTTCTTGGTCATGGCTTGATGTACGCGATGATCGGTCTGTCGTACTTCTTTCTGGCCCTGGCAGTAAAACGCGTGCCGGTGGGCGTTGCCTATGCGCTGTGGGAAGGCATCGGCATCGTGCTGATTACCCTGATCAGCGTTACCTGGCTGGGTGAAAGCCTGGGCTTGCTCAAGGCTGCGGGCCTGGGTGTGATGATCGCCGGTATCCTGCTGATCAAGGCCGGTACCCGCCCGGCACCTGCCGAGCGCAACATGGAGGCCCTGCCATGCTGAGCATGAACTGGATACCTTTTGCCTGGCTTGGCCTGGCCATCGTGCTGGAAGTTATCGCCAACCTGCTGCTCAAGTACTCTGACGGTTTCCGCAAGCGTGGCCTGGGGATTACCTCGATTCTCTGTGTGCTGGCGGCCTTTACCGCGCTGGCTCAGGCTGTTCGCGATATTGAATTGTCGCTGGCTTATGCCATTTGGGGCGGCTTCGGCATCCTCGCCACTGTGGCGATGGGCTGGGCATTGTTTGGTCAGCGTCTGGCCGGGCGTGGCTGGTTGGGCCTGGTGCTGTTGCTGGCGGGTATGAGCCTGCTGAAACTGGCCTGATTTGCCCGCTTAGAGCAAATCGCTAAAGCGCTTATGCACAATGCATGTGCCAGCCAGGCAGTACGTGCGTCGGAGCGACGCAGGCCGTTTGTCTTTGCGCAAATGGCTGTTTTTGCTGGCGATAAGCCGCTGAACAAAAAACCGCCAATCGCTGAAAGCGCTTGGATCCAAGGATTTTCAGGGTTTTTTCAAAAGGTTGCCCACAGACTTATCCACAGGCTGCGCACAGCTGGCGTCGGCTACTGGCGTTCGGCCAGAAGCATCAAATTGCGTGGTGTCAGCGGTTGCTCGCAAAACACTCCCAACTGCACCCGGTAGCCTTGCTCCTGCAAGTACAAGCCGCGGTCCAGCACCAGCCACAGCTCCAGTGGGCGCCGGAACAGATTGCGCAGCAGCTCCAGGTTGCGCACTTCGGCCAGGCGTTGCCAGCCCTTGGCCTGCAATGCCTCCCAGTCGGGGGCGTGATCGATCTGCAGGTCTTTGAGGGCAGCCAGATCCTGACAGTAGTCGGCGAAGGGTTTGTGCAGCCAGCTGACCGGCAATGACGGTGTCGGCAAGTACTCATCCTGACCGCGCAGCTGGCGCTGCAACAGGTCGAATCCCAGGCGCCTGGCCATCGACTCGTCGCGCTGACGTCGTACCCGCGCGCCAGCGGTAACGGTTTCGCTCAGGGGCAGGCCCAGATCATCAACTGACAGCTGCAAGCCTGAAGTCATGGCGGCGGCGGACAGTGGCTGATACTGCGACGCGCGGATACGGTTGTAGCAGCAAGGCGCTATGGCCAGTTGGCGGCAGCCCTGACGACTGGCCAGTTGCAGCAGACGTACATGCAGGTCGCCGCAGGCATGCAGGGCCACTGCCGTGTGTTCGCTGCTCAGTTGACGGTCGGCATCTTCGGCCAGTACGTCCTGCAACAGGTGCTGGCTGGCCAGGCCATGATGCTGGCTGAGCGTCTGGCCTGCTGCGACCAGTGCTGCGTCGTATTCCAGGCAGGTCAGTTGTTGCCTGTCGGCTTGCAGCAGCCGACGCCCAAGGTGGCCTTTGCCCGAGCACCAGTCGAGCCAGTGTTGCGGTTGGCGGGTAAAACCCAGGTGGCTGGCAAACGCTTCGATTTGCTGCCATTTGCGCCCAGGCACATCGACATTCAAGCGGTGGCCTGCCGAGGGCAGGGTGACTGTGGATAACTCGCCAACCTCTGACAGCTGAGCGGCCAGGCTTGCCAGCTGTGGAAAAGGCGCGGGTGCGTGCAATTGTTCGGGATGGTTGTGTGCTGCCTCCGCCTCGTTCAGCGAGCGTTGCCGCAGCCAACTGGCCAGAGCCGGGTGCTCAGCTTCCCAGGGCAGGTGCAGCTGGATGAAGGGGCGTGGCCGCCACAGCGACTGGTGCTCGCGCAGGAAGCCGTCCAGGGCCTGGAAGCGGCTCAGCAGTTGGTGATCTTCGAGTGGATGGGAAGTGGTCATGGGCAGATACGAAAACGGGGCTGTGATCAGCCCCGTTATACAGGTTCAGCGACCCTGGCAGGCGTCGACGCGCAGCCAGCGTTCGAGTTGCTTGAACGCTTGCACCAGCACGAAGGAGATCACCAGGTACAGCATGCCGGCGGCAAAGAAAATCTCGATCGGCATGTAGGTACGGGCGATGATGGTCCGCGCCATACCGATGATGTCCAGCAGGGTCACGGTGCTGGCCAGGGCACTGGCCTTGAGCATCAGGATCACTTCGTTGCTGTACGCCGGCAGGCCGATGCGCGCCGCACGTGGCAGCATGATGAAGATCATTGCCTTGGTCCGCGACATGCCCAGGGCGCGTGCTGCTTCGATCTCGCCACGAGGAATGGCTTGCAGGGCGCCACGCAGGATCTCAGCTATGTAAGCCGCCGTGTGCAGGGTCATGGTCAGTACCGTGCACCAGAACGGATCACGCAGGTACGGCCACAAGGCGCTGTTTTTCACTGCATCGAACTGCGCCAGGCCGTAGTACACCAGGAACAGTTGCACCAGCAGCGGCGTGCCACGGAAGAAGAAGATGTAGCCAAACGGCAGGGCGCGTACATACCAGTGCCGCGACGAGCGGGCGATACCCAGCGGGATTGCCAGGATCAGCCCGACGATAACGGCAATGGCCAGCAGTTCCAGGGTTAGTGTGGCACCCTGGACCAGCTTTGGCAGCCACTTGATGATGACTTCCCAGTTCATTGGTTGGCCCTCGCGAAGCCGCGAGCGGCGCGTTTTTCCAGAAAGTGCATAACGATCATGGCGATGATGGTCAGCCCCAGGTAGATGAAGGCTGCGGCCATGTAGAAGGTGAACGGCAACTTGGTGTTGGTTACCCCGTTCTGCGCCTGACGCATGATCTCTTCCAGGCCGATGACGGACACCAGGGCGGTATCTTTCATCAGGATCATGAACAGGTTGCCCAGTCCCGGCAGGGCCATGCGCCACATCTGCGGCAGGATCAGCCGGGTGAAAATCCGTCCCTTGGACAGGCCCAGGGCCAGGCCCGCTTCACGGTGGCCCTTGGGGATGGCCAGGATCGCGCCACGGAATACTTCTGTGGCATAGGCGCCGAAGCACAGGCCGAGGGCGATGACGCCAGCAACGAAGGGTTTGTCCATCATCGTCGCGAAGCTGAAGTAGATAAACAGTACCCAGAGCAATTCCGGCACGCCGCGAACCAGCGTCGAGTAGGTGCCACCGAGCCATTGCAGGGGTTTGAATGGCGAGGTCTTGGCCAAGGCGCCGAGCAGCCCCAGCACCAGCCCCACGCAGAGGGCTGACAACGCCAGTTTGACGGTCATCAGTGTCCCGGCCGCAAGCGCCGGACCGAATCCGTATAGATCAATATTCATGGGCAGGTGTGTTCAAAGGACGGGCACCGCCGGTGAAGGCGGTGCCGGTCGGGGCGAATCAATAGATGCTGAACGGGAAGTACTTGTCGTTGATCTTCTTGTAGGTGCCGTCAGCAACGATTTCTTTCAGCGCAGCGTTGAGCTTCTCGCGCAGTGGGTCGCCTTTGCGCACAGCGATACCGATTTCGTCGCTCTCGACCACAGGCTCGCCTTTGAACTCGTAGTTTTTGCCCGCTTCGGATTTGAGCCAGTCGTAGTTGACGAACTTGTCAGCCAGCAGGGCATCGACGCGACCGGAAGTCAGGTCCAGGTAGGCGTTTTCCTGGGTGTCGTAGAGCTTGATGGCTTTGACGTCGTCGCTGAAGTTGTCTTCCAGCCAGGTGCCGGACAGGGTGGCGCGCTGGGTGCCGATGGTCTTGCCCTTGAGCGAGGCCTTGAGCGAGTCCATGTCAGTCTTGTCGATCTTGAAGTCGCTGTTCTTCGGGGCGATGAACTGCAGCTTGTTGGAGTAGTAGCGGTCGGTGAAGTCGACGGCCTGCTTGCGCTCGTCGGTGATCGACAGCGACGAGACGATGAAGTCGTACTTCTTGGCCAGCAGCGACGGGATGATGCCGTCCCAGTCGGAGGTGACCACTTCGCACTCGACCTTCATCTTGGCGCACAGGGCGTCACCGATGTCTTTGTCGAAGCCGACGACCTGGCCACTGGCGTCCTTGCTGTTGAACGGCGGGTAGGCCGCCTCGATGCCCATTTTCAGTTTCTCGGCAGCCATTGCATTGGCCGAGAACACCAGCGTGGCGGCAGCGGCCAGGAGGAATTTCTTATAGGTCTGCATGCGTGTTGCTCCGTTAGCGGTTGCTGGACATGAATTGTTTACAACGCGCCGAGTTCGGGTTTTCAAAAACCTGCTGCGGCGTTCCCTGCTCTTCGACCAGCCCTTGGTGCAGGAAGACAACTTCACTGGACACCTGGCGGGCGAAGCCCATTTCGTGCGTAACCAGTAGCATGGTACGGCCTTCTTCGGCGAGGGCGCGGATAACGTTGAGCACTTCCTGGACCATTTCCGGATCCAGGGCCGAGGTCGGCTCATCGAACAGAATGACCTTGGGCTTCATTGCCAGGGTCCGGGCAATGGCTGCGCGCTGTTGCTGGCCACCGGACAATTCGGCCGGGTAGCTGTAGCGCTTGTTGTGAATACCCACCTTGTTGAGCAGTGCCTCGGCATGCTCGATGGCTTCGGCCTTGCTCTGGCCGAGCACGCGGCGTGGCGCCTCGATGATGTTGTCGAGGATGCTCATGTGCGGCCACAGGTTGAAATTCTGGAACACGAAGCCGATCTCGCTGCGCAGGCGGTTGATCTGCTTGTTGTCGGCCGCCACCAGTTCGCCGTTCTTCGCGGCCTTGAGCCGGAGCTCTTCACCGGCTACCAGAATCTGGCCCTGGTGCGGGTTCTCCAGCAGGTTGATGCAGCGCAGCAGAGTGGACTTGCCGGAGCCGGAGGATCCCAGGATCGAGATTACGTCGCCATCGCGTGCGGTCAACGAGATGCCCTTGAGGATCTCCTGATCACCGTAGCGTTTGTGCAGGTTGCGGATTTCCAGCGCGGGCGTGGCCTCAGCCATGTGCGGTCCTCATGTGTTCTGGTGCGCTCCTGCTGTTGGCGGCCTTCTTGGCGAGCGCCAAGCTAGCATAGCGGCCGAATGACAGCCAACAAGGTCGGGAGGGGCAAGCGGTTGCCAAGAGGGCCAGTGTCGCATCGCTGCAGCGGACTGTCGCGCCGATGACCACTTGCCTTCGTTTCCAGGGCCGGAGCCTTGATGAAAAAAGGCGCGATGGTGCCATTTTTGGTCAGTGCTGGGAAGTCGTTTCTGACCTTGCGCACAGCTTTAGCGCCTGAATCCTGCGAATGGTTGCGCCTGCCGGTTGCGCCTTTTTGCTCAGAAGTTGTGCGAGGGGTGTTACCGCAGGAGAATTTTGGTGCGACTGGGCATTTGTAAGTGAGTATTTCAGTAATTGTGTTTTTCCGACTGTTTTTGAAGGGCTTTCGGTCAGGTTCTGGCAGAAAGGCCTGTAAGCCTTGTTTGACAGGGGTGTGAGATATTTCGAACGAGCGGTCATGGTGGTGGCGCGGATATTGCCTTATGCATCGGCAACAGGATGTAGCAATCTTTTATTCAAGGCGCGCCTCAGGTCGCAGGATTAAAACGCAATTCTTGCAAAGGTAGTTTTATGAGCGGTACGCATAGTTCCAATGGCCTCGCTCAGGGGCTCAAACAACGGCATGTCACCATGCTGTCCATTGCTGGTGTGATCGGTGCCGGCCTGTTCGTAGGTTCCGGCCATGCCATTGCCGCTGCCGGCCCGGCCGTTCTGCTGGCCTATGCTGCCGCCGGTACCCTGGTGGTACTGGTGATGCGCATGCTCGGGGAGATGGCGGTCGCCTCGCCGGATACCGGCTCCTTCTCTACTTATGCCGACAAGGCCATCGGCCACTGGGCCGGTTTTACCATTGGCTGGCTGTACTGGTGGTTCTGGGTACTGGTGATTCCGCTGGAAGCCAACGCCGCAGCGGCCATCCTGCATGCCTGGTTCCCTGATGTCGGCATCTGGGTCTTTAGCCTGGTCATTACCCTGCTGCTGACCGCGACCAACCTGTTCAGCGTGAAGAACTATGGCGAGTTCGAGTTCTGGTTCGCCCTGCTAAAAGTCATCGCAATCATCGGCTTCATCATTCTTGGCCTGGCGGCAGTGTTCGGTTTCCTGCCCAACAGTCAGGTCAGCGGCGTCAGCCACCTGTTCGACACCCAGGGCTTCATGCCTAACGGTCTGGGCGCGGTGCTGGCAGCGATGCTGACTACCATGTTCTCGTTCATGGGTACCGAGATCGTCACGATTGCGGCAGCCGAGTCCAAGGATCCGTGCAAGCAGATCTCCAAGGCCACCAACTCGGTGATCTGGCGGATCTTCCTGTTCTACCTCGTGTCGATCTTCCTGGTAGTGGCGCTGGTGCCGTGGAACAGCAGTGAGCTGGCAGAAGTCGGTTCCTACCAGACTGTGCTGGAACTGATGGGCATTCCCAATGCCAAGCTGATCGTCGACATCGTTGTGCTGATCGCGGTAACCAGCTGCCTGAACTCGGCGCTGTACACCTCTTCGCGCATGCTCTTCTCCCTGAGTAAGCGTGGTGATGCACCGGCCGTGGCCCAGCGCACCACCTCCAGCGCTACCCCGTATGTTGCTGTGGTGCTGTCGACGGCGGCGGCGTTCCTGACTGTGATTGCCAACTACGTGGCACCTGCCGCGGTGTTTGAGTTCTTGCTGGCCAGCTCCGGCGCCATTGCCTTGCTGGTGTATCTGGTAATTGCCATCTCGCAGCTGCGCATGCGCCGCCAGCGTATGGCGCGTGGCGAGAAGATCGCGTTCAAGATGTGGCTGTTCCCGGGCCTGACCTGGGCGACCATCTTCTTCATCGTCGCCATTCTCACCGTGATGCTGATCCGTCCAGATCACCGTATCGAGATCATCGCGACCGGCTTGCTGTCGATTGCCGTGGTTGCGGCCGGGCTGCTGGTGGCGCGCAAGCGCAAGGCCGAGGCGGCTGGGCGTGCGGTGCTGAACAACTGATTCAGTGCTGTTGAAATGAAAAGGCCGCGATCAGCAAAGATCGCGGCCTTTTTTATTGCTGTTGGCTTCATCGCGGGGCAAGCCCGCTCCCGCCGGTAGGAGCGGGCTTGCCCCGCGATGACTCAGCCGAACATCTTCTGTTGCTGCTTGGCCACCGCCTCAGATGCCGAGATGTAGGCTTCCTGGAACTCGTCGCTTTCCAGCCAGGCCATGGTGGTGGCTTCGTCAGCTCCGTCCAGCCATTTGCGGTAGGCGGTGAAGACCATGACGATGTAGTCGGTGGCGTGTTCTTCCTTGTGGCCTTTGAGTACCAGGGCCAGCAGGGGATCGACCAGGAACACCGAAATCAAGGCCACCAGGCCGCCTTCTTGGGCTTGCTTCATTTTTTCGAACAGGGCGGTGTAGCTGCCCGAATTCATGGCTTTGTCGAAGACCTGCTCGACGCTGGCGCTGGAGCTTTCGCCGGAGCTTTTGACCGCCTGGCCGCTGCGCACCATACGGTTCTCGCGAGCCTTGGTGGCGGCGCGCTTGGCGCGTTTCTGCTGTTTGCTGTTGGAGGCCATCGGTAAATCCTGAGTCGTAAAATTTTGCGTATTGAAGCCTAGTTGGCAAAGAAACCCAAGTGCCGCCGACGGCCCTCGCTCAGGCGGACTGTGCCAGCTCGCCGCGGTCTTCCTCGACAAGTACCCGCGCCGCACGCTCAACCAGCAGCGGATCGGGCTGGTGGGCCACACCCAGGTCCTTGCCCGGGTAGTCGAGCGAATGCAGGAAGTGGCGGATGCAGTTGATCCGTGCGCGCTTCTTGTCGTCGGACTTGATCACCGTCCAGGGCGCATCGGCCGTGTCGGTATGGAAGAACATCGCCTCTTTGGCGGCGGTGTACTCATCCCACTTGTCCAGCGACTTGATGTCGATGGGGGACAGTTTCCAGTGCTTGAGCGGGTCGTCGCGGCGTGAGATGAAGCGGCGCAGCTGTTCTTCGCGGTTGACCGAGAACCAGTATTTGAACAGCAGGATGCCGCTGTTGCAGAGCATGCGCTCAAGGTCAGGCGCCTGGCGCATGAACTCCAGGTACTGCAGTGGCGAGCAGAAATCCATGACCCGTTCGACGCCGGCACGGTTGTACCAGGAGCGGTCGAAGAAGACCATTTCCCCAGCGGTGGGCAGGTGCTGGATGTAGCGCTGAAAGTACCACTGGCCCTTTTCCTGCTCGGAGGGCTTCTCCAGAGCGACGATGCGCGCGCCGCGCGGGTTCAGGTGCTCCATGAAGCGTTTGATGGTGCCGCCCTTGCCTGCCGCGTCACGGCCTTCGAACAGCACGACGATGCGCTGGCCGGTTTCCTTGGCCCAGCTTTGCACCTTGAGCAGCTCGATCTGCAGCTCGTGCTTGGCCTTTTCGTACTCCGCACGGCGCATGCGGGTGCGGTAAGGGTAGCTGGCGGGCAGCTTTGCAGTGGTGCTGTCTTCGTTCGAGCCGCGTGGCGCCGAGGCGACTTTCAGTGCCGCTGGCTGCTGGCTGATGGCGCTGATTTCACCGTCGGCGGTAACCGAAGCCGGCTTGCGGGTGGCGCGTGGGCGCCGAGTGCGGGTGGTGCCGGGCTTGGGTAGTGGGGGCTGGCTGGAGCTCGCGGGCGTTTCTGGGGCTGGCAAGGGCAGTGGCAGGGCAGTGGATTCTTCGCTCATTGGGGGCCTTTCGGTTTTTTCGAATGTCCTCAAGGCAGCATATGGCGGCGGGGTGCGGGGCATACTGACTGTGATCAACAGTCTTCGGCTTGTTCTGGTTAGCCGTGGCGCCGACGGCGACGTATCACCTGCAGAGGCCGAAGCGGCCTGCTATCAATAGTTCGACTAGTCTGCCATGGCGGCGTGATACCAAAAAGCCTCCGGAATCCCCGGGGCGGTTCATAATGAAAAGCTGCGACGTAGAAACTAATGTTCGTAGTAGCCACGGAGTATGTAGGCAGGGCCGCGAAGATTGGTAAAGCTCAGTTGATGAGGTTACGCGATGCAACGCATGGTGAGACACGTTCTCGCAGCAACGGCCATCGCAGCCGCGCTCGCTGGCTGCGCCTCCCAGCCTCCGCCAACGACGAGCCTTGACTACAAGAGCCGCGCGGTGACGCGCAGCGAGGGTGGCTTGCGCGTGTCGACCGCCGTACTGTCGGCCGCAGAAAGCGAGGCGGTCTACGGCGTGCCTCTGGCGAATACATCGATACAGCCAGTCTGGGTCGAAGTAAAAAATCAGGAAGACCGCGCCTACTATCTGCTTTCGCCGGGCCTCGATCCAAATTTCTTCCCTGCATCCGAGGCGGCTGAAGCATTTTTCTCGGACGTCCCGCAGGACGAGCGGACGGCGCTCGACCGGCACTTTCGGCGGCTGGCCTTCCGCAACCCTGTCCCACCGGGCGCGACAACCTCGGGCTTCGTGTTGACCAATCTCGACGAGGGTTTCAAGTTCGTTCACCTCGATCTGGTCGCAGACGGGCGGGCGAGGAATTTCTCTGTCCTGACCATCGTGCCGGGCCTGCGCACCGATTACCACATCAGCGAAGTGTTCAGGCAGGGCATCTATCCGCCTGAAGAAATTGTGAACTACACGGATGACGCCAGTTTCCAGGCGGCGCTGGAGGCGCTGCCGTGCTGCGTCACCAACGAGAAGGGGTCCAGGAACGGCGATCCGCTGAACCTGGTAATCGTCGGCGGCCTCGATGATGCCTTCCCCGCATTCGCGCGTCGCGGCTGGCGTGGAACCGAGGAAAAGTGGTCGGGGTCGATCATGAAAATGGTCAATTCGGCGCTTGCCGGCGAGCGCTATCCCTATGCGCCGGTGAGCGATCTCTATCTGTTCGGACGAGCCCAGGACCTTGCCTTGCAAAAGGCGCGTGACAACGTCCACCAGCGCAATCACCTGAGGCTGTGGTTGAGTCCGATGCAATATCACGGCAAGAAGGTGTGGGTCGGCCAAATCAGCCGTGATATCGGCAGCCGGTTAACCGTGCATTCTGCGACGCTGACGACGCACAAGATCGACCCTGACGTCGACGAAGCGCGGAGTGCGCTGACACAGGATATGGCGTATTCGGTGACGCTGGCCAAGTTCGGATTCGTGAAGGGCGTGGGGGTCTCGCCCAAGAGTGCGCCGCGCGAAAACCTGACCACCGATCCTTACTATACGGATGGGCTGCGCTGTGTCCTGGTATTCGATCCCATGCACACCTCCCTGGCGGGAATCGAGTTCTTCCTGTCGAAAGGAATCTACGAGAATGGCGGACAATCACCGGGGCGGGTCAAGCCATGAGTCGCTCGCCGTTGGCGTCGCGCGCCAGGGTGACGCTGCGGTGTGCAATGCGCTGCTTGTGCGCTATGGGGTGTGCAGCGATTCTTGCGCTCGCCGTTGCTTGTGCGACCTGGCAGGCGCCTGCCGATTTCAGTACTTCCGGGTTGCGTGAACGTGCGCAGACGGCCACCAAGCACGAGGTGCGCATCAGCGCCGCCGTGCTCAGTGCCGAAGACAGGCAGCGCATGCTGGGTGTGGAGTTGGACAAGACGCGTGTGCAGCCCGTGTGGGTCGAAGTCCAGAACCAGACTGCCGATCCACTCTTATTGCTGCAGCCGGGAACCGATCCCGACTATTTCTCGCCACTCGAAGTCGCCTGGTCCGTGCACAGGACATTATCCCCGGCAGCGAACGCGCGCATCGATGCACACTTCGACCAACTGGGGTTCAAGAATCCCGTCCTGCCAGGCGAAACGAAAGCGGGCGTGCTGTTCATCAACCCGGAGCGCGTTACGCGGCTGCTGAATATCGATCTGCTGCAAAGAAAGACGCTGATCCCGTTCTCCCTCTTCTTGCGGGTGCCGGACGATGCCGGGGAGAAATGGTTTGCCGAAGGCTTGTTCCAGCATCACGGTTCCGAGTTCAAGGACTATGACGATCTGGCCGCGCTGCGTTCCGCGTTGGAGCGCCTTCCCTGCTGCGCCACTGACGCGAACGGCAGGGCGCACGGCGATCCGGTCAATGCGATTCTCGTCGGCGAGTTCGCCGATATCGCCGCCGCATTTGTACGTCGCAACTATCGGCGCGCCGTGCACCCCGCGGATGCGGCCGAACGTGTGTTCGGGCGCATGCCTGATGCCGTGGTTCGCAAGCAATCGCAAGCCGGAGCGCCGGCGACCTGGGTGCGTGTGTGGCTCACGCCAATGCGCTTCGAAGGTCGCTCCGTCTATCTCGCCCAGGTCGGGAGGCCGATCGGCGGACGCTTTGCACCGCGCGACTCGGAAAACCTCGTGTTGCATGAGGATGTCGATGAGGCGAGAAATTTCCTGATTCAGGACATGATGTATTCGGCCGGTCTGGACAAGCTCGGGTTCGTCACCGGCGTCGGTCCCGCGTCCCAGGCTCAACCGCGAACGACGTTCAGCGGCGCCCATTACTTCAGCGACGGTCTGCGTGCGGTCATGTTCTTTGCGCCGCGGCCACTCAGTCTGTCGGAGGTGGAGATGCTCGATTGGGAAGCGTATCTGGACCGGCGCGAATTGCCTGCACGGGAGGAGGTCGACGATGCCCGCAGGTGACCTGTTCGGCGCCTACACATTATTGTGCCGCGGTGGCATGGTATGGCTGATGATCGCTGGCTGCCATGCACTCACCGCCTGCACACCTGCGCCGCTGGTCGCTTACTCGACGGATACACCGCCGCTTGTGTTGGTCCCTGCGTCGCAGGCCGGCGTGCAGGACCAGCGGGCGCGCTTTCGCGAGATTTTCTGTTCGATTCTCGACACGCGAGGAAGCGACCTGCCCGATAGCCGGCCTTGCGAGGAGGCACTGACGCGCGTCGGTAGCGAACCTGGCGGCACCGGCAAACCCGTCGATCTCGGGCAATCGAAACGCCGTCTGGTCGGCGCTATGGTAGCCGGCGTCGGTTACGAATGCTTCGAGCAATGGCTGCAAGCGCCCGGCAGCGTAGCGATTCATCTGCGCCAGTTCGGATATGACCTGGTGAAGATCAAGGTCGACGCCTTATCGAGCTCCGCAAACAATGCTAGGCAAATACGCGACGCAATTATGGCGATGCCAACCGAAGCCGGACCGCCGCGCCTCGTCCTGATCGGTTATTCGAAAGGCGCGCCCGACATTCTCGAAGCGATGGTCGCTTACCCGGAAATCCGCGGCCGCGTGGCGGCAGTGATCAGTGCCGCCGGCGCGGTCGGCGGCTCGGCACTGGCCAACGATGCCGAGCAGTACCAGGCGGATCTGTTGCGGCACTTTCCCGGTGCGACCTGCGATTCGGGCGACGGTGGCGCGATCAACAGCCTGCGACCCGCAACGCGCAAGCGCTGGCTGGCGCAGAATCGGTTGCCGTCCGAACTGAACTACTATTCGCTCGTTACCTTCCCGCAGCTTGATCACATCTCGTTCGCGCTGAAATCGAGTTACAACAAGCTGGCGCGCATTGATGCCCGCAACGACAGCCAAGTGCTCTTCTACGATCAGGTTGTGCCTGGCAGCACCCTGATGGGCTATATCAACGCTGATCATTGGGCATTGGCAGTGCCGATCGCCCGAACCCATTCGACCATCGCTTCACTATTGGTGACACAGAATGCCTATCCGCGCGAGGCGCTGGCGGAGGCGATGCTGCGCTTCGTCGAAGAGGATTTGGCGGCATCTTCGCGCTGATCCGCGCCCGCACATATCGGCAGCTGGAAGCGTCGGGTTCTTCGCTTCGCTAAGAGCGCGGGCAGGGCGAAGGCGTTCAGAAATGGTCCAGCGACCATTAAATCGCAGGCAATAAAAAACCCCAAGGACACATTGTTCCTTGGGGTTTCTCGGTATTAGTGGTGCCCAGAGACGGAATCGAACCGCCGACACGGGGATTTTCAATCCCCTGCTCTACCGACTGAGCTATCTGGGCAACGGGGCGCATTAAAAGGCTTTTTCAGGTTTGCGTCAACGACTTTTTGAAATTTTTTTAAATTAATTCCGTCGCTTACGTTTTTCGGGGGTTATTCGGCGGGTGGAACGTAGCCTTCGGCCTTTTCGAATTCCTGGCCGGAGAAAAACTTGTCCATCTCGCCCTGGAGGAATTTGCGGTCCTCGGCGTTCATCATGTTCAGGCGCTTCTCGTTGATCAGCATGGTCTGTTCCTTCTGCCAATCGGCCCAGGCCTTCTGCGAGATGTGCTCGTAGATATCCTGGCCCTTGGCGCCCGGGTAGGGTGGACGCTCCAGACCTGGCAGCTGTTCTTTGTATTTACGGCACATTACGGTGCGGGTCATCTCGACTCTCCTGCAATCAAAACGTCGGCCGCGCGTTTCAGCAGTTTTTTCACCGGGGCGGCAAGGCCCAGGCGCGGCGGGGTGGCGAGGTTATACCAGAGCCAGTCGGCCTCGGCCACGTGGGCCTGGGTGTCATCGACCCGGACCAGCCAGGGTTCGATGGCCAGCTGGAAATGGCTGAAAGTGTGGGTCAGGCCGTCCAGCGCCTGGTTAGAGGCAAGGCTCAGGCCGTGCTGGTCAGCCAGATCGTCGAGCTGCTCCAGGTTGTCCAGCTCCGGCAGGCTCCACAAACCGCCCCAGAGCCCCGTGGAAGGGCGTCGGTAAAGCAGGATGGCGCCGTCGCGGTTGGCCAGCAGCGGCATCAGGGTGCGCCGCTGTGGCAGCTCTTTGCGTGGCTTGGGGATCGGGTAGCGGATTTCCTGGCCGAGCATGTGTGCTTCGCAGCCGAGCTTGAGCGGGCACAGCAGGCAACTGGGTTTGCTGCGGGTGCACAAGGTGGCGCCAAGGTCCATCATCGCCTGGGTGTAATGATTGACCCGGCTGTACGGGGTGTAGCGCTCGGCATTGGCCCACAGTGCCTTGGCCACCTTCGGTTCGCCCGGATAGCCTTCCTGTGCGGTGTAGCGAGCCAGAACGCGTTTGACGTTGCCATCGAGAATCGGCGCGCGCAGACCCATGCTGATACTGGCGATGGCGCCAGCGGTGGACAGGCCGATGCCAGGCAGCTCGGTAAGCTTTTCGACATCGTGAGGGAATTCGCCGCCGTACTGCTCAACGACGATCTTCGCGGTCTTTTGCAGGTTGCGCGCCCGGGTGTAGTAACCCAGGCCCG
The DNA here is from genome assembly GCF_003024385.1 of Pseudomonas sp. BBP2017. GTDB lineage: Bacteria > Pseudomonadota > Gammaproteobacteria > Pseudomonadales > Pseudomonadaceae > Aquipseudomonas. Next base: position 28,362 of record NZ_PVZN01000012.1, read on the forward strand.
TCCACAGGTGCAGCACTTCATCCTCAGGGGCTTGAGCCAGGGCCTGCACCGTCGGCAAGGCCTCCATGAAACGGCTGAAGTAGTTCAGCACAGTGCTGACCTGGGTCTGCTGCAGCATGATCTCCGACACCCACACCCGATAAGGCGTGATGCCCTGTTGCCAGGGCAGGTCATGCCGGCCGTTACGGTCGTACCACTCCAGTACGGCGCTGGAAAACTGCTCAGGGCTCATCGCTTGAACAACCCCTTGAGTGCATCCTTGAGTTCCGGGCTTACCTTGTCACCGAGCTTCTCGTCGATCTTGTCGCTGAGCTTTTCGCTGGCTTTGTCGCCTGCCAGCTTGGCGGCGACTTTGCCCAGCGCATCTTTGTCCAGGCGGCAGGCTTTGGCGCCCAGCTCAAGCGGGCCACGGCAGCGCAATGGCAGTTCGAGGCCGACATAGCGCTCGCCGACCTGGCAGGCCGGATCAGGCATGTCGCGTTTATCGCCTTCGACGATCACGCCCAGCCGGTAGTCCATGCCCAGCACACGCAGGTCGAGGTCGCCATGGCCGTTGACGGTCAGGCCGGGAATACGCGCCTTGAGGTCAGGGTTGCTGGCCACGCCGTTACGCAGCACCAGGCTGCCTTTGAGTTCCTGGAAAGGGGTGTCCTTGCCGCGTGGTTCGCTGCTCAGGGTCTTGCGGTTGAGGGTAGCGATGGCCTGGCAGAGCTGTTGTTCAAGGTTGGCGTTGACCAGGATGCCGTCGTTGATGACAAAGCTGGCGTTGCCATTGAGGGTATCGATCAGTGCCTTCTGGCTGTTACCGGTGGCGGTCAGGTCGCTGCTCAGGGTCAGCAGGCCCTTGACCGGCGGGGTTTCGGTCTGGCTCTTGATGAAGTGCTCGACCGGCACCCGGTTGACCTTGGTGGTGAGGCCCATTTGCGGTACCGCCGGGCGTACATCCAGGGTGCCTTTGCTTTCGAAATCGCCGTTGTAGAGGCCGCCGCGCAGGCTTTGCAGGGTGATCAGGCCGCCTTGGCCCTGAGTCTTGAGGTGGGCGTTCTCGATCGGCAGCTTTTCCAGGGTCAGCAGGCCGAAGCTCAGGTCAGCCTGCAGGTCGAGCAGGCGCAGGCGATCGACCGGCAACAGCTTGTCGTTGCTCCAGGCCACCTGGGTCGGGGCGTCGGGCAGCGGTGTGTTGCCGGCACTGGCCAGGGCACTTTGTTCCTTGCTCTTGACCTCGGCCTGGCGCGCCGCAGTGGCGCTGGCTGCCGCTTCGCTCTTGGCTGGCATATAGCGGTCGGCGTCGAACTTGTCGGCCTTCAACTGGATGCGCAGGGCCTGTTTGGCGAAGTCTTCGACCGCCAGACGACCGCTGAAGGTGCTGCCATCGAGTTTTACCGCCAGGTCTTCCAGGGCCAGGCTGTTGGGGCTGCCTTGCAGGCGGCTGACCATCTCGAAGCTGTTCAGTGCGCTGGCGTCAGTGGTGGCCGGCAGCGCAATGCCAATGCTGTCGAGGAAGGTGCGCAGGTTGAGCTGGGCGATCGACAGGCCACCGGTCAGTTGCGGGGTTTTGTCCAGGTCACGCACGTTCAGCTCGCCAAGGGCGCGCAACTGGTTGGCGGAGAGTTTCAGGCCGTTCCATTCGGCGACGTTGGCTGCCAGGTCGACCAGCAACTGGCCCTGGGCAGCGAAGGTCAGGGTCTTGCCTTGCAGGGGTTCGCCTGAGGCTTCGCCGCTGAGCTTCATGTCTTCGAACTGGTAGCGCTTGAGGCTGCGGTCGAAACGCAGCTCACCGTTGAGTTCCGTACGTGCTTTGAGTACCGGTTGGCCAACGCTGACAAACGCGGTCATTTTCAGCGGGATGTTCACCCCTTCGTGTACCGCCCCGGTGCTCAGCTGGATGCTTTCGGCACTAAAGCTCTGACCGCTGCGTGCATCGCTGTACTGAACCCGGGCGTTGTTCACGGTCAGGCTGTCGATATCCAGCTTGACTGGACGCTGGTTGACGTCGCTGTTGCTCTCGGCTTTGGCCGTGGCGTCAGCGCCAGGTGCAGGGGCTGCGCCCTCGGCAGGAGCCGTTGCGGCGGCTGGCAGCGGTTTGCCGATGTCTTCCCAGTTACCGTGGCCGTGCTCGTCGCGGCTCAGGCTGAGGTTCAAACCTTCGACGCGTACGTCGCTCATCTGCACTTCGCGGCGCAACAACGGCAGGACGCGCACTGACAGACCGAGCATCTGCAGGTCGGCAAACGGCACTTTCGGGTTGTTCAGGGTGGCGATGCTGGCTTCATGCAGCTCCAGCCCCAGCCAGGGGAACAGGCTCCAGCCGATGTCGCCATTGAGCGTCAGCTCGACGTGGGCTTTGTCGCGTGCAAGCTGGCGAATCTCGTCTTTGTAGTCGTTGGGATCGAAGAGGTGGGTCAGGGCAAAGCCCAGAGCCACAATGATCAGCAACAGCCCGAGAAGCACCAGCCCCAGGATTTTGCCGAACGCTTTCATGGGCGAGTCCTTGTAGTTCGATTCTAAAATTTAGCCGCAGAGTATAGCGCTGCGCTTGGTATCGCTGGAGATGCTCAAGGATTACTACGGATTTCTCCTACAGCATTTGTGGATCCTGCGCAGCGTGCTGGCCAGGTTTGCTCAGGATTTCGACAATCATGGGCATGGCAGTTCCTTGCATGCAGCAATCAGTTGCTGAACAAAAGACGATATCAGTTTGCTTTCAACGGCAGAGGCTGATGCTACTCTTGCGCCGCTCACCGGCCCTGTTGCGGCGATTTGTCGCGTTTTTCAGGGCAATTGCGCCAAAAAACGATCAGTTGCCTCAGGGCCAAGGTCGTGAGCCGTGAGCTGACCATCTCGACGAAGGGAACACAATAATGAACAGCAGTATCACGGCAGGCACGCTAACCAGCAGCCCTGGTTTCCTGTCCAAAGAGCGGATTATCGCCATGCCCGGTTTCAATCGCTGGCTGGTGCCACCGGCGGCATTGGCTATCCATCTGTGCATTGGCATGGCCTATGGCTTTTCGGTGTTCTGGTTGCCATTGTCGCAAGCGATCGGTATCACCGCGCCGCTCGCTTGTGCGCCGGATATGAGCTTCTTCGCCCGCCTGTTCAGCACTGAATGCGACTGGCAGATCTCGATGCTCAGCTGGATCTATACCCTATTCTTCGTGTTTCTCGGCTGTTCTGCAGCCGTTTGGGGTGGCTGGCTGGAGCACGCCGGGCCACGCAAAGCCGGGGTGGTTTCGGCGTTGTGCTGGTGTGGTGGCCTGCTGATCTCGGCGTTCGGTATCTATAGCCACCAGCTCTGGCTGATGTGGCTGGGCTCAGGGGTCATCGGTGGTATTGGCCTGGGCCTGGGCTATATCTCTCCGGTTTCGACCCTGATCAAGTGGTTCCCGGACAAGCGTGGCATGGCCACCGGTATGGCGATCATGGGCTTTGGCGGCGGCGCCATGGTCGGCGCGCCGCTGGCGGCAGCGCTGATGAACCACTTTGCCAGCCCTGAAGGCGTAGGCGTCTGGCAGAGCTTCGTGGTGATGGCGGTGATTTACTTCGTGTTCATGATCGGCGGTGCCTTGGCTTATCGAGTGCCACCGACCGGCTGGAAGCCCGAGGGCTGGACTGCGCCGTTGAAGAAAGCCAGCAATGCGATGATCACCCATCGCCACGTACATGTCAGCGTTGCATGGAAAACTCCGCAGTTTGCATTGATCTGGCTGGTACTGTGCCTGAACGTGTCGGCAGGCATTGGCATTCTGGGTATGGCCTCGCCACTGTTGCAGGAGGTTTTCGCTGGCAAATTGCTAGGGAACGACCTGAGCTTCAGCGAACTCAACACTGCCCAATTGGCACAGATCGCTGCGATCGCTGCAGGGTTTACCGGACTGTTGAGCCTGTTCAACATCGGTGGGCGGTTTTTCTGGGCCTCGTTCTCCGACTACATCGGGCGCAAGAACACCTATTTCGCCTTCTTCGCCTTGGGTGTGGCGCTCTATGCGCTGGTGCCGAACATGGGCCACCTGGGCAATATCGCCCTGTTTGTGGCGGCGTTCTGCATCATCCTGTCGATGTACGGCGGCGGCTTCGCTACCGTGCCGGCCTATCTGGCCGACCTGTTCGGCACGCAGATGGTCGGTGCCATTCATGGTCGTCTGTTGACCGCCTGGGCCGCTGCTGGCGTGCTCGGGCCGGTACTGATCACCTACCTGCGTGAGTACCAGCTGGCGCTGGGCGTGGAGCGTGCGGCGGTTTACGACATCACCCTGTACATCCTGGCCGGCCTGCTGGTGCTCGGGTTTGTCTGCAACGCGCTGGTGCGCCCGGTGGCCGACAAGTACTTCATGACCGACGCGCAGCTGGCGGCCGAACAGGCGCTGAGCCATGACCAGGGCAATGGCAATGCCCGGGTGTTGGAGTGGCATGCGGCGCCGGGCAGCCAGCCGTTGGTGGTCGCCGCCTGGTTGCTGGTGGGTATTCCGCTGGCCTGGGGGATCTGGGTGACGTTGCAGAAGACAGCCGTGCTGTTCAACTAGGACTGCTTCGCATTCCATCGCCTGTAGGAGCCGGCCTTGCCGGCGATGGGCCGCATAGCGGCCCCAATAAATCCCCTGCCATGCGTCATCTTCGTTTCAAGCCACGCGCTTCTAGGCCTATAATGATCACCTTTTTCGCCCAATGATTTTGCGGAGCTGGTGATGGTCGAACGTAAGGCTTCCGTCGAGCGCAATACTCTGGAAACCCAGATCAAGGCCTCGATCAACCTGGATGGCAGCGGCAAGGCCCGATTTGATATCGGTGTGCCTTTCCTTGAACACATGCTCGACCAAATCGCCCGACATGGGCTGATTGATCTCGACATCGAGTGCAAGGGCGACCTGCATATCGACGATCACCATACCGTCGAAGACGTCGGTATCACCCTCGGCCAGGCCTTTAACCAGGCCATCGGCGACAAGAAGGGCATCCGTCGCTATGGCCATGCCTATGTGCCGCTGGATGAAGCCTTGTCGCGTGTGGTCATCGACTTCTCCGGTCGTCCTGGCCTGCAGATGCACGTGCCCTACACCCGCGCCTCGGTGGGCGGCTTCGATGTCGACCTGTTCCAGGAGTTCTTCCAGGGCTTCGTCAACCACGCCAACGTCACCCTGCACATCGACAACCTGCGTGGGCACAACACCCACCACCAGATCGAAACGGTGTTCAAGGCGTTCGGTCGTGCGCTGCGCATGGCTATCGAGCTGGATGAGCGCATGGCCGGGCAGATGCCATCGACCAAGGGTTGCCTGTAATGCAGACAGTTGCCGTTATCGACTATGGCATGGGCAACCTGCACTCGGTGGCCAAGGCCCTGGAGCATGTCGGCGCCGGCAAGGTGCTGATCACCAGCGATGCTGCGGTAATCCGCGAGGCTGACCGTGTGGTGTTCCCGGGTGTCGGCGCGATTCGCGACTGCATGGCCGAAATTCGCCGCCTGGGCTTCGACAGCCTGGTGCGTGAGGTCAGCCAGGACCGTCCGTTCCTCGGCATTTGCGTTGGTATGCAGGCGTTGCTCGATCACAGTGAAGAGAACGACGGAGTCGACTGCATTGGCCTGTTCCCGGGCAATGTGCGCTTTTTCGGTAAAGACCTGCACGAAGATGGCGAGCACCTGAAGGTACCGCACATGGGCTGGAACGAAGTCTCCCAGTCCATCGACCATCCGCTGTGGCACAACATCCCTGATCTGGCGCGTTTCTATTTCGTCCACAGCTACTACATCGCTGCGGCCAAGGCCATTCAGGTGGTGGGTCGTGGCCACTATGGCGTCGACTTCGCTGCTGCGCTGGCCGAAGGTTCACGCTTTGCCGTGCAGTTCCACCCGGAGAAGAGCCATACCCATGGCCTGCAGCTGCTGCAGAACTTCGCCGCCTGGGACGGACGCTGGTAATGAGCAAGTCCAGGACCAAGGCACCGATCCTCACCCTCGCAGCGGAGCAGGAACGCGAGGCGCTGGATGTCCTCAAGCGCTTTCTCGAAGACCGTTTCGAGTTGCAGTTGGGGTCGTTTGAGGTGGCCGAGGTGCTGGAGCTGTTCACCAAAGAGATTGCCCCGCACTACTACAACAGGGCGATTTTCGATGTGCAGAACCACCTCAAGGAACGGTTCGAAAGCATTGAAAGCGACCTGTGGGCGCTCGAGAAGAACTGACTTCCCGAGCATCACTGTTTACCGAATAGACAGGTTTTGCAGATGCTGATTATCCCCGCTATCGATCTCAAGGACGGTGCTTGCGTACGCCTGCGCCAAGGCCGCATGGAAGATTCCACGGTTTTCTCCGACGACCCGGTGAGCATGGCCGCCAAGTGGGTCGAGGGCGGCTGCCGTCGTCTGCATCTGGTTGACCTCAACGGTGCCTTCGAAGGCCAGCCGGTCAACGGTGAAGTGGTGACCGCGATTGCCAAGCGCTACCCGAACCTGCCGATCCAGATCGGCGGTGGTATCCGTTCGCTGGAAACCATCGAGCACTACGTCAAAGCCGGTGTCAGCTACGTGATCATCGGTACCAAAGCGGTGAAAGAGCCTGAGTTCGTCGCCGAAGCCTGCCGCGCGTTCCCGGGCAAAGTCATTGTCGGTCTGGACGCCAAAGACGGCTTTGTCGCCACCGACGGCTGGGCTGAAGTCAGCTCGGTGCAGGTCATTGACCTGGCCAAGCGTTTTGAAGCCGACGGCGTCTCGGCCATCGTCTACACCGACATCGCCAAAGACGGCATGATGCAAGGCTGCAACGTGCCTTTTACCGCTGCCCTGGCCGCTGCCACCAAGATCCCGGTCATCGCCTCCGGCGGTATCCACAACCTGGGTGACATCAAGGCCCTGCTCGACGCCAAGGCGCCGGGCATCATCGGCGCGATCACCGGTCGTGCGATCTACGAAGGCACCCTGGATGTCGCCGAGGCGCAAGCCTTCTGCGACAGCTACCAAGGCTGAGGACTCCGACATGGCACTGGCCAAGCGCATCATCCCTTGCCTGGACGTGGACAACGGCCGTGTGGTCAAGGGCGTCAAGTTCGAGAACATCCGCGATGCCGGTGACCCGGTGGAAATCGCCCGGCGCTACGATGAGCAGGGTGCTGACGAAATCACCTTCCTCGACATCACCGCCAGCGTCGATGGTCGTGATACCACCCTGCATACCGTCGAGCGCATGGCCAGCCAGGTGTTCATCCCGCTGACCGTAGGCGGTGGCGTGCGTACCGTGCAAGACATCCGCAACCTGCTCAATGCCGGTGCCGACAAAGTCTCGATCAACACCGCTGCAGTGTTCAACCCGGAGTTCGTTGGCGAAGCTGCCGCGCACTTTGGCTCGCAGTGCATCGTGGTAGCCATCGATGCCAAGAAGGTTTCCGGCCCGGGCGAAACCCCGCGCTGGGAGATCTTCACCCACGGTGGTCGCAAGCCGACCGGCCTGGACGCGGTGGAGTGGGCAAAGAAGATGGAGGGTCTGGGTGCCGGTGAGATCCTGCTGACCAGCATGGATCAGGACGGCATGAAGAATGGCTTTGACCTGGGCGTGACCCGGGCCATCAGCGATGCCCTCGGCATTCCGGTGATTGCTTCCGGTGGTGTGGGCAACCTGCAGCACCTGGCTGACGGGATTGTTGAAGGCCATGCCAGCGCGGTGCTGGCGGCGAGTATCTTCCACTTCGGTGAGTACACGGTGCCGGAGGCCAAGGCTTTCATGGCCAAGCAGGGAATTGTCGTACGCTGAATCTGCGAGGGCTTTGCCCTCGATCGCCGGCAATGCCGGCTCCTACAGGTGACCTGTGTGTAGGAGCCGGCATTGCCGGCGATCGTTCTACCTCAACCGAGATTCTTGCCCAACAGCGCGTGATACAACTCGCTGTCACCGAGAATCCCCACCACCGTATTACCTTCCTGCAGCACCAGTTTGTTACCAGTCTGATAACGGATCTGCAGGGCCTCACGCATACCGATGCTGGCGCTGACCAGAGTCGGCTTGCGCCCCAACCCCTCCACCGCTTCCCCCGGTGCCCAGTTCTGCAGGTCCATACCCGTAGCGCCCTGACGTGCACCTTTGATGGTGTTGCCTTCGGCCAGATCCAGCCACGAGTCGCCACCCGGATCGATGCACACCGAACCATTGATGCGCTTGCACTTGTCCAGGGTGCGCATCAGGCTGCGGCCACACAGGACGTTGAGCGGGTTGGTGTGGGCGACGAAGGTCCGTACATATTCGTCGGCCGGGTTGAGGACGATCTCTTCGGGCTTGCTGTACTGGATGATCTTGCCGTCTTTCATGATGGCGATCCGACTGCCCAGCTTCAGTGCTTCGTCCAGGTCATGACTGACGAAGACGATGGTCTTGCTCAGCTTGCGTTGCAGCTCCAGTAGTTCGTCCTGCAGGCCTTGACGGATCAGCGGGTCGAGGGCGGAGAAGGGCTCGTCCATCAGCAGGATGTCGGCGTCCATGGCCAGGGCACGGGCGAGGCCTACGCGTTGCTGCATGCCGCCCGAGAGCTCATCGGGTTTCTTGTTGCGCCACTGCGTCAGGCCGACCAGTTCGAGCTTCTCCTCGACCAGCTTGCGCCGCTCTTTCTCTGGGCGTCCCTGCATTTCCAGGCCGAAGCTGATGTTCTCGCGTACCGTCAGCCAGGGCATCAGGGCGAACTTCTGGAACACCATGGCGATGCGCTTGGTGCGCATCATCTTCAGCTCCGCCGGGGTGCAATGGGCGATGTCGATATGCGAGCCTTCGTGCTCGACGAACAATTTACCGCGGCTGACGGTATTGAGGCCGTTGATGCAGCGCAGCAAGCTCGACTTGCCCGAACCGGACAGGCCCATCAGCACGCAGATCTCGCCTTTATTGATATCCAGGTTGGCCTTTTCCACGCCGACTACCAACCCGGTTTTCTTCAGGATCTGCTCCCGCGAAAGGCCTTGGTCTAGCAGGCTGAGGGCCTCACGCGGTCGGTTGGAGAAGATAACGTCTACATCTTCGAAGCGAATAATGCTCATGCTTCACTCCTTACCGGTACGTCGGGTTGTTTGCAGATACGGTCGAGCATGATCGCCAGCAGTACGATCGCCAGACCCGCTTCGAAGCCCAAGGCAATATCGGCAGTGTTTAGTGCGTTGACTACAGGTTTGCCCAAGCCATCAGCGCCCACCAGGGCGGCAATCACCACCATCGACAGTGACAACATGATGCATTGGGTGACGCCGGCGGCGATGCTCGGCATGGCATGCGGCAGTTCGATGCGTGACAGCAGTTGGCGGCGTGAGCAGCCGAATGCCTTGCCGGCATCGAGCAGTTCCTGGGGCACATCACAGATGCCCAGGTAGGTCAGGCGGATCGGCGCGGCGATGGCGAACACCACCGTCGAGATCAGCCCGGGGACCACGCCCAGACCGAACAGGGTCAGGGTCGGGATCAGGTACACAAAGGTGGGTACCGTCTGCATCAGGTCGAGGACCGGGCGCATGGCGGTATAGAACATCGGTTTGTGCGCGGCGAGGATGCCCAGCGGTACGCCGATGGCCACGCAGACCAGGGTGGCGAACAGCACCTGGGCCAGGGTTTCCATGGTCTCCTGCCAGTAACCGAGGTTGAGGATCAGCAGGAATGACAGCACGCAGAAAGCGGTCAGCGCCCATTTGCGCTGGATCAGGTGCGCGATCACTGCAATCAGGCCGATCAGGACGAAGGGATTGAACCAGGTCAGTGCCCCGGTTACACCGTGAATCATGTATTCCAGTGCCGCAGCGAAAGCATCGAAGTAGTTGGCGCCGTGTTGCGTCAACCATTCAACGAAGCCTGCGATGTACTGGCCCAGAGGGAGTTTTTCATCGATCAGCATGATAGCGAGCGTCCACCTGCAAAAAATTGAAGACAGCCTGCGGCGGGGCCAGCCCGCCGCAGGCAGTGCTTACTGCGTCAGTTTGGCCTTGGCCGCCTCCAGGCCCGGTTTGCCGTCAACGGTGGTAACCCCTGCCAGCCAGGTATCGAGTACCTGAGGGTTGTTCTTCAGCCAGGCCCTGGCTGCTGCGTCGGGTTTCATTTTGTCGTCCAGGACGTTGCCCATCAGGGTGCTTTCCATGTCCAGGGTGAAGGACAGGTTTTTCAGCAACTGACCGACGTTGCTGCATTCCTGCGCATAGCCCTTGCGGGTATTGGTCAGTACCGTGGCCTTACCATATTCGGGGCCGAAGAAATCATCGCCACCGTCCAGGTACTTCATCTTGAATCGGGTGTTCATCGGATGCGGTTCCCAGCCCAGGAACACCACCGCAGTGTCGCGGCGCTGGGCACGTTCAACCTGTGAAAGCATGCCAGCCTCACTGGACTCGACCACCTTGAAACCGGCGTCCTTGAGGCCGAAGGCGTTCTTGTCGATCATGCTCTGGATGGTGCGGTTACCATCGTTGCCCGGCTCGATGCCGTAGATCTTGCCGTCGAGTTCCTTCTTGAACTTGGCAATGTCGGCGAAGCTTTTCAGGCCCTTGTCATACAGCGCCTGCGGCACGGCCAGGGTGTACTTGGCGTTTTCAAGGTTGGCCCGTACGGTTTCCACCGTACCGGCATCACGGTACTGCTTGATGTCGTTTTCCATGGTCGGCATCCAGTTGCCGAGGAAAACATCCATATTCTTGCCGTCGGCCAGCGATTTGTAGGTCACCGGCACCGAAATCATGGTGGTCTTGGTTTTGTAGCCCAGCGACTGCAGCACCACGCTGGTAACCGCGGTGGTCACAGTGATATCGGTCCAGCCGACATCGGAGAAGTTGACGGTATGACACTGCTCAGGCTCGGCGGCCTGGGCCAGCAGCGGCACACTCAGTAGCGCGGTCAGCAATAGCGAGGGTGAACCTTTCATGCAATGGACTCCTGATGTTTTCTCTCGGATGTCCCGCAGGACCGCCGTGCTTTATGGTTTGCATTCGGTCGGACCTGACTATCGGGCGATAGCGGGACAGGTGCCGTGCAATCGAGTCGATACCGATCATCTAACAGCGAAAATCAAACGCCTACAGGGTGCGTCGTATCCAGTACAGACAGGGTCGCATCCAGTGTCGATGAAGTCGTTTACAGATTTTTCTCAGGCCGTAAACGTGGTTTTGCTGCTTCTGCAGCGCAAAAAACGGCGCAGAAACGGTCGTGACAGCTGGCGGCGTTGCTGGGCAAGAACGCGTCGGTTGTAGACGTCAGAAGTCCGCTGAAAAGCCTGATGATGCGCGAATTCGGCGGATTGCCGCCTATTTAGCGTAGCAGTTGCAACGCCCTTGGCCTGGCTTGGGGGGGCTGCTCAATCAGGAGGTAGGTGGCATGGCCATCAGTGTGTTCGACCTGTTCAAGATTGGCGTCGGCCCATCCAGCTCTCATACCGTCGGGCCCATGCGTGCCGCGGCGTTGTTCGTCCAGGGTTTGCGTGAACGCGATGAACTCGAACAGGTGCGCCGCATCGAGGTGCGCCTGTACGGTTCGTTGTCGGCCACGGGTATCGGTCACGGCAGCGACAATGCAGTGATCATGGGCCTGATGGGCGAATGGCCGGATGCGATCGACCCGTCGCAAATCGCCCCACGCATCGCTGCACTGCGCGAAACAGACACCTTGCTGCTCGATGGTCGACTGCACGTCGGCTTTGTCTGGGCGCGCGACATGCGGTTGCTCGACGAGAACCTGCCTTATCACCCCAACGCCATGACCCTGATCGCTGAAGGCGCGGTGGGCGAGCTGCATCGCGATACCTATTACTCGGTTGGCGGCGGCTTTGTGGTGGATGCGGCGCAGGCCGCCAGTGGTGTGCTGGACGCCGACAACACCGTGCTTCCCTACGATTTCAACAGCGCTGCGCAGCTGCTGGAACTGTGCAAGAAAAACGACCTGCGCGTGTCGCAACTGATGCTGGAAAACGAGAAGGTCTGGCGTAGCGAGGCGGAGATTCGCGCCGGCTTGCTCACGCTCTGGCATGCCATGCAGGCCTGTGTCGAAAACGGTCTGAAATATGAAGGGATTCTGCCTGGCGGGCTGAACGTGAAACGCCGGGCGGCCAAGCTCTATCGCAGCCTGCAGGAGTTGAACAAGCCCAATGTGATTGGCTCGACTTTAAGCGCCATGGAGTGGGTCAACCTCTACGCCCTGGCGGTCAATGAGGAAAACGCGGCCGGTGGGCGCATGGTCACGGCGCCGACCAATGGCGCGGCCGGGATCATCCCGGCGGTGCTGCATTACTACATGCGCTTCAGCGACGAGGTCAGCGAAGCCTGTGTGGTCGACTTCTTCCTGGCCGCGGCGGCGGTGGGCATCTTGTGCAAGAAAAACGCGTCGATCTCCGGCGCCGAGGTGGGCTGTCAGGGCGAGGTCGGTTCGGCCTGTGCGATGGCGGCGGCGGGGCTTGCCGAAGTGCTCGGGGCGACCCCGGCACAGCTTGAGAATGCTGCTGAAATCGGTCTTGAACACAACCTCGGGCTCACCTGCGATCCGGTCGGCGGGCTGGTTCAGGTGCCATGCATCGAACGCAATGCCATTGCCGCAGTAAAGGCGATCAATGCCGCACAGATGGCGCTGCGTGGTGACGGTGAACACTTCATCTCGCTCGACCGGGTGATTCGCACCATGCGCGACACTGGTGCCGACATGCATGATAAATACAAGGAAACCTCACGCGGAGGTTTGGCGGTAAACGCCATCGAGTGTTGATCCTGTCTGCGCCGTTTCTGCCCATGCGTGCCACCTTTTAGCGCGCTGTTCGATATTCCCTCGATAAACAGCTGTCACCCCAGCCAATGGCGCCTGGGGTGACACATCGTTGATGTCGTTTCTGGGCATCCTTCCCACAAGTGCTACCGAATTGCTCATGTTTCCTACGCAGCGGCGCTAGCACGGTCCTTCGCGTTTAAAACCCGTTCTCGGAACAAAGGCCACGTAGACGCTGCGCGACGTCGTTTTTGGGTTTTATTGAATGCCCATTCAATTTCAGGCATGGCATTTGCGTTGTGATTGGCAAAGCCCCTGCATTCGAATCGGGGCCATGACAAAAAAAAAGCCCGTGCCTGCCTGAGGCGCACCCTGCATTGTGTGAGGAGATACCGCGATGACGTCGTACAACTCCGGGACCCCAACCCAGAACCGCACACCCCAATCCATCGGCTTTCTGCTGCTGGATAACTTCACCCTCATCTCCCTGGCCTCTGCAGTCGAACCGCTGCGCATGGCCAACCAGCTGTCCGGCCGCGAGCTGTATCGCTGGAGCACTTTGAGTGTTGATGGTGGTCAGGTCTGGGCCAGCGACGGCTTGCAGATCACCCCGGATGCGGCCATGCACAAGGCGCCTCCCCTGGACACAGTGATTGTCTGCGGCGGTATTGGCATTCAGCGCACCGTGACCCGCGAGCACGTGACCTGGCTGCAAAGCCAGGCCCGCCAGTCGCGGCGTCTGGGAGCGGTATGCACAGGCAGCTGGGCGCTGGCGTGCGCCGGCTTGCTCGACGGGTTTGATTGCAGCGTGCACTGGGAATGCCTGGCGGCGATGCAGGAAGCTTTCCCGCGGGTGAGCATGAGTACCCGGTTGTTCACCCTCGACCGTAATCGCTTTACCAGCTCCGGTGGGACTGCGCCGCTGGACATGATGCTGCACCTGATCAGCCGCGATCATGGCCGCGAGCTGTCGGCAGCGATCTCCGAGATGTTCGTCTACGAGCGCATTCGCAACGAGCAGGACCACCAGCGCGTGCCACTCAAGCACATGCTTGGCACCAACCAGCCGAAGCTGCAGGAAATCGTTGCGCTGATGGAAGCCAACCTGGAAGAGCCGATCGACCTGGATGAGCTGGCGGTGTATGTGTCGGTGTCGCGTCGCCAGCTTGAGCGCCTGTTCCAGAAGTACCTGCACTGCTCGCCGTCGCGTTATTACCTGAAGCTGCGCCTGATTCGCGCCCGGCAACTGCTCAAGCAGACGCCGATGTCGATCATCGAAGTGGCATCGGTGTGCGGCTTTGTCTCTACGCCGCATTTCTCCAAGTGCTACCGCGAGTACTTCGGTATTCCGCCGCGAGATGAGCGTGTGGGTTCCAATACGGCGCAACAGGTGGCGATGATGCCGATTCCACAGGCATTGGTGCTGTCGCCGCTGGCCGGGCCGATGTCGGCGTTGAGCCAGGCGCGTAATGAGTCGACGTTTGCCAGTGTAAGGCTCTAGGCGAGGCTTGCTGTGGGAGCGGGCTTGCCCCGCGATTGCGATCTGTCAGTTACATCGCATCGCGGGGCAAGCCCGCTCCCACAGGCGATGCTTTCAGCGATTCTTGAACTGCGCCAACGCCGGCAACAGCTGCTGTTCGATCGCCTGACGCACAGCGGGCAGGATGGTCGCATTGCCGCTGTACATCTGCTCAACCATGCCCTTCAGGGCCTTGGCCCGTGGTTCACTCAAGCCCCGCACCGCGTACTCGCAGGCCTGTTCGGCGCTGGCGTCGGCCGGCATCTCGAAACCCAGGGCGCGCAACTGGCCCAGCAGGTCGTCTTGATCAATCAAATCCGCATGCATCATGGTTGTTGTCCTTGTTTGCAGGTGTGATCGTCAGTCGATTCTGTGGGCAGTGGTGCAGGGCGGCAAGAACAGAATGTCGTAATGGCTGCTTTACCTAAGAACAGGTCGTTTTCGGGCAAATCGACGGGCAAGGGAGGCTGCACACTGAGGCCATGCACAGAAAAGGAAGGTTTGGTCACCGTCCGCTTCAGCCCCGGTTGCTTCACGGCTCCGGGGTTATTTTTTGCTGCTGATCGCGGGGCAAGGCAATCACCCGGCCAACAAACTCGGCCGCTGGCAGGTCAATCTGCTCATCAACGATTCCCTGCAAGCGCTCCGCCACCTCAGGCGCAAATGGCGCCGAACGCGGCCCAGCCAGGTCTACATGCAACAGCATCTGCTCACTGGCCGCCAGCGCCTCTTCAAAGCCTTCACGGTGCAGGCTGTGGTACAGGTGCAGGCGCTTGCGATCAAAGCCGATGACCTGTGTCTGCACCCACACCCGGGTACCCAGCTTCACCTCATGCAGGTAGTTCAGATGGCATTCCAGGGTAAACAGCGAGTTGCCGCTGGCGCTGCGGTTGTCGCTATCAAGGCCGATGCGGTCCATGAAGGCATCGGTGGCGTAACTGAAGATCAGCAGATAGAAGGCATCGCGCAGATGCCCGTTGTAATCGACCCAGTCCGCCTGGACTGGGGTTTGATAGGTGATCAGTGCGGGCATCCGAGGGCTCCGGTCAGTCGTTGAAGGCCATGCCGTGCTTGGCCTTGGTGGTTTTTACCGCCTCCAGCACGGCCAGCAGGCAATCATCACGATAGCGTTCCAGCGAACTGATGCTGCGTTCACCGAGTTGTTCACTGGTGCCTTCGACCACAGCGTCGATCAAGCCGTCAGTCAGCTCCGGCGCCGGCAGGTAGGTCCACGGCAGTTGCAGCGCCGGGCCGAACTGCGCCATGAAGTGGCGCATACCGGCATCGCCACCGGCCAGGGTGTAGGTGAGGAAGGTGCCCATGAATGACCAGCGCAAGCCGGCGCCAAAGCGAATGGCATCGTCGATCTCGCCGGTGGTAGCCACGCCGTCGTTGACCAGATGCAGGGCTTCGCGCCACAGCGCTTCGAGCAGACGGTCGGCGATAAAACCGGGGACTTCCTTGCGTACATGCAGTGGACGCATGCCCAAAGCGCTGTAGACCGTTTTAGCTGCCTCGATGGCTTCAGGTGCGGTCTTGTTACTGCCGACGATTTCCACCAGTGGCAACAGGTACACCGGGTTGAACGGGTGGCCGACCACGCAGCGTTCAGGATGGCTCGCCGATTCGTAGAACTCACTGGGCAGCAGGCCAGAGGTGCTGGAGCCGATCAGTGCGTTGGGCTTGGCCGCAGCGCTGATCTTGCTGTGCAGGTCGAGTTTGAGGTCGAGGCGCTCCGGGGCGCTTTCCTGGATAAAGTCGGCATCGCGTACACACTCCTCGATGGTGGCGACGAAGCGCAGACGATTTTGTCCAGCGCCGGGCGCCAGGCCCTGTTTTTCCAGGGCTGGCCAGGCATTGGCGACACGTTTGCGCAGTGCCGCTTCAGCGCCGGGCGCCGGGTCCCAGGCCACCACGTCCAGACCGTGAGCCAGGGCGCGGGCGACCCAGCCGCTGCCGATCACGCCGCTACCCAGGGCTGCAAACGTCTTGATCTCGGTGATAAAGCTCATCTTCAACTCCTTCAATCAGCGACGGCTCAGGTTCATTTTTGTGCGGCCTTCAGCCGGGGTAAGTACCCGTGCGCCGAGCCGACTGAGGATTTCTGTGGCGCGTTCAACCAATTGACCGTTGCTGGCCAGCACGCCCTTGTCCAGGTACAGGTTGTCTTCCAGGCCCACGCGTACGTTGCCGCCAAGCAGCACGGCTTGCGCGGCCATCGGCATTTGCATGCGGCCGATGCCGAAACCGGCCCAGGTAACGCCTGCGGGCAAGTTGTCGACCATGGCTTTCATGGTCGTGGTGTCGGCCGGTGCGCCCCAGGGAATGCCCAGGCACAGCTGGAACAATGGATCGTCGAGCAGGCCTTCCTTGATCATCTGTTTGGCGAACCACAGGTGGCCGGTATCGAAAATTTCCAGTTCGGCTTTGACGCCCAGCTCGGTGATGCGCTTGGCACCAGCGCGCAGTTGGGCCGGGGTTGAGACATAAATGCTGTTGCCATCGCCGAAATTGAGGGTGCCGCAGTCCAGGGTGCAGATCTCCGGCAGCAGTGCCTCGACATGGGCCAGGCGCTCTAGCGGGCCGATCAGGTCGGTGCCGGCGCCGAACTCCAGGGGTGTTTCGCCTGGGCCGATCTCCAGGTCGCCACCCATGCCGGCAGTGAGGTTGACGATGATGTCCACGTCGGCTTCGCGGATGCGCTCCATCACTTCGCGGTACAGCGCGACATCGCGACTGAAGCGACCGGTTTGCGGGTCACGGACGTGGCAATGGACCACGGTGGCACCGGCTTTGGCCGCTTCCACGGCGGCGGCGGCGATTTGTTTGGGGGTGACGGGGACCAGGTGGCTCTTGCTGGCGGTGTCACCGGCGCCGGTCAGGGCGCAGGTGATAATGACGTCGTGGTTCATGTGCGGTTTCCTTCGGGCGTGTTGGGGCCATCGCGGGCTTGCCCCGCGATACGGTCTGTCAGTTGGAGGTGAGCTTGAGGTTGTCGGCCGCAGGCTTGCCGTCGAAGGTGGTCACCCCTTCGAGCCACCGGGCCTTGTCCTCGGGGTGGTCCTGAAGCCACTGACGGGCAGATGCCAGGGCGTCCTTGTGATCGAGCAGCGGTTGCATCATGCGGCTCTCATCTTCGGCAGTGAATTTCAGGTTGCTCAGCAGACGGTTGGCATTCGGGCAGCGTTCGGCGTAATCCGGGGCAGTGACAGTCCACACTGTGGCACGGCCTTCATCCGGGCCCAGGGCGTCTTCGCTGCCGCTAAGGTAGGCCATGTCGATGTTGACGTTCATCGGATGCGGCGCCCAGCCGAAGAACACCACGGCTTCCTTGCGCCGTACGGCGCGGTCGACGGCGGCGAGCATCCCGGCTTCGCTGGATTCGACCAGCTGGAACTTGCCCAGGCCAAACTGGTTCTTGCTGATCATCGCCTTGATCTGGGTGTTGGCGCCGGAGCCGGGTTCGATGCCATAGATCTTGCCGCCCAGCTCCTTTTCAAATTTTGCGATGTCGGCGAAGGTTTTCAGGCCCTTGTCGGCCAGGTATTTGGGCACAGCGAGGGTCGCGCGGGCGTCGTTCAGGCTGGGTTGGTCGAGGACCTTGACCTGCCTGGCGTCGATGAAGGGCGTGATGGTCTGGGTCATGATCGGGTTCCAGTAGCCGAGGAACATGTCCAGGCGCTGGTCGCGGATACCGGCGAAGATGATCTGTTGCGAAGCGCTGGTCTGCTTGGTCTTGTAACCGAGGCCGTCGAGCAGCACCTGGGTCATGGCGCTGGTGGCCATCACGTCGGTCCAGTTGACCACGCCAAGGCGCACGTTCTTGCATACGGCCGGTTCGGCGGCCATTACGTTGGTGCTGAGGATTGCGGTACCGACGAGCGTCAGCAGGCTACGGCTGATCAATCTGTTCATGGTGGCTCCTCCAACGGCAGTTCTAATTGTTATAGGGGGCGGCCTCTGCGTGCCGTGCTGATCAAACTACGCGCACCGTAACGGGAAAATACGCACCCTGGCGACCAGCACTTGCACAGTGGCGACCTGCAGGGTATTAACCGCAGACCCGTGGCCGTCGAGTCGTTCGCTATGCCCCAGGATTTCTACTTTCTGTTGCTCCCCGGATTTTCCGCGCTCGGCTTTATCTCGGCGATCGAACCGCTGCGGGTGGCCAACCGCTTTCGTGGCGGGTTGTACCGCTGGCAGGTGTTGAGCATAGAGGGCGGGGCGGTGCAGGCCAGCAATGGCATGTCGGTCAACGCCGATGGCGCGCTGCAGCCGTTGGCCAAAGGCACAACCCTGCTGGTGGTGGCCGGATTCGAACCGCTGGACAGTTTCAGCCCGGCGCTGCAGCACTGGCTGCGCAAGCTCGATCACGAAGGTGTCGTGCTTGGCGGTATCGACACCGGTACTGTGGTGTTGGCTGAAGCCGGTCTGCTCGATGGTTACCGGGTGACCCTGCACTGGGAGGCGCTGGAGGCGTTCAAGGAGTCCTATCCACAGCTGCAGGCAACCCAGGAACTGTTCGAGGTCGATCGACGGCGCATTACTTCGGCCGGGGGCACAGCGTCGATTGACCTGATGCTGGATCTGATCGCCCAGGCTCACGGGCCAGAGCTGGCGATCCAGGTGTCCGAGCAGTTCGTGCTGGGGCGCATTCGCCCGCGCCAGGATCACCAGCGCATGCAGATCGCCTCACGTTACGGCATCAGCAACAAGAAACTGGTGCAGGTGATCGGCGAAATGGAGCGCAACACCGAGCAACCGCTCAATACCCTGGTGCTGGCCGAGTCGGTACAGGTAACCCGGCGTCAGCTGGAGCGCTTGTTCCGCCTGTACCTGCACGACACCCCCAGCGGTTTCTACCTGCGCTTGCGCCTGGACAAGGCGCGGCAACTGCTGCGCCAGACTGATATGAGTGTGCTGGAGGTGAGTATTGCCTGCGGTTTCGAGTCAGCGTCGTACTTCACCCGCTGCTACCGGGCGCGTTTCGAGTGTTGCCCGCGGGAGGACCGCAAGGCCCGGGCCGCGAACCTCAGCGGCGCTTGAGCAACAGCGCGCAGGCGCTCTTGAAGGCTTCGTGCTGGTACTTGTTCAACGAAGCGGGCAGTTCGATGTTGTGTTTCTTGGCCTGAGCGCTGACGGTCTGTGGTGAAACCAGCTCCACTTCACAATTGTCCAGCAACTGCAGCACGCCTTCGATCTTGAAGGTGGTCGGGCCGCCAGCGAAATCGCCTTTCTTGCTGCGCTTTTTGATCGCCAGGTGGCTGATACCGTGTTCAGTGATGAACTGCCGGGCCTGGCTGGCGAAGGCTTTGACGTTGTCCGCCTGTTCATCGTCTTCCAGACCGATTTTTTTCGTCGCCAAGGCAACATGCACCGGGCTTGCGCCGTCCAGCGTGGCGACGGCGAGCAGCGCTTCGCTGCCTTTGATTTCAATTCCGCAGATTTTCATGCTGTTCTCAATCGGAGTTTTGCAGACCCAGGGACTGCAGGTATTCGGAGCGGTCGTCGCTACGTTGGGCCAGGCAGGTATTCAGGGTCGCGTCGAAGGCTTTGCCGGGTTTTTCGTCGAAGGTTTCGACCTTGCAGTCGGCATCGCGCAGCTGTTTCCACAACGTTTCGGCGTCGTTCAGGCGTTTGCTGACTTCACTGATCTTCGCGTCCTGCCCGGCATATTGTTCCTTGATGCGATCCAGCAGGTCGGTAAACGCAGCGTTGAGCTCACGTTCGGCGCTGGTGCGGCTGAACAGCGCGCAGTCGTAGTTCTGCTGATCGGTCTCGACGTTGTCGCACGGCGTACTGTCTTCTTCACTGGCGTGGGCCCCCAAGGCCAGAGCCGCCAGAACCAGCCATACCATCGATTTCATTCAATCATCCTCCCCAGGGAACATGGGCGCCGATTCTCGCTCAGCGCCGCAGCAAAGAACAGGGTAGCCGCTAGCCCTGTTACCCTCCGAATGAAACTTGCGAGAGCCCTTTGTCGCGCTTTGACGCTTTCGGCAATTCCCCTGTCGTTTTTGCATCTTAGCGACCTGGCCCCTAGGCATATGCTGGCCCCAAAGCGCCGGCAGACGATTCGGCGCAGGTAATGCCAATAAAGGGGACAGCCTGATGAGCCCAGCCGAATTACACGCCGACAGCATCGTTATCGACGGGCTGATCATTGCCAAATGGAACCGCGAGCTGTTCGAAGACATGCGCAAGGGTGGCCTGACGGCGGCCAACTGCACCGTGTCGGTCTGGGAAGGCTTCCAGGCCACGGTCAACAACATTGCCGCCAGCCAGAAACTGATTCGCGAAAACGGCGACCTGGTTATGCCGGTGCGTACCACCGCCGACATCCGCAAGGCCAAGGAACTAGGCAAGACCGGCATCCTCTTCGGCTTCCAGAACGCTCACGCTTATGAAGACCAGATCGGTTATGTCGAGGTGTTCAAGCAGCTCGGCGTCGGTATCGTGCAGATGTGCTACAACACCCAGAACCTGGTCGGTACCGGTTGCTACGAGCGCGACGGCGGCCTGTCGGGCTTCGGTCGTGAAATTGTCGCGGAAATGAACCGCGTCGGGGTTATGTGCGACCTGTCCCATGTCGGTTCCAAGACCTCCGAAGAAGTCATCCTCGAATCGAAAAAGCCGGTGTGCTATTCCCACTGCCTGCCTTCCGGGCTCAAGGAGCACCCGCGCAACAAGTCTGATGAAGAGCTCAAGTTCATTGCCGATCATGGCGGCTTCGTTGGCGTGACCATGTTCGCGCCGTTCCTGGCCAAAGGCATCGACTCGACCATCGACGACTATGCCGAAGCCATTGAGTACACCATGAACATCGTTGGCGAAGACGCCATCGGTATCGGCACCGACTTCACCCAGGGCCACGGCCAGGACTTCTTCGAGTACCTGACCCACGACAAGGGCTACGCCAGGCGCCTGACCAACTTCGGCAAGATCATCAACCCGCTGGGCATCCGCACCGTGGGCGAGTTCCCCAACCTCACCGAGACCCTGCTCAAGCGCGGCCATAGCGAGCGCGTGGTGCGCAAGATCATGGGCGAGAACTGGGTCAACGTGCTCAAGGATGTCTGGGGCGAATAAGCCGCCAGTAACCGTCTTCCGACCCCTGCCACAGGCGCAGGGGCAGCCAACCAAAATTTCTGGAGTTGAGTTTCCATGGCCAAGATCGCCCCGCAATTGCCTATCGAAGTCGACAGCGAAACCGGTGTCTGGACCAGCGATGCCCTGCCGATGCTGTATGTGCCACGGCATTTCTTCGTCAACAACCACATGGGCATCGAGGAAGTGCTGGGCGCTGAAGCCTATGCCGAGATCCTCTACAAGGCCGGCTACAAGTCCGCCTGGCACTGGTGCGAGAAAGAAGCTGAATGCCACGGTCTGGAAGGCGTGGCGGTGTTCGAGCACTACATGAAGCGCCTGTCGCAACGCGGCTGGGGCCTGTTCAAGATCCAGGATATCGACCTGGAAAAAGGCACTGCCAGCGTCAAGCTTGAGCACTCGGCGTTCGTCTATGTGTACGGCAAGGTCGGGCGCAAGGTCGACTACATGTTCACCGGCTGGTTCGCCGGCGCCATGGACCAGATCCTGGCAGCGCGCGGCAGCAAGATTCGCACGGTCGCCGAGCAGGTCTACGGCGGTTCGGAAGAAGGCCACGACGACGGCCTGTTCATCGTCAAGCCGCTGTAAGTCGAGGATCTCGCCATGGCTTTCGAAGCAATGTTCCAGCCGATCCAGATCGGCAAACTGACCATCCGCAACCGCGTATTGAGCACTGCCCACGCCGAGGTCTACGCCACCGACGGCGGCATGACCACTGCGCGCTACATCAAATACTACGAAGAGAAGGCCAAGGGCGGCCTGGGCCTGGCCATTTGTGGCGGCTCCTCGGTGGTGGCTATCGATAGTCCGCAGGAATGGTGGGCCTCGGTGAACCTGTCGACCGACCGGATCATCCCGCACTTCCAGAACCTGGCCGACGCCATGCACAAGCACGGCGCCAAGATCATGATCCAGATTACCCATATGGGCCGTCGCTCGCGCTGGGACGGCTTCAACTGGCCGACCCTGATGTCACCTTCGGGGATCCGTGAACCGGTGCACCGCGCGACGTGCAAGACCATCGAGCCGGAGGAGATCTGGCGGGTGATCGGCAACTACGCACAAGCCGCGCGCCGGGCCAAAGAGGGCGGTCTGGACGGCGTCGAGCTGTCGGCGGTGCACCAGCACATGATCGACCAGTTCTGGAGCCCGCGAGTCAACAAACGTACCGACGAATGGGGCGGCAGCTTTGAGGGCCGGATGAAGTTTGGCCTGGAAGTGCTCAAGGCCGTGCGTGCCGAAGTCGGCCCGGATTTCTGCGTCGGCATGCGTATCTGTGGTGACGAATTTCATCCCGATGGCCTCAGCCACGAGGACATGAAGGAAATCGCCAAGTACTACGATGCCACCGGCATGCTCGACTTCTTCGGGGTCATCGGTTCGGGCTGCGATACCCACAACACCCTGGCCAACGTTATCCCCAATATGAGTTATCCACCGGAGCCGTTCCTGCACCTGGCGGCTGGGATCAAGGAAGTGGTCAAAGTCCCGGTGCTGCACGCGCAGAACATCAAGGACCCGAACCAGGCCACACGTATTCTTGAAGGCGGCTATGTCGACATGGTCGGCATGACCCGCGCACATATCGCCGACCCGCACCTGATCGCCAAGATCAAGATGGGTCAAGTCGACCAGATCAAGCAGTGCGTCGGTGCCAACTACTGCATCGACCGCCAGTACCAGGGCCTGGATGTGCTGTGCATTCAGAACGCCGCGACTTCCCGTGAATACATGGGGGTGCCGCACATCATCGAGAAATCCACCGGGCCCAAGCGCAAGGTGGTGGTGGTTGGCGCAGGTCCGGCAGGGATGGAAGCGGCGCGGGTATCGGCCGAGCGTGGCCACGACGTGACCCTGTTCGAGAAGAAGGACGCCATCGGCGGCCAGATCAGCATCGCCGCCAAGGCGCCACAACGTGATCAGATCGCCGGTATCACCCGCTGGTATCAACTGGAGCTGGCGCGCCTGAAGGTCGACCTGCGTCTGGGCACCGCTGCCGATATCGACACCATCAAGGACCTGCGTCCTGACGTGATCGTGCTGGCGGTGGGCGGTCATCCGTTCCTGGAGCAGAACGAGCACTGGGGCGCGGCCGAAGGCCTGGTGGTCAGCAGCTGGGACGTGCTCGACGGCAAGGTGGCGCCGGGCAAGAACGTGCTGGTCTACGACACCATTTGCGAATTCACCGGCATGTCGGTGGCCGACTACATCGCCGACAAAGGCAGCCAGGTCGAGATCGTCACCGACGACATCAAGCCGGGCGTGGCCATTGGCGGTACGTCATTCCCGACCTACTACCGCAGCATGTACCCCAAGGAAGTGATCATGACCGGCGACCTGGCGCTGGAAAAGGTCTACCGCGAGGGCGACAAGCTGGTGGCGGTGCTGGAGAACGAATACACCGGCGCCAAAGAGGAGCGGGTGGTCGACCAAGTGGTGATCGAGAACGGTGTACGGCCGGACGAAGCGCTCTACTACGGGCTCAAGGAAGGTTCGCGCAACAAGGGCCAGATTGATGTCGAGGCACTCTTCGCGATCCAGCCGCAGCCGATCCTCAGTCAATCGGGCGAAGGCTACTTGCTGTATCGCATCGGTGACTGCGTGGCCCAACGCAACACCCATGCCGCGATCTACGACGCCTTGCGCCTGTGCAAGGACTTCTGATCGACCCCTGTGGGAGCGGGCTTGCCCCGCGATAGCCATGTAGCTGACACACCGCTATCGCGGGGCAAGCCCCCTCCAACAGTGTCATTTCCAAAGCGCGATTGCTGTGGGAGTTTCCCATGTTGAACACCCTGATCCCCATCCTCCTGTTCGCCGCCCTGGGCCTTGCCGTCCTCGGCGCGCTACGACGTGTGCGGATGTGGCGCCAAGGCCGACCATCGAAGGTCGACCTGCTCGGCGGCCTGCTGGCCATGCCGCGGCGCTATATGGTCGACCTGCACCACGTGGTCGCCCGCGACAAATACATGGCCAATACCCACGTCGCCACAGCCGGTGGCTTTGTGCTGGCTGCAGTGCTGGCGATCCTGGTGCATGGCTTCGGCCTGCATAACAAGATTCTCGGCTATGCCTTGCTGCTGGCCACGGTGCTGATGTTTGCCGGTGCGCTGTTCGTCTACAAACGCCGGCTCAACCCGCCTTCGCGTCTGTCGAAAGGGCCGTGGATGCGTCTGCCGAAAAGTCTGCTGGTGTTCGCCGCCAGCTTCTTTATCGCGACGTTGCCGGTGGCCGGCATTCTTCCCGAAGGCTTTGGCGGTTGGGTGTTGGTGGCCTTGCTCGGTCTTGGTGTGCTCTGGGGTGTGTCCGAACTGTTCTTTGGCATGACCTGGGGCGGGCCGATGAAGCACGCCTTTGCCGGCGCACTGCACCTGGCCTGGCACCGTCGCGCCGAGCGCTTCGGCGGTGGTCGCTCCACCGGCCTCAAACCGCTGGACCTGGAAGATCCCCAGGCGCTGTTGGGGGTTGAGAAGCCTAAGGATTTCACCTGGAACCAATTGCTCGGCTTCGACGCCTGCGTACAGTGCGGCAAGTGCGAAGCCGCGTGCCCGGCCTTTGCTGCCGGACAGCCGCTGAACCCGAAAAAACTCATCCAGGATATGGTCGTCGGCCTGGCCGGCGGTACCGATGCCAAGTTTGCCGGTAGCCCTTACCCTGGCAAGCCAATCGGTGAGCATGGCGGCAACCCGCATCAGCCGATCGTCAACGGCCTGGTCGATGCCGAAACCCTCTGGTCGTGCACCACTTGTCGTGCGTGCGTGGAAGAGTGCCCGATGATGATCGAGCACGTCGATGCCATCGTCGACATGCGCCGGCACCTGACCCTGGAAAAAGGGGCCACGCCGAACAAAGGCGCGGAGGTGCTGGACAACCTGATTGCTACCGACAACCCGGGCGGTTTCGCTCCGGGTGGGCGGATGAACTGGGCCGCGGACCTCAACCTGAACCTGCTTGGCGACACCAAGACCACAGACGTGTTGTTCTGGGTCGGCGACGGCGCGTTCGACATGCGTAACCAGCGCACCCTGCGCGCTTTCGTCAAAGTCTTGAAAGCGGCTCAGGTGGACTTTGCCGTGCTCGGTCTTGAAGAACGTGACAGTGGTGATGTGGCCCGTCGCCTGGGGGACGAAGCGACCTTCCAGCAACTGGCCAGGCGCAATATCCAGACCATGGCCAAGTACAGCTTCAAGCGCATCGTCACCTGCGATCCGCACAGCTTCCATGTGCTCAAGAACGAATATGGCGCCTTCGGCGGCGACTATCTGGTGCAACACCACAGCACCTACATCGCCGAACTGATCGGCGCAGGTGCGCTGAACCTGGGGCAACACAAGGGCGGCAGCGTCACCTATCACGACCCGTGCTACCTGGGTCGTTACAACGGTGAATACGAAGCGCCGCGTGAAGTGCTGCGAGCCTTGGGCATCGAAGTGAAGGAAATGCAGCGTTCGGGCTTCCGTTCCCGTTGCTGCGGTGGTGGCGGCGGTGCGCCGATCACCGACATTCCTGGCAAGCAGCGGATCCCCGACATGCGCATGGACGATATCCGCGAGACCGCCGCCGAGCTGGTTGCCGTGGGTTGTCCACAGTGCACGGCGATGCTCGAAGGGGTGGTCGAACCGCGGCCATTGATCAAGGACCTGGCTGAGCTGGTTGCCGATGCCTTGCTCGAAGAACAGGCCCCGGCGAACAAGCCTGCCCCGGCCAAACGCGAACCTGCGGAGGTGCACTGATGAGCGACATTATCCGCCGTGACCCGCGCGCCGAGTGGATTGCCCGTAACCGCCTGCATCCGCTGCACGCGGCCATGCAACAGGGGCAGCAGCACAGCTGGATGGGCCCCAATGGTGTCATCCGCAAGAACCCTCATGGCGTGGGCTTTATTGGCCCCAACGGCATCAAACGCATCGACCGCAGCGGCGCCCAGCAGGGCACCAGCAACAAGCGTAGCGCGGCGGCGGTGGTGGAGCTGCCGCTGCATCAAGTGCTGCAGCCGGCGTTCTACATCGCCGTGGTCCCGGACATGGTCGGCGGCCGCCTGGGCAGTCACGACCGCGATCTGCTTGGCCTGGCCCATGGCCTGGCCGGGAGTGACGGCGCGGTGTTGGCCGTGGTGTTTGGCGAGCACAAGGAAAACAACTTTTCCACAGCCGGGGTTGATCGCTTGCTGGTCATCGAGGGGGATGAATTCGACGGTTATGCACCGGAGCAACTGGTGCAGGGCCTGCGGGCTGTGGATAACCAGTTCAATCCGCGCCATTGGTTGCTGCCCGACAGCCGTACCGGTGGTGGCGAATTGGGTCGGCGTTTTGCCGCGGCGATCAATGAGCGCCCGGCCACGCGGGTCTGGCAGGTCAAGGATGGGCAATGCAGTGGCCGCGCCGGTGCCGGCCAGCAGGACCTGATCCG
Organism: Pseudomonas sp. BBP2017; assembly: GCF_003024385.1. GTDB lineage: Bacteria > Pseudomonadota > Gammaproteobacteria > Pseudomonadales > Pseudomonadaceae > Aquipseudomonas. The sequence continues at coordinate 55,088 of NZ_PVZN01000012.1, forward strand.
TGGTCTGCCGCGGATGATCCTGGCCGCGGCCGAATGCGCCGAGCCGGTCAGCGAAACACGCCACGAAGTCTTGCCTGAGCAGTTATCTACAGGCGTGGCGCGCAGCCTGACACGTATCGAAGACCTCGGCCCGGTGGCTGTCGATCCGGCCGCAATTGCCATGGCCGAAGCCGAGTTCATTGTTTCCGGGGGCAACGGGGTCAAGGATTGGCCGCTGTTCCACCGCGCCACCGTGGCCCTCGGTGCAACCGAGGGGGCGTCGCGGGTGGCGGTGGATGACGGTTTTATGCCGCGCAACCGCCAAGTAGGGGCCACCGGCACCTGGGTGACCGCACGGGTCTATGTCGCTGTGGGTATCTCCGGGGCGATCCAGCACCTGCAGGGCATTGGCGCCTGTGACAAGGTGGTGGCGATCAACATGGACCCTGGCTGCGACATGATCAAACGTGCCGATCTGTCGGTCATCGGCGACAGCGCAGCGATCCTGCAGGCGCTGATCGAGGCTGTGGAAAACTATCGCAACGACGCCAAGCGCGACGCGGCATAAGGGCAGGGGACAACTATGAACACCAAGGTCATCAGTCTGGTTTCGATCGGAGCGCATCCCAGCTCCGGCCGCACCCGGCGTGCCGAGCAGGACGCGCGGGCGGTGGAGCTGGGCCTGCAGCTGGCAGGGGATAACTTGCAGGTGCTGCATGCCGGTGATCCTCAGGAGCCGGCCTTGCGCGCTTACCTGGGTATGGGCCTGGAGCAGCTGGATGTACTTGAACAACCACTGGGTGCCGACGCCCTGGGGGTGCTTGGTGATTACCTGCGCGATGCAGGTGCCCAGCTGGTGCTCACCGGTAGTCAGGCGGAAACCGGTGAAGGCTCGGGCATGCTGCCATTCCTGCTGGCCGAACGCCTGGGCTGGCCGCTGGTGGTGGGGCTGGCCGAAGTGGAATCTATCCACAACGGCGTAGCCCAGGTGTTGCAGGCGTTGCCACGCGGCCAGCGGCGCCGGCTCAAGGTGCGCTTGCCGCTGCTGGCAACTGTGGATAACGCCGCGCCCAAGCCGCGCCAAAGCGCTTTTGGCCCGGCGCGGCGCGGTGTGTTGGCCGCCCGCCAGGTACAGATTGTCGAAGACGAGTTATTCACAAGCGCCGAACTGCAGCCGGCCAAACCTCGGCCCAAGCGCTTGAAAGTGATCAAGGCCAAGAGCGGTGCCGACCGTATGAAAGCAGCCACGGCCAAGGCCAGTGGTGGCGGTGGACAAGTGCTCAAGGATGTCAGCCCGCAAGCCGGTGCCGAGGCCATCCTCAAACTGCTGGTGGAAGAGGGCGTGCTGCGCTGAGCAGTTGCTCACAAAGTCTGTTGGCCGATCTGTGGATAAAGTGTTTGTGTATGGCTGCAGGGCACGCATGGCGTGCCTTTCGGCGTTATGGTCAAAAAATGATCAGGCTAAGTGTCGGATTTTTCGGGCTTTTCTCGCACAGCCTTGGTTGATATTGCCCACAATCGCTGTTGGCGGGTCTGTGGATAATATGTTTGCCTATGGCTGAAAGGCCCGTGTGGCAAGGGTTTCACGAGGTTGATCAAAAAACACCCAACGCTCCTGTTTACCTTAGCCAATGCCGTGTATCTGGGCCATTTTAGGCGTTATCCACAACGGCTTTCCACACTTGGGACTTTTGCACACAAAGTCTGTTGGCGTCTCTGTGGATAAGGTGTTTGCCTTCTGCTGTGAGCCTTGTATTTAAAGGCTTGTAGAGATTTGATCGAATATTGATCAATATTTTTTGTAGGGAAAAACAATGACTTGCCCACATTAGCTGTGGGTTGTCCTGTGGATAAAGTGTTTGCTGTGTGCAGGGGCCCTGTGGGACCGGGGCGTTGCGGCGGGTGGTTAATATTTGAACAGCATCGCGGGGCAAGCCCGCTCCCACCGAGTAGATGTAACTCCCGGTGGGAGGGCTTACCCCGCGATCAGACTTTACTGCGCAGCCACACCCTTGAGATAAGGCGCAGGCGCCGCCCCCAGGTTGTTCAGCATGCGCTCGCTGTACCAGTCAACGAAGTTCACCACACCAAACTCGTAGGTCTTGGAGTACGGTCCAGGCTGGTACGCGGTGGAGTTGATCCCACGCTGGTTCTCTTCGGCCAGGCGGCGGTCCTGGTCGTTGGTGGCGTCCCACACCTGGCGCATGCGCTCGGGGTCGTAATCCACGCCTTCGACCGCGTCCTTGTGCACCAGCCACTTGGTGGTCACCATGGTTTCCTGGGCGCTGATCGGCCACACGGTGAAGACGATCATGTGATCGCCCATGCAGTGGTTCCACGAGTGCGGCAGGTGCAGGATGCGCATCGAACCCAGGTCCGGGTTCTTGATCCGGCCCATCAGCTTCTGGCAGCCCTGCTTGCCATCGAGGGTCATCGACACCGTGCCTTTGAGCAACGGCATGCGCACGATGCGGTTGCGCAAGCCGAAACTGGCGTGGGCATACGGAATCTTCTCGGCGTCCCAGGCCGCAGCCGAGGCCGCAACGTGATCCTTGAAGGCCTGGTCGGCACGTGGATCGGTGACGTCGTCCCATTCCAGCAGGGTTTTCAGCAGTTCCGGGTGCGAACCGCTGCAGTGGTAGCACTCACGGTTGTTTTCCAGCACCAGTTTCCAGTTGGCCTTTTCCATCAAGGTGGTTTGCACCGCCACCTTGGTGTTTTCCATGTCATAGGGCTCCATGTAGTGAGCCAGGGTGGCAAGGAAGTCGTCGATGGCCGGCGGGTTGTCGGCCAGGCTGATAAAGATGTAGCCACCAGCGGTCTTGACGTTGACCGGCTTGAGCCCGTACTGCTTCATGTCAAAGTCGGCACCCATCTCTGTCCCGGCGAACAGCAGGCGGCCATCGAGTTCGTAGGTCCACTGGTGGTAATGGCAGACCAGCTTGGCCACTTTGCCCTTGTCGCTGGTGCACAGCCGCGAACCGCGGTGACGACAGACGTTGTGGAAGGCATGCACCTGGCCTTCAGCACCGCGCACCACGAGGATCGGGTTCTTGCCGATCTGCAGGGTGAGAAAGTTGCCCTTGGCCGGGATTTCACAGGTCATCCCGGCGATCAGCCATTCCTTCTGGAAGATTTCTTCCATATCGATCTGGAACAGGCGCTCGTCGCAATAGAACGGCTGTGGCAGCGAGAAGGTGCGCTCGCGGCTCTGCAGCATCTCGGCAGTCGCCTTGCGTGCAGGTTCCAGTGGATCGCCCAGACTCAAAGTTGCGGTGACGTCCATCGTGTAGGTCCTCATGGCCAGTGCTTGTGGCCGGTGAAAGTGGCTAATCGTTGTTATGGCGACGCAAGGCTGAATTACAGCAGGATCATTTGCGATGGAGTGTGCGTTCGAAGCCGCCGCGATCCATATCCATGGACGACATGATCAGATCCGTTTCCGACGCGCCAGCCCTTGTGGCTGGGGGCTGGTCGCGATAAGCACGCCGATGTCGCGGATAGGAAAGTGTTCGCTGTGCAGCTTGAGCAGAATCGCAAACATCAGGCCGCAGTCGGCCGTGGAGACGAGCATGTCCAATTTCCTCAATCCGGTCAGCACCCAGACTTGGGCCAACGGCCGCCATATCGTCCGTTGCGTCAAGGTGATCCAGGAAACCTGGGATGTGCGCACCTTCTGTTTCATGGCCGATCAGCCGATCATGTTCTTCTTCAAGCCCGGGCAGTTCGTGACCCTGGAACTGGAGATCGACGGCGAGCCGATCATGCGTTCATACACCATCTCCAGCTCGCCTTCGGTGCCCTACAGCTTCTCGGTGACGATCAAGCGGGTACCGGGTGGCAAGGTCTCCAACTGGCTGCACGACACCCTGCACGAAGGCCAGGAGCTGGCGGTGCATGGGCCGGTCGGGTTGTTCAACGCCATCGACTTCCCCAGCCCCAAGGTGCTGTACCTCAGTGGCGGTGTCGGTATCACCCCGGTGATGTCCATGGCCCGCTGGTTCTACGACACCAACGGCAATGTCGACATGGTCTTCGTGCACAGCGCGCGCTCGCCGAAAGACATCATCTATCACCGCGAGCTGGAGCACATGGCGTCGCGGATCGACAACTTCAGTCTGCACATCATTTGTGAGAAGCATGGCCTGGGCGAGCCCTGGGCCGGCTATCGCGGCTACCTGAACCAGAAACTGATGGAGTTGATTGCCCCGGACTACATGGAGCGGGAGATCTTCTGCTGCGGCCCCACACCGTATATGCATGCGGTCAAGCGCCTGCTTGAAGGCAGCGGCTATGACATGAGTCGTTACCATGAGGAGTCGTTCGGCGCGACCCCGGCCGAGGTCAAGGCCGACGCCGTCGAACTCGCCGAGCAAGCGGCCGACGCACCGGAAGTGGACAATGCCGACTTGCATCAGGTGGAGTTCACCGCTGCCGGCAAGAGCATTCGTGTGGCGCCGGGTGAGACTGTGCATGCCGCGGCGGCCAAGCTTGGCCTGATGATTCCCAAGGCTTGCGGCATGGGCATCTGCGGCACCTGCAAGGTGCTCAAGCTGGGCGGTGAAGTGGAGATGGAGCATAACGGCGGCATCACCGATGATGACGTCGCCGAAGGCTATATCCTGTCGTGCTGCAGCGTGCCCAAGGGCGACGTGCGGATCGACTACTGATCAGACGCTGAAGCGCGCCACCAGCCCGTTCAGGTCAACCGCCAGGCGCGACAGCTCGGCGCTTGCCGCAGTAGTCTGGTGGGCACCGGTGGCCGATTGCACCGACAGGTCGTTGATGTTGACCAGGTTGCGGTCCACTTCGCGGGCTACCTGAGCCTGCTCTTCGGCGGCGCTGGCGATCACCAGGTTGCGCTCGTTGATCTCGGCGACCGCACCGGTAATGGTGTCCAGCGCCAGGCCTGCACCGCGGGCGATGTTCAGCGTCGATTCGGCGCGTTCGGTGCTGTTGCGCATGGAGTTGACTGCCTGTTCAGTACCGCCCTGGATACTGCCGATCATCCGCTCGATTTCGCTGGTTGACTGCTGGGTACGATGGGCCAGGGCGCGGACCTCATCGGCGACCACGGCAAAACCACGGCCAGCTTCACCGGCACGCGCGGCCTCGATGGCGGCGTTGAGGGCCAGCAGGTTGGTCTGATCGGCCAGGCCGCGAATCACATCCAGGACCTTGCCGATATCCCGCGATTCTTCCGCCAGGTTGCCGATCAGTTCGGCGGTGCCCTGCACGTCGACACTCATGCGTTCGATGGCGCTGACGGTTTCCAGCACCAGATCACGGCCGTCGCCTGCCGAACGGGTGGCTTCCTTCGACGCTTCGGAGGTGCTCACGGCGTTGCGCGCCACTTCTTCAACGGCGCTGGTCATCTCGGTGACGGCGGTGGCGGCTTGCTCGATTTCGTTGTTCTGCTGTTGCAGGCCACGGGCGCTTTCGTCGGTGACGCTGTTCAGCTCTTCGGCAGCCGAAGCCAGCTGCGTGGCCGAACCGGCAATCAGCTGCAGGGTGTCGCGCAGTTTGTTCTGCATCTTGGCCATGGCCCGCAACAGGCGCGCGGCTTCATCGTGGCCCTGGGTTTCGATGGTGCGGGTGAGGTCGCCTTCAGCGATGCGCTCGGCCGCCTGCAGGGCTTCGTCGATCGGTTTGACGATACTGCGGGTCAGCAGCAGGGCGCAGATCAGAGTCAGTACCGTGGCGCTTAGCAGCAGGCCAATGACCAGGGTGACAGCGCCGGAATACTGCTCGGCAGCGGTCTGGTTCGTGGTGCGGGTCTGCTCGGTGTTGAGGCTGACCAATTGATCCATGGCGCTGTTTATTTGTTCGGAACTGTTGAGCATGTCGCGGTTGATCAGGGTGCGCAGGGTCTCCAGGTCGTTGCTCTGCGAGGCTTGGTGCATGCGGCTTTCCAGCTGTCGGTACTGGTTAAGCAACTGCACATACTGGTTGTACACCGCCCGCTCCTGAGGATTGCTGATCAGCGGTTCATAGGCCCTGCGCGCTTCATCGATCTGCTGGTTGCGCTGGCCGATCAGTGTAAGCGTGTTTTGCAGGCTGTCCGCCTCGCGATTGAGCAACAGGCGATAGGACAAGGTTCGCAGGCGCAGGGTCAGTTGGTTGAGCTGATCAAGATTGGTGATGCTCGGTACCGAGTTACGTTCGATAAATTCGCCGGCCTGGCGAATTTTGCTCATCTGGTTCAGGGCGAACAGACCCAGGCCCAGCATCAGCGCGCCGATCAAGGCAAACCCCAGCAGCGCGCGCGGGGCGATATTCATATTACGTAGGGACATGGTGGTGTTCCGGAAGGGAAAAAGGCGTGCAATCCATGCGACAGATTCAAGATTGCCTTCGCTATCGGTCAGTCCGCAGCAGACTTGAGGGGCGGAAGATGAAACTGTGAAATAGCGATCGGTTTACCTGACAGGCGGGCATCTGCAGCGGGAACCGGACTGCAATCAGTGGGTCAATCTGCACCAGGCCGAAGCGTCTAACCCGATATCCCTGGCGACCACGCGGACTTTTCTTTATCGTGTGCGCCCCCTGAAAAACCCGAGAAGGCAATCATGTTGGAAACTTCCCTCAGTCAATTGGAACAACTCGTCAGCGACCTGGTACAGAAGAATCAGGAGATGACCGAGCGCAACGAGCAGATCGTTGCTGAACTGGCCCAGGCCAAAGATGAAAACGAAAGCCTGCAGCTGGCGCTGATGGAACAGGAAGAAAAACAGGGCGCCACCGCCGCGCGCATCCAGGCCCTGGTCGAGCGCGCCAGCGTTGGTGCCGTTAGCGCATGAGAACTTCAGCACAGCCGATCAATGTCGTGTCGATCCTTGGCAGCGACTATTCGATCAAGGCCCCCGAAGGCCAGGAACAGGCCCTGGCGCAGGCCGTGCAGATGCTCAACGCGTCGCTGGCCGAGACCAAGCGTAAATACCCGACCCTGATTGGTGACAAGCTGCTGGTTCTGGCAGCCCTCAACCTGTGCTCGCAGCAGATCGAACTGCAACAGCAGCACCAGCAGGCCCTCGACCGTTACCAAGAGCAAGTCAGCGCCACGGTCGATGTCATTGCCCGGACCATCGGCAACAGCTGATAGGCTCCCGCGCCACCGTTCTGCCTCTTTTGCTTGCTCACTGCCTTCTCGGCAGTGGGCGGCATTGTCGTGGCTAAATGGAATTATTGTATTTTCTTCTGTATACAATTGGCCTGGCTATTGCAGTACAAGGCTTATTTACTCAGGGGAAGGTTCATGCAGTTCTGGCGGCGCAGTATCCAGTGGCAATTGATCGCAAGCATGGGCGCAGCCCTGTTGGTGAGCATTCTTATCGTGGTCGGGATCTACTCGCTGGCGGTCAATCGACTGACCGAACGTTACCTGGTCGACACCGCGTTGCCGGCGAGCATTGAGGCGATTCGTAACGACATCGAGCGGATGTTGAGCCGTCCGCTCACCGCTGCCGCCGATATTGCCAACAACACCCTGCTGCGCGACTGGTTGGCGGCGGGCGAAGACAGTGCCAAGGCGCCGCAATTTATCGAGTACCTCGAAGCGCTGCGGCAGAAAAACCAGGCCTTCACTGCGTTGTTCGCGGCAACCGAAAGCAACCATTACTACAACGAGAAAGGCCTGGATCGTACGCTGAGCCGCAACAACCCGGCAGACAAATGGTTCTTTGGCTTCATCGACAGTGGCAAGCCGCGTTTGCTCAACATCGACACCGATGGCAGTACCGGTGAACTGGCACTGTTCATCGATTATCGGGTGGAGAAGGCCGGCAAACTGGTCGGCATTGCCGGGCTTGGCCTGCGCATGACTGAACTGTCGGAGCTGATCCACAACTTCAGCTTCGGTGAACGTGGGCGGGTGTTTCTGGTACGCGGTGATGGCCTGATACAGGTTCACCCGGAGCAGCAATTGAGCGGTAAAAGGAAGCTCGCCGAGCAGATCGGTGAGACGGCGGCCCAGGCCGTATTGAGTCGTGATCAAGGGCTGCACAGCAGCCGCTTCGAGCGTGACGGGGAGGGCTACCTGGCCTTGAGCCTGCCGCTGCGTGACCTGAACTGGACCCTGGTCGCTGAAGTGCCAGAAGCGCAGATCTATGCCCCGGTACGTGAGACGCTCTGGTTGACCAGTCTGATTGGCGCAGCCGTGGCGCTGGTATCGTTGCTGTTGGTAGTGGTGTTGGCCCGCGGTATTGTCCGGCCGATTCGGCGGGTCACTGGGGCGTTAATGGCGATTGGAGCTGGTGGTGGTGATCTGACACAGCGCCTGGATGAAACACGTGCCGATGAACTGGGCGACCTGGCGCGGGGTTTCAACCGCTTTCTCAACAGTCAGCGTGAGTTGATCGGCGAAGTGCTGCGCACTACTGAGCGCTTGCACAATTCGGTCACGCAAGTGACCCAGGTAGTGGAGAGCACCGCCGAGCGTTCCGGGCGTCAACAGGAAATGACCGAAATGGTCGCTACTGCGGTGCATGAGATGGGCCTGACCGTGCAGGACATCGCGCAGAACGCCGGTAATGCCGCACAGGCTTCGGAATCCGCGCGTACTGAAGCACTTGCCGCCCGCGAAGTGGTGCGTCGTTCGATTGCGCACATTGAAGGCATGTCCGGGGAAATAGGCCAGGCGGCCAATGCGGTGGGCGAGTTGGCCAGTGAGGTGGCGTCAATCGACGAAGTGCTGGCGGTGATCCGCAGCATCTCCGAACAGACCAACCTGCTGGCGCTCAATGCGGCCATTGAAGCTGCGCGTGCCGGGGAGATGGGCCGCGGCTTCGCCGTGGTCGCCGACGAAGTACGCACCCTGGCCCGGCGCACCCAGGTGTCTACCGACGAGGTGCAACAGATGATCCTGCGCCTCAAGCACGGTGCAGGCGGCGCGGTAGCTTCGATGCAGGCCGGGCAGGCGGCAACCGGCACCGGTGTGCAGTCCAGCCAGCAGACCGGCGCTTCGCTGAGCACCATCACCGATCAGGTCGAACACATCAGTGATATGAACCATCAGGTGGCCACAGCGACGGAAGAACAGTCGGCAGTGACCGAAGAGATCAATCGTACCGTTCAGGGGATTTCCGATTTGGCCCGGGAGACAGCGGCTGATGTCCAAGGCTGTCGAGTGGAGTGTCAGGCGTTGCGCGGCTTGGCCGATGATCTGGCGCGGCAGATGGGTGGGTTCAGGCTCTAGATTGATTCGCAGGGCAAGCCCGCTCCCACAGGTGTGATATCCCAGTGGGAGCGGGCTTGCCCCGCGATGCGGTTGTCAGGTACTCATCGCCTCGCGAATATCCGCCGCCAGCTCACGCACCCGCGCCTCATCGGTGTCCCATGAGCACATGAACCGCGCGCCACCGCTACCAATAAAGGTGTAGAAGCGCCAGCCCTTGTTGCGCAAGGATTCCAGCGCCGGTTCCGACATCTGCAGGAATACCCCGTTGGCTTCCACTGGGAACATCAGCTCTACGCCCGGCACATCGCTTACCAGTTCACTGAGCAACTGTGCGCAACGGTTGGCGTGGGCGCCGTACTTGAGCCAGGCTCCGGTCTCCAGCAAACCGACCCAAGGGGCAGACAGAAAGCGCATCTTCGAAGCCAGTTGACCGGCCTGTTTGCAGCGGTAGTCGAAATCTTCGGCCAGCTTGCGGTTGAAGAACAGGATCGCCTCACCTACCGCCATGCCGTTTTTGGTACCGCCAAAGCACAAGACATCGACACCGGCCTTCCAGGTCAGTTCGGCAGGCGTGCAACCTAGAGAGGCGCAGGCGTTGCTGAAGCGGGCACCGTCCATGTGCAGGTTCAGGCCCAGCTCCTTGCAGGTCGCACTGATTGCCTTGAGCTCATCGGGACGATAGACAGTACCGACTTCGGTGGCTTGGGTGATGGTCACCACCCGTGGTTTGGGGTAGTGGATGTCCTGGCGCTTGAGGGCAACTTCGCGGATTGATTCGGGGGTCAACTTGCCTGCTACGCTACGGGCGGTAAGTAGTTTCGAGCCGTTGGAGAAAAACTCCGGCGCGCCGCACTCGTCGGTCTCGACGTGAGCGGTCTCTGAACAGATCACGCTGTGATAGCTCTGGCACAGGGATGACAGCGCCAGGGAGTTGGCCGCGGTGCCGTTGAAAGCGAAGAACACTTCGCAATCGGTTTCGAACAGTTTGCGAAAGTACTCGGCGGCACGGGCGGTCCACTGGTCATCGCCGTAGGAGCGGTCGTGACCCTGGTTGGCTTTTTCCATGGCGGCCCAGGCTTCCGGGCAGATACCTGAGTAGTTGTCGCTGGCGAATTGCTGGCTTTTTTGATCTGTCATGACACGGTCCTGTGAACGACGCAGGAGAGCACTGTAAACAAGATTTATGAAGTCGCCTATACAACTGTCGTGAACAGCAAAGCATCACGGAGCAAGCCCATGTCGTAAACGCACCTTTGTGTGGCGTCCGTAGGCATCTGGGCTGTCTGCGTCGGTCATACCATCGCTGCAAAAGGGCAATTGCCCGACAAGAACCGATGCCGCTGCCGGGAGAGACGCGATGTTCAGCAAGCAAGACCAGATCCAGGGTTACGACGACGCACTGCTGGCGGCGATGAATGCCGAAGAGCAACGCCAGGAAGATCACATCGAACTGATCGCCTCGGAAAACTACACCAGCAAGCGCGTCATGCAGGCCCAAGGCAGCGGGCTGACCAACAAATACGCCGAAGGCTATCCGGGCAAGCGCTACTACGGCGGTTGTGAACATGTGGATAAAGTTGAGCAACTGGCCATTGATCGTGCCAAGCAACTGTTCGGCGCCGACTACGCCAACGTCCAGCCGCACTCGGGCTCCTCGGCCAACAGCGCCGTGTACCTGGCCCTGCTGCAGGCCGGCGATACCATCCTGGGCATGAGCCTGGCCCACGGCGGCCACCTGACCCACGGTGCCAAGGTGTCGTCGTCGGGCAAGCTGTACAACGCGGTGCAGTACGGCATCGACACCAACACCGGGTTGATCGACTACGACGAAGTCGAGCGCCTGGCCGTGGAACACAAGCCTAAGATGATCGTCGCCGGGTTCTCGGCCTACTCGAAAACCCTCGATTTCCCACGTTTTCGTCAGATCGCCGACAAAGTCGGCGCCTACCTGTTCGTTGACATGGCCCACGTTGCTGGCCTGGTTGCCGCTGGCCTGTACCCGAATCCGCTGCCTTACGCCGATGTGGTCACCACCACCACCCACAAAACCCTGCGCGGTCCACGTGGCGGCCTGATCCTGGCGCGCAGCAACGAAGAGATCGAGAAGAAGCTCAACGCCGCGGTATTCCCCGGAGCCCAGGGCGGCCCGCTGATGCATGTGATCGCCGCCAAGGCAGTGTGCTTCAAGGAAGCGCTGGAGCCAGGCTTCAAGACCTATCAACAGCAGGTCATTGACAACGCTCAGGCCATGGCCAAGGTGTTTGTCGAACGCGGCTTCGATGTGGTCTCCGGCGGCACTGACAACCATCTGTTCCTGGTCAGCCTGATTCGCCAGGGTCTGACCGGCAAAGACGCTGACGCAGCCTTGGGCCGCGCCCACATCACCGTCAACAAGAATGCCGTGCCTAACGATCCGCAGTCGCCGTTCGTCACTTCGGGCCTGCGCATCGGCACCCCGGCGGTCACCAGCCGCGGCTTCAAGGTTGCCCAGTGTGTGGCGCTGGCCGGCTGGATCTGCGACATCCTCGATAACCTCGGCGATGCCGATGTCGAGGCCGATGTTGCGAAGAACGTGTCGGCACTGTGTGCAGATTTCCCGGTTTATCGCTGAGTGGTTCAGGAGTGAAGACTATGCAACGTTACTCGGGCTTCGGCCTTTTCAAGCACTCGCTCAGCCATCACGAAAACTGGCAGCGCATGTGGCGCACGCCGACCCCGAAAAAGGTCTACGACGTGGTCATCGTCGGCGGTGGCGGGCACGGCCTGGCCACTGCCTACTACCTGGCCAAGGAGCACGGTATCACCAACGTGGCAGTGGTCGAGAAGGGCTGGTTGGGCGGTGGCAACACCGCGCGCAACACCACCATCGTGCGCTCCAACTACCTGTGGGACGAGTCGGCGCACCTCTATGAGCACGCGATGAAGCTCTGGGAAGGCCTGTCGCAAGACATCAACTACAACGTGATGTTCTCGCAGCGCGGCGTCTACAACCTCTGTCACACCCTGCAAGACATGCGCGACTCCGAGCGTCGGGTCAACGCCAATCGCCTCAATGGCGTTGACGGCGAACTGCTCAATGCCCAGCAGGTCGCCGAAGAAATTCCTTACCTGGACTGCTCGAAAAACACCCGCTACCCGATCATCGGCGCCACCGTGCAACGGCGCGGCGGCGTAGCCCGTCACGACGCCGTGGCCTGGGGTTTCGCCCGCGCCGCCGACGCCCTGGGTGTGGACCTGATCCAGCAGACTGAAGTGATTGGCTTTCGCAAGGAAAACGGCGTGGTCATCGGTGTCGAGACCAACAAGGGCTTTATCGGTGCCAAGCGCGTCGGTGTGGTCACCGCCGGTAACTCCGGGCACATGGCCAAGCTCGCCGGCTTCCGCTTGCCGATCGAATCGCATCCGCTGCAAGCGCTGGTGTCCGAGCCGCTCAAGCCGATCATCGACAGCGTGATCATGTCCAACGCTGTGCACGGCTACATCAGCCAGTCGGACAAGGGCGACCTGGTCATCGGTGCCGGTATCGACGGCTGGGTTGGCTACGGCCAGCGCGGTTCGTACCCGGTGATCGAGCACACCCTGCAGGCGATCGTCGAGATGTTCCCGATTCTTTCGCGGGTGCGGATGAATCGCCAGTGGGGCGGTATCGTCGACACCACCCCGGACGCTTGCCCAATCATCTCCAAGACCCCGGTGAAGAACATGTTCTTCAACTGTGGCTGGGGTACCGGCGGCTTCAAGGCCACGCCGGGCTCGGGCAACGTTTTTGCCGCCAGTCTGGCCAAGGGCGAAATGCACCCGCTGGCCAAACCTTTTTCCATCGACCGTTTCTACAACGGTGCACTGATCGACGAACACGGCGCCGCCGCTGTCGCCCACTAACAGGAGAAATCCCTATGTTGCATATCTTCTGTCCCCACTGCGGCGAGCTGCGCTCCGAGGAGGAGTTCCACGCCGCAGGCCAGGCGCATATTCCGCGGCCGCTGGACCCCAACGCCTGCTCCGACGAGGAATGGGGCACCTACATGTTCTTCCGTGACAACCCGCGTGGCCTGCACCACGAGCTGTGGATTCATGCCGCCGGTTGCCGCCAGTACTTCAACGCCACCCGTGACACGGTGAGCTACGAAATTCTGGAAACCTATCCGATCGGCGCCAAGCCGCAAGTGACCGGCAAAAACACCAGCCCGCAGTTGGCAGTCAGTGGTCAGGGAGAAAAGGTATGAGCCAGGTCTATCGCCTGTCCAACGGCGGTCGTATCGATCGCAGCAAAGTCTTGAACTTCACCTTCAACGGCCAGACCTATCAGGGCTATGCCGGTGACACCCTGGCTGCGGCCTTGCTGGCCAACGGTGTGGACATCGTCGGGCGCAGCTTCAAGTACTCGCGCCCACGCGGGATCATTGCCGCAGGTTCCGAAGAGCCGAACGCCATCCTGCAGATTGGCGCCACCGAAGCCACCCAGGTGCCAAACGTGCGCGCCACCCAGCAGGCCCTGTATGCCGGCCTGGTAGCCACCAGCACCAACGGTTGGCCGAGCGTCAACACCGACGTCATGGGGATTCTCGGCAAGGTCGGCGGCAAGCTGATGCCGCCGGGCTTTTACTACAAAACTTTCATGTACCCGCAGTCGTTCTGGATGACCTACGAGAAGTACATCCGCAAGGCGGCTGGCCTGGGGCGTGCGCCGCTGGAAAACGATCCGGACAGCTACGACTACATGAACCAGCACTGTGACGTGCTGGTGGTCGGCGCAGGGCCTGCCGGCCTTGCTGCGGCATTGGCTGCCGGGCGCAGCGGTGCGCGGGTAATCATTGCCGATGAGCAGGAAGAGTTTGGCGGCAGCCTGCTCGACAGTCGTGAAACCCTCGATGGCAAACCGGCTGCCGAATGGGCCGCCGCTGTGGTTGCCGAGCTCAAGGGCATGCGTGAAGTGACCCTGTTGCCACGGGCCACGGTCAACGGTTACCACGACCACAACTTCCTCACCATTCATGAACGCCTGACCGACCACCTGGGCGATCGCGCGCCGATCGGCACCGTGCGTCAGCGCATGCACCGGGTGCGCGCCAAGCGTGTAGTACTGGCCACTGGCGCCCACGAGCGTCCGCTGGTGTACGGTAACAACGATGTGCCGGGCAACATGCTGGCCGGTGCGGTTTCTACCTACGTGCGTCGTTATGGCGTCGCGCCGGGCCGTAACCTGGTGCTGTCGACCAACAACGACCATGCCTACCGCGTAGCGCTGGACTGGCATGACGCCGGCCTGAAAGTGGTCGCCATCGCTGATGCCCGCCACAACCCACGCGGTTCGCTGGTGGAGGAAGCGCGAGCCAAGGGCCTGCGCATTCTCACTTCCAGTGCAGTGATCGAGTCGCGTGGCAGCAAGCATGTCACCGCTGCCCGTGTGGCCGCCATCGACGTCAAAGCGCACAAAGTCACCAGCCCGGGCGAGTGGCTGGACTGCGATCTGGTTGCCACTTCCGGTGGCTACAGCCCGGTGGTGCACCTGGCCTCGCACCTGGGCGGCAAGCCGGTCTGGCGTGAAGACATCCTCGGCTTCGTGCCGGGCGATGCGCCACAGAAGCGTGTGTGCGTTGGTGGCATCAATGGTGTGTTCGCCTTGGGCGATACCCTGGCCGACGGTTTCGAAGGCGGTGTGCGTGCGGCAACCGAAGCCGGTTTCAAGGCCGTGCAGGGCACCCTTCCCAAAGTCCTGGCGCGTCAGGAAGAAGCCACTGTGGCGCTGTTCCAGGTGCCTCACGACAAGAACACCGCACGGGCGCCGAAGCAGTTCGTCGACCAGCAGAATGACGTCACCGCCGCCGCCATTGAACTGGCGACGCGTGAAGGTTTCGAATCGGTCGAGCACGTCAAACGCTACACCGCGCTGGGTTTCGGTACCGACCAGGGCAAGCTGGGCAACATCAACGGCCTGGCCATCGCCGCGCGCTCGATGGGCATCACCATCCCGGAAATGGGCACCACCATGTTCCGTCCCAACTACACGCCGATCACCTTCGGCGCCGTGGCTGGCCGGCACTGTGGTCACCTGTTCGAGCCGGTGCGTTTCACCGCGCTGCATGCCTGGCACCTGAAAAACGGCGCCGAGTTTGAAGACGTCGGCCAGTGGAAACGGCCGTGGTACTTCCCGCGCAACGGCGAAGACATTCATGCCGCCGTGGCCCGTGAGTGCAAGGCCGTGCGTGACAGCGTCGGCCTGCTCGATGCCTCGACCCTGGGCAAGATCGACATCCAGGGCCCGGACGCCCGCGAGTTCCTCAACCGCATCTACACCAACGCCTGGACCAAGCTCGATGTGGGCAAGGCCCGATATGGCCTGATGTGCAAGGAAGACGGCATGGTCTTCGACGACGGCGTGACTGCCTGCGTCGGCGAAAATCACTTCATCATGACTACCACCACTGGCGGCGCGGCGCGTGTACTGCAGTGGCTGGAGATTTACCAACAGACCGAGTGGTCAGACCTGAAGGTTTACTTCACCTCGGTTACCGACCACTGGGCGACCCTGACCCTGTCGGGCCCGAACAGCCGCAAGCTGCTCAGCGAAGTGACCGATATCGACCTGGACAAGGACGCCTTCCCGTTCATGAGCTGGAAGGAAGGCCTGGTCGCTGGCGTGCCAGCGCGGGTGTTCCGGATCTCGTTCACCGGTGAGCTGTCGTACGAAATCAACATCCAGGCGAACTATGCGATGGGCGTGCTGGAGAAAATCGCCGAGGCGGGCAAGCAGTACAACCTCACCCCTTACGGCACTGAAACCATGCACGTCCTGCGGGCCGAGAAGGGCTTCATCATCGTTGGCCAGGACACCGACGGCTCGATGACCCCGGACGACCTGAACATGGGCTGGTGTGTGGGCCGTACCAAGCCGTTCTCATGGATCGGCTGGCGCGGGATGAACCGCGAAGACTGCGTGCGCGAGAACCGCAAGCAACTGGTCGGGCTCAAGCCAGTCGACCCGACCCAGTGGCTGCCGGAAGGCGCGCAACTGGTGTTCGACCCGAAACAAGCGATCCCGATGGACATGGTCGGTCACGTCACCTCCAGCTATGCCAGCAACTCCCTGGGCTATTCCTTTGCCATGGGTGTGGTCAAAGGCGGGCTCAAGCGCATCGGTGAGCGGGTCTACTCGCCGCAGGCCGATGGCAGCGTGATCGAAGCGGAGATCTGTTCTTCGGTGTTCTTCGATCCGAAGGGTGAGCGGCAGAACATTTGACCGGTGTAGGGTCCATAGAATTCAAGGCAGGTGAGTAATGAGCACGATCAACGTCTATCAGCAACGCCCCGGCAACGACGTCAAGGCCGAGTCGCCACTGCATCACGCCGACCTGCCCAGCCTGGTCGGCAAGGGCCGCAAGAACGCCGGGGTGACCTTGCGTGAGCACAAGTTCCTCGGTCATCTGACCCTGCGCGGCGATGGCCGCGACCCAGCGTTCGCTGGCGGTGTATTCAAAGCCCTGGGCCTGGAGCTGCCGGTGGCGCTGACCGTGGTCGCCAACGGCGAGATGTCGCTGCAATGGCTGGGCCCTGATGAATGGCTGCTGATTGTTCCGGGCGGCCAGGAGTTCGCCGTCGAGCAGAAACTGCGCGATGCCCTCGACGGTCAGCATATCCAGGTGGTCAATGTCAGCGGCGGGCAGACCCTGCTGGAACTGAGCGGCCCGAATGTGCGCGATGTGCTGATGAAATCCACCAGCTACGATGTACATCCAAACAACTTCCCCGTCGGTAAGGCGGTGGGCACCGTGTTTGCCAAGTCGCAACTGGTTATCCGCCGTACCGGCGAGGAAACCTGGGAACTGCTGATCCGCCGCAGCTTCTCCGACTACTGGTGGCTGTGGCTGCAGGACGCGGCAGCCGAATACGGTTTGAGCATCGAGGCCTAGGGAGAGTCGTCATGAGCCGAGCACCGGACACCTGGATTCTCACCGCTGACTGTCCGAGCCTGCTCGGCACGGTGGATGTGGTGACGCGTTATCTGTATGAGCAACGCTGCTACGTCACCGAGCACCATTCGTTTGATGACCGCTTGTCCGGGCGCTTCTTCATTCGCGTGGAATTCCGTCAGCCGGATGATTTCGATGAAGCCAGTTTCCGCGCAGGCCTTGCTGAGCGGGGCGAGGCCTTTGGCATGCTGTTCGAGCTGACCGCGCCCAAGCACCGGCCGAAGGTTGTGATCATGGTTTCCAAAGCCGATCACTGCCTCAACGACCTGCTCTATCGCCAGCGCATCGGGCAATTGAGCATGGACGTTGTGGCGGTGATCTCCAATCACCCGGACCTTGAGCCACTGGCGCACTGGCACCGTATCCCCTATTACCACTTCGCCCTTGATCCGCACGACAAACCGGCGCAGGAGCGCAAGGTGCTGCAGGTGATCGAGGAATCCGGCGCCGAGCTGGTGATCCTTGCCCGCTACATGCAGGTTCTTTCGCCGGAGCTGTGCCGCAAGCTCGACGGTTGGGCGATCAACATCCATCACTCGCTGCTCCCGGGCTTCAAGGGCGCCAAGCCCTATCACCAGGCCTATAACAAGGGCGTCAAGCTGGTGGGGGCTACGGCCCACTACATCAACAACGACCTCGACGAAGGGCCGATCATCGCCCAGGGCGTGGAGTCGGTCGATCACAGTCATTATCCGGAAGACTTGATCGCCAAGGGTCGCGATATCGAATGCCTGACGTTGGCGCGGGCGGTTGGCTATCACATTGAGCGGCGGGTTTTTTTGAACGCCAACAGGACGGTAGTGCTCTGACGGGCGCCGAAACCCTTGTAGTAGCCGGCCTTGCCGGCGATGAGGCCCTCAAGGCCAAGACAGATTCCAGTAACCCAGCGCCGCCCCCGGGCAGCGCACTTTGCACCGCTACATAACAACAAACTTTAGCGAGGTAAAAGCATGTCTGGTAATCGTGGTGTGGTGTATCTCGGCGCCGGCAAGGTCGAGGTGCAGAAAATTGACTACCCGAAAATGCAGGATCCGCGTGGCAAGAAGATCGAGCACGGGGTGATTCTCAGGGTGGTATCCACCAATATCTGTGGCTCCGACCAGCACATGGTTCGTGGCCGTACCACTGCCCAGGTCGGCCTGGTGCTGGGCCATGAAATCACCGGCGAAGTGATCGAGAAGGGCCGCGACGTGGAGAACCTGCAGATCGGCGATCTGGTCTCCGTCCCGTTCAACGTCGCCTGTGGCCGCTGCCGCTCCTGCAAGGAACAACACACCGGCGTCTGCCTGACGGTTAACCCGGCTCGCGCCGGTGGTGCCTACGGCTATGTCGACATGGGCGACTGGACCGGTGGCCAGGCCGAATACGTACTGGTGCCTTACGCCGATTTCAACCTGCTGAAACTGCCCAATCGCGACAAGGCCATGGAGAAAATCCGCGACCTGACCTGCCTCTCCGACATTCTGCCGACCGGCTATCACGGCGCGGTAACTGCCGGTGTTGGCCCGGGTAGTTCGGTCTACATCGCCGGTGCCGGTCCTGTGGGCCTGGCGGCGGCGGCTTCGGCGCGCCTGCTGGGCGCCGCGGTGGTGATCGTCGGCGATGTGAACCCGGTGCGTCTGGCTCACGCCAAGGCACAAGGTTTCGAAATCGCCGACCTGTCCCAGGACACCCCGCTACACGAGCAGATCGCCAACCTGCTGGGCGAGCCAGAAGTGGATTGCGCGGTTGATGCCGTCGGCTTCGAAGCTCGTGGTCATGGCCATGCCGGTGCCAAACATGAAGCGCCGGCTACTGTGCTCAACTCGTTGATGGGCGTGGTCCGCGTTGCTGGCAAGATCGGCATTCCCGGCCTGTATGTCACTGAAGATCCGGGTGCGGTGGATGCCGCGGCGAAGATCGGTAGCCTGAGCATTCGCTTCGGCCTGGGTTGGGCCAAGTCGCACAGCTTCCACACCGGGCAAACCCCGGTGATGAAGTACAACCGCCAGCTGATGCAGGCGATCATGTGGGACCGCATCAACATTGCCGAAGTGGTGGGCGTGCAGGTGATCAGCCTGGATCAGGCGCCTGAAGGGTATGGCGAGTTTGATGCAGGGGTGCCGAAGAAATTCGTTATTGATCCGCACAAGCTGTTCAGCGCGGCGTAAGACCATCGCGGGGCAAGCCTGCTCCCACCAGATTTTGAGATCCCGGTGGGAGCGGGCTTGCCCCGCGATGCTGTCAAAGCCAGACCGCATCCCAATGCGGATAATCCCCAAGCTTTGTTACCAGCCCAGCCCTCAGCGGGTTGGCCACCACATAGCGCGCCACCACCCGCACCTTTTCATCCCGCCGCAACGCATGATCATGATACCCAGGCTGCCACAGCTTGCCCTGCAACGTGCCTTGCTTGTACAGCGCACACCGGCTGCGGGATTTGAAGCGGCGCATCAGGCAGGCCAGTGAGCCATGCTGCAGCTCGATCAGCCAGTGCACATGATCCGGCATTACCACCCAGGCCAGAGTACGTGCGGCGCCTTCAATTTGCGCTTGGTGGAACTGTGCCGGAATGCAGCGAGCGGCCTGGAAACTCTCGAATATCGGTTCTCGATTGCGGGTAATGCTGGTCAGCAGGTAATAGCGGCCGGGCTCGGAGAACCGGCCCCGGCGCAGGCGGTGGGACGCGGGACTGTCCATGTCGTGGATCCTTGAAAGGTGAATTCTCAAGGTAGCTGTCGAGCGGTGGAGGCACCGGACCGAACTGGATCTCAATGTTGCCAATGGCAATTGGAAGCAACCCCCGGTGGGAGCGGGCTTGCCCCGCGAAGAGGCCATCACTACCCGGGGAACATTCCCCCGCCCACGCAGTCCAACCCTCGTTTCCCCCCGCCTTTACGGCTGACGAGGTCTATTCATGAAACGTTTCGCACTGGTCACCCTGATGACCCTGGCTGCCAGCCCGGTGTTTGCCTTCAACCTCAGCGATGCGGCCAACGCGGTGTCCGCCATGCAAGGCAACACGGACGGTGCTGCTGTGCAGGCGCCAGCCGCCTCGGCGAATCTGCTCAACACCCTCGGCAGCGAGCTGAAAATCACCCCGGAACAAGCCATTGGTGGCACCGGTGCCTTGCTCGGCATGGCCCGTAATCAACTCAGCAGTACCGACTATGAACAATTGAGCAACGCCGTGCCGGGCCTTGATCTGCTGTCTGGCGAAAACGCCTTGGGCGGGCTGAGCGGGCTGGGCGAGCTGCTCGGTAAGAGCGGCAATTCGTCGGCCTTGAGCAATGCCCTGGGCGGCAACGTCAAAGACACCAATGACCTGAACAACGCCTTCAGTGCCTTGGGCATGGACACCGGCATGATCGGCCAGTTCGCCCCGCTGATTTTGCAGTACCTCGGTCAGCAGGGCGTTACCGGTTCGCTGTTGCAGAGCCTCGGCGGTCTGTGGGGCGCGCCGCCTACAGTGCCGTCGGTGTAACGGCGCTCAGGCTGCTTCGAAGAAATCTACCCTGCTCACCGGGCGGCGAAATCCGCCCGCAATGCTTCAATCCGCTGGTCCTTGTCGCTCCACAGCTGGTTGACCCAGTCCTGCACGGTCTGGCGCAACAGCGGATCGTTTTCGTAGTCGCCATCCCACAGCGCCGGGTCCAGTTCGTGCACCTGGATGTCGATGATCACTTTCGGCACTGCGCCACTGAGCAGGTCCCAGAAGCCCGGCGCTTTGTCTCCGGGGTAGACGATCGTGATGTCAAGCAAGGCATCGAGCTGTTCGCCCAGCGCCGCCAGCACAAATGCGATACCACCGGCTTTGGGTTTGAGCAGGTGCTTGTAGGGTGACTGCTGGGCCGCACGTTTGGCTTCGGTGAAGCGCGTGCCTTCGAGGTAATTGACCACGGTTACCGGCTGGCGCTTGAACAACTCGCAGGCCGCCTTGGTGATTTCCAGGTCCTGGCCTTTGAGGTGCGGATGCTGGGCCAGAAACGCTTTGCTGTAGCGCTTCATGAACGGGTAATCCAGTGCCAACCAGGCCAGGCCTAGCAGCGGCACCCAGATCAGCTCTTTTTTCAGGAAGAACTTGAAGAACGGAATGCGCCGGTTGAGCGCCTGGATCAGTGCCGGGATATCGACCCAACTCTGGTGGTTGCTGATGGCCAGGTAGGATGTGTCCAGGCGCAGGTCATCAGCGCCGCGCACATCCCACACCGTGGGAATGCACAGGTGGAAAATCAGTTTGTCGATTTCAGACCAGGTTTCGGCGATCCACATCACCGTCCATGAGGCATAGTCACGGTAACGGCCGGGCAGGACCAGTTTGAGCAGGGCAAAGACTATCAATGGGCCGATCAGGACCAGGGTGTTGAGCAGCAACAGCAAGGTCACAAGAATGCCCGTCAGCAAGCGGCGCATAAGCAAGCTCTTATTTTCAAGTAAGCGGGCGGCGATGATAAGCAGCCTCTCGGCATACGCCAAATGCTCAGGTCTGCTCGGCTGGGACAAATGTTTCACATTGTATTGAATAAGCTATTAACGCGAACCTATCCTGCCTTCGCAGTCTAAACACTGTCTTATCTCAAGGAAGCGGATCCCTGTGAAATCTGTACTTGCACTACTGGCACTGCTGGCCCTTCCGGTGATGGCTGCCGAGCCGACCCTGTATGGCCGTTACGAATACATCACGCTGCCGGAGTTTGGCGGTGAAACCCTCAAGGCGAAAATGGACACCGGGGCCCTGACCGCGTCGTTGTCGGCCAAAGACATCGAGCTTTTCACCCGCGATGGCGAAGAGTGGGTGCGTTTCCGGCTGGCGACCAAGGACTCCAGCGGCAAGGTCTACGAACACAAGCTGGCGCGCATCAGCAAAATCAAGAACCGCGCCGATGAAGATGAAGACGGTGAAGGGGCAGAGATAAGCAAGCGTCCGGTGGTTGACCTTGAGCTGTGCCTGGGCGATGTCAAACGTACTGTGGAGGTTAATCTGACCGACCGCAGCAGCTTCAACTATCCACTGCTGATCGGTGCCAAGGCCTTGCGTGAGTTCAAGGCGGCGGTGAACCCGGCGCGGCGCTTCACGGCGGGCAAGCCTGAGTGCTGATAGACGGTGGGAGAGAAACATCCTATGGGCCTTGCCAGGCACCCAAGAATCTCCTACAAGTTCAACACCCCTGTGCCAGGCCCGGATGCCATGCCCCACATACTCATTGTCGAAGACGAAGCGGCCATCGCCGATACGCTGATTTTTGCCCTGCAAGGCGATGGTCACAGCACCGAGTGGGTCACTCTGGGCGGTGCCGCGCTCGAGCAACAACGTCAACGACCCGCCGACTTGATCATTCTCGACATCGGTCTGCCGGATATCAGCGGTTTTGAAACCTGTCGGCAGTTGCGGCGCTTCAGCGAAGTGCCGGTGATGTTCCTCAGTGCCCGCGACGGTGAAATCGACCGTGTGGTGGGCCTGGAAATCGGCGCCGACGACTATGTCGTCAAACCCTTCAGCCCGCGGGAAGTCGCGGCACGGGTGCGGGCAATCCTCAAGCGTATGGCACCGCGCGCCGAGCCTGTGATGGCGCCTGTGTTGTTCCAGGTCGATACCCTGCGCATGCAGATCAGCTATCGCGGCCAACCCCTGAGCCTGACGCGCCACGAATTCCGCCTGTTACAAAGCCTGCTGGAACAGCCCGAGCGGGTGTTCAGCCGCGAGCTACTGCTCGATGCCGTCGGGGTGCCCGCCGACGCGGGTTATGAACGTAGCATCGACAGCCATATCAAGAGTCTGCGCGCCAAACTGCGCCAGGTGGCCACCGACGCCGAGCCGATCCAGACCCACCGTGGCCTGGGTTACAGCTACAGCCCGAGCCACAGCTGATGCGCTTAGGGATCCGCATCTTCCTGGTCTACTTCCTGTTTGTCGGGTTGACCGGCTATTTCATTCTCAGCACCGTGCGTGAACAGATCCGCCCCGGAGTACGCCAGTCCACGGAAGAAACCCTGGTGGACACCGCCAACCTGCTCGCCGAAATCCTTCACGACGACGTCAAGGCCGGTACCCTCGGCCAGAGCCGCTTGCCGCAGGTGTTGCGTGCCTACGGCCAGCGCCAGCCGAATGCCGATATCTGGGGGCTGTCGAAGAATCAGGTCAACCATCGCATCTATGTTACCGATGCCAAGGGCATTGTCCTGCTCGACTCCAGTGGTGCGGCGGTGGGCCAGGACTACTCTCGCTGGAACGACGTCTACCTGACTCTGCGCGGTGAGTATGGTGCGCGTTCGACCCGCAGCGATCCGGATGATCCCGAGTCGTCGGTCATGCACGTCGCCGCGCCGATTCTCGATGAAGGCAAGATCATCGGTGTGGTCACTGTGGCCAAGCCGAACAAGTCATTGCAGCCGTATATCGATCGCTCCGAGCAGCGTTTGCTGTACCTGGGGTTGGGCCTGATCGGCCTGGGCTTGCTGGTCGGTGCCGTGCTGTCCTGGTGGCTGGCCCGTTCGCTACGACGCCTGACCCATTACGCCCAGGCCGTCAGCGAAGGTGAGCGCACCGCACTGCCGCACTATCGCGGTGGAGAGTTGGGGCAGCTGGCGGCGGCGGTGGAGCGTATGCGCACCCAACTGGAAGGCAAGGACTATGTCGAGCGCTATGTTCACACCCTGACCCATGAGCTCAAGAGCCCGCTGGCTGCCATTCGCGGAGCCTCGGAGCTGCTCCAGGGCCCGATGCTGGAGGCACAGCGTCAGCGCTTTGCCGACAACATCGAGAGCGAAAGTGCACGCATGCAGCAGTTGATCGAGCGCCTGCTCAACCTGGCGCAGGTCGAGCAGCTACAAACCCTGGAAGAACAGCAGCATGTGTCGCTGGCTGCTCTGGTCGATGAGCTGTTGGTGGCCCAGAGTGCGCGGATCGAAAGCAACGGTCTGCAGGTGCGCCAACGTGTACCGGCGAGTACCCGCCTGTTGTGTGAGCCGTTCCTCATGCGCCAGGCCATCGCCAACCTGCTGGACAACGCCCTGGACTTCACCCCGTCCGGCGGCAAGCTGGTGTTCGAGTTGGAGAAGCAGGGCACACGTGTGGCCCTGAGCCTGTTCAACCAGGGTGAGGCGATTCCCGACTATGCCTTGGGGCGGGTAAGCGAGCGCTTCTATTCGCTGCCGCGGCCGTTCAGCGGGCGCAAGAGTACCGGGCTGGGGCTGAACTTTGTCGAGGAAGTGATGCAGCTGCATGGTGGTTCGCTGGAAGTTGCCAACGTTGAGGACGGTGTACGGGTGCGGTTGTGGCTGCCGGCCAAACGCCTGGACTGAAACTTCACACACTCTGCACGCAAGCTCCACACATCTCCCCAAGGGCTCCATTTTGAATGCGCAGACTCTGCTCATCGAAACCGGAGTGTTGCCCCATGAGCCGAACCTTGAGTGTAAAACTTGGCACCATCGCCTTGCTGATTGTGCTGTTGCTGATCCCGCTGCTGATGATCGGCGGCCTGATTGGCGAGCGTCAGCAATTACGTGACAACGTCGTACAAGACATCGCCCAGAGTGCGAGTTTCAGCCAACAGATCAGCGGCCCGGTACTGGTGGTGCCGTACCGCAAAACCGAGCGTCGCTGGAAGACCGAGGACGGCAATACTTTCCAGGAAACCAAACAAGTCAGTGGTCACCTGTACTTCCTGCCAGAAACCTTCGAGCTGAAGTCGGGCATCGACACCGAACTGCGTTCGCGAGGGATTTACCAAGCGCGGCTGTTTCATGCCGACAACCACATCAGTGGTCAATTCAAGGTGCCGGCGAATTGGGGCATTAGCGAAGACCTTGAAGATTATCGCTTCGAGCCAGCCTTTCTTGCGGTCGGCATCAGTGATATCCGCGGTATCGAAAAGGGCCTTCAATTACAGTTCAATGACCAGCGCCTGGACTTCCAGGCCGGCACCGGTCTGAGCTGGCTGGGTGGCGGTGTGCACGTGACCCTGAGCCGCCTCGACGGCAAGGCTGAGACCCTGTTCGATTACGCCTTCGATCTCAGCTTGCAGGGTACTGGTCAGCTGTATGTGCTGCCGGTTGGCCGCAGCACCAGTGTCAGCATGGCGGCTAACTGGCCGCACCCAAGCTTTGTCGGCAACTACCTGCCCAGCAGCCGCAAGGTCGATGCGGGTGGCTTCTCGGCGCGCTGGCAGACGTCGTTCTTTTCCACCAACCTGGAAGACGCCTTGGCCCAATGCGCGGTCAACGCCAGTTGCGAGGATTTTCGCGACCGGGCCTTTGGCGTCAGTTTCGTCGACCCGGTGGATCAGTACCTCAAGAGCGAGCGGGCGATCAAATATGCGTTGTTGTTCATCGCCCTGACCTTTGCTGGCTTCTTCCTTTTCGAGATTCTCAAGAACCTCAGCGTGCACCCGATTCAGTACGCCCTGGTGGGTGCGGCACTGGCGCTGTTCTACCTGTTGTTGCTGTCGTTGTCCGAGCATCTGGGGTTTGGCCTGGCCTATCTGCTGTCTGCCGGCGCCTGTGTACTGCTGATCGGCTTCTATCTGTCTCATGTGCTGCACAGCCTGTTGCGGGCCATGGGCTTTGCCCTGGGGCTGGCGGTGCTCTACGGCATGCTCTACGGGCTGCTTAGCGCCGAGGACTATGCCTTGCTGATGGGCTCGCTGTTGCTGTTCGGGCTGTTGGGCGTGTTCATGGTCCTGACCCGCCGTCTGGACTGGTACAGCGTTGGTCAGGGGAAACTGCAATGAGGGGGTTGCGCGAGGAGCGGCGGGTGGGGGCGGTGTTGGCCAGACGGATTGAGCGCTGGCTCAGTCGCGGGGCAAGCCCGCTCCCACAGGAGGTGGATTCATTGTGGGAGCGGGCTTGCCCCGCGAGAGGCCCTTTCAGACTGAAGGATCAGTAGCCTGCATCGACGCTCGCTGACTCACCTCGGCATACCAGGCCGCCAGCTTGGGCTGCTGTTCACGCCAGCCGAAGTCCGGCATGCGCAGATCAAGGTAACCCAGGGCACAGGCCACACCGATGGCGGCAATGTCGAACGCCGCGCTCAACTCGGCAATATGCTCTTGCTCAAGGTTGGCCAGGCCACGGCGGATCTTGCCCTGCTGGGCTTCGATCCAGCTGTCCCAGCGTTTTTCTTGCGGACGCAGGAAGGTTTCGTAACGGGTCAGCACCGCGGCGTCCATGATCGCATCGGCCAGGGAGGCGAGGGTCAGGCGATGCCAGCGCGACCAGCCTTCCCGGGGAATCAGCGGATTACCAACATGCTGCTGGTCGAGGTACTCGCAGATCACCCGGCTGTCGTGCAGCACGCTACCGTCAGCCAGGCGCAGGGCCGGGATTTTCCCGGCCGGGTTGCCCTGGTTGAGCTCGGCAACCGGATTGACCGGCGTCAGGTTGACGCTCTGCAGCGCTACGCGCTCGGTTTGCCCGGTCTCGTGCAGCACCACCATGACCTTGCGCACGAAGGGCGAAGCCGGGGAGTAGAACAGGATCATGCTCGGTGCGGACATGTCGAACCCTCAGTTGCCTTGCAGACTGGGCGGCAGGCAGACACCAGTGCCACCGATGCCGCAGTAGCCGTCAGGGTTTTTCGCCAGGTACTGCTGGTGATAGGCCTCGGCGAAGTAGACGGTCGGCGCCTGGTCGATCTCGGTGGTGATCTCGCCGAAGCCTGCTTTGCTCAGTTCAGCCTGGTAGGCCTGTTTGCTGGCCTGAGCCTGTTCCAGTTGCTCGGGGCTGGTGCAGTAGATTACCGAGCGGTACTGGGTGCCGATGTCGTTGCCCTGGCGCATACCCTGGGTCGGGTTGTGCAGTTCCCAGAACATCGCTAGTAGTTCTGGGTAGCTGACCTTGTCCTTGTCGAATACCACCAGCACTACCTCGGTGTGGCCGGTCAGGCCCGAGCAGACTTCTTCGTAGGTCGGGTTGGGGGTAAAGCCACCGGCATAGCCGACCACGGTGCTGACCACGCCTTCGCGCTGCCAGAAGCGCCGTTCGGCACCCCAGAAGCAACCGAGGCCAAAGATAGCGAAGTCGACGTTCTCGAAGAACGGCCCCAGCAGCGGTGTGTCTTTGAAAACAAAATGCTTTTCGGGCAGGACCATTGGGGTTTCGCGACCAGGCAAGGCCTGTTCCGCGGTAGGCAGGACGTTTTTGTTCACCAGGATTTCCGAGCGCAGGACCATGAACCCATTCCTCTTCAAGATAGGACGATAAGGGATAGAGTCGTAGTGTGCCCGAGTGTTACGCCGCTGTCAGGCGTCGGGACCACGCGGATAGCGCTTGAGTTTGTTGACCAGCTCAGTGCCCGGAATCGGTCGGTCGAACAGGTATCCCTGGCCTACGTCGCAACGGTGGCGGCGCAGGAACGCCAGTTGCTCAGCGGTCTCGATGCCTTCGGCGACGACCTTGAGCTTGAGGTTGTGGGCCATGGCGATCACCGCCGAAGTGATCTCCATGTCGTCCTGGTTGTCGGGGATTTCATGAATGAAGCTGCGGTCGATCTTGATGATGTCGATCGGAAATTTTTTCAGGTAGCTGAGCGAGGAATAACCGGTACCGAAATCGTCCATGGCCAGGGTCAGGCCCAGTTGCTTGAGCTGGTCGAGCTGGCGGTGGGTGTCCTCGGTGGCTTCAAGCAACAGGCCTTCGGTCAGCTCCAGCTCCAGCAAGTGTGGCGGCAGGGCTTCTTCCTTGAGGATGTTGGCAATCGAGGCGACCAGCTCCGGGTCGGAAAACTGCTTGGGCGACAGGTTGATCGCCACCTGTAGATCACCCAGCCCTTCAGTGCGCAACTGCTGGCTCATGCGGCAGGCCTGGCGGGCGATCCACTTGCCGATCGGGATGATCAGTCCGGTTTCCTCGGCAACGCTGATGAACTGGTCCGGGCGGATCATGCCTTTGTCCGGATGGTTCCAGCGCAGCAGCGCTTCCAGGCCCAGCAGGCGGCCGCTGCGCAAGCACAGCTTGGGCTGGTAGAACACGTCCAGCTCGTTCTGGGTCAAGGCGCGGCGCAGGTTGTTTTCGACGAACAGTTTGTAGCTGGCTTCGGCATTCAGGGCCTCGGTGAACACCTGGGCCTGGTGCTTGCCGTTGGCTTTGGCCTTGTGCAGGGCCAGCCCTGCGTTTTTCATCAGGGTCTGCGGGTCACGGCCATGCAGCGGCGCACAGGCCAGGCCCACGGAGCCGGTGACGTTGATCAGCTGGTTGTCGACGAACAGCGGTTTGTCGAGGGTCCTGAGCAGTTGCTGGGCAATCTGCTGGCCGCTTTTGAGGTCGGTGTCTTCCAGCAGGACGGCGAATTCGTTACTGGCAAAGCGCGCCAGGCTGCCGCCGGCGCTGAGGCTATTACGCAGGCGCCGGGCCAGGCTGATCAGCAGTTTGTCGCCGGTCTGGTGGCCAAGGCTGTCGTTGATCCGCTTGAAGTTGTCGATGTCCACCAGCAGCAGGCAGATGGGGCTGTCGTTGTCGCGGGCGAAACGTTCGTCGAGGTTGCGGATGAACGCCGGCCGGTTGCCGAGGCTCGTCAGGTTGTCGGTGTAGGCCAGGCGTTCGATGCGCTGCTGGGCCAGCTTGCTCTGGGTAATGTCTTCGTAGATGCCGATGTAGTGGGTCAGCTCGCGGTTGTCACCGTAGACCTTGGAGATCGACAGCTGCCCCCAGTAGGGCTCGAGGTTCTTGCGCCGGCTCTTGAATTCGCCCTGCCAGCTGTTGCTCATGGCCAGGCTTGAAGGGGCGTCGAACAACAGCTCGTTGAGGTTCTCCAGGGCTGGCAGCTCCGAGAGCCGATGGCCATGGACCTCGTCAGTGCTGTACTGGGTGATAGCGGTGAAACTGGGGTTGACGTACTCGACCACGCCATCGCGGTTGACCAGCAAAAAGGCGTTGGCGCTCTGTTCTACTGCACGCTGGAACAGGTGCAGGGCGCTGGTGGCGGTACGCCGGTTGTGGTTGTTGATGACCTGGGCGAACTGATCGGCCAGCTCGCCGGCAAAGGCGATTTCATCCGACTGCCAGGCCCGTGTCGAGCCGGTGTGTTCCAGGCAGAGCACGCCGACCACCTGGCCATCGATACGGATGCTGGCATCGAGCATGGCATTGATGTCGCGCGGGCGCAGGCTTTCAGCCATGCCACGGGTGCGCGGATCATGGCTGGCGTTGTGGGCGTCGATGGCGCGGCTGGTGTGCAGGGCATCGAGGTAATCGGGAAAGCGGCTGGCGTCGATGGGGGCAGGCAGGTGGTATTCCTGGCTCTCGCGGTAGTACGCGGAGATGGGCTCCAGGCGCTGTCCTTCCAGGTACCAGATGCTCGCACATGCGGTCTTGTAGATCTCACACGCGCTACGGGTGATCAGCTCGGCGGCTTCGAGCAGCGAGTTGCTGGCGCTGTAGCGATGACGGGCCAGGTGCAGGATCAGCTCCTGCTGGGCGCGCACCCGTTCCAGATGTTCAAGTTGTTCCTGCTGCGCCTGCTGGTTGAGCTGCAGGGCGATCTGCAGGCGGTTGTTGCGGGTTTCCAGGTCGGCGGCGCTGAGGTCCGGGCCGTCACCGGGCTGGGTATCGATCACCATCAGGTAACCGCGCAATAACTGACGGTTGTGCTGTTTGTAGGCTTCGCCGAGTTCTAGCAGGTGCTGCGGCCCTTGAGCGGTGTGCAGGGTGTAGCGCACCAGGTAGTGCGGGCGCTGGCCCAGCTGCAGCTGGATGGCGTCGTGCAGTTTGTAGCGAGCCTCGGGCTCCATCAGGCTGGCGTAGGGCGAGCCGACCAGGGCGCAGAGCTCGACTGCGGCCAGGCCGAACTGGCGTTCGCAGGCGGGGTCGAGGTACAGCAGGGCCCAGCTGGCTTCATTCAGCCGTTCGAAACGCAGCATGCCGAGCCGCGAAGGCACGGGTAACTGCGTCACGACCTCGGCCACCATACGGCTGGCGGCATCGGGTTGGCTTTTCATTGAGAGCTCGCTTCAAGAAGGCTGATCGCGAAGGTAGCGCAATCTGCTACTACGTATTTGGGCAAGGTTGCATCATGCGGCAGGGGCTGACAAGCCGTATAGAGTTTGTCGGCATCGCGGTTGGAATCTTAAGCACACAAGCGGGCTTGTCCACAGCATTTCACTGGGCAAAAAAAGCCCCGCCAAAGTGACGGGGTTGAGGTACGAGCGTGGCAGCTCGAAAAGGGAGCCTGTCTCCCTCGGCAGAGGGAGACAGGGAACAGCATTACAGCAGCATGGTGCGGATGTCGGTCAGCAGGTCGCCCAGGCGCTTGGTGAAGCGTGCGGCAGCTGCACCGTTGATCACACGGTGATCGTAGGACAGCGACAGCGGCAGCATCAGCTTCGGCTGGAAGGCTTTGCCGTCCCAGACCGGTTGGATGGTGGCCTTGGAAACACCGAGGATCGCCACTTCCGGCGCGTTGACGATCGGCGTGAAGCCGGTGCCGCCAATGTGGCCGAGGCTGGAGATGGTGAAGCAGGCGCCTTGCATGTCGTCAGCCGACAGCTTCTTGGTCCGGGCTTTCTCCGCCAGGGCCGCCGCTTCGCCAGCCAGTT
Organism: Pseudomonas sp. BBP2017; assembly: GCF_003024385.1. Lineage (GTDB taxonomy): Bacteria > Pseudomonadota > Gammaproteobacteria > Pseudomonadales > Pseudomonadaceae > Aquipseudomonas. Next base: position 85,723 of record NZ_PVZN01000012.1, read on the forward strand.
GCAGCAGGCTCTTCTGGTCGACGTTCTTGATCACCGGGACCAGCAGACCATCCGGGGTGTCTACGGCGAAACCGACGTTGACGTACTTCTTGCGGATGATCGCTTTGCCGCTAGGCGCCAGCGAGCTGTTGAAGTCCGGCAGTTCCTTGAGCAGGTGAGCGCAGGCCTTGAGCAGCAGCGGCAGGACGGTCAGCTTGACGCCAGCCTTCTCGGCAACGGCTTTCTGGGCAACGCGGAAAGCTTCCAGCTCAGTGATGTCGGCCGAGTCGAACTGGGTCACGTGAGGCACGTTCAGCCAGCTGCGATGCAGGTTGGTAGCCCCCATCTGCATCAGGCGGGTCATCGGCACTTCTTCGATTTCGCCGAAACGGCTGAAGTCGACTTCCGGAATCGGCGGGATGCCTGCACCACCGGTGGCACCGGCGGCTGGGGCTTCCTTGGCCTTGTGCATCATGGCCTTGACGTAAACCTGCACGTCTTCCTTGAGGATGCGACCGTGCGGGCCGGTGGCCGCTACCGCGCTCAGCTCGACGCCGAACTCACGGGCCAGCTGGCGTACAGCGGGGCCGGCGTGAACCTTGGCACCGTTGGCAGCAGCAGGGGCGGCAACCGCTGCGGCGGCTGGGGCCGCCGGCGCAGGTGCAGGAGCCGCAGCAGGAGCAGCTGGCGCCGGAACGGCAGCGGCAGCGGCAGGTGCTGGAGCGGCAGCCGGAGCAGCGCCGGCAACTTTCAGCTTGAGGATCAGGTCGCCGGTGCCGACTTCGTCGTCCAGCTTGGCAATTACGGCTTCGACCACGCCAGCGGCTGGAGACGGGATCTCCATCGAGGCTTTGTCCGATTCCAGGGTGATCAGCGACTGGTCGGCTTCGACGGTATCGCCGACCTTGACCAGTACTTCGATGATCTTGGCTTTGCCCGAGGAACCGATGTCCGGAACGTGGATGTCCCGAACAGCGGCAGCCGCCGGGGCCGCCGCTGGAGCAGGCGCCGCCTCGGCTACCGGAGCGGCGGCAGGGGCCGCGGCTGCCGGTGCAGCAGCCGGAGCCTCAGGCGCAGCAGCTGCGCCCTCGACTTCCAGTTCCATCAGCTCGTCGCCTTCTTTCAGGCGGTCGCCGAGCTTGACCTTCAGCGACTTGATCACACCGGCCTTGGGGGCCGGAATCTCCATGGAGGCCTTGTCGGACTCCAGGGTCAGCAGGCTCTGGTCAGCCTCGATGCGGTCGCCGACTTTGACGAACAGCTCAATGATTTCACCTTCACCGCTGCCGATGTCAGGTACGCGAATGAGTTCGCTCACTTAAAAATACTCCTCAGCAGTCCAGTGGGTTGCGTTTGTCCGGGTCGATACCGAACTTGGTGATGGCTTCAGCCACGACCTTAGGTTCGATATCGCCACGGTCAGCCAAGGCTTCCAGGGCAGCCAGCACGACGAAGTGACGGTCGACTTCGAAGAAGTGACGCAGCTTCTTACGGCTGTCGCTGCGACCGAAACCATCGGTACCCAGGACTTTGTACTCTTTGCTCGGCACCCACTGGCGAATCTGTTCAGCGAACATCTTCATGTAGTCGGTGGAGGCGATAACCGGGCCCTTACGGCCAGCCAGGCACTCTTCGACATAGGTGATCTGTGGCTTCTGCCCCGGCTTGAGACGGTTGCTGCGCTCTACGGCCAGGCCGTCGCGACGCAGTTCGTTGAAGCTGGTGACGCTCCACACGTCGGCACCGACGTTGAACTCTTCACGCAGGATCTTCGCCGCTTCACGCACTTCACGCAGGATGGTGCCGGAGCCCATCAGCTGAACGTGGTGTGCCGCTTCGCGGGTGTCTTCCTCGAGCAGGTACATACCTTTGATGATGCCTTCCTCGGCGCCGGCCGGGATTGCAGGCTGGGTGTAGGCTTCGTTCATCACGGTGATGTAGTAGAAGACGTCCTGTTGCTCTTCGGTCATCTTCTTCATGCCGTCCTGAATGATCACCGCCAGCTCGTAGCCGTAGGTCGGATCATAGGTGCGGCAGTTCGGGATGGTCGCAGCCAGGATGTGGCTATGACCGTCTTCGTGCTGCAGACCTTCACCGTTGAGGGTGGTACGGCCGGCGGTACCGCCGATCAGGAAGCCACGGGTGCGGCTGTCGCCAGCGGCCCAGGCCAGGTCACCGATGCGCTGGAAGCCGAACATCGAGTAGAAGATGTAGAACGGCAGCATCGGCTGGTTGTGGTTCGAGTACGAAGTACCGGCAGCGATGAAGGAGGACATGGCGCCTGCTTCGTTGATGCCTTCTTCGAGGATCTGACCTTTCTTGTCTTCGCGGTAGAACATCACCTGGTCTTTATCGACTGGCTCGTAGAGCTGGCCGACGGACGAGTAGATGCCCAGTTGGCGGAACATGCCTTCCATACCGAAAGTACGGGCTTCGTCCGGGATGATCGGCACGATGCGCTGGCCGATTTCCTTGTCCTTGACCAGCTGCGCGAGGATCCGCACGAAGGCCATGGTGGTGGAGATTTCGCGGTCGCCCGAACCGTCGAGGATGGCCTTGAGGGTTTCCAGTGGCGGGGTCGGGATGCTGAAGCTCTTGGCGCGACGCTGAGGCACGAAACCGCCCAGAGCCGTACGGCGTTCGGCCAGGTAACGGGCTTCGGCGCTGCCTTCTTCTGGTCTGAAGAATGGCAGGGTTTCCAGCTCTTCATCCTTGACCGGGATGTCGAAGCGGTCGCGGAACTGACGCAGGCTGTCGACGTCGACCTTCTTGGTGTTGTGCGCGGTGTTCTTGGCTTCGCCGGCACCGGTACCGTAACCCTTGATGGTTTTGGCCAGGATGACGGTCGGCTGGTCTTTGTGGTTGACCGCCTGGTGGTAGGCTGCATAGACCTTGTACGGGTCGTGACCACCACGGTTGAGCTTCCAGATCTCGTCGTCGGACAGGTCTTCGACCATGGACTTGAGTTCTGGGGTGTTGAAGAAGTGCTCACGGACGAACGCGCCGTCCTTGGCCTTGTAGTTCTGGTATTCGCCGTCGATGACTTCGTCCATGCGACGCTGCAGGATACCGTCGACGTCTTTGGCCAGCAGTGGGTCCCAGAAACGGCCCCAGACCACTTTGTTGACGTTCCAGCCACCACCACGGAACACGCCTTCGAGTTCCTGGATGATCTTGCCGTTGCCACGTACCGGGCCGTCGAGGCGCTGCAGGTTGCAGTTGATGACGAAGATCAGGTTGTCCAGCTTCTCGCGGCCAGCCAGCGAGATCGCGCCCAGGGATTCCGGCTCGTCACACTCGCCGTCACCCATGAAGCACCAGACTTTCTGCTTGCCAGCAGGGATGTAGCCGCGGCTTTCCAGGTACTTCATAAAGCGTGCCTGGTAGATTGCCTGGATCGGACCCAGACCCATGGATACGGTCGGGAACTGCCAGAAGTCAGGCATCAGCCATGGGTGCGGGTAGGACGACAGGCCCTTGCCATCGACTTCCTGACGGAAGTTGTTCATCTGGTCTTCGCTGATCCGGCCTTCCATGAAGGCGCGGGCGTAGACGCCAGGCGAGGCGTGGCCCTGGAAGAAGATCAGGTCGCCGCCGTGCTCGTCGGTCGGAGCCTGGAAGAAGTAGTTGAAGCCGATGTCATACAAGGTTGCACTGGAGGCGAAGCTCGAAATGTGGCCGCCCAGGTCCGAGTCTTTCAGGTTGGTGCGCATCACCATGGCCAGCGCGTTCCAACGGACCAACGAGCGAATGCGGCGTTCCATGAACAGGTCGCCAGGCATGCGTGCTTCGTGGGTGACAGGGATGGTGTTGCGGTATGGCGTGGTGATGGCATATGGCAGCTGGGAGCCACTACGGGTGGCCAGCTCGCCCATACGGGTCATCAGATAGTGAGCGCGGTCTTCGCCTTCTTTGTCGAGAACCGACTCCAGGGCGTCCAGCCATTCCTGGGTTTCGACGGGATCGAGGTCTTGCATGGCTTGCTCCAGGGCGGAAAGGCTTCCAGAATCGGTTGCCTGAGTTTGCGACTGGCCTTTTGGGCAGACGACATGAAATTCTTGGATTACCGGAGAGTGTACCGGCGTTGTGTAGTTTTACTACAAATGAATCACCATTTCATGCTTTTGAAGTGAAGAAGCAGTAGTAAAACTACAGAAAAATGGCTCGTGGCCGCTGTTCGGGTTGTGAGAAAAATCGATACCGGTAGTTAAAAACAAGTTAAGAAAAGGTTTGCTGCGATGGTTTCTGCCAGAGAATCATATTTTTCAGCTATTTCTAACTTTTGTATGACAGTCCAACTGTGGTCTGTGGGAGCGGGCTTGCCCCGCGATTGCGTTTTGTCAGGAAAATCTCAATCGCGGGGCAAGCCCGCTCCCACAGTTCGCCGCAATCTTTTCTCGCCGATCAAGGATAGACCATGAGCCTGCCATTGCTGGCCGATCTGCCAGCCACCCTTACGCCGTTGGTCAGTCGCCACGAGCAATCCTTGCGTGTCGCGTTGAGCCAGACGCCTTCTTTATCTGTGGACGACTGGAGCGCTGAGCGTTGGGCGCAGTTCGCCCGGGTCACGGCGGCCAGCGAGTTTGTCCTTGAACAGGTGCTGCGCGACCCGGCGATGCTGCTCGATCTGGTCGCCAGCGGCGAACTTGATCGCAGCTTTGCGCCAGGAGAGTTGTGCGCGCAGATTGCTGACGCCACCCAGGCCGCCGGGAGCGAAGACGAGCTGGCGCGTAACCTGCGTCGTCAGCGCAGCCGCCAGCAGGTTCGGATCATCTGGCGCGACCTGACCCGTCAAGCCGACCTGGTGCAGACCTGCCGTGACCTTTCCGATCTTGCCGATGCCTGCATCGACCAGGCTTACAACTGGCTGTACCCGCGCCACTGCCAGCAATTCGGCACGCCGATCGGCCATCGCAGCGGCCAGCCGCAGCAGATGGTGATACTGGGCATGGGCAAGCTTGGCGCGGTGGAGCTGAACCTGTCATCGGACATCGACCTGATCTTCGCTTTCCCCGAAGGCGGCGAGACCGAAGGGGTCAAGCGTTCGCTGGACAATCAGGAGTTCTTCACCCGCCTGGGCCAACGCCTGATCAAGGCTCTGGACCCGATCACCGTCGATGGCTTCGTGTTCCGCGTCGACATGCGCCTGCGCCCTTACGGCTCGTCCGGCGCGCTGGTGCTCAGCTTCAATGCCCTGGAGCAGTACTACCAGGATCAGGGGCGTGACTGGGAACGTTACGCGATGATCAAGGCGCGGGTGGTGGCCGGTGACCAGGTGGCCGGGGCGCAGTTGCTGGAGATGCTGCGGCCCTTCGTCTACCGGCGTTACCTGGACTTTTCCGCCATCGAAGCGCTGCGCACCATGAAGCAGCTGATCCAGCAGGAAGTGCGGCGCAAGGGCATGGCCGACAACATCAAGCTGGGTGCCGGCGGCATTCGTGAGGTCGAGTTCATCGCCCAGGCGTTCCAGCTGATCCATGGCGGCCGCGACCTGAGCCTGCAACAGCGGCCTTTGCTCAAAGTTCTTGCGACGCTTGAGGGCCAAGGTTACCTGCCGCCTGCGGTGGTTGCCGAGCTGCGTGAGGGCTACGAGTTCCTGCGTTACACCGAACACGCGATCCAGGCGATTGCCGACCGTCAGACCCAGATGCTCCCGGACGGTGAGCTCGACCGCGCGCGCATCGCCTTCATGCTCGGGTTCGCGGATTGGGCCAGCTTCCACGCGCAGTTGATGCACTGGCGCGGGCGGATCGACTGGCACTTCCGTCAGGTCATCGCCGATCCGGATGAGGACGAAAGCGAAGAGGGCGAAGTGGTTGTCGGTGGTGAATGGCTGCCGCTGTGGGAAGAGGCCCAGAATGAAGAAGCCGCTTGCCGTCAGTTGCAAGACGCCGGCTTTGCCGATCCGGCCAGGGCACTCAAGCAGCTTGCCGGGCTGCGCTCCAGTCCGCAGCTGCGCGCCATGCAACGCTTGGGGCGCGAGCGTCTGGACGCCTTCATCCCGCGATTGCTGGCCCAGGCGGTGGAGCACGCCGACCCGGACCTGGTGCTGGAGCGTGTGCTGCCGCTGGTAGAGGCGGTGGCCCGGCGCTCGGCCTATCTGGTGTTGCTGACTGAGAACCCGGGGGCGCTGCGGCGCTTGCTGACCTTGTGCGCCGCCAGCCCGTGGATCGCCGAACAGATCACCCGTTTTCCTCTGTTGCTCGATGAGCTGCTTAACGAAGGCCGTTTGTTCAGCCCACCCAAGGCGCCGGAGCTGGCGGCAGAATTGCGTGAGCGGCTGACGCGGATTCCCGAGGACGATCTTGAACAGCAGATGGAGGCGCTGCGTCACTTCAAACTGGCCCACAGCCTGCGGGTAGCGGCTTCGGAAATCGCCGGCAATTTGCCGTTGATGAAGGTCAGCGATTACCTGACCTGGCTGGCTGAAGCCATCCTCAATCAGGTGCTGGCCCTGGCCTGGCGCCAGACCGTGGTGCGCCATGGACAGCCCAAGCGCAGCGACGGCAGCCTGTGTGACCCCGGTTTCATCATTGTTGGTTATGGCAAGGTCGGTGGTATCGAGCTTGGTCATGGCTCGGACCTTGACTTGGTGTTCATCCATGATGGCGATCCCCAGGCTGAAACCGATGGCGCCAAACCTATCGACAGTGCCCAGTTCTTTACCCGTCTGGGCCAGCGGATCATCCACCTGCTGGCCACTCAGACCAACTCCGGGCAGCTCTATGACGTGGATATGCGCCTGCGTCCATCCGGCGCTTCCGGCCTGCTGGTCAGCTCGCTGGGCGCCTTCGAGCGTTATCAGCAGAACGAGGCCTGGACCTGGGAGCACCAGGCGCTGGTGCGGGCACGGGTGCTGGTGGGTTGCCCGCAGGTGGGCACGGCATTCGAGGCGGTGCGTGCGCGGATTCTTGGTCAGGCCCGCGACTTGCCCAAGCTGCAGGCCGAAGTCAGCGACATGCGCGCCAAGATGCGCGACAACCTGGGCACCAAGGTCAGCGTCGCCGGTACCGGTGCCAACGCTTTCGAGGCCGGCGTGCCCTTCGATATCAAGCAGGATGCCGGTGGTATCGTCGACATCGAATTTATGGTGCAATACGCCGCTTTGGCCTGGTCTCACGACCACCCGGAACTGCTGCGCTGGACCGACAACATCCGCATTCTCGAAGAGCTCGAGCAGGCCGGGCTGATGCCCGCCAGCGACGCCGTGCTGCTGCGCGAGGTGTACAAGGCGTTCCGCTCGGCAGCGCACCGCCAGGCCCTGCAGAAACAGGCCGGGGTGATCGATGCCTCGCAGTTTGTTCAGGAGCGCCGGGAAGTGCGGCGCATCTGGGCTGAGCTGGGACTGGCATGAGCGTTTGAACCAGGCGAATCAGGCGGCAGGAAGCCTGCCAAGACCACACTACAGCCCGAGTGGCGTACACTGGTCCATATATAGCCTGAATATAAAGAGGGGAGGCCAGGCTGTTCGCGGACAGGCTGCAGCCTCCCTGATCGTTTCTGGATAAAGCATGAGAATTTTGATCATTGGCCCCAGCTGGGTGGGCGACATGGTAATGGCGCAAACCCTGTTCCATTGCCTGAAGCAGCAACATCCGGCGTGTGTGATCGACGTGCTGGCCCCCGAGTGGAGCCGGCCGATCCTCGAACGCATGCCTGAAGTTCGCCAGGCCTTGAGCTTTCCGCTCGGCCACGGCGCACTGGAACTGGCGACCCGGCGGCGCATCGGCAAGTCCCTGGCCGGTCAGTATGACCAGGCGATCTTGCTGCCCAACTCGCTGAAGTCGGCGTTGGTGCCGTTCTTTGCCGGTATCCCCAAGCGTACCGGCTGGCGCGGCGAGCTGCGTTTCGGCCTGCTTAACGATGTGCGCAAGCTGGACAAGGCGCGTTATCCGCTGATGATCGAGCGCTTCATGGCCTTGGCCTACCCGGCGGGTACCGAGTTGCCCAAGCCGTACCCGCGGCCGAGCCTGCAGATCGAGGCCGCCAGCCGCGATGCCGCCCTGGCCAAGTTCGGCCTGAGCCTGGACCGCCCGGTACTGGCCTTGTGTCCGGGCGCTGAGTTCGGCGAAGCCAAGCGCTGGCCGTCGGAGCATTACGCCAAGGTGGCCGAGACCAAGATCCGTGAGGGCTGGCAGGTCTGGCTGTTCGGCTCGAAGAACGACCATGCGGTGGGCGAGTCGATTCGCGAGCGGCTGATTCCTGGCCTGCGTGAAGAAGCCAGCAACCTCAGTGGCGAAACCTCGCTGGCCGAAGCCATCGACCTGCTGTCGTGCAGCGATGCCGTGGTGTCCAACGATTCCGGGCTGATGCATGTTGCCGCTGCTCTCAACCGGCCGCTGGTGGCGGTCTATGGCTCGACCTCGCCAGGCTTCACCCCGCCGCTGGCCGATCGGGTCGAAGTGGTGCGCCTGGGCCTGGAATGCAGTCCCTGCTTCGACCGCACCTGCCGTTTCGGCCATTACAATTGCTTGCGTCAGCTTGAACCCGAGGCGGTGGTGGCTGCGCTGCAGCGCCTCAACGGTCCGAGCCTGATCGATGTTCTGGCCGAGGTCGACTAAGTGCGGGTATTGCTGATCAAGACCTCTTCCCTGGGCGACGTGATTCACGCACTGCCAGCACTGACCGATGCGGCCCGGGCGATTCCCGGTATTCGTTTCGATTGGGTGGTCGAGGAAGGCTTTGCCGAGATCCCCAGCTGGCACCCGGCAGTGGACAAGGTGATCCCGGTGGCGATCCGCCGCTGGCGCAAGAACCTCTGGCAGACCGTCAAGAATGGCCAATGGCGCCAATTCAAGCAGCGCTTGCGGGAAACCCGATACGACCTGGTGATCGACGCCCAGGGCCTGGTCAAATCCGCGTGGTTGACTCGCTACGTCAAGGCCCCGGTGGCCGGGCTGGATCGCTATTCGGCACGCGAAGGCTTGGCCAGCCGCTTCTATGACCGGCGTTTTTCGGTGCAGCGTGGGCAACATGCAGTGGAACGGGTGCGGCAGCTGTTCGCCCTGGCCCTGGGTTACGACCTGCCGGCCGGCCTGGGTGATTACGGCCTGGACCTCAATCGCCTGCAGTTGCCACCGGCCGCGCCGTTTGTGGTGTTTCTGCACGGCACTACCTGGGCGACCAAGCACTGGCCCGAGGCCTACTGGCGTCAACTGGCCGAACGCCTCGGCCAGCAAGGGCTTGAGGTGCGTTTGCCGTGGGGCAACCCGGCCGAGCAGGCGCGCGCCGAGCGCATCGCCAAGGGCTTGAATAACTGCCAGGTACTGCCCAAATTGAACCTGGCCGGTGTTGCTCGCGTGTTGGCGGCTGCCAAAGCCTGTGTGGCGGTGGATACCGGTCTCGGTCATTTGGCAGCGGCCCTGGATGTGCCGACCCTGTCGTTGTTCGGCCCGACCAATCCGGGGCTGACCGGTGCCTACGGCAAGTCTCAGGTACACCTGGCCAGCGATTTTGCTTGCGCACCCTGCCTGCAGAAGAAATGTACCTATAAACCGAGCGCTGAAGACCAGCGCCGGTTCGATCTCAAACGCGAGTGGCCGCTGTGCTTCACTCGCCTGAATCCCGAGCGTGTGGCGAGCCAATTGCGCGCGTTGCTGCTGGCTGAGGATGTTCGTTAATGCAACTGGCTTTTGTGCTGTACAAATATTTCCCCTTCGGTGGCCTGCAGCGCGACTTCATGCGTATTGCCCTGGAATGTCAGCGCCGTGGCCATCAGATCCGCGTCTACACGCTGATCTGGGAAGGCGATGTGCCGGAAGGCTTCGAAGTGCTGGTGGCCCCGGTCAAGGCGCTGTTCAACCATCGGCGCAATGAAAAACTCAGTGCCTGGATGGAAGCCGATCTGGCCAAGCGTCCGGTAGACCGTCTGATCGGCTTCAACAAGATGCCGGGGCTCGACGTCTATTACGCCGCCGACGGCTGTTTCGAAGACAAGGCGCAGAACCTGCGCAACTCGCTGTACCGGCGCTGGGGCCGCTACCGACACTTTGCCGAGTACGAGCGGGCGGTGTTTGCCAAGGACGCCAAGACCGAGGTGCTGATGATCTCGCAAGTCCAGCAGCCGCTGTTCATCAAGCATTACGACACACCGCTGGAGCGTTTCCACCTGCTGCCACCGGGCATTTCCCAGGACCGTCGGGCGCCGGCCAATGCCGCCGAGATCCGCGCCGAGTTTCGTCGCGAGTTTGACCTCAAGGACGACCAGTTGCTGATGGTGCAGATCGGCTCAGGGTTCAAGACCAAAGGCGTCGACCGCAGCCTCAAGGCCCTGGCGGCCTTGCCATCGGCGCTGCGCAAACGCACGCGGCTGATGGTAATCGGCCAGGATGATCCCAAGGTGTTCCAGCTGCAAAGCGCGACCCTCGGTTTGACCGATCAGGTACAGTTCCTCAAGGGCCGCAGCGATATCCCGCGTTTTCTGCTCGGTGCCGACCTGTTGATTCACCCGGCCTACAACGAAAACACCGGCACGGTGTTGCTCGAAGCGCTGGTTGCCGGTTTGCCGGTGCTGGTTTCGGCGATTTGTGGTTATGCCCATTACATTGCCGAGGCCGACAGTGGCCTGGTGCTCGATGAGCCGTTCGAACAGCAACAGCTCAACCAGTACCTGCAACGTATGCTCGAAGACGATGCGGCCCGCGCCAGCTGGGCGCGCAACGGGCTGGCCTTCGCTGATAGCGCTGACCTCTACAGCATGCCCGAGCATGCCGCCGATGTGATTCTGGCCCCGGAGCGTAAATGAAACTGATACTGGCCGAGCCATTCCAGCGCCTGTGGGCCGGGCGCGATGCCTTCAATGCCGTGGAGGCCCTGCAGGGCCAGGTGTACCGCGAGCTGGAAGGCCGTCGCACCCTGCGCACCGAAGTCGAAGGGCGTGGCTACTTCGTCAAGATCCACCGCGGCATTGGCTGGGGCGAGATCTTCAAGAATCTGTTCACTGCCAAACTGCCGGTGCTCGGCGCCGGCCAGGAGTGGCGAGCGATTCAGCGTCTGCATGAAGTCGGGGTGCCGACCATGACCGCCGTTGCTTACGGCGAGCGTGGCAGCAATCCGGCCGAGCAGCATTCGTTCATCGTTACCGAAGAGCTGGCGCCGACCATCAGCCTGGAAGACTTCAGTATCGACTGGGTCAAGCAGCCGCCGGCACCGCGTCTGAAGCATGCGCTGATTGCCGAAGTGGCGCGCATGACCGGGATGATGCACCGCGCCGGCGTCAATCACCGTGACTGCTACATCTGCCATTTCCTGCTGCACACCGATCGCGAAGTGACGGCGGATGATTTCAGGTTGTCGGTGATCGACCTGCACCGTGCACAGACCCGGGCGGCTATCTCCCGCCGCTGGCGTAACAAGGACCTGGCCGCGCTGTATTTCTCGGCGCTGGACATCGGCCTGACACCGCGCGACAAGCTGCGCTTCCTGCGGGGTTACTTCCAGCAACCACTGCGTCAGATCCTTGCTGAAGAAGCGGCGCTGCTGCGCTGGCTGGAAGGTAAGGCCCAAAAGCTCTACGAGCGTAAACAACGATACGGGGATGCGCTCTGATGGCAGGTTGGACACTGGAGTCTGATTATCAGGCGCTGGCGGCGGATTTTGGCAGTATCGAGGCGGTCTTCGCTTTGCAGGGCGAGCGCCTGACGTACGACCTGTTGAGTGAAGTGATCCGCGTTCAGCGTGACGGCGTCAACTACTACGTCAAACGATACACCGGCGCAGGTAAAGGCCTACGCCGTTACCTGGGGCGCCCACGAATCAAGGCTGAGTGGCAGAACCTCAAGCGGTTCGCCAAGTGGGACATCCCCACCGCCAAAGTCGTGGCCTGGGGGCTGGAACGCAACGGCTTGGCCTTTGGCCGCGGTGCGATGATCACCCGTGAGCTGCCTCGCACCGAAGATCTTTCGCTGCTGGCCGAACGCAAGGATGCACGTCTTGCCGATCGTGGCTGGGTCGATCACATCAGCCGTCAGTTGGCCCGGCATACCCGAGTCATGCATGACCACCACTTCACCCATAACGACCTGAAGTGGCGCAACCTGCTGGTCGATGACCAGGCCCGGCTATTCTTCATCGACTGTCCGACGGGCGACTTCTGGTGGGGCTTCATGCTGCGCTACCGGATCACCAAAGACCTGGCATGCCTGGACAAAGTGGCCAAGTATCACCTGTCGGCCACCCAGCGTTTGCGCTTTTACCTGCAGTATCGCGGGCGTGAGCGCCTGAATGCGGCGGATAAGCGCCGGCTGCGGCATGTCGTGACGTTTTTCGAGGGACGCGAATGACTGATTTTCTCGCCAGTGCCGAGACGGCACTGCTTGAGCGCCATGGCCTGAACGGTTTCGACCAGCTCTGGGCGCTGCAACTCGATGCGGTGGATGAGCCCAATACCGGCCGCGGTGGTTGGAGCAGCGTCTATCGTCTGGAGCTGGAAGGTAAGGGGTACTACCTCAAGCGCCAGAGCGATTACCTGACCCGCAGCTTGCACCGGCCCTTCGGCGAGCCGACCTTTGCCCGTGAGTTTCGCAATATCAGCCGCTACCAGAAACTGGGGATTCCCGCCCTGCAGGCGGTCTATTACGGAGAGCGCAAAGTCGACGGCGAGCGCCGGGCGATTCTACTGACCCGTGCCCTCGACGACTGGAGCGATCTGGACAGCCTGCTCGGGCAATGGCCGACGCTGGAGATCGGCCAGCGTCAGGGCATCCTGCGCGCCTGTGGCCTGTTGGCGCGTACCCTTCATGCCGCCGGCCAGGTGCATGGCTGCTTCTACCCCAAGCACATTTTCCTGCGTGAACGCAGCGATAGCTGGCTGGCGCAACTGATCGACCTGGAGAAAACCCGGCCGCTGCTGCTGGGCATGCGTGACCGGCTCAAAGACCTTGAACCCCTGTTGCGCCGCGCACCGGTCTGGAGCGAAGCTGAAGTGCGGGTGATGCTGTCATCCTATCTGGAACAGCCTGCCGACAGCATGCTGGTCGATACCTGGCTGCAGCGCCTGACGCGCCGCCGCCGTGAGAAAGAGGCTCGCTGATGCGTTTGTCCGAACTCAAGGATGCCGGGCGACACCCGGACCTGCCCCTGAACATCAGCCTGGCTGACGCCGCTGGCAATGCCGAGTTGCAACTGCTCAGTCTGCTGCGAGTATTGCCCGGGCGGCGCTACGTGGGCGCCGGTATCTGGCGTGGCAAGCCGGTGCTGGCAAAGTTGCTGGTAGGTGGCAGTGCTTCCCGGCATTTCCAGCGTGAACTCGAAGGTGCGCGCTTGCTGGCGGCGCAAGGTCTGACTACGCCGCTGTTGCTTGCCGACGGCTTGCGCGAAGGTGAGGGCGGCTGGTTGCTGTTCGAGTTTCTCGAAGACGCGCAGAGCCTGGCCGATGCCTGGGCAGAAGTCGAAACCTTGCCGCCGCTGGCCGATGAACAGCAGATGGTGCTCGGTGAAGCGCTGGCGACCGTCGGACAGATGCACGCCAAGGGCCTGTGGCAGGAAGACCTGCACCTGGACAACCTGTTGCGCCATGGCGGTCAGCTGTACCTGATCGACGGTGCCGGGATCAAGGCTGAAACCCCGGGCAAGCCACTGTCTCGTGCGCAAGTGCTACAGAATCTTGGCGTTCTCTTTGCGCAACTGCCCAAGCGTCTGGAGCCGTTCCTTGAAGAGCTGCTGGTGCATTACCTACTGGCCAACACCGAACACGCCCTGCCACTGGAAGCCTTGCAGAAACAGATCGACAAGGTGCGCAACTGGCGCCTGAAGGATTACCTGGAGAAGGCCGGGCGCGAGTGCACGTTGTTCAGCGTCGAGCGCGGTCTTTCCGGCTTGCGTTCGATCCGCCGCAACGAACTGACGGCTATGCTGCCGGTGCTGGAGCAGGCCGATGCGCTGATCGACCAGGGTCACCTGTACAAGACCGGTGGTGCCGCCAGTGTCGCGCGCATTGAAGTGAACGGCCGGCCATTGGTCCTCAAGCGTTACAACATCAAGAACACGGCGCACTGGTTCAAGCGTTTCTGGCGCCCGAGCCGGGCCTGGCACTCGTGGATCGAAGGGCATCGCCTGGAGTTTCTCGGCATCGCCACGCCACGGCCGCTGGCGGTGCTGGAACAGCGGGTCATGGGCCTGCGCAGTCGCGCCTACCTGGTGACCGAGTATGCCGACGGGCCGGACCTGATCGAATGCTTCGCGCCTTACGTCGATAGCGGCGAGGTGCCCGAGGCGCAGCTTCAGGCTTTACAGGCGCTGTTGCAGCAGCTGATCCATGAGCGCATCAGCCATGGCGACATGAAGGGCCACAACCTGTTCTGGCAGCACGGTCAGTGGTCGCTGATCGATCTGGACGCCATGTGCCAGCACGCCACCCAACTCAGCTTCACCCCGGCCTTCGCCCGTGACCGGGCGCGCTTGCTACGTAACTGGCCGAGTGGCAGCGCGTTGCACAAGCGGCTGGATGAATGCTTGCCGAAATTGACTGACTGAGCCTATCGCGGGGCTGAGCAAAAGCCCCGCAGGCTGTACCACGCTGGCAAGCCCAGCCCTGCCCAGGCCAGCGCATCCCACCCGCCATCCCCCAGCAATGCGGCAAACAGGCCCGCTGCTCCGAGCAGAGCGATCAATGCGGGCATGCCGAACACAGCCCATAGGCTCGATGTCTTGCGCTTCATCCTGTCACCTGCGCCCGGGCGGCCGGCACTACGGCTGTAGCCCGACGGCGCACAACCCACAGGTACACGCCACTGCCAAGGACGATAATCGTCAGAGCGTCCAGTACGGCCCAGAGGATCTGCATCGGCCGGCCACCGTAGTCACCAAAGTGCAGCGGCTGCGACAGTCCCATCGCGCCCATGTACCAGGGCCGATCACCGACAGCGGTCACTGCCAGTGTCGTCGCATCGATCAATACCGGCGTCAGCAGGTGCGCCGTCAGGTGTGTGCCGCCTTTCATGAACACCGCGTAATGATGTTCGCTGGAAAAGCGCGTACCCGGAAACGCGATAAAGTCCGGCACCATGCCCGGCGCGGCTTCGGCTGCGATGTCCAGTACCCGGCTGACGGGTGCCAGTTGTGTCAAGGGCGGGGCGTTGCGGTAAGGCGCCACCATCGCGCTCAAACTGTCGTTGCGCCACGCCGCGATAACCAGGTCCGAAAGGGCGCTGATCACCCCGGTCACGCCAACCACCAACGCCCAGGTCAGAGTGACGATACCGATCAGGTTGTGCAGATCGAGCCAGCGCAAGCGCGGCGATTTTTCATGGCGTACCGTGGCGAACTTCAGGCGGCGCATGAACGGTGCATAGAGCACCGTACCGGAGATGATCGCGACGACGAACAGCAAGCCCATGAACGCCAGCAGCAGCTTGCCGGGCAGGCCGGCAAACATGTCCACGTGCAGGCGCAGCATGGTCATCATGAAACCGCCGTTGGCCGATGGCATTTCCACTGCCTCACCGGTGCGAGCATCGAGCATGAAGGTATGCGACGAGTTCGGTTCGGTGCCGGCGGTGGCAGCCATGATCGCTATTACGCCATTACTGTCGTCTTCATTCCAGCCGAAGTACTGCATGACCTCGCCCGGGCGGTGCGCCTGGGCTTTGAGTACCAGCTGTTGCAAGTCCAGTTTCGGCGTGTCTGCCGGCATCTCTCTCAACTCGGGTGCATCGCCCAGCAAGTGGTCGATCTCATGATGAAAGATCAGCGGCATGCCGGTCACTGCCAGCATCAACAGGAACAGGGTGCAGATCAGGCTGGTCCAGGTGTGGACAAAGGACCAGCGGCGAATGGTCTGGCTTTTCATGAACGCCCTTAGAACTTGTAATTCACGCTGGCAACCACGTTGCGCTCGTCACCGTAGTAGCACCAGTAACCGTCGCAGTTGGCCAAGTAGTCCTTGTTGAACAGGTTCTTGGCTTCGACCGCCAAGGTCATGCCTTTGAGGGTGCTGATCTTGCGGCCGAGGTCGTAATGGACCGAAGCATCGTAGACGGTGTAGGAGCCGACATGGGCCAGGTCGGTGTTGGCGGTGTTGCCGTAGTTGTCGCCGACATAGCGTACGCCACCGCCGACGCCAAAGCCGTCGAGCACACCGTTGTACCAGGTGTAGTCAGCCCACAGGGTCGCCTGGTTACGCGGGATCAGGGCCATGCGATTGCCTTGCTCGCTGGCCGCGCCCTTGAGGATTTCGGTGTCGGTATAGCTGTAGGAGCCGATCAGTTTGAGGTTGTCAGTCACCTGGGTAGTCGCTTCCAGTTCCAGGCCGCGGACCTGAAGCTCACCAACCTGACGGGTCAGGCTGCCTTCGGCTACCTTCACATTGTCCTGACGCAGGTCGTACACCGCCGCGGTGTACAGGTTTTTGCTGCCCACCGGCTGATATTTCACGCCCACTTCATACTGACGTCCCTCGGTCGGCTTGAACGACTGAGTGGCCGCGACAGCGGCACCGGTCGTAGGTTGGAACGACTCGGTGTAGGAGATGTACGGGGTCACGCCATTGTCGAACACATAGCTCAGGCCGACGTTGCCGGTGAAGGCCTTGTCGCGCTCGGTGCTGGTAGCGTCGTTCTGGTTGTGGAAGGTGGTGCCGGTGTGCACCCAGTCTTCACGACCACCGAGGGTCAGGCGCCAGTTGTCCAGGGCGATCTGGTCCTGGACGTAGAAGCCGGTCTGGTAGGTCTTCTGCGCATAGTCGTACATGGTGAAGTAGTCGACGTTAGAGAAGTCCTGGCCATACGCAGGCTTGATCACGTTGCCTGGCGGCACGCTGTAGCTCAGGCCGTAGTCCCACTTGTAGTTGGTATTCGAGCGCTGGTGGTCGAGGCCGATCAGCAGGGTGTGGTTCAGGACGCCGGTCTGGAAGTCGGCCTGGAAGTTGTTATCCACGGCGAACTGGCTGATGTCTTCGTTGACGATGCCGGTTTCCCGCGGGACCGTGCCGTCTGCTTCGACGAAGCCGTTGTTCATGGTCGCGACATTGATGCCCTGGAACGACAGATCGCTCTTGGTGTAACGCAGATTCTGGCGGAACTGCCAGACATCGTTCAAGCGATGCTCGAAGGCGTAACCGAGCGCGTAGTAAGTGCGGTCGTAGAATTCCCAGTCGGGATCGCCGAGGTTCTTGTGGTGGGAAATATCACCGGCCGGTGAGTCGAGTTTGGTGCCTTGTATCGGCAGGAACTGCCCGGAGATCCCGGTATCGTCGCGGGTGAACTGGGTGATGAAGGTCAGGCTGGTGTCTTCATCCATGTTCCAGGTCAGGCTGGGCGCAAGGTTGTAGCGCTTGTCCGGAACATGGTCGGTCGGTGAATCACTGTCGCGTACCACACCGCTGACGCGGTAGAGGAGCTGGCCCTGATCATCAATTTTGCCGGTGCTGTCGAAGTTGATCTGACGGTGGTTGTTGCTGCCAACCTGCGCTTCGACCTGGTGTGCGCTTTCGGCCTGTGGACGACGGCTGACCATGTCGAGCATGCCGCCTGGCGGAGTCTGGCCGTAGACAGATGAGGCCGGGCCACGCAGCACGGCGATGCGCTCAAGGTTCCACGGCTCGACTTTCGGGTTGGCGAATGAGCCTTTTGGCAGCGGCAGGCCATCGAGGAACTGGGTCGGGTCGAAGCCGCGGACGCGCAGCCAGTCGGAGCGGGGATCGGAGGCGTAGCCGCTGCTCTGTACGCCAGCGGTGTAGCGCAGGGCGTCGTTGAGGTTGAGAACCTGACGATCATCCAGTTGCTCGCGGGTGATGACCGTCATCGAGCGCGGGATTTCGACGATCGGGGTGTCGGTCTTGGTACCCGCAGCGGTACGGGTAGCAGTCAAGCCCGTGGCCGGCCCCCAGGCGCTTTCAAAATCACTGGTGGCGTTGATACTGGTTTCCGGCAGCGCCATGGCCCCTGCGGGCGTCGCGATCAGGCTATAAGTGCCGGCGCTGCTTTGCTGCAGTTGCAGACCGGTGCCACGCAATGCCGCCTGCAAGGCGCCCACGCCGCTGTACTCGCCGCTGACCGGTGCCGAGGTGCGACCGCTGGCCAGGCTCGGGTCCAGGGTCAGGGCAATCCCGGCCTGGCTGGCGATCTGGTTCAGGGTGCTCGACAGCGGTGCGGCAGGCAGGTTGTAACTGCGCAGGCTGGATTGTTCGGCGGCAACCAGCGGGCTGCTCACCAGCGGGGCGGACAGGGCAATGGCGATGGCCAGCAGGCTGGGGCGCAGGAAGGTTTGAACAGCGCGGGACATGCAGCAACTCCTCGACGAATAAGTGCTAACTAGCTTCCTTGCCGAGTGAGAGAGGAAAAGTGATAGGGCTTAGTGAAAATAATTTAGATTTTGATTGCGACCGAGATTGCAGGCACAAACCATCGCGGGGCAAGCCCGCTTGTGTCTTGAGTGCCCTGCCGACTGAATACCATGAAATACAAATGCATTTTAGGAAGCGTCTGACATCAATTTTTTGCCGCACTTGGTAGCTTTTCCGGGTGTCTACGCCAGCTCACGCACATTTCGTCTTGGGCTACGCGTGGTTTCCTTTCCCCGTTTAAGGACAAACGCATGGTCGCGCCAGCCAATAGCGTGCATTTCGATTTGCTGATTCCCACAGTTCGCCATGATTTCAAGGTCCTGGCGTTTAACGGCACGGAAGCCATCAGCACCCTGTACACGATCCACATTGAACTGGTCAGCGAGTACCCCGACTTCGACCTGCAAAGCCTGCTCGGCCAACCGGCGTTTTTGCGCTTTGGCCTGAACGGTGAAGGGCTGCACGGCCGTATCGAAGACGTTAGGGTGGGGGAGTCCGGCAAGCGCCTGACCCGCTATCACCTGACCCTGGTACCGGCCCTGTATTACTTGCAGTTCAGCCACAACCAGCGGATTTTCCAGCAACTGACGGTGCCGCAGATCATCGCCCAGGTACTCCACGAGCATGGCATTCAGGCCGATGCCTTCACCTTCCATGTCAGCCCCAGCCTCGCGCGCGAATACTGCACGCAATACGGGGAAGATTCCCTCATTTTCATCCAGAGGCTGTGCAGTGAAGAGGGCATTGCCTGGCACCACCAGCACAGCCCGGATGGCCACCACCTGGTGTTCACCGACCATCAAACCTTTTTTCCCAAACTGGGCGCAACCCCTTATCAGCAAGGCGCTGGGCAGGTGGCCGATCACCCGGTCGTCAGCCAGTTCTCCCAGCGTTTCAGCACCCGTACCAGCACGGTCACCCGGCGTGACTATGACCTGAAACGGCCAAGCCGGTTGCTGGAAAGCCGCTCCACCGCCGAGTTCAAGCCGGCGCTTGAGGATTACCGCTACCCGACGCTGATCGACACCGAAGAGCGCGGCAAGCAGTTGGCCCGCCAGGCCCTGGAACGGCACCGCTACGACTATCAGTTGGCGGAAGGCAAGAGCGATCAGCCCGGCCTGCGCAGCGGTCATTTCTTCGACCTGAGCGAACACCCGCGTAAAGCGTGCAACGACCTGTGGCTATTGCGCAGTGTGAGCCACGAAGGCAAGCAGCCGCAGGTGCTGGAGGAGTCGGCCGGCAGCGACAGCCAGCCCAAAGACGGTTTCAGCCAAGGCTACCGCAATACCTTCAGCGCCATCCCCTGGGACGTGTTTTACCGGCCACCGCTGGTCACGCGCAATTCGGTGCTGGTCAGCCAGACCGCCCGTGTCACCGGGCCGGCGGGCGAAGAAATTTTCTGCGATGAGCATGGCCGGGTCAAAGTCGAGTTCCACTGGGACCGCGCCGAGCTCAACAGCGACAAGAGCAGCTGCTGGTTACGGGTGTCGTCCAGCTGGGCCGGAGAGGGCTTTGGTGCGGTGACCATCCCGCGCGTCGGCATGGAAGTGGTGGTGACCTTCCTGGAGGGTGATCCCGATCAGCCGTTGATTACCGGTTGCGTGCCGAACACGCGCACACCGGTGCCCTATCCCTTGCCAGCGAACAAGACCAAGACGGTACTGCGCAGCCACAGCTCGCCGGACAGCAGTGGCTACAACGAACTGTCGATTGAGGACCGCAAAGGTCAGGAGCTGATCTACCTGCGCGCTCAACGCGACCTGGAACAAAAGATCGAGAATGACAGCCGCCTGGAAGTCGGTAACGAACGCCGGGAAACCATCAAGGGCAACAGCATCGCGGTGCTGGAGGCTGAAGACCAGTGCACGGTGACTGCGGATCGCAAGGTCGAACTCAAGGCCAACGACTACCTGCAAGTCGCCAGCAGCAGCCATACCCGGGTCGGACAAACGCTGGCGATTGAAGCCGGCCAGCAAGTGCACCTCAAGGCCGGGGTGCAAGTGATCCTCGACGCCGGGGCCAGCATCACCTTGAAAGGTGGCGGCCAGCACATCGTTATAGGGCCCGGCGGCATTTTCAGTAGTACCGAAATACAAATCGGCGGGGCCCCGGTGGCCGGCGCTGCGTCCAAACAAGCACTGCCGACGGAACTGGCTGGGCTGCACGCGCCTGTGCTGCCCCAGACGCAGCGCATGGCCTTGCTGGCCAAAAAGCCGATCTGTGTGGTTTGCAAAGCAGCTAAAAAACAAGGGGAGCAAGCCGATGCGTGAGCTACCGCCACTGCCGGATGATTTGCCCTGGATGACGCCTGCTTACTTGCTACTGGACGGTGTCAGCGTGCCGAATCTGGTGCAGCGCCTGCACTGCTGGGGCAATCCAACCTACTGCCTGTACCTGAATACGCGCTGGCATGAGCTATCAGACATTTCACCTTGTTTGCTCGTACTCAGCGGCCGCGATGATCCGCTTCTGGCGTATTTTCAGGAACACGCCGCCCTCGAATGGGGCTATCTGCTGTTTAGCGATGACGATGTTCACGCGCTACTGAGCCATTGGCGCCACTTGCTCAGTGTGGAGCAGGCAGATGGCGTGGAGGTGATGCCGCGCATTGCCGATCCAGCGGTCATGCATCAGCTGTTCAGCGTTGCGGTGCAAGACCGCAGCGCCCGCTGGTTCGGGCCTGTCACGCACGTTTGCTTGCCGGACGGCGTGGAAGGTTCCTGGCGGCAACACGCGCGAACACTTCAGGCCTGCGCTGAGCCCAAGACCTATCGATTGAGCGACCAGGAACTCACGGCATTGGGCGACGTCGAGTTTCGCAATGCCGTCTCCGGCTTATGCGAACACTTACACCGGTACTTCCCGGATTTCATGGCGACGTTTGCACCGTCTGCACGGCGTCAGTATGTGCAAGAAATGACGGAGCAGGCCTATCAACAAGGCTTCTGCTCAGATCAGGAACTTGCCCTCTACGCGAATGTTTTCGGCTATCTGACCAGACAGCCGCTGACTGACCACCCAGACATCGCTGCGTTGCTGGCGAAATCGACACCGGATGCCCCTTTGAGCCGTGTAAAGCGTGCCGCCGAGCTGGCCGAACGCCGGGCCATTGACCGAAAAGGAAGCCTGCTGTGACCACTCAACAACCACCCAGAATCAGCGCCAATACCGCCGCCATGGCCAAAAGTGTCAAGGACGTACGCTCGCCGCTCGGGGTGTGTCCGTTGATGAACAAGAACCTGCAGTTGCTGCCGCTACGTTACGGGCTGGTCGAACACCTCGATCCGGCAGCCGAGCTGAGCATGCCCCTCAAGATCAAGAGCCAGCCGCTGGGCATCCGCCTGCTGCGCGATGGTTATCTGTACATCATCGATGGCACCAGCGGTTACCTGCACGAGTACAGCGTCGAAAACGGTCAGATCACCAAGCTGCTCTGGAATAGCACCGAGGTCAGCGCTGACCAGCGCACCACGTCGGTGGGTGAACCGCACCTGGTTTTCCCTCGTCAACACACCTTGTACGCCTGCTACTCGGAAATTCAGTGGACGGCCTTCAAATGCGCGCAAGTGCTCACGTCCAAGGACGACCGCCAGCGTTTTATGCAGCGTGTCGAACTGCAGAGTGCCTGCCCGCTGCGCGGCGGTGCCAACCTGTTGAGCAAGCCACAGGCGGATAAATGGCTGGCAGAGGTCGCCGAAAACGCCCAGCTGCCCGATGCCGCAGGCATCACCCAACTGCCGCCGTCCAAGGCCTTTCCCGACGGCGCCAATCCGGAGGAGAAACGACCCTACCACTGGGAAGACCAGCCGTTGTTCCAGGACACGGCGATTGAAACACTGACCAGCAAGGTACTCGGTGCTTACCAGGATGATTACCTGTTTCTGGTGCTGCGCGACGACATTGGCGTGATGCGCGATCTGGCCGCCGCCCAGTTGAAAGTGGCTGACTGGATCGAGCAGTGGAGTGCTGACGACAGGCGTCAGACCCAGTACATGAGCGGCGCTTACATCCAGTCCTTGTACGACGTTAACGACTCGCGCCTGCAGGCCTTGAGCGCAACGGATGCGGATATCCAGGCGCTGAGGGACGAGACCAGCGAGGCGCAACAAGCGAGCATCTACGAATTCCTCAAGGTTCGTCGCGACCACAAGGATCCGGGAATCTTCGGCCCCGATCAGCACTGGCGCCGCGCGGCCGAAGTCAATGTCTATGCACGGGCCTTCATCGACATGAAGGATGCACTGGGCACGCCGCTTTATGAAAAGCACCAGCGCACCATCAACACGCTCAGCGTGCAGAGCTGGCAAACGCTGCACGGCAAGGAGCTGGGCCAGAGGGGCATCGATGATCTGGTTGATCGCGCAGCTATGGAAGCCTTCGTCATGGCCGAGCAGAACCTGCTGAGTCACTGGCATGCACGCCTGCAAATCATCCGCGACGATCGGCTCAACCTGTTCACCGCGGGCCTGTTCCACCGTGCGGCCTGGTATTACGACTTCATCCTCGATGCACAGATCAAGCACCGCCTGGAAACCGAATTCGTTTGCGTGGCGGCGATGTGCGCAGATCAGAAAGCCACGGAAAAACTGGCCGCCTACCTGGAGTCCGACCTGTTGACGGTGGTGCCCGGGCTCGACACCCTGACCTTGGCCGAACAAGTCGATGTGGCAAAGAAACTGGCAGAGTTGAGCAAGTTCACCATCAACGTTCTGTCCGCCCCGGACAGCCTGGCCGGCTTCAATGTGCTGACCAATCAGTTCCATCTCCTGATGGCCGAGCGCCTGCCCAACTACAACAACCTGAATACTCAGTTCATGGGTTTGCAGAGCATGCTGGAAGAGGCGTACAACCCGGCGCATCAGTTGAAAAGCGCTGATCAACTGGAAAGGGCTTACGACAACTTCAAACAGGCGCAAAACATCGACCCCAATGGCTACATTCGCCACATCGGAGCACCGGCACGGCTGCAGTTGCTGCGCGAGTTTTCCCGCCAGGGCCTGACATTACGAACAGCTTCGGTAGCAGAAGTAAGGGCATTCAATGATGCCCGCGAGCAGTCGATGAAACTGCGCAGTCAGCTCAAGGAAGTCTACCGGCTGCGTAACAGTGAGCTGAGGCAGCAATCCACAGGTTATGCATTGCCTGGCAGCGAAGCGGCCTACAACCAGCGTATCAACCTGCTGAAAGCCGCCCTAGTACCGTTGGAGGATCGGCTTGCGGGCGCCTTGACCGTCGGTGGCGATAGCCCGGCGCAAATCGGCACGGTGATCGATGGCCTGGATCCGCAGTTGCGTGCGGAGATGACCCGGACCGCACGGGACTTCCGGGCCACCGGAACCTTTAACAAGCCGCTGTTGGCGGCGGTGAAGTCGAAAGGCGATGGGATCGCGTTGGTGTTGTTTGTGATTCAGGGGTTGAAGTTTATCGAGGCGCTGAGCGCTCTGGTAAAACCTAATCGCTCTTTAACTGATTGGGGAATTTTCATTGATTCATTCATAGGTATGTCGGCAGCTGGCTTTGCAGCCGTGCAAGGATTGTTGGTTACGATTTTTCAAGCGCATATTGAGCAGATGGAAAGTGCTGCCGGTAAGTTAAACACCATGAGTCGTTTGGGGCATTGGGCCGGCATTTCCGGATTTGGGGCGTTTGCATTTGGTGCTCTGGCGGCAGCAATCGATTTAGGTAAGCACTCTTCACAATGGGGTAGAGCCTTGGCTAATGGCAATTACAAGGGGCTGGGTGCTAGCACGTTGCAGATTACCGGCGATGGGATACTGGCGGGCACCAACACCTGGGCAGCCAAGCACACGGGCTCGATTATCAAGAGCATCTTGTTAGCACCGACCGAGTTGCGCGCTTTAGCCTGGGCGGAGGCCAGTCCACGACTGTTGGCCATCGGTGCACGTGCTAACCTGATAGGTCTGATCGCCACCGCCCTGCAACTGGCAGGGGAAGGCTTGTACAACTATTTCAATCTGGACGACCTGCAAGTATGGATGGAGAACAGTGCCTGGGGTAATAAATCCAGGCATCGCAGCCTGCAAGACGAATGGACTGAGCTTGCCAAGGTCGTACAAAAGCCGACTTGCGATCTGATCCGCGATGACAAAAAAACTTACCTGAAACTGGTGCTACCCGGCATCAGCACCCAGGAAATGGACCACCGCAAGTTACAGTTACAAGCCTACCAACAGGGCCGTGATAACTACGTACACCAACCTTACAGGCCCACCCTGCCGCCATTGCGCTGGAAAGAAAGCACCGCCATCTGGGCGACGCGTTTCATCGTCGTCAGTGAAGAGCAACAAGCACTGACACTGCATTTACCGATTAATAATAGCGAACAAACCTCGGACTTCGCCCTGGCCTTTAGCATTGCCTACCAACTGGAAGCCGAACGCGATGTGCTCCATCACACCACTTTTGTGCTGCGTAACCTGTACATCACCCGCGCTTATGGTACGACCATCAAGACCGAGGGTACCTTTCGACTCGACTCGGTAGAGAACATGCCCCCCGGAACGGGCAAGGCACCTTTCAAGTTGTTCATCAGAGATGACCTGGCGACTGCCAATGCTTAGCAAGCTATTCAAACGCAAAGACCCAGCCGCCGCTACCGAGCCTGCCCCGGACATTCGCAGTCAGCGGCCCTGCGCCGGTGAAGTTCGGGTCAAAGGATTGAACGAAACCCTGTTCCTGTCGCCCTTACCTGTATACACCGGACAGGTTCAATCGTCGCGGCGTAACTTTTCGCAGATGAACGACACCTATCTGGAGCTGGGTGGCAGTAACCGGGGAATGGTGGAGCAAGGGAAGATATTAGCTGCCGGAATTTGGATGGTGTTGTTTACGGCTTTTATCCTTCCAGGCCTTGTCGTTTTATTCGGTGTGCTCTTTTATCCAGAAAATTTCCCTAACCCACTCCATGATTTATTTACCGGTCTCAAGGTCTCTACCAAAACTTCTGTCCTGTTTATTCTTCCATTTGGTGCCTATGTTTACGGCATGATCTCCAGCGTTTACGAAGCGGCAAAAACCTACCCCGTCCGCTTCAACCGCCAACGCCGCGAAGTCTGTTACGTCGACGGCAAAACCCACCGCGTCCTGATCGTGCCATGGGAAAGTGTGGTCGCCTGGGTGGCCAATACCCAGGGCGTCACCAGCTATGGCGCCACCCGCCAATACACCTTGGGCATGGGGCTGGAGGATGAGGAACAAGACAGAGTGCAGTTTCTGCTGCTGCCACAACCCAGCGACGCCCATTCGCTGGGGATGTGGGCAGCAATCCGCAATTACATGGAGGACGGTCAATTGGTGGATACGCCAAACCCGATGCTGGCAGTGTTGGGGTTGATTCCAACCGGGGATCGGCTCAAGCCCTACGAAGGGCTGCACACTTTTGAACTCGAACGCGAAGACGCGCGTGCCATGGGAG
This sequence comes from Pseudomonas sp. BBP2017, assembly GCF_003024385.1. Taxonomy (GTDB): domain Bacteria; phylum Pseudomonadota; class Gammaproteobacteria; order Pseudomonadales; family Pseudomonadaceae; genus Aquipseudomonas. The sequence goes on from NZ_PVZN01000012.1 coordinate 111,417, forward strand.
GTCTGGATGAAGGCGGGGAGCATTTAACGGCTGAGGAGCGAGAACGCTACGGCTATTCCAAACTATCCCGATGGCCCTTGCGATTCTGGTACATCCGTCGCGTGCTGGTGTTCTGGAAAATGCCTTACCTGCTTGCCGAATGGGGCCACCGCAAGGGGCGCCCGACGTTGCCGGAATCCGTACAGGCATGGTCACAACCGTTGCCGCCGGAACAGTGGACAAAGCCAAGCCCGGCCCTGGTGAAAGCCAATCAGATCGTCAAAGAGGCGATGGATAAGAAAGGCTCGACCTTTGTCGAGGCCTGCAAGGCGGCGGGGCTACATTGACGATGTTTAAAGATCTGTTCAAACGTAAAAACAAAACCGCCGCCACAGCCCCATAAAGTACCCGACGGGTATCGTGGCTGCTATCCAAGCATCAGGTCAAGATAGTTGCTCCCACATGCCCCGCGATCGGGCTGTTAAGGTCGTGCCACCACCGTCACCCACCACGGGGTGTGCTGCTCGATCTGCACCGGCAAGGTCGGTAGCAATGAGGTCAGGGCCAGGTCGGTGTCGTTCAGCGGGAAGCTGCCGGTAATACGCAAATTGGCCACCTCAGGTGCAACCCCGAGGTAGCCGCTGCGGTAACGGCCAAGTTCGTCGATCAGCTCGCTCAGGCGCACGTTGTCGACCACCAGCATGCCGCGGGTCCAGGCGTCCGCCCCGAGGCTCAGGCCGGCAATCTGCCCGAGCCGATCATGACTCATCAGCACCTGCTGGCCTTCATGCAGAATCTGTTCGTCGCCACTGTCCTGCGGTTTGGCCGCCACGGCCGACTGCAACACGCTCAGGCGGGTACCTTGTTCTTCCACTTTGACCAGGAAGCGTGTGCCCAGTGCACGCATGCGTCCGTCTTCGGTAGCGACGATAAAGGGACGATCATCCTTGTGTCCGGTCTCGATGGAGACTTCACCCTCATGCAGGACAATCAGGCGTTCCTGCTCATCGAAACGGATGTCCACCGCCGAATGGGTATTGAGGCTGATCAGGGTGCCGTCGGTCAGGCGCAGACTGCGTTGCTCGCCGGTGGCCGTGCGTTGATCGGCCAGCCAGTAGCCCACTGACTGATAGGCGCTGGCCCAGCTCAGCAAGCCGACCACCAGCGCCAGGCTGGCGACGCCACTGCCGATCTTGCGGACACGCTGACGCAGGCTGGCGCGCGACTGCAGCAAAGCCTGGCGCGCAGGCCCGGCTGCCGCGCTGAAACGCTGGTCGAGCATGCCCAGTTGCATCCAGGCGCGGGCGTGCTCTTCATTGGCGGCATGCCAGCGGGCGAATTCGGCGCGCTCGTCGGCACTGCCGCGGCCTGAATCCAGGCACAGTTGCCAGGCGATGGCAGCGTCAAGAACGCGTGTGCTGACCGGTTTGCTGTTCATGTCGGCTCGCCGTACAGGGCGATATAGCATTGGCGCATGCCTTGGGCCAGGTACTGGCGCACGCGTGACACGGAAACCCCCAGGCGTTCGGCAATCTGCGCATGGTTGAGGCCGTCCAGACGGTTGTAGAGGAACGCCGCGCGGGCTTTGCTCGACAACTTGCCCAGCAGGCGATCAATGGCCTTGAGGTCTTCGAGAATCAGGTGTTGTTCTTCCGGGGATGGTTGTTCGGCTTCGGGGATCAGTATCAGCTCGGCCAGGTAGGCCTGCTCCAGTGCCGCGCGGCGAAAGTGGTCGAACAATAAGCCCCTGGCGATGGCCAGGATAAAGGCTCGGGGTTCACGCGGTGGCGGCAACTGGTCACGACCGAGCAGGCGCACGAAAGTGTCCTGGCTGAGGTCTTCGGCACGCTCGGCGCAGGCGATATTACGCCGTAGCCAGCCGAGTAGCCAGCTGCGATGGTCGCGGTAGAGCGTACCAACCAGCTCACTGTGTGGGCTTTGTACGGACGACAAGGCGTTCCCCGAAAAAGATTTGTTAACTAACGAGAATTATTCGCGATTGTTACAGAATCATCTTGTGGAACGCAATTGACGCTTATCGGATGGCGCTACAAGCCGTGGCTTTGTTGCTTTCGCCGCCGCCACCGCTGCAGGTGCTGGTCCAGCTGCGCCGGGCTGTCCAGGTGCTGGCGCCGGGCCTGGCTGAAGAGGATCAGGGCCAGTTCGGCGGTGACCATGGCATCGGCACTGGCGTTGTGCCGCTCGATCGCTTCCAGGCCGAAACAGGCGGTCCAGTCATCCAGCCCGGCCTCGCGCAGGGTGATCTGCGGGTTCAGCAGCGGTGCCAGTTCAGCCACGTCGAAGAACGGGTGCTGCAGGCGATAGCCCAGGTTGTCTTTCAGCGCGCGGCTGAGCATGCGCTGGTCGAAAGGCGCGTGGAAGGCCAACACCGGGCTGTCACCTATGAAACTCATCAGCTCAAGCAGCGCCTCGGCCGGATCGCAGCCAGCGGCGATGGCGCTGGGCCCCAGGCCATGGATCAGTACGCTGGAGGTCAGCTTGTGATCGCGCTGGTACAAGGTGCGCTCGAATTGCTGACTGAAGTCGATCGCGCCGTCTTCGATGACTACCGCGCCAATCGACAGGACCTGGTCGCGCTGGGTATTCAGGCCACTGGTTTCCAGATCCAGTACCACCCAGCGCTGACTGCGCAGCGAGTCTTCGCTGAGCGGGGCCGCAGGTGCCAGCTGCGCTACCCGCTGACGTAAGCGCTCGTTGATCTGTCGGGGCCGTAGCCAGGTGAACAGGCTCACAGCTGATACCTCAGGGCCAGGCTGCTCTGCAGGCGTTGGGCCTGGCGCAGGGATTCACGCAGGATACGTCTGTCGAGATGGTTGAGGCTGTCCGGATCGACGCGGTTGGAGTACGGCAGATGCTGCCGACTTTGTAACTGGTGTTGCTGCATGCGGGTTTGCTGGATGAAGTGGTAGGCCTCTTCATAGGCGGCGCCATCAAGCGGGTCGATGACTTCCCGGGTCACCAGTTCGCGCAGGCGTTCCAGGGTGTTGTTGGCGCTGATGCCGTTGGCCAGAGCCAGCAAACGGGCGCCGTCGACGAATGGTGTCAGGCCCTGGACCTTGAGGTCCAGGGTGGCGGCCTTGTCATTGCCCTGACGGGTCAATACGAATTCACGCAAGCGCCCGACCGGTGGCCGCTGGCGCAAGGCATTGGCGGCCATCATGCGTTGGAACAGGCGGTTATCGGCGACTTGCTCAAGAATGCTTTGGCGCAGCTGTTCGCACGCATTGTCGTCGCCCCAGACCACCCGCAGGTCGAAATAGATGCTTGAGGCCAGCAGGTTTTCCGGTGTGGCTTCACGAATAAAGGCGGCGAAGCGCCGCGCCCATTCGGCACGGGACAGGCACAGCTCGGGGTTACCGGCCATGATGTTGCCCTTGCACAGGGTAAAGCCGCATTGCGCCAGACCCTGGTTGATGTGTTGCGCCAGCGGCAACAGGCGGCCACGGATCTCGGCGGCGTGGGCGGCATCGCGAGCCTCGAACAGAATGCCGTTGTCCTGGTCGGTGTGCAGGGTCTGTTCGCGCCGGCCTTCACTGCCAAAGCACAGCCAGCTGAAGGGTACGCCCGGATCGCCTTTGTCCTCGATCGCCAGTTCGATTACCCGGCAGACGGTATGGTCGTTGAGCAGGGTGATGATCTGCGTAATCTGCGTTGAAGACGCGCCGTGGGCCAGCATGCGTTCGACCAGTTGGCTGATCTCGCCACGCAGCGACACCAGATTTTCGATCCGGGTGGCATGGCGAATGGTCCGCGCCAGGTGGACCAGGTCGACGCGTTGCAGGGAAAACAGGTCGCGCTCGGAGACCACGCCGCACAGGCGCTTGTCCTCGACCAGGCAGACGTGGGCGATGTGCCGTTCGGTCATGGCAATGGCTGCGTCGAAAGCGCTGGCCTGGGGGCTCAGGTAGAACGGATCGTGGGTCATATGGCCGGCGATCGGCTGGGCAAAGTCAACGCTGGCGTCGGCTACCACCTGGCGCAGGTCGCGCAGGGTGAAGATACCAACCGCAAAGCGCTGCTCATCGACGATCACGATGCTGCCGACCTGCTGCTCGTGCATCAGGGTCACGGCCTCGCGCAGCGGTGTGTGCCGTTCGCAGACCACCGGGTGACGCATGGCCAGCTCACCCAGGCGGGTATTGAGCGAGTACTGCGTGCCGAGGGTTTCCACCGCTTGACGCTGGACCTGTTGATTGACCTGGTCGAGCAGGCTGCTGACGCCGCGCAGGGCAAAATCGCGAAACACGTCGGAAAGGGCGAACAGGCGAATGAATGCCGCTTTGTTCAGTTGCAGACAGAAGGTGTCTTCACCTGCCAGGTGTTCAGTGCGGGTAGCGCGTTCGCCGAGCAGGGCGGCAATGGGAAAGCATTCGCCAGTGGTGATCTCGAAGGTGGTTTCGGTGCCGGGGCGGGAGACGTGCTGGCGTTCGCCGACCACCCGGCCCTGCTTGACGATGTAGAAGTGTTCGACCGGTCCGTCGCTGGGCTTGATGATGCTGTCATTGGCTGCATAGAAACGCAGTTGGCACTGCTCGACGAGAAACGCCAGGTGGGCGTTCTCCATCTGGTTGAAGGGTGGGAAACGCTGCAAGAATTGCAGGGTCCCCTGAATGTTCTGCAGTACTGCAGTTTTGCCAGCTTGGGAGAAGGCGTCCATTTTGCTCATGAGCATTACCGCGTCTTTGTGTCGACCTTGTATACATCGACCTTGTTGTTTTCGACCCTCATGGTCGGCTGCAGGGTGCCCAGTGCCCATTGGACGTAAGTCTAAAAGGCGCGACGGGCAGGGTGAGAAACGCGACGGGTGTCAAATTGTCGACGAGAGGCGGGTTGCAAGGCGAGCAAAAGCAGTCTGAACTTGATTCGAGGGATATTTTGCAAGTCATTGATGATGAGACAGTCATGCCCGACCAAGAAGACATACTGAGTGATGCCGAGCGTGAAGCGCTGGCAACGGTTACGGCGCCGCGGGCCGCGCCACAGAAGGTATTGATCGTCGATGACAATCAGGAGGCTCGCGAGGCGTTGGCCAGTTACCTGAAAGCCAAGGGTATCAAGTGCGTAATAGCGGAAAATGCCGAGCAGGCACTGGCTTGCCTGAAGCGCGAGCGGAGTATCGGCCTGTTGATTACTGACTTACGTATGCAGCCGTTTGATGGCCTGGAGCTGATCCGGCAGATTCGCGAATCGGACAAAGCGGCGTTGCCGATCGTCATCGTGTCCGGTGATGCCGACGTGCCAGACGCCATAGCGGCGATGCATTTGAGTGTCGTCGACTTTTTGCTCAAGCCAATCGATCTGGACAAGTTGTTGGAGCTGGTGCGCAAGGAGTTGGGGGTGTTTTGAAGCTTATCGCGGGGCAAGCCCGCTCCCACAGGGTTATCACAAACCTGTGGGAGCGGGCTTGCCCCGCGATGAGCTATTTACAGACCGTTCTTGGCTTTGAACTCACGACGACGGCGATGCAGCACCGGTTCGGTGTAGCCGTTCGGCTGCTTGGTGCCTTCTACCACCAGTTCGACCGCCGCCTGGAAGGCGATGTTGTTGTCGAAGTTCGGTGCCAGCGGGCGGTACAGTGGGTCGTTGGCGTTCTGCTTGTCGACCACCGGTGCCATGCGCTTGAGGCTTTCCAGTACCTGTGCCTCGCTGACGATACCGTGGCGCAGCCAGTTGGCCAGCAACTGCGCGGAAATGCGCAGGGTGGCGCGGTCTTCCATCAGGCCGACGTCATTGATATCCGGCACTTTCGAGCAGCCCACGCCCTGATCGATCCAGCGTACAACGTAGCCGAGGATGCCCTGGGCGTTGTTGTCCAGCTCGTTGCGGATCTCTTCGTCCGACCAGTTGGTGTCAGTCGCCAGCGGGATGGTCAGGATGTCATCCACAGATGCCGGTGCGCGCTTGGCCAGTTCTGCCTGGCGGGCGAATACATCGACCTTGTGGTAGTGCAGCGCATGCAGCGCGGCGGCGGTCGGCGACGGTACCCAGGCGGTGTTGGCACCGGCCAGCGGGTGGGCGATCTTCTGCTCGAGCATGTCCGCCATCAGGTCCGGCATGGCCCACATGCCTTTACCGATCTGGGCGCGGCCTTGCAGACCGGTGGCCAGGCCGATATCGACGTTGGAGTTCTCGTAGGCAGCGATCCACTTCTGGGTTTTCATGGCGCCCTTGCGTACTACAGCGCCAGCTTCCATGGAGGTGTGGATTTCGTCGCCGGTCCGGTCGAGGAAGCCGGTGTTGATGAACACCACACGTTCCTTGGCCGCTTCGATACAGGCCTTGAGGTTGACCGTGGTACGGCGCTCCTCGTCCATGATGCCGACCTTCAGCGTATTACGCTTCATGCCCAGCACGTCTTCGATGCGACCGAACAGCTCGTTGGTGAATGCCGCTTCTTCAGGGCCGTGCATCTTCGGTTTAACGATGTAGACCGAACCGGTACGGCTGTTCTTGCGGCTGGTGTTGCCGTTGAGGTTGTGGATCGCGGCAAGGTTGGTGACCAGGCCGTCGAGAATGCCTTCAGGCACCTCGTTGCCGTCCTTGTCGAGGATGGCGTCGCTGGTCATCAGGTGGCCGACGTTACGTACGAACAGCAGCGAGCGACCGTGCAGGGTGACAGTGCCACCGTTCGGTGCGCTGTACTCGCGGTCCGGGTTCATGGTCCGGGTAAAGGTCTGGCCGCCTTTGCTGACGCTTTCCGACAGATCGCCCTTCATCAGGCCGAGCCAGTTGCGGTAGATCAGCACCTTGTCATCGGCATCGACTGCGGCAACCGAATCTTCGCAGTCCATGATGGTGGTCAGGGCGGCTTCCATCAGCACGTCCTTGACTCCGGCAGCGTCGGTCTGGCCGACCGGGGTGCTGGCATCGACCTGGATTTCGAAATGCAGGCCATTGTGCTTGAGCAGAATGGCGGTCGGTGCCGTGGCGTCGCCCTGGTAGCCGATCAGCTGGGCGTCATTGCGCAGGCCACTGTTGCTGCCACCTTTGAGGGCAACAACCAGCTTGCCGCCTTCGATACGGTAGGCCGTGGAGTCGACATGCGAGCCGGCAGCCAGGGGGACGGACTCGTCGAGGAAGGCGCGGGCGAAAGCAATCACCTTGTCGCCGCGAACCTTGTTGTAGCCTTTGCCTTTTTCCGCGCCACCGGCTTCGCTGATCGCGTCGGTGCCGTACAGGGCATCGTACAGCGAGCCCCAGCGAGCGTTGGAGGCGTTCAGGGCGAAGCGCGCATTCATCACGGGTACAACCAGTTGCGGGCCGGCCATGCGGGCAATTTCGTCGTCGACGTTCTGGGTCGAGGCCTGGAAGTCTGCAGCTTCTGGCAGCAGATAACCGATGTCCTGGAGGAAGGCTTTGTAAGCCACGGCATCGTGAGCCTGGCCTTTGCGCGCCTGATGCCAGGCATCGATCTGTGCCTGCAGTGCGTCACGTTTGGCCAGCAGTGCTTTGTTCTTTGGAGCGAGGTCGTTGATGATCTTTTCTGCCCCCACCCAGAACTGCTCGGCGTTGACGCCAGTTCCGGGAATGGCTTCGTTGTTCACGAAGTCGAACAGGACTTTGGCGACCTGAAGGCCACCGACTTGAACGTGTTCAGTCATTGCTTGCCTCACTCTGCTCAGCTATTGCTCTTCTATTTAAGCCTTACGCGCTTCTCTAAACACGGCACCAGAACATGCCCGATGGGCGGCTGGGTGCGGCCAGCCAGACAGGCTGGCGAGCGGTTGCGTATTTTCGCAGGCGCCTTGGCAGACATCGATTCGACGTTTTGTAGTCCGCGCTGCGGCATACTACATGATGCGCTGCGCTTGTGAAAATCAGACTAAATACGTCGTTCTGCGACCAATTAGTCGCAGAGGGTCACGCTGGGAGTCAGTATGTTCTCAAAAAAGTGGCAGATTGTTCCAGATAAATCTTGAAACAGTACACGATTAGTCTTTGAAGGCTGCTGCGGCAGGTTGCCGCGCCTTGCCTATACTTTCTCCGCGCCCTTTGATTTCAGGGGCCTAACCTTTAAATGCAGAGGGTTACCGCGTGGATCATCTCGTACTGACAGTGATCGCCCCCGACAAAGCCGGCCAGGTCGAACGTATCGCTGAATGCATTGCCGAGCATAACGGTAACTGGTTGGAGAGCCGCATGTCGCGGATGGCCGGGCAGTTTGCCGGGATCCTCAAGGTAGCGGTGCCGGCTGAGTCCTACGAAGAGCTGGTCCGGGCCCTGGAAGCCTTGGGCAAATATGATATTCGCGTGCTGATTGCCAAAAGCGGCATCGAGCCGTCCTGTACCTGGAAGCCGATTGCCATGGAACTGGTCGGTAATGATCGTCCGGGTATCGTGCGTGATATCACCCGTTTGCTGGCCGATCTGGGCGTCAATGTCGAGCGTCTGACCACCGAGGTGAGTCCAGCGCCCATGAGCAGCGAGCCGTTGTTTCATGCCGATGCCTTGTTAGCGATGCCTTTGACCCTTTCTCTGGATGTGCTTCAGGCCAAGCTTGAGGCGCTGGCGGATGACCTGATGGTGGAACTCAAGCTGCGGCCGGAAGAATAGTTATCCCGGTTTGTCGGGGACCGGCCTGTGGATAAGCTGGGGGAAGCCTGCGCCAGCCCAGGCGGGCCGTGGCTTTGCTGTAGTTGAGCAAAAAACCACCAATTATCAGTGGCTTGTGCACAAAGCACGGGGATGAGGGTGTGGATAACCTTGGGAGAGGTTGCTGCAGGCCACGTACTGCGTGGCCTGCAGAGATTTGTATGTTTTTTGATCAGCTGCGCCGGCGCAAGCTCAGCCAGGCATCGACGCTGTAGAGGGCCAGACCGGCCCAGATGAACATGAAGGCAACCAGTGTACTGCTCGACAGGTGTTCGCCAAACAGCAGTACCGCTTGCAGCAACACCAGCGTCGGCGCCAGGTACTGCAGGAAGCCCAGCGTGGTGTAGGGCAGGTGGCGAGCGGCAGCGTTGAAACAAACCAGTGGTACCAGTGTCACCGGGCCGGCGGCGATCAGCCAGAGTGCTTCGCTGCTGGTGTAGAAGCTAGCTTGAGCGCTGTGGGCCATGGGATTGAGCAGCAGCCAGCCGATGGCCAGCGGTACCAGCATCCAGGTTTCCACCACCAATCCCGGTAAGGCTGCGACCGGTGCCTGCTTGCGGATCAGACCATAGAAGCCGAAGCTCAGCGCCAGCACCAGCGAAACCCAGGGCAGGCTGCCGACTTGCCAGACCTGCTGGGCCACCCCGAGTGCCGCCAGGCCTACGGCAACCCACTGCAGGCGCCGCAGGCGCTCACCCAGCAGCAACATGCCCAGCAGCACGTTGATCAGCGGGTTGATGTAGTAGCCCAGGCTGGCTTCAAGCATGCGCCCGCTGTTCACCGACCAGACATAGGTCAGCCAGTTGCCGGCAATCAGAGAGCCACTGAGGGCCAGGATCGCCAGGCGCTTGGGATTCTCGCGCAGTTCGCGCCACCAGCCCGGATGCTTCCAGACCAGCAACAGCAACGAGCCGAACAATGCCGACCAGAGCACGCGGTGGACAATGATTTCCACCGCTGGAACGCTTTGCAGCGCTTTGAAGTACAGCGGGAACAAGCCCCAGATGATGTAGGCACTCAGGCCCAGAATGTACCCGCGGCGCGGGTTGGCAGCGTGCATGCAGATTCCTTGCTTAGGCAGCTATCTAAAAGCACCGCTATTGTAGACAGACTTGGGCGGGCTTCAGAACAATTTCAGCGGTTCTTCATCCAGTGCCGCCATCTGTTCGCGCAGGGCGAGAATCTGATCGCCCCAGTAACGCTCCTGGCCGAACCAGGGGAAGCTGCGCGGAAATGCCGGGTCGTCCCAGCGCCGCGCCAGCCAGGCGCTGTAGTGCAACAGACGCAGGGCGCGCAGAGGCTCGATCAGGGCCAGCTCGCGCGGGTCGAAATCGTGGAACTCGTTGTAGCCATCCATCAGTTCGGCCAGCTGGCCCAGGCGTTCATGACGGTCGCCGGCAAGCATCATCCACAGGTCCTGGACGGCGGGGCCCATGCGGCAGTCATCGAGGTCGACGATGTGAAAGACCTCGTCGCGGCACATCATGTTGCCGGGATGGCAGTCACCGTGCAGGCGGATCGTCTTGTGCGGGGTGCTGGCATAAATGGCCTCGACCCGTTTGAGCAGGTCGCGGGCGACTGACTCAAAGGCTGGCAGCAGGCTTTTGGGCACGAAATTGCCTTCAAGCAAAGTGGCCAGCGAGGCGTGGCCGAAGTTATCCACTGTCAGGGCTTCACGGTGCTCGAACGGGCGGGTGGCGCCGACCGCATGCAGGCGTCCGAGCAACTGGCCCAGGCGATAGAGCTGGTCGAGGTTGCCAGGTTCCGGGGCGCGGCCACCACGGCGGGGGAATAGAGTGAAGCGAAAGCCGCTGTGTTCGAACAGGGTTTTGCCATTGTGGATAAGTGGCGCTACGACCGGGACTTCGCACTCGGCCAGTTCGGCGGTGAAGCTGTGCTCCTCGAGAATCGCCGCGTCGGTCCAACGGTCCGGGCGATAGAACTTGGCGATCAGCGGCTCAGACTCTTCGATACCTACCTGGTAGACGCGGTTCTCGTAGCTGTTGAGTGCCAGAACGCGGGCATCGCTGAGAAAGCCGATGCTCTCCACAGCATCGAGGACCAGGTCGGGGGTGAGGGTTTCGAAGGGGTGCGACATGTCAGCTCCTGCTGTGCGGTTCCCTGCATGGTATCGCACATTCAGTGGTGGGAGCGGGCTTGCCCCGCGATTGCGGTTTGTCAGTCACATCGCATCGCGGGGCAAGCCCGCTCCCACAGGCAGTGCCTCGGCAATCAGGTCCCGACGATGCCACCATCTTCCCGGCTGATCGCCATTACCGACGAACGCGGCTTGCCATTGGGCAAGTGCTCGGGAAAGGTCGAGCCGCCAGTTTCACCTGGATGCTGAATCCCCACGAACAAGGTGCGTTGGTCTGGCGCAAAAGCGATACCGGTTACCTCACAAGCCACCGGCCCGACCATGAAGCGCCGAATCTCGCCGCTGACCGGGTCGGCACAGAGCATCTGGTTATTGCCCATGCCGGCAAAATCACCGCTATTGCTGTAGTCGCCATCGGTGAGGATCCACAACCGGCCATCCGGGTCGAAGCCCAGCCCGTCCGGGCTGTTGAACATGTTCTGCGGGGTAATGTTGCTTGAGCCGCCCTTGGCATCATCAGGGTGTACCGAAGGGTTGCCGGCGACCACGAACAGGTCCCAGTCGAAACTCATGGCGCCGTGGTCATTTTCACTTTCGCGCCAGCGCAGGATCTGCCCGTAGAGATTTTTCTCACGTGGGTTGGGGCCGCCTGCCGGTTGGCCTTCTTCCCCGCGTTTGACGTTGTTGGTCAGGGTGCAATAGACCTGGCCATCCTTGGGGCTGAGCACAATCCACTCCGGGCGGTCCATGCGTGTTGCCTTGAGCTGGCTGGCGGCCAGGCGCGCGTGGATCAGGACCTGGGCCTGGCTGGCAAAACCGTTGGCGGCAATCAGGCCGTTCTTGCCGTGGGTCAGTTCCAGCCACTGGCCTTTGCCTCGCGGATGGTCGGCGTTCTGGTCGCCATCGTCGAAACGCGCGACATACAGGGTGCCGTGGTCAAGCAGGCTGCGGTTGGCGCTGGGGTTCTTGTGGTCGATGCGGTCGCGGCTGATGAATTTGTAGATGAACTCACCGCGCTCATCGTCGCCCATATAGACCACCGCCCGACCATCGCGGGTTTCGCCGAGGGCGGCGTTTTCATGTTTGAAGCGGCCCAGAGCAGTGCGTTTTACCGGGGTCGAATCCGGGTCGAACGGATCGATCTCCACCACCCAGCCATGACGGTTCAGTTCATTGGGGTTCTTTGCCAGGTCGAAACGCGGGTCGTGCGGGTGCCAGCCGATTTCCTTGCTGTCGATCGTGGCCCCGTAGCGTTTCTGCCCCGCATCGAACGCTTGCTCCGGATTGCTGCTGCCGAAGCAGTCGGTGAAGTTCTCTTCACAGGTCAGGTAAGTGCCCCAGGGGGTCTTGCCGTTGGCGCAGTTCTGGAACGTGCCGAGCACCTTGCGACCGCTGTTGTCGGCCGCGGTCTTCATCCAGGCATCGCCCGCCGCCGGGCCGCTGACGCGGATCGGCGAGTTGCCGTGGATGCGCCGGTTGTAGGGCGAACCCTGGACGAACTGCCATTGGCCATTGCTGCGTTTGACCTCGATCACCGATACGCCTTCGGCAGCCTGGGCCTTGTGCACGTCTTCGGCGGAGGCCGGTTGCCCACCGTGAGCGAACAGATAGCGGTAGTTGGTGTATTCGTTGTTGATGGCCATCAACGCCCGATTGTCATCGTTCGGGAAGGGGAACAGGCTCATGCCGTCATTGTTGTCACCGAACTGCAGTTCCTGGGCCCTGGCTGTGCCCTGGCCGGAGGCATCGAAGGCCGGGGCGTCGGCATGCAGTGGCTGGCCCCAGCTGATCAGTACCGAGGCCTTGTAGCCAGGGGGCAGGCTGATGCTGTCGGCGGTGGCACTGGGGATGCTGGTAAAGCCGAGCAGGCTGCTATTGGCTGCGCTGACACTGGCGGCCATGACGCTACGGCTGAGCAGACTGCCACCCAGAAACAGGGCGGCGCCGCACAGGGCACCCGCTCCGATGAAACGACGGCGACTCAGGCTGACCAGCTGTTCGAGGTCGGTGGACTGGTGTTCTTCTAATAGGTTCATGACAGGCTTCCTGCGGGTTTGGCAGTCACCTTAGTCAGCACTTATGACGGTTTTGTGTCGGTTTTACAAAGGCGTTCCGATAAGTACGTAGGACGGTTGAAACTGAACGCGTAGGTTGCTTCCCGCGACCACTGCATGGGCGTTGAGCCAGGCAGGTTCAGCGAAGGTACAGAGGGTTTGCCCGTTGCTCAACGTCAGGCGTACTTCAGTCGGCCGTTGAGGTTCGTCGATTAATGCCTCGACCCTCGCTTGCAGGCAGTTGTAGCCTTGCAGTGGAAGTTCCTGTGGGCTGAGTAGCGTCAACCAGCCAGCCTTGATCAAGGCCACCACCGCGGTCCCTGGGGTCAGTTCCAGGCGTTGGGTGCTGTCGCGAGTAATCAGCGCGTCGATACTCAATTCGTTGGCCAAGGCCAGGCTGATGCGGTCGTAATGCCCTTCGGCCTGGACCGCGCTGACCCGTCCGTGCAGCTGGTTACGGGCACTGGTGCGCAACATCAGGCGACCGAGCAGGTCGAGGTCGCTGGCGTCTTCGGCGGCTTCCAGGATCTGTGCCTGCAGCGCTTGCAGGCGCTGGTACAGGCGCAGCACCCGTTGGCCTTCCTGTGACAGCTTGGCGCCACCGCCGCCGCGGCCACCGACACTGCGTTCCACCAGAGGGCTGGCCGCCAGGTTATTGAGTTCGTCGATGGCATCCCACGCCGCTTTGTAACTCATGCCAGCGCTCTTCGCCGCACGGGTGATCGAGCCTTGTTCGGCGATGTGTTGCAGCAAGGCGATCCGCTGCGGGCGGCGAACAATGTGTTGAGTAAGCAGGGCTGGCAAGGACATGTGCGGGCACGGGCAGGAAGGAAATATCAACTACGAAAGTGCCCGCACCCTGACAGCAAGTCAAGCGCTGCCGGGCTTGGCGGTGCGTGCCAGACAATAGACGTCGACCCGGCGGGCACCGGCCTTGAGCAGCAGGCTGGCCAGGGCTTGGGCGGTGGCGCCGGTGGTCAGCACATCGTCGATAAGGGCCAGGTGCCGACCTTCCAGCCGGTCGACGTTTTCCACGGTAAAGGCCTGGCGTAAATTGCGTTTGCGCTGCCGCGCGTTGAGGCCCTGCTGCGCCGGTGTGTCGACCAGGCGCTTGAGTATCCGATCGTCGCAGGCGATACCGGTGTGCGTGGCCAGCCAGCGGGCGAGCATGGCAGCCTGGTTGTAGCCGCGTTGGCGCAAGCGGCGACGGCTCAGGGGCACCGGCAGGAGCAGTGCCGGACGCGGCAGGCCCTCGCTGAAGCGATGCATCAGCCAGCGGCCGAGCAGCTGTGCCAGCAAGTACCCGAGTGGCCACTGGCTGTGGTACTTGAACCGACTGATCAGCGCATCCAGCGGAAAGCCGTAGTGCCAGGGTGCCTCAACCCGGTAGAAAGCCGGTGCACGGCGGCTGCATTGGCCGCACGTCAAGCCGTGCATCGGCAGGGGCAGGGCGCAGACCTGGCAGCCATCTTCCAGCCAGGGCAGTTCGGCTTCGCAGGCGACGCAAAGCGGGTAGGGCTGTTCGGCGGTTTCATTGCACAGTAGGCAGGTATGGTTATTATTTAACCACTTGTAAACCATGCTTTTGAGTTGTGGTTGACAGTGCATCGAGCTTCCTTAACTATGCGAGCTATCCGTGATGCGCTGGCGGGCAATCCTGTTCCGGCGCCAGTCAAAGCCTAAACAAGGAACCGCCGATGAGCGCCAGCACAACTGCAACAACACGTCACGACTGGACCCTGGCCGAGGTCAAGGCGCTGTTCCAGCAACCGTTCAATGACTTGCTGTTCCAGGCGCAGACCGTGCACCGCGCGCACTTCGACGCCAACCGCGTTCAGGTCTCGACCCTGCTGTCGATCAAGACCGGCGCCTGCCCGGAAGATTGCAAATATTGTCCGCAGTCCGGTCACTACAACACCGGGCTGGAAAAGCAGAAGCTGATGGAAGTGCAGAAGGTCCTCGAAGAGGCCGCTCGCGCCAAGGCCATCGGCTCTACCCGCTTCTGCATGGGCGCGGCCTGGAAGCACCCGTCGGCCAAAGACATGCCTTACGTGCTGCAGATGGTCAAAGGGGTCAAGGCCATGGGCCTGGAAACCTGCATGACCCTGGGCAAGCTCGACCAGGAACAGACCCAGGCGCTGGCCGAAGCCGGGCTGGACTACTACAACCACAACCTCGATACTTCGCCAGAGTTCTACGGCAGTATCATCACCACCCGTACTTACAGCGATCGCTTGCAAACCCTGTCCTATGTACGTGACGCCGGGATGAAGATCTGCTCGGGCGGGATCCTTGGCATGGGCGAGTCGCTGGACGACCGCGCCGGCCTGTTGATCCAGCTGGCCAACCTGCCGGAGCACCCGGAGTCGGTACCGATCAACATGCTGGTAAAAGTCGCCGGTACGCCGCTGGAAAACGCCGAAGAGGTCGACCCGTTCGACTTTATCCGCATGCTCGCCGTGGCGCGGATCCTGATGCCCAAATCCCATGTGCGGCTGTCGGCCGGACGTGAGGCGATGAACGAGCAAATGCAGGCCCTGGCATTCTTTGCTGGCGCCAACTCGATTTTCTACGGCGAGAAACTGCTGACCACCGCCAACCCGCAGGCCGACAAGGACATGCAGCTGTTCGCCCGCCTGGGCATTCAGCCTGAAGCCGGTGAAGAGCACGCCGACGAAGTCCACCAGGCGGCCATCGAGCAGGCCCTGATCGAACAGAAGAGCAGCGAGCTGTTCTACAACGCCGCCTCGGCCTGAGGCGGCCATGGCTTTTGATCTTCGTGCGCGGCTGGAGCAGCGCCGCGCTGCCGACCTGTACCGTCAGCGGCCATTACTGCAGACCCCCCAGGGGCCGCAGGTGGTGGTCGATGGTCAGCCATTGTTGGCCTTTTGCAGCAACGACTACCTGGGCCTGGCCAATCACCCTGAAGTGATCGCTGCCTGGCGTGCCGGTGCCGAGCGCTGGGGGGTTGGCGGTGGCGCTTCGCACCTGGTGATCGGCCACAGCACGCCGCACCATGAGGTCGAAGAGGCGCTGGCCGAACTCACTGGCCGACCGCGCGCATTGCTGTTTTCCACAGGCTACATGGCCAATCTTGGCGCCTTGACGGCGCTGGTGGGGCAGGGCGACACGGTGCTGCAAGACCGCCTCAATCATGCCTCGCTGCTTGATGCCGGGCTGCTCAGCGGTGCGCGCTTCAAACGGTACCTGCACAACGATGCGAACAGCCTGGCCAGCCGCCTGGACAAGGCGCTGGGCAATACCCTGGTGGTCACTGACGGGGTGTTCAGCATGGATGGCGACATTGCCGACCTGCCAGCCTTGGCAGCGACAGCCAAGGCCCGCGATGCCTGGCTGATGGTCGATGATGCCCATGGCTTCGGTACGCTGGGGCGCAACGGCGGCGGGATTGTCGAGCATTTCGGCTTGGGTACCGAGCAGGTGCCGGTGCTGATCGGCACGCTGGGCAAGGCGTGCGGTACTGCCGGTGCTTTTGTCGCCGGCAGCGAGGAGCTGATCGAGTGCCTGATCCAGTTCGCCCGCCCCTACATCTATACCACCAGCCAGCCACCGGCGTTGGCGTGTGCCACCTTGCGCAGCCTGCAACTGCTGCGCAGCGAGCACTGGCGCCGAGAGCATCTGGCGGCGCTGATCCAGCAGTTTCGCAGTGGTGCCGAGCAGATCGGCCTGCAGTTGATGGACAGCTTCACCCCGATTCAACCGATCCTGATCGGCGACAGTGCACGGGCCTTGCGTCTTTCGCAGATGCTGCGCGAACGCGGCTTGCTGGTCACTGCGATCCGTCCGCCGACGGTACCCGCTGGCAGCGCGCGCCTGCGGGTAACCTTGAGTGCGGCGCACAGTGCGGCTCAGGTGCAGCTATTGTTGGATGCATTGTCCGACTGTTATCCGCTGCTGGAGCCTGCCGATGCGTAACCGACTGGTCCTTCTGCCGGGCTGGGGCCTGGGGCGATCGGCATTGCAACCATTGGTGGCGGCGTTGCGCGCCATCGATCACGGCTTGCAGGTCGAGATCCACGACCTGCCTGCTCTGGTGTCGAATGACCCGCAAGACTGGCTCGACCAGCTCGACCGGCAATTGCCACGCAATGCCTGGCTCGGCGGCTGGTCGCTGGGCGGCATGCTCGCCGCCGAACTGGCTGCACGGCGTGGGGATGACTGTTACGGGTTGATTACCCTGGGCAGCAACCTCAGTTTCGTCAGCCGCCCGGACTGGCCTCACGGTATGCCTGCGGACACGTTTCAGACCTTCCTCGAAGGCTGCCGCTATCACACCCAGGTCACGCTCAAACGCTTCATTTCGCTGTGCAGCCAGGGCGCTGAAGAACCGCGCAGCCTGGCCCGCTTGCTTGGTGCGGCGCTGCCCGAGCCTGCTCCCGAGCAACTGGTGGCCGGGCTCGAAGTGCTTGGCCAGCTTGATACCCGGGCAGCGTTGCAGGCCTATGGCGGCCCGCAACTGCACCTGTTTGCCGGCCGTGACGGGCTGGTGCCGGCTGAAGTCGCCGGGGTGTTGCTTGAAGGACTGCCCGACGTGGAAGTCGGGCTGCTGGAAGACAGTGCTCATGGTTTTGTGATGGAAGCACCTCATGAGTTGGCGGCTGCGATAAAGGCCTTTGTACATGAGAGTGGCGATGACTGATCTTTCCCAACCGGGTCTGCCCGGCGCCTTGCCCGACAAACGTCAGGTCGCAGCCTCGTTCTCGCGTGCTGCCGCCAGTTACGACAGCGTTGCAGAACTACAGCGCGCCGTGGGTAACGCATTGCTTGAACAGCTGCCCACCAGCATTGAGCCACAACGCTGGCTGGATCTGGGCAGTGGCACCGGCTATTTCAGCCGCGCCTTGCACAAGCGCTTCCCGCAGGCCGCTGGTGTTGCCGTGGATATCGCCGAGGGCATGCTCCAGCATGCACGCGAGCAAGGTGGGGCGCACTACCATGTGGCTGGCGATGCCGAGCGTTTGCCAATGCAGGACGCCAGCGTCGAACTGATCTTTACCAGCCTGGCGGTGCAATGGTGTGGCGATTTTCGCGCCGTGCTCAGTGAAGCTCGACGGGTCCTGCAACCGGGCGGGGTGCTGGCCTTTGCCAGCCTTTGCGCTGGCACATTGCATGAGCTGCGCGAGAGCTGGCAGGCGGTCGATGGCCTGGCGCATGTCAATCGCTTCCGTCATCTGCAGGACTACCAGCGTTTGTGTGCCGGGAGTAAGTTGCGGGTTCTTGGGCTGGAAACTCGCCCGCATGTGCTGTACTACCCTGATGTGCGCAGCCTGACCCATGAACTCAAGGCCCTCGGCGCACACAATCTCAACCCGGGCCGTCCTGCCGGGCTGACCGGACGGGCGCGGATGCAGGGGCTGTTGCAGGCCTATGAGCAATTTCGGCAAACGCAAGGACTGCCAGCCACCTATCAAGTGGTCTACGGTGTACTGCAAAAGCCGCTGATTGAAGGGAAATGAGATGAGCCCAGCCTATTTCATTGCCGGAACCGACACCGATGTCGGCAAGACCACCGTGGCCGCTGGGCTGTTGCATGCGGCACAGCTGGCGGGCCTGAGCACGCTGGGCGCCAAACCGGTAGCCTCCGGATGCAGCGCCAGCGCCAAAGGGCTGCGCAATGACGATGCCCTGGCGCTGATTGCCCAGAGTTCGATCAAGCTGGCTTACGAGCAGGTCAATCCCTTCGCTTTCGAACCCGCCATTGCCCCGCATCTGGCCGCCCGCGAAGCCGGTATTGTGCTGAGCGTGCAGGCTTTGCTGGAACCCATGCGCGCAGTGCTGGCCCAGGGCGCTGATTTCACTCTGGTCGAAGGCGCCGGTGGCTGGCGGGTGCCGCTGTCTGATCAGGCCAACTTGTCGGATCTGGCCATCGCTTTGAAGCTACCGGTGATTCTGGTGGTCGGCGTGCGCCTGGGCTGTATCAACCATGCCTTGCTCAGCGCCGAAGCCATTGCCCGCGATGGACTGCAACTGGCCGGCTGGGTTGCGAACATTGTCGATCCGCGCACTTCGCGTCTTGAAGAGAACCTCGCGAGCCTTGCCGAACGATTGCCAGCCCCGTGTCTGGGGCGGGTACCCAAGCTCAAGCAGGTAACGGCTGAAGCGGTGGCTGATCACTTGCAACTGGACCTGCTGGACTAGCCTGAATCTATTGCGTGGCAATATGCTATTAGCGATTTCAACGGGCCTTTTGCCAGCAGGTCTGCTTCAATAGGCGCTGTTCGCCTTCAGCTTCATTGGAGTTTCGACATGGAAATCTCAGGCAACTCAGCATTCTACGCCGGGCTCGGTGCGATCCAGGCCGGGCAGAACCGCGTCGATCAGGCCGCCAGCCAGATCGCCAACACCACCGTCGAACGCGCAGCCACCAGCCAGTCCAGTGACTATCAGGCCGAGCGTCTGCGTGCGGTCGATCGCAGCCAGCAGATGGACCTGGCCACCAGCAGTGTGGAAATGGCCCTGGGCAAGCATCAGGTCGAACTGGGTGTCAAAGTGGCCAAAGCATCGGACGAAATGCTCGGCACGCTGATCGACACCTACGCCTGACCCTCGCGCCGCGCTCGCTGCGCGTCTTCAACTATTCTTTGAGTATCAGCACCTTGGCCTTGTTGGCAGGTGCTCGGCTGCGCGTGCGTGGGTTTTTTTACCCGCGAAACCATGCAGTTTTGCATGACCGAACTGCCCTCTGGTTGATGCTTGACAAGTTTTCGGCGTAAACGTATGTTTCAAACAACTGTTTGACCGGATGCCAACAACAACGGATCGGTCGTGGTTTCTCTCTCCAGGATTCATCAGCAGAGGTTCATCGCTATGCCTGAATACAAAGCCCCCTTGCGTGATATTCGCTTCGTTCGTGACGAGCTGCTGGGTTACGAAGCGCATTATCAGAGCCTGCCGGCTTGCCAGGACGCCACTCCAGACATGGTGAATGCCATCCTCGAGGAAGGCGCCAAGTTTTGTGAACAGGTGCTGGCCCCGCTGAACCGTGTCGGTGACCTGGAAGGTTGCACCTGGAGCGAGTCGGGCGTTAAAACCCCAACCGGTTTCAAGGAAGCCTACAACCAGTTTGTCGAAGGCGGCTGGCCGAGCCTGGCCCATGACGTCGAGCACGGCGGTCAGGGTCTGCCTGAGTCGCTGGGCCTGGCGATCAGCGAAATGGTCGGTGAGTCGAACTGGTCGTGGGGTATGTATCCTGGCCTGTCGCATGGTGCGATGAACACCATCTCCGAGCACGGTACCCCTGAGCAGCAAGAGACCTACCTGACCAAGCTGGTGTCCGGCGAGTGGACCGGCACCATGTGCCTGACCGAGCCACACTGCGGTACCGACCTGGGCATGCTGCGCACCAAGGCCGAACCTCAGGCTGATGGCTCCTACAAAGTGACCGGCACCAAGATCTTCATCTCGGCCGGCGAACACGACATGGCCGGCAACATCGTCCACATCGTTCTGGCGCGTCTGCCGGATGCACCGGCTGGTACCAAAGGTATCTCGCTGTTCATCGTGCCGAAGTTCCTGCCGACCGCCGAAGGCACTGTCGGTGAGCGCAACGCTGTGTCCTGTGGTTCCATCGAACACAAGATGGGCATCCACGGCAACGCCACCTGCGTGATGAACTTCGACGCTGCTACCGGCTACCTGATCGGCCCGGCCAACAAAGGCCTGAACTGCATGTTCACCTTTATGAACACCGCTCGACTGGGTACCGCGCTGCAAGGCCTGGCCCATGCTGAAGTGGCGTTCCAGGGCGGCCTGAAATACGCTCGCGACCGCCTGCAAATGCGCTCGCTGACTGGCCCGAAAGCGCCGGACAAAGCCGCTGACCCGATCATCGTTCACCCTGATGTACGTCGCATGCTGCTGACCATGAAAGCCTTCGCCGAAGGTAATCGTGCGATGGTTTACTTCACTGCCAAGCAGGTTGACATCGTCAAGTACAGCCAGGACGAAGAAGAGAAGAAGAAAGCCGACGCACTGCTGGCGTTCATGACCCCGATCGCCAAGGCGTTCATGACCGAAGTCGGCTTCGAAGCAGCCAACCACGGTGTGCAGATCTATGGCGGCCACGGCTTCATCGCCGAGTGGGGCATGGAGCAGAACGTTCGCGACAGCCGTATCTCGATGCTGTACGAAGGCACCACTGGCATCCAGGCGCTGGACCTGCTCGGCCGTAAAGTGCTGATGACCCAGGGCGAAGCGCTCAAGGGCTTCACCAAGATCGTGCACAAGTTCTGCCAAGGTAACGAAGGCAACGAAGCGATCAGCGAGTTCGTCGCGCCGCTGGCCCAGCTGAACAAAGAGTGGGGCGAGCTGACCATGAAGGTCGGTATGGCGGCGATGAAAGACCGCGAAGAAGTCGGTGCCGCCTCGGTGGACTACCTGATGTACTCCGGTTACGCCTGCCTGGCTTACTTCTGGGCTGACATGGCGCGTCTGGCTGCCGAAAAGCTGGCTGCCGGCACTAGCGAAGAAGCCTTCTACACCGCCAAGCTGCAGACCGCGCGCTTCTACTTCCAGCGCATCCTGCCGCGTACCCGCACCCACGTTGCCACCATGCTGTCGGGCGCTAACAACCTGATGGACATGAACGAAGAGCACTTCGGTCTCTCGTACTGAGTTATCTGCAGTAACGGAAGAGCCTGCCCTTACCGGCAGGCTTTTTTGTCTGTGGTGTCCCGCTCCCACCGTTCCCGACCAAACGCATTCATTTATTCATGTGCGCTGCCGATACCTTAAAGGCACAATGCCATTATTGATCTGCCGGGTCGGAGATTACCCTTGTTTCGTTTATCCGCTGTACGTCCGAGCCACTTTCTGCCGTCAGTCTGTTTGCTGGTATCAGGGCTCGCCGCCGCTTATGTGAGAGACCTCAACGTCTTCTTCACGTCACTGTTCAATGTCTTGCCTACCTTGGTCCTGTTGCTGGGCGGCGCCTACTGCGCCGTGTATCGCCGACAGCGCGAACTGTTTCTGATGGTCACGGTGTACATCGCCTATTTTCTGCTCGATACCCAGACCGATTTCTACCGTGACAATGGCCGGGTTCGCGAGGATGCGGCGGTGGTATTCCATCTTGTCTGTCTGCTGTTGCCGCTGATGTTCGCCTTGTACGCCGCCTGGCAGGAGCGCACGCATCTGTTCCAGGACATGGTCGCGCGATTTGCCGTATTGCTGGCGGTCGGTAGTGTCGCCCTGGGGCTGGAGCAAAGCTTCCCGCAAGCAGTGCTGAGCTGGTTGGCAGAAATTCGCTGGCCGTCGCTGCACGGGCAGTGGATGAGCCTTATCCAGCTGGCGTATCCGGTGTTCATCATCGCTTTCGTGCTGCTCGTGGTGCAGTACCTGCGTGAGCCCAGGCCTTTGCATGCCGCGCAGGTGATCGGTCTGATCGGGATTTTCTGGATGCTGCCCAAGACCTTCATCCTGCCCTTCACTCTGAACATCATGTGCAGTCAGGTGATGCTGATGATCGCTGCGGCGGTTTCCCACGAGGCCTATCAGATGGCTTTTCGTGACGAACTCACCGGCTTGCCCGGACGCCGGGCCCTCAACGAGCGCATGCAGCGCCTGGGGCGCAACTATGTGCTGGCGATGACCGATGTCGATCACTTCAAGAAATTCAACGACACCCATGGCCACGATGTCGGTGACCAGGTGCTGCGCCTGGTGGCTAGCAAGCTGTCCAAGGTAACCGGTGGCGGCCGGGCCTATCGCTACGGTGGTGAGGAGTTCGCACTGGTGTTCGCCGGTAAGAGCATCGAGGAGTGCATGCCGCACCTGGAAGCGGTGCGCGAGGTGATCGCCAACTACAACATCCAGTTGCGCAACCAGGACAACCGCCCCCAGGACGATCAACAGGGGCGCCAGCGCCGCGGAGCGTCTGCAGCGTCCAGTGTTTCCGTGACCATCAGTATCGGCGCCAGCGAACGCTTGATCGATCACCGCTCTCCCGACGAAGTGCTCAAGTCGGCGGACCAGGCGCTCTACAGCGCCAAGGGCGCGGGGCGTAACTGCGTCATGGCCTACGGTCATCAGGTTAAACGGGGCGCAGTGCGTACGGCGTGACTGTAAATGACTGATTGGTCATAAGATGGCCCTATGTCTCGCAAAAGTTGTTCGGTTACACTGCCTGCATAACAGTGAAGCGGTCCTGCAGGACCGTCCCCGACTCAAGTGTGAGAGGTTGCCATGGCTGACTATAAAGCGCCCCTGCGCGATATGCGCTTCGTCCTCAATGAAGTCTTCGAAGTTTCCAAGCTCTGGGCTCAATTGCCAGGCCTGGCCGAAGCTGTCGATGAAGAGACCGCGCTGGCGGTGCTGGAGGAGGCCGGCAAGGTCACAGGCAAAAGCATCGCGCCGCTGAGCCGTAGCGGTGACGAAGAAGGCTGCCATTGGGATAACGGTGCGGTGCGCACCCCGGCCGGTTTCATCGAGGCCTACACGACTTATGCTGAAGGTGGCTGGGTCGGCGTCGGTGGTGATCCTGCCTACGGCGGCATGGGCATGCCCAAGGTGATCTCAGCCCAGGTCGAGGAAATGGTCAACTCGTCGAGCCTGGCGTTCGGTCTTTATCCGATGCTGACCGCTGGTGCCTGTCTGTCGATCAACGCCCACGCCAGCGACGAGCTCAAGGAAAAGTACCTGCCGAACATGTACGCCGGTGTCTGGGCCGGCTCCATGTGCCTGACCGAGCCGCACGCGGGGACCGACCTGGGCATCATCCGCACCAAGGCCGACCCTCAGGCTGACGGCAGCTACAAAGTCAGTGGCACCAAGATTTTCATCACCGGTGGTGAGCACGACCTGACCGAGAACATCATCCACCTGGTGCTGGCCAAGCTGCCGGATGCGCCTGCCGGGCCGAAGGGCATTTCCCTATTCCTGGTGCCCAAGTTCATGGTTAACGCTGATGGCAGCCTGGGTGCGCGCAACCCGGCCAACTGCGGCTCGATCGAACACAAGATGGGTATCCAGGCCTCGGCCACCTGCGTGATGAACTTCGACGAAGCCGTGGGTTATCTGGTCGGCGAGCCGAACAAGGGCCTGGCGGCGATGTTCACCATGATGAACTACGAGCGTCTGGGCGTGGGTATCCAGGGTCTGGCGTCGGCGGAGCGTTCCTACCAGAATGCCATCGAGTACGCCCGTGATCGTCTGCAGAGCCGTGCACCTACTGGCCCGCAAGCCAAGGACAAGGTCGCTGACCCGATCATCGTGCACCCCGACGTACGGCGCATGCTGTTGACCATGAAGGCCTTGAACGAGGGCGGTCGCGCCTTCTCTACCTACGTCGCCATGCAGCTGGACACCGCCAAGTTCAGCGAAGAGGCAACCACCCGTAAACGCGCCGAAGATCTCGTTGCCTTGCTCACTCCGGTATCCAAGGCTTTCCTCACCGACCTCGGCCTGGAGTCTGCGGTGCATGGCCAGCAAGTGTTCGGTGGCCATGGCTACATTCGTGAGTGGGGCCAGGAGCAACTGGTGCGCGATGTGCGCATCACCCAGATCTACGAAGGCACCAACGGTATTCAGGCGCTGGACCTGATGGGCCGCAAGGTAGTGGGCAGCGGCGGTGCGCTGTACAAGCTGTTCGCCGACGAGATCCGCCATTTCACCGGCACTGCCGACAGTGAGCTGGGCGAGTTCGTCAAACCGCTGAACGCTGCCCTGGATAACCTTGACGACCTGACCGCCTGGGTACTGGATCGGGCCAAGAATAATCCGAACGAGATTGGCGCTGCCTCGGTGGAGTATCTGCAGGTATTCGGCTACACCGCCTATGCCTACATGTGGGCGCTTATGGCGCGTACGGCGTTGGCAAAGCAAGGTGAAGACGATTTCTATGCCAGCAAACTCGGCACCGCTCGCTTCTACTTCGCCCGTTTGCTGCCGCGTATCCACTCACTCAGCGCTTCAGTGAAAGCCGGTAGCGAGTCGCTGTACCTGCTGGATGCGGCGCAGTTCTGACAATAATGCGTCGTGTAAGCAATGTCTTACACGACGTGGTGACTTTTCGCCTCTATCGAAAGATTGGATCCACAGTTAATCTTCTCACATGGACGTAGCGCAGGAAGCGCAAAGTACAGAACACGGATACGTAGGATTCCTGCCAGGGTGGCGGGGCGAAATGGATGTCAGGGAAACAGTCTGCAAAGCCCCGCTTCGGCGGGGTTTTCTTTTGCCTGAAGAAAAGTTTCAGCCCAGCACATCCAGCGGCGACACCCCGATCTGCCTTGGGTCGGCTTCCTCTTCCAGCAGTGTGCGCAGCAGCTCGACCGACGCTTGCTGGCGCTGTGCATCGCGAAACACCAGGCCGATCTTCAGCGGCACCCGTGGTTCGCTCAGCGGTTTCCACAGCAGCTCCTGATCATCCTCGACCACTTCCTTGGCGCGGCCCGGCAGCACGGTGGCCAGCGAGGTGTGGCTGAGACTGTCGAGGATCCCGCCCATATTGTTCATTTCTGCCTGCACCTGTGGCCGCCGTCCTAGGTTGGCTAGCTGCGTTTGCCAGATCTGTCGCACCTGGAACTCTTCGCCGAGCAGCAGCATCGGCAGCTCCGCAGCCTGTTTGAGCGAGACTTTCTTGAATTCCCGCAGCGGGTGAGTGTTGGGGATTACAAGTTGCAGTTCATCTTCGTACAGCAGCAGGCCGTGCAGACCTGGCTGGCGTGGAGGCAGGTAGCTGATGCCGATGTCCAGGCTGCCATTGAGCAGACGTCGTTCGATCTCCAGGCCCGACAACTCGTAGATCTGCACTACCAGGTGCGGCTGGGCCTTACGTACCCGGTCGAGCAGTTGCGGGATGAGGCTTGGACGTACGGTTTGCAGGACACCAATGGCCAGGGTCCGCAGAGATTGGCCTTTGAAGTTGCGCAGGGCCTCTCGGGCGCGTTGCAAACCGTCGAGCAGGGGCAGGGCATGGTTGTACAAGGTGTGTGCGGCGAGGGTTGGCAACAGGCGCTTGTTGCCTCGCTCGAACAGGCTGACATCCAGGCTGTGTTCGAGCTGGCGGATCTGTTGCGAAAGCGCCGGTTGTGACAACGACAGGCGCTCGGCGGCCCGGCCCACATGGCCTTCTTCGTAGACCGCGACGAAATAACGCAGCTGGCGAAAATCCATAAGAAATACTTATCAAAAATACTCGAAAAACCAAATGGCTGTTAACCGGCAATACGCCTAGTCTACCCAATATTCACAAGGCTTGCAGGGCCAAAAGGTGCGATGAACACTGTGTATCTTGATGTTGTTTACATAGGATTGTCAAAAGGGTTGAAAGCATGAATCTGTTCAGTTTTCGCCGCCCGACGCCGATTGTGGCCGAGCGCAAGCCTGTGTCGGTTGCTGCCGCGGCCGCTGAAGCACTGCCTCGCGATTGCCTGATGTCCGCCACTGAGCGTGCTTCGCAAGTCTTCGTTCGCGGTCAGGGCTCGTGGCTGTGGGACAGCGAAGGTCACGCCTATCTCGACTTCACTCAGGGCTGCGCGGTCAACAGCCTCGGGCATAGCCCAAGCGTGCTGGTCAAGGCGCTGGGCAGCCAGGCCCAGGCGCTGATCAATCCGGGCGCCGGTTTTCATAACCGTGGTTTGCTGAAGTTGGTCAACCTTCTCTGCCAGAGCACCGGCAGTGACCAGGCTTATCTGCTCAATAGTGGAGCCGAGGCCTGCGAAGGGGCGATCAAACTGGCGCGCAAGTGGGGGCAGCTGCATCGTAACGGCGCCTATCACATCATCACCGCCAGTCAGAGCTGCCATGGACGCAGTCTGGGGGCGTTGTCGGCGTCCGATCCGTCGCCTTGCAATCGTTGCGAGCCAGGCCTGCCAGGCTTCAGCAAAGTGCCGTTCAACGACCTGGAGGCGCTGCACGCCGCTGTCGATTCGCGCACTGTGGCGATCATGCTCGAACCTATTCAGGGTGAAGCCGGAGTGATTCCGGCGACTGCCGCTTACCTCAAGGGCGTTGAGCGTCTGTGCCGTGAGCTGGGCATCCTGCTGATTCTTGATGAAGTGCAGACAGGTGTCGGCCGCTGCGGCGCCCTGCTTGCCGAGCAAACCTACGACGTACGCGCCGACATCATTAGCTTGGGCAAGGGCCTGGGCGGCGGTGTACCGCTGGCTGCGTTGCTGGCCCGTGGCAGCGCCTGCTGTGCCGAAGCCGGTGAGCTTGAAGGCAGCCACCACGGCAATGCGCTGATGAGCGCCGCGGGTCTGGCGGTGCTGGAAACCGTGCTGGAGCCGGGCTTCTTTGAGCACGTTCAGGAGTCCGGAAAGCACCTGCGCGATGGCCTGAGCCGCCTGGCTGGCCGTTACGGCCAGAGCGAGGTCCGTGGCCAGGGCCTGCTCTGGGCCCTGCAACTGAGCGAAGACAACGCCGCCGAATTGGTCACGGCCGCCCTCCATGAAGGCCTGTTGCTCAATGCGCCACAGCCGGATGTGCTGCGCCTGTCGCCGGCGTTGACGGTGAGCAAGGGCAACATCGATGAAATGCTCTTGCGCCTGGCCCGGGCCTTTGCCCGAGTGCATTCAGCACAACAGCACCAGCGGCGGGAAGCCACGGCCTGATCGCCCGCGAATCCACGAATTATCCGAACCGTCTAGCGTTCCTGCGCATCGCCCCGGGCCTGTAGTTTTTGGCCTGGGGCGTTTTTTTATCTGTGGATTGCCGGTTGAACCCTGGCACGGCGCTACAGTCAGTTCTAGTACATCACTGAAGGGAGCTGCGCCATGGACTTTATCCGCATCATCATCGCCATACTTCTGCCGCCGCTTGGCGTTTTCCTGCAGGTCGGCTTCGGCGGCGCCTTCTGGCTCAACATTCTGTTGACCTTGCTGGGGTACATTCCGGGGATCGTGCATGCGGTGTATATCATCGCCAAACGCTGAGTCATCGCGGGGCAAGCCCGCAGGGTTATACCGCTGCTGTGCGGGCTTGCCCCGCGATAGCGATCTAAATACCTTCCAGCACCCGGCGATAAAAACGCCACTCTTCTTCCAGCGCATGAGCCAGGTTGGCCGCCGTGCGAAAGCCGTGACGCTCCGATGGGTAGAAATACCCTTCGGCACGGATACCGTTGGCCTTGAGCGCTGCCAGCATCGAGCGGGTTTGTTCAGGCACCACCACCGCATCCAGCTCGCCCTGAAAGAAAATTACCGGGACCTTGATGTTCCCGGCATGCAGCAACGGCGTGCGCTGCCGGTAGCGCTCGGCATCTTTGAGCGGATCCCCGATCAGCCAGTCCAGGTAGTCACCTTCGAACTTGTGCGTGGCCCGGGCCAGCGCCTGAGGATCACTGACGCCATACAGGCTGGCGCCAGCGCGGAAGACATCGTGAAAGGCCAGGGCGCATAGGGTGGTAAAGCCGCCGGCACTACCGCCGCGGATAAAGGCCTGGGTCGGGTCGATCAGATGACGAGCGGCCAGATGCTCGACCACTGCGCAGGCATCTTCGACATCGATTTCACCCCAGCGCAGGTGCAGGGCCTGGCGATACGCCCGGCCGTAGCCACTGCTGCCGCGGTAATTGAGGTCAGCCACGGCGAAGCCCCGCTGGGTCCAGTACTGGATACGCGGGTCGAGCGCCGGATAGCAGGCCGAGGTCGGCCCGCCATGGACGAAAACGATCAGCGCCGGTGGCTGGTTGCCGTTGATGGCCGGGTAGAAGAAACCGTGGGCGATGCCATCGCCGCTGGGGTAGCACAAGGATTGCGGGTGGCTGATACGTTCGGTAGGCAAGGGCGACGCGCCTCCAGCCAGGACCTTGACGCGATGATCCTTACGGTCGATGGCGATGACTGCCGGTGGACTGGTGGGCGACGCAGCGATGGCGTAGAGATGATGCTGATCCAGGTCCAGGCAGCGTAAACGGCTGTAGGCGGTTTCCACCGGCTGCTGCGAGCCATCGGCATGACATAGGCCGAGACGACTGAAGCCGTCCTCAAGCCAGGTGGCCAGGTAGTGATTTTCGCCCAACGGCAGCCAGGTACAGGCGCCCAGTTGCCAAGGGGCTGCAGCGTGATCGGCGTTTGCGGCGGGGAGCGCATTCCAGCCCTGGGCCGTTTCCCCCCACGGTTGCCAGAAACCGTTGAGATCAGAGAGACAGTACAGGCGGCCACGGTCATCGAAGCGTGGTTGTTGCAGGGATTGCGCCGGGCCCTGGTCGCCGGCGATGCAGCGAGGTGCACCCCAGCGCCCGTCATTCATACGTTCGCAACACCGCAGGCGGGTAGCGGTCCAGGGCTGTTCGGGCCGGCTCCACTCGATCCATGCCAGGCGCGAGCCATCGGCGCTCAGGGTTGGCGCGGCATAGAAATCCGCACCTTCGGCGATTACCTCTCGCTGCTGCGCAGCGATTGCCACCAGGCGGTGTTCGACCTGGTCTGCGGTATGGGTTTCTTCCACAGCCAGGACTTGGCCTGCGGCCCAGCGCAGATCGCCGTAACGGCATTCGCCGAAGGTCAGCGGCTGCGGCGCGCCACCTGAGAGATTCTGGGTGTAAAGCTGCTGGTCAGACTCGTTGACGAACACCAGACCATTATCGCTCAGACAGAAGCTGCCACCGCCGTACTCGTAGACCCGGCTGCGCACGCTGAACCCGTCCGGGGTCAGGCAGTGGGCCTGGCCATGATGCCAGTGCCAGATCCGGCAGGCGCCGTCGTGCGGGCGAAACTCGTTCCAGAACAAGCCCCGCGGACTCGCCCGCAACTCAGCGAAGTCGGTGCCTGCGGCCACCGCCTGTTCGGCGCTGAAACGCTCAGCCGCGGGCAATGACATGGGCATTTCGCTCATTGCGGAAGGTCAACTGATCAATGTTCAACTGGGCATGCTCGGCTTCTTCGCGGGCTTTGAGGATCATGCCGTGGTGTGCTGACTTGGCGCACACCGGGTCGGCATTGCTGGCGTCGCCGGTAAGCATGAAGGCCTGACAGCGGCAGCCGCCGAAGTCCTTTGCCTTTTCGTCGCAGGAGCGGCACGGCTCGGGCATCCAGTCATAACCGCGGAAACGGTTGAAGCCGAACGAGTCGTACCAGATGTGCTGCATGCTGTGCTCGCGCACGTTGGGGAATTGCACCGGTAACTGCCGTGCGCCGTGGCACGGCAGCGCGGTGCCATCCGGGGTCACCGTGAGGAACACGCTGCCCCAGCCGTTCATGCAGCCTTTGGGACGCTCTTCGTAGTAATCCGGGGTGACGAAAATCAGCTTGCATGGGTTACCGGCAGCCTTGAGTCGTTCCCGGTACTCATTGGTAATGCGTTCGGCGCGTTCCAATTGCGCACGGGTCGGCAACAAACCTACGCGGTTCAGGTAAGCCCAGCCGTAGAACTGACAGGTGGCCAATTCAACGAAGTCGGCCTCAAGGGCGATACACAGCTCGATGATGCGGTCGATCTTGTCGATGTTGTGCCGGTGGGTGACGAAGTTCAGCACCATCGGATAGCCGTGGGCTTTGACCGCCCGGGCCATTTCGAGCTTTTGCGCAAAGGCTTTTTTCGAGCCGGCCAGCAGGTTGTTGACCTGCTCGTCGCTGGCCTGAAAACTGATCTGGATATGGTCAAGTCCGGCCTCTTTGAAGGCCGCGATTTTCTGCTCGCTCAGGCCGATACCGGAGGTGATCAGGTTGGTGTAGTAACCCAGGCGCCGGCCTTCACCGATCAGTTCGGCCAGATCCTGACGCACCAAGGGTTCGCCACCGGAAAAGCCCAGTTGCGCCGCGCCCATTTCGCGGGCCTCGGCCATGACCTTGTACCACTGCTCGGTCGTCAGCTCCTGGCCCTGGGCGGCGAAGTCCAGCGGGTTGGAGCAATACGGGCATTGCAGCGGGCAGCGGTAGGTCAGCTCGGCGAGCAGCCACAGCGGCAGGCCAATGTCAGGCTTTGCCGGCACCTCACTCAAGGATGAGCCAGTGTTCGGCACGGGCGACCTCCATGAATTGCTCAATGTCGTCAGCAAGCTCGGGCACACCAGGGAATTGCTGCTCCAGCTCGGTAATGATCGCGGCTACATCGCGTTGGCCATCGATCAGCCCGCCGATCAGTGCCGCGCTCTCGTTGAGCTTGATCATGCCCTCCGGGTACAGCAGGACATGCCCCTTTTGCGCCGGCTCGTACTGGAAACGATAACCCGGACGCCATTTCGGGGTGAGTTCGCGATTGAAACTCATAAGGCGATTCCTTTGTGCCAGACCCTTTCGCTGGTGACACTGTGATAGGGCGGACGATTCAACTCATAGGCCATGCTCATGGCATCGAGCATGCTCCAGAGAATGTCAAGCTTGAACTGCAAGATCTCCAGCATGCGCTGCTGGCCCTCTACTGTAGTGTAGTGCTGCAGGGTGATTGCCAGCCCATGCTCGACATCGCGGCGGGCTTGGCCCAGGCGGGTGCGGAAGTATTCGTAGCCGGCCGCGTCGATCCAGGGGTAGTGCTGCGGCCAGCTGTCCAGGCGCGATTGGTGGATCTGCGGGGCGAACAGTTCGGTCAGCGAGCTGCTGGCCGCTTCTTGCCAGCTGGCGCGGCGGGCGAAGTTGACATAGGCATCCACGGCAAAGCGCACACCGGGCAGCACCAGCTCCTGGGAGCGCAGCTGGTCGGGGTCGAGACCGACCGCCTGGCCCAGGCGCAACCAGGCTTCGATACCGCCGTCTTCACCGGGCGCACCGTCATGGTCAAGCAGGCGCTGAATCCACTCGCGACGGATATCGCGGTCCGGGCAATTGGCGAGGATCGCGGCATCCTTGAGCGGGATGTTGAC
The DNA here is from genome assembly GCF_003024385.1 of Pseudomonas sp. BBP2017. Classification (GTDB taxonomy): domain Bacteria; phylum Pseudomonadota; class Gammaproteobacteria; order Pseudomonadales; family Pseudomonadaceae; genus Aquipseudomonas. The sequence goes on from NZ_PVZN01000012.1 coordinate 142,921, forward strand.
CTGGTAATAGAAACGGTTGGCAACCCAGCCCTGGATCTGTGCGCGGCTGGCGCGGCCTTCATACATCGCTACATGGTAGGGGTGATGGATGTGGTAGTAGGCACCCTTGGCGCGCAGGGCCTGCTCGAATTCGGCGGGGGACAGTGCTTTGGCGTCGCTCATCTCGGCTCCTGCTAGAGGCTGATACTCATGCCGTCGAAGGCAACTTCGACGCCACGGCGATTCAGTTCGGCGCGTTCGGCCGAGTCTTCATCGAGAATTGGGTTGGTGTTGTTTATGTGGATAAGCACCTTGCGTTGCGCAGGGACGCCGTCCAGTACCTCAAGCATTCCACCGGGGCCATTCTGCGCCAGGTGCCCCATTTCCCGGCCGGTGCGCGTGCCGACACCACGGCGCTGCATTTCATCATCCTCCCACAGGGTGCCGTCGACCAGCAGGCAATCGGCTTCACGCATCATTTGCAGCAGCTGCTCATCCACCTGGCCCAGACCCGGGGCATAGAACAGTTTGCCGCCGCTGCGCAGGTCTTCGACCATCAGCCCAAGGTTGTCGCCCGGGTGTGGGTCGAAACGGTGTGGCGAGTAGGGCGGGGCCGCACTGCGCAGCGGGAAAGGGGTGAAGCGCAGGTTCGGGCAGGCGTCGATGACGAAGCTGCCTTCCAGCGCAATGCGGTTCCACTGCAAGCCGCCGTTCCAGTGGCTGAGCATGGTGAACAGCGGGAAGCCGCTGCTCAGGTCCTGGTGGACCATGTCAGTGCACCAGACCTGATGCGGGCAGCCTTCACGCAGACTCAGCAGGCCGGTGGTGTGATCGATCTGGCTGTCGAGCAGCACGATTGCGCTGATACCGCTGTCGCGCAGCGCGCGCGCAGGCTGCATGGGCGCGAAGGCTTGCAGCTGCGTGCGGATATCCGGCGAAGCATTGCACAGCACCCAGTGGACACCGTCGTCAGACAGGGCAATCGACGACTGGGTACGCGCCGAAGCGCGCAAGGTACCGTCGCGAAAGCCTTTGCAATTCTCGCAGTTGCAGTTCCACTGCGGGAATCCGCCACCGGCGGCGGAACCTAGAATCTGGATGTACATGGCCACTCCTGCCGCGTCTTGAAATAAAAACGCCCCGGCTGACCGAGGCGTTGTAACGCAAGCAAACTCAGCGGCTTGCGAAATACATGGTCACTTCAAAGCCGATACGCAGATCAGTGTAAGCAGGTTTGGTCCACATGGGATTGCTCCTTCCGGATAGGTCTGGGGTTGCACAGCTACTTGTTTAATCCACCCTCGAGACGAAGGCTTTCAATAGCCGAGATTGCGCTATCTTACTAAAAAATGCTGTGCTGAATGGTTAAATCTACGATAAACGTCGTTACATATCTGGTAAAGATCGTCCTGTTGTCCAACTGCCGCCTTGCGGCGCAGGGCCATTGGCCAGGCACAGCCAGCCTTGTCTGGCGTGCAGCAGATCGGCGGCGCACTGACGCAGCATTGCGTCATCTACGCGTAGAATCGCGGCTTGCAGGTCGTCCAGACGTGCCTGGCTGCGCTCCGCCAGCTGCGCCTGCCAGGCCCACTCGGCGACGTCGCTATTGCTCATGCTAGCTTCGCTGAGCTGTTCGGCAAGGGCCTGGCGAACCTCGAGGCTACAGCTCAGGGTAGACGGCAAGTGCGCGAGAAACTCATGGATATGGCTGAGGATCTGCTCATGGCTGGCGTTTGGTGACTGTATGCCGAACAGCAGACCGCTACAGCCCTGTAGCTGACGGAAGGCACTAAAGACGGCATAACCCAGTTGCAGCTCGACGCGCAGGCGCTGGTAGAACGGTCCCTGAATCTGCTGTGCCAGCAAGCGGGCGCTAGCCTCGTCCGTGTTGGCGACCGGACAGAACAGCAGCAGCGCCTGTTCGCTGGCCACTGGCGGCAGCGTCTGCCAGCGACAAACAGCCTGCGCAGCCACCGGGCGATGCTTGCCTGCAAGCCCGGGAACTTGTTGCAAGGTGCGATTGAGCGCGGATTGCGAACACTCGCCGAATCCCGTGGCCATGGCTTGCCAGCGGGCCTGTTCCCACAAAGCCTGCAGGTCAGCCTGGTTTGGGGCGTGGTCGGATAAGGGCGTGTCTGTGCGGCCGACAAGTTGTTCGGGCAGTTGCCGGAGCAAGGCGCGAATCGGCATGTTGTCGGCTTCATCCGCAGGTTTCTCGGCCCAGCTGGATGCACCCGGGTGTTGCAGTATTTCCAGCGCCTCACGGGTTACCGAGACCACTGTTTCAGGTACACCGGCGCAGCGCATTTGCCAGAACTCGTTACAGCACTCGAATTGCAGCGCAACGCCAACCCTGGTGGCGCGTTCACGCAGTGGCTGCAATGCCCGGTCGAGGACCTGCCAGAGTCGATCGTGTGCGGCTGCGTTCAGCTGCCAGCGCAGGTAGACCACACCCTGCTGGCGTACTGGCGGCAGTATCGGGTTGCAAATCAAGCCCGTGGGAGCCGGGACGGAGGTGTCATCGGCGACAGTCACATTGAGCAAGGATTCCGGGGCCGGCAGGTGCCACGGTTGTGCGCACGACAGCGAGGTGTCCTGCAGCAGACTGTCGAGCAGGCTGTTCAGCGCGTGCCGGGCTTCGTTGCTCAGCGCTTCATACGGTCGACCGGCACTGTCACGGCATGCCAGGTCCAACGCTGTCGCCGCCTGAGCGCGGCACTGTTGCAAGCGAGCGTATTCCTGGTACAGCGCCGAGCGGTCCACATCGCGGAAAAACCTCAACCAGCCCTGCAGCAGCCCCTGTGCCTGGTCGGCGACGGCAGTATCATTGAGCTGCAGGCGAGTGTGCAGCAATGCCTGACCGGCAAAGCTGTACAGCGGCGAGAATTCGAGGGATCGCAACCAGCCGCGCTGCCGCAGCGTCGCCAGCGGCCCGCCTGGCCGCGCGTCGGTCAACCAGGTGCGGAGAAAGTCGATGGCCTGTTCCATTCCTGCAGGCTGCTGCTCGACGGCCTGCAGCACGTCCAGATGCTGGCCACTCAGTTGCGCAGCGAGACTGGCGTCGGCGAGTCTTACCGGCACCGCCTGCTCGATTTTTGCACCTGTGGCGATACAGCTTGCGGCGCTGCGTGCCAGCGCTTGAAGTACCTCGAAGCTTTGCGGTCCGCTCAGGCTCAGGAGCATTTGCCCGGCCTGGTAGTAACGTTGGTGATAACCCTGCAAGGTGACCTGAAAGTCACGGCTGTGCACCGGCAGGCTGTAGCGATTGCCCGCCTGAAAGCCACTCAGCGGATGTTGTTTGGAAACCTTCTGCAACAGGGCGAACTGCGCCTGGGCCTGAGGGTTGCGTGACCAGGCGATGAATTCGGCATGGATCACGTCGCGTTCGCGCAGTTGGCGTTGTTGGTCAAAATCCGGGCGGGCGAGCATGTCGCACAAGCGCTCGAGGCCGCCGGCAAACGCCGCTTGCGGGACTTCGAAAAAGTAGTCGGTGCTGCGCTCGCGGGTGCTGGCGTTGACCTGGCCGCCATGGCGCTGCACATAGCGCATCAGGCCGTCGCCGAGGGGAAAACGCTCAGTGCCGAGAAACAACAGGTGCTCGAGAAAGTGCGCGAGTCCCGCATAAGTATGCGGGGCGTCATGACTGCCGGCCATGACCCGTACGGCAGCGGCACAGCGTTTCAGCTGCGGGGCATGGCGCAGGATGACCTGCAGGCCATTGTCGAGGGTGAGGTGTTGCACAGTGCTGGGCATGACGGTTCCGTTGCAGCGCGAACCGTCATGCTAGCGGATTATCCACGATCGCGCGGATCGCCATACAGCTCAGGGCGCAGGTCGTGCAGGTAGGGCGTGCTGGCACGTCCTTCGTGGACCCGTTGCAGTTCCAGGTCTGCTTGCAGCAGGGTGCTGTCGCGACCGGCCATGGCCAGAATACTGCCGTCCGGGCCGACAATGCTGCTTTGCCCGCAGTAGTGGATCTCGTCTTCGCTACCGCAGTAGTTGGCGTAGACCAGGTAGCACTGGTTTTCGTAGGCACGGGCGCGCACGGTGACCTGGGCAATGAAGTCGTAGGGCACCATGTTGGCGGTTGGCACCAGAATCAGCTCGGCACCGGCCAGGGCCAGGCGTCGGGCGTTTTCCGGAAACTCGATGTCGTAGCAGATCAACAAACCCAGGCGCCATCCGTTCAATTCCACCACCGGGAAATGATCGGGGCCCGGGCTGAACATCGCCCGGTCCAGACCGCCGAACAGGTGGGTCTTGCGGTAGTTGCACAGGCTGCTGCCATGGGCGTCGATCAACTGCACAGCGTTGTACACCCGGCCGTCCTCGGACAGCTCCGGATAGCCGTAGGCAATGGCGATACGATTGCTCTGGGCGATCTCCACCACGGCCATGGCCGAAGGCCCGTCTTCGGCTTCGGCCAGGCGTGCCACCGCTTCGCTACCAATGTTGTAGCCGGTCAGGAACATCTCCGGGCACACCAGCAACTCGACACCACGGGCGGCAGCCAGTTGCGCTTGCTGGTGCAGGCGCTCGAGGTTGCCGGGTACGTCCAGTGGCTGCGGAGCACCTTGATACAGCGCGATGCGCATGGCGTTACTCCCGTTAGTCGGCCAGGGCGATCGGTCCGATTTCGTGGAATACATCGCCCGGGCCTGGGTTATCCGGATGGGTATGCCCACCGAAGTGATTCATGATACCCCACACCGCGTTGAGCGAGGTCTGCACCGCGCCTTCGACCCAGGCTGGGGTCCACGACACGTCGTCACCGGCGATGAAAATACCGCGCTGTTCGGCGGGCATGTCCTGCTGCATGAAGTGCGCGTACATACGCTGGTTGTAGCGGTAGTGCCCAGGCAGGGCGCCTTTGAAGGCCCCGAGGAAATGCGGGTCGGCTTCCCAGGACACGGTGATCGGATCGCCAATGATGTGGCCGGCGATGTCGACTTTCGGGTAGATCTTCTTCAGCGCGTCGAGCGCCAGTTTCACGCGTTTTTCCACCGGGTGCGGGAGCATCTTCAGGGCATCGCTCATCCACGAGTAGGACAGGCAGATGACCCCCGGCTTGTCGTCACCGTTGTCGAACAGGTACGTGCCACGGGTCAGGCGGTCGGTCAGGGTCATGCTCATCAGGTCGCGGCCGGTCTCTGGGTCCTTGTCTTTCCAGAATGGCCGGTCGACCATGACGAAGGTTTTCGACGACTGCATGTAGCGGGTGCGGTCCAGGGCCATCCACATCTTCTGCGAGAACAGCGATTCTTCGCATTCGATCTGGGTGGTCAGCAGCCAGCTCTGGCAGGTGGTGAGCACGGCGGCATAGTGGCGGGTGTCGCCCCAGTTGTCGGTCACCGCCAGGCGCCCGTCGGCGTCGCGAGCAATGCTCTTGACCCCCGGGCGCGGTGCGCCACGGTGCAGCGAGCTGAGGCTGGTGCCCTCCGGCCAGTGCGCGCAACGCTCGGGGACATGGCGCCAGATGCCCAGCGGCACCTGCTCGACACCACCGACCACCAGGTGTTGGTGATCGTCGCAATTGGTCATCACCACACGGAAGATTTCCAGCATCGAGTTGGGGAAGTCCGAGTCCCAGCCGCCGGTGCCGAAGCCGACCTGGCCGAACACTTCCCGGTGCAGGAAGCTGAGCTTGGCGAAGGCTTTGGAGGTGGCGACGAAGTCGTAGAAGGTGCGGTCGTCCCACTGCGGCACCAGGGTGTTCCACAGCGCTTTCAGGCGCGGCACATCACGATCGCGGATCGCCTGCTGGATATCGCCGAAGCGGGCGCCATCTTCCAGGGCATCGGCCCAGGCATCGGCGACCTCCTGGAACAGCTTTGGCAGGTCGGAGAGCTTTTCGGCGTAGTGGGTCTGGCCTTCCAGGTCGATGACCGTACTGCCGGATGCCGGAGTCAGCGGGTTGGGAAAGGGTTTGGTCTCAAGGCCCAGCTTGTCCACATAGTGATAGAACGCCGTGGACGATACCGGGAAACGCATGCCGCCCAATTCGGCGATGATCCCGTCGGTGCCTTCGAAGGTTTGCGAGCGCAAGCGCCCGCCCATCTTCGACGCTTCGTAGACGACCGGTTTGAGTCCCAGCTTCATCAGCTCGTACGCCGCCACCAGGCCGGCGATACCGGCACCGACAATCGCCACTTCTTCACCGTGGCGTTCGGTCGGGATACTGCCCAGGCCTGCGGGGTGCTCGATCCAGTCGTCGAAGGCGAACGGAAAATCCGGGCCGAAGATGGTGACAGGTTTCTTGCCGTCGGCGGGGTGGCGATTGTTCTTGTTCATAGATGACCTTGCCAGGGCTGCGCAGGATGCGGAGCTTGAGTATAGGGAAACGCTGGCGGTCAGTTTAGAGGGTGGGAGTTACGTAATTAAGATGCAGAGTGTCGTCTATTTGTGGCGTTTGTTGTCAGTATGCATGGTTGTTTCGTCATATCGTCAGGTCAGCTTACCCACGATCAACCTTGCTGCTGAGGATGATCGAGGTAGTGGTCTTTTCCACACCCTCGACACTGCCGATCTGGTCGAGTAGCTGGTCCAGCTGCTCCGGCGAATCACTGCGCAGCCATGCCACGTAGTCGAACTCGCCACTTACCGTGCACAGTTGCTGGACTTGTCCCATGGCACTGAGGCGGCGCACCACATCCTTGCCCGAGCGTGGTTGCACTTTGATCCCGACATAGGCCTGAAGGCCGCCGTCGATCAGGCGCTGGCCCAGGCGCACGCCATAGCCGCTGATGACCTTGGTCTTTTCCAGGCGCGCCAGACGCGAGGTCACCGTGGTGCGCGCGATGCCCAGCTGCCGGGCAAGCATGGCAACGCTTTCGCGGGCATTGATCTGCAGTAGCGAAATCAGCTGGCGGTCGATTTCGTCGAGGGCGACGGGACGGTTGTCGGGCATGGGGGCTCTCGGGTGTACGCTGAGCAGCGCGGTTCATGGCATAAACACGATAGCCTATCTAGCCCTTGAGCCTTCCGGCAAGGCGCTTGATTACAGTGGCATTGTTCGACTCAAGAGAGTGCCCGGTTCCCATATGGCTGGACGCAGAGGGTTAAGTATGGGGCCTTTGTGCCAGCGCCCTGTAGACAGTAGACTCGCCAGATTATCAGAGGCGCTATACGTGAGTAATTTGATGCACGAAGGAACCGCGTGGTGAGCAAGATCAATTTCGACGTAGATGCTGTTTATTGCATTTCGATCAAAGAGCGTAGCGACCGACGCGAGTTGTTTAATCAGACGGTTGGTAGTTTGATTCAAAACCCGGTGCATTTCCACTTGGTCGAGCGTAGCGACGACCCTGTCAGAGGTTGCTACGAATCACACCAGGCATTGGCACAGCTGGCGCTGACTGAAGGTTTGCAGCGAGTATTGATCTTCGAGGATGACGTCCAGGCCTATCCGCTGAAGGCGACGCCGATCCGTTGGGTAAACCGCTTTATCCGTACGCGCAAATTTGAAGTGCTGCACTTGGGCTACAGTATGGGCAGAATTTGGCTGACTTGGTTTCCTTACATCGCCCGCGGAAGGGTGGTGGCCCTCCATGCCTATATCCTTTCGCCTGAGGGTTGCCGGATTCTGGCAGAAACGCCTTATGACGGTACGCCGGTCGATGTGATGTTCAAGCAGCGGATCAAACAGCACTGCGTATTCCCGATGTTGTTTCGTCAATATGCGGCGTCAGCAACAGGCAGCGATATTGAATCAGTGATCAAGAACGAGGATGAGTTCTGGGAGCGTAACTGGCACAAACACCGGCTTTCTCCCCTGAAAAACTTCTGGCGCACCCTGTTCCGAGTGCGTTTCTGAGGCTGGAGCATCAGGGGAGGGGCTGGAGGCAATGAGACTGTAGGTTTACCTCAGATAAGTAAAAACCGCGCAATGCGCGGCTTTCAAACTGGTGGGCCCACACGGACTCGAACCGTGGACCAAAGGATTATGAGTCCTCTGCTCTAACCAACTGAGCTATAGGCCCCAGTGGTCGCGGATTATAACGAGGGTTTCCAGGCTGTGCCATCCGAAAGATCCGAAACTGCTATACGAAGGAATGATGCGGCGAATTCCTCCGCAGGTAGCGGCAGGCTGACGATGTAACCCTGGATCTGTTCGCAGCCTTCGGCGGCAAGAAATTGCTGTTGGGCCTGGTTCTCGACGCCTTCGGCAATGATGGTCAATTGCATGCTGCGCCCCAGGGCAATGATTGCCCGGGCGATGGCCGCATCGTGGGGGTCATCCGGCAGGCCGCGAATGAACGATTGGTCGATCTTGAGGATGTCCAGCGGCAGGCGCTTGAGGTAACTCAGTGACGAGTAGCCGGTGCCAAAGTCGTCGATTGCCAGTTGCACTCCCAGACGCTTGAGCTGGTGGAGAATGGCCAGGGCTTCTTCGGCCTGGCTCATGATGAAGTTCTCGGTGATTTCCAGTTGCAGGTCACCGGCTTTGAGCTGGTGGGTCTTGAGCAACTGCTCAATGCGTTTGATCAGGCTGGTTTGACGCAGCTGGGCGCCGGCCAGGTTGACCGACAGCGGGCCAAAGGCCTGGTAGCTTTTCTTCCAGGCCTGCATTTGCCGGCAAGCCTGCTCCAGGACCCAGTCACCCAATTGCAGAATCATGCCGTTCTCTTCAGCCAGGCCGATGAAATGTTCTGGAGGAACGTCGCCAAGCAGCGGGTGGGTCCAGCGAATCAGGGCCTCGGCGCCCACCAGGCTGTGGGTTTTCAGGCTGAGTTTGGGCTGGTAGCTCAAGCTCAGCTCATTGCGCTCTATGGCCCGGCGCAATTCGTGCTCCAGGGCAATGCGCTCGCTGGCCTGGGCCGTGAGGTCGCGGGTGTAGCATTCGATTCGGTTGCGGCCTTTGGCCTTGGAGCGGTACATCGCCGCGTCGGCATTGCGGATCAGTGAAGCGACATCGGTGCCATCCTGTGGGTACAGGCTGGTGCCAATGCTGGCGCTGGTGAAGAACTCGTGTTCACCGGCCTGGAAAGGTGCGCTGAAGCAGGCCAGCAGTTTGTTGGCGATAAGGCTGGCGTCGCTGGGCTGGTGCAGACCGGGCAGCAGGATGATGAACTCATCGCCACCCAGGCGCGCCACGGTGTCGATATCGCGCACCTGTTCTTTCAGGCGTTGGGCGATGCCCTTGAGCAGCAGGTCGCCGACCGGATGGCCAAGGCTGTCGTTGATGTGCTTGAAGCGGTCGAGGTCCAGAAACAGCACGGCCCCCTGGCGCTTGGAGCTGTGGGCACAGGTGAGGGCCGCTTGCAGGCGGTTTTCGAACAGCGTGCGGTTGGGCAAGCCTGTGAGTGGGTCGTGGTGGGCCTGGTAGTCGAGTTTCGCCTGGGCATGCTTGAGGCTGGAAATATCGGCGAACACCGCGACAAAGTGGGTGATGGCCCGCTCGCTGTTGCGCACGGCACTGATGGTCAGCCAGCTGGGATACAGCTCGCCATTTTTGCGCCGGTTGTGGATTTCGCCCTGCCAATGCCCTTCGGCGGTCAACTGGTGCCACATGGCGGCATAAAAAGCGCTGTCGTGCTGGCCCGAGGCGAGCAGGCGCGGTGTCTGCCCCAAGGCTTCGAATTCGCTGTAGCCGGTGATTTCGCTGAACGCCCGGTTGACGGCACTGATGCGCTGCTCGGTGTCAGTGATCAACACGCCTTCGGCGGTATTTTCAAACACAGTGGCGGCCAGTTGCAGTTTTTCCTGCATCAGGTGGCGTTCGGTGATGTCGCGGGCGATGGTCAGCATGCAGTCGACACCGGCTATCGGTAATGGCCGGGCAGAGAGTTCGCACAGGCGTATCTGGCCGTCGCTGCGACGGATGTGGCAGCTGAAGTCACGGACGAAGCCGTCTTTTTTCAGCATTTCCAGCAGGCGTCGACGTTCGTTGAGGTCCACCCAGATGCCCAGGTCCAGGGAGGTATGATCCAGCGATACTTGACTGTCGAAGCCTGTCAGGCGGCAGAAGCCTTCATTGACCTCAAGCAGCAAGCCATCGCTCTGGCGTGACAGCAGCAGGCCGTCAGGGGAGGCGTGGAAGGCTTTGGCGAATTTCTCTTCAGAGGTTTGCAGTTGCTCCTGGGTTTCCTTGAGCTGGCTGATATCGCGCACGGCCACAACCAGCGCTGGCGTGTTGTCGAGCTCAAAGGTTTGCGCCGAGATCAAACCGGTGAACAACTGGCCGTTGCTGCGTCGGAACAGCGTTTCCAGGTTGCGTATGTTGCCTGATTGCAGGCGCAGGAGTAATCCTGGGCCGATCCCGTCGACTCCCCAGATGCTCAACTCTGTAGCGGTGCGGCCAATGACCTGTGCCGAGCTCAGGCCGATCTGCTCTTCGAAGGCCTCGTTGACCTCCAGCAGGCAGCCGTCGCTGAGGCGGGCGATCAGCAGGATGTCCGGGCATTGCTGGAATACCGAGGCGAATTTCTGCTCCGACAGACGCAGGGCATCCTCGGCATTCTTGGTTTCGCTGATATCGATCATCAGGCCGCGCATCACGGGTTTATGTCCGTGTTCGATCAGGCTGACGATATCGCGTACCCAAAGGCTGCGGCCATCGGCGCGAATTACCCGGTAATCGAGGCTGTGGTCGCGCCCGGCAGCGGTCTCGCTGTCGCAGTAGGCTTGGGCCCAAAGGGCGTCGTCGGGGTGAATGATGCTGCGCCAGAAGCCCGGGCGCAGCCAATGACCTAGCGGGTAGCCGAGCAGGTCTTCGGCATGCGGCGAGACGTAGCTGTAGGTGAAGTCATTGGCATCGGCTTCCCAGGCGATTGCCGAGAGGCTTTCGATCAGGCCACGGTAGTGGTATTCGCTGCTGCGCAGTTCCTGTTCCAGGGCGATGCGCCGGGAGATCTCCGAGCTCAGCCGCCTGTTGACCCGCATCATTGCCGCCAGTATCGCCACCAACAGCAGGATGCCGGGCAGTCCGTAGATCAACAGATCGTTCCACAAGGCTCGATGATCCAGGACATTGCCGACCCAGCGCTCCTGAATCTTGCTGACTTCACTGGCGCTCATGTCGGCCATGACCTTGTCGAGGATGCCGGCCAGGATCTTTTGCTCCTGCGGTACGGCCATGGCCAGTTGATAGCGGTAGGTGGTTTCGCCGCTTACATACAGGCCGTCGAGCTTGAGCTGGCGCAGGCTCCAGATACTGGATGCGAGATCGCCGACCACTGCGTCGACTTCATCGGTGGCCAGTGCCTGCAGGGTCGAGCTGACATTGGGCAGGGCGACCAGGTTCAGGTCGGGGTGATGGGTGCGCAGTAGTTCATGGGGAGCATAGTTCTCTACCACGGCAATCTTTAGCCCGTAGAGCTCCTTCAGGTTGCGCGGCTGTGCCCCGCCTTCATGGGCCAGGATGACGATCGGGAAATCCAGGTAGGGGCGGGTGAAGGCCAGGAACCCCTGGCGCTCCGGTATCGACATGATGCCTGGAAGCAAATCCAGCTTGTTTTGTCGTGCCTGTTCAAGCACGGCTGTCCAGCTGGACGGCTCGACCGGTTTGAACACCACGCCCAGTCGTTCCTGGATAAGGGCAATGTAGTCGGCAGCCAATCCCTGGTAGCGACCGTCCTGGTCACGGTATTCAAACGGTGGCCAGGATGCGTCGACGCCGAGGCGCAGCTGCGGGTGAGCGCTGAGCCAGGCTTGTTCTTCGTCGGTCAGGGTCAAGGCGCCGGCCGTTGCGCTCCAGAGCATCTGGAGGAACAACAGGAGGGCCGGCATTTTGGGCATAACGGCCTCGTCACACAGGTGGACTGATTCGAGTGTAGACGGGCATTTCTGTGCCAGGGTAGTGGCGAAAGTCTTAAAGTGTGTGATCGCAGAAAAGAAAAACCCCGGCCTGGGCCGGGGTTCGTCATCACTCGTCGAGGAAGGAGCGCAAATGCTCGCTTCGCGTCGGGTGGCGCAGCTTGCGCAGCGCCTTGGCTTCAATCTGACGGATCCGTTCACGGGTCACGTCGAACTGCTTGCCGACCTCTTCGAGGGTGTGATCGGTGTTCATGTCGATACCGAAACGCATGCGCAGCACTTTGGCTTCACGTGCAGTCAGACCGGAGAGCACATCACGGGTCGCTTCCTTGAGGCTTTCGACCGTGGCGACATCGATTGGCGACTGCATGGTCGAGTCTTCGATGAAATCACCCAGGTGCGAATCTTCGTCATCGCCGATCGGGGTTTCCATGGAGATCGGCTCTTTGGCGATCTTCAATACCTTACGGATTTTGTCCTCAGGCATTTCCATGCGCTCACCCAGCTCTTCCGGGGTCGGTTCACGACCCATTTCCTGCAGCATCTGCCGGGAAATTCGGTTGAGCTTGTTGATCGTCTCGATCATGTGCACCGGAATACGGATGGTGCGGGCCTGGTCGGCGATCGAGCGGGTGATCGCCTGGCGAATCCACCAGGTGGCATAGGTCGAGAACTTGTAACCGCGACGGTATTCGAACTTGTCCACCGCCTTCATCAGGCCGATGTTGCCTTCCTGGATCAGGTCGAGGAACTGCAGGCCGCGGTTGGTGTACTTTTTGGCGATCGAGATAACCAGACGCAGGTTGGCCTCAACCATCTCTTTCTTCGCCCGGCGAGCCTTGGCTTCACCGATCGACATGCGACGGTTGATGTCCTTGATCTCGGCGATGGTCAGACCGGTTTCGCTTTCCAGGTCGATCAGCTTCTGCTGGCAGGCGACGATGGCGTCGTTCTTCTCGCCCAGCGCGGCGGCCCACTTGGTGCTGCGCTTGGAAAGATCACCGCTCCAGGTCTGGTCGGTCTCGTTGCTCGGGAACAGGCGCAGGAAGTCGGCGCGTGGCATGCGTGCGTCACGGACACACAGTTGCATGATGGCGCGTTCTTGCTGACGCAGACGATCCAGGGCACTGCGAACGCGTTCGACCAGTACTTCGAACTGCTTTGGCACCAGCTTGATCGGCATGAACAGTTCTGCCAGTTCAAGCATCGCCTTGAGGCTGTCCTTGTGCTGGCGGCCGTTCTTTTTCAGCACTTTGAGGGTGGCGTTCAGTTGTTCCTGGACGGCACCAAAGCGCTGCTGAGCGACGACTGGGTCGGGACCGCTTTCGGTCTCTTCCTCATCGTCACTGCCTTCTTTCTCTTCGTCTTCATCGTCGTCGGCTTCGGCCTTGGCCGGTGCTTTCGGATCGACTGGCGGTGGTACTTCGGCCGGCGGGGCGATGCCGTCGTCCGGGTCGATGTAGCCGCTGAGAACATCCGACAGGCGGCCGCCTTCGGCGGTTACCCGGTCGTATTCGCTGAGAATGTAGTCGACAGTACCCGGGAAGTGGGCAATAGCGCCCATGACTTCGCGAATACCTTCTTCGATACGCTTGGCGATTTCGATCTCGCCTTCGCGGGTCAGCAGCTCGACGGTACCCATTTCACGCATGTACATGCGCACTGGGTCAGTCGTGCGACCGATATCGGTTTCGACAGCCGCCAACGCAGCGGCGGCTTCTTCAGCTGCAGCTTCGTCGGTATCGGCTTCGGCCAACAAAAGGGCATCCGCATCCGGAGCACTCTCGAATACGTTGATCCCCATGTCGTTAATCATGCGGATGATGTCTTCCACCTGCTCCGGATCTGAAATATCCTCTGGCAGGTGGTCGTTGACCTCCGCGTAAGTCAGGTAGCCCTGCTCACGACCGCGGGTGATCAACTCTTTGATGCGAGACTGCTGTTGCGCTTTTCCGGACATAACACCCTATCCACTGAAGGTCTTGGCGGGCAAAAAAACAAGCCGAGGATTATACCCGAGCTAGGACCTCACGCGCCAGTTGAGGTCGGGGTTTGTGCGGGAACATTCCGGCTTAACAGGTCGCGCAGCTGATTTTTTTCCTCTGCGCTCAGTTCACTTTGACGTGCTTTCCTGAGCAGATGTTCCAGGCTTCGCTCGCGTTGGCGAGCGGACAAGCTAGTTATAGTGTCGAAAAACTGTTGTTCAAGGTTGTCGGCATCGATCAGCCATTCCTTTTCCGCTAATGCCCGCAATAAACGACCTTGTTCGGTGCCATGCCAGCGGGCGATCAGCTGTAGTGAGCGTAGCTCAGGATTCTTTTGCAATGCCTCGAGCAGCGCCACCAGCAGCTGGGCGTAGACGTGTTCTTCGGCCGCGAAATGGCCGGCGTCTTCGACCTTCTTGGCCAGCTGCGGATGGTGCAGCAGGGTGCGCAGGGCGCTCAAAGTCGGGGGTTCCACCGAGGTTGGCACTCGTGGTGGTGCATCCTGGCGTTGACCATTGCGTTCCCAGGGTTTGCCCTTCTTGTCCCACGGCTTGCCTTCCCATTTCTTCTTGCCGCCCTTGTTCGGCGTCCACTGCTGTTGCGGCGGCGCGTACTCGGGTTGGTGGAAGTCGCCGTAATCCGGGGTGTAGTCGGGAATGGCGTCGTAATCGATGCCTGGGTCGTAGCTGGGCGGCGCTTCGGTGGGTGCGCTATGGCTCAGTTGCTCGACCTGCTGGTTGTCGAGCCCGGTGATTTCCTTGAGGCGATTGCGCATCAGGGCGCGCAGGTTGGCACCGGGTACTTTTTCGATCAACGGTGCTGCCAGGGTGGCCATGTGCGCCTTGCCCTCAAGCGAGCGCGGGTCGGCTTCTTCGGTCAACTGCTGGAAAAAGTAGTCGGCCAGAGGCTGGGCATGCTGGTTGACGCGGGCGCGAAACGCGTCAGTGCCTTCGGCGCGGATCAGGGTGTCCGGGTCTTCGCCTTCGGGCAGGAACAGGAAGCGCGCTTTACGGCCGTCCTGCAGGCTCGAAAGGGTGGCCTCCAAGGCGCGCCAGGCGGCATTGCGGCCGGCCTGGTCGCCGTCGAAGCAGAACAGTACGCTGGGTACTACGCGAAACAGGCGCTTGAGGTGTTCTTCGCTGGTGGCGGTGCCCAGGGTCGCCACCGCATTGCGCAGGCCTTGCTGGGCCAGGGCGATGACATCCATGTAGCCTTCAACGACGATGATTTCATCGAGATTGCGGTTGAACTTGCGCGCTTCGTAGAGGCCGTACAGCTCCTGGCCCTTGTGGAACACCGGGGTTTCCGGGGAGTTCAGGTACTTGGGCTTGTCGTCGCCCAGTACCCGGCCGCCAAAGGCGATAACCCGGCCGCGGCTGTCGCGGATCGGAAACATGACCCGGTCACGGAAGCGATCGTAGCGCTTGCCGGACTCGGCGTTCTCGATCAGCAGGCCGGCATCGATCATGGCCTTTTGTTGCAGGGTATCGCTGCTCAAGTGTTTGAACAGGTTGTCCCAGCCGGGCGGGGCGTAGCCGAGGCCGAAGTCGCGAGCGATTTCTCCGGACAGGCCACGGCCCTTGAGGTATTCCACGGCTGACCGGCGGGTCGGGTGGCTCTTCAGGGCTTGACGATAAAACTCGGCAGCCGCTTCCAGCAGGGGGTACAGCGGCGAGTCGGTGGGTTGCCGGGGCTTTTGCCCGCGTCCGCCTTCCTCGCGGGGGATCTCCATGCCGGCAGCCTTGGCCAGTTCCTCGACGGCCTGGGGAAAGTCCAGGTTGTCGTGGTCCATGATGAAGCCAAGGGCGTTACCGCCCGCGCCGCAGCCGAAGCAGTAGTAGAACTGCTTGTCGGGACTGACGCTGAAAGACGGGGTTTTTTCCTTGTGGAACGGGCAGCAGGCGGTGAGGTTCTTGCCGGCCTTTTTCAGCTGCACGCGCGAACTCACCACATCGACGATGTCGGTACGGTTGAGGAGGTCGTCGATGAAGCTTTGGGGAATCAGCCCGGCCATGGCACTCTCATCATCAGGCGATAAGCAAGTGTAATCGCTAATGCTGCGGGAACGGCTGCGCGTTCGAGCGATGTCGAATGGCGTAACACAAAATTCGGAAAGACGTGCTCGTCTGTAGCCGGTGAAGGCTCGTCAGTAATGACGTGCACAGCTGGCGTTGAGGCCAGTTCTGACGTTTCAGGCAGGTTGTCCGCACTGCAGGGCAATGGGACGCCTCGGGCACAAAGGCCTGAGGGTGGAGCAGCTACTGCCGGCAGCCCGGCTTTGGGCCGGGCGAGGCAGAAGCTTGCGACGAGCGCCTGTATTAGTACAGACGAACGGCGCGGCGCTGTTCGCGCTGAACTTTCTTGGCGTGACGTTTAACAGCGGCTGCTGCTTTGCGCTTACGCTCAGAAGTCGGCTTCTCGTAAAATTCGCGGCTACGAACTTCAGCCAGAACACCGGCTTTTTCGCAGGAGCGCTTGAAACGACGCAGAGCTACGTCGAAGGGTTCATTCTCTTTAACTTTGACGGCTGGCATCCAGAGCTACCTTCATTCATTACCGGGGGTCAACGAACTCGTGGCAAAACTGTGCACTGGAGAACGTCGGTTTTTAAGGGTTGCGGATGTTAACCCTTAGCCAGCCGGAATGCAAAGCCTCTGATCGAAAACCGCTGGTCGGCACCGGGAGTGGGGACTATCATGCGCGCCTTCGAATTCAGCCTCCACAAGGCGCAGACCCATGCTAGTACTGGGATTAGAAACATCCTGCGACGAAACCGGCGTCGCATTATACGACAGTGAACGCGGTCTTTTGGCCGATGCATTGTTCAGTCAGATCGACCTGCACCGTGCCTATGGCGGCGTGGTGCCGGAGCTGGCCTCACGTGATCACGTCAAGCGCATGCTGCCGTTGATCCGCCAGGTGCTGGACGAGGCCGACTGTGTCGCTACCGAAATCGATGCCATTGCCTATACCGCCGGCCCCGGGCTGGTCGGCGCACTGTTGGTGGGGGCGTCCTGCGCCCAGGCCCTGGCGTTTGCCTGGGGTATTCCGGCGTTGGGCGTGCATCACATGGAAGGTCATTTGCTCGCGCCGATGCTCGAGGAACAGCCGCCTGAGTTCCCGTTCGTCGCCTTGCTGGTGTCCGGTGGACATACCCAGTTGGTGCGCGTGGATGGCATCGGTCGTTATGAGCTGCTGGGTGAAACCCTTGATGATGCAGCGGGCGAGGCGTTCGACAAGACTGCCAAGCTGATGGGGCTGAATTATCCAGGTGGCCCGGAAATCGCCCGTCTAGCGACCCAGGGCGTCCCCGGTCGTTTCGTTTTCCCGCGGCCGATGACCGATCGCCCAGGCCTGGATTTCAGCTTCAGCGGCCTCAAGACCTTCGCCCTGAACACCTGGCAGCAGTGCCAGAAAGCTGGAGACGACGGCGAGCAAACTCGTTGCGACGTGTCGCTGGCCTTCCAGCAGGCGGTGGTGGAGACTTTGACCATCAAGTGCAAGCGTGCCTTGAAGCAGACCGGCCTGAAGCGCTTAGTGATTGCTGGAGGCGTCAGTGCCAACAAGGCGTTGCGGACTTCGTTGGAAGAGATGCTCTCGGGCATCAAGGGCAATGTCTACTACGCCCGGCCACAGTTTTGCACCGATAACGGCGCCATGATCGCCTATGCCGGTTGCCAGCGACTGGCTGCGGGGCAGCAGGAAAGCCTGGCGATCAGCGTGCAGGCGCGCTGGCCGATGGAGCAGTTGGCCCCGCTGTGATTAGCGGCGCTCATGCAGATGATTCAGAAATGCCGTTCGCGGCCGGCCAAAAGGTCGCGTAGATTGCCGCGGTGACGCCAGACGATCAGCACGGTCAGCACGCTGATTGGCAGCAGCGCTTGCGGCTCGCGCCAGGCCAGCAGCGGCAGGGTCAGGGGTGTGGCGATCAGTGCCGCGAGGGAGCTGGTACGGGTCAGGTAGAAAGTCAGCAGCCAGGCGCAGATGGCCAGGAGTGCTGCTGGCGGGTAGAGCCCCAGTAACAGGCCGGCGGCGGTGGCGACACCTTTGCCGCCGCGAAAGCAGAAGTACACCGGGAACAGGTGGCCGATGACCGCACACACGCCGATCCAGGCCTGTTGCTGCAGATCAAGGCCGGCAAGACTGGCGATCAGCACCGGCAACAAGCCCTTGCACAGGTCGCCAAGCAGGGTCAGGACCGCCAGTTTGCGGCCGGCCAGGCGCAGCATGTTGGTTGCACCGGCATTGCCAGAACCGCTCATGCGCGGGTCCGGGCTGCCATTGAGGCGGCTGAGGAGAATGGCAAAGGACAGCGAGCCAAGCAGGTAGGCGAGCAGCGCCAGTAACCAAAACATGCTAACTATTCCGGGCGAGGACGCCCTGATTCTAACGGCGCCAGTCGCCCTTGTCGTGCAGTGGAGAGAAGTGCTTGGACAGAGTGTTCATCGAAGGTCTGGAAGTCGATACCGTCATCGGTGCCTATGACTGGGAGCGCGGGATTCGCCAGTGCCTGCGCCTGGACCTGCGTTTTGCCTGGGACAACCGGCCGGCAGCGGCGGGCGATGACCTGACCCTGGCCCTGGACTACGCCAGTGTGACTGCGCGTATCCAGGCGTTCGCCGAACAATCCGAGTTCCAGTTGGTCGAGACCTTCGCCGAGCGCCTGGCTGCGGTGCTGATGAGTGAGTTTCAGATTCCCTGGCTGCAGCTCAAACTGACCAAGCCCGGTGCCGTATCGGCCGCCACTGGAGTGGGCGTGGAGATTGAGCGCGGATGTCTCTGAACCGGGTTTACCTTGGCCTTGGCAGCAATGTCGAGCGTGAGCGGCATTTGACTGCGGGCCTGGAGGCGCTGGCTGTTTTTCTTCAGGGCATGCAGTGTTCGGCAGTGTTCGAGAGCCAGGCTGTGGGAATCAAAAGCGGCCCGTTCTTCAATCTGGTGGTGACCGGGCTGACCGATATGCCGTTGATGGAGCTGGACCGTCGGCTCAAGTTCATCGAGGCTGATAACGGCCGCTATGCGCCAGAGCGCAAAGGCCTGCCGCTGGATATCGATGTGCTGATGTACAGCGATCTGCACGGCAGTTTTGACGGGTTGGTGCTGCCCCGCGCCGAGATTCTCAAGAATGCCTTCGTGCTGTGGCCGCTTTCGTTGATTGCCCCTGGGTTGGTGCATCCGGGGGTCGGAAAAACCATGAGCCAGTTGTGGGAAGAGGCGCAGATCGAGCAAGTGCTTGCGCCAGTACCCTTTGAGTGGCGTGGGCAGCAGTTGACCTGTCTCTGAGATTGTTTTGATCCCTATCGCGGGGCAAGCCCGCTTGTGTCTATGGCCGGAAGTAAACTCTAGGGTGAGAGAGGTGGATGGCAAGCTGTGAGTCCGCGGTGCTTAAAGCACGAGTGGGAGCAAAGCTGCCATCCACCTTTCCA
>NZ_PVZN01000013.1 GCF_003024385.1 Pseudomonas sp. BBP2017
TTTATTTTGAAGTCTTTCAGAATTTCTCTTTCAACTTCAAGCGCTTAACTCGCTGCGATCTCTCGTCAGCGGGAGGCGAATTCTACAGCGTTTCAATCCGCTGTCAACCACCTTTTTCACCGCTGCCAATCTTTCGATCGAAGCCCTTCCGACACCACCTGAAACATCTAACTCGTTGAATTTCAAGGAGTTTTCCGTTCCGAGTACGCCGGAAGTGGAGCGAATTATAGAGTGTTTTAATCGAGCGTCAAGCTTTAATTTGGGAAAACCTATATAAAAGAAAATTGCGCACTATATTGCTCATTATTCACGCTTTGCGCATCATAAGCCTAAGACATCGACCTTGTGCGCCCAACCTATATAAAGGAACACTCATCCACAATGAACGCCCAACCCCGCAGCCTGGCCGCCACGCTGTTCCCCATCGGCCTGCTGCTAATCGCCATGGCTTCGATTCAATCCGGCGCGTCATTGGCCAAGAGCATGTTCCCCGTCGTTGGCGCGCAAGGCACCACTACCCTGCGGCTGATCTTCGCCAGCGTCATCATGCTGTTACTACTGCGCCCCTGGCGTGCACGCCTTAGCGCCAGCACCCTGCGCACAGTCATCATTTACGGCATGGCACTGGGCGGCATGAACCTCCTCTTCTATATGTCCTTGCGCACAGTGCCACTGGGGATTGCCGTAGCTCTGGAGTTCACCGGCCCCCTCGCCGTGGCCCTGTATGCCTCCCGGCGTGCGGTGGACTTCCTCTGGATCGGCCTGGCTGTAGTGGGGTTATTGTTGCTGATCCCCATTGGCCAAACCGGCGGCGGAATCGACCCGATCGGCGCTGGCTATGCACTGGGCGCCGGCGTATGTTGGGCCCTGTACATCCTTTATGGTCAAAAGGCAGGTGCCGAGAACGGCATTCAGACTGCGGCGCTAGGCGTAATGATTGCCGCCCTGTTTGTAGCGCCCGTCGGCATCGCCCATGCGGGCAGCGCCTTGCTCAATCCGGCACTACTGCCGATCGCTCTTGGCGTCGCGATACTCTCAACCGCCCTCCCCTACAGCCTGGAGATGGTCGCCCTGACGCGTATGCCCGCCAGGACCTTTGGCACGCTGATGAGCATCGAACCTGCTTTTGGCGCACTCTGCGGATTACTGTTTCTCGGGGAAGTCCTGAGCGCGTCGCAATGGCTGGCCATCGGAGCGATCATTACTGCGTCAGTGGGGGCAACGCTGTCGATGCGCAAGGAGTGCCCCGCGTTGGTTGCCGCCGATTGATTTGAGAAGCATTTACATTTAAATCAGAGCTGGTCATTGTGTCGCGCATCTACGATCTTTAAGCTGTCATGGAACGTCAACCTTGATGTTATCTAATTGACAAGACAAGGACGCAGGAAGTATCAGGAAGTAGCTGCAGACACAGACCCGGGCGACAGATCCGGCACGTATTAAGGACGGGAATGAAACGATTTTTGCTCATCCTGGCCATGTTGGCCATTGCTGGGTGCGCGGCGACTGCGAAAACTGAAGTCAAGCGCGGCAAGAAAGGCCTGCATATCAGCTGCTCAGGCCTCTCGTCATCCTGGGACAAGTGCTATAGCAAAGCAACCACAGCCTGCGGCGAAAAAGGCTACAAGGTAATCGCCCGCTCTGGCGACGACGATACAGAGCCCGGTGATTACCCCTTCGGTCTCAATCCGGCCGGCTATACCAGCCGCAGCATGATCGTGATTTGCAAATAAAGAACCTACAGCACAAAGGGCAGCCAATCGGCTGCCCTTTGTGCTTACGCCGATACCCCGAAGATCAGAGTGCTTCGGTGCGCACCATTAACCATTGCAGCGCCGCCCCATCGAGCAGTGGCGCAAGACGCTCTCGCACCTGTTGATGGTAGCCATTGAGCCAACTGCGCTCCTGTTCGCTCAGCTGCTCCGACAGCAGGCAGCGAGTGTCAATCGGGCACAGCGTCAGGGTTTCGAACTCAAGGAAGTCCCCAAACTCACTGCGCCCCACCTCACGGTTGTAAACCAGGTTTTCGATTCGCACCCCCCACTGCCCTGAACGGTAGGTGCCTGGTTCGATTGAGGTAATCATTCCGGCCTGCATTGCTGTCTGCGGTGCCGTTGCGGCCTGGTAGGCAATGACCTGTGGCCCCTCATGCACATTCATGAAGTAACCTACACCGTGCCCGGTACCATGACCATAATCGACCTGATCAGCCCAGATCGGCGCCCGGGCGATAGCATCGAGCAACGGTGAAAGAATACCTCGCGGGAACCGCGCACGTGACAGTGCAATCACGCCCTTGAGCACCCGGGTGCAATCCTGTTTCTGCGCCACAGTGGGCGTCCCCACTGGCACCATACGCGTGATGTCCGTGGTGCCGCCCAGATATTGACCACCTGAGTCAATCAGCAGCAGGCCATCGCCTTCGATGCGCGAGTGGGACGCTTCGGTTGCTCGATAATGCGGCATCGCACCATTGGCCTTGAAAGCAGCAATGGTCGAGAAGCTCAACGAGACAAAACCCGGACGACGCGCACGGGCGGCACTGAGCTGCTCATCGATGGTCAGCTCGGTAACCGGCTCACGTCCCAACGCGGCTTCGAACCAGGCAAAGAACTCACATAATGCTGCACCATCCTGCTCCATGGCATTGCGGATATGGGCCAGGTCCTGCGTACTTTTCTGCGATTTGGCCAGGGTCGTGGGGTTGAGACCTTCGACCAATCGCACTTCAGTCGACAAACTGTCAATCAATCCCTGGGTAACCCGCGCTGGATCGATCAGCAGGCTATCGCCGGCCGGAATCCCCGCCAATGCCGCATGGATAGCCACATAATCGCGCACTTCAATGCCATCGGTTTCAAGCACTTGGTAAAGCGATGCCTCCAGCTTGCCGGGCGCAACAAAGAGGATCGCCTGGTCCTGGCTAACCAGTGCGAAGGATACAAATACCGGATTGTAGGGAACGTCGCTGCCACGCAAGTTGAACAGCCAAGCGACATCGTCAAGGGTAGCAATGAAGTGCCAATCGGCGCCTCGCTCGCGTAGCGCCTGGCGCAACCGGGCAAGTTTTTCGGTACGACTCACCGTCGCTTCGGGCGGCAGGTGCTGGTACACCGGATTGTTTGGCAACTCCGGACGATCATCCCAAACCTGGGTGAGCAAGTCGCTTTTTGTGAGCAGATGTGCGTTACGGCCAGAGAGGCGCTCCGCCAGTTGGCGCGCCGAAGCCAATGCCATGACCGCACCATCAACCGCCACTGCACCACCCTCGGGTACGTGTTCGGCCAACCAGTCCAGCGGACCCGGCTTGCCTGGCTGCAATTTCATCAACTGGATGCTGCTACCGGCCAGCTCTTTCTCGGCTTGTTCCCAATATCGGCTATCAGCCCACAGGCCTGCGAATGCTGGCGTAACGATCAACGTGCCTACCGACCCCTGGAAGCCGGACAACCATTGCCTGCCTTGCCAATACTCCGGCAGGTACTCGGAAAGATGCGGGTCAGCCGACGGCACCAGCAGGGCGTCGACCCCTTCCCGATTCATCACCAGGCGAATCGCTGCCAGGCGTGCGTTCACCGCTCCCTGCGTTGAAGACTGAGTATTCATGCTGACTCCTGCTACCACGGCATCCGTTGTTATAGCCGCAGATAATGGAGCAGGCTTCAGCCCCCGGCAACCGCCCAGAAAGGTTGCGAGTGTAACGAGGCTTTGATTGCCGCCGCAGCCTGATCGACATCCTGCTCCCGGGTATAGCGGCCAAGGCTCAAGCGTATGGTCTGGCGCGCAAACTGCGGTTTGAGCCCCAATGCCAGCAACCCATGTAAGGGCTTATTGCTCGACAAGTTGCAGGTTGGACTCGAAGAACCTCTGCGTCTGGCCATCATCCAGGCCAGAACCTATGAGCAAGCGGCGCTACGAAACTTCCCCGGATTTATCGCCTCACGCCGCAACTATGACGTCGCCCGCTCGGACCCGCCGATAATCGTGCCCTAGGGGCATGCGCCGAATTCGCCGGTGACGTGCTGCTGGTCGAATCCGAGCACGATGATCATGCGCTGTCCAGTGACCGCAGCCAGAAAGCCTACAGCTCGATCCTCGGCGCCTGGGTCAGCGAGATGGTCATTGGTGCCGGCCTGGACCACTACCCTTACCACTCGCCCTGGTATTCCTGAGCTGCCGGCAGTTGGCAATGCAGCCCCTCCGTCGCGCTACGTGACAAGCTGCTCAAGGTCTGAAAGGCGGCGAAGTTCACACCTTTGGCCTGATGCTGCTGAATCAGCTGCAGGAAGGGTTCCTGTGCAAAGCTGCTGGCCGCCGCCTCCCAGGCACTGCGCGACTGCCATTGCAGGTACTGCAGTACACGGCAGCCATCAACACTGGCCTGAATGCTCGCGCCAAGCAAACCCGAATGGCGTAGAACCAGCGCTTCACTTCGTTCGTTCAGCGCCTGGGCCAAAGCGTGCTGACGCTCTGGCATCACCTCGAATTCGATCATCTGGATAAAGCACAAGCTGCGCTCTGAAACCATCATCGGCATTTTCTCCCTGCCATTGAACTTGCGATGCGACGGCAGGCAGGGTAAAACCTCCAGTTAACTCAAGGTCAAGAGATTTATCAGCATGCCGCAACCTTGCACCGCCGAGAAAATAATGACTGTCGGCCAGTTGGCAGCCCGCAGCGGGGTTGCGGTCACCGCCCTGCACTTCTACGAAAGCAAAGGGCTGATCCACAGCACCCGCAGCAGTGGCAACCAACGGCGCTACCCGCGCGAAACCCTGCGCCGGGTAGCGGTGATCAAGATGGCGCAGCGCCTGGGCATCCCTCTGGCGACCATTCACGCCGCACTACAGACGCTCCCCGTGGGGCGTGCGCCCAGCGTCACGGACTGGCAACGGTTGTCCGAGCAATGGCGCCATGACCTGACCCAGCGCATCGACAAGTTGCTGGTGCTGCGTGACCAGCTCGATGGCTGCATCGGCTGCGGCTGCATGTCGCTGCAGAGTTGTCCGTTGCGCAATTGTGATGATCAGTTGAGTGAGCACGGACCGGGTCCACAGTTATTGGCGCCCGGGCCGGAAGCGGCCGGTTAGGCCAAGCACAGAGCCAGCCCCTGCAAGCCAGGATCAACCGATACTCTCTGTCACCCGACGCCGATAGTCGCTGGGCGCAAGCCCGGTGACCTTGTGGAAGACCTTACGAAAGGCACCCGGATCTTGATATCCCACGCCCCAGGCGATCTGGTCGATACTGCGGTTGGTGAACTCGAGCATCCGACAAGCACGGCCAACCCGCACCTGCTGGCAATACTCGGTGGGTTTGAGACCAGTGGCACTGCGAAAGCGACGCAGGAAGGTACGCGACTCCAAGCCTGCGCAATCAGCCATGACCTTCAAGTTCACATCCCGCGCACCGCTGCTTTGTAACCAGTGCTGGACCTTGAGCACCGCTTCGTCACCATGATTCAGGCGCGGAGTGAAAACACTGCCGGGTGCGTTGCCACTGACGCGCTCTACCGCAAGAAAACGCGCAGTCTCGGCAGCCAGGGTCTCGCCCAGGTAACGCTCAATAAGCGTCAGCCCCAAGTCAGTCCAGGCCATCAACCCGGCGGAGGTAATGATGTCGCCGTCATCGAGCAGCGGCACGTTGGCCTCGACTTTTACCGCCGGGAAGCGCTCAGCCAGGGATTGGGCGAAGTTCCAGTGGGTAGTGGCTGGCCGGCCATCGAGCAGGCCGCTGGCGGCGATGAAAAACACTCCGACACACACCGACACCAGCAAAGCGCCATCGCGATGCCACTGGCGCAGATCCTGGCGATAACGCTCGAGCAGCTCAGCGGACGGTGCCTGGGTCAGGCTCGGAGGAATAATCATTACCTGCAGCCGATGGTGACCACCTGGATGGCTATCGAACGCCACTGTCAGCTGCCGGTCCGCACTTTCACTCCAATGACTGACACGCAGCTCCGGGCGCTCCAGCGCACCCAGCTCAAGACGCAGGCGATTGGCGATAGTGAGCAGGTCGGTTAATCCATGCACTGCTGCGGCCTGCGCGCCGGGGTAAAGCAGCAGACCGATTTCCAGCGTGTCGCAGCCTTTGGTCATTGTCAGTTTTTCCCGCCAATTTGTCGTTCGCGCCAATCCGCAAGCGTAGCGCTCAAGCCTATAACTATCACCAGACCACAACCACTCACCGATAGAGGCTTTTGAAATGAGCAAGCACGCCCTGATCATCATCGACATTCAGAACGACTACTTCCCAGGCGGCAAATGGACCCTGGATGGCGCCGATCACGCTGCCGACAATGCCGCCAGGATTCTTGCCGCAACCCGGGCCAAAGGTGACCTGGTGGTACATGTGCGCCATGAGTTCGAATCTGCTGACGCGCCCTTTTTCACCCCGGGGTCAGAAGGTGCGCAGATCCACCCCAAGGTTGCGGCGCTGGCCAAGGAACCCGTCGTACTCAAGCATAAAGTCAATTCGTTCCTGAACACAGAGCTCAAGGCGCTGCTGGACGAGCACAACATCGAAGCAGTGACGGTGATCGGCAGCATGAGCCATATGTGCATCGACGGTTTCACCCGTGCCGCCGCCGACTTCGGCTATGCCGTCACAGTGATCCATGATGCCTGCGCCACTCGCGACCTGGAATTCAATGGTGTGACAGTGCCTGCCGCTCAAGTGCATGCTGCCTACATGGCTTCGCTGGCATTCGCCTATGCCCAGGTGATTGCCACTGAGGAGTATCTGGCCGACAATCACCGCAGCGCGGCCAACTAGATCACTACGTTACGCACAAACCGTGCAGGTACCTCGCCATCGTTGCGATAGGCATGAATGCAATTGCTGGCATAACTGAAAAAATCGCCGACCCGGAGCAAGTGCTGCTGATCACCGATGACCAAGGTCAGGCAACCCTCAGCTACATACAGTTGCTCGCTCCAGCCATCGGCGTCAGCTTCGCATTGATACACCTCACCCGGCTCCAGTCGCCACTCCCACAACTCCACCTCGCGGCTGGCGGCCGAGCTGGCCAACAACACCGCGCGACTACCGGGATGGACCCCGGCCCAGGCCAGTTCGTTGATGCGGCTCGGGTCGCGGTTGTCAGGGGCCTGAATCAAATCGGTAAAGGCTGCTCCCAGCGCTTCGGCAAGGCGATCCAGGGTGGTCAGGCTGACATTCTTCTCCCCAGCTTCAATGGCAACCAGCATGCGTCGGCTGACCCCGGATTTTTCCGCCAGAGCACTCTGACTGAGTTCAGCCGCGTGGCGCAGCCGCCGAATATTCTGGCTGACATGTTGTAGCACGGAGGCGCGCTGGCTGGAGTTTTTGTGCACTATATTGCTCACCAATAGTATTTGCGCAGTATACTGCCCACTTCGCCGCAATTGTGCGTCGCCCTTCTTCCGTGTGCAAGGCCATGACTTCCATTAACCATGCAGATCGCCCTTCCGTTACGTTCCGACTGAGCAAGGCCGAACTGGTCCTAGTGTTTATCACCATACTCTGGGGCGGCACCTTCTTGTTGGTGCATAACGTGATGACCGTCAGCGGGCCGATGTTCTTTGTCGGCCTGCGTTTTGCCGCCGCCACCCTGTTCGTCGGCCTGGTCTCGGCCCGTGCATTGTCGGGACTGACCGCCACTGAATTCAAAGCCGGCGTATTGATCGGAGCCTCGATCATGCTCGGTTATGGCTTGCAAACTTATGGACTGCAGACCATCAGCAGCAGCCAGTCGGCCTTTATCACCGCCTTGTACGTGCCCTTTGTGCCTTTGCTGCAATGGCTGGTACTGGGCCGACGTCCAGGCCTGATGCCAAGCCTGGGGATTGGCCTGGCCTTTGTCGGCCTGATGTTGCTGGCTGGCCCGGAAGGCGGCTCGCTGCAGTTCAGTACCGGCGAGATCGTCACGCTGGTCAGTGCCGTTGCGATCGCCGCGGAAATCATCCTGATCAGCCGCTATGCCGGCAAGGTCGATGTACGCCGGGTCACCGTGGTGCAGCTGGCAACGGCCTCGGTGCTGTCGTTCTTGATGGTGCTGCCTACCCAGGAGCCACTGCCGGGCTTTTCCTGGCTGCTCCTGCTCAGCGCCCTGGGTCTTGGCGCCATGAGCGCGGTCATTCAGGTGGCCATGAATTGGGCGCAGAAATCGGTTTCCCCAACCCGGGCAACGCTGATCTATGCAGGCGAGCCAGTCTGGGCCGGTATCGTTGGGCGCATTGCAGGCGAGCGTTTACCGGGCATCGCGCTGTTTGGCGGGTTGCTGATCGTCATTGCCGTGATAGTCAGCGAATTGAAAATCAAACGCCGGGAACAGCCGCCCAACGTATTTGAAGCGCCTGAACAAGGACGAGAAGCGGGGCTCTAGGGGCCAGAACCGGCCTATCCTTTGAAAAAAACTGTTATAAAAAAACATTTGATACAGCGCCTTTGTAGAATTCTGCCACAGCTTCTGTGTTGGTGATCGACGGTACGCCACGTATGATCCCCTACAAACTCCTGCAGATAAGAAATCTATGTCCTTGATAGTGCTACTGCTTCTGCCGTTCATCGGCAGTTGCCTGGCGGCTGTCTTGCCGCACAACGCCCGCAACAGCGAGTCGTTGCTTGCCGGGCTCGTTGCCTTGGTCGGTACCGTCCAGGTAGCCCTGCTGTACCCGCAAGTCGCTCACGGTGGTGTGATCCGCGAAGAATTTCTCTGGCTGCCGAGCCTGGGCCTGAACCTGGTCCTGCGCATGGACGGCTTTGCCTGGCTGTTCTCCCTGCTGGTGCTGGGTATCGGTACTCTGGTGTCGCTGTATGCGCGCTACTACATGTCGCCCCAGGACCCGGTGCCACGGTTTTTTGCCTTTTTCCTGGCGTTCATGGGTGCAATGCTCGGCCTGGTGATTTCCGGCAACCTAATCCAGATCGTGTTCTTCTGGGAACTGACCAGCGTGTTCTCGTTCCTGCTGATCGGCTACTGGCACCACCGCGCCGATGCCCGCCGCGGTGCCTACATGGCCCTGATGGTCACCGGTGCTGGCGGCTTGTGCCTGCTGGCGGGGGTGTTGCTGCTCGGCCATGTGGTCGGCAGCTATGACCTGGACAAGGTCCTCGCTGCCGGCGAGCTGATTCGCAATCATGCCCTGTACCCTGTTCTGCTCCCCCTGATTCTCCTCGGCGCCTTGAGCAAAAGCGCGCAATTTCCTTTCCACTTCTGGCTGCCACATGCAATGGCTGCGCCTACACCGGTTTCGGCGTATCTGCATTCGGCGACCATGGTCAAAGCCGGGGTGTTCCTCCTTGCACGCCTGTGGCCGGTCCTCTCCGGCAGCGAAGAATGGTTCTGGATCGTTGGCGGTGCCGGGGCCTGCACCCTGTTGCTGGGCGCCTTCGCGGCCATGTTCCAGAACGATCTCAAAGGCCTGCTGGCCTATTCGACCATCAGTCACCTAGGGCTTATCACCCTGCTTCTGGGCCTGAACAGCCCGCTGGCGGCAGTGGCGGCGGTGTTCCATATCCTCAACCATGCCACCTTCAAGGCCTCGCTGTTCATGGCTGCCGGCATCATCGACCATGAGAGCGGCACCCGCGATATCCGTCGCCTCAGCAGCCTGTTCCGGCTGATACCCTTTACCGCGACTCTGGCCATGGTGGCCAGCGCCTCCATGGCCGGGGTACCGTTGATGAACGGCTTTCTGTCCAAGGAAATGTTCTTCGCCGAAACCGTGTTCATCAATTCCAGCACCTGGATCGAAGCCGCCCTGCCGGTAATCGCCACCCTCGCCGGTACGTTCAGCGTGGCCTACGCCTTGCGCTTTACCGTCGATGTATTCTTTGGCCCGCCGGCCACTGACCTGCCCCATACTCCGCACGAGCCGCCACGCTGGATGCGCGCGCCGGTCGAGTTGCTGGTGCTGACCTGCCTGGTGGTCGGCATGTTTCCAGCCCAGTCGGTCGGGCCGCTGCTGGCTGCCGCCGCGCTGCCGGTAGTGGGCGGTACACTGCCTGAATACAGCCTGGCGATCTGGCACGGCTGGAATGCGCCGCTGGTCATGAGCCTGATCGCCATGAGCGGCGGTATCGTGCTCTACCTGCTACTGCGCAATCAGCTCAAGCTTGGCCGCTTTCCTTATCCGCCATTGATCGAAAGGTTCAATGGCAAGCGTCTGTTCGAACACAGCCAGGTGCAACTGATGCGCATGGCCCGCCGCTTCGAGCGCACCATGACCACCCGGCGCTTGCAGAAGCAGCTGTTCATGCTGGTGCTGGTAGCGTTCCTGGCAGGCCTGCTGCCCATGCTGCAAAGCGGCCTGAGCTGGGGTGACCGGCCGAAAATCCCGGGTTCCGGGATTTTCGTCACACTCTGGTTAATTGCCATTGCCTGTGCCTTGGGCGCCGCCTGGCAAGCCAAGTACCATCGTCTGGCAGCCCTGACCATGGTCAGCATCTGTGGCCTGATGACCTGTATTACCTTCGTCTGGTTCTCGGCACCCGACCTGGCCCTGACCCAACTGGCGGTTGAAGTGGTCACCACGGTACTGATCCTGCTCGGCTTGCGCTGGCTGCCACGGCGTATCGAGGGCGTTTCGCCCTTGCCTGGTAGCCAGGAGCAGGCACGCCTGCGGCGCCTTCGCGACCTGATTCTTGCAGTGCTGGTGGGTGGCGGTATGGCGCTGCTGTCCTACGCGATGCTGACGCGCCCGACCCCCAACGACATTTCCTCGTTCTACCTGAGCCGGGCTTTGCCCGAGGGCGGCGGCAGCAATGTGGTCAACGTCATGCTCGTGGACTTCCGCGGCTTCGACACCCTGGGTGAAGTGACCGTGCTGGTGGCCGTGGCGCTGGCGGTGTTTGCCCTGCTGCGGCGCTTCCGTCCACCCCGCGAGAGCATGCAACTGCCGGCCCAGCAACGCCTGCTGGCACCTGATGTGGTCACCGACCTGGTCAACCCGCGCCATGCTGCCGACACGGCACTGGGCTTCATGATGGTTCCGGCAGTATTGGTGCGCCTGCTGCTGCCGATCGCGCTGGTGGTGTCGATGTACCTGTTCATGCGCGGACACAACCAGCCCGGCGGCGGCTTTGTCGCGGGGCTGGTGATGTCGGTGGCCTTCATCCTCCAATACATGGTCGCTGGCACCCAATGGGTGGAAGCGCAAATGAGCTTGCGTCCCCTGCGCTGGATGGGCACCGGCCTGCTCTGCGCCACCCTCACTGGCGGCGGTGCCATACTGCTCGGCTATCCCTTCCTGACCACGCACACCGCTCACCTGCATCTGCCGCTGCTGGGTGATATCCATGTCGCCAGTGCATTGTTCTTCGATATCGGCATCTTCACCGTGGTGGTCGGTTCGACCCTGTTGATCCTCACTGCCCTGGCTCACCAGTCGGTGCGCGGACACCGTCCTGCCAGCCAGTCCAAAGCCCCCCAGACAGGAGCCGCCTGATGGAAGAAGTCATTGCAATCGCCATTGGAGTACTCGCTGCCTCCGGAGTCTGGCTGATCCTGCGTCCGCGAACCTTCCAGGTAGTGATGGGCCTGTGCCTGCTGTCCTATGGCGTCAACCTGTTCATCTTCAGCATGGGTAGCCTGTTCATCGGCAAGGAGCCAATCATCAAGGATGGCGTGCCCCAGGACCTGCTCAACTATACCGATCCCCTTCCGCAGGCCCTGGTACTCACCGCCATCGTTATCAGCTTTGCCATGACCGCACTGTTTCTGGTGGTACTGCTGGCATCGCGCGGGCTGACCGGCACCGACCACGTGGATGGCCGGGAGCCCAACGAATGAGCTTCATGAACCAACTGATTGTCGCGCCGATCCTGCTGCCACTGCTCACTGCGGCACTGATGTTGCTGCTGGGCGAAAAACGCAGGCCCCTCAAGGCCCGCCTTAACCTGTTCTCCAGCCTCCTGGGGTTGGCAATCTCGATTACCTTGCTGTTGTGGGTCCAGGCTCAGGGTCAAGCCAGCTCGATTGGTGTCTATCTGCCGGGTAACTGGCCAGCACCGTTTGGCATCGCACTGGTTGTTGACCGACTTTCGGCATTGATGCTGGTGCTTACCGGGATCGTCGGCGTCAGCGCGCTGATTTTCGCCATGGCTCGTTGGGACGGCGCTGGGGCCAGCTTCCATGCATTGTTCCAGATTCAGCTGATGGGCCTCTACGGGGCATTCCTGACCGCCGACCTGTTCAACCTGTTCGTATTCTTCGAGGTCCTGCTGGCGGCGTCTTACGGTTTGCTTCTGCACGGTTCCGGGCGGGCAAGGGTCAAGGCCGGCCTGCATTACATCGCCATCAACCTGTTCGCCTCGTCGCTATTCCTGGTCGGTGCCGCGATGCTCTATGGCGTCACCGGCACCCTGAACATGGCCGACCTGGCCCTGAAAATCCCGTTGGTACCAGAAGCTGATCGTGGCCTGCTGCATGCAGGTGCCGCCATCCTGGCTACGGCGTTCCTGGCCAAGGCCGGTATCTGGCCGCTGAACTTCTGGCTGGTGCCGGCCTACTCCGCCGCCAGTGCGCCTGTGGCGGCGCTGTTCGCAATCATGACCAAGGTTGGCTTCTATACCGTGCTACGCCTGTGGACGTTGCTGTTTTCCGGCCAGGCCGGGGCCTCATCGTTCTTTGGTGGAGATTGGCTGGTCTATGGCGGCCTGGCAACGCTGGGCTGCGCAGCCGTGTCGATCCTTGCCGCCCAGCGCCTGGAGCGAATGGCGAGCATAAGCATCCTGGCTTCGGCGGGCACGCTCATGGCTGCCATCGGCTTCGGTCAGGCCGCATTGACGGCCGGGGCGTTGTTCTACCTGGTCAGCTCGACCCTGGCGCTGTGCGCCCTGTTCCTGCTGGCCGAGCTGATCGAGCGTTCGCGCTCGGCCAACGAGCTGCCACTGGATGACGACGATTGCCACCCCTCCCCGCTCGAATCATTGCATCCACCCAAAGGCATCAACCTCGATGACGAACAGAAGGCTGTGATCGGCCAAGCGATCCCCTGGACCATGGCCTTTCTCGGCTTGAGCTTTATTGCTTGTGCACTGCTGATCATCGGCATGCCGCCACTCTCGGGCTTTATCGGCAAAATCAGCCTGATTGCCGCGCTGTTCAACCCCCAGGGTTTGGGAATCCCTCCCGAGCAACCGCTCTCGATCCAAGGCTGGGCCCTGGTTGCACTGCTGGTGCTCTCCGGCCTGGCCTCGATGATTGCCCTGACCCGCGTCGGCATCCAGCGCTTCTGGACGCCGCAGGAGCGCCCCTCGCCGGCGCTGCGGCGCTACGAATGCATTCCAATCGTCGTCTTGCTTGGGCTGTGTATTGCCTTGAGCGTACGCGCCGAACCGCTACTGCGTTATGCCCAGGACACCGCTGCAAGCCTTCAGGACCCTGAGCAATATGTCAGCGCGGTGCTCGCTACCCGGCCAATTCCCGGCCCCACCAGCCAGGCTGCCAGCGCACAGGTGCAGCCATGAAGCGCCTGTTCCCCGCTCCGCTGCTGTCCTTGTCCCTGTGCCTGTTGTGGTTGCTACTGAACCTCTCGATAAGCCCAGGCAACCTGTTGCTTGCTGTTCTGCTGGGCGTGTTTGCGCCACTGCTGATGGCACCGTTGCGGCCCGTGTCAGCACACATCCGCCACCCCTGGACGGTCCTGCGCCTGATTATGCGGGTCGGCGTTGACGTGCTGGTCTCCAACCTGCAGGTGGCTCGTGGGGTCTGGGCTGCCAAGCGCCGTGCGCCGCGCTCTCGCTTCGTGCATATCCCTCTGGACTTGCGCGATGCCCATGGTCTGGCGGCGCTATCGATGATCACCACGGTGATCCCGGGCACCATCTGGTCGGAGCTGGCACTGGACCGCAGCATCCTGCTGCTGCATGTATTCGACCTGGACGATGAAGCGCAATTCATTGAACACTTCAAACAGACCTATGAACGTCCGCTGATGGAGATCTTCGAATGACTGGCCTGCTTGCCAACGCCATTCTCGCCAGCCTGTTCATCTTTGCCCTGGCCATGGCCCTGACCCTATTCCGGCTGTTTCGCGGCCCTTCGGCCCAGGACCGGGTCCTGGCGCTGGATTACCTGTACATCCTGGCGATGCTGATGATGCTGGTGCTGGGTATTCGATATGCCAGCGACACCTACTTCGAGGGGGCACTGTTGATTGCCTTGTTCGGCTTTGTCGGCTCGTTTGCCCTGGCCAAGTTCCTGTTGCGTGGCGAGGTGATCGAATGAACAACCTGAACGAACTGCCCTTCTGGGTCGAGTTGCTGGTTGCCGCACTGCTGTTGCTGAGCAGCCTGTTCGCTCTGAGCGGGGCGCTGGGCCTGGTCCGCCTGAAAGAATTCTTTCAGCGCATGCACCCGCCGGCCCTGGCCTCGACCCTGGGGACCTGGTGCGTCGCACTGGCCTCGATCCTGTATTTCTCGGCGCTCAAGCAAGGGCCGGTGCTGCATGCCTGGCTGATCCCGATTCTGATGGCAATCACTGTGCCTGTGACCACCCTGCTGCTGGCACGCGCCGCACTGTTTCGCAAGCGCATGGCCGGTGATGACGTGCCGGAGGAAGTCAGCAGCGGGCGCGATCGTGGTCACTAGCACCTACTGGGTCAGTGCCTGCAGTTCGCGGCGGACCATGGCCGCATACTCAGGCGGGCTCAACTGATACAACTGGCTGGCCACCCAATCGAACCAGCGCCCCTGCAGGTACTCGCGTTGCACAAGCCATTGCTCGGCTTGCTCACGGGCCTGAGCTTGATGCCGCGCATGAAAATCGGCACGTCCCTTTATCGTCTCAGCCGGCTTGCTCACTCGCTGGCCTTGAACGTGGTCAGCTCGCCCTTCTGCCATTTGGCCACCTTGCGGGTGGCTGCCTTGAGGATCTTACTGAGGCCTTCCTGTAGCTGCTCGTGAGTGGCAAAAATCATCACCACGCCCTGGCCTTCACGCAGGACGATACCCTCGCCTTCAGGCACAGAGACAAAGGCATAGTCGCCCAAACCATAGACGGTAAGTTTGATTTCACGAAAACGAACTTCCAGCTTGCCACCTTCGCGACTGGGCAATACCGCAGCGCGGAAATGATCACCGACCTTGAGCTCCAATCGCTGTTTGTCATCGACAACCAGCGCGGTTTCAGTGTCGATTTCGGCCATGTACAGACCTTCGGCGTTTTGTTCGGTGACATAAACAAAACGCGATTGAAACTGTTTGACCAGTTTGGCCCGAAGATCGCCCAGCACAAACAAGGCGTGTGTATCCAGATTACTGACTGCCAATGAAGAATTCCTCAAACCGATTACACGACGTCCCCACAGGAACAGCATGGCCCCGTGAAGGCAACGTCACTTCAATGTCGAAGTCTGAAAGACTAATGGGTAAAAGCACGAAGCGTCTGTGCGGCCGGGTGCTGCAGCCTGAAGGAATCGTCATCCTTGCAAGCCAGCTACGGCCTCACGACAGGCATTCGGCAGATTTCCGTCAACGGAAACGTACTTTCTGACATCAAAACTGCCAGGAAAATGCGATAGATACATCCAGGCCCCTCGGCAGAACGGGCCCCCGGATCAATCTACACATCACAGGGAAGGAATATGCACGAAAATACCGAAATCCGTCGAGAGGCAAGCAACATTTCTTGCCTTAATACTACAAACCCAGGTTCAAGCGCGCATGGCACGCGCTACATCGTGGTGCCTGCCGGGATCAACTTCTTTCACATCACCGAGCACACTACTGGACAGGTCAAGGGTTTCCGCTGCCGGCACATCGATGCCTGCGAACTGGCGCGAACACTGGAGCGTTGAGCCCGCCTTCAAACAGCCTGGCGTATTGCTCCAGGCTGTTGCCTACCGCGTAATTGCTCCAGCCATGCAATCTGGCACTCCTCAGCCTCATCACGGCTGGCGAACGCAGTGCCACGCCGCTCGCCATTGACCAACACTACCCAGCAAACACGCTTGCCAACCGCTTGCAAGGACGCAGGAACGCCACTGCCAATCATCACGGCGACATCGACTCGGCTATCCATCATTCCCTCCGGAATTTAATTAGCAACCTAACGATATCGCCATCATACGCCCGCTTCTGCAGCGGAAAAAGCTATAGCCGGTATAGCTGTGTTGCACCACAAGCAACAAACAGGCGAAAAACACCAAGGCCCCGGGGATCGCTCCACGGGGCCTTGGAAAGACTGCCGATCAGGCCTGACGCTGGTGCTTGTCGATCTGCTCGTGACGCTCCTGAGCTTCGATGCAGTACTTGGTGGTCGGACTGATCAACAGGCGCTTGAGGCCAATTGGCTCACCGCTGTCGTCGCACCAACCAAAGCTGTCGTCCCTGATTCGCTCCAGGGCCATCTCCAGTTGTGGCAACAGGCGCTGGTCGCGGTCGATAGCGTTGACCAACCAGGTACGCTCTTCTTCAACAGAGGCGGCATCTGCCGGATCTGCGGGAGTGTCCAGACTCTCGATAGCTATGCGGCTCTGTTCGATGCGCTCCTGGGTCTCGATTTTCATCGACTGCAGCAACTTGGTGAAGAACGCATGTTGCTCGGCGTTCATGTAGTCATCGGCCGGCATGGCCAGCAACTTTTCCTTGGTCATCGATTTCTCTATGAAAATAACGTGCATTTAAGCGATTGGATTGCCATCACCGACAGTTCGCCGACGGCGGAATTCTTCAAGCACCCTACGGCACTCTATTTACGAGGGGCGGGAGTCTAAGGCGCCACGTCGTACTGGGCAACAAAAATGACAGCGCGACAGTCCGAAACGGGCTGGAATCCGCTAATCGGCCCCGTAGAAGTGCCTGCACGCTTTCCTGTGCGTGGCTGCTTACCCGCCCCTGCAGCATCGCGTAGGTGTTATCCCGCTACAACCCAGATGACCGACACGCTCGGTTGAATGAGCACTTCACCCATTGTGGAGCCGCTCCCCCATGAGTCTGCAAGAACGCCTCGCCCTCAACACCGACCTCAATTGCGCCGTTGCCCATCATTTCAGTCTGCGCCCAACCCTGTTCGAGGTGTGCGCCCGCCTCCTCGAAGAACAATGGTCGACGCGCAAGATCAGTCATCATGACCCGCGCCTGCTCTACCTGGTCAGCCTCGATAGCACACCAGAAAGGACCTACGTGCGCCCGTTGCAGCAAGCCCTGGCCGAGCGCTTTTGCCGCCATGCCACGCTCAACCTCACCACCGCAGAGGACTTCCTCAGCCTCAAAGAAGACGCTGACCCACACAGCGCCATAGACATCGACTTGCATGCTATTGAACAATTGATCAATGAATCCGGCCCTTTCCTGCTGGAGTATTACCAACACGCCCTGGTAGCCTTCTGGGGCGAAGCAGACCGATCAGGGCTGACACCTTGGCAATGGTACACGGACTATCTCAGACAAAACTTCAAGTCCGCCATCGACACCGGCTTCGATGCCGGCACGCTGAGCCAGACCGCTGCGGCCATGGCCAGACTGATTTACAGCTACCCCACCCCCCAGGAACGTAGCGCCTGGCCCAATGCCAGCAAACTTGATCTGCAACAGCTCGAGCTGGACACCTCAGCCAGTGCCTACCTGGATGCCGATCTGGCCAGCGCACTGCTTCTCGAACATCCAGACAGTTCGCCGCAGCGTTCGGTCACGCTGATCTACACAACATCCGGGCAACTGGTACCGATAGCCTCACGTCAGGCGCTATTTGATGGGCTTGGTCGACTGTGGCCAGACAGGAGCGCCGTACGGCCGAAACTGCACCTGACGCACACACCAAGCAACAATTTCGAGACCCAAGCACAGGGTGTGCTGAATCAACAACTGCGGACGATTAGGGTGTTGGCGCAGCAGTATCAATCCGAGTACAGCGCCGCGCTGATGAGTCTTGAGCTGGACCGCCTGAGTTCGATGATTGATTTGTGCAGCGCCGCAGAACAGAAGGCCCGTAAACAACTTTTCGAGCACCTGCCGGACTGGCTGCGTAATGCCAAGGGGGCACTCATGCGCCGCTATGGCGCGATGCTCCTTGATGCAGCACAGAGCTACGACGACGCTGCGGGACAATTCTGGCTTGACGGAATCGACGACGCCGAAACGTTCAGTTACCAGAAACTGGAGCGGCAAATCGAAATCGACCACCCAGGCAACAATCTGGCCGTTCGCGACATGGTGGTCATCAACCATCAGGTCGAAGCAGCGGCCATACCCGGCCAGGATTCACTGATCGTCGATGGCACAGTCCATCCTGTACGCTTCTCACTGGCTCGACTCGCCATCGGCAACCTAAGCCTGCTCCAACCCGGACGGGTTGAACTGGTATCGGCTTCGGGTCAGGCCTTGCCAACCTGGATGGACGAAAACTACCTGCGTCAACTGATCAGCAAGCTGGACATCGGCACGTCTTATCCGCAGATGCTCACGCACAATATGCTCGACGATTCAGACCAGCGACAATTGCGCCAGCGGCTGTTCGACGCCCAGTTGCGCACCCAGATTCCTGCATTCGCCCTTGAGCTGCACCTGCGTGACAAGAGCTTGAGCGATGCCGCTGCAAGCGGCATCAGCCAGGCGTTCCAAACGTTGCCAAGCCCCACGCCGGATGCCTGGGTGATACGGCCGATGGGCTTGATCAGAGAGCCTGGCGCAACGTCGGACCTGCTGCACAATGCCTGGCTGATCGAAGCCGAAGACCCGGCCACAAGCCCTTGCGTGCTTTATCGTCCGATGCATGCGCAGCCCTTGTTGGAGTTTTCAGATCGTTTGGCGTTGTTCGTCGCTATCAGTAGCCCGGGCGAACTGCAAGACGACCTGCTCCAGCGCCTGCCCGAACAGTCTCGCCGGATCTACGCCCACGGTGGGTTCCTGGAGCCTCATCTGTACCGGTCCGTCGAGGACGATTTCACCGTACCGTTTGGTACCCCGGCACCGGCCAGGCTTTCGCTCGAAGCCCGACTCCCTGACATCGGTGCAAGCCTCTACCAGGCCTGTGTTGAAGAGACTATCCAGCACTTCAAGGCACAATCAGCCAGCACCGCAGCAACACGCTGGAAGCGTTGGCAAGCACTGGGCTGGCTACTGTTCAACACCCTTCTGCCACTGACGGGTAGCGTCCTGGCCAAGGCCGCCTGGCTCGTGCAAATGAGCGTTGCCCTGGCCGCCTACGTCAATGCCGATACCCAGAACGACCCGACCGGCAAGCGAATTGCGCTGATCAACTTGTTGGTCAATGTCGCTGTGTTGCTGTTTTCTCAATCCTATCAAGGCTTGAGCCTGGACACACCGGTCGTGGAGCTATTGCCAGACATTCCTTCCGCTCCATCGTCAACCCCACTGATACCCGTCCAAGCCAGTGAGACGCCACTGGATTTCAGTTGGGCTCGCCCTGATCACACACTCAAAACCATGCAACGCGTGGCCTTGGAAAAGCTGCAGGCCAACGTTGCCCTGTCGCAATTGCACAGCCCGATACCAAGCGGTCCGCTGCGCGGACTGTTCCTGTACAACGATCAGCTCTGGGCGAGGCTGGACAATCAGATCTACCGGGTCGAGATGGACCCCATGCGTGAACAACCCCGTATTGTTGGAGGCGATGACGCAGACGCACCTGGCCCTTGGTTGACCAGGGATGAGGCCGGTCGCTGGCAGTTTGATCTGGCGCTGCGGCTTCGCGCGGGCATGCCGCTGCGCAAGCAACTGGCACACGCAGCACAACAAGCGGCGCAAGCAAACAGCGCATTGAAAGCCAAATTGGTGGTCAGTCTCAAGCAGTTGAAGGATGGGAAAGCTGAACGTGATCTGGCATTGGACCTGGCTGCGCGTATTACCGAGACAAACCATCTACGCCAGGTACTGACCAAGACCCAGGGTTACGCCCAGTTCTTCACTGAGCTCCTGCGTATGCTGGAAGAAAGTAACGAGATCACTCCATTCCCGGACTACAAGATCGTGAGGCCAACGGCGCTTTACGAATTGATACGCTGCGAACAGAGCAGCTATGGCTCACTGAAAAAGCTCTTTCTACCACTACGCGCGCAGATGCTGGAGCTGTCCGGCCAACAGGTCGCATCTGAAGCGCTTTCCGGCGCGGACAATGGCAGCGCCAGGGAACGCCTGGACACCATGGGGTCAATGCTCGAACAACTGATCACCGCTACGCAGTCGATGACGCAGGCACGAAAACAGTTGAATCGTCTGGCCAGTCGGCAACAAGAACAAAT
The DNA here is from genome assembly GCF_003024385.1 of Pseudomonas sp. BBP2017. Lineage (GTDB taxonomy): Bacteria > Pseudomonadota > Gammaproteobacteria > Pseudomonadales > Pseudomonadaceae > Aquipseudomonas. The sequence goes on from NZ_PVZN01000013.1 coordinate 20,190, forward strand.
TACCAAGCTCAATGACTGGGTTCAGGCAAATCAGGAAAGTACCTCGGAGCATCTGATGTGGCGTTTCCTGCGGGTGGAAAACAACTTCAACCGTCTGAGCCTGCTGTACTCGCTGGACGACCCGGCAACCTACTGGCTGGATCGTGCCTGGAAAAACCTCAATCTGGGTATTGCACAGCAGCTGCGCCTGGCTGACCTTGAACAACCGGCTATAGAGCTGAGTGTTCGCCTGCTGCGCAGCATTGAGGATCAGTTCAGTGCCACACTGCGACAACTGGACAATCTGAAATCGCTACTCCAAGAGCCCACCATGCAACCGGTACTGACCCAACTGCACAGCCACGTGCAACAGATGGCCGATAGCGTGCACCAGGATCTTGCCGAGTTTCCCGACTACCCCCCCACCAGCACGGTCAAGCAATTACGTAGCCAGGTCCCCGGGCTGATCGAGACCACGGGGCACGGCCTGCTGTTGGCGGAACCCAGGGCTGGCGATGACACACTGGTTGACATTCCAGGCCCGGACAACAAGACCCCGTCACGCACCTTTCGACATACGCAGGAAGACTGGGTCGAAGTGCCTAGCAGCCCCCGGCCCGCCCCTGCGCAGAGCACTTCACCTTCACTGAAGCGCTTGCTCAAGCGCGGCCGTATACGGTTAGCAAACGCCCACGCAGTACTGCTAAGCCTTCAAAAAGCAGACTCTGCGAGCTATCTGCCGGTCGAAATTGAAGAACTGCTTGAGCATCAGCAATCGCAACTGGAAGCTGAACGTGGAGCCATCGAGCAACGCTTGACCATCGCCAACCAGACCGATGAGGCGGTGAGCACCGAGGATGCCGCGCTGACCATAAAGTCGCTCGATGAGTTGACCCAGACCCTGAAAACCCAAGCACTGAAGCTGCGAACTCAGGCCGCCTTAGTACAGAAACCGAGAATGGCAGAAGTGCAGTATCTGATCGATCATGGTCAGGTCCAGGTTCGTGCTGCAGGTCCGCGAACACAACTGGCCAAGGTCAAGGGACGCGCGGACGACTTTCTCGATGAGTACGAGATCCGTCACCAGAATGAGGGACTGTGGTATGCCCATTTCCACTATCCAGCCATGGACACACCACGCGAAAGCTTCATCGTTGGGCACCTGAAAACCGCCGCCCAACGACATGCCGCCGGCACGAGCATGACTGATGCCCGCACCGGCAAGCTCGTCGATATCTACCGTGCGCCTATCACTTTGGCTTCGGCCGAAAGGTATTTCTTCAACCTGTAACAACACAGGAGGCTGTCAACGGTCCTTGAACTGCGCTTCACGCTTGGCGATGAACGCCGCCATGCCTTCCTTCTGGTCTTCGGTCGCGAAGGCGGCATGGAACACCCGGCGTTCGAAGCGCACGCCTTCTGCCAGGTTGACCTCGAAGGCGCGGTTGACGCTTTCCTTGACCATCATGGTCATCGGGATCGACTTGCTGGCGATGGTTGCCGCCACCTTCAAGGCTTCTTCGAGCAACTCGGCCTGTGGTACTACACGTGCCACCAGACCGGCCCGTTCGGCCTCCTCGGCGCCCATCAGACGACCACTCAAGCACAATTCCATCGCTTTGGCCTTGCCTACGGCCCGGGTCAGACGCTGTGTCCCCCCCATGCCGGGCAACACACCAAGGTTGATTTCCGGCTGGCCGAATTTGGCATTGTCGGCGGCGAGAATGAAGTCGCACATCATCGCCAGCTCGCAACCGCCGCCGAGGGCAAAACCGGATACCGCAGCGATGATCGGCTTGCGGCGGTTGGCGATACGGTCGGCATCGCTGAACAGGTCATCGACATAGATCTGTGGGTAACGCAGGTCAGCCATTTCCTTGATATCAGCGCCTGCGGCAAAAGCCTTGGCCGAACCGGTAAGCACCACGCAACCGATATTCGGGTTGGCCTCCAGCTGATCCAGGGCCTGATTGATCTCGCCAACAATCTGCGCATTGAGCGCATTGAGCGCCTGCGGCCGGTTGAGGGTAATCAGGCCGACCTTGCCGTGGATGTCCAGCAAAATGGTTTCAAATGACATGCAAGCTGCTCCCTTCAAAGATTGCGCGCAATAACCATGCGCTGAATATCGCTGGTGCCTTCGTAGATCTGGCAAACCCGCACATCGCGGTAAATACGCTCCAGCGGAAAGTCACTCAGATAGCCATAACCGCCGAGGGTCTGCAAGGCATCCGAGCAGACCTTTTCGGCCATTTCCGAGGCAAACAGCTTGGCCATCGAGGCTTCGACCAGCGCCGGGCGCCCGGCATCACGCAGTGCTGCGGCATGCAAGACCATCTGCCGGGCAACAGCGACACGGGTAGCCATGTCGGCCAGGCGGAAGGCCACGGCCTGATGCTCGATCAGCGCTTTACCAAAACTCTGGCGCTCACGCGCATAGTCGCGGGCCACTTCAAAAGCCGCACGGGCCATGCCCACCGACTGCGATGCGATACCGATACGGCCACCTTCAAGGTTGGCCAGCGCGATCTTGTAGCCTTCGCCTTCCTCGCCCAGGCGGTTGGCAACCGGCACCCGCACATCGTCGAACACGATCTGGCAGGTGTCAGAAGCGTGCTGGCCGAGTTTGTCCTCGACCCGGGCAACCTGATAGCCAGGCGAGTCGGTCGGGACGATAAAGGCGCTGATGCCGCGTTTGCCGGCTTGCGGATCAGTCACTGCAAAGACGATCACTACCCCGGCGTTCTGCCCTGAGGTGATGAACTGCTTGCAACCGTTCAGTACGTAATGATCTCCCTCGCGGCGGGCGCGGGTTTTCAGGCTGCTGGCATCAGAACCGGCTTGTGGTTCGGTCAGAGCGAAGGCACCGAGCATTGCGCCGCTGGCCAGAGGCGTGAGGAACTGCTGCTTCTGCGCGTCATTGCCAAACTTGAGGATCGGCACACACCCCACCGAGTTGTGTACGCTCATAATGGTCGAGCAAGCGCCATCGCCAGCGGCAATCTCTTCCAGCGCCATCGCATATGCCACGTAGCCGGTATCGCTACCACCCCACTGCTCTGGCACCAGCATGCCGAACAGCCCCAGTTCGGCCATCTCCTGGATCGCTTCCTTGGGAAAGCGATGCTCACGGTCCCACTGTTCGGCAAACGGGCGCAGGCGTTCCTGAGCGAACTGACGGACCGCGTCACTGATTTGCTGTTGTTCGTCATTGACTAGCATGGTGCACCTCAGTACAGACACTCAACGGCCATGGCGGTTGCTTCACCGCCACCGATGCAGATCGCCGCAACACCGCGGCGCAGGCCTTTCTGGCGCAGGGCGGCGAGCAAGGTCACGAGAATGCGCGCACCCGACGCGCCGATCGGATGGCCCAGGGCGCAGGCGCCACCATGGATGTTGACCTTGTCGTGCGGCAGATCCAGGTGCTTCATCGCCGCCAGAGTGACCACGGCAAAAGCCTCGTTGATTTCGAACAGGTCGACCTCGGCCAGGTTCCAGCCGGTGCGCTTGATCAGTTTGTCGATGGCACCAATCGGTGCCGTCGGGAACAACGCCGGGGTGTCGGCAAAGGCAGCGTGACCATGGATCACTGCCAGTGGTTTGAGCCCCTGCTGTTCAGCCTGGGAACGGCGCATCAGTACCAGGGCCGCAGCGCCGTCGGAAATGGAGCTGGAGTTGGCGGCCGTGACTGTACCGCCGTCACGGAACGCCGGTTTGAGCTGGGGAATCTTGTCCAGGCGCGCTTTAGGCGGCTGCTCGTCGTCACTGACCAGACGTTGCGTCTTGCCCTCGGTCACTTCTACCGGCACGATTTCGCTGGCAAAGCTGCCGTCCTTGATCGCCTGCTGGGCGCGAGTCAGCGAGGCAATGGCGAAATCATCCTGCTGCTGACGGGTAAAGCCGTTGCCCTCGGCGCAGTCTTCGGCAAAGGTTCCCATCAGCCGGCCCTTGTCGTAGGCATCTTCCAAGCCGTCAAAAAACATATGGTCGATGATCTTGCCATGGCCCATGCGGTAGCCGCTGCGCGCCTTGTCCAGCAGGTACGGGGCGTTGGACATACTTTCCATGCCACCCGCCACTACCACATCGGCGCTGCCGGCCAGCAGCAGGTCGTGCGCCATGATCGCCGCCTGCATGCCCGAACCGCACATTTTGTTCAGGGTGGTGCAAGTGGTGCTCTTGCTCAGTCCGGCGCCCAACGCCGCCTGGCGGGCTGGCGCCTGGCCCAGTCCCGCTGGCAGCACGCAGCCGAACAGCACTTGTTCGACGCTATCGGGGGCAACCCCGGCACGCTCGACCGCAGCACGGATGGCAGCAGCGCCCAGTTGTGGAGCGCTAAGGCTTTTCAGGTCGCCTTGCAGACCGCCCATGGGCGTGCGCACGGCGCTGACGATTACAATCGGATCATTGGCGAGGGTCATGTTAGCTACTCCTGCAATTACTTGGCGGCCATACGCAAGGCGCCGTCAAGACGGATCACCTCGCCATTGAGCATGCTGTTTTCGATGATATGCCGCGCCAGCGCAGCGTATTCCTGTGGACGGCCGAGGCGTGGCGGGAACGGTACTCCGGCAGCCAGCGAGTCGCGTACTTCCTGGGTCATGCCAGCCATCATCGGGGTCTCGAAAATACCCGGGGCGATGGTCATTACGCGGATGCCAAAGCGCGCCAGCTCACGCGCCGCTGGCAGGGTCAGGCTGGCGATCGCCCCCTTGGACGCGGCGTAGGCTGCCTGACCGATTTGCCCGTCGTAGGCGGCAATCGAGGCGGTATTGATGATCACCCCACGCTCACCATCGGCAGCCGCTTCGCCTTCGGCCATGGCCGCAGCGACCAGGCGCAGCAGGTTGAAGCTGCCAATCAGGTTGACATTGATCACCCGGCTGAAGCTTTCCAGACCGTGCGGGCCGTTCTTGCCCAGGACCTTCTCGGCGCCGACGATGCCTGCGCAGTTGACCAGCCCGTGGAGACTGCCGAAAGCGCCAATGGCAGCATCCACCGCAGCCTTGGCGGCGGCTTCCTGGCTGATGTCGGCGACCGCAAAGCGCGCCTTGGCGCCCAGTTCCTGGGCCTTGGCGGCTACGGCTTCGGCATTGAGGTCGACCAGCATCACCTGAGCACCGGCCTCGATGAGCATCTGCGCGGTAGCAGCTCCCAGACCTGAGGCGGCGCCGCTGACGATGAAGTTCTTGTTGGCAATCTGCATGATGGTCTTTCCTCAGGCGCTGGCGGTCGAGGCCAGCGCAGCTTGTTGTTTGGCTATTTCCTGGTTGCGCAGGATAAAACGCTGCAGCTTGCCGCTCGGGGTCTTGGGCAGCTCGCGGACAAACTCGATTTCGCGTGGATAGGCGTGGGCATAGAGGCGCTGACGCACATGCTGTTTCAGTGCTTCAGCCAGCTCCTCGCTGGGCTGCTGACCGCTAGCCAGCACCACAAAGGCCTTGATCAGCTCGGTACGCTCCGGGTCTGGCTTGCCGACTACGGCAGCCTCGATCACTGCCGGGTGCTCGATCAGCGCACTCTCGACATCGAAGGGGCCAACCCGGTAACCGGAGGTGGTAATCACATCATCGCTGCGGCCGACAAAACTGATACTGCCATCACTGTTGAGTTCGACGGTGTCACCGCTGAGGTAGTACTTGCCGACGAAGGACTTGGTCGGCAAGCCGTGATAGCCAGCGAACCAGCACAAGGGCGACTGTTCGCGGTCCACGGCGAGGATCCCTGGTTGGCCGGCCGGCAGCTCGTTGGCCTGCTCATCCAGAACGACGATGCGGTGCCCGGGAATGGCAAACCCCGCCGAGCCCAGGTGCACCGGGTGCTGCAGACCGTGGTGGTTGCACAGCACCATGCCCAGCTCGGTTTGCCCGTAGTGATCGTAAATGGTCACCCCCAGCTCGTCGGCAAACCAGCGGATGACTTCCGGGTTGAGCGGCTCCCCGGCACTGCTGACCACCCGTAGGCGGCCCTTGATCGGCGCGCTGAATTCACTGCCGGCAGCGATCAGCAGGCGATAGGCGGTGGGCGAACCGGCCAGGTTGCTGATGGCGTATTTGTTGATGACCCGGCAGGTACTTTCAACACTGAACGGACCATCGAAGAAGGTCGTGGAATGGCCCAGCGCCAGTGGCCCGGTCACGGCGTAGTAAAGACCATAGGCCCAGCCTGGGTCGGCGAGATTCCAGAAGTTGTCTTCCGGGCGCAGGTCGATAGCATCACGCATGTAGCCCTGGAAGGCGACGATGGCGCGCAACGGCACTTCCAGCGGTTTGGCCGGACCGGTGGTACCGGAGGTGAACATCAGCAGGAACGGCGCATCGGCGCCCAACAGCACAGGCTCGCAGCGATCACTGGCAGCCGCCAGCGCCGTGTGGAAATCAACATCACCGGATCCATCCCGGGCGCCAACGCAGATGACCGTCGGGCACTCATGCACATCGTCGAGCTTGCTGCGGTTGAGCGGCTCGGTGACCACCACCTTGGCCCCGGACTGCTCCAGCCGGTGTTCGATGGCTTTAGGGCCAAAGGCCGTAAACAAGGGTTGATAAACCGCACCCAGGCGCCAGGTGGCCAGTACGGTAATCAATAACTCAGCGGTACGCGGCATCAACCCGGCGACCCGGTCTCCGGCACTCACACCCTGGGCCTTGAGCACATTGGCCAGGCGCGCCGCCGACTGTTGCAACTGCTCGAAGCTGTACTGGGCACTGCTACCATCGCGGCCCTCCCAGTTCAGTGCAACACGATTGCCGCCGATATGTCGGTCACAACATTCAACACAAGCATTGAGCGCATCGAGGCTGCCGTACAGGGCTGCGCTGGCCACCTGGGGATAGTCGAAGCCGCTTGCAGCCACGGAATAATCACGCATCGTCAGACTCCTGGTTCTTATTGTTGGAGTAGCACCATGAATCTAACGATAGTCGCGCCGGACCGGCCCTGGGACAATGGCCAAAGCTGTCAAACTGGATGACTGGTTTGGCCCGTCGCCGACGCTGGAAAGGAAAACACTCGCCTTCAGCCCGGCACCTGCCCTTGCAGGATCACCGTGCGATAGTGGCCCGGATTGCAGCCGAACCACTTGCGAAACGCTTTGTAGAACGAACTGCTATCAGCAAAGCCAAGGCGCTCGGCAATCTCGGCGAACCCTAGTTCAACCTCGGCCAGCCAGGTGATCGCCAGTTCCCGCCGCACACTGTCCTTAAGCCCCTGATAGGTCTGCCCTTCCTCTGCCAAGCGGCGGCGCAACGTCGAAACGGAAAGACACAGATGGCGCGCCAGGCTATCGGCATCAGGCCAGTGACCTGGGTCCATCTGGCGCAGGTCATGACGAATACGGCGCGCCAGGCTGGCCGGGTCGCGGTACTTAACCAGGATGTTGCCGGGCGCCTCGGCGAGGAAGCGTTGCAATTCTTCCTCGCTGCGCCGCAGTGGCAGGTCAAGACAGTCCGCGGCGAAGATCATCCGCGAGCGCGGGCGATTGAATTGCAGGTTTTCCGAGAACATCACCCGGTAGTCGTCGCAGAAAGGCGGCTCTGCACAACGCAGTTCGATGGCCAGGATCGGAATACGCCGCCCAGCCAGCCAGCAGGCCACGCCGTGGACGATCATCCAGAAAGTGAAATAAGTGAAGGCACGTCGCGGCTGCTCACGGGGCTCGCCAATGACGATCTCGGCAAGACTCTGCTGGCGTATCAAGGCCGGCTGCAAGTCTTCGAGCATCAACGACAGAAAGCTCAAGGCCGTATCCAGTCCGGCGCCCAGGGTTGGCTGGGCCATCGCCGCACGACAAAGAAAAGCCAGGCTGCCACTGCGTAAACCGCGCGGGTCCATGCCGAAGAATTCGTCGTTGCAGCGCCGCGCCAAAAGGCGCCAGAGCTGTGCATAGGCACTGGCCGGCACCCGCGCATCAGCTTGCTCAAGGATTGCCGGATCAATACCGATGCGGCTAAGCATCGCCTGACTCGGCGCCCCCGGCGCGCAGCTTTGCAGCAGTGCCTCGCGCACCAATTGCATGGAGATGGTGTCTTTGCCCGCCATCAACAGTACTTCGCCTTACCCGTCTTGTTTGACGGCCATCTTAGGGGCCGCAGCAGAAAATGCCAGCGCTGCTTTACAGCGTCGGCGCCAAGCCCAGAAACGCCTGGATCAGGCGCAGTTCGCGGCGACGCTGCAGACAGCCGATCATATGTCGATTGACCAGTCCCGGACCGCCAATCGCTCTCGCCACCACACGCGGATCATGGCTGATCTCCACCGACGAAACGATACCGATGCCCAGCTCTGCCGCCACCGCCTCGGTGACCGCTTCGCGACTGTCCAACTCAAGCAACACCCGTGGCTGCACCTTGGCCTCGGCGCAGGCCTGATCGAATGTGCGCCGGGTAATCGAACTGGGTTCGCGCAGCACCATGATCTGGCGATCAAGCTTGGCCAGCGGCAACTCGCCCTTGCCATCCGCCCATGGGTGGCCGACGGGCAACAGGGCACACATCCGCGATTCACCCAGGCTTTGCAGGTGCAATCCTTTGCGTGGTTCGACCTCGGTCAACACGGCCACATCCGCATGTTCGCTCAGCAGCGCAGCCAGGGTTTCCTGGGCGTTGCCCAAGCGCAGGTTGACGGTAATGCCGGGGTAACGTGCACGTAGCTGGGCAAGCATCGGCATGACCCGGTGCGGTCCATCGGCAGCCACTTCCAGGCGGCCGGTAAGCAACTGGCGATTGGCCTCAAGCATGGCCTGGGCTTCCTCGGCCAGACCAAACATCGCCCGGGTGATCGCTGCCAGGCGCGTGCCCTCCTCGGTCAGCTCGACACGCCGTGCGGTGCGCCGCAGCAGGGTGATCTGGTAATGCTCTTCCAAAGCCTTGATATGGCCAGTGACCGCCGGCTGGCTGATGAACAACCGCGCCGCAGCACGGGTAAAGCTGCCCTCGCGGGCCACGGCATCAAACGCGCGGAGCTGGAACAAATTCATATCTATCGGCCTGACTTATGGCTGGCATAACAACAAACAATTTGATTGATGACGCACAGAATTGCAACTTAGGCCCCGTAGTTTCAGCCCACCGCTTGTGAGGAACTTCGGAATGAGCAACGCCCCTATCCTGCTGACCCCAGGTCCTTTGACCACCTCGTCCCGCACCCGCCAAGCGATGATGGTGGACTGGGGTTCCTGGGACCGTGACTTCAACCAACTGACCGCCAGCCTGTGCGAGCAATTGCTGGCCATCGTCAACGGCGCCGACAGCCACCACTGTGTGCCCCTGCAAGGCAGCGGCACCTTCGCCGTGGAAGCCGCCATCGGCACCCTGGTACCTCGCGATGGCAAGGTTCTGGTACTGATCAACGGTGCCTATGGTCAGCGTCTGGCGAAGATCTGCAAGGTCCTGGGCCGCGCCTACAGCACTTTTGAAACCGCTGAAGACCAACCGACCACCGCGGCCGATGTCGGTCGCCTGTTGGCCGCAGATGCCAGCATCACCCATGTGGCGCTGATCCACTGCGAAACCAGCACTGGCATCCTTAATCCGTTGCCAGAAATCGCCGAGGTTATCTCCCGCCACGGCAAGCGCCTGATCATCGATGCCATGAGCTCATTCGGTGCGCTGCCAATCGATGCCCGCGAAGTGCCGTTCGATGCCCTGATTGCCGCGTCCGGCAAGTGCCTGGAAGGCGTGCCTGGCATGGGCTTCGTTTTTGCCAACAAAGCCTCCCTGGCTGCCGCCGAAGGGAATTCGCCCTCCCTGGCCATGGACCTGCAGGATCAGCACGCCTACATGGCCAAGACCGGCCAGTGGCGCTTCACTCCGCCCACCCATGTCGTCGCGGCGCTGCACGAGGCGTTACTGCAATACAACGAGGAAGGCGGCCTGGCTGCCCGTCACCAGCGCTACGCCAGCAACTGCAAAGTGCTGCTCGACGGCATGGCAGCTATTGGCCTACGCAGCTTTCTGCCGAGCGAGATCCAGGCACCGATCATCGTGACCTTCCACGCCCCGAACGACCCACGCTATCAATTCAAGGAATTCTACGAACGGGTCAAGGCCAAGGGTTTCATCCTCTACCCGGGCAAGCTGACCCAGGTTGAAACCTTCCGCGTCGGCTGCATCGGCGTCGTCGGACCGGACGGCATGCAAGCTGCGGTGAACGCGGTGGCCGAGGTGCTGCGGGAAATGGAAGTACTGGACATTTGAAGCGTTGCCACTCCCTCTAGGAATTTGCACATGAACTACAGCAACCCAACGCAACTGCAAGCCGCCATCCTCGATTGGGCCGGTACCGTGGTCGATTTCGGCTCCTTCGCACCGACCCAGATCTTCGTCGAAGCCTTTGCCGAATTCGACATCGAAGTGTCCATCGAAGAAGCCCGTGGCCCTATGGGTATGGGCAAGTGGGACCATATCCGCACACTGTGCGACCAACCGCAGATTGCCGAGCGCTATCGCAAGGTGTTTGGTCGCACACCCACAGATGATGACGTTAGCGCCATTTATGAACGCTTCATGCCCTTGCAGATCGACAAGATTGCCGTGCATTCGGCGCTGATCCCGGGCGCTCTGGACACGCTGACGGGCCTGCGCAACGACGGTCTGAAGATCGGCTCCTGCTCCGGCTACCCGAAAGTGGTGATGGACAAGGTGGTTGAATTGGCCGCTCAGAATGGCTACGTCGCTGATCATGTCGTGGCAACCGATGAAACCCCTAACGGCCGCCCTTGGCCTGCCCAGGCGCTGGCTAACGTGATCGCCCTGGGAATCGACGATGTCGCGGCCTGCGTCAAGGTTGACGATACCGTGCCCGGCATCCTCGAAGGTCGCCGCGCCGGCATGTGGACCGTGGCGCTGATGTGTTCGGGCAATGCACTGGGGCTGACCTACGAAGGCTACCGCGCTCTGGCCGCAGATACCCTGGACAGCGAGCGCAAGCGCATCCACGCGCTGTTCGAAGGCTCGCGTCCGCATTATCTGATCGACACTATCAACGAGCTACCTGAAGTGATCGCCGATATCAATAAGCGCCTGGCTCGTGGGGAAATGCCGCAGTCAGTGTAAGTCGCTATCGCGGGGCAAGCGCGCTCCCACTGTGGGAGCCGGCTTGCCCCGCGATGACTCCCAGTTGATTTCAAGCCTGATGACGTTCGACCCACACCGCATACTTGTCAATAAAAGTCTGCAAAAACGGGCGAGTCTTTTCCGATAGTTTGCCACTCTCGTCAAACAGGCTCGCCGCCCCACCAATATAGGCCTCGGGCTGCTGCATGCACGGTACATCGAGAAATACCAGTGACTGACGCAGATGATGGTTGGCCCCAAAACCGCCCACCGCACCAGGAGAAACACTGATCACCGCACCCGGCTTGCCGCTCCAGGCACTCTGCCCATAAGGCCTTGAGCCCACATCAATAGCGTTCTTCAACACCCCCGGCACCGAGCGGTTGTACTCCGGGGTAACAAACAGTACCGCATGACTGCTGCGGATCTGCTCACGGAAGGCCTTGTAAGCCGCTGGCGGATCGACATCAATGTCTTCGTTATAAAGTGCCAGATCGCCAATCTCGACTATGTTCAATTTGAGGCTCGAGGGCGCAAGCTCCGCCAGCGCCAAGGCGACTTTGCGGTTGAAGGATTCCTTGCGCAAGCTGCCGACGACAACGGCTACCGAATACACCTGGCTCATGGTGACTTCCTGACATGTAGGACAAAGGAACTTGTAGGTATAGATGATCTGCCCAACGCCTGAAGTTTTTTTCCGCACGAGCAAAACTTACCCGGCCAATCAGTGGTCTATGCCTGACAGAAAACTTTTAGAGGTTGCACGGTAAATGACAGCAGTACTGGTCGGACAATTTCATGCACGGGACGCAGAAGGCCGCATCTACCCCGTTCATGAGTTTCAGGAAGCCACCCTTGAGGCCGACGGTAGTGCCGCATCCCTGCCTATCACCACTTACAAGCTGGCCATCGGCGACAAGGTCAACCACCTGGGCGACAATCGCTTCGAACTGGCGCGCAGTGGCGTCGAGCTCATTCGCATTCCTTGATGCAATCGACGGTATAAATCCGCCCTTGCTCACGGGTCTCGTGCTGCAGGCCGTGCACGTCGGCGACAAAACCGGGAAAGCCGCTGTCGAAGGCAGCAGCAAAGGCCAGATAGTCAATGATTGAACGGGTTTCCTCGGTAAAACGTTCGCCCGGCATGACCAACGGAATCCCCGGTGGATACGGCACCAGCATCACAGCGGCAACACGTCCGAGCAATTGGTCAATCGGCACCGCCTCCACCTCCCCGCGTACCATCCGGTCATAGGCATCGGCGGGTTTCATCACCACTTCCGGCAAACGCGTGAACAGCCGTTTGAGCTGCTTGGCGGTAGCGTTGCTGCGATAACAGGCGTGCAACTGGTCGCACAGATCACGCAGGCCCAGCCCTTGATAGCGCACATGATCAAGACGGGCGACACAGGGCAGGCTTTCGAGCAGGTCGGTGTTGGCGTCATAGTTGCGTTTGAACTCCAGCAACTCGGTCAACAAGGTGCCCCATTTGCCCTTGGTGATACCCATGGAGAACAGCACCAGGAAGGTATAGAGCCCGGTCTTTTCTACTACCAGGCCACGCTCCCAGAGAAACTTGCTGACCACCGCAGCCGGGATCCCGTGTTCGCTCAACGCACCACCTGCGTTGAGCCCAGGCATGACCAGGGTGACCTTGATCGGATCAAGCAGCACATAATCATCGCTGACATTACCAAACCCGTGCCAGTCCGCCTGCGGCGCCAACAACCAATCACTTGTACTCACTTGCTGCACACCCTCGACCTGCGGCGGTTGCCAGATACTGAACCACCAGTCGTCGGCGGCAATGTGCGTGCGCAAGTTGGCCATGGCCCGACGAAAACTCAGCGCTTCGTCGAACATTTCCTGCAACAGCGAACGCCCGGCCGGCCCCTCCATCATCGCCGAAGCCACATCCAGCGAGGCCAGGATGCTGTATTGCGGCGAGGTGGAGATATGCATCATGAACGCTTCATTGAAACGGTCACGGTCCAACTGTCGCACACCGCCATCCTGCACATGGATCATCGAAGCCTGGCTGAAGGCCGCCAACAACTTGTGGGTCGAGTGGGTGCTGAACACCAGAGGGCTGTCAGCACTGCGCGAGGTGCCCATGGCATAGCGGCCGGCAAAGAACGGATGGAACGCGGCGTAGGCGTACCAGGCCTCATCGAAATGCAGCACCTCGACACTGTTGCCCAGCATTTGCTTGATCAGCTCGGCGTTATAACAAAGCCCGTCATAGGTGGAGTTGGTCACTACCGCCAGTTTCACTTTAGGCGCCCGCCCCTGGGTCAGGGGATTGGCCTGGATCTTGGCGCGGATCGAGTCGGGGCTGAACTCGTTCAGCGGAATCGGTCCGATGATGCCGAGCTCATTGCGCTCCGGACACAGGTACACGGGAATGGCGCCCGTCATGATGATCGCGTGTACCACCGACTTGTGGCAGTTGCGATCCACCAGCACGAGATCATCACGGCCAACCATCGAATGCCAGACGATCTTGTTGGCTGTGGAAGTGCCGTTGATGACAAAGAAGGTGTGATCGGCGCCAAAGTTCTTTGCCGCCCTGGCTTCAGCCGCCGCCAAAGGGCCGGTGTGATCCAGCAGCGAACCGAGCTCAGGGACCGAAACCGAGAGATCCGAACGCAAGGTGTTCTCGCCGAAAAATTGGTGAAACGCTAGCCCCACCGGACTTTTGCGGTAGGCCACGCCACCGCCATGCCCAGGTGTATGCCAAGAGTAATTGGACTGTGCAGTATGCTGCACCAGCGCTTTGAAAAAAGGTGGCAACAAACCATCCAGGTAATTGTGCGCCGCCCTTGCCACTTGCCGGGCCAGAAACGGCACGGTGTCTTCGAACAGATAGAGAATGCCGCGCAGCTGATTCAGCTCGCTCATGACTTCAGCCGGTGCATTCTCCAGGGTCACCTGTTCGCCCAGGGCAAAGATCGGCAGGTGCGGCGCACGCAGTCGGGCCAAGCGAATCAGCTCGACCATGTTCTGCAGCAAGTGAGTGTTCTCGCCAACGCCTTCAGCCGCAATCAGCATGCAGGCCAGGCCGTGATGGGTCGAGGCTAGCAGGCGGCCTTCGGCGTAATCGATAGCCGTAAGGATGCTGAAACCATCCTGGACCAGCTCCTCGGCAATACCGCGCACGCGCTCGCCGGCCAAGGTGTCGGCCTTGATATCGCGGTGAACGATCAGAACCGGGAACTTGAGGTCCTTGTACATTAGAGGGGACTGCTCCGAATGACGGGTCGGTCATTTCAGGGTAGAAGCTCGCCAGCCCCCTTGCGCGGATTCTTCCTCAGTTGGCCTCGGACAATTGCTGCCACAACGCTGGACCACCAGCCGATTTGGCAATGGCATCCAGACGCGCCAGATGAGCTTCCAGCTCCTGCTCGGTGGCCTGAATGATACGCCCCGGTTGACGACCGATCAGGCGGCGGATTTCGCTACCACGGCGCTCCTCGCTGTTTTCCTCGCCATCGGCGCCCTGTCCGGCCAGTGACAGGCTGGTCTGGCCACCGGTCATGCTCAGGTAGACGTCAGCGAGCAACTCCGAGTCGAGCAAAGCGCCGTGCAACTCCCGGCCGGAGTTATCGATGCCGTATCGCTTGCACAATGCATCGAGGCTGTTGCGCTGCCCCGGATGCCGCGAGCGGGCCATCATCAGGGTATCGAGAATGGTGCAATGCTGGGAGATATCGGCGCGGTCGTGCTGGCCAATCAAAGCGAATTCGTTGTTGATGAAACCAACGTCGAACGCCGCGTTGTGGATGATCAGCTGGGCGCCCTGGATGAAGTCGAAGAATTCATCGGCCACTTCGGCAAAACGTGGTTTGTCGACCAGAAAGGCGTCGGTGATACCGTGTACGCCAATAGCGCCTTCGTCACTTTCGCGATCAGGCTGCAGATAGACGTGGAAATGCCGCCCGGTCAGGCGCCGGCCCATCAGTTCGACACAACCGATCTCGATGACCCGGTGACCGTCGGTGACCGGCATACCCGTGGTTTCGGTGTCGAGGACGACCGACCTGTTGCTCTGAATCTCCACGCCGGTGGTCTCCTGTCGAGTACAGCTTGTCTGGTGAAAGCTGGCCATTCTACCTCAGCTCGCGGCCGAGTGGCGGCTGGTGTGCTCAGCGCAGCCCGCGCACTTCGTCAACACCGCGGTTGGCCAGTTGGTCGGCGCGCTCGTTGCCATGATGGCCGATGTGCCCACGGACCCACTTCCAGGTTACCTTATGGCGCCCGACCTGCTCATCGAGCAACTGCCAGAGGTCGGCGTTCTTCACCGGTTCCTTGGCGGCGGTTTTCCAGCCGCGCTTTTTCCAGTTGACCATCCACTCGTTGATGCCTTTCATCACGTACTGGGAGTCAGTGACCAGCAGCACTTCACACTCGCGCTTGAGCGCTTCCAGGCCCTTGATCGCCGCCATCAGCTCCATGCGGTTGTTGGTGGTCTCCGGCTCGCCGCCCCACAGCTCCTTTTCGACGCCCTTGCAAACCATCAGCACGCCCCAGCCGCCCGGGCCGGGATTACCCTTGCAGGCACCATCGGTAAAGATCTCGACGCTATCGCTCATTTACAGCCTTTTCATCAATGATTGGGGCCCGCGCCCTGCGGGCCCGGAACTCAGGGTTCGGAGTGGCGCCGGTTGACCTTGGCCATCGGCAATGGCAGCAGCTTGCCCATCGGCTCGCGGCGTTCCAGGCGCAGTGGCCGTAGGCCGACCACCATTTTGCGCGCCACCAGCAGGTAGACGCCGCCACCCGCGCCTTGCCAGCCACCGGCGACTCGTTCCCAGCCCGCCAGGCGCTGTTGCCAGGCCGGGGACGCGAGCGGCGGACGATAGCACCCGAAGCGGCGTTTCTCCAGCGCAAAGCCCAGCAGGTTAAGCCAGTCGCCGACCCGCGACGGGGAAATGCAGCGCGCCTTGCGCAGGGCATCATGGGCAAACACCCGACGCACGCCCCAACTGCTCCAGGGGTTGATGCCGATGATCACCAGGTGCCCGCCCGGACGCACGCTGCTGGCGGCTTCACGCAACAGACCATGGGGCGACAGGCTGAAATCCAGGCCATGCTGTAGCACCACCACATCGGCGGCGTGCTCGCTCAACGGCCAGGCCTGTTCTTCACAGACAATCTCGACCCCGGGCAGCGGTGCGCCCAGGCGCACATTGCGTTGCACTTGCGGGGCTTTGGGCGGCGCTTCGGCACAGGGACCGTAGTGCACCAGATAGCCGCCGAAGTAGCGCCCCAACTCTTCTTCGAGCAGGCGTTGTTCTTCATGCAGCATCAACTGCCCCAGGGGGCCGGCGAACCAGTCGCGGGCCAGGCTGATCAGCTCCAGCCACTGCGGATCGGCCTGGGCGAAGGCTTGATCGGTCATTGCAGTCTCCCTTGAAGGTTCTCGACAACGTGCATAACTACTAAGATGCACCCATGTCCAACGTTTGGCGAATTGCACCATGATACAGATCGATGCCCTGCCCGCTTTCAGCGATAACTACATCTGGTTGTTACAGGATTCTGCCAACCAGCGCTGTGCGGTGGTCGACCCGGGTGATGCGGCACCGGTGCTGGCCTGGCTCGAGCGTCACCCGGGCTGGCAACTGAGCGACATCTTGATCACCCACCACCATCACGACCATGTCGGCGGCGTCGAGCAGCTCAAGAAAACCACCGCTGCGCGGGTTTGCGGCCCAGCTCACGAGCGCATCCCGGGGCGTGACCTGGCCCTGGACGACAACGCCAGCGTGCGCGTCCTGGGTCTGGACTTCCAGATCATTGCAGTACCTGGACACACCTTGGGACATATTGCTTATTATTGCGGGCAAACCGCCACTCCGCTGCTGTTCTGTGGCGACACCTTGTTCGCGGCGGGCTGCGGTCGCCTGTTCGAAGGCACCGCCGAGCAGATGCACCATTCCCTAGAGCGCCTCGCGGCCCTGCCCGCCCAGACCCTGGTGTACTGCACCCATGAATACACCCTGAGCAACCTGCGTTTTGCCATGGCCGTGGAGCCCGATAACGAGCACATTGCCCAACGCTTCGCCGACGTTACCCAACTTCGCGAGCACGATCGCATCACGTTGCCATCAACCCTGGCACTGGAAAAGCTGACCAACCCCTTTTTGCGCACCACCGAAACATCCGTTAAAGAAAAACTAGACGAACGGAACGCCCTTATAAACCCTACGCCAAGTGCTGTTTTTGCTGGGTTGCGGGCTTGGAAGGACAGCTTCTAAACAGCGGCTGCCAGGTCCTGAAAGTTCTCAAAGGTTGACCACAGAGGGGCTGCTTTCTAGAATCGCCCGACATTTTTGCCCGGAACTTTGTCCCAGCCAATGTCGTCTAATAGCCGCAGAACCTTCAATTCCGTCGCCCTGACGCGTCTGGCCCAAGCCAGTGCGCTGGCCCTGGCCGCCACCCTGGTGGGTTGCCAGAGCACCCGTCAGCTCGACGAATCCGAGAGCGTTCGCGCGCACAACTACCAGGCGCGGATGAAGCAAAAACCGGTGTTCGTCCCGGTCAAGCAAACCGAGCAGGCGCCCCAGGATGTCTGGGAGCGCATGCGCCAGGGTTTCGCCCTGCAAGACGACATGGCGGTCAACCCGCGCATCGAACAGCAACGCCTGTGGTTCGCCAGCAACCCCTCGTTCCTGGAAACCGCCGGCGACCGTGGCAGCCTGTACATCCATTACATCGTCGAGCGTCTTGAAGAGCGCAACATGCCGCTGGAGCTGGCCCTGCTGCCGGCCATCGAAAGCGCTTACAACCCGATGGCGTATTCGCGTGCCCATGCGGTGGGACTGTGGCAGTTCATTCCGTCCACCGGTCGCCACTTCAACCTGCGCCAGACCCGCTTCTACGACGGCCGTCGCGACATCACCGCCTCGACCAACGCCGCGCTGAACTACCTGAGCCGCCTGCACGACATGTTCAACGGTGACTGGTTGCTCGCCCTGGCCGCCTACAACGCCGGCGAAGGCACCGTCAGCCGCGCCATCGAGCGTAACGAAAGGCTCGGCCTGCCGACCGACTACTGGAACCTGCCGCTGCCGCAGGAAACCCGCGACTACGTGCCCAAGCTCCTGGCCCTGTCGCAGGTGGTGATGACGCCGCAGGCCTATGGCGTGAATCTCAACCCGATCGCCAACGAACCCTACTTCGAAGCCGTTGCCATCAACGACCGTCTGGACCTGTCGCGGGTCGCCGAGCTGGCTAATATCGACGAAGACGAGATGTTCCAGCTCAACCCGGCGTTCAAGAAGCGCATGACCGTCGATGGCCCCAAACAACTGTTGGTACCGACCGCCAAGGCGCAGTTGCTGACCGCCAGCCTGTCGAACATGAAGCCGGAAGAGCTGCTCTCGCTGCAGCCGAAAAAGGCCGTATTCGAAGCAGCACTGGCCGAAACCGCACCGCGCACAACCACAACCCGCAACAGCCGCTACCGGGTCAAACGTGGCGACAGCCTGGGCAGCATCGCCAAGGCCAACAAGGTCAGCGTCAAAGACCTGCAGCGCTGGAACAAGCTGTCTGGCAACCGCCTCAAGGCGGGGCAGACACTGGTCATGCAAAGCGCCCAGCCGGTGCAGGGCAAAAACCAGAAAAAATCCACCCAGTACAAGGTCCGCAAAGGTGACTCGCTGTACCTGGTGGCCAAGCGTTTCAACGTCGAAATGCAGCACCTCAAGCGCTGGAATCCTCGCAGCGGTCACGCCCTCAAGCCAGGCCAGACCCTGACCGTTTACCTGCCACACTGAGCATCAGGCTCCGCGCCGTAGACCGGAGCCACACCGACCGTCCTGGCGGCCCCCTTTTTCCAGCCGATACAAGCTGTTACTGTAGCTGGAACAAAGCCCAAGCCGCCTGGATCGGATCGCCGACTTGATACGTCCCCTCCTGTTGCTGTCATTCAGCCTGGCCTTGAGCTTTCCCGCGGGCGCAACAATCAGCGAAAGCCACGGTTACGCCCAGTTCGGCACGCTCAAGTATCCAGCCAAATTTACCCACTTCGACTGGGTCAACCCGCAAGCGCCCAAGGGCGGCACCTTGCGCGCCATGGCATTTGGCACATTCGATACGCTCAACCCCTACACCTTCAAGGGGTCAAGCCCGGTCACCACGCCGAATTTCTTGCAGTATGGGGTAACCGAGCTTAACGAACCCCTGATGGTTGGCACCGGGCAATACGACCCCTCGGGTGACGAGCCGACCTCGAGTTACGGCCTTATCGCAGGCTCCGTGGAGTACAGCGAAGACCGCAGCTGGGTGGTGTTCAACCTGCGCCCGCAAGCCCGCTTTCATGACGGCCATCCCATCACGGCCAGCGACGTGGCTTTTTCCTACCGCACCCTGCTCAAGGAAGGTCACCCGATCTACCGAACCAACTTGCAGGAAGTGCAGCGGGTCGACATCCTCAACCCACGGCGTATCCGCTTCGTGTTCAAGCGCGCCGGCAATCCGTTGCTGATCCTGCGCCTGGGCGAGATGCCGGTGCTCCCGGCGCATTACTGGAAAGGCCGCGACTTCAAGGCCACCACCTTCGAGCCGCCGCTGGGCAGTGGCCCCTATCGCATCACCCAGGTCCAGCCAGGGCGGCGACTGGTATTTGAGCGGGTCAAGGATTACTGGGGCAAGGATCTGGCGGTCAATCGCGGCAAATACAACTTCGCCCGGGTCGAGTACGAGTTCTACCGCGATAGCGCCGTGGCCTTCGAAGCGTTCAAAGCCGGCGAGTTCGATATTTACATCGAGCACCAGGCCAAGAACTGGGCCAATGGTTACAATTTCCCGGCGGTGCGCCGTGGCCAAGTGATCAAGGCGCAGATTCCACACAAGATCCCGACCCAGACCCAAGGCCTGTTCATGAACAGCCGCCGTGCAGCCTTCAGCGACGCCAGGGTCCGACAGGCCCTGGGGCTGATGCTGGATTTCGAGTGGACCAACCGCACCCTGTTCAGCAGTGCCTATCGCCGCGCCAGCAGCTACTATCCCAACAGCGAATTCGCCGCCAGTGGCCTGCCGGAGGGCAAAGAGTGGCTGTTACTTGCCCCCTACCGCGAGCAACTGCCCGCCGCCTTGTTCACCGAGCCTTACAAAGTCAGCCACACCGACGGGCGCGGCATCAACCGACAGACGCTACGCCAAGCCCTTAACCTGCTGGGCCAGGCTGGCTGGAAGCTCAACGGTCAGCGCCTGCTCGACAACAAAGGCAACCCGCTGAAGCTCGAGCTGTTGCTGGTCAATCCGAACCTGGAGCGGATCCTGCAACCTTATGTCGAAAATCTTGCCAGCATTGGCATCGATGCGCGCTTGCGCACCGTGGACCGGGCTCAGTACAAACAACGTCTGGACCAGTTCGACTTCGACATGATTCTGATGACCCTGAACCAGACCCTCAGCCCCGGCCTTGAACAATGGTTGTACTTTCACTCCAGCCAGGCCGCGACCAAAGGCAGCAAGAACTACGCTGGGGTCAAAGACCCGGTAGTCGATCACCTGCTCGACACCCTGATCGCCGCCCAGAGCCGCGACGATCAGGTGGCGGCCGCACGGGCCCTGGACCGGGTGTTGCTGTGGCACTACTACATGATTCCCAACTGGTACCTGGACAATCACCGCCTGGCCTACCGTAACCGGTTCGCCTTCGTCACCACGCCGCCCTACACCCTGGGGCTCAATAGCTGGTGGATAAAGCCTTCGGAGAACGCCCAATGATGTCACTGCCCGGCCTACGCCTGAAGGCCTGCGTCCTGCTGCTGGCCTGCTTCAGTTTCCAGGCTCTGGCTGCACCGCAACACGCCCTGACCCTGTATGACGAACCACCGAAGTACCCGGCCAACTTCAAACACTTCGACTATGTCAACCCGGACGCACCAAAAGGTGGCACTTTCCGCCAGGCCGGTTTTGGTGGTTTCGACAGCCTCAACCCGTTCATCAACAAGGGCGTCCCGGCCGATGACATCACGCTGATCTACGACACCTTGATGACCCAGAGTCTGGACGAGCCCTTCACCGAGTACGGCCTGGTGGCCGGCAAAATCGAAAAGGCCCCGGACAACAGCTGGGTTCGTTTCTACCTGCGCCCGGAAGCACGCTTTCATGATGGCCACCCGATTCACGCCGAAGACGTGGTGTTCACCTTCAACACCCTGATCAACAGTGGCGCGCCACTGTTTCGTGGTTATTACGCCGATGTCGCCGAAGTGATTGCCGAAGACCCGCAGCGGGTACTGTTCAAGTTCAAGCACAGCAACAACCGCGAACTACCGCTGATCCTCGGGCAGTTGCCGGTGCTGCCCAAGCACTGGTGGGAGGGGCGCGACTTCACCAAGGGCAACCTGGAACTCCCACTGGGCAGCGGCCCGTACAAGGTCGCCGAGGTCAAGGCCGGACGCTCGGTCCGCTACGAGCGGGTCAAGGACTACTGGGGCAAGGACCTGGCGGTCAACCGTGGCTTCTACAACTTCGACGTGATGACCACCGATTATTACCGCGACAGTACGGTGTCCCTGGAAGCGTTGAAGGCCGGTCAGTTCGACTACCGCTTGGAAACCGCGGCGAAAAGCTGGGCCACCGCTTATGACGTGCCCGCCGTGCGGGAGAAGCGCCTGATCATGGAGGAGCTGCCCAATGGCAACCCGACCGGCATGCAAGGTTTCGTCTTCAACATTCGCCGCCCAGTGTTCCAGGATGTACGGGTGCGTGAGGCACTGAGCCTGCTGCTGGACTTCGAGTGGACCAACAAGCAACTGTTCAACGGTGCCTACACCCGCACCGGCAGCTACTTCGAAAACTCCGAAATGGCCGCCAGAGGCTTGCCTGATGCAGCCGAACTGAAAATCCTCGACCCGCTGCGCAGCAAAATCCCTGGGCAGGTCTTCACCCAGGCCTTCGCCAACCCGATCACCGATGGCAGCGGAATGATCCGCGAACAACAGCGCAAGGCTTACAAGTTGCTGCAGGACGCCGGCTGGCGCATCGTCGACGACAAAATGGTCGACGCTCAGGGCAAACCGGTATCCATCGAATTTCTCCTGGCCCAGACCGAGTTCGAGCGGATCCTGCTGCCGTTCAAACGCAACCTGGCTGACCTTGGTATCGACCTGGTGATTCGCCGGGTGGACGTCTCCCAGTACATCAATCGCTTGCGTTCGCGAGATTTCGACATGATCGTCGGTGGTTTCCCGCAGTCCAACTCGCCGGGTAACGAGCAACGCGAATTCTGGCAGAGCGCCGCCGCCGACAATCCGGGCAGCCGCAACTTCATCGGCCTCAAGGACCCGGCCATCGACGTTCTGGTCGAGGCGCTGATCAATGCCGACTCCCGGCAAAGCCTGATCGAGCATTGCCGCGCCCTGGACCGGGTCTTGCAGTGGGGCTACTACGTGATCCCCAACTGGCACATCAAGACCTGGCGAGTTGCTTACTGGAACCACATCGGCCACCCGAAGGTATCGCCCAAGTACGACATTGGCATCAATACCTGGTGGATCAAGCCGGACGTCGAACCGGCCGTGCCCGTCAACTCTGCGCCAGATGCACCACCGACTGCAGGGGCGCAATAGCATGCTGGCCTATATCTTTCGTCGTCTGTTACTGATCGTTCCGACCTTGCTGGGCATTCTGATCATCAACTTCGTGATCATCCAGGCCGCACCCGGTGGGCCGGTCGAGCAGATGATCGCCAAGCTCGAGGGCTTCGAGGGCGCCACCAGCCGCATCGCCGGTGGCGGTGCCGAGGTCTCGGTGGCGGGCTCTAACTACCGCGGCGCGCAAGGCCTGGACCCGGCCTTGATCAAGGAAATCGAAGCGATGTACGGCTTCGACAAGTCGGCGCCGGAACGCCTGTGGATCATGATCAAGAACTACGCCCATCTGGATTTCGGCGACAGCTTCTTCCGCGATGCCAAGGTCATCGACCTGATCGTCGAGAAGATGCCGGTGTCGATCTCCCTGGGCCTGTGGAGCACCCTGATCATGTACCTGGTGTCGATCCCCTTGGGGATCGCCAAAGCCACCCGTCACGGTAGCCACTTCGACGTCTGGACCAGTTCGGCGATTATCGTCGGCTACGCAATCCCGGCGTTCCTCTTCGCCATTTTGCTGATCGTGGTGTTTGCCGGTGGCAGCTACCTTGACTGGTTCCCGCTGCGCGGCCTGACTTCGAACAACTTCGACGAGCTCAGTACCACCGGCAAGATCCTCGACTATTTCTGGCACCTGGTCCTGCCGGTCACCGCGCTGGTAATCGGCAACTTCGCCACCATGACCCTGCTGACCAAAAACAGCTTCCTCGACGAGATCAACAAGCAGTACGTGGTCACCGCCAAAGCCAAGGGACTGAGCCCGAACCGGGTGCTCTACGGCCATGTGTTCCGCAACGCCATGCTGCTGGTGATCGCCGGCTTCCCCTCGGCCTTCATCGGCATCTTCTTCACAGGCTCGCTGTTGATCGAGGTGATCTTCTCCCTCGACGGCTTGGGCCTGATGAGTTTCGAAGCAGCGATCAACCGCGACTACCCGGTAGTCTTCGGCACCCTGTTCATCTTCACCCTGCTCGGCCTGGTGGTGAAACTGATCGGCGACCTGACCTATACCCTGGTCGACCCCCGTATCGACTTCGACAGCCGGGAGCACTGAGATGACCTTGTCCCCTCTCAACCGTCGACGCTTCGAGCGTTTCAAGGCCAACCGCCGCGGCTGGTGGTCGCTGTGGCTGTTCCTGATTCTGTTCGGCCTGAGCCTGGGCGCCGAACTGATCGCCAACGACAAGCCCCTGGCTGTGCGTTACGACGGCGAATGGTATTTCCCGGCGCTCAAGCGCTACCCGGAAACCACCTTCGGCGGCGAGTTCCCGCTGGAGGCCAATTACAAGAGCCCCTACATCCGCGAGTTGCTGGCGGCCAAGGACAGCTGGGTACTCTGGGCGCCGATCCCGTTCAGCTACCAGAGCATCAACTACGACCTCAAGGTGCCTGCTCCAGCGCCACCTTCGACCCAGAACTGGCTGGGCACCGACGATCAGGGCCGTGATGTACTGGCGCGTGTGATTTACGGCTTCCGCATCTCGGTGCTGTTCGCCCTGACCCTGACCATTCTCAGCTCGATCATCGGCGTGATTGCTGGCGCCTTGCAGGGTTTCTATGGCGGTTGGGTGGACCTGACCGGGCAACGCTTCCTGGAGATCTGGTCGGGCCTGCCGGTGCTGTACCTGTTGATCATCCTCGCCAGCTTTGTGCAGCCCAATTTCTGGTGGCTGCTGGGGATCATGCTGCTGTTTTCCTGGATGAGCCTGGTCGATGTGGTGCGCGCCGAGTTCCTGCGTGGCCGCAACCTGGAGTACGTTCGTGCGGCACGCGCCCTGGGTATGCAGGACGGTCCGATCATGTTCCGGCACATCCTGCCCAACGCCATGATCTCGACCATGACCTTCATGCCCTTCATTCTCACCGGTGCCATTGGCACCTTGACCGCCCTGGACTTCCTCGGCTTCGGTTTGCCGCCTGGTGCGCCATCGCTGGGTGAACTGGTGGCCCAGGGCAAGTCCAACCTGCAAGCGCCCTGGCTGGGCATCAGCGCCTTTGCCGTGCTGGCGCTGATGCTCAGCCTGCTGGTATTCATTGGCGAGTCCGCCCGCGACGCCTTCGACCCGAGGAAATGAAATGAGCAATGAAACCTTGATCGAAGTGCGTGGCCTGGCGGTCGAGTTCGTCACCGGCGAGCAGAGCCAACGGGTGGTCGAAGGCATCAGCTTCGACATCCGCCGCGGCGAGACCCTGGCCCTGGTCGGTGAGAGCGGTTCTGGCAAATCGGTTACCGCCCATTCGATCCTGCGCCTGCTGCCCTACCCGCTGGCCCGCCACCCATCCGGCACTATTCATTACGAAGGGCGCGACTTGCTGACCCTGGATGAAAAGCAGATGCGTCATATTCGTGGCAACCGCATCGCGATGATCTTCCAGGAGCCGATGACCTCGCTCAACCCGCTGCACAACATCGAAAAGCAGATCAACGAGATCCTTCTGCTGCACAAGGGCCTGCGCGGCAAGGAGGCCACTGCGCGCACGCTGGAGCTGCTCGACCTGGTAGGCATCCCTGAGCCACACAAGCGCCTCAAAGCCCTGCCACACGAGCTCTCAGGCGGCCAGCGGCAGCGAGTAATGATTGCCATGGCGCTGGCCAACGAACCGGAGCTGCTGATTGCCGACGAGCCGACCACGGCGCTGGACGTCACCGTGCAGTTGAAGATTCTCGAATTGCTCAAGTCGCTACAGGCGCGCCTGGGGATGGCTCTGTTGCTCATCAGTCATGACTTGAACCTGGTCAAGCGCATCGCGCACCGGGTGTGCGTGATGCAGCGCGGCTGCATCGTCGAACAGGCTGACTGCGCGACCTTGTTCCACAGCCCGCAACACCCGTACACGCAGATGTTGCTCGGCGCCGAGCCCAGCGGCGGACCGGCCGACAACCCGGCGGGTCCGCCAATGCTGGAAGTCGAAGACCTGCGCGTCTGGTTCCCGATCAAAAAAGGCCTGCTGCGGCGCACCGTCGATCACGTCAAAGCAGTGGACGGCATCAACTTCAGCCTGCCTCAGGGGCAAACCCTGGGAATCGTTGGCGAAAGCGGTTCGGGCAAATCCACCCTGGGCCTGGCGATCCTGCGTTTGCTCGGCAGCCAAGGCGCCATTCGCTTCCAGGGCACCGCGCTTGAAAGCTTGAATCAACACCAAGTGCGCCCGTTGCGCCGGCAGATGCAGGTGGTCTTCCAGGACCCGTTCGGCAGCCTCAGCCCGCGTATGTGCGTCAGCGATATCGTGGGCGAAGGCCTGCGCATTCATCGCATCGGTACTGCGGCCGAACAGGAGCAGGCAATCATCGCCGCCCTGCAGGAAGTTGGTCTGGACCCCCAGGCCCGTCACCGCTACCCCCATGAGTTCTCTGGCGGCCAGCGCCAACGCATCGCCATCGCCCGCGCTCTGGTGCTCAAGCCAGCGCTAATCCTGCTGGATGAGCCGACCTCGGCGCTGGACCGGACAGTGCAACGCCAAGTGGTCGAGCTGTTGCGCTCACTGCAGAGCAAATACAACCTCACCTACCTGTTCATCAGTCATGATCTGGCAGTGGTCAAGGCGCTGAGCCATCAGTTGATGGTGGTCAAACAGGGCAAGGTGGTGGAGCAAGGCACTGCAGCAGATATCTTTGCCGCACCGCAACATGCCTATACCCGACAGTTGCTGGAGGCAGCTTTCCTGGCACCTGGAGGAGCCAGGTGCTAGAAACAGAAAAGGCCGCATAAGCGGCCTTTTCTGTTTCTAGCGCGGATCACTCAGTAACGAGTGATGTCCGCCTTGGCTTCCAACTGCTTGCGGTAAGCGGCGAAGTCCTGCTGGCCAGCACGCGAGGCGAGGAAGCGGCGGTATGCCGATTTCTCTTCATCGGTGGCTGCAGCACCTTCGTTAACGCCGTTCAGACGCAATACAACCAGGCTACCATCGTTGAGCGTCACGCTGCTGTACACCGGCTTGTCCTTGGCCTCTGGCTTGGCCATACGGAACACTGCCTGCAGCTCGACCGGGTCGATGCCTTCATGGCTGCGCGAGACCGCTTCCTGGACCTTCCAGCGCTGACCTTCCTGGGTAGCATCCAGCGCGATGCTGCCGTCGCGCAGACCGGCGATCAGCTTGTCAGCCTTGGCTTTCAGGGCCGCAGTGGCCTGCTCTCTGGCCAGATGCTGGCGGATGCTGTCAGACACCACATCCAGACCCAGTTGCTCAGGCTTGCGGTGCTCCTTGACGCGCAGGACCACGATGGTTTCCGGGTCCAATTCGATGGCGGTGCTGTTGCCACCCTCTTCCAGTACTTCGGTGCTGTAGGCGGCCTGGATCACGGCACGGTTGGCCGTGATACCTTCGCCGCCTTCACGACCAAAGGCTGCCGAGGTGAGGACCTTCAGGCCGAGGTCCTGGGCGGGCTGGGCCAGGTCGGATGCCTCGAACGCAGCGTCTTCCAGTTGCTTGGTCACTTCGACAAAGCGCTGCTCGACCTGCTGGGTCTTGAGTTCGCGGGTCAGCTTGTCTTTCAAACTGGCGAAGCTCGGCACCTCAGGTGCCTGCACGTCCAGCAGCTTGATCAAGTGGAAACCGTACTCGGTACGCACCGGCGCCGAAACCTGATCCTTGTTCAGCGCATACAGCGCCTCTTCAAAGGCCGGATCATACACACCCTGCCCGGCGAAACCGAGGTCACCGCCGTTGTTGGCCGAGCCTGGGTCCTGGGAAAATTCCTTGGCCAGTGCGGCAAAGTCTTCACCCTTGGTCAGACGCTGCTGGATCTCTTCGATCTTCGCCTTGGCCTGCGCTTCGTCCACCTTGTCGTTGACTTCGATGAGGATGTGCGCGGCATGGCGCTGCTCGGCCAGGTTGGCGATTTCCTTCTCGTACAGTGCCTTGAGCTCGTCTTCGTTGACAGTGACCTGATCGAAGAATGCCGACTTCTTCAACTCGATGTAGTCAATGACGACCTGATCCGGGCTCATGAACTCTTTGGCGTGCTCATCATAATGCGCCTTGACCTGCTCGTCGGTGACCTTGACCGCAGCCGGGTCAGCCTTGAAGGTCAGCGAGGCGAAATCACGGGTCTGCTTTTCCAGACGGGCGAAAGCATTGACCTGGTCGTCGGTGACAAAACCGCTGCCGGCCAGGCCTGCGCGCAGCTGCCCAATGAGCATTTCCTGAGCCAGCATCTCGCGGAATTGCAGACGGCCGTAGCCCATCTGGCGAATCACCTGATCGAAACGCTCGGCGCTGAACTTGCCGTCAACCTGGAACTCAGGCGTCTGCAGGATCAACTGGTCCAGTGCCGCTTCGGAAAAGGCGAACTTGGCGTCTTCGGCGCCTTGCAACAGCAGCTTGCGGTCGATCAGGCCTTTGAGCGCCGCTTCACGCAGCATGTTGTCGTTGAGCAGCGACGGATCGAAATCCTTGCCCAGCTGTTGCATCAGCTGCCGACGTTGCATATCGACGGCCTGGCTCAGCTCGCTCTGGCTAATGGTTTGACCATTGACCTTGGCAGCATCCTGGCTGTTGGTGGTGGCCTGGAAGATGGCATCGAAGCCGGTCAGTGCCATCAAGGCTACGATGACACCGATGATGGTCTTGGCAATCCAACCTTGTGAATTGTCCCTGATATTCTGCAGCATGCGTCCCCCAGAAACGGTTGTACGGAATGAAACAACCGTGGAGCGTGGGTAGATTCCTGATAGAAGAAAGGCGCATCCGAAGATGCGCCTTCTCGTAACCGGCCGAACATCAGGTGCTTTTCAGCGTGTCCCGATGCTCAGCAGCCAAGCCAGGCATGAGCCAGGCTCGGTTAGGCGTAAGCCTGAAGGAAGGTCTTAGTTGACGGCTTCTTTCAGTGCCTTGCCAGCCTTGAAGCCTGGCTTCTTGGCAGCAGGGATTTCCAGAGTCTTGCCGGTTTGCGGGTTGCGGCCGGTGCGCGCTGGGCGGTCGGTGACGGAGAAGGTACCGAAGCCTACCAGTACCACGGAGTCACCTGCCTTCAGGGCGCCAGTGACGGATTCGATTACTGCGTCCAGTGCGCGGCCAGCTACAGCTTTCGGGATGTCAGCAGATGCGGCGATAGCGTCAATCAGTTCCGACTTGTTCACTCTAAGTCCCCTTATATCTCTATTGAGTTTGTATCTAAGTATGTAATGAAAAGCCTAACGAGCGCTGGGTGGCCTATTGACGCTTAAGCGCCGCTTTATAACAAGGGCCTGAAAAAACTGTCAAGAAAGCCCCCCAGCCAAATACGTACTAATGCGTGCTAATTCTTTCCTTGGAATCGCTGTCGCGCTTTTCATCCTTGGCGACAATCTCGGGAGCCACATCTGGTAAGGGCTCCGGGGCGTATTGCAGCGCAATTTGGAGGACTTCGTCAATCCATTTGACCGGTTTAATCTGAAGATCCTGCTTAATATTCTCAGGAATTTCTTTCAAATCCCGCACATTCTCTTCAGGAATGATCACCGTCTTGATCCCACCCCGGTGTGCTGCCAGCAGTTTCTCTTTCAAACCACCAATGGCCAACACCTGCCCACGCAGAGTGATTTCTCCGGTCATGGCGACATCGGCACGCACAGGAATCTGCGTCAGCGCCGAGACCAGGGCGGTGCACATGCCGATACCGGCACTTGGACCATCCTTGGGCGTCGCGCCTTCAGGCATGTGAATGTGGGTATCACGCTTCTCGTGGAAGTCGGCCGGAATGCCCAGGCTTTTCGCCCGGCTACGGACAACCGTCTGCGCCGCAGTGATCGACTCGACCATGACATCGCCCAGGGAGCCGGTTTTGATCAACTGCCCCTTGCCCGGAATCACAGCGGCCTCAATGGTCAGCAACTCACCACCGACCTGGGTCCAGGCCAGGCCAGTGACCTGGCCCACCTGATCCTGCTGCTCAGCCAGACCATAACGGAACTTGCGCACACCGAGGAAGTGCTCCAGCTGCTCGCCAGTGACCTTCACAGCCACTTGCTTGAGGCCGGCGTGCTCTTTGACCACCTTGCGGCAGACCTTGGCGATCTGGCGCTCCAGCCCCCGCACACCGGCTTCACGGGTGTAGTAGCGAATGATGTCGCGAATCGCCGTGACGTCGACTTCCAGCTCGCCCTTTCTCAGGCCGTTAGCCTTGATCTGCTTGGGCGTCAGGTACTTCACTGCGATGTTGATCTTCTCGTCTTCGGTGTAGCCGGGCAGACGGATGACTTCCATCCGGTCCAGCAGAGCTGGCGGGATGTTCATCGAGTTGGAAGTGCAGAGGAACATCACATCGGAAAGATCGTAATCGACTTCCAGATAGTGATCGTTGAAGTTGTGGTTCTGCTCCGGGTCGAGCACCTCAAGCAGCGCGGAGGCCGGATCGCCACGCATATCGCTGCCCATCTTGTCGATTTCGTCGAGCAAGAACAGCGGATTGCGCACACCGACCTTGGTCATTTTCTGAATCAGACGGCCCGGCATCGAACCGATGTAGGTACGCCGGTGACCACGAATCTCGGCCTCGTCGCGCACGCCACCCAGGGCCATGCGCACGAACTTGCGGTTGGTGGCGCTGGCGATCGACTCGGCCAGGGAGGTCTTGCCCACCCCTGGAGGACCGACCAGGCACAGCACAGGGCCACGGATCTTCTTCACCCGCTTCTGCACGGCGAGGTACTCAAGGATACGCTCCTTGACCTCTTCCAGGCCGTAATGGTCGGCGTCGAGGATCTCTTCAGCCTTGGCCAGGTCTAGACGCACCTTGCTCTGAGCCTTCCACGGCACCTGCACCAGCCAGTCCAGGTAAGAGCGCACCACGGTGGCCTCAGCAGACATCGGCGACATCTGCTTGAGCTTGTTCAGCTCGGCCTGAGCCTTGGCATAGGCATCTTTTGGCAGGCCAGCGGCGTCGAGGCGTTTCTTCAGCTCTTCGACTTCGTTGTGACCTTCTTCGCTGTCGCCCAGCTCCTTCTGAATGGCCTTCATCTGCTCATTCAGGTAGTACTCGCGCTGGCTGCGCTCCATTTGCTTCTTGACCCGGCCGCGGATGCGTTTTTCCACCTGCAGCAGGTCGATTTCAGCGTCCAGCAGCGCCATCACATGCTCGACACGGGTAGCCAGGTCGAGAATCTCGAGGATTTCCTGCTTTTGCTCGATCTTCAGCGCCATGTGCGCGGCCATGGTATCGACCAGGCGTCCTGGCTCGTCGATGCTGTTGAGCGACGAGAGGACTTCAGCCGGGACTTTCTTGCCCAGCTGAACGTATTGTTCAAATTGTGACAACAAGCTACGAACGAAGACCTCAGACTCGCGCTCGGCGGTCTGCGACTCGTCGATCAACGAAACTTCGGCACGGATATGGCCGTCGACTTCGTTGAAACGCTCGACTGCACCGCGCTGCTCGCCCTCGACCAGGACCTTGACGGTGCCATCGGGCAGTTTCAGCAGTTGCAGGACAGTGGCAATGGTGCCGACGCGATACAGGGCGTCTTCGCCTGGATCGTCATCAGAGGGGTTCTTCTGGGCCAGCAGGAGAATCTGCTTCTCGCCCGTCATTGCGGCCTCAAGGGCTTCGATGGACTTCTCGCGCCCCACGAACAGTGGGATAACCATGTGCGGATAGACGACGACATCGCGCAATGGCAAAAGAGGCAAGTCGAGGGTGGTCTTCATGATTTCGCCTCTACAGCGGCCTTGTGGCCGGAAACCGGTGGAATTTGAGCGTGAGTTCAATGTGGGGGCAGCCCCGCAAAAAAACAAGCTCTACGACAGGAAAAGCAAAGGGGCCCGAAGGCCCCTTGCAGACTCGAGCCGTTTAGCGACTCAGACGTCGGGTGCAGCTTTGGCTTGCGGCTCGCTGTTCTCGTAGATCAGCAGCGGCTGCGAAGCACCTTCGATGACGCTCTCGTCGATCACCACTTTGCTGACATCCTTCTGCGAAGGAATCTCATACATGGTGTCGAGCAGGATGCCTTCGAGGATCGAACGCAGGCCACGGGCACCGGTCTTGCGCTCCAGGGCCTTGCGAGCCACGGACTTCAGCGCATCGCTGCGGAACTCCAGGTCCACACCTTCCATCTCGAACAGCTTGGCGTACTGCTTGGTGAGGGCGTTCTTCGGCTCGGTGAGAATCTGCATCAAGGCAGCTTCGTCGAGCTCGTCGAGGGTTGCCAACACCGGCAGGCGGCCGACGAATTCCGGGATCAGACCGAACTTGACCAGATCGTCAGGCTCGACTTCACGCAGCGACTCACCAACCTTCTTGCCTTCCTGCTTGCTGCGCACTTCAGCACCGAAGCCAATGCCGCCGCGGGTGGAACGGCTCTGAATGACCTTTTCCAGGCCCGAGAACGCGCCGCCACAGATAAACAGGATGTTACGCGTGTCGACCTGCAGGAATTCCTGCTGCGGATGCTTGCGGCCACCTTGCGGCGGTACCGAGGCAACCGTGCCTTCGATCAACTTGAGCAGCGCCTGCTGCACGCCTTCGCCCGAGACATCACGGGTGATCGACGGGTTGTCCGACTTGCGCGAGATCTTGTCGATTTCGTCGATGTAGACAATGCCCATCTGGGCCTTTTCCACGTCGTAGTCGCACTTTTGCAGCAGCTTTTGAATGATGTTCTCGACGTCTTCACCGACATAACCGGCTTCGGTCAGGGTGGTGGCATCGGCGATAGTGAACGGTACATTCAACAGACGTGCGAGGGTTTCGGCGAGCAGGGTTTTACCCGAGCCCGTCGGACCGATCAGCAGGATGTTACTCTTGCCGAGCTCGACGTCGTCATTCTTTTTGTCGCGTTGGTTCAGGCGCTTGTAGTGGTTGTACACCGCTACCGCCAGTACCTTTTTCGCACGTTCCTGACCAATGACATACTGGTCCAGGATGGTGCTGATTTCTTTCGGCGAAGGCAGTTTATGCGCGCTGCTTTCGGCCTGGGCTTCCTGCACCTCCTCGCGGATGATGTCGTTGCACAGGTCGACGCACTCGTCGCAGATAAATACCGAGGGGCCGGCAATCAACTTGCGCACTTCATGCTGGCTTTTGCCGCAGAAGGAGCAATAGAGCAATTTGCCGTTGTCCTCGCCGTTACGGGTGTCAGTCATTCGATCGATCCAATCCGGTAGGCTTGCAACACAAGATGAAGGCAATTGCGGGCTTTTTCAAGTCCACAGGTGGCGGGAAAGCCCAACCACCTGCTTTAGCGCCTTAATCAGACAGCCATTTGCCGCTTCTCGTGTACCGAGTCGATCAGACCGTACTCGGCGGCACGTTGCGCGCTCATGAAATTGTCGCGCTCAGTGTCACGCTTGATGGTTTCCAGCTCCTGACCGGTGTGGTAGGCCAGTAGTTCGTTCAACCGCGACTTGATGGAGAGGATTTCCTTGGCGTGGATTTCGATATCCGTCGCCTGCCCCTGGAAACCGCCCAGTGGCTGGTGAATCATCACCCGCGAGTTAGGCAGGCAGTGACGCTTGCCCTTGGCACCGGCGGCGAGCAGGAAGGCCCCCATGGAGCAGGCCTGACCGATGCAGGTGGTGGAGACGTCCGGCTTGATGAACTGCATGGTGTCGTAGATCGACATGCCGGCAGTCACCGAACCGCCCGGCGAGTTGATGTAGAGATGGATATCCTTGTCCGGGTTTTCCGCTTCAAGGAACAGCAATTGCGCCGCGATCAGGTTGGCCATGTAGTCCTCTACCGGGCCGACCAGGAAGATCACCCGCTCCTTCAGAAGGCGCGAGTAGATGTCATAGGCACGTTCGCCACGAGCGGATTGCTCGATAACCATCGGGACCAGGCCGCCTGCGGCCTGGATGTCAGAGCTCTGCTGATAATAAGAATTGCGGGACATGTCCTGCACTCACTCCCAAATAGTCATGTCTTGAATACGCACAAGCCAGCTCGAAGGCTGGCTTGTGGTGTTTTCCTACGAGAGAAGGAAATCAGTCAGCGGCAGGAGCCTGCACTGGCTTGATCGCTTCTTCGTACGAGACCGATTTGTCGGTCACAGTCGCTTTCTGCAGAACAGTATCCACAACTTGTTCTTCCAGCACAACCGAACGCACTTCGTTCAGCTGCTGGTCGTTCTTGTAGTACCAAGCGACGACCTGCTCTGGCTCCTGGTAAGCCGAAGCCATTTCCTGGATCATTTCGCGAACGCGGGCTTCGTCCGGCTTCAGCTCGTTCTGCTTGACCACTTCAGCAACGATCAGACCCAGCACGACGCGGCGCTTGGCTTGTTCTTCGAACAGCTCGGCCGGCAGTTGCTCAGGCTTGATGTTGCCACCGAACTGCTGAACGGCTTGAACGCGCAGGCGGTTCACTTCGTTTTCCAGCAGGGCTTTTGGCACTTCGATCGGGTTGGCAGCCAGCAGGCCGTCCATTACCTGGTTCTTGACCTTGGTCTTGATGGCCTGACGCAGTTCACGCTCCATGTTCTTGCGAACTTCGGCGCGGAAACCGTCGATGCCGGTTTCCTTGATACCGAACTGGGCGAAGAACTCTTCGTTCAGCTCTGGCAGCTTAGGCTCGGAAACGCTGTTGACGGTAACGGTGAACTCGGCGGCTTTGCCAGCCAGATCCAGGTTCTGGTAGTCCTCAGGGAAGGACAGGTTCAGAACGCGTTCTTCACCCGCCTTGGCGCCAACCAGACCTTCTTCAAAGCCCGGGATCATGCGACCGGAACCCAGTACCAGCTGGGTGCCTTTTGCCGAGCCACCGGCGAACACTTCACCGTCGACCTTGCCGACGAAATCAATGTTCAGCTGGTCTTCGTTCTGGGCAGCGCGATCAGCGGCTTCGAAACGAACGTTCTGCTTGCGCAGTACTTCCAGCATGTTGTCCAGATCGGCGTCAGCCACTTCGGCGCTCAGGCGCTCGATGGCGATCGAGTCGAAACCGGCAACGGTGAACTCAGGGAACACTTCGAAAGTGGCGACGTATTCCAGGTCACCGCCTTTTTCGAACGATTTAGGCTCGACGGCAGGGGCGCCAGCCGGGTTCAGCTTCTGCTCGACCACAGCTTCATAGAAAGAAGCCTGGACCAGGTCGCCGAAGGCTTCCTGACGGGCAGCATCTTCATAACGCTGACGGATCACGCTCATCGGCACTTTGCCAGGACGGAAGCCTGGAACCTTGGCGCGACGGGCAGTCTGTTGCAGACGCTTGTTGACTTCGTTCTCGACGCGCTCTGCCGGAACGGCGATGGTCATGCGACGCTCGAGAGCAGAAGTATTTTCAACAGAAACTTGCATGGATATTCCTCGTTGCACAGACGTTAGCCGGCGATACCCGACTCCAGAATCAAGGGCAAGCATTCTAGTGGCTCAAAGACCAGAAGTCACCCCGTTCAAGACGACGGGAAAGTACGCCGGTCCATTTCATTTACAGCCCCCGGCAAAAACCTTGCCTTGGGACGCTCAAGACCCGCTGCTCAAGGCCTGGACGCCTCCTTTGATCATGACGGCGCGCCTGACCTCGAACAGCCAGAAATACTTGTCAAAACACTACAGGATCACGGCTCGGCGCTCAGGGCGCCGCATCGTCGATCTCGTTGATACTGCAATACTCTTCCCATTCCATGCCCAGCGCCTCAGCGACCTCCCGATGCACTTCCAGGCGCATGGCCTGAAGCTCTGCGTCGGAGCCGGCGATCAGTTGCAGGGTCAATTCCCAGGGCTCAAGCCCCTGCTCCTGCGCGGCATCTTCAAAGGCCCACTCGATCTGCTGTTGCTGCTCATGGGCGCTAAGCCCGGCAATTTCTTCGAGTAGCTGCGGATTGGCTGCGGCGAAACGCTGCAATGCGCTGGCCTGGCGTTCTTTTGAAATCATCGAGCTGTCCTCACTACCTTGCCGTTGGCCACGGCTTCAACCAGCTGAAATCTATCAGCTTTTGAGCACTTGCCACCAGTGCACGGCAGCACAGGGGTGACAGACAGGCGAACACAACGCACCGACTTAACGCCAGGAGCAAATCTGAACATAGAAAAGGACGGCTGCTGGTGAGCAGGAAGATGACATGCCTGAGCAGGCAGCAAAAACGAAAAAAACCGCACTAGGCGGCTTTTTCGAGGCTTTCACGCACTTCAGCGAAGGACAGTGAAAGCTTGGATGGTGCGGACGAAGAGACTCGAACTCTTACAGCTTGCGCCGCTGGAACCTAAATCCAGTGTGTCTACCAATTTCACCACGTCCGCGTGAAGCTTTTAAAGCAAAGGCGCCAGATTTTCATCGGGCGCCTTTTGGAATATGGGGTGGACGATGGGGATCGAACCCACGACAACAGGAGTCACAATCCTGTGCTCTACCAACTGAGCTACGCCCACCATATTGCACTTACCGCTTTACTTGTGCCAAAGCTGCCTATTGGCGCACCCGGCAGGACTCGAACCTGCGACCATCCGCTTAGAAGGCGGATGCTCTATCCAGCTGAGCTACGGGCGCATATTTAATCTGCTTTCTGTTACGATTACAAATTAACTTTTAGCCGTACCGAACAAGCTACCAAATCCGCTCATTCTGCCTGACCTTGCTAACCAGTGCTAGGCTCTGCCCGACAAGTGCGACGAATGTTATAGACGAGCGGTTAGGTCGTCAACTCTTTTTTGAAAAAAATTCATTTTATTTAAGGGCTTAGGGGAATAGCCGGACCAAGCGCCTTTGCCCTCAGCCCCCTTCATGCGAGAATGCGCGCTCTTTTTATTCCCTCTCGATGGTTAATCACGCGTCATGACTGCACACCTTATAGACGGCAAGGCGATCGCCGCCAGCCTGCGCCAGCAGATCGCCCAACGTGTTGTGGAGCGTCGCCAGCAAGGCCTGCGTACTCCAGGCCTGGCGGTGATCCTGGTCGGCACCGACCCGGCTTCTCAGGTCTATGTTTCGCACAAGCGCAAGGACTGCGAAGAGGTCGGCTTTATCTCCCAGGCATTCGACCTGCCCAGCGAGACCACCCAGCAGGCCCTGACCGACCTGATCGATCGCCTCAATGATGATGCGAACATCGACGGCATCCTGCTGCAGCTGCCACTGCCGGCCCACCTGGATGCGTCGTTGCTGCTCGAGCGCATTCGCCCGGACAAGGATGTCGATGGTTTCCATCCTTATAACGTCGGTCGCCTGGCCCAGCGTATCCCGCTGCTGCGTCCGTGCACGCCGAAAGGCATCATGACCCTGCTGGAAAGCACAGGTCAGGATCTGTACGGCATGAACGCCGTGGTTGTCGGCGCTTCGAACATCGTCGGTCGGCCGATGGCCATGGAGCTGCTGCTGGCTGGCTGTACCGTTACCGTCACCCACCGTTTCACCAAGGACCTGGCAGGTCACGTTGGCCGCGCCGATCTGGTCGTGGTTGCCGCTGGCAAGCCGGGCCTGGTCAAAGGTGAGTGGATCAAGGAAGGCGCGATCGTCATCGACGTCGGTATCAACCGTCAGGAAGATGGCAAGCTGGTCGGCGACGTGGTCTATGAGACCGCCCTGCCTCGCGCCGGCTGGATCACGCCAGTGCCAGGTGGTGTCGGGCCGATGACTCGCGCCTGCTTGCTGGAGAACACCCTGTATGCGGCGGAAGCGCTGCACAAGTAAGCACCACTGGATTTAGACTCCAGCGGCGCAATCAAAAAAACGGCACCTGTGAAGGTGCCGTTTTTTTGTGCCTGGTTCAAGGTCGATCGCGGGGCAAGCCCCGCGGTGCTTTCAGTTGCGCGCCGCCTCCCAGGACTTGAGCAACTCGCTGTAGCTGACGGTCTCGCCCTTGGGCTTCTCGTTAGCCAGCTTCGGCTTCGGTGCCCCCGGCTGGTCGTACCAGTACTGGGCATCACGCTCCGGATTGAGTTTGGGTGCACAGGTCGCCTGGGCCTTGGAGCGCTCCAACCGCTCCAGAATCCTGTCCTGGTCACGGGCCAAGCCATCCAGCGCCTCTTGCGGGGTCTTTTCACCGCTGGCCGCTTCGGCAATATGACTCCACCACAACTGCGCCAGACGCGGGTAGTCCGGTACGTTGGTGCCGGTCGGGGTCCATTGCACCCGCGCCGGGCTGCGGTAGAACTCCACCAGGCCACCCAGTTTGGGCGCAAGATCGGTCATGGCCTGGGAGTTGATGTCCGACTCGCGAATCGGGGTCAAGCCAACGATGGTTTTCTTCAGCGAAACAGTCTTGGAGGTGACGAACTGGGCATACAGCCAGGCCGCCAGACGCTGTTTCTCCGGGGTCGATTTGAGGAAGGTCCAGGACCCGGCATCCTGATACCCCAGCTTCATGCCCTCCTCCCAATACGGGCCTTTAGGTGAAGGAGCCATACGCCATTTCGGCGTGCCATCGGCATTCATCACCGGCAGGCCCGGCTTGGTCATGTCGGCGGTAAAGGCGGTGTACCAGAAGATCTGCTGAGCAATGTTGCCCTGGGACGGCACCGGGCCAGACTCGGAGAAGGTCATGCCTTGCGCTTCCGGCGGTGCGTAGGCGCGCATCCAGTCGACGTATTTCTGCGTCGCATAGACCGCCGCCGGGCCGTTGGTGTCACCACCACGGGTGACGCTGGAGCCGACCGGATGACAGTCCTCGACGCGTATACCCCACTCATCCACCGGCAAGCCATTGGGCAACCCCTTGTCGCCGCCGCCGGCCATGGAGAACCAGGCATCGGTGAAGCGCCAGCCCAGCGAGGGGTCTTTCTTGCCATAGTCCATGTGCCCAAAGACGCGCTTGCCGTCGATTTCCTTGACGTCTTCGCTGAAGAATTTGGCGATGTCTTCGTAGGCTGACCAGTTAACCGGTACTCCAAGCTCGTAACCGTACTTTTCCTTGAATCTGGCTTTCAGGTCCGGCCTGTCGAACCAGTCGGCGCGGAACCAGTAGAGGTTGGCAAACTGCTGGTCAGGCAATTGATACACTTTGCCGTCGGGCGCGGTGGTAAAGGAAATGCCGATAAAGTCCTTCAGATCCAGTGTCGGCGAGGTGTAGTCCTTGCCCTCATTGGCCATCAGATCAGTGATGGACTCGGTCTTGCCATAGCGAAAGTGCGTACCGATCAGGTCCGAGTCGTTGACCCAGCCGTCATAGATGTTCTTGTCCGACTGCATCTGGGTCTGCAGCTTCTCCACCACGTCACCTTCCTGCAGCAGATCGTGGGTCAGCTTGATCCCGGTGATTTCGCTGAAGGCCTTGGCCAGCACCTTGGACTCGTATTCGTGGGTGGCAATAGTTTCCGACACCACGTTGATCTTCATCCCACGGAACGGTTCCGAGACTTTGATGAACCACTTCAATTCCTCAAGCTGTTGCTCCGGCGTCAGGGTCGACGGCTTGAATTCGCTGCCGATCCATTTCTTCGCCGCGTCTTCATAGGCATCGGCCCAGGCGCTGGCGTGAACACTGCCAAGCACGAGCAAGGCGGCCAGGGTCAAATGTCGCCGGTTCTTGTTGTTGTCGAACATCGTGATCTCCCGATTGAGTATTCCCATGGAGCCTGACCGAATCTGTTCGGCTAACCCCAGCGCATCACCACCAACAGCCACACCACCGACAGCAGTGAGGCCACCCAGAGACTCCAGTCACTGACCCCGATGATCAGCAGGTGCAGGTAAGCGCTGACCAACAGACCGATGAACAGCCGATCGCCGCGGGTTGTGGCAATCGGCAAAAAACCGCGACGCTCGACACACGGCCGGTGCAGTTCAATTATCGTCATGCCCACCAGCAGCAGGCCAATCGCGGTGAAGAACACCGCGGTCGGCAGGGTCCAGGCCATCCAGTCCATCACGCGCCTCCTCAGACCCGGCCCAGGGCAAAGCCCTTGGCCACATGGTTGCGGACAAACCAGATCACCAGCATGCCCGGCAGGATCGTCAGCACCCCGGCAGCGGCCAGCACGCCCCAGTCGATACCCGAAGCCGACACGGTGCGGGTCATCACTGCAGCAATCGGTTTGGCATTGACTGAAGTCAGGGTGCGCGCCAGCAGCAGCTCAACCCAGGAAAACATGAAACAGAAAAACGCCGTGACACCGATACCAGAGCCAATCAGCGGCACGAATATCTTCACGAAGAACCGCGGGAAGCTGTAGCCATCGATGTAGGCGGTTTCGTCGATTTCTTTGGGCACCCCGGACATGAATCCCTCCAGGATCCACACCGCCAGCGGAACGTTGAACAGGCAATGCGCCAGAGCCACTGCGATGTGGGTGTCAAACAGGCCGATCGACGAATACAACTGGAAGAACGGCAACAGAAACACCGCAGGCGGCGCCATGCGGTTGGTCAGCAGCCAGAAGAACAGATGTTTGTCGCCGAGAAAGCGGTAGCGCGAAAACGCATAGGCCGCAGGCAAGGCCACGCTCAGGGAAATCACCGTATTCAGGCAAACGTAGTACAACGAGTTGATGTAACCGGTGTACCAGCTGGGGTCGGTGAAAATCACCCGGTAGTTGTCGAAGGTGAAATCCTGCGGCCACAGGGTCAGGCCACCAAGAATCTCGGTGTTGCTCTTGAACGACATGTTCAGCAGCCAGTAGATCGGTACCAGCAAAAACAGGATATAGAGCAGCAAAGGCAGCGTTTTACGCGGGTTCATGGCCGCCCTCCTAGTCTTTGTCGGCATGGGTCATGGCGGTATAGAACAGCCAGGACACCAGCAGGATGATAAGGAAATACACCAGCGAAAACGCCGCGGCCGGTCCCAGGTCGAACTGCCCTACCGCCATCTGGGTCAGGGTCTGACTGAGGAAGGTGGTGGCATTGCCCGGTCCGCCTCCTGTCAGCACAAAGGGCTCGGTGTAGATCATGAAACTGTCCATGAAGCGCAGCATCACTGCGATCAGCAGTACGTTCTTCATTTTCGGCAACTGGATGTGCCGGAACACCGCCCAGGCCGACGCGCGATCGATACGCGCGGCCTGGTAATAGACATCCGGGATCGCCCTCAGCCCCGAGTAACACAGCAGCGCCACCAGCGAGGTCCAGTGCCAGACATCCATCACCAGCACCGTGACCCAGGCATCCATGGTGTTGGCCGCATAGTTGTAATTGATGCCCAACTGGTTCAACGACGCCCCGAGCAGGCCGATGTCGGCACGACCAAAAATTTGCCAGATGGTGCCGACCACATTCCACGGAATCAGCAGCGGGATGGCCATGACAATCAGGCACAGTGACGACCAGCGCCCCTTGGTCGGCATGGTCAGGGCAATGGCTATCCCTAACGGAATCTCGATCAACAGCACGCAGCCCGAATAAACAAACTGACGCAGCAAGGAATCGTGCAGACGAGGATCCTGTAACACCTGGCGATACCAATCTGCCCCGACGAAGTAGCGGCTGGACTGGTCGAAAATGTCCTGCACCGAGTAATTGACCACAGTCATCATCGGTATCACGGCGCTGAAGGCCACCAGCAAGAACACCGGCAGCACCAGCCACCAGGCCTTGTTGTTGGGCACCTTGTTCATGGTGCGGTCTCCAGCAGCACATCGTCGACATACAGCATCAACCACTGTGCCGGAAAACTGATCCAGGCCTGCCCCTGCGGCACCACACGGTCTTCCCCAAGGCGCACCTTGAGGGCCACACCGTCCAGCTCCAGGGTCAGGATCCGATAGGTACCCAGGTCTTCAACATCCACCACCCGAGCGGTAAATGCGTCATCAAATGGCGCCTCGCGCACCTGCACGAATTCCGGGCGGATCCCTACCTGCAAACGCGCAACCGGCGTGCTGGCCAGACGTGCCTGCAATGTTTCCGGCAGCGGTAGATGGACACCGGCAAAGCCGACACCTCCTGGCTGCGGCTGCACATCAATCAGGTTCATCCCCGGACTGCCGATGAAATAGCCGACAAAGGTGTGTCGCGGCCGCTCGAACAGTTCCCGCGGCGTTCCGAACTGGACGATCTGCCCGCCATACATCACCGCGATCTTGTCGGCGAAGGTCGAGGCCTCGAGCTGATCGTGCGTGACGTAGATCATGGTGATGTTGAACTGCTCGTGAATCTGCTTGAGCTTGCGCCGCAGCTTCCATTTCAGGTGCGGGTCGATCACCGTCAGCGGCTCGTCGAAGAGGATCGCCGAAACGTCATCGCGCACCAGGCCGCGGCCCATGGAAACTTTCTGCTTTTCATCGGCACTGAGGTTGCGGGCCTTTTTTTTCAGCGCCGGACCGAGCTCAAGCACCTCGGCGATCTCTTCCACCTTGCTATGCACACGGGCCTCGTCCATGCCCTGGTTGCGCAGGGGAAAGGCCAGGTTGTCGAACACTGTCATGGTGTCGTACACCACCGGAAACTGAAAAACCTGGGCGATATTGCGGGCCTGCGGCGACAGTTCATTGACTACCTTGCCATCGAATAGCACCTGGCCTTGGGAGGGGCTAAGCAGTCCGGAGATAATATTGAGCAAGGTCGACTTGCCACAGCCCGAAGGCCCGAGCAAGGCATAGGCGCCGCCCTGGGCCCAGACATGCTCCAGCTCACGCAAGGCATAGTCATCGCCACGGGCGGGGGTGCTGCTGTAGCTGTGGGCCAACTGCTGCAGGCGA
The DNA here is from genome assembly GCF_003024385.1 of Pseudomonas sp. BBP2017. Lineage (GTDB taxonomy): Bacteria > Pseudomonadota > Gammaproteobacteria > Pseudomonadales > Pseudomonadaceae > Aquipseudomonas. The sequence goes on from NZ_PVZN01000013.1 coordinate 62,317, forward strand.
ATTTCGGCCATCAGGCGACCCTCGCTTCACGCGCGCCCGGCGCCTGGACCAACACACCCGCACTGTCGAAGACGAACAGCTTGTGGGTCGGGATAAACACCCGAATCGGCGCATCGACGTGGTACTCGTGCACTCCGGACAGGTGCAGGATGATGCGAAAGTGCTCGTTACGCACATGCAGGAAGGTTTCCGAACCACTGATCTCCGCCAGTTCCACCAGCACCGCCAACTCAAGGTCATCGTCATTCGACGGCACCAGGCTGATATGGCTGGGACGCACACCAAAGCGGTATTCACCGTCACCGATGCGGCGCAGATCGGCATTCATGGCGAAGTGCACAGCCCCGGCGAAACTCACTTCATTGCCGCTGATGCGCCCGGCAATCAGGTTGATCGGCGGTTCGGAAAACAACTCAGCAGCCAGCACCGTGCGCGGCTGGTGATAGACCTGAGCGGTCGCACCACTCTGCACGATGCAACCCTCATGGACAATGGTGGTGGTGCCACCCAGGGCCAATGCCTCGTTCGGCTCGGTGGTGGCATACACGGCAATGCAGTGCCGGGAAGCGAACAATTCGCGCATTTCCTGGCGCAGTTCTTCGCGCAGTTTGTAGTCCAGGTTGACCAGCGGCTCGTCGAACAGGATCAGTTCCGCATCCTTGACCAGCGCGCGGGCCATGGCGGTGCGCTGCTGCTGACCACCGGACAGTTCCAGCGGCAGGCGCTGCAAGAAGGGCTCGATGCGCAGCATCTGCGCAGTCTGATGCACTTTGTGGTGAATCTCCTGCTCACCCATACGCGCCTGACGAAGCGGTGAAGCGATGTTTTCGAAGACGCTGAGGGTCGGGTAATTAATGAACTGCTGATAGACCATCGACACATTGCGCTGGCGCACCGGCCGGCCCGTGACATCTACACCATTCATCAGCACCCGCCCCTGGTCAGGACGGTCCAGTCCGGCCATCAGGCGCATCAGGCTGGTCTTGCCGGACAAGGTGCGCCCGAGCAGGACATTGAACGAACCCGGCTCGAAACTGAGGCTGGCATCGACAATCCAGCGCTGACTGTCGACGGTGCGACTGACGTGCTCCAGTGTAAGCGACATGGGGCGGCCCTGATTGTTGTTATCGGAGAGGCCTTCGCTGTAGAGCCAGTTTCGTGCCAGTGCTGACAGCCATCGATAAGTCGTTGTCGCGACGCAACTTTTTCTTCCTCCACAACAACTGTCAATTCGCTCCTGAACAGAAATGAACAGTAACTGCTGAACACCTGAACAGCCCTGACATTGACAATGAACAGGACTGAACAACACTGGATCACACAAAAACTACAACGCTGGCAGAGGAAACGCCCATGGCCGTCTCCATTGCATCCCATGACCAATTGATCCAGGCCTCCTGGGCACGCTGCCGTGACTACGGCCTGGAGCACCAGTCAGCCCCCGACTTCGGCGAGCTGCCCGCTGCCTGCCTCAGCGAACTGCTCGAACGCCAGCACGACCTGCTGCGCACCACCGGCGACGAGGTGATCCCGCAGTTCAATCATCTGCTGGGCAATTCCAGCTACCTGATCATGCTCAGCGATAATCAGGGCCAGCTCCTGGAAACCTGGGGCACCCGGCGTTTTATCGACCCGCGCCAGCAACACGGTTTTATCGCCGGCGCCCGCTGGCTTGAACAGGGAGTTGGCACCAATGCCATCGGCACCGCCCTGGCCTGCAGCGAGGCCGTGCATGTGGGCCAGGATGAGCACTTCCTCAAGCGCAACCGCTACATGGCCAGCGCCGCCGCGCCGCTATTCGATGCCGAACGGCGCCTGATCGGCGTACTGGATGTGTCCAGCGACAGCTACCTGCCAGCCTCGCAAACCCTGGGTATGGTGCGGATGATGAGCCAGAGCCTGGAAAACCGCCTGATCATCGCGCGCTATGCCGGGCAGTACCGACAATTGAGTTTCAATACCGGCTCGAACAACCTCGACAGCCAGTGGGCCGGGCTTTTGCTGTTCGATGACCGCGGCCGTATCCTGGCCGCCAATCGCCGCGCGGACAGCCTGCTCGGTCAGCCAGCCTTGCAGCACACCCTTGAACACCTGTTCCAGACCCCGCTGCCGGAGCTGTTGCAGCATGCTGCGGGACAGCCTTTTGCCGTGCAGGTGACCGGGCGCAATCGCTTTCACTGCCTGTTGCGTGAGCCGCTGACAAGCCCCTCGGCAGCGCCGAGCCGCCGGCCACCCGCCGACTGTGACCCACGTATAGCCAAAGCGCTACGACAGGCGGGGCTGCTGCTGGAGAAGGACATCCCGGTATTGATCCAGGGTGAAACCGGGGTTGGCAAGGAAGTTTTCGTCAAGGCCCTGCACGAAGCCAGCAGCCGTCGCAAGCAGCCTTTGATTGCAGTGAATTGTGCAGCGATTCCGGCTGAGCTGGTGGAGTCGGAGCTGTTCGGCTACGACAAAGGCGCATTCACGGGCGCCCACCACAAGGGCAACCCTGGGCTGATCCGCAAGGCCGAACATGGCATCGTCTTTCTCGACGAAATCGGTGACATGCCGCTGCCAACCCAGGCGCGCTTGCTGCGTTTTCTCCAGACCCGCTGCATCCAGCCGCTGGGCAGTGGCGATCCGGTGCCGGTGGATATCCGGGTCGTCTCCGCCACCCACCAGAACCTGTCCGAGCGGGTACGGCAGGGATGTTTCCGCCAAGACCTGTACTATCGAATCGCCGGCCTCAGCCTGACCTTGCCACCGTTGCGCGAACGCAGTGATCGCCTGGCGCTGATCGAACAGATCCACCAGCACTACCGCGATGCCGACGCGCCACCACAGCTGGACAACAAGGTACTGCAACATCTGTTACAGCATCCGTGGCCAGGCAACATGCGCCAGCTTGCCAGCACCCTGCAAGTCGCCCTGGCCCTGGCAGGCCAGCACCCGATCGCCCTGGAGCACCTGCCGGACAGCTTTTTCAGCGAACTGCCTGCTACGCAAGAAGTCGAGCCACCCCCGCCCTTCGCACCCGATGAGCACAACCTGAACCTGCGCTTGCAAGCGCTCAAGGGCAACGTATCAGCCTTGGCCCGCGATCTGGGCATCAGTCGCACCACCCTCTACAAACGCCTGCACGCCCAGGGTCAGACCGAGGGCTGAGCAACGCCCGAACACAAGCAGCCGATTCCGCTGCCAAAGCGCATATTTCAGCTGAAGCGGCTGAGTGCCCACCGCGCTTCAGCCGAGATATGCCCGGCGCTGCATCGACAATAGGCACACTGCCCCCGAATACGTGCCTCGATGCCAATAACAAAGGAGTTCATCATGACCCGCTATATCGATGTGACTGACCTCAGCCGCCTGGTTGCCCATAAAGGCCTGAGCACCTGTATCAGCGAAATGGCCGAGTACATCCGTGAGGACTACCTGCGCTGGCACGACTTCGAAAAATGCCCACGTCTGGCCAACCACTCGCCCGATGGCGTGATCGAGCTGATGCCGGTGTCCGACCGCAACCTGTACGCCTTCAAATACGTCAACGGTCATCCGAAGAACACCCAGCGCGGCATGCTCACGGTGATGGCTTTTGGCGCTCTCGGCGACGTCGATACCGGCGCGCCGGTGCTGCTCAGTGAAATGACCCTGACCACCGCCATTCGTACCGCCGCCACTTCAGCCCTGGCTGCCCGCTACCTCGCCCGTCCCGACAGCCGGCGCATGGCGCTGATCGGCAACGGCTCACAAAGCGAGTTCCAGGCCCTGGCCTTCCACACCCTACTGGGGATCGAAGAAGTCCGCCTGTACGACCTTGATCCCAAGGCCAGCGCCAAGCTGGTCGCCAACCTTAGCGCTTTCCCTCAGCTGCGGGTGAGCATCGCCGGTTCCGTGGCGCAAGCGGTGCGCGGCGTGGATATCGTCACCACGGTGACCGCCGACAAGGCGTACGCCACCATCCTGACCCCGGACATGATTGAGCCGGGTATGCATCTGAATGCCGTCGGCGGTGACTGCCCGGGCAAGACCGAATTACACCGGGACATCGTCGATCGCGCGCGGGTGATCGTCGAGTACGAACCGCAAAGCCGTGTCGAAGGCGAGATCCAACAGATGCCCGCCGACTCGCCGACCACCGAGTTCTGGCAAGTGGTCAGCGGTCAGGCGCCTGGCCGCGAAAGCGCTGATCAGGTGACGTTGTTTGACTCGGTTGGTTTTGCCCTGGAAGACTACTCGGCCCTTCGCTATGTGCTCGATGTTGCCAAGTCCTTGGATATCGGCCATGAGCTCGCGCTGGTACCAGAGCTTGCAAATCCCAAGGATCTGTTCGCCGTACTGCGCCAACCACTTGCTGACACTCGCAAAAAACGCGCCTGAGCCCGTGCGGGTTCAGCGACTCAATGGGTACAGACGCTGAGCAAGGAAGGTCGTACCATAATCAGCGTCACCCACCGTTTGAAGTGAAGCCGAACCCGTATGGATACCAAGGTCAACAGCCCACACGCCGCACCAGCGCTGGACCGGATCGACGAAGCGATCATCGATGTACTGCGCCATGACGGGCGCATCACCTACGAGAAACTGTCCTCGCTGGTGCACCTCACTCCCCGCCCCTGCCTTGAGCGCGTGCGCAAGCTGGAGCGACGCGGGGTGATTCGCGGCTATAGCGCGATCATCGATGTGCAGAAGGTGTCGCCCGGCTTGTCATTGCTGGTGCTAGTGGCTTTGTCCAATCAGAGCGGGCGTGCGGCGCAAAAGGCGTTTGAAGCCTGTGTGAACGCCTGTCCGCAGGTGTTCGACTGTCAGCTGATCAGCGGCCATTTCGACTACAGCCTGCGCATGCGCTGCCGCGACATGGAGCATTACCGGGTGCTGACCGAAACCTGGATGAACAACGACGATCTACATATCGATAAGCTCGTGGCCCACCCAGAGCTGGCGGTGGTGAAAAACACCGCACCTCAACGCTGAGCAGCACTACGTATCAAGTACGCGGCGGCGCCACCGGCTCGCTGCGCGACCAATCCAGCAACAGACTGTAGGCGACGGCCAACAGGGTCGGACCGATAAACAAACCAATGAAGCCAAAGGCCAGCAAACCGCCAAACACCCCCAGCAAGACGATCACCAACGGCAGGTTGCCCCCCCGACTGATCAGGTAAGGCTTGAGCACGTTGTCGACGCCACTGATGATGAACGTGCCCCAGATTCCGAGAAACACCGCCATGCCGTACTCACCCTGCCAGGCCAGCCAGGCCGTGACCGGAACCCAGGCCAGTGGCGGGCCCATGGGGATCAGGCTGAGCATGAAGGTGACGATACCCAAGACCAGCGCTCCGGGTACACCTGCGATCAGGAAGCCGATCAACGCCAGAACGGCCTGAGCCGCCGCAGTACCGATCACGCCGTTGACCACCCGCTGCACTGTGCCGGCGACCAGCCCCAGGTAATACTCGGCGCGTTCACCGATCAAACGATCCAGCAAGCGCAGGACAAACGCCGACAGGCGCGGACCGTCACGGTAGAAAAAGAACACGAAGACCAGACTCAAGGTCAGCTCAAGCATCCCGCTGCCAATCTGCGCGCTACGCGCCAGCAACCAGTTGCCGACCTGGCCCAGGTGGGGTTTGACCGTAGTCAGCATGGCGGCGCCCTGCTGATCGATCGTGTTCCACATGCGCACCAGGCGCTCCCCCACCAGCGGTACCCCCCCCAGCCAACCCGGTGCATCCGGCAGACCGCCAACCCGGACGTCACGCACGAATGCGGTGGCATCGCGTATGTGATCGGCCAGGTTGAAGCCCAACCACACCAGCGGCAACGCCACCAGCAGGATCCACAGGGAGGTCAACAGGCCGGCGGCGAGGGTTTCGCGACCGCCTAACAAACGGGTCAACAGGCGCATCAACGGCCAGCTGGCATAGGCCAGGATCGCCCCCCAGAGCAGCGCCGACATGAACGGGGCCATCACCCAAAGACCAGCCCCGAGTAGGGCCAGCAGGATAATCTGTACCAGCAGGCGATCATTGTTGGGCATCATGCATCTCGATCAACGTATCAGTTCGACGTGGAAACCGTCGGTTGGGGCATCGCCCACTTCCAGGCGGGCCGCAAGCACCCCGACCTTGATCAGTTGCTCACGCCAGGCCTCGGCCTGGGCGCCACTGAGGCTCACGCGCAAAGTGGTGTTGTTATTCAAGCTGCGTCCGATCAAGGTTACCCAGGCCAGGGGCGGCTCACCGTTCAGGTCAGGGTAGTCGAGTCTGCCGGTGTCGAGCAGCTCGCGCATTACCGTGGCCGCAGTGGGCAGCAACTCGCCCAGCGGAGCGTCAGCGACGAACTCCTCGACGTGCAGATAAGCGCGCTTGTTGCCGCGGGTGATGCTGTACAAGGCGATCAGACTATTGTTCAGCTCAGCAGAGCGCCGCAGGAGGATGAATGCCTGCTGCTCGTCCGCGCCAGAAAGCTGCCTGTTCTTGAACACTTCATTGGCCCACAGGCTGTTCTCACCACAGTCGCGCGCCTGACACCAGAACAACGGATAGCCCCCGTCCTTTTGCAAGGCTTCGCGCGCCGCAGTGAAAGCTTCATTAGCAGAGCGCTCACGCGGTAGCTCGTAGGTGACCGAACTGACCTGGCCGCGGCTTTCGATTTTGCCTTCCACTCGCAGCTGGTTACTGATCTTGCGCAGGCTACCCAAGGGATAGACACGTTCCTGAACCAGCGCCGGGCGCTGATCGACGACTTTGCCATCAACTGGCACCGGCAGCCCTTCGGCCAACAATGGCGCGCTAACGAGTATACCCAGCCCGGCAAACGCTGTACGGATGCAATACTTGAGATTCATAGGCACGCCACACTGTAGGCGGCGCCAAGGGGGTCAATGGATGTGGCGTTGTCTTGCTCGTTCATGGTTGTCTCCCTGTTCAACCCGCCAAGCCTCGACAGTTGCCCGCCGCAAGTCAAGGAATGCCAAAGAAGCGATTGAAACAGTCTGCAACAAGGGCTGCGCCAGACTCGTCATTCATATGCAAATGATGGCCACCGGGCAAGACCTCGTGGCTAAAGCGTAGTTGATCGAGCAGTTCGGTATGGCGGACCAACATGCCGTCGGCGGCGACCACCAGCTTAGCCGGGCAGGCAATACGCTGGACGAAACTCAGCGCTTGAGTTTCGCTCAAGCGCGTAGGCGACGGCAGGGTCAAGCGGCTGTCGCTACGCCAGATGTAGCCCCCTGGCACCGGCATCAGGCCACGCTGGGCGAGCAGCTCGGCGGCTTCGCAACTGACCGCGACCAGGCCCTTCATCCGCGCCTGGACCGCTTGCTCAAAGGTTGGGTGTACGGCCTTGCGCTTGGCATCCAGCCCAAGCTGGGCCTGTAACGCCATGCCCATGCGCTCGGCGGCATCCTGGGGGCCGCTGGTCGGCGGGATCAAGCCGTCGATCAGCGCCAGATGGGTAACGCGCTCGGGCAGCGAACCGGCCAGCACCACCGAGACAATCGCCCCCAGTGAGTGACCAAGCAGGGCAAAACGCTCCCAGCCCATTTGCTCGGCGACCCGCAGCACATCATGTGCGTAATCCCACAAGGCATAGCCAGCGCCAACCGGGCGGTGTTCGGAGTGACCATGGCCGGCCAGGTCCAGTGCCAGGATCCGTAGCCCTCGCAGCTTAGGCGCCAGCCGGGCAAAGCTGTTGGCGTTGTCCAGCCAGCCGTGCAAGGCAATCACCGGAACGCCTTCAGCCGGACCGAACAGATGCCCGGCAAGCTCGATATGGCCCAGGTTCAGACGAATTTCTTCCATTTGCGTACTCATGCCGGTACCTGCTGCCAACGATCAAACAAGCCTTTGATCAGGCTCGCGGTGTCTGTAGGCCGCTCGAGCGGGAACATGTGACCTCCTGGCAGGCTGTGATACTCACCCCGTGGCAGGCTGCGCACGGCCAGGGCGTGATGATGCCTGACGATCCGGCTGCTGCTGCCACGCACCATCGCCAACGGTAGCTCCAGGCACTTGGCCGGTGCCGGGCGGGTGTGCGGTATGTTGCGGTAAATGCTGATTTCCGTGGCGGGGTCGAAGCGCAGGCGCAAGCCTTCATCGGTCGTTTGCAGACCGTGTTCCAGGTAAGCGTCGAGGCACTCTGGATCGAAATGGCGAAACAGCGATTTGCTGGCGAAATAGGCCCGGGCACTGTCACGGTCAGCGAACGCCTCGCGACGTCCCAGGGTACGTCCAGCCGGGGTAATGCGGTCGATGAAACCCATGCGTTTGGCTGCCTGCAGCAGCCACTGATCGACCCGGGTCAGCACCGGGGAGTCGAGCATGACCACGCCCCGGTAGTACTGCGGGCAGCGCAACGCCGCATGCAGGTGTAATACACCGCCGAGTGAGTGGCCCACTCCCCAGACCGGTTCGGGCTGTTGTTGCAGGTGATGAAGCAGTTCATCGACCAGATTCTGCCAGTTGTCATCGACTGGAAAACGCGGGTCATGGCCGTGTTGCGGCAGGTGGAATACCCGGTAGTCAGGTGCAAGCGCGGCAAACAGCTTGCCATAGGTCGCCGAAGGAAAGCCGTTGGCATGGGCGAAGAAGATCTGCTGCGACATGGCCGCCTGTCCGTAGGAGAGTGATGGCCCATTGTCTGCAAGCCGCTCGCGACCGGCAATGTCCGGAAAAGCCATCGCCAAGGGCAATCAGGTCAATACTCGCCAAAACTGGCCATCGAACGGCGCAGGCATGCCTGCATAGACGCCAGTTGCTGTTCCAGGGCCACCTTGCCCACACATCAACTGAACGCTAACAAGCTGATCAGGGATCGACAACTGATAAATATGAGTTCGCTCAGCGGGCAGCTGCACAGAAAGCACCTGACATTTTTACCAGTTACCGGATGCACGCTTTCTCAGCACAATACCCAGCAACACACTAACGCCGCGCCGCTCACCTTCAGGAGTCAATCATGTCGACATCCAGTGCATCCCGGCCAGATAGCGACACCCTCCAAGCCATCGTCGGCCTCAGAAACCTGATCCTCGATCCCGACGAAGTTCGCAACGGGACCAACGCCAACATCCCCCAGTACGCGGGCAAAACTGAAGGCGATGTAATCACCTTCAAGTTTGAGAGCACCCTCGGTCCCACCTTCTCCACCACCATCACTGTGGATGGAGGCAATGCCAATGCCCCGATTCCGGTCAGGATCGCTTATGAGCCATACATCATCGGCAACCTCGATAATGATGTATTGGTGATCTACGAGGTCAAACGCCAGAACGGTCGCACCGCCACCTCGCAGACGCTGTCGTTCCTGATCAAGCGGCAGTTGGAGCAAAACCTGGTGGCGCCGACGGTGCGAGAGGCGTCGGGCAACACGCTTGATCCAATCCAGGCGAGAAACGGCGCCACTGTGCGCGTCGCCTACACTGGCATGCGGCCTGACGACCTCCTGGCCGTGGACTGGCAGGGTGAGGGTGAGGCGGATTCCTATCAAAGCGCACAAGAGAATGGCAGCGCCTCTGGGTATGTCGACTTCGCCATCCCGGTCTCGGTGGTGGCGGCCAGTCAAGGCAAGACCATCACGGTGCGCTATGCCATTGTTCGTGGGGGCAATCCGGAATTACTGTCCAAGCCACTGGCATTGATTGTCGGCGAACTGCCCCAGAGCGCTTTGCCAACCCCGACGGTGCCCGAGGCCAGCGCTGGCACGCTCGATCTGACTACATTCCAAGGCAATGCCACGGTCAACGTCCAGCCCTGGCCGTTGATTGCCAAAGGGCAGCGGTACTGGATCGTGGCAGGGGGAACCTTGGTAAATGGCAACCCCTATAGTTTTTATCTGGCACAGAGCCAGTTGGTCGATGAAGACCACGTCAGCAACGGCCTAGGCATAACCATGCTACGCAGCGAGCTTGAAAAGCTGCGCTCTGCCAGCTCGGTTAGCCTGGAAGTCAAGGTGGCATTCGAGGGTGGCGTGAGCGAGGCCGGGGCGCGAGCCTTCCCGACCTTGACGCTCACGCTATTGAACATCCCTCGAACCTTGCCGGTGCCGACCGTTCCTGAGGCGAAAAGTGGCACGATCGAAGATCGGCATACAGAGGCCATCATACGCGTACCGGCAACAGCGAACCTGCGCGCCGGCGAACAGGTGCGCGGGGTGGCAGGTGGGGGACCCACCAGTACTGTCACCGTGTCCCAACCAGGTGCGGCGCTGGACTTAAAAGTTCCTGTAGAACTGCTGGCTTTTCTGGCCTCCTGGGGTCAGACGCAGTGGGGCTACCAAGTCTTGGTCAACGGTGAGTGGATGGCGTCGCCAACACTTCTCATAAAGGTTCTAAATACTGTCAGTGGCAACGAGAACTGGCAGAGTCAGTCGGTAATTAACTTTGTCGAGCGTAGGGACTATTCCACTCCGTCAGGGCTTATTGTGCGACTCCTAGAAGGGGACACCCACGGTGGCGCCTCCTCAGGCTTCTACCTATTTCAAGGAACCATGGTCGTACACATTGTTGGCGACTCAAAAATAAGGCTAGTATTTCCCGGCAGCTTCAAGCGCGTTCAATTGACAATTGGTGCACTCCATGCCACTGGACGCCCGATAAACTTCTTTGATAGTAAGGGTTTAATTGAAGGATTCAATCTCCCAGAAACAGGTGATGGTTATCTTCAGTCCTCGTATACTTTCAACCAAGGGCGATACCCTACTTCGATCGAGATCACCGGATTCAGAGGGGAGCACCCAGGCCGCCCAAATATAGACACGGGCTTTGTGCTGAACGATATAATTTGGTCCGCCTCATAAAAATTCCCTGCCCTATCCATCTCGGTCCGAAACAAAGCCTTGTGACGCCGAGTACACTTGCCTGTGTAGTCGGCGCTCAAGAGAGTCAACGACTCGGGAGTAAAGGGCGAATTTGTCAGTGATCAATAATCAATCGGGATGGCTGATGGCACATAAACTCATCAGCCCTGCCAACGGCCAGTCACCTTCAAGTTCGGCCAGGCTCGCCGTGGACATCGAAGGCCCCTGCCGGTGTCCCTGCTCCAGCATGCCGACCAGACAGCTCACCAGCGGCTGATGACTGACCAGCAATACCTGCTCCAGGCCCAGCTTGTTCAGCTCGGCAATGACCTCCTGGGGATCGGTATCCGGGGTCAGCCAGGTGACTGTCTGCACCGGATCATCAAACCCTAACGCCTCGTGCACCAGCCCGGCGGTCTGCTGGGCCCGTACGTAAGGGCTGGCGATGATCGCCTGCAAAGGTTGGCCGAGCAGCACTGCGGCACTGCGCAGCACTTGCTCACGACCATGCGCGGTCAACCGGCGTTCGGCATCGCTATTGGCCCGAGGCTCGGCTTCACCATGACGCAACACCCAGAGCTTCACAGCTTGGGCTCCTCATCGCGTACCGGATGCGGCGCCGGCGGTACGCTATGGGCGGCTTCACCTTCCGGGGCGCGCGGCGCTGGCCAGTCGGCGAACGGCCAGGGTTTCTGGTCGCTGTGGAAGCTGCCGAAGCGGCCAATCTGCGCCAGAAACTGGCTGAGGCTGTCGCCGAAGTTCATCAGGCTGGCACTCGGCGCGCCATAGATCAGGCGGTAGATCAGTTGAACCAGCACCAGGCCGCCCAGCAGCAGCTCGGCCAACTGCCAGATCACCAGGAATACCAGCATCCACAACACGCGCAGGATGATTGACTCGCGCTGCGACTGGTTCGGGGATTCGTTCATATATTGCTCCTGTACTCAGTTGAAACCGCTGGTGGAGATGAAATCGACATCGGTTTTCGGCTCGGCGCGCATCAGCAGCTCGATCACCTGGGTCAAGGTCCGCCCTTCGAAAAGAATCGCATGCAAGCCCGCTACCAATGGCATATATACCTGCACTTGCTGGGCCTTGACCTTGAGCACCTTGAGCGTATTGACGCCTTCGGCGACCTCGCCCAGACGGCTGACCGCCTCTTCCAGGCTCAAGCCCTGACCCAGTGCGTGACCGACCTGATAGTTTCGGCTTTTGGGCGAAGAGCAGGTCACAATCAGGTCACCGACTCCGGCCAGGCCGAGAAAAGTCATCGGGTTGGCGCCCTGGCTCACCGCAAAGCGGGTCATCTCCGCCAATGCGCGGGTGATCAGCATGCTCTTGGTGTTCTCACCCATGCCCAGGGCCACCGCCATGCCGGCAATGATCGCGTAGACGTTCTTCAGCGCCCCGCCCAGCTCGACACCGAAACGGTCGCTGCTGGCATACACGCGGAAGGTACGCCCGTGCAGCACGGCCTGCACCCGCTGGCACAGTGCTTCGTCTTCACTGGCAACCACAGTGGCGGTCAGCGCGTGCTCCGCCACTTCACGGGCCAGGTTCGGCCCCGAGAGCACACCGATGCGCGCTTTGGGGGCGATTTCTTCGAGAATCTGGCTCATCAACTTGAAGCTTTGCGCCTCGATGCCTTTGGTCAGGCTGACCAGCATTTTTCCGCTCAGCAGCTGCGCATGGGGCGCCAGCACACTGCGCAAGGCACTGGATGGCAGGGCGACGAAGATCAGCTCGCAATCCTGCAGGGTCGCCAGCAGGTCATTGACCGGATCAACGCCCGGGTGGATTTTCACCCCTTTGAGGTAACGCGGGTTTTCCCGGTTGTTGCGCATCGCCTCGGCCTGCTCGGGGTCGCGCATCCATTGCCGTACGCTGATGCCGTTTTCCGCCAGCAGGTTCGCCACGGCGGTGCCGAAACTCCCGCCTCCAAGCACTGCAACAGGCTGCTGTTCAGTCATATCCGATCCATTAAAACCAATTAAAGTGGCGACTTGCGCATTATACGGAGCGCCCGTGCCAGAGCCAGCGCCAGTTGCGTGAATTGACCTCGATAACGCCCCATACAGCACTGAAAAATGCTGGCCACTCGGTTAACATGCCCGGTTTGAATTCGCTACCAAGGCCGCACCGTGTCATTTGGCCCCCCGGCTTCACGCCCCCTCCTGCTGTTGACTGCCTTTTTCGGCGGTGCCGCGCTGGCTGACGATCTGTTCGTCGACAGCCAGGCCCTGCCACAAGTGCTCACCGCCACCCGGCTCAAACAGTCACCGGCGGCCGTACCAGGCAGCATGACCGTGCTCGACAGCGCATTGATCCGCGCTAGCGGTGCCCGCGACATCCCCGAATTACTGCGCCTGGTGCCGGGGATGATGATCGGCTACGGCGCCGGCAATCAGCCCTCCGTCAACTACCACGGCAGTAACGCTAACGATGCCCGGCGTATGCAGGTGTTGATCGATGGCCGCTCGGTGTACCGCGCGGGGCTGGCCACGGTGGACTGGAGCGACATTCCCCTGGCCATGGAGGATATCGAGCGCATCGAGGTCTTTCGCGGCCCTAATACCGTCAGCTATGGCGCCAATGCACTGATGGCGGTGGTCAACATTCTTACGCGCAAACCGGCCGATAGCCAGGGTACGCGACTGAAAATGACCCGCGGCCAACGCGGTATCAATGACTGGTATGCCAGCCAGGGTAGCGGTTGGGACGGCGGCGACCTGCGTCTGTCGCTGTCCGGCATGCAGGATGACGGCTTTGATCAAACCCGTAACGGCCAGGATTACCGCGACAGTCGCCGACTCAACCGCCTGAACCTGAGCGTCAGCCACAGCCTGGCAAGCAACCAGAGCCTGGATTGGCAATTTGCCGCCAAGGAAGGCAGTAACCAGCGCCCTTACACCTACAAACCGGTGTTCTACGGTGTCACCGCCAGTGGTGACAATTCCGACGTCAACGCCAAAGACTATGCCGGCTCGGTACGCTGGAACATTGACTTGAACCCCGAGCACAGCCTTTACCTGCAAGGTTCAGCCCAGCACTGGGATCGTCAGCAGGTCTGGCGTGCGTGCGATGCGGCGTTGTCGTTCAGCCCGGAACTGACCCGCCTGTGGCAGCTCAATCCGAACTACGCTGAACACGTGGCCCGCAACATTCGTTCGCCAGTCCCCAGGGGCAGCAGCGAAGAACAGACGTTGGCCCGCCAGGTGCAGCAGCAATGGCGCAACGGCGGCTCAAGTCAGGTCTGCGGCGATATCGACCAGAGCACCCGGGAAACGCGTTACGACCTGGAACTGCAGGACACCCTCAGTCTGGCCGACAACCTGCGCCTGGTCAGCGGCGCCAACTACCGCTACGACCGCGCCGATTCGCAGACCTTCTTCAATGGCAGCCTGGACGACAGCACCTGGCGCCTGTTCGGCCACCTGGAATGGCGCGCTGACGAACACTGGATTGTCCAGGGCGGGGCGATGTACGAAGACGCCCGGCTCTCCGGCAGTTCGCTCACACCACGGCTGGCTGTGAACTACCTGATCACCCCACGCCACGGTTTGCGCGCGGTGTACTCCGAAGCCGTACGCTCACCGGACATGTTCGAAAACAACGTCAACTGGAGTTATCGGGTCAACAACCTGCGCCCAGGCGCTTTCGGCCAGAACAGCGCCCAGTACTTCGTCAAGACGCGCGGACCGGGCGACCTGGAACAGGAACGGATGCGCTCGCGGGAACTGGGCTATAACGGTTACTTCGCCGACGCCGACCTCAGCGTTGACATCAAGCTGTTCTACGACGAAATCACCGGCATGATCAGCGAACCGCTGCGCAACAACCAATACATCGCCAGCAACAGCAACAAAGCCCGCTTCAGCGGCGGTGAAACGCAACTGGACTGGCGCCTGAGTCCCGCCGATCGCTGGCGCCTGACCTACGCCCATGTCGACGCCTGGGCCAGCAACCCCGCTGATCGGCGCCTGAGCGCGCACAACAGCGGATCGACCGGCTGGCTGCGCGACTGGGGGCGAGGCTGGTCCAGCGCCCTGTTCTACTATGGTGACGATGAACTGAACCAGTACCGCTTCGAGCGTGTCGACCTGCGTGTGGCCAAGCAACTGCGCTGGCAGCGCACACAGCTTGAATTGGCGGGTGTCGTGCAGCAGCGCCTGGACGACGAGCCCACTACCTTTGCAGAAAACCGCTACGACAGCCGCCATGTTGTGTACTTCAGTGCGGAGCTGGAATTCTGATGCGCGTGCTGCGGCGCTGGCTGCTGCTGGTCTGTTTGTGGCCGGCGGGAATGCTCTGGGCCAGTGAAATCCTCCTCACCGGCAGCCAGGACAGCCCCGGTGTCGAGCATTTCGTCCAGGCCCTGCGCGAACGCCGCCCCGCCGACAAGGTTCACTTCGTTCCCGTCACCGAGCTTGCCCGCCCGTCCCGGCTGAATCCGGCCGTGCGCCTGATCCTGCTCGACAGCGCCGGGCTGGAATGGCGCTTGAGTGAAACTGCAGGGCCACCAGCACTGGCTATGCGGATCAGCCGGGTCCAGGCCGAGCAACGTCTGGGCAAGCTGCGCCCAGCTTACCTGAGCCTGTTGTGGAGCGATCCGCCGCTGGACCGTCAACTACGCTTGACCCGTTACCTGCTGCCCGAGGCTCGGCGTATTGGCGTGCTCTATGCTGAGCACAGCCGGTTCCTTGTCGAAGAAGCGCGCCGCGCCGCGAAACCCATGGGCCTTGAAATCATCGCCGAACCCTGGCCGGACCTGCGCGACAATCGTCCACTACAAGCCCTGCTGCAAAGCAGTGATGTATTGCTGGGCATCGACGATCTGCAGCTATACAACTCCAAGACCGCGAAGAACCTGCTGCTCAGCAGCTACGGGCGGCAAATGGCATTGATCGGCCCCAACGCGGGCTTTGTCCGCGCCGGCGCCCTGGCCAGCACCTTGAGCAATCAGGACGATTGGCTAGCGGTGCTTGACCGCCTGCTCGATCAAGCGCCCGGCAAGTGGCCACGCGCCCTGTATCCCGAACATTTCAGCGTCGTCGGCAACCAGCAGGTCGCCCGCGCCCTGGGCGTCGGCGCCATCGATCCCGAAGGCGCCGCACTGGCGCTGGCCGAAGGAGAACGCAGACCATGAGGCGTCGTCTGAGCTGGGACATACATACCCGCACGCAGATCATCAGCCTGGGCCCGGCCCTGCTGCTGACGCTGCTGCTGATCAGCTTCTTTACCTTCGTGCGGATCCAGGACCTGCGTCAGGAGCTCAATCACACCGGCCAACTGATCGCCAACCAGCTGGCGCCTGCGTCCGAGTACGGCGTGATCGCCGGTAACGACGAAGTGCTCGAAAGCCTGATGCGCGCCACCTTGAGCATCCCTCATGTGCGCTTTCTCGAAGTACAGGACAGCAGCAACCATATTCTGGTGTATGTCGAACAGCCGGATGAGCACGACAACCGCGCCCAACAGGTCGAGGTGTTCCAGGCCCCTATCCGCCTGCAGCAAATCCGCCTGGACAACGATTTTCTGCATAACGGCAGGCAACCCTTAAAACATATCGATGATGATTACCTGGGCCGGGTCATTGTCGGTATGTCCAATGACGCGTTCAGCGAGCGTCAGCAGGAAATCGTGATCAAGGCCGGGATACTGGCCTTGTTCGCCCTGCTCTTCACCTTTCTACTGGCCCGCCGTCTGGCCCTGAGCCTGGCCAAACCGATCAGTGACATGGGCCATGCGGTCAAGGCCATCCAGCAAGGCGACTTCAATGCCCCCTTGCCGGTAGTCGATGACAGTGAACTCGGACACCTGGCCCGTCACATCAATAACCTGGCCCGGGCACTGGCTCAGGCCAGCCATGAGCAACAGCAGGCCATGTCGCAACTGATCCAGGCCCGGGAAGAAGCCGAACAGGCGAACCGGGCCAAATCCGACTTTCTGGCCATGATGAGCCATGAACTGCGCACCCCCATGAACGGGGTGCTGGGCATGTTGCAGTTACTGGAAACCACGAGCCTGAGCGAGGAGCAGGTCGAATACGCCGCCGTGGCCAGTGAATCGACCGGCCACCTGCTCAAGGTGATCAACGACATTCTCGACTTCTCGCGGATCGAGCGCACTCACCTGGAGCTGGAGCACATCGATTTCAACCTCGGTGAACTGATCGGTAGCTGTGTGCAATCCTTCCAGCACCTGGCCACCCAGCGCGGCTTGAACCTGCAGTTGCTGTTGCCAGCCGGCATGCAACAGTTGCAGGTGGTCGGCGACCCGACACGGATTCGCCAGATCCTGCTCAATCTGGTAGGCAATGCGCTGAAGTTCACCGAGCAAGGCGGCGTACGCATCGAACCGCGCTGGCAGGTGCTCGACCGCCAACTGATCTGGTTCGCCTGCGCGGTGCACGACACCGGTATCGGCATCGACAACGAGCGCCTGGAAACCATGTTCGTTGCCTTCCAGCAGGCCGACAGCTCGATTTCCCGACGTTACGGCGGCACCGGCCTGGGCCTGTCGATTGCGCGCACGCTGGCAGAACGCATGGGCGGCACCTTACGTGGTGAAAGCCGTCAGGGGCAGGGCTCGACCTTTACCCTGGAAATGCCGCTGACGCTGTCAGTGCAGCCGGCACCGTGCCTGCCCAGCCAGAACCGCGACCAGGAAGACGCAGCTCAGGGTCGGCGAATCCTGCTGGTGGAGGACAATCCGGTGAACCAGACCGTGATCGAAGCCATGCTGCGCAGCCTGGGATACGAGGTGCAGATTGCCGTGGACGGTGCCCAGGCGGTGTCGCAGGTTGCCCGTCAGCGCTTTGCCGCAACCCTGATGGATTGCCGATTGCCGATCATCGATGGCTATGAAGCCACCCGGCGCATCCGCCAATTCCCCCAGGCGGCCGCCATGCCGATCATCGCCCTGACCGCTAATGCCTTACAGGGTGACCGCGAACGCTGCCTGAGCGCCGGCATGAACGATTACCTGGCCAAGCCGTTCAAACGTACTGATCTGCAGCAGATTCTGCAGCGTTGGCTGCCCGATCAGTCAGCTGCGACTGGCGATTAATCTGAAATTGCGGCAGTCTTATGGACTGGACAGGCCGCGTTGAAGGCCTGAAAATAAAATTTCAGTGCACAAGTGTACTTCTTTGCCTCGTGCGCTGTGACTTTCACTACAACGCAATAGTCTATGTGTAGGCTGCCGCCCCAAGCACAAGCGTTTTGGGTCGGCCGGGAAGATTTGCCCCCCTGCCACATGGGGACTATTGAGGAGCTCGCATGACCAAACAAAACGCCTTTACTCGGGAAGACCTGCTGCGCTGCAGTCGCGGTGAGCTGTTCGGCCCAGGTAACGCGCAACTGCCCGCCCCGAACATGCTGATGGTGGATCGCATCACCCATATCAGCGCCGAGGGTGGCAAGTACGGCAAAGGTGAATTGGTCGCCGAGCTGGATATCAATCCGGACCTGTGGTTCTTCGCCTGCCATTTCGAAGGTGATCCAGTGATGCCAGGCTGCCTGGGCCTGGACGCCATGTGGCAGCTGGTCGGCTTCTTCCTCGGCTGGCAGGGCCTGCCGGGCCGTGGCCGTGCCCTGGGTTCGGGCGAAGTGAAGTTCTTCGGCCAGGTCCTGCCAACCGCCCAGAAAGTCACTTACAACATTCATATCAAGCGCGTCCTCAAGGGCAAGCTGAACATGGCCATCGCCGATGGCTCGGTCAGCGTCGACGGCCGTGAGATCTACACCGCCGAAGGCCTTCGGGTCGGCGTATTCACCTCCACTGACAACTTCTAAGGGTTATCCGCATGCGCCGCGTCGTTATCACTGGTCTAGGCATCGTTTCGTGCCTGGGCAATGACAAAGAGACCGTCTCCGCCAACCTGCGTGCAAGCCGCCCTGGCATCCGATTCAACCCGGAATATGCCGAAATGGGTCTGCGTAGCCAGGTTTCCGGCTCCATTGACCTCAACCTCGAAGAACTGATCGACCGCAAGATCTTCCGTTTCGTTGGTCACGCTGCCGCCTACGCCTATCTGGCAATGGCCGACGCGATCAAGGATTCGGGCCTGACTGAAGAGCAAGTGTCGAACCCGCGTACCGGCCTGATCGCAGGTTCCGGCGGCGCCTCGACCCTGAACCAGATGGAAGCGCTGGACATCCTGCGCGAAAAAGGCGTCAAGCGCGTTGGTCCGTACCGCGTCACCCGGACCATGAGCAGCACCGTTTCGGCGTGCCTGGCCACCCCGTTCAAGATCAAGGGCCTGAACTACTCCATCGCCTCCGCTTGCGCCACCAGTGCGCACTGCATCGGCACCGCGATGGAACAGATCCAGATGGGCAAGCAGGACATCGTCTTCGCCGGTGGTGGTGAAGAAGAGCATTGGAGCCAGTCGTTCCTGTTCGATGCCATGGGCGCGCTGTCCAGCAAGCGCAACGACACCCCGGAAAAGGCCTCCCGCGCCTACGACGCCGACCGTGACGGTTTCGTCATCGCCGGTGGTGGCGGCATGGTCGTGGTCGAGGAGCTGGAGCACGCTCTGGCCCGTGGCGCGAAAATCTACGCCGAGATCGTCGGCTACGGCGCGACCTCCGATGGCTACGACATGGTTGCCCCAAGTGGCGAAGGTGCCATCCGCTGCATGCAGCAGGCGCTGTCCACCGTCGACACCCCGATCGACTACCTGAACACCCACGGCACCTCGACGCCGGTCGGCGATGTTGCCGAGATCAAGGGCGTTCGCGAAGTGTTCGGCGACAAGGCTCCGGCCATCAGCTCGACCAAGAGCCTGTCCGGTCACTCCCTGGGCGCCGCCGGCGTTCACGAAGCGATCTATTGCATGCTGATGATGGAAGGTAACTTCATCGCCGGCTCCGCCAACATCGACGAGCTGGACCCAGCGGTAGCCGACATGCCGATCCTGACCAAAACGCGGGAAAACGCCAAGATCGATACCGTCATGAGCAACAGCTTCGGTTTCGGCGGCACCAACGCCACCCTGGTGCTCAAGCGCTGGGAAGGCAAGTAAGGGCTAGCCCCTTATACTGAAACGCCCCGACTCGTCGGGGCGTTTTTGTTTCTGCCTCGTGATTGTTTACACCGAGAGCCGCGCCACCAGGCCATTCAAATCAATCGCCAACTGCGACAATGCCTGACTCGCCGCATTGGTCTGGTTGGCCCCCGCCGAGCCCTGCATCGCTATATCGCGGATGTTGGTCAGGTTGCGGCCCACCTCCCGCGGAAGATTTGCCTTAGACGGAAATACGATATCAAAACGCCTGCTCATCGCGACGGCAGGCGCAATCCGCTCAGCGCACAATAAAACGCTGCTCGGCGAGCAGGCGATCACCCTGAAAGACCATGAAATGCCATTGCCCCGGCACCACTTCGTGGTTTTCAGTGAACTCGTAGGCCATGACATCCTGGGCCGCTCCAGGCACCAGCTTCTGCACCACTTCGAATTTGTCATGGCGCTTGCCATCGGGCGTGCGCACCCCCGGGGTGAGGGACAACAGGGTCAGCGGCGTGTCGTCTGCCACTTTGCCTTCCAGGCGGTAGCGCATGCCAAACTTGCTGCCCAGGCGCGCCGGGATCTGATCGGTGGACTGGAGAGTCTGGTTGCTCTGGGTCAGCACCCGCTCACCGGGCTGAAAGTTCTGGTGACGGGTTTCAAACAGACCATATTCAATCGGCCCTTCGACCCTGACCTCTGCACTGGCCAGGCCACTGACCAGCAAAAGCCCGCACACCGCACTAAAACGACTTGAAAACATGATGCACTCCATCAGGATTGATGGCGGCAGGCTATGACGCCGGCATGACAGACTGATGACAACTACACAACCGACAGCGGCGTCCCTAGCGCCGCTTCGCCAGTACCGCGAGAAAATCATCCCGCGCAACCTTCTGCGCCACATCCGCCGGCAAGGCATCGAGGAAAGGATCGAAGCCGTGCAACTGCTCACCCAGGCTGTCGAACCGTCCGACCACATCAGAACCGAGCATGAAGCGCTCCGGGAAGCGTTTGACCAGCGCCAGCCACGCAGCCCTGGGCTCGCCCTGCTCGCCCAACAGACAAGGCTGCAGGACGCTTCAGGACAGGTCGATGAATACAGGGTAGACCGGTCAAACCGCAGCGCAGTTCAGGCGCTGCCTGTAACAGGTTATGCTCAAGCTCATCATCCCCGCTCTGGAGCCCGCCGTGAGCAATCCCCTGGTCATCCGCCCTCGCGTCGAGTCTGTCGAGGGTCAACCGATCCTGCGCCCACTACCGTCGGCACAATGCCGCAGTGTCGGACCGTTCGTGTTCTTCGATCACATGCTCGAAACCGATTACACCGCCGGTAATGGCGTAAACATTCGTCAGCACCCACACATCGGCCTGTCCACCCTCACCTACCTGTTCGAAGGCGAGATCCTGCACAAGGACAGCCTCGGATCGGATCAACGGGTCAAGGCTGGAGATGTCAGCTGGATGACGGCGGGTAGCGCCATTGCCCATGTCGAACGCACCCCGGCTGATCTGCTGGAAAAGGGCTCACGCCTGCATGGCCTGCAGGTCTGGCTGGCTTCCCCCAAAGACAAGGAACAGGGACCCGGCCATTACAGCCACTACCCGGCTGCAACCCTGCCGGTCAGCGATAACCTGGGTGTGAACATCCGTATGATTGCCGGTAGCGGCTTCTGCCTGGTATCCCCGGTGCCGGTGCTGTCGCCGACCCTCTATGCCTTGGTGCAGATGCAGGCTGCGACAACCCTGACCATCCCCGATGAGCATGCCGAACGTGCGCTGTATGTGCTGGACGGTGAGATGAGCCTCAACGATGAAGCCGTCGAACCCCAGAGCCTTGTGGTACTACCTGAAGGCGAGGAAATGAGTTTGTATGCCGACAGTGAGAGCCGGCTGGTGCTGTTCGGCGGCGCAGTACTGGACGGGCCACGGCGGATGAATTGGAACTTCGTGGCCAGTGATCCGGCGCTGATCGAGCGGGCCCGGGTGCGTTGGGCTGCTGGAGACTGGCCGACGGTGCCGGGGGAAAGCGAGCGGATCGAGTTGCCTAAGTAGAAAGCTGTGGGGATTCACCGGGACGCCGGACCGGTGAATCGGCTCCTGCAACGAGGAGCAATTCAGCGCTGGAACACTTCACCCAGCAAATTGAACATCGCCCGGAACGCGCGCCTGGAGGTTTTGGCGTCGTACTTCATCTTGCCCGGCATGTTCGCGGCGGTATCGGTGAACGAGTGCACCGCACCACCGTAGCTGATCAATTGCCAATCGACCTTGGCTGCGTCCATCTCAGCCTCGAAGGCTGGCAATTGTTCCTTGGGCACAAACGGGTCAGCCGCACCGTGCAATACCAGCATCGATGCCTTGACCTTGCCTCCCTGCGCCGGCAATGGCGTATCGAGGGTCCCGTGAAAGGACACCGCAGCCTGCAGACGATCATCCTCACGGGCCAGCTCAAGTGCACAGCAACCGCCAAAACAGAAGCCGAAGGTCGCCAGTTTGCCTGGCTCCAGCACCGCCTTCGATTGCCCCAGCAACTGGTCCAGCGCCGCTTTCATGCGTTTACGCAGTTCGACGCGGTCATTTTTAAGCGGCATCATCGCCGCACCTGCTTCATCCATGTTCGACGGCCGCAGGGTCTGCCCGTAGATATCGGCGAGCAGCACCACATACCCCTGGGCGGCAACGTCGCGGGCAATCCGCTCGGCGCCTTCGCCGACCCCCATCCAGTTCGGCGCCATCAGCAAACCAGGCTGCGGCTTGGCGTCATGGGTATAAAACAAGCGGCTCTCATAGGCTTTGCCGGCAACATGATAGACCAGCGATTCGACGGTAACCTTGCTCATGCACTCCTCCTTGCACCATGAAAAAAGCCCGCCGAAGCGGGCTTTGCTGAGTCTACTTAAGCCGACAATTCGACCAGCAGCTTGTTCAGGCGACGAACGTAGGCCGCCGGGTCCTTCAAGCTGTCACCTGCCGCCAGGGCGGCCTGATCGAAGAGGATGTGCGAGAAGTCGGCGAAACGGTCTTCGCTCTGCTCGTTGTCCAGTTTCTCGATCAACGGATGGCCAGGGTTGAATTCGAAGATCGGCTTGGAATCCGGTACCTTCTGCCCACTGGCCTCGAGGATCTGGCGCATCTGCAGGCCGAGGTCCTGCTCACCAATGGCCAGGATCGCTGGCGAATCGGTCAGGCGGTGCGAGACCCGCACTTCGCTGACGTTTTCGCCCAGGGCCGCTTTCAGGCGCTCAACCAGCCCTTCTTTTTCCTTGGCGACTTCTTCCTGGGCCTTCTTGTCCTCTTCGGAGTCCAGCTTGCCCAGGTCCAGATCGCCACGGGCGACGTCGACGAAGTGCTTGCCGTCGAATTCGCTCAGGTAGCTCATCAGCCACTCGTCGATACGGTCGGTCAGCAGCAGCACTTCGATGCCTTTCTTGCGGAAGACTTCCAGGTGCGGGCTGTTCTTGACCTGCGCATAGGATTCGCCGGTGAGGAAATAGATCTTGTCCTGACCTTCCTTGGCCCGCGCCAGGTAGTCGGCCAGGGCAACGCTCTGCTCGCCGCTGTCGTCGCTGGTGGAGGCAAAGCGCAGCAGGCCTGCAATTTTCTCCTTGTTGGCGAAGTCTTCGGCCGGGCCTTCTTTCATCACCTGACCGAAATTTTTCCAGAAGCCCTTGTACTGTTCAGGCTCGTTCTTGGCCAGCTTCTCGAGCATGTCCAGTACGCGCTTGGTCAGCGCCGATTTCATCGAATCAATGATCGGATCTTTCTGCAGGATTTCCCGCGAAACGTTCAGCGACAGGTCGTTGGAATCAACCACGCCCTTGATGAAGCGCAAGTACAGTGGCAGGAACGACTCGGCCTGGTCCATGACGAACACGCGCTGAACGTAGAGCTTCAGGCCGCGAGGTGCTTCACGCTGGTACAGGTCAAACGGCGCACGTGCAGGCACATACAGCAGCGAGTTGTACTCAAGCTTGCCTTCAACCTTGTTGTGGCTCCAGGCCAGCGGGTTTTCGAAGTCGTGACCGATGTGCTTGTAGAACTCCTGGTATTCCTCGTCCTTGATCTCGGTACGCGGACGGGTCCACAAGGCGCTGGCGCGGTTGACGGTTTCCCATTCTTCGGCCGGCTTCTCTTCGCCTTCAGCGGCTTCGACCTGCTTTGGCAGCTCGATCGGCAGGGCGATGTGGTCGGAGTACTTCTTGATGATGTTACGCAGGCGCCAGCCGTCAGCGAACTCTTCCTCACCCTTTTTCAGGTGCAGGACGATACGCGTACCGCGCTCGGCCTTGTCGATGGTGGCAACTTCAAACTCGCCCTCGCCTTTGGACGACCAGTGCACGCCTTCGGCGGCAGGCTGACCGGCACGGCGGCTGAATACATCAACCTTGTCGGCAACGATGAAGGCCGAGTAGAAGCCCACGCCGAACTGACCAATCAGGTGCGAATCTTTCTTCTGGTCACCGGTCAGGTTCTTCATGAAGTCGGCGGTGCCGGACTTGGCGATGGTGCCCAGGTGGGTAATCACATCCTCGCGGCTCATGCCGATGCCGTTATCTTCGAGGGTGACGGTGTTGGCGTCTTTGTCGAAGCTGACGCGAATTTTCAGCTCGGCGCCGCCTTCGAGCAGCTCAGGCTTGGCCAGCGCTTCGAAACGCAGTTTGTCGACGGCGTCGGAGGCGTTGGAAATCAGTTCGCGAAGGAAGATTTCCTTGTTCGAATACAAGGAATGGATCATGAGGTGCAGCAGCTGCTTCACCTCGGTCTGGAAGCCCAGGGTTTCTTTTTGAGTTTCCACACTCATGGTCTTCAACACTCCAATCTGATGGCAGTTGTCGCTCGGCAGGCGGACACAGCGGCCCGGGCCTGCTTTCACGGCGGGATGTCATGCAGATGGGGGCGCGAGAAGCTATTTCAAGGGCGCAGTCATTTCTTCGATCTTGAAATGCGCACGTGCGGTGGCGATGGGCTCGTCCTGGTTGCCCTGCCAGGCGGTAATCGCCACGTTGGTTACCCGTCGCCCCTGGCGCCAGAGCTGGCAACGAGCATAGGTGTCGCGAAAATGGCCGGCACGCAGATAATCGATGGAAAAATCGATGATCTTCGGAATTGTCGCACTCTCGGTGAAAATCAGCAGATACAGGGCCGCCGACAGCTCCATGAATCCGGCAATCACGCCACCATGGATAGCCGGCAGCAACGGATTGCCGATGTTGTCCTTATTGGCCGGCAAACAGAACAGTAGATCATCGCCCTGACGGCTGCACTGGATACCGATCAACCCCGCATAGGGAATCAGCTGCAACAGCGGCTGGTAGTTGCCTTGTGCATGGGCCTGGCGTAATTGCTGATGCACCTCGGGAGGTATCATTGGGCACCGCCCTTCAGCGCGTTAGCGAAATTCAACCCACCCTTCACCCCCTTGCCCAAGCGCATGAACGTGCCCACCACTTGCGCAATCGGCTGCTCGGGATCGTCCTGATAGGCCATACCGCGGGTAAAGATCACATCGCGGGTGACCCGGTAGCAGTGAGCGTGGCCGTAGATGTCCAGACCGGCTTTGGCCGGGTGCATATAGTCGATGCGCAGATCGAGGGTCGGGCAGACTTCGAACTCAGGCAATGCGCAGAGCGTGGCCATGCCGCAGGTGGTGTCCATCAGGGTGGTCAACGCGCCACCGTGAATGGCGCCGGTCTGGGGGTTACCGACGATCTTCGTCGAATACGGTAGCAACAGGGTCATTCCCTGAGCATCGGCATGCTGCACACGCATCTGTAATACCTGGCAATGACGCAAGGCAGAGAGAAATCGCTCTGCCATGGCCATCAATGCAGTCTCGCTCATATCACTAAGGCCCTTGTGGTTGTTCAGACGATGCACAAGCCTAGAAAAAAGTCTATATAGATCCAGCACTTATATATCTGTAAAGTAAGTGGAACTTCTATCCGTTACTTGAGCTCAAAGGAACAAGTAACTTATTTCCCCAAGGAGAAACACCCCATGCGTAAACCTTTTGCTTTTGCCGTAATGCTGGCCGCCGCCCTGGGTCTCGCTGCTTGCGATAAAGCCAACGAAGACAAGGCTCAGGATGCTGCGCAACAAACCGAGAACGCCCAGCAGAAGATGGACGAAGCTCAGGATAAAGTGAACGAGGCCGCAAAAGAAAACGCTGAAGCAGCCAAAGACAGTGCTGAAGCGCAACAGAAAGCCGCTGAAGAAGCCGCTCCTGCTGCTCCGGCTACCCCAGCGCCAGAAACCACTCCAGCCGAGCCTGCCAAGTAAGCAAGCACCCTGGAATGAAAAAACCCGACTATTGTCGGGTTTTTTTATACCTGGCCAACCTTGCTTTAACGCTTCAGTTAACGACAGTCTCTTTGCTCGCGTCCGCCGCTGGCGCTTCGGTCGGGGTATATACCATCACCTCCAGGACATCGGAGTGAAACTCGCGCCGATACAGTACCAGAACAACCCCGGCACTCATTAGCATGAACAACCAGGGGCTGATGAACCAACTGAGCATGGCCATGCCGAAATAATAGGAGCGCAAGCCAAAGTTGAACTGATTGGCGGCCATTGAGATAACCCGAGCGGCACGCTGGGCGAACGCTTTGCGCTCCATCTCTGTGACATGCCGCTCACCGATCATCGGCGCCGAACCCACTAGCACAGCAGCGAAGTTGTATTGGCGCATGCACCAGCTGAAGGTGAAAAAGGCATAGACAAACACTGTGGCCAGGCACAGCAGTTTGATTTCCGACATGCCCTGGGTCGCCTGCTGGACCAGCGGCAGGTCCGCCAGCAGCGACACCGCGCGATCTGAAGCGCCGAGCACAGTAAGGATACCGGCAAGGATGATCAGGGTACTGGAGGCGAAGAACGAGGCGTTGCGCTCAAGGTTGGCGATCACGCTGGCATCGGCGATACGGTTGTCACGCATCAGCATGCGGCGCATCCAGTCTTCGCGGTATAGGTGCAGCACGCTGGCCAGGCACGCGGTATCACGCCCCTTCCAGGTGGCATAGCGGGTATAGCCGCCCCAGCAGACAACAAACCAACAGGCCGCCAGCAAGTGATTGAGATTACTTTGAATAAAGCTCATGCAAGCTCCCGGTAAAGAGTTTCGTGCACAGTAAAGCGCATTGACCGGATTTCGACGCTTAGCCGAAGAAAAAGACACGTCCTCGAGCAAAAATTGAAAAAGCCCCGCATCCTTACGGATACGGGGCTTGGAATCCGCCCTGCCCGACGCGCTATGGCTTGTGGCCGACGTCAGGCTTCGGCTTATTCTCAGGCAAGCGCTTCGCGCGGTTTGCCCAGCATACGGTCACAAACCACCGCTACCGCCAGGGTCGCCACCGAAGGGACCAGCCAGGCCAAGCCTTGATCGCTCAACGGCAGGTGCGCCAGAGCATCTGGCAGCAAGTGAGCCAGACTGGTGCCCTTGAGGGCATCAACCATGCCAAACAGCAGCGATACCAGCATCACCGGAGCCAGGATGCGTGCCTGGGAGTTCCACAGCTCTTTGCAGAAGCTCAACCCCACCACCACGATGCACGGCGGGTAGATAGCCGTCAGTACCGGGATCGAGAACATGATCAGCTTGGTCAGACCCAGGTTGGAGATCAGCAGCGAGAATCCGCACAGAATCACCACCAGGGTGCGGTAGGACAACGGCAACACCTGGCTGAAGTACTCGGCGCAGGCGCAGGTCAAACCCACAGCCGTTACCAGGCAGGCCAATGCGATCAGCACGGCGAGGAAGCCGCTGCCCAGAGAGCCGAAGGTGTGCTGCACATAAGCATGCAAAACCGCTGCACCGTTGGTAGCGCCAGCGGCAATTTCATGGCTGCTCGCACCCAGGCGGAACAGGCTGATGTACACCAGCGCCAGGCCGACACCGGCGATCAGGCCGGCGATAATGGCGTAACGGGTAATCAGCCTCGGCGACTCGACACCACGGGAACGAATGGCATTGACGATAACGATACCGAACACCAGCGCGCCGAGGGTATCCATGGTCAGGTAGCCATTGATAAAGCCCTGGGAAAATGCTGACGCCTCATAGGCAGGCATTGCCTCACCACTGGTACCGGCAGGCAGCATGAACGCGGCAATACCCAGAGCGGCCAGGGCGATAATCTTCAGCGGTGCCAGGAAGCGACCGACGGTATCGAGCAGCTTGCCCGGGTACATGGACACGGCCAGCACCACCAGGAAGTACACCAGGCTGTAGATGAACAGCGCCGCCGGGCTTTCGCCGGTCAGCGGCGCCAGGCCCACTTCAAACGACACCGTAGCGGTGCGCGGGGTAGCGAACAGCGGACCGACCGACAGGTAGCAGACCGCTGCAAGCAAACCACCAGCCACCTTACCGATAGGGCTGCTCAGCGCGTCCATGCCACCGCCAACTTTGGCCAGGGCGATAACCGTGATGACCGGCAGGCCAACTGCAGTGATCAGAAAGCCTAACGCCGCCATCCACACATGCGGACCGGACTGCAGACCGACGATAGGCGGGAAGATGATATTGCCCGCACCGACGAACAACGCGAACGTCATAAAACCAAGCGCCAGGATGTCCTGGCCTTTCAACACTTTCATTAAGGAAATACCACACTTCTGAAATCGGGATTTAGAGAGGGATTTCCCCTTGGGTGAGGGAAATATGTAGCCCGTCCGGATGAGACAAGCCCTTTAAAGCATGCCTGTGCCCTTTTGGGGTACCGACACGAAAGTGCGCACAGTGTAACCAAGTTGCACCAACAGCGCACCGCTGCCAGTCAAGGTGTCCGATGAGCGCATGGGTTTGTCGCCTTGATGACAGCAATCCAGGCGTCACCTGGTGCACCCCCAAAAAGCACAAAGGCCACCCGAAGGTGGCCTTTGCGTCTGGAGCGAAGGTTCAGCCGTAGCTTACTTCTTCACTTCCCAGCCAGTCAGCTCGGCCAGGGCCTTGCCGATGTCTGCCAGCGAACGCACGGTTTTCACACCGGCGTCTTGCAGTGCAGCGAATTTCTCGTCTGCAGTGCCTTTGCCGCCGGAGATGATTGCACCGGCGTGACCCATACGCTTGCCCGCAGGAGCGGTAACACCAGCGATGTAGGAAACCACAGGCTTGGTCACGTTTGCCTTGATGTAGGCAGCCGCTTCTTCTTCAGCCGAACCGCCGATCTCACCGATCATGACGATCGCTTCAGTCTTCGGGTCTTCCTGGAACAGCTTCAGGATGTCGATGAAGTTCGAGCCAGGGATCGGGTCACCACCGATACCAACGCAGGTGGACTGACCGAAACCGGCGTCAGTGGTCTGCTTGACCGCTTCGTAGGTCAGGGTGCCGGAACGCGAAACGATACCGACCTTGCCTGGCAAGTGGATGTGACCTGGCATGATGCCGATCTTGCACTCGCCCGGAGTGATGACACCTGGGCAGTTAGGGCCGATCAGGGTAACACCCAGCTCGTCGCACTTGACCTTGGCATCGAGCATGTCCAGGGTAGGAATGCCTTCGGTGATGCAGACGATCAGCTTGATACCGCCGAAAGCCGCTTCCAGGATCGAGTCTTTGCAGAAAGGAGCCGGAACGTAGATGACCGAAGCGTCAGCACCGGTAGCCGCAACGGCTTCTTTAACGGTGTTGAACACTGGCAGCCCCAGGTGGGTGGTGCCGCCTTTGCCCGGAGTCACACCGCCAACCATCTTGGTGCCGTAGGCGATGGCTTGTTCGGAGTGGAAAGTACCTTGCGAGCCGGTGAAGCCCTGGCAGATGACTTTGGTGTCTTTATTGATCAGGACGCTCATTACTTGCCCTCCGCAGCTTTGACAACTTGTTGAGCAGCGTCGGTCAGGCTGGTTGCCGCAATGATGTTCAAACCGCTTTCTGCCAGTACTTTAGCACCCAGTTCAGCGTTGTTACCTTCCAGGCGAACAACAACCGGTACTTTCACGCCGACTTCTTTCACCGCACCGATGATGCCTTCGGCAATCATGTCGCAGCGAACGATGCCGCCGAAGATGTTGACCAGAACGGCCGCGACATTGCTGTCGGACAGGATGATCTTGAAGGCTTCGGTAACGCGCTCTTTGGTAGCACCACCACCTACGTCGAGGAAGTTGGCTGGCTTGCCGCCGTGCAGGTTGACGATGTCCATGGTACCCATGGCCAGGCCAGCACCGTTGACCATGCAGCCGATGTTACCTTCCAGCGCCACGTAGTTCAGCTCGAAGCTGGCAGCGTGGGCTTCACGAGGATCGTCTTGCGACGGGTCGTGGAAGGTTTTCAGCTTAGGCTGACGGTACATGGCGTTAGCGTCGATGTTGATCTTGGCATCGAGGCAGTGCAGGTCGCCGTCGGCCTTGATGACCAGCGGGTTTACTTCCAGCAGGGCCAGGTCGTGTTCTTTGAACAGCTTGGCCAGGCCGACGAAAATCTTGGCGAACTGTGCAACTTGCTTGCCTTCCAGACCCAGCTGGAACGCCAGTTCACGACCTTGGAATGGCTGAGCGCCAACCAGAGGATCGATAGTAGCCTTGATGATCTTCTCAGGAGTGTCGTGAGCGACTTTCTCGATGTCCACGCCACCTTCGGTGGAGGCCATGAACACGATACGACGGCTCGAACGGTCGACTACAGCGCCCAGGTACAGCTCTTTGGCGATGTCAGTGCAGGATTCGACCAGGATCTTGGTCACTGGCTGACCGTTGGCATCAGTCTGGTAAGTCACCAGACGCTTGCCCAACCACTGCGCAGCGAACGCCTTGGCGTCTTCTTTGCTGCGAACCAGCTTGACGCCGCCCGCTTTACCGCGACCACCGGCGTGAACCTGGGCTTTGACAACCCACTCGGTGCCACCGATCTTTTCGCAGGCTTCTGCGGCAGCTTCTGGGGTGTCGACTGCGAAACCCTTGGAAACTGGCAGGCCGTATTCAGCGAACAGCTGCTTACCCTGATACTCGTGAAGATTCATGCTTTTTACCGTCTTCGTTAGGTACTGCGCTTCGGCGCTGCGCTCTTTTGGAGTGCCGCGCCACCTGTGACCACTTGCCCCCGGTATGCTCCGGGGGTTCGAGTCCGGCGGACTTTCCGCGGTGAGCCATGCACGCAAGACTCACGACGGGCCACCCGCCGTGGTTTCTTATTGTTTAACGCTTCTTACGGTTGGCTACGTGAATGGCACCGCCATTCACAGCCAGCGCGGCTTCATGCAGCGCTTCGGACAGGGTCGGATGGGAGAAAACCATCATGCCCAGGTCTTCGGCGCTGGTGCCGAATTCCATTGCGATTGCACCCTGCTGCACCAATTCGGCAGCCGATGGGCCAATCACGTGTACACCCAGAACGCGGTCGGTCTTGGCATCGGCGATGACCTTGACGAAACCACCGGTGTCGTTGGCAGCCATCGCACGGCCGCTGGCCGCGAACGGGAAGGTGCCCACGTTAACCTCAACGCCTTCAGCCTTCAAGGTTTGTTCGGTTTTACCGACCCACGCGATTTCCGGGTGAGTGTAGATAACCGACGGGATCAGGTCGTAGTTCATCTGGGCTTTGTGGCCCTTGATGCGCTCGACAACCATGATGCCCTCTTCCGAGGCCTTGTGCGCCAGCATCATGCCACGCACCACGTCACCGATGGCGTAAACGCCCGGTACGCTGGTCGCGCAATGGTCATCAACGAAGATGAAACCACGTTCGTCGATGGTCACGCCGCTGTCGGCAGCCAGCAGATCGGTAGTCACTGGACGACGGCCGACGGCAACGATCAGCTTGTCGAAGGTGATCTTCTGTTCACCATTGGCATCGGTGTAGGTCACTTCGACTTCAGCGCCGTTGACCTTGGAACCGGTGACGCGAGCGCCCAGCTTGATGTCCAGACCTTGCTTGGTCAGGGTCTTCAGGGCTTCCTTGGAGACGGCAGTGTCAGCCGCCATCAGGAAGGTGTCCAACGCTTCCAGAACGGTAACTTCTGCGCCCAGACGAGCCCAGACCGAACCCAGCTCCAGACCGATAACGCCAGCACCGATAACGCCCAGGCGCTTAGGTACGGCCTGGAATTCCAGGGCACCGGTGGAGTCGACGATGACGTTCTGGTCGACCGGAGCCGGCGGAATGTCGATCGGACGCGAGCCGGAAGCCAGGATCACGTTTTCGGCTTCGATGATTTCGGTGGTGCCGTCAGCCTTGGTGACTTCGACTTTCTTGCCGGCCAGCAGTTTGCCGTGGCCCTGGATCGAAGTAACGCCGTTGGCCTTGAACAGAGTGGCTACGCCGCCGGTCAGGTTCTTGACGATGCCAGCCTTGCGGCCAACCATCGCCGCGACGTCCATTTTGACTTCGCCGGTGGAGATACCGTGGACGTTGAAGCTCTCTTTGGCTTCCTTGTACTTCCAGGAGCTGTCCAGCAGCGCCTTGGACGGAATGCAACCCACGTTCAGGCAGGTACCGCCGAGGGCCAGTTTGCCTTCGCCGTCAGTGTACTTCTCGATACAGGCGGTGCTCAGACCGAGTTGCGCGGCCTTGATAGCAGCTACGTAGCCGCCAGGACCTGCGCCAATCACTACCACGTCGAATTTCTGGGTCATAAAAGATTCCTTTTAGCTTCAAGCGGCAAGCCTCAAGCGGCAAGCAGCGTAGCCCTCAGGGGCCCGCCGCTTGCCGCTCGCGGCTGCGTTTTAGATGTCCAGCAGCAGACGAGCCGGGTCTTCCAGCAGGTTCTTGATGGTCACCAGGAAGGTCACGGCTTCTTTACCGTCGATCAGGCGGTGATCATAGGACAGTGCCAGGTACATCATCGGACGGATCACGACCTGACCATTGACGGCCATAGGACGCTGGATGATGTTGTGCATGCCCAGGATAGCGGCCTGCGGCGGGTTGACGATCGGCGTCGACATCATCGAACCGAAGGTACCACCGTTGGTGATGGTGAAAGTACCGCCGGTCATTTCGTCGATCGACAGTTTGCCGTCACGTGCTTTTTTGCCGAAGGTAGCGATGCCGTTCTCGATTTCAGCCAGGCTCATCAGCTCGGCGTTACGCAGAACCGGTACCACCAGGCCGCGGTCGCTGGATACGGCAACGCCGATGTCCGCATAACCGTGGTAAACGATGTCGGAACCGTCGATCGAAGCGTTGACAGCCGGGAAGCGCTTCAGTGCTTCGGTAGCAGCCTTGACGAAGAACGACATGAAGCCCAGGCGTACGCCGTTGTGGGTCTTCTCGAACAGGTCCTTGTACTTCGAACGCAGCGCCATGACTTCGGTCATGTCGACTTCGTTGAAGGTGGTCAGCATGGCCATGTTCGACTGTGCTTCAACCAGGCGCTTGGCCACGGTTGCACGCACACGGGTCATCGGCACGCGCTTCTCGGTACGATCGCCAGTAGCAACGATCGGCGCAGCAGCGGCAGGCTTGGCAGCTGGAGCGGCAGCCGGAGCGGATTTCTTCGCTTCGATGGCAGCTACAACGTCTTCCTTGGTGATACGACCGTCTTTGCCGGTGCCCTTGATGCTGTTCAGCGCGATGCCGTTCTCTTCGGCCAGCTTGCGAGCAGCTGGAGCGCCGATGGCGTCTTCGTCGCCAGCAGCGGCAGGGGCAACAGCGGCAGCCGGAGCGGCGGCAGCGACAGGCGCTACGGCGGCAACGCCACCTTCTTCGATCGAGCCCAGAACTTCGTCGGAGAGGACGGTTTCGCCCTCGCCTTTGACGATAGCGCCCAGTACGCCGTCGGCGGTAGCCAGTACTTCCAGAACGACTTTGTCGGTCTCGATGTCGACGATCAGCTCGTCACGCTTGACGGCTTCGCCCGGCTGCTTGTGCCAGGTGGCAACGGTGCCATCGGCAACCGATTCCGGGAAAGTAGGGGCTTTGATCTCGATAGCCATTATCAGTGGTTCCTTAAATTCGGTTTCTGGTGCGCGATGGCATTAAACAGTGAAGGCATCTTGCAGCAGTTTTTCCTGCTGCTCGGCGTGCATCGAAGCGTAACCACAGGCTGGTGCTGCCGAAGCATCACGACCGGCGTATTCCAGAACCAGCTCTTTATTGTGGCGGGTCAGGATACGACGCATGTGGTGCTGGCTGCTGTACCAGGCGCCCTGGTTCATCGGCTCTTCCTGGCACCACACCACATCCTTGAGATTGGAGTACGGCGCGAGGATCTCGACCAGATCGTCCTCAGGGAACGGATACAGTTGCTCGATACGCACGACAGCGATGTCTTCGCGGCCTTCGGCACGGCGTTTTTCCAGCAGATCGTAGTAGACCTTGCCGCTGCACAGGACCAGGCGAGTGACCTTTTTCGGATCGAGAGTATCGATTTCCGGGATCACCGTCTGGAACGAGCCTTCGGCCAGTTCTTCCAGGGTCGAGATGGCCAGCTTGTGGCGCAGCAGCGACTTTGGCGTCAGCACGATCAGCGGCTTGCGCAGCGGACGGATGACCTGACGACGCAGCAGGTGGTAGATCTGAGCCGGCGTGGTCGGTACGCAAACCTGGACGTTGTGCTCGGCGCACAGCTGCAGGTAACGCTCCAGACGTGCCGAAGAGTGTTCAGGCCCCTGCCCTTCATAACCGTGTGGCAGCAGCATGGTCAGACCGCACAGACGGCCCCACTTGTGCTCGCCGCTGGTTATGAACTGGTCGACAACCACCTGGGCACCGTTGGCGAAGTCGCCGAACTGGGCTTCCCAGATCACCAGCGCGTTTGGCGTGGTGGTGGAGTAGCCGTATTCGAAGGCCAGTACCGCTTCTTCCGACAGGAAGGAGTCGTACAGGTCGAACTTAGGCTGATCGGCGTACAGGTTCTGCAGTGGCAGGTAGGTGCTGGCGTCTTTCTGGTTGTGCAATACCGCATGGCGGTGGGAGAAAGTGCCGCGACCGATATCCTGACCCGTCATGCGGATCGGATGACCTTCAAACAGCAGGGTCGCATAGGCCATGGTTTCGGCGTAGCCCCAGTTGATCGGCAAGCCACCGGCCTGCATCTTCTGGCGATCTTCGTAGATCTTCGAAACCTGACGCTGAACCACGAAACCTTCTGGCAGTTCCAGCAGCTTGGCCGACAGTTCCTGCAGGGTCTTGAGGTCGAAACGCGTGTCGTGACGCGCGGTCCAGGTGTGACCCAGGTACGGACGCCAGTCAACGAACAGTTCTTTGTTCGGCTCTTTGACCAGGCTCTTTACTACGTGCAGACCGTTGTCCAGCGCGTTGCGGTACTCGTCGACCTTGGCCTGGACGCGTGCAGCATCAAGACTGCCCGACTTGGTCAGAACTTCGGCGTACAGCTCACGAGTAGTGCGCTGCTTGGCGATCTGCTGGTACATCAGCGGCTGGGTGCCGTTCGGCTCGTCGGCCTCGTTGTGGCCACGACGACGATAGCAGACCATGTCGATGACCACGTCACGCTTGAACTGCATGCGGTAGTCAACTGCCAGCTGGGTCACGAACAGCACCGCCTCTGGGTCATCACCGTTCACGTGCAGGATCGGCGCCTGAATCATTTTGGCGACGTCTGTAGCGTATTCGGTGGAACGCGAGTCCAGCGGGTTGCTGATGGTGAAACCGACCTGGTTGTTGATCACGATGTGCACGGTACCGCCGGTCTTGAAACCGCGGGTCTGCGACATCTGGAAGGTTTCCATGACCACGCCTTGACCGGCGAATGCCGCGTCACCGTGGATGGAAATCGGCAGTACCTTGTCGCCAACGGTGTCGTTGCGACGGTCCTGACGGGCGCGCACCGAACCTTCAACCACTGGCGAGACGATTTCCAGGTGCGAAGGGTTGAACGCCATGGCCAGGTGAACTTCACCACCGGCGGTCATCACGTTGGACGAGAAGCCCTGGTGGTATTTAACGTCACCGGAACCCAGCTCGACCTTCTTCTTGCCTTCGAACTCGTCGAACAGCTCACGCGGGTTCTTGCCAAAGGTGTTGACCAGCACGTTCAGACGGCCGCGGTGGGCCATGCCGATGACAACTTCCTTGGTACCGTAGGAGCCGGAACGCTGAATCAGCTCGTCCAGCATCGGAATCAGGCTTTCGCCGCCTTCCAGGCCGAAACGCTTGGTGCCCGGGTATTTGGTACCCAGGTACTTTTCCAGACCTTCTGCTGCGGTCACACGCTCAAGCAGGTGGCTCTGGACATCCGCGGAGAAAGCCGGGCGGCCACGAACGCTCTCCAGACGCTGCTGGAACCAGCTGCGCTGCTCGGAATCGACGATGTGGGTAAATTCGGCGCCAATGGTGCGGCAATATGTCTGCTGCAAAGCGTCGAAAATTTCGCGTAGGCTCGCTTCCTCTTTGCCGATGAACAGGTCGCCGGCACGGAAGGTCGTATCAAGATCGGCATTGGTCAAGCCGTAGTGATTGATCGACAGGTCTACTGGCGCAGGGCGCTGCCACAACCCCAGGGGGTCGAGCTTGGCAGCTTGGTGGCCGCGCATACGGTAAGCCTGGATCAGTCGCAGAACTTCAACCTGCTTCTTCTCGTGTTCACTGCTCACGCTCCCGGCAGAAACCGGTTGAGCGCGGCGCTGGTTCTTTGCCAGCAGTACGAAATGGTCGCGGATTGTAGAGTGCGATACATCGGTAGCGGTGCTGCCTTCGGCGGGCAACTTCTGGAAGTAAGTGCGCCACTCTTCTGGC
Organism: Pseudomonas sp. BBP2017; assembly: GCF_003024385.1. GTDB lineage: Bacteria > Pseudomonadota > Gammaproteobacteria > Pseudomonadales > Pseudomonadaceae > Aquipseudomonas. Next base: position 98,751 of record NZ_PVZN01000013.1, read on the forward strand.
ACAGCGTTAGGGTCGTGCAGGTAAAGCTCGTAGAGCTCTTCCACATATGCAGCGTTACCACCTGAAAGGTGGGCGCTTTCCCACATGCGCTGCATCACGCTTTCTTGCATGCTTGGTCACCCTCGGTTAGGGGACGGATCGGCGAGAGCCATAGCAAGCCTGGAAAAGTCCCAATGCAGCGACCGAACCAAGCCACCAAGGATCCCACAGATTTTCCGGGTACCAGCCCGGAAGCCCCTGCTGGTCTCATATCTTCATAGGTAAAAGCTCAGGCTTTTTGGGCCCTCGCTCGGGTTTCACCTTGGTGCGGGCAAAGGCCCGCACCTCGGCGTGCTACGGGTACAACATTTTAAAAATCAGACACCGCTCTGCAGCAACATGTTACGTACGTGGCCGATTGCCTTGGTCGGGTTCAGACCTTTAGGGCAAACGTTGACGCAGTTCATGATCCCGCGGCAGCGGAATACGCTGAACGGGTCGTCCAGCGAAGCCAGACGCTCCTGGGTCTTGGTGTCACGGCTGTCGGCCAGGAAACGATAGGCCTGCAACAGTGCAGCTGGACCGAGGAACTTGTCAGGGTTCCACCAGAACGATGGGCAAGAGGTCGAGCAGCAAGCGCACAGGATGCACTCGTACAGACCGTCCAGCTTCTCACGCTCTTCCGGCGACTGCAGACGCTCGATGGCCGGAGCCGGCGTGTCGTTCTGCAGGAATGGCTTCACCTTCTCGTACTGCTTATAGAAGATGCTCATATCGACGACCAGGTCACGAATGACCGGCAATCCAGGCAGCGGACGGATGATCAGCTTGTTACGCTTGACCACTGCCGACAGCGGCGTGATGCAGGCCAGGCCGTTCTTGCCGTTGATGTTCATACCGTCGGAGCCGCAAACACCTTCGCGGCAAGAACGACGATACGAGAAACCTTCATCCTGTTCTTTGATCAGCGCCAAGACATCCAGCACCATCAAGTCCTTACCACCGGTATCGACCTGGAACGTCTGCATCTTCGGCGCAGCGTCGGTATCGGGGTTGTAACGATAGACTTCGACTTGCAACATAGCGACCACCCCTTAGTAAGTCCGGACTTTTGGCTCGAACGCCGGTACGGTTTTCGGCGCGAAGTTGACGGCGCGCTTGGCAACGCGTTTTTCGCCCGGGAAGTACAGGGTGTGGCACAGCCAGTTTTCGTCGTCACGGTCTTCGAAGTCTTCACGGGCGTGGGCACCGCGGGACTCTTTACGAACTTCTGCAGCGATTGCAGTGGCCTCAGCGACTTCCAGCAGGTTCTGCAGCTCCAGCGCTTCGATACGCGCAGTGTTGAAGGCCTGGGACTTGTCGTTGATCTTGACGTTGGCGATACGCTCACGCAGTTGCGCCAGCTGCTCGATACCCTTCTGCATGTATTCGCCAGTACGGAATACACCGAAGTAGTTCTGCATGCAGCTTTGCAGCTCGCGACGCAGGGTAGCCACGTCTTCACCAGTGCTGCGCTCGTTGAGCTTGTTCAGGCGGCTCAGGGCAACATCGATATCGGTGTCGCTGGCGTCGAGGTATTCGATACCGTCGGACAGCGCTTTTTCCAGGTGCAGGCCAGCAGCACGGCCGAAGACAACCAGGTCGAGCAGCGAGTTGCCGCCCAGACGGTTGGCACCGTGAACCGATACGCACGCCACTTCACCTACCGCGAACAGCCCCGGGATGATCTGGTCAACGCCATCGGCGTTCTGAGTCATCGCCTGGCCATGAATGTTGGTGGCAACGCCGCCCATCATGTAGTGGCAGGTTGGAACAACAGGAACCGGCGCGACGACAGGGTCGACGTGAGCGAAAGTCTTGGACAGCTCGCAGATGCCTGGCAGGCGGCTGTGCAGTACTTCTTCGCCCAGGTGGTCGAGCTTGAGCATCACGTGGTCGCCATTAGGGCCACAGCCGTTACCGGCGATGATCTCTTTAACCATGGAACGGGCTACAACGTCACGACCGGCAAGGTCTTTGGCGTTTGGCGCATAACGCTCCATGAAACGCTCGCCATGCTTGTTGATCAGGTAACCACCTTCACCACGGCAACCTTCGGTAACCAGTACACCGGCGCCGGCGATGCCAGTCGGGTGGAACTGCCACATCTCGATGTCCTGGACCGGAACGCCTGCACGCAGCGCCATGCCGATACCGTCACCGGTATTGATCAGGGCGTTGGTGGTGGAGGAGTAGATACGGCCTGCACCGCCAGTAGCCAATACGGTGGCCTTGGCTTTGATGTACAGGGTTTCGCCGGTTTCGATGCAGATCGCGATCACACCGACGAACGCGCCCTCCTGGTTTTTCACCAGGTCTACGGCGTAGTACTCGTTCAGGAAGGTGGTGCCTGCTTTCAGGTTGCCCTGGTACAGGGTGTGCAGCAGCGCGTGACCGGTACGGTCGGAAGCGGCACAGGTACGGGCGGCCTGGCCACCTTTACCGTAGTCTTTGGACTGACCACCGAACGGACGCTGATAGATACGACCGGTTTCGGTGCGCGAGAACGGCAGACCCATGTGGTCCAGTTCGAAGACCGCAGCAGGGCCTTCCTGACACATGTATTCGATAGCGTCCTGGTCACCGATGTAGTCGGAGCCTTTGACGGTATCGTACATGTGCCAGCGCCAGTCATCGTTCGGGTCGGCCGAAGCGATGGCGCAGGTGATGCCACCCTGGGCCGATACGGTATGCGAACGGGTCGGAAAGACCTTGGTGATCACGGCAGTCTTGTGACCACCCTGAGCCAGCTGCAGCGCAGCGCGCATGCCGGCACCACCACCACCAATAATGATGGCGTCGAATGTAATCGTAGGAATGTTAGCCATGAATCAGATACCCCAGAGAATCTGCACACCCCAGACGAAGTACGCGAACATCGCGACACCACATACCGCCTGGAACAGGAAACGTACGGCAGTCGCCGACTTGCCCAGCGCCATCGGCGTCAGGTAGTCGGTTGCGATGGTCCACATGCCGACCCAGGCGTGAGCGCCCAGGGCAACCAGTGCCAGCAGACTGAAAATACGCATCGCGTTGTTGGAGAACAGAGCGTGCCACTGGGCAAACTCGATGCCCGGGTGCGCGACCAGGTATCCGATCAGGAAAATGAAATAAGCCGCGAGAACGACCGCAGAAACGCGCTGCGCCATCCAGTCATAGAGGCCCGAACGCGAGAGGTTCGTGACGTTGGTTACCATATCCAAACTCCTGCCAGCACGATCACCACCACAGAGACGGCGATGATAATTTTCGAGCCCAGTCTTCCGCCTTCCAGCGTTTCACCGATGCCCATGTCCATGATCAAGTGGCGCACACCGGCTACCAAGTGATACAGCAAGGCGGACAGGAGGCCCCATGCCACGAATTTGGCCAGCGGACTGGTCAAGCATGCCTTCACCTCGGCGAAACCTTCCTCCGAACCCAGGGATTTGCCCAATGCATAAAGCATGATGCCAAGGCCCAGGAAGAGGATGATGCCGGAAACACGGTGAAGAAATGACGTAACGCCGGTAATGGGGAGTTTGATGGTCCTTAGGTCTAGGTTTACAGGTCGTTGGCTTTTCACGGCTTTTTTCACACTGAAGAGCCCCTAGCAAGCAGGGCAAAGTTGTTGGTAAGTGTACTGGTCAGGTACCCACCACCCAGGGAGTGACGACCCCAGCAACACGGGCTTGCAAGCCCCTGGCGGTCGGGGGCCGATTATAGACAGTTAGGCTACTAATGACAACGCAAGCCCCTAGCCCAAATAGCGCATTGCCTTTAGCGGACAAAAGGCGTAAACGGGCGGTAATTTCGAGGAAAAACCGCGCCCAAAGCCCATTACAACCGTGCTTTAGGCAAATTGACATTCGAATTTATCTCACTATAGTGGTGCGGGCCCTGCGTGGGGGGTCTGTCTGATGATTTCAAGCATTAATAGGAGGCCACATGGCTGACAAAAAAGCGCAGTTGGTCATCGAGGGCGCAGCCCCCGTCGAGCTGCCCATTTTAACCGGCACCGTTGGTCCCGATGTTATCGACGTTAGAGGGTTGGGGGCCACGGGTCACTTCACTTTCGACCCTGGTTTCATGGCGACCGCATCCTGCGAGTCGAAGATCACTTATATCGACGGCGACAAGGGTATCCTGCTGCACCGCGGCTACCCGATCGAACAGCTCGCTGAAAAATCCGATTACCTCGAGACCTGCTACTTGCTGCTCAACGGCGAACTGCCGAATGCCGAGCAGAAGGCCCAGTTCGTCAGCACCGTGAAAAATCACACCATGGTGCATGAGCAGTTGAAGTCCTTCTTCAACGGCTTCCGCCGCGACGCCCACCCGATGGCCGTCATGTGCGGTGTGGTCGGCGCCCTGTCGGCGTTCTACCACGACTCGCTGGACATCAATAACCCGCAGCACCGCGAAATCTCCGCGGTTCGCCTGGTCGCCAAGATGCCGACCCTGGCGGCGATGGTGTACAAGTACTCCATGGGTCAACCCATGATGTACCCGCGCAACGACCTGTCGTACGCGGAAAACTTCCTGCATATGATGTTCAACACCCCGTGCGAGATCAAACCGATCAGCCCGGTACTGGCCAAGGCAATGGACCGGATCTTCATCCTCCACGCCGACCACGAACAGAACGCCTCGACCTCCACCGTCCGCCTGGCCGGCTCCTCGGGTGCCAACCCGTTCGCCTGTATCGCTGCCGGTATCGCCGCACTCTGGGGCCCGGCGCATGGCGGCGCCAACGAAGCCGTACTGACCATGCTCGATGAAATCGGCGATGTCTCGAACATCGACACGTTCATCGCCAAGGCCAAAGACAAGAACGATCCGTTCAAGCTGATGGGCTTCGGTCACCGCGTTTACAAGAACCGTGACCCACGCGCCACCGTGATGAAGCAGACCTGCGACGAAGTCCTGCGCGAGCTGGGCATCAAGAACGACCCGCAGCTGGAACTGGCCATGCGCCTGGAAGAGATCGCCCTGACCGATCCGTACTTCATCGAGCGCTCGCTGTACCCGAACGTCGACTTCTACTCGGGGATCATCCTCAAGGCGATCGGCATTCCAACCAGTATGTTCACCGTGATCTTCGCCCTGGCGCGTACCGTCGGCTGGATCTCGCACTGGAAAGAAATGCTTTCCAGCCCGTACAAGATTGGCCGTCCGCGTCAGCTGTACACCGGCTACGAGTCGCGTGACATCACCAAGCTGGAAGACCGCAAGTAAGCCCTGCGCTGAACACGAAAAAAGGCTGCCCTCGGGCAGCCTTTTTATTGGTGCAATCCTTGTAGGAGCCGGCCTTGCCGGCGATGGCTCACAAAGCGACCCTACAGTTTCGCGGCCTTCGTTAAACTGGCGATCTGTACTTACCGAGTCAAGGCTTCTCAGCCTTCGCCTTCAACGCTTTCAAGGTATTGAACGGCGCATCCACCACAAACTTGTTCGCCACCATCGACGGCACGCTGCCACCTGGCTCGGTGTGCACCTGGTAAGTTACCTCGGTACCACCTTCTTTGGGCTGCAGCTTCCAGAAACCCTGAACCTTGGCCACGCGCACAAAGCCCTTTTCTTCAGGCAGATACTTCGGCACACCTTCAAGCTTGCGGGTCAAGCTGCCATCAGCTTCCTCAGTGGTGGTGACGTGCAGAATGGAGTCGCGCGGGGTGACCGGCCATGGCGTATTGAACTGCGTGTAAGACCAGCTCTGATTGCCCTCGATCTTGAGCAGATTTTGCGACTTGCACTGATGAATCCAGGCGCAAGCACCCACGACGTCTTCCTGCAGGGCCCTGACTTTTGCCAGCGGCGCCTTGATCAGCGTTACGCCGCGATAAGCCTTGTAGTCGGAACCGGCAACCTCAGCCAGATCGACCTTGATCCCATCTTCGTTCCTGGCCTGCTTCCAGCTCTCGGCATGGGCCAGCGGCAGCAGCGCCACACTAAGCCCCATGACCAGTGCCACTCGCTTAAACGATCCCATTCTATTGTTCCTTATTGTCGAAGATCCACGTTTCAAGCCGCCGTCATTTGCTCCAGCCATCCCAGGATCCTGATCGCCTCATCGCGATCACTGCCGCATACGTCAACATCGGCCTTGAAGCCGCCACACACCGCAGGTCGCTCGGGCTTGCCGAACAACCCGCACAGGTTAGCGAGCGACAGATGCAGACAACGCTCACCCGCTGGCTTGCCCTTGGGCATACCCGGAATCGGTGAGCTGATGGAGGGCGCGATGCAGCAAGCGCCACATCCTTCACGGCAATTCATGACAACACAATCCTCGGTACAGCAAATGATCAATGAATCGAAATAGTAACCGCTTAAACGGTCGTTTGAAATTGCTGAAAACATGAAAACTCACGTGACCGGCCATGACTGACGGGTCAGTACGACAACTATTGTTTGAACTCGAATTCGATCGCCGCCCCTTCGATATCCTGCTGGCGAGCATCATTACGCAACTGCAGCTGCATTTCGTTGTTCAGCAGGCGGCCGTTGAGCTGAAACGGGCTGTCAGACGGGGGCTTCTCACCAAACAGATAGGGCAACAAAGGCCTGGGCGTAGACGCCGGATCCTGGGTCGCCGGCTTGAGATCTTTGACCATATCGACCGGTAAACGCAGGTCGAGTTTTGCTGCTGGCAGCGCTGCCGGCGCAGCTTTGCCCTGTTTCGTCGGCGTAGCAGCAACTGGTGTCTGAGCCGTCGCACTGCCGTTGCCTGCCAGCAAGCCCAGAAAACACAGGAACAGACCAACCCGAGACAAGGCTTTCATATACACCGAAAATCATCTGCAAATATGTATATGCTCCTCGCTCCCGAGAGGACTGGCAAGCTTACGGCACAATACCTAGAAAAAGTTTGCCACCCCCGACTCCTGACACAGTTGACCGGCCAACATACCCAAGGTCATCAAGGCGCGTTCCGCTTCGCGATTCCAGGGAATCCCGCAATTCAGGCGGATGCAGTGGTTGAACTGCTCGGTATTACTGAATATCAGCCCCGGTGCGATACTGATCCCCTGCTGCAGCGCCCGCACATGCAGCTCCTGGGTATTGACCCGCCCAGGCAGGCTCACCCAGAGAATGAAACCACCGGTCGGCCGGGTCATTTGTGTGCCTTCAGGGAAATGCTGCTGCACCGCCAACTGATAGGCGCTGAGGTTTTTCCGGTACTCCTGGCGGATATAACGCAAGTGCCGATCGTAGCCGCCATTCTCAAGATACGAGGCCACCCCCATCTGCGTCACACTGCAGGCCGAATGCGTGGTGAAGGTCTGCAAGCGCTGGATTTCCGCCTGGTATTTACCGGCAATCATCCAGCCAATACGCACCCCGGGCGACAAGGTCTTGGAAAAGCTTGAGCAATAAATCACCCGCCCCAAGCGATCAAAGGCCTTGAGCGCTTTGGTCTTGCCCTGTTCAAACATCAATTCGCCGTAAATATCGTCTTCGACAATCTGGATATCGAAGTCCGAAGCCAGGCGCAGCAATTGCTTCTGCCGATCTTCCGGAATCGTACCACCGAGCGGGTTGCTCAGCCGCGCGGTCAATACCAACGCCTTGATCGACCACTGATTGGCCGCAAGCTGCAGCGCCTCCAGACTGATGCCGGTAGACGGATCACTGGGAATCTCGATGACTTTCAGCCCCAACAGATCGGCCAATTGCAGCAAACCATAATAAGTCGGTGATTCGGCGGCAATCAGATCACCCGGCTTGGTCAACACCCGTAGCGACATCTGCAGCGCATCGACGCAACCATGGGTGACCACTACCTCACTGGGATCAACTACGACGCCGGCATCACGCATGCGGATGGCGATCTGCCGACGCAAAGGCTCAAAGCCCGGGCTGAACATATAGCTGAAAGCCCGCGGACTATGAAAACGGGTGACCTTGGCCAGTTGCTGATGCAGTGCCCGCACCGGCAAATAGTCGACATGAGGTACCGCCGCCCCGAACGGGAACACACCGTCACGCCGCGCTTCGGCCAGTACTTGCTGGATGATGCTGCTACGGGTGACCAGACCGGGGCGTTCGACCCGGGCGATATCCGGGGTCTGCGCAGTCAGCGCCGGGGTCTGGTGCACATAATAGCCAGACTGCGGACGAGCCCGGATCAGCCCCTGGTCTTCCAGGTTGGCATAGGCCTGCAGCACCGTGGCATGGCTGACATTGAGCTGCGAACTCATCTTGCGTACCGACGGCACCCGCTCACCCGGCTGATAGACACCACGACGAATGTCTTCGGCCAGTTGCTGGGCGATGCGCTGGTAGAGCAACAGGTTGGTCATGATCGGTTCTCGACACGCAGGCAATGTAATTATTGTTTTACGACTCGAAGCTCGAGCCAGAATACCGGAACAGTTGCAAAGTGTACTGGGACAGATTGAAGAATAGTCGACAATACAGTTGCGTGACAGCCCCCCGCCGCCGCTTTCTAACGCCCATAAAAAAACCCGGTGAGCAGACTCACCGGGTTTTCAAAGCGCTTTAACGCGCTGCGCCAAGCCTGCCCTTATCGTCGGAAAAGACGATTTCGACCCGACGGTTCTGCGCCCTGCCCCGTTCCGAAGCATTGGCCTCGACCGGATACTGATCGCCATATCCTTCGACCTGAATGCGCTTTTCGTCGACCCCCAGGTCGACCAGCATATCCGCCACCGCCTGCGCCCGCTCGCGGGACAACTTGAGGTTGTCCTGCGCTGCACCCGTGCTGTCGGTGTAACCCTCGATACGCACGACACGCTTGGGGTTGAGTTGCAAGAACTGCACGAGCTTGAGCACGGTTCGATTGGCCGAACTTTTCAATTCGGCGCGACCGGTGTCGAACAGCACATCGCCCAACGTCATGACCAGGCCGCGATCGCTCTGGGTGGTGGCCAGACTGACAATCTGCGCCTCCAGCCACTTGCCCTGCTGCTGCACACTGGCCAGCTTGGCCTCACGCAGCGCCAGCTGCAGGCGCTGACGCTCAAGTTCGAGTTTGGCCAGACGCTCCTGGCTGAGCACCAGGTTGCTGTGCTCACGGGCAATATCACTGTAACGCTGGCTCAGGTAAGCATAGTGGCGCACATCGGCACCGGTCCCCAAGTAACTGGACAGCCGATCGGCCCGCGCCAGCGACTCACCCGCGCGAATAACATCGCGTGGCGCACTGCGCAGCACATCAGAATCGTCCTTGACGGCCTGGAACTTGGCCGTCGCCTCATCCAGCGTCGACTCGCTGCGCTGACTGGCGCAACCCTGCAGGCCGACGAGCCCGAGCAGCAGCAAAGCCGCCATAGGTTTGATCGAACTCACGGCTGTTCTCCCAACTGTTTGCGCAGGCGGTTGACCCGCGATTGCAGCAGGTCGAGCTGCTCTTTGCTCTTGCTGGTCAACACCCGCGCCTCGGCCAGACGCGCGTCGAGCTCAGCCTGTTCGGCGCGCATGCGCGCATCGCGGTAGGCTTCATGGCTCATATTGACCTGGGCCCGAGCCATTTTGGCTTCGGCCATTTTCAGCTCTGCCACCTCATCGGTCGCACCGACGGCCTTGGCCTGCGCCAGCGCCTGCTCAGACAGGCGCAGCTGTTCATTGGGAGCCGGGTCATTGGCGCATCCAGCCAGGGCCAGCAGCGCCAGAGCGGCGAATAGTGAATGAGTTCTCACGCAATCTTCCTACTGTTTAGGGGCATCCAGCGGTACCTGCATCTGCGCCTTCCAGCGCTCGAAGTTGCGCTGCAGTACCGCTTGGGACACGCCGGAGGCCGGCAATTCTGTCAGCTTTTTTGCCAGTTGTCCGCGCAACCAGGCGTCATTGCACGCCGAATTGTGCGACAGCGCCAAATACAATCCAGGGCGATCCAGGGGCAAGCCGCGGGCGATCAACGCGTTGCTCATGCCCAGGGCCTGAGTCATGGCCATACCGGCATAGCGTCCAGCCAGGACATAGTCGACCTGGCCAAGCAACAGCCTCTGAAACGCCTGGGTCAGATTCTGCGCTGGCGCAAGCCGCAACTGACTCTTGGCGTAGGCTGAAAATTCCGGGGTAAGGCGCGCTTTTTCCGAAACACTGCCCTGGCGCTCGCGCAGATCGGACAAGGTGTCGTAGGCCAGCGTCGAATCGTGGCGAGTCCAGACCACGTACTCATTGCTTAGCAACGACGGGTGTACATAGTCCACCGTAGTGAGCTCAGCCACCGCGAAGGGTGAATCGATCAGCAAATCCACACGACCGCTGCGCACTTCTTCCAGCGCCTGGTTGCGCGTTCCGCTATCAAGCACTTCAACCTTCAGGCCCAACTCGCCAGCAACCTGCTTGAACAGGTCGACGCTAGCGCCGATCAGGTGCTTGGGGTCTTGCGGGTCGCGCCAGGAATAAGGCGGAGCGTCAGGGCTGCCGGTAGCCACCAGCCGTTCACATTTACCCATAGCCCACGCCGACAACGGCATCAGCAGCGTAGCGAACACCAGCGCCGTGTTAATTCGGCCATGCCCTCCCATGCAACGACTCCCTACCCTTAGTACCCTGAATGAAAAAGCCCGATCAATCGAGCTGTGCAAGGCAGGCTTGCACAGCCCGAACGGATCGGGCTCTTTTATAAGTGAAGCAGCTGGATTAAACCAGCTTCTCCAGCTCAGGGATGGCTTCGAACAGGTCAGCGACCAGCCCGTAATCGGCCACCTGGAAGATCGGCGCTTCTTCGTCCTTGTTGATCGCAACGATCACTTTGGAGTCTTTCATGCCGGCCAGGTGCTGGATCGCGCCGGAGATACCGACGGCAATGTACAGTTGTGGCGCAACGATCTTGCCGGTCTGGCCGACCTGCATGTCGTTCGGTACGAAACCTGCATCGACCGCAGCGCGCGAAGCACCGACGGCAGCACCCAGCTTGTCAGCGAGGGCATACAGGTGTTTGAAGTTGTCACCGTTCTGCATGCCACGGCCGCCGGAAACGACGATCTTGGCAGCGGTCAGCTCAGGACGATCGGACTTGGCCAGCTCTTCACCAACGAACGCCGAAATACCAGCGTTGTGAGCAGCAGCGACGGCTTCAACAGCAGCCGAACCACCTTCAGCTGCAACAGCGTCGAAGCCGGTGGCGCGGACGGTGATGACTTTGACGGCAGCGTTCGATTGCACGGTGGCAATGGCGTTACCGGCATAGATCGGACGCTTGAAGGTGTCAGCCGATTCCACCGAGATGATCTCGGAGATCTGGTCAACGTCCAGCAGCGCGGCAACGCGCGGCAGGATGTTCTTGCCATTGGAAGTGGCTGGCGCCAGCACATGGCTGTAGCCCTTGCCCAGCTCGGCTACCAGCGGCGCGACGTTTTCCGGCAGTTGATGCGCGTAAGCGGCGTTGTCGGCAACCAGCACCTTGGCAACACCCGCGATTTTCGCTGCTGCTTCAGCGACGCCACCGACATTCTGGCCAGCGACCAGCACGTGGATGTCGCCACCAACTTTGGCGGCAGCAGCAACAGTGTTCAGAGTGGCCGGGGCAACGGCACCGTTTTCGTGTTCAGCGATAACCAGGATAGTCATTTAGATTACCTTCGCCTCGTTCTTCAATTTCTCGACCAGTTCAGCAACCGACTTGACCTTGATACCCGCGCTGCGTGCAGCTGGCGCTTCGACTTTCAGGGTCTTGTTGGTGGAGGCGGTGGAAACGCCCAGCGCGTCTGGAGTAACGGTTTCCAGCGGCTTTTTCTTGGCCTTCATGATGTTCGGCAGCGACGCGTAGCGCGGCTCGTTCAAGCGCAGGTCAGTGGTGACGATCGCAGGCAGGTTCAGCGCAACAGTCTGCAGGCCACCGTCGATTTCACGGGTAACGTTGACCTTGTCGCCAGCCACTTCAACCTTGGAGGCGAAAGTACCTTGAGCGAAACCGCTCAGCGCTGCCAGCATCTGACCGGTCTGGTTGTTGTCGCTGTCGATCGCTTGCTTGCCAAGGATCACCAGTTGCGGCTGTTCTTTGTCGACCACAGCCTTGAGCAGTTTGGCCACGGCCAGCGAAGTCAGCTCTTCAGCAGATTCGACCAGCACGGCACGGTCGGCACCCAGTGCCAGAGCAGTACGCAACTGCTCCTGGGCAGTGGCCGGGCCGACGGTAACGACGACGATCTCGCTCGCAACGCCCTTTTCTTTCAGGCGTACGGCTTCTTCTACGGCGATTTCGCAGAAGGGGTTCATGGACATCTTGACGTTAGCAAGGTCGACGCCGGAGTTGTCCGCCTTGACGCGAACCTTGACGTTATAGTCGACCACTCGTTTGACAGCTACAAGAACCTTCATGGATTCCTCGTTACTCTCCGGTGAAAAGAATGTCGCCTGGGGCAAACCCGGCGATTGCGCGTGGGTACAAGGGCACCTCTAAAAACGATTGCAGCCGATAGAATTCAACCCTGACCCAGCAGTCTCAATTCGACCTTGCAGCAGCAAAACCTATGGGTCATTTTCTGTCGTGGTGTGTAAACTCCACTACAAAGCGGCCCGCAGCCCAACTGCCCTGCTTTTCGCCTGGTTTTTAGGGGTGCACCTGCATCCGGCGGTCAGCCTACGGCGAGCGCAAAACCGCTCGTATCTTGACCGTAACGCCCAATCCGGTCAATACGGCAAACCGGCCAGATTCACGCCGTGCGTCTTTGATTTTACTGGCCTGCGGCAAATTCAAACAAACGTTTGTATTGGACCCTGTGAGTGGTGTAGATATAATGCGCGGCCAAGAGAAAGCGGTGTAGTCCGTCATCACTCGAGCTACAGCTTACACGTACCGAAAAATGACCGCCTGACACCCGCCAACAAAGAAAAACCGATGAGCCTTGAGTAGGAGAGAACCTGTGGAACGCGAATACATGGAATTCGACGTGGTCATTGTCGGCGCTGGCCCGGCTGGCCTGTCCGCCGCCTGCCGACTGAAGCAGAAGGCCGCCGAAGCCGGTAACGAAATCAGCGTCTGCGTGGTCGAGAAAGGCTCGGAAGTCGGTGCCCATATCCTCTCCGGCGCGGTCTTCGAACCGCGTGCCCTGAACGAACTGTTCCCGGACTGGAAAGCGCTCGGCGCCCCGCTCAACACCGAAGTCAAACGCGACGACATCTACGTGCTCAAGGATGCTGGCAGCTCGATCAAGGTCCCTGACCTGTTCGTGCCCAAGACCATGCACAACGAAGGCAACTACATCATCTCCCTGGGCAACCTGTGCCGCTGGCTGGCTCAGCAGGCCGAGAACCTGGGCGTGGAGATCTACCCGGGCTTCGCCGCCCAAGAGGCGTTGTTCGACGAGAACGGCGTAGTCCGCGGGATCATCACCGGTGACCTGGGTGTCGACCGTGAAGGCAACCCGAAAGAAGGGCTTTACACTCCAGGCATGGAGCTGCGCGGCAAATACACCCTGTTTGCCGAAGGCTGCCGTGGCCACATCGGCAAGCAACTGATCAAACGCTTCAACCTCGACAGCGAGTCCGACGTCCAGCACTACGGCATCGGTCTCAAGGAAATCTGGGAAGTCGACCCGGCCAAGCACGAACAGGGCCTGGTGGTGCACACCGCTGGCTGGCCACTGGACGTGATGAGCACCGAGAACACCGGCGGCTCGTTCCTCTACCATCTGGAAAACAACCAGGTAGTGGTCGGACTGATCGTCGACCTGTCCTACAGCAACGCCTACCTGTCGCCGTTCGATGAATTCCAGCGCCTCAAGCACCACCCGGTGATCAGCCAGTACCTCGAAGGTGGCAAGCGCATCAGCTACGGCGCCCGCGCTCTGGCTAAAGGTGGCTTGAACTCGCTGCCCAAAATGGTCTTCGCTGGTGGCGCCTTGATCGGCTGCGACCTGGGCACCATGAACGTTGCCAAGATCAAGGGCAGCCATACCGCAATGAAGTCCGGCATGCTCGCTGCCGACGCAGTGGCCGATGCCCTGCTGGCCGGCGGTGAAGGCGGCGATCAACTCAACAGCTACGTCGATGCCTTCAAGGCCAGCTGGCTGTATGAAGAGCTGTTTTCCAGCCGTAACTTCGCCCCGGCCATGCACAAGTTCGGCCCGATGCTCGGTGCAGCGTTCAACTACGTTGACCAGAACTGGTTCGGTGGCAAACTGCCGTTTACCCTGCACGACACCAAGCCGGACTACGCCTGCCTGAAGCTGGCCGCCGACTCGAAAAAAATCGACTATCCAAAACCGGATGGCAAACTGAGCTTCGACAAACTCAGCTCGGTATTCCTCTCCAGCACCAACCATGAAGAAGAACAACCCTGCCACCTGAAGCTTGCCGATGCGAGCATCCCGATTGGCAGCAACCTGCCGCTGTATGACGAACCGGCCCAGCGCTACTGCCCGGCTGGCGTGTACGAGGTGGTTACTCAGGAAGACGGCAACAAGCGCTTCCAGATCAACGCCCAGAACTGCGTGCACTGCAAGACCTGTGACATCAAGGACCCTGCGCAGAACATCACCTGGGTAACGCCGGAAGGCGCTGGTGGCCCGACTTACCCGAACATGTAAGCCAGGCTCCCAACCAAAAGCCCCCTCGCCTTGCGGCCAGGGGGCTTTTTATTACATATGGCATGGCATTAGCAGCGTACGGCTTGATCCTCAAACCCAAGCGTTTCCCGCGCCCCGTAATACACTGCCGTCAACAACCCGACCACGCCCATGACCACGCTGAACACCACACACACCCAAGGACTCCACGGCATCAAAGCAATGAGCATCAGCGGCGTAGTACTGGCCCACAGTGCATAGGCGATGTTGTAGGTAAAGGAAATCCCCGACACCCGGATCGGCGCCGGGAACAACCCGACCATCACCGACGGCACCACACCTACCACGCCACATGCCAATCCTGCCAGGGCATAGGCCAGCCCAAGCCACTGCCAACCACTCACCAGGCTCGCATACAAAGCGCCAATGCCCAGCGGCAACAGCAGGCTGTAGAACATCAGCGCGCGCCAGGCACCGACCCGGTCGACCAACAGCCCGGCCAGCACGCAACCCATGTTGAGAAAGACGATGCCCATGCTGCTCAACGCGAAGGTGTGTCCGGCACTCATGCCAAAGCGCTGCTGCATCACCGTCGGGGTGATGACCACCAACACCACCACCGCCGAGGTCAGCACACAGGTCAACAGCGCAGCAGGAATCAGCGCCCGCCGATGCTCGTTGAGCACCGTGCGTAGCGGGAATGCTACCGGCTGCTCGCGACGCTCGCGCAAAGCCAGGAACACTGGGGTCTCGCTCAACCAGCGGCGCAGCCACACGCCGATTACACCAAACACGCCACCCAACAGGAACGGGAAGCGCCAGGCGTAGTCGAGGATCTCTTGCGGGGTGAACAGTTGCGCCAGCAGCGTGGCCGTCAAGGCGCCAAGTAGATAGCCGAAAGTCAGACCTGCCTGGAGGAAGCCCAAGGCATAGCCTCGCCGTCCAGCCGGTGCGTGCTCGGCCACAAACACCCAGGCACTGGGCACTTCGCCGCCGACCGCTGCGCCCTGGAGGATCCGCAGCGCCAGGAGAATCAGCGGGGCGAAAAAGCCGATTTCGGCGTAGGTCGGCATCACCCCGATCAACAGGCACGGCAAGGCCATCATCAGGATACTCAGGCTGAAGACCTTCTTGCGCCCCAGATGGTCGGCAAAGTGCGCCATCAGGATTCCACCCAGGGGCCTGGCCAGGTAGCCGGTGACAAAAATCCCGAAGCTCTGCAACAAACGCAGCCACTCGGGCATCTGCGGCGGGAAGAACAACTGGCTGAGGGTCAGGGCGAAGAATACGAAGATGATGAAGTCGTAGATTTCCAACGCGCCGCCCAATGCCGCCAGGCTCAGGGTTTTGTGATCACTGCGCGTCAGGCGTAGTGCTGGCGCAGGCGTGGTGGCTGTCATAAGGGCATCCGTCAATCGATGGGCATCAGCGCGCTCTGCGGCGCGCCAGGGCGAACGCCAGAGGATAGCAAAACACACCACAAGGGTGCGCCAACTGATGCCACGACTCAGGATTGACGGGAAAAAATCGACGGTGCAAAACTCATCCGTCGCGGTGAATACCCCGCAGGAGTCGCCCGATCGAACACACCCGGCAGTTGCCCGATGACTTTCGGCGAATCGATGATCGCCATGAAGGTATGCATGGTCTCGTCGTCGGGGACCTTGGGCAGGCTGACATTCACCGCTTCGCGCTGGCCGCTGGGAATGGCCGGCACTTTCAGGTGCTGAGACTGGTACAGCAGGGCGTGCTGGATCTGGGCGCTGCCCCGGCAAAAACGTTCCAGGTCGACCCCGACATGGTTGGCCAGGTCAATATTGCCCACCAACAGGTTGAATGGCTGCAGTGCGCTCTGTACCAGGCGCTGCAGGTCTTCAAATGATTCGACGGGAGCAATGCGATAGTAGCCCATGCCATTGAGGATTTTCTCCAGTTGCAACAATTGCATCGGATGCTCGTCGGCAATCAGGATCCGCAGTGATTTGTTTGGCATCGTCAATGACCAAGGCTGGAGAGCGTTAGTGGCATTCCTTGACCATACTGCGCCAACAACTCAACTACAGGCCGGTGGCGGGCACTTCGCCAAATATAGGGTCTTTCTTGATAGTTGTTGGGAAAACCGCAGAAAGCAAGCGCGGTCACAACGAATTTTTCATTCGCCCCCCACTAACGAGCGCGCATCAGGACTCCCACAGCCGCATGCGCACACGACAGTGCTTCATCGCATTGACGATGTGTTTTTCCACCAGGCTACGGGAAATACCCAGACGTTCGGCGATTTCCTGATGTGACAAGCCTTCGAGCTTGCGCAACAGAAAGCTGTCGCGGCAGGGCTTGCTCAATTCACCGAGGGCGCGCTGCATCAGCTCCAGGCGCTGTCGCAGTTCCATGTCCTGAGACGGCGCCGGGGAAAAGAAGCGTTCGTCACTGTCGAGCACGTCCAGTGGCTCGGCCTGGCGCAACCGGCCCCGACGATGACCATCGATCACCAGGTTCAGGGCCGTACGGTAGAGGAAGGCGCGGGGATGCTCGATGTCGCTATCAGCCGTGCGCTCCAGCACACGGGTGTAGGCATCATGGGCTACATCTTCAGCCGCCTGGCGGTTACCCAGGCGGGCGCAGAGGAAACTCACCAGTTCGCGATAGTAGTTTTCCAACACAGCACCTGGCCGCGGCATCGCGGGGTTTTCCTGACTCTGGGTAAGTGGAGTTGCATGATGGCAGAATGGAATAATACAAATTATAATTATTCTCAGCAATATCTAGCGAGCGGGCCCTCTGCCGGACCCGGTCGGATCATCTGCTGAACCTCGATTGCCACGGTAAATTCCGCCGCCAGTCTCTCGTTTAACTGGGAGCCGCCCGTGTCTGTCGTGTTTGCCTGCCTGCGTGACCCCACGGCTCAACCCCTTTGGCTGGAACCCTGCATGAGACGTCCTTCGAACAAACGCCGCCTGCTGCTCTGTGGCCTCGGCCTGCTCAGCCTGAGTGCCCTGCTCGCCTGGAAAACCCTGCCCGGCAGTGGCGACCCGCTCAGCACCGTCAGCGTGACGCGCAACGATATCGAAAGCAGCGTAACCGCACTGGGCACCTTGCAACCGCGACGCTACGTGGATGTCGGTGCCCAGGCTTCAGGGCAGATCCGCAAGCTGCATGTGGAGGTGGGTGACCAGGTCAAGGCGGAGCAACTGCTGGTCGAGATCGATCCCTCGACCCAACAGGCCAAGCTCGACGCCGGACGCTTCTCGATCGACAACCTCAAGGCCCAGCTGGCTGAACAGCAAGCCCAGCACCAGCTCGCCGAACAACAATATAAACGCCAGCGCAACCTGGCCGCCGCAGGCGCCACCCGCGAGGAAGATGTCCAAAGCGCCCAGGCCCAGCTCAAGGTGACCCAGGCCCGCATCGACATGTACCGCGCACAGATCCGCCAGGCCCAGGCCAGCCTGCGCAGCGATGAGGCCGAACTGGGCTACACGCGTATCTATGCTCCGATGTCCGGGACCGTGGTCGCCGTGGATGCGCGCGAGGGCCAGACCCTCAACGCCCAGCAACAGACACCCTTGATCCTGCGCATTGCCAAGCTTTCGCCGATGACAGTCTGGGCACAGGTATCGGAAGCCGATATCGGTCATGTCAAACCGGGCATGTCGGCCTACTTCACTACCCTGGCCGGCGGCAAGCGCCGCTGGACCAGTAGCGTACGCCAGATCCTGCCGGTACCCCCCAAGCCCCTGGACCAGTCCAGTCAAGGTGGCGGCAGCCCGGCCAGCGCCAGCGGTACAGGCACCGCCAGCAAAGTGGTGCTGTACACCGTACTGCTGGACGTGGACAACCCTGACAATGCCCTGATGGCAGAAATGACCACCCAGGTGTTTTTCGTTGCTGGCCGCGCCAGCAAGGTGCTGACCGTACCGGTGGCCGCACTGGATGAAGATGCCAGCAACGAAAACATGCGCATTGCCCAAGTGCTCGATGCCAACGGCAAGATCGAACAACGCCAGGTACGCACCGGGCTGAGCGACCGCTTGCGGGTGCAAGTGCTGGAAGGTTTGAACGAAGGCGAGCAGCTGTTGATCGGCGCACCTGCTGCCAGCGGAGGTTGAATGAGTACGCCGCTGATCGAACTGCGTGACATCCGCAAATCCTATGGCGGGGTCGATACCCCGAAGGTCGAAGTGGTGCGAGGTATCAGCCTGGCGATCCACCCGGGCGAGTTCGTTGCCATTGTCGGCGCTTCCGGCTCCGGCAAGTCAACCTTGATGAACATTCTCGGTTGCCTGGATCGTCCGACCTCCGGTGGCTACCTGTTCGCCGGCAAAGACGTTGCCGAACTGGACAGCGACGAGCTGGCCTGGCTGCGCCGTGAAGCCTTCGGTTTCGTGTTCCAGGGCTACCACTTGATCGCCTCAGGCTCAGCCCAGGAAAACGTCGAGATGCCGGCCATCTATGCCGGTACCCCGACTGCCGAACGCCACGCCCGCGCCAGCGCCCTGCTCGATCGCCTGGGGCTCGCCAGCCGCACCGGCAATCGCCCACACCAGCTCTCCGGTGGCCAGCAGCAGCGGGTGTCGATTGCCCGCGCCCTGATGAACGGCGGCCACATCATCCTTGCCGACGAACCCACCGGCGCCCTGGACAGCCAGAGCGGTGCCGAAGTCATGGCCTTGCTCGATGAACTGGCCAGCCAGGGCCATGTGGTGATCCTGATCACTCACGATCGCGAAGTGGCAGCCCGGGCCAAGCGCGTCATCGAGATTCGCGATGGCCTGATCGTCAGCGACTCGGCCAACGAACGATCCGCCGCCATTGGCGCCCCCGGCCTACAGGCTGAAGACCTGCGACAGCGTCAGGACCAGGGCGCCACCCACAGCGGGGCCTGGAAAGGCGAGATGGTCGAATCCCTGCAAGCGGCCTGGCGGATCATGTGGATCAACCGCTTTCGCACCGCCCTGACCTTGCTCGGTATCGTTATCGGCGTGGCGTCAGTGGTGGTCATGCTCGCCGTCGGCGAAGGCAGCAAGCGCCAGGTCATGGCGCAGATGGCCGCATTCGGTTCCAACATCCTCTACCTCGGCGCAAGCGCGCCGACCCTGCGCGAACCCGCGGGCCTCATCACCCTTGACGACGTCGCTGCGGTGGGCAGCCTGCCACAGGTGAAGATGATCATGCCGGTGATCGGCGACAAATTGATGGTGCGCTACGGTAACAACAACCAGCAATTCTATGTCGGCGGCAATAACACCCACTTCTGCGAGATCTTCAACTGGCCGGTGGTCCAGGGCAGCTTCTTCACCGAAGCCGACGAACAGGCCGCTGCCGCCGTCGCGGTGATCGGCCAGAAGGTGAAGGAAAAGCTGCTCGGCGCCCAGGTTGATCCGATCGGTCAGTACATTCTGGTGGAGAACGTCCCCTTCCAGGTAGTCGGCATCCTTGCCGGTAAAGGCGCCAGCTCTGGCGATCAGGACAGTGACGAGCGCATCGTTGTGCCCTACTCCGCGGCAGCGATCCGTCTGTTCGGCAGCCGCGACCCGGAGTACGTGACCATCGCCACTGCCGACTCGCGGCGGGTGGCCGAAACCGAAGCTGCCATCGACAGATTGATGCTCAAGCTGCACCACGGCAAACGCGATTACGAATTGAGCAACGACGCCGCCCTGATCCAGGCCGAAGCGCGCACCCAGAACACCCTGTCACTGATGCTTGGCTCGATCGCCGCAATATCGCTGCTGGTCGGCGGCATCGGCGTGATGAACATCATGCTCATGACCGTACGCGAACGCACCCGCGAAATTGGTATCCGCATGGCCACAGGCGCCCGTCAACGCGACATCCTGCGCCAGTTCCTCAGCGAGGCGGTACTGCTGTCGATGGTCGGCGGCCTTACCGGCATTGCCCTGGCCTTGCTGATTGGCGGTGTACTGCTGCTTGGCAATATTGCCGTGGCCTTTTCCCTGGTGGCCGTGCTCGGCGCCTTTGCCTGCGCAGTGGTCACCGGGGTGGTGTTCGGCTTCATGCCGGCGCGCAAAGCCGCCCGCCTCGACCCGGTCAAAGCCCTTACCAGCGAATAATCAATGAACCTGCCCAGCCGTCTCAGTGTGTTGTCCATCAGCCTGTTCATCGCCGCTTGCAGCAACACGCCCACACCACCACAAAGTGGTCTGCAAGCACCGGATGCATGGCATAGCCGTACCGCCACACTCGATCAGCCACTGCCGCAACAGGATTGGTGGCGGCAGTTCTCCAGCGCCGCGCTCAATCAATTGATCGAACAAGCGCGGCAAAACAGTTTCGACCTCGCCGCTGCTGCCGCCAGGGTCCGCCAGGCCCGGGCCTCGGCGGTGATCGCCGGTGCCCCGCTGCTGCCAGAAGTCAAGTTCGGCCTGGATGGCAGCCGCCAGCGCCTGCTGCACGGCAATGGCTTCGACCAGCTCGATGCCAGCAGCAACGAACGCACCAGTACCTCATTCAATACACGCCTGAGTGCCAGCTACGAGATCGACTTCTGGGGAGGCAAGACCGCCGCTCGTGACAGCGCCCTGTTTGACCTGGACGCCAGCCGCTATGATCGGCAAACGGTCGAGCTGACCCTGCTCAGCGGCGTTGCCAACAGCTACCTGCAAAGCCTGGCGCTGGCCGAGCAGGTGCGTATTGCCCGACTCAATCTGGCCAATGCCGAGGACGTGCTACGCCTGGTGCAGACCCGCCACGACTCGGGCTCGGCCACGGCCCTGGAGTTGGCCCAGCAACGCAGTCTGGTCGCCGGCCAGGCACGCCAGGTACCGTTGTTCGAACAACAACTGCAGGAAACCCGCATTACCCTGGCGACCCTGCTTGGCGAACCGGTACAGACGCTGACGCCGATCCAGGAATCCCTCGACGGGGTGCACTGGCCGGAAATTGGCAGTGGCGTACCGAGTGAGCTGCTCAGTCGTCGTCCCGACATTGCCGCCGCCGAAGCACGCCTGGCCGCCGCCCAGGCCAATGTTCAGGTGGCGCGCGCGGCGATGCTGCCAAGCCTTACCCTGGGCGCAGACCTGGGGGCAGGCGCCGACACCTTCGCCCAGATCCTGCGCAGCCCCTACTACACCCTGAGCGCCGGCCTGGCCGCACCGATCTTCAACAACGGCCGTCTGCGTGCCGAGCGGGACAAAGCCCGGGCCCAACAGCAAGAGCTGTTGCAGACCTATCGCAGCAGCATCAT
The DNA here is from genome assembly GCF_003024385.1 of Pseudomonas sp. BBP2017. Classification (GTDB taxonomy): domain Bacteria; phylum Pseudomonadota; class Gammaproteobacteria; order Pseudomonadales; family Pseudomonadaceae; genus Aquipseudomonas. The sequence continues at coordinate 120,438 of NZ_PVZN01000013.1, forward strand.
GGCCGGCTTTGCCGATGTCGAGAAAGCCCTCACCGCTATCAGCGGTGTGGACAATCAGCGCCAGTGGCAAGATCAGGAAGTCGAGCAAGCGCGTACGGCCTTTACCCTGTCGGAAAGCCGCTACCGGGCCGGTGCCGAGACTTTACTGACGGTGCTGGAAACGCAGCGCACCCTGTACCGGGCCCAGGACCAGCAGGCACAGCTGCGTCTGGCGCGACTGCAAGGCAGTGTGGCGTTGTACAAGGCGTTGGGTGGGGGGTGGCAGGTGTCTCGGTAAACGCCTTATCGCGGGGCTTGCCCCGCGATCAAATGCTCAGGAAATGATGCCCCGCAACGACAGATGCCGCGCATACCATGGCCTTTGCGGTACACGCCGGACCAAATCACCGATTTTGTCGTCTTCACCGAACGTAATACGCAACGCCAGTTTCATGGTTTCCACATCCATCTCCACCGACTTGCCAGGCAAGGTCCCGGGCACGGTACTGCAGCCATGGGTCACCGGCCCCAGCCAGGGGTCGTCGACCTCGACCCAACGCCCCGGGGCAAACCATTTCACGCCATTGACCTCAAGCCTGCGCACCTGGCCCGGGTTGTGCCGTTCATGCGCGCGATACCAGTCTTCGATGCGGTCGTCGATCCAGCCATGAAAGCCCCAGAATACCGGGCTCACATGCGAAGAGAACGGATCGCCAAGGAAGTCATGCTCCGCGCCGAACCAGCGCGAAGCAAAATCAGCCGGATCGCGGGCAAAAGGTACCGGCGCACCGTTGACCGGATCCCGAGAAATCGAGGCCCAGCACATGTGCAACCAGTCGTGCAGATTCATCTCCAGCTCTGAGCCAAATGTGCCCAGAGTCAGTTTCGACAGGTAGAGCGGATCCTGGTACTGCGACTCCCAGACCTGGAAGTTACTGCAGAACGTTTCACCGGCCTTGATCGCCGACACCCACTGGTCATAGGCATCATCGCCCGGCGCTTGCCAGGTCGGCGGTACGCAGTAGCCATCATGGTTGTCGAAGTAGCGGGCGAAGCCCTGACGGTCCTGCTCGACGTCTGGTTTGGGCAAGGGGAAATGGCTCCAGGACGGCAGGTCCTGCATGGAGCGGGCAGTAGCGAGCATGTCCCGGTGCATGAACAGAAAATCAATACCCGATCCATTGTGGTGTTTGCGCGGGCCACGGGCATCGCGCTCCTGGCCCCGAGGCCCGGGTTGCCAGCCCAGCCCACGCAAGGCGCCGCGTTTTTTTCAGACAGGGTATGCCACTTATCCCGGGTGGCATGCCAGAGCTGGTGAAACAGACGGTGCTCGGCGCTGATCACCCAGGCTTGCATTTGCGCGGTATAGGGCAAGCGCTCACGGGCCTCGGGGAACAGACGTTTGACTGCGACGAAGTGACTGTCCAGCAACGGCAAAGCCATGCACCGGTCCAGCGGCTGCAGGCGGCCGCTCAAGGTGCCGCTGCCGGCATTGGCGAAACTGCCCCAGACTTCATCCAGACTGGCAATGCACTCATAGTCGGTGTCGCCCTGATTGCTCAGCAGGCGCCAGCGCACTTGCACGCTGGAGGCGCCAACCAGGTCGCCCACTACCCGGTAAGCCACGGGTTCAGGACCCTCAAGGCGACTTTTTTCATCGACGAAGCCGCGCAGCCCGCGGCCCTTGCTTGCAACGTCCAGATACAGCTGCAGCCCATACTCAGGCAAGCCGGCAAGCCCGCCCTGGCTGCCGTAAACGCGCAGATCCCAGACGCCACGGAGCTGATCCGCCAACTGCTGGCCGGCGACATCGGCCAGTACGACATTGGCCTCACCCGGTGTGACGATATTGTCCTCAGGATCGTGGGTCAGTTCCTTGTGTGCGTAATAGACCGCAGGTACCGCCGCACCCGCCACTGCCAGGCCCGCTATGAATCCTCGTCGCGATATCGTCATTGTCCTACCCGTGTCCGCCATGAAGCAGGCTCTATCCAAGCTAGGACGTATCCAAAGGCGGAAAATTTAAATGCGCGACTGGCTTACCCCGCGATAGTGCTGTCAGAGCCTCGCCACAGCCGCTGCCAGCGCCCGTCCGAACCGTGCAGCCACTTCATCGATCTGTTCAGCGGTAATCACCAGTGGCGGCAGGAAGCGTACAACCGCCCCGTGGCGGCCACCCAGCTCAAGAATCAGACCACGCTTGAGGCACTCGCGCTGTACCAGCGGCGCCAGCTGCGGACACGCGCCCGGGTGACCCTGGGCATCCTTGGCACTTGCCGGGTCGACCAGCTCGACGCCAAGCATCAGGCCTCGGCCACGGATATCGCCCAGCTGCGGGAAGTCCACCTGCAAGCGGCGCAGATGCCCATTCAAACGCTCGCCCATCGCCTGAGCATGGGCGCACAGGTCATGATCCTTGATGTATTTCATCACGGCAGAACCGGCAGCCATGGCCATCTGATTACCGCGGAACGTCCCGGCATGCGCCCCCGGTTGCCAGGTATCCAGCCACTGACGGTAAACCACTACCGCCAGCGGCAGGCTGCCTCCAATCGCTTTGGACATCACCACCACATCGGGAACGATACCTGCGTGTTCGAAAGCAAAGATCTTGCCGGTGCGCGCAAATCCACTCTGGATTTCATCGACGATCAAGGCCACACCGGCCTTCTCGGTAATCCGCCGCACACCGCGCAACCATTCCAGATCCGCCGGAATCACCCCGCCTTCGCCTTGCACCGCCTCGACGATCACCGCTGCTGGCACTTGCACACCGCCTTCCGGATCGTTCAGCAGGTTCTCCAGATAATGCAGGTTGACCTTGACCCCCGCCTCGCCGCCCAGACCAAACGGGCAACGGTAGTCATAGGGATACGGCAAAAACTGCACACCATTGCTCAGCAGCCCGGCCAAAGGCTTTTTCGGTGCCAGACTGCCCATCAGGCTCAAAGCCCCTTGAGACATGCCGTGATAGCCGCCCTGGAACGACAGCACGGTGGTGCGACCGGTCGCGGTGCGCACCAGTTTCAAGGCCGCCTCCACTGCGTCGGTACCGGTCGGCCCGCAGAACTGGATCTTCGCTTCGTCACGCAAAGCCTGCGGCAACAGGCCGAACAGATCCTGAACGAACTGGTCCTTCACCGGTGTGGTGAGGTCGAGGGTGTGCAGGGGCAGTTCGTCCGTCAGCACTTGCTGGATCGCCTCGATCACCACCGGGTGGTTGTGGCCCAGCGCCAGCGTCCCGGCCCCGGCCAGGCAGTCGATGAACTGACGCCCTTCGACATCTTCGACATACAGGCCACGGGCCTTTTTCAGCGCCAGGGGAATGCGTCGCGGGTAACTGCGGGCATTGGACTCTTGCTGCTTTTGTCGGGCCAGCAAGGGCGACTCTTCGAAGTGATAAAGCGTTTCGGCAGCGGCCGCGTCCGAAGACACCGGCAGCGGCTGGGCAAGGCTGATAGCGACTGACATCTGGAGAAACCCTCGCAAGCAAGCGGATGTGCCCGTCACGCGCCTGTTACCAGATGTGTGTCGGGTTGTTATCGCTTGAAAAACGCTTCAGCGTCTTGCGGATTTAGCCTGACAGTTTTTTTATTGCGAGGAACGTAAAGGGATATGCAAGAACACCCGCAGACCATCGTTGCGGCTGTCGAACCGCAAGGAACCGGCACAGCGCTGGACGATGGCCTGAACAATCGCCAACCCCAACCCGCAACTACCGCTTTGACCATTGCGCCAGAAACGCTCGGTAAGGCGCTCAAGGTCCTGCTCGACGATGCCGGGGCCGTGATCACGCACCAGGAAAGCCACCTGCCCCTTCTCCATCTGCACCGCCAGTTCCACCGGTGCCGGGCCACGGGTGTGACGCAACGCGTTGTCCAGCAGGTTGCGCAAGGCGGTCACGGCCAGTGGCGAAGGCATGCCGAGGTAGGCCTGGGCTGCTTCCGGGGCCAATTGCAGGTCAATGCGCTGCGAATTGTCAAGCCCGGTGTCCTGGATCGCCTGGCGGGCCACCTGTTCGGCGTTGCACTGCACCCCATCCTCAAACGACAAGCTGCCTTCAACCCGCGCCAACAGCAGCAACTGCTCCAACGTCCGGTGCAAGCGGTCCGCGCCCTGCTCGGCGTGCTCCAGCGCTTGCTCACGCACCGCTCCATCGGTCATTCGGGCCACCTGCAGGTGGGTCTTGATGGCGGTCAGCGGCGTGCGCAACTCATGGGCGGCGTCGTCGGTCAGGCGTCGTTCGCGTTCGATCGTCTGGGCAATGCGCAAGAACAGCTGGTTCTGGGTATCCAGCAGTGGTTGCAACTCGCTGGGCAAGGCGCGCACTTGCAACGGCTCAAGGGCATCAGGGCTTCGCCGGCGCAGGGCATCACGCATGCGGTTGAGCGGTGCCAGGCCCTTACCGATACCGATCCATAGCAGCCCAAGCGTTCCGAGCAAGGCCACAAACACCGGTGCCGAAGCCGCCAACAAGATCGAGCGATTCAGCGCCTCACGCTCCTGATGACGGTCCGCCGTGGTGATACGGACATCACCGCGGTAATAGGTAAACGTGCGCCAACGCGCACCCTCGATAGTCTGGTCGCGAAAACCACTGCGATCGTCGTCGAGGGTGTGTCCCTGACTATGGTTGCGGGCAATGATCTCGCCACGTAACGAGCTGACCTGACAGGCCATGCCATCCGGCACGCTGAGCTGGTCGGCACTCAACTTTGTGCCCTCGCCCTTGGCCGTCAGTGGCTGCGGCAACTGATCGATCAGCCCGGCAACCATGCGCGCCGAAGCCACCAGGCGCTGGTCGAGGGAAAACATCATCTGATAGCGCAGGTCGCGCAGCATCCACGCCGCTGCCAGGGCCCAGATAAGCACGAAAGCGGTGCCGAGGATCAGCGTCAGGCGTACGCGCAGGCTCATGGCTGCTCGACCTCCGGCAACTGTGCCGGCCCCAGGCGATAACCCAGGCCGCGTACGGTCTCGACGATGCCATTGCCCAATTTGCGCCGCAGGTGATGAATGTGCACGTTCAAGGCGTTGCTCTCGACCTCGTCACCAAAGCCATAGACGCTGTCTTTGAGCTGCTCGCTGGACAACACCCTGCCACGGTTGTGCAACAGCGCTTGCAACAGCGCCTGCTCGCGCCGTGACAGGTCGACCGGTATACCGCCCAGGCAGGTTTCGCGGCTGCTGGGATCGTAGCTGAGCGGGCCGTGCTCGATGATATTGACCGCACGCCCGGCCGAGCGCCGCAACAGGGTATGCAGGCGCGCAGCCAGCTCGCGCAGGTCGAAGGGTTTTAGCAAGTAATCGTCGGCACCGGCCTGCAGACCGTCGACCCGGTCAGTGACCGCATCGCGGGCGGTGAGGACCAGCACCGGCAGGCTCTCGCCCTGCTGACGCAGGCGCTGCAGCAGTTTGAGGCCATCTTCATCGGGCAAGCCCAGATCCAGCACCATGACATCGAAGGCTGCAGCCTGGAGCATGGCCTGGGCCGCTGCCGCCGTGGCGACCCTGTCCACGGTCATGCCCTGGGCAGTCAGCCCCGCGGCGATGCCGCTGGCAATCAGGTCGTCATCCTCGCAGAGCAGTACATGCATGTTCGGTCTCGATGCTAAAAGTGACAGTGAAGCGCAAGCGGATTAAGCCAGGATTATGCCGCGCCAGCAGCTGATCGTCGCGGTTCAGGCGACAATCGACGCCTATGGGTTAACACTCGGTTAATCTCGCTCGGCCAGGATCGGGCACTTATCGCACCACCAAGGCTTTGAGATGCGTACTTTACTACTTGCCCTGATGCTCCTGTTCAGCGGCCTGACCCAGGCCAACCCCTTTGCCCAGAGCGACTTTCTGCCGGTGGACAAGGCGTTCGTGTTCAGCAGTGAGCGCCTGGAATCCGGGCAGATGCGCCTGCACTGGAAAATCACCGATGGCTACTACCTGTACCAGAAACGCCTGAAGTTCGAAGGCCTGCCTGCCGAACTTCAGCCTGCCCTGCCTGAAGCCTTGGCCCATCAGGATGAGTTCTTCGGCGAAACCCTGGTGTATCGCGGCGAACTTGAGCTGATCCTCCCCGCCTCCGCCAGTGGCCAGTTACGCATGGGCTGGCAAGGCTGCGCCGATGCCGGATTGTGCTACCCACCACAGACCAATCTGGTCAGCCTGAGCACCACAACTGTTGATGAACAAGCCAGCGATCAAGCCCTCGCTGGCAGCCTGCAGCAATCGGGCCTGGGCTGGAGCCTGCTGGCCTTCCTGGGCCTGGGCCTGCTGCTGGCCTTCACACCCTGTTCGCTGCCGATGCTGCCGATCCTCGCTGGGCTGGTCCTGGGTAATGGCGTGAGTGCCCGCCGTGGCTGGGCATTGGCCAGCGTTTACGTCCTGAGTATGGCGCTGGTGTACGCCGCCCTCGGCGTGATTGCCGCGTTGCTGGGTGGAAGTCTTCAGGCCTGGTTGCAACAACCCTGGTTGCTCGGCACCCTGGCCGGCCTGTTTGTGTTGCTGGCCTTGCCGATGTTCGGTGCTTTCGAGTTGCAGTTACCGGCCTGGCTGCGTGATCGCCTGGAGCGCGCCGGCCACGGTACCCGGGGCGGCAACTTGTATGGTGCAGCCTTGCTCGGTGCGCTCTCGGGGCTGTTGATGGGCCCGTGCATGACGGCGCCCCTGGCCGGCGCCCTGTTGTACATCGCCCAGAGCGGCAATGCCGTCCACGGAGGGTTGGTGCTGTTCACCCTCGGCATAGGCATGGGCTTGCCGCTGTTGCTGCTGGTTACCCTGGGCAATCGCTACCTGCCGCGCCCCGGCCCGTGGATGAACCTGGTCAAGGGCCTGTTCGGCTTCGTGTTCCTGGCCATGGCCCTGTATACCCTGCGCACCGTGCTGGAACCCTCGCTGTGGCTGGGCTTGGCCGGTGCCTGGCTGATCGCCCTGGCCTGGGCGGCATGGCCTGCGCTGCATGGGTTGCGGCCAATCCGCGCGTTGTCGCTGCTGCTGGGCTTCTGGGGCAGCCTGCTGGTGATCGGTGCGGCCGCCGGTGGCGACGACCCCTGGCAACCGCTGCAGCCCTTCCGCGCGGTTAACGGCACGCTTGCCAGCGTCGCCCACAGCGATGCATTCATCACCGTCAGCCAGCCGACTGAGCTGCAACGCGAGCTGGAAACAGCCAAGGCCCAGGGGCAGTGGGTGTTGCTCGACTACTATGCCGACTGGTGCGTGTCGTGCAAGGTCATGGAAAAACAGGTATTCGCCCGCGCCGAGGTGCTGACCGCGCTGAACGGCGTACGCTTGCTGCGCCTGGATGTTACCGCCGATGCGCCCTCCAGCCGCGAATTGCTACAGCGTTACCAGGTGCCTGGCCCGCCCAGCCTGATCTGGATCGGCCCGGAGGGTAACGAGCGCCGCAGCCGCCGCATCACCGGTGAAATCGATGTAACGAACTTCCTCGAACAGTGGACCCAGACCCGGAGTCAAGGCTGATGCTGACGGTAAACCTCGGGCCGCTGACCATGGCCGTCGATCATCTGTTGCTGCTCTGCGCGCTAGTCTTGGCCTCGCTGGTTGGTTGGCGTGTGGCCAAACGCGGTGGCGACAACCCTGAATCGGTGCTGTTCGGTCTGTTCCTGCTGGGCCTGCTGGGGGCGCGCCTGGGGTTCATACTCAGCTATTGGCCGATGTACCGCGATGATCCTCTACAGATTGTCGACCTGCGCGACGGCGGCTTTCTGCTCTGGCCAGGCTTGCTGGTGGTGGCCATCGGTGCTTTGTGGCAAGGCTGGCGCCGCTCCAGCTTGCGCCGTCCGTTGGGCTGGGGCTTGTTCAGCGGTGTGCTGTTCTGGTTACTCGGCAGCCTGGCCAGTCACCTCTATGAGCAAGGTACGCAATTGCCGGAGATGAGCCTGCACAAGGCCAATGGTCAGGCCGTGCAACTGACCGCCTATCGTGGCCGGCCGCTGGTCATCAACCTCTGGGCCACCTGGTGCCCGCCTTGCCGCCGGGAAATGCCGGTGTTGCAACAGGCACAGCACGAACACCCGGACATCACCTTCCTGTTCGTCAACCAGGGAGAAACCCCGCAGACGGTCAGCACCTTTCTCGCCACCACCGGGCTGAACCTGTCCCATGTGCTGTTTGATGGCGGGGGCCAGTTGGCCCAGCAGGTCGGTTCCATGGCCCTGCCCACCACCCTGTTCTACGACGCCGACGGCCGTCTGGTTGGCAGCCATCTGGGCGAGTTGTCGCGGGCAAGCCTGAGCCACGCCCTGGAATCCTTTGAGCGCACTCCTGCGCCCGCCGTCACCCACTCTTCAAGGAATGACACATGCACCCTTTGCTGAAACTGCCGCTGACTCTGACCTTTAGCCTGCTGGCCAGCCAGGCTGCCATGGCCGAAACCCTGCCCAAGGCCGTGCAGCAAATGGAAGCCAAAGGCGTAAAGATCAAAGGCAGCTTCGATGCCCCCAACGGCCTGCGCGGTTACGCGGCCGAGTACCAGAACCGAGGCATGGCCTTGTATCTGACACCCGATGGCAAACATGTGCTGGTCGGCAGCCTGTTCGATGAACAAGGCAAGGACCTCAGCGAAGCACCGCTGGAAAAGCTGGTCTACGCACCGATGGCCAAGGAGGTCTGGGCGAAGATGGAAAAGAGCGCCTGGATCGCCGACGGCAAAGCCGATGCGCCACGCGTTGTCTATCTGTTCAGCGACCCCAACTGCCCGTACTGCAATATGTTCTGGCAGCAGGCGCGGCCCTGGGTCGAATCGGGCAAAGTGCAGTTGCGCCACATCATGGTCGGCATCATCCGTGAAGACAGCCCAGGCAAATCGGCGGCGCTGTTGGCCAGCAATGATCCGGTCCAGGCCCTGCTCAAACATGAGAGTGCCGGCAAGTCCAGTAGCCTCAAGGCACTGGAGAAAATCCCCGCTGCCGTGCAAAGCAAGCTTGATGGCAACCAGGCGTTGATGGAGGAACTGGGATTGGCGGCTACCCCGGCGATCTTCTACCTGGATGAGCAACAGCAACTGCAAACGCAGCAAGGCGCGCCACGCCCGGAGATGCTCGGTAAGATTCTGGGCAAACGTTGACCTGCTGACAGCAGGTTGAAACAGCAGTACAAGCAAAGCGTCTGGAGAGTACCTCTAACCGAAAAGGAACTCTCCATGACCCGCTTCGCCTACCTCGACGCCTTTGTACGCGCCTCCCTCAACATCACGTCGCTACGCCTGAGCCTGACCACCCCCGGGGCTGGGAGAACAGTGCCGGCGGCTTTACGGCCATGGCTGGCGCAACGTCCTTTCTGATCGAGCACGCCGTGCTGCTGGCCGCCTCGGTCGTGTTGCTCAAACACGACCTGCGACGTAGCTGTCCTGCCACGGCCTAGGCCCTACAGCGCCTCCAGCTCAGCCATCAGGTTACTGAGCCGATCGACCTTGTCGTCGCTCAGCTCGCTGGCCTTGAGGCCTTCCACGTAGCTCGCCAACGCCTCGACGGTGCTGCACTCAAACATCGCCCGCAACGGCATGCTCAGTTGCAGTGCCTTCTGTACCCTTGCTGAACCCCCACCGCCGCGTCGCGAACCTCGGCCTGTTCGTGCAGACGCGCTTCGATCTCACCCCATTCGATGCGGTAACCTCGGATCTTCACCTGGCGGTCCATGCGCCCGACGTATTCGAGCACACCATCCGGGCGGCGCTGCGCCATAGGCATTGACCAGGCCGATCTGCGGATAGCGTTGCAACCACTGCCAAGCCAGCTCAGGAGGCATCGCCTCCCCGGTTGGTAGCATCCAGCGCAGGCCGTCGAGTTGCTGATGCTCGTTGGCGAGCATGCCCTGGATCAGCGACGGCAGACTCTCCAGCACCGTGATCCCGCAGGCCTGAACGTGCTCAAGCAGGCCTTGGGGATCATGGGCAATGCTGTTGGGCACAATCGCCACCTGCGCACCGAATAACGGCACGGCGAGGATCGGCCAGACGGAAATGTCGAAACGCTGCGAGGCGGTCTGGGCGATCACGTCCTGTTCGTCCCGTTGCAGGTACGGCACCTTGCTCAACGGGTTGTTGAGCATGCCGCGCTGCTCGACCATCCGCCCCCCTTCGGCAAGCCAGTGGATCCGGCAGCGCGGGTAACTGCCAGACATCGGCCAGTGCTGCGTGCTGCGTGCAGCGGGAGCGGGGCGGCGGCTTCTTGAAGTGGTTCACACCCACGGCTTATAACAAAATTATCGTGATATTAATTAATTTTCTCATTTGACAATGATTATCACTAATAATAGTTTGTCGCACGTCGTAGGAAGCCTCCTAATTTGGAGTGCTCCCCTCCCTCTTAGAGAAAAGGTGATTTCCATGGCGGAACAACTATCCACAGGTAAGTGCGATTCACCGTTACTCCAGGCGTTTGTCGACAACCGCAGCATTCTGGTCAAGATCGCCGCGCGCATCACCGGCTGCCGATCCCGCGCTGAAGATGTGGTGCAGGACGCTTTTTTTCGGCTCAGCTCTGCGCCGCAGATCACCTCCTCGTTCAAGGCTCAACTGAGCTACCTGTTCCAGATCGTGCGCAACCTGGCCATCGACCACTACCGCAAGCAGTCCATGGAGCTCAAGTACTCCGGCAGCGAAGAGGAAGGTCTGAACGTGGTCGTCCAGGGCGCCTCGCCCGAAGCCACGCACATCAACTTCGCCACCCTGGAGCACATCGCCGACGCGTTGAACGAACTGCCACAGCGCACACGCTATGCGTTCGAGATGTATCGCCTGCACGGCGTTGCACAAAAAGACATCGCCAAAGAACTGGGCGTCTCGCCGACCCTGGTCAACTTCATGATCCGCGACGCCATGGTGCATTGTCGGAAAGTCTCAAGCCGGAGGGCTTGAGAGCCGCAGCTTCAAGCGGCAAGTCGCGCACGATCAACTTGAAGCTTGCAGCTGACAACTTGCAGCTTGAGCATTAAGCGAGCCTACAACGCTCGAAGAACCGCTCCCGCCCCAGAATCATCAAAGCTGCCCGCTTATGCGGGAAGTCGAATTCCTTCTCGCAATGAAAGCACTGATCGTGCATGTAGCCGATCATCTTGCTGTTGTCGGCACGTGGCTCGGCCACCACCCGCGAGGTGCGCGGGTCGTCGAGGAACAGGTAGTGCACCAGGGCCGACAACCAGCTGGCAACCTTGTGCGGCCCACGGTGATGCTCTTCACCGACCAGCATGTGAATGCCACGATCGTAGTCATCGACTGCATAGAAGGGAGCAATGCGGTCTTCCTTGGCCCAATAGGCTTCGAAGTAGGCAAAGGGTTGATCGTCGAAACAACCGATTAACGTCAGGCTGTGAGGATCAGCTTGCAGCTTGTTCAGGTAGTCGCGGTGCTGCTCGAGGCTGCCGCCCTCCTGCCAGAAATTCAGGACCCGCGGGTTGTTCTGCCAGCGGTTGAAACGCTCCAGATCGGCATCGATTTCCAGGGTACGCAGCGACACCCAGCCCCCCAGGCGCGCATCGAATCGCCGGTACACCTCACCACGGGGTTTCGGTGCGCGGCGCGGATGGCGCTTGCCTTCGGTAATCTGCATCTGTTGCGGGTAGGCACCGTCAAACGCTTGGCCTAACCAGGGCTGCGGCAATTGCCAGAACTGCGCCCTTTCACAGCTGTACACTCCGCCCTGGGCTTGCTCAACCAGCAAACCGCTGAGCAGCGCGTCGGCCGGTGCCGGACTCAGGTGCCAGGTCAGGCGCTGACAGCCAGGGTCGCGGGCGAACAGCCAATAGCATGCCGCCCACAGGGCTTGCTGTGGCCGGTCGAGGGCAAACGCTTCAAGGTGGACGTGCAGTGTTTCACCACGCACCACACGCACACGAATCAACGGGCTGCCTTCAAGCACAAGGCTCAGGTGGCAGTCACTTTCATCGGCGTCCAGGCTACGCCAGCGGGGTAAGGATAACGTTTGCGAAGCAGTGTCGAAAGGCATGGTCTTGGCTCACGAAGGAAAGGTGCTCACCTTTGTGAACGTGGCCGCCCGAATGATATTTAGTTTGCCCGAGGCGCACTTACGCTGATGCGGTAAGGCTGGAAGATCCGCAACAGTTCGCCCTTGTCGCGCAGTTGCTGCAACAGACCGGCAAAGGCCGGGCCACTGATCGGTGCGTCAGGGCGCAACAAAGCGTAATGGTGATAGATCTGATCAACCCGCTGCGAGGTCAGCAATTTGCCGACGCTGCCCGGATTGCGCACGAGGAAATCGCTGAGGTAGGAACGGGTCACCAGGGCGACATCGGCTCGACCGCGCTGAACCATCAGCAGGTTACTGTCGTGGGAGTAGGTCAAGGTCGCATTGTAGTGTTCGGCCAGGTATTGCGGGTCCGGATTGAAACCGGCAAACGCGTAGTGATAACCGCTGTACAGGGCCAGACGCTTGCCGTTGAGGTCGGCAAAGTAGCGCTCATCACGGTCTGGCTGAAGATGGGTGACGAATATTTCGGCATCTTCCAGCCCCATATCGACCGCCACATGCTCGATATCTTGCCATCCCCATTGAGGATTCTCGAAAATCGCCATGTCGGTGCGCCCCTGGCGGAGATCGCCGAATCGACGCGGGATTGAGGTCGCCACCAAGACGAAACGGTAGTGCTGCTGGGCGTTGTTCAATGCCTCGACCAACTGGGGCAACAGCCCGGTCTCGGCTCCCTTCTCGGGACGCACGGTATAAGGAGGAAAATGCGCGGCACCGACCTTGACCTCGACTTCCTCGAATGCCTGGACCGGTGACGCCAGCCACAGGGTGGCGAGCATGGACAGGAAAGACACAGCCTGCGGCATGAAAGTTTGAGTCAAAGTGACACACTCTTTGCGGGTATTAACCGGATTGCGCCTAAGCTAGGCGTTTTCCTGGCCCTGTACAACCATCGATTGTGCCAAATTCCAGTTACCGGCAAAAGGCCAGGGGATACCCCAAGCGTTGAAGTTTGGCTACGCTCTAGCGAGTCTTGCAAGGGAGCCTACTATGGGGCATTGGCTGGTGATCGACCTGGAAGCAACCACAGATGATGGGGGTTGGCCGGTCACGGATATGGAAGTGATTGAAATTGGTGCGACGCTGGTCAATCGACAGGGCCGGGAGGTCGATCATTTCCAGCGCTTCGTCAAACCACGGCGACGCCCGCAACTGACACCTTTTTGCCGTGAGCTAACACATATCAGCCAGGCCAATGTCGACACGGCTGCCTCCTTCGGTGAAGTGTGGGGACAGTTCGAACGCTGGATCGGTCATCATCGGGGTCACCTGCAGGCCTGGGTCAGCTGGGGCGACTATGACCGTCAGCAATTGCTGCAGGAGTGGCAGCTGCATCAATTGCACAGCGTGCTCGCCGACCTGCCGCACATCAATCTCAAGCAACGTTTCGCCAAGACACGTCAACTGCAACGGCCACTCGGCCTGAACGGCGCCTTGCAACTGGCCGGCCTGCAGTTCAGCGGCCAGCAGCACCGCGCCCTTGAAGATGCCCGCAATACTGCGCGGTTGCTGCCGTTGACTCTGTCGGTCAACGGCACCTGAAAGCGGATGACGGCGCCAGACGCCTTGGGCATACTGGCCAACCTTTTCAGCCCCTTTTCAGGAGTCGCCCATGTTTAAGGTCAACGAGTACTTTGATGGCACCGTCAAATCGATCGCCTTTGGCACCGCCGAAGGTCCGGCCACGGTTGGGGTGATGGCCCCCGGCGAGTACGAATTCGGCACTGCCCAGCGTGAAATCATGCATGTGGTGTCTGGCGCCCTGACCGTCAAGCTGCCTGACAGCGACAACTGGGAAACCTTCTCGGCAGGCAGCCAGTTCAACGTGCCGGCCAACAGCAAGTTCCAGCTGAAGGTGGCAGTGGATACCGCCTACCTGTGCGAATACCGCGGCTGATTGAAAAAATTTCGCGGGGCAAGCCCGCTCCCACTGGTTGTACCTATACCCTGTGGGAGCGGGCTTGCCCCGCGATGTGATGTAACTGGAAAAACAAAGTCAGCGCACAAACGCCACAATCCGATCTGCAGCGGTCTGCAGATGATCGCCATGACTGAACCCCGAAGCCCTCAACGGCTTCAGATCATGATCCCCCGCCTCCAGCCAGTGCAGTTCGATCGCTGGCGATAGTTCATAGCCTTCCACCGTCTGCCGATTACCCAACGCATCCCGTTCGCCCTGGATGATCAGCGTTGGCGTGTGCAATTCAGCCAGATGCGCCACCCGTGGCTTTTCCGGCTTGCCAGCGGCATAGAAGGGATACCCCAGGCACACCAGCGCATCAGCACCCAGCTCATCGGCCAGCAGGCTAGCCATTCGCCCGCCCATGGACTTGCCACCAATGGCCAGCGTCCCAGCGACCAATGGTCGCACCTGTTGATACACCTCACGCCAGCATTCGAGCAGCTTGGCCTGCGGGTTTGGGGGCCTTTTGCCACCATCGAGGCGCCGCTGCGCCATATAAGGAAACTCGAAGCGCAACACCCCCAGCCCTTGTGCCGCCAGCCTTTGCGCGATTTCTTCCATGAACCCGCTGTCCATCGGCGCACCCGCGCCATGAGCCAGAATCAGACAGCGTAAATGCGCGCCATTCCCCTGATTTTGCGGGGCATTCCAGCGCCAGCCACGGTTTTCGATCAACCGCGCCCATTGATCCCCGTCAATACCGGCCACTTGCCCATTAATCATGCTTGCCTCGCTATTTAGCCTGCCTATAACCGTGGATGGGAACCCATACATGAACACAACCAGCAGTACCGCCTACAACTACAAGGTGGTCCGCCAATTCGCCATTATGACGGTGGTGTGGGGAATCGTCGGGATGGGGCTCGGCGTTTTTCTTGCCGCGCAACTCGTCTGGCCTTCACTCAACTTCGACCTCCCCTGGACCAGCTTCGGGCGCCTGCGCCCGCTGCATACCAACGCGGTGATCTTCGCCTTCGGTGGTTGCGCGCTGTTCGCCGCCTCCTACTATTCGGTCCAGCGAACTTGCCAGACCACCCTGTTCTCACCACGCCTTGCCGCGTTCACCTTCTGGGCCTGGCAATTGGTGATCGTGCTTGCCGCCATCACCCTGCCGCTGGGTTACACCAGCTCCAAGGAGTACGCCGAACTGGAATGGCCGATCGATATCCTGATCACCATTGTCTGGGTCGCTTACGCCGTGGTGTTCTTCGGTACCCTGATGAAGCGCACCACCAAGCACATCTACGTGGGCAACTGGTTCTTCGGTGCGTTCATCATCACCGTGGCGATCCTGCACATCGTCAACAACCTGGAACTGCCGGTCAGCCTGACCAAGTCCTACTCGCTGTACAGCGGCGCCACTGACGCCATGGTCCAGTGGTGGTACGGCCACAACGCCGTGGGCTTCTTCCTGACTGCGGGCTTCCTCGGCATGATGTACTACTTCGTGCCTAAACAAGCTGAGCGTCCGGTGTATTCCTATCGCCTGTCGATCGTGCACTTCTGGGCGCTGATCACCCTGTACATCTGGGCCGGTCCCCACCACCTGCACTACACCGCCCTGCCAGACTGGGCGCAGTCGCTGGGCATGATCATGTCGCTGATCCTCCTGGCGCCAAGCTGGGGTGGCATGATCAACGGCATGATGACCCTCTCGGGTGCCTGGCATAAGCTGCGCAGCGACCCGATCCTGCGTTTCCTGGTGGTATCCCTGGCGTTCTACGGCATGTCGACCTTCGAAGGTCCGATGATGGCGATCAAGACCGTCAACGCCCTGTCACACTACACCGACTGGACCATCGGCCACGTACACGCCGGCGCTCTGGGCTGGGTAGCGATGATCTCGATCGGCGCCCTGTACCACATGATCCCGAAAGTCTTCGGTCGCGAGCAGATGCACAGCATCGGCCTGATCAACGCGCACTTCTGGCTGGCGACCATCGGCACCGTGCTGTACATCGCCTCGATGTGGGTCAACGGTATCGCCCAGGGCCTGATGTGGCGCGCGGTCAACGCCGACGGCACCCTGACCTACTCCTTCGTTGAAACCCTGGTGGCCAGCCACCCTGGCTTCATCGTGCGCTTCGTCGGCGGGGCAATCTTCCTCACCGGCATGCTGCTGATGGCCTGGAACACCTGGCGCACTGTGCGTGCCCCGGTGACCGCGACCGCCCCTGCCGCTACGCAGCTGGCCTGAGGAGACCGAGATGAAACACGAAGTAATCGAGAAGAACGTCTTCCTGCTGGTGCTGTTGATGGTCTTTGCCGTCAGCATCGGCGGTCTGACCCAGATCGTCCCGCTGTTCTTCCAGGACGTCACCAACAAGCCGGTCGAGGGCATGAAGCCGTACACCGCGCTACAACTGGAAGGCCGTGACATTTACATCCGCGAAGGCTGCGTACAGTGCCACTCGCAGATGATCCGTCCATTCCGCGCCGAGACCGAGCGCTACGGCCACTACTCGGTCGCCGGTGAAAGCGTCTGGGACCACCCGTTTCTGTGGGGCTCCAAGCGTACCGGTCCGGACCTGGCCCGTGTCGGCGGCCGTTACTCCGATGACTGGCACCGTGCGCACCTGTACAACCCGCGCAACGTCGTACCCGAGTCGAAGATGCCGGCCTACCCATGGCTGGTGGCCAACCCGGTGGACAGCAGTCACACCGAGACCAAGCTGCGCACCATGCGCACCCTGGGCGTGCCCTACACCGATGCGGATATCAGCACTGCGGTGGAATCGATCAAAGGAAAGACCGAAATGGATGCACTGGTTGCCTACCTGCAGGTGCTCGGCACCGCGATCAAGAACAAGAGGTAAGGGCCATGGACTTCACACTGGATATCGGCCAGCTGCGCGGCCTGGGCACCCTGCTGGTGGCCGTCGCCTTCATCGGCCTGTCGCTGTGGGTGTTCAACGGTCGGCGTGACCGCGAGTTTGCCGAGGCAAGCCTGTTGCCGTTCGCCGATGACCGCCTTGCACCTGCCGCCAACGAACCCGCACCGAGGAGTAACGGGCAATGACCACCTTCTGGAGTACGTACATCTGCGTACTGACCATCGGCAGCCTGATCGGCTTGACCTGGCTGTTGCTGGCCACGCGCAAGGGTGAAAAACCGGGGACCAGCGACCAGACCATGGGCCACACCTTCGACGGCATCGAGGAGTACGACAACCCGCTGCCCAAGTGGTGGTTCTGGCTGTTCGTCGGCACCCTGGCGTTCGGCGTTGGCTACCTGATTCTCTATCCGGGCCTGGGTAACTGGAAAGGCATCCTGCCGGGCTATGAGAACGGCTGGACCCAAGTCAACGAATGGCAGAAAGAAATGGACAAGGCGGACGCCAAGTTCGGCCCGATCTTCGCCAAGTTTGCTGCCATGCCGGTAGAAGAAGTGGCCAAGGATCCACAAGCGCTGAAAATGGGTGGCCGCCTGTTCGCCTCTAACTGCTCGGTGTGCCACGGCTCGGATGCCAAGGGTGCCTACGGTTTCCCTAACCTCACTGACAAGGACTGGCGTTGGGGCGGCGAGCCGCAGACCATCAAGCAGTCGATCATGAGCGGTCGCCATGGCGTCATGCCGGCCTGGGCCGAAGTGATTGGCGAGCAAGGTGTAGCTGATGTGGCCGGTTTCGTTCTGACCAACCTCGATGGTCGCAAGCTGCCAGAAGGCACCAAGGCGGATGTCGGCAACGGCGAGAAGCTCTTCGCCGCCAACTGCGTAGCCTGCCATGGCCCGCAAGGCAAGGGCACGCCAGCCATGGGCGCACCGGACCTGACTCACCCGCAAGCGTTCATCTACGGATCGAGCTTCGCCCAGCTGCAACAGACCATTCGCTATGGTCGCCAGGGCCAGATGCCTGCCCAGGAAGCCATCCAGGGTAACGACAAAGTCCATCTGCTGGCCGCCTATGTCTATAGCCTGTCACAGGACGAACCGGCTCAAGGCGAAAACCTGTCTGCCAAGTGAAATCATCGCGTAACTGAGCCTTGACTCAAATCGCCGCATCCACCCGGATGCGGCGGTTCCATTCCCCCCTTGCGACCAAACGTCGCACCTCCCCCGCCACCCCGCCTTGCACCCGCCTTGATCGCAACTAAGCTTGTTGCCACAGCGACCGTTACCCGGGGCCTGATAATCCCCTTGGCCGGTCGTGGCTGTTGAAGAATGCGTGCAAAGGTAGATGGGATCGGCTCGACCTCTTTGTGCCTGCTTCTGGATAACGGAAAACGGTTACAACAAGCCTGACCGATCGGACAAGAAAATATGAATAACGGTACACATATCAAGCAGATAATTGTGTACAATTTGTCCACCAGCAAGGCCCGGAACAGCGGTATATCGGGCTTTGGCAAAGGTCGGCGCGGGAGCCATCGCGTTGCAATAACCACACGGTTTATACATACTTGCGCCGATTTTTTAACCTACAAAAACACCCAAACCGTGGAACCTTAGAATGAGCACAGCAATCAGTCCGACTGCTTATAACTATAAGGTCGTCCGCCAGTTCGCCATCATGACGGTGGTCTGGGGGATCCTTGGCATGGGGCTTGGAGTCTTCATCGCCTCGCAACTGGTATGGCCCCAGCTGAACCTGGACCTGCCATGGACGAGTTTTGGACGCCTGCGCCCACTGCACACCAACCTGGTGATTTTCGCCTTCGGTGGCTGTGCACTGTTTGCCACTTCTTATTATGTCGTGCAGCGTACCTGCCAGACGCGACTGATTTCCGACAGCCTCGCGGCCTTCACCTTCTGGGGTTGGCAAGCAGTGATCGTCGGTGCGCTCATTACCCTGCCGCTGGGCTACACCACGACCAAGGAGTACGCCGAGCTGGAATGGCCGATCGCCATTTTGCTGGCCATTGTCTGGGTCACCTACGGCGTGGTGTTCTTCGGTACCATCGTCAAGCGCAAGACCAAGCACATTTATGTCGGTAACTGGTTCTACGGTGCGTTCATCGTGGTGACCGCGATGCTGCATATCGTCAACCACATGTCGCTGCCGGTCAGCCTGTTCAAGTCCTACTCGGCTTACTCGGGCGCCACCGACGCGATGATCCAGTGGTGGTACGGCCACAACGCCGTAGGTTTCTTCCTGACCACCGGTTTCCTCGGCATGATGTACTACTTCGTGCCGAAACAGGCCGAGCGTCCGATCTACTCCTATCGTCTGTCGATCGTGCACTTCTGGGCACTGATCACCCTGTACATCTGGGCCGGCCCTCACCACCTGCACTACACCGCCCTGCCGGACTGGGCGCAGTCGCTGGGCATGGCCATGTCGATCATTCTCCTGGCGCCAAGCTGGGGCGGCATGATCAACGGCATGATGACCCTGTCGGGCGCCTGGCATAAGCTGCGCACCGACCCGATCCTGCGCTTCCTCGTGGTTTCCCTGGCGTTCTACGGCATGTCGACCTTCGAAGGTCCGATGATGGCGATCAAGACCGTCAACTCGCTGTCGCACTACACCGACTGGACCGTCGGCCACGTACACGCCGGCGCGTTGGGCTGGGTAGCGATGATCTCTATCGGTGCTCTGTACCACATGATCCCGAAAGTCTATGGCCGCGAGCAGATGCACAGCATCGGCCTGATCAACGCCCACTTCTGGCTGGCGACCATCGGCACCGTACTGTACATCTCCTCGATGTGGGTCAACGGTATCACCCAAGGCCTGATGTGGCGTGCAATCAACGATGACGGCACCCTCACCTACTCCTTCGTCGAAGCCCTGCAGGCCAGCCATCCAGGCTTCATCGTCCGTGCCCTGGGCGGTGCATTCTTCGCCTCCGGCATGCTGCTGATGGCCTACAACGTCTACCGTACCGTGCGCGCCTCGAAGCCGGCCGAAGCTGAAGCCGCCGCTCAGATCGCTGTAGTTGGAGCTCACTGATGAAGCATGAAGTAGTCGAGAAAAATATCGGCCTGCTGGCCTTCTTCATGGTCATCGCCGTGAGTATCGGCGGCCTGACCCAGATCGTCCCGTTGTTTTTCCAGGACGTCACCAACAAGCCGGTCGAGGGTATGAAGCCACGTACCGCGCTGGAACTGGAAGGTCGTGACATCTACATCCGCGAAGGCTGCGTGCAGTGCCACTCGCAGATGATCCGTCCGTTCCGTGCCGAAACCGAGCGCTACGGTCACTACTCGGTCGCCGGTGAAAGCGTCTGGGACCACCCGTTCCTGTGGGGTTCCAAGCGTACCGGTCCGGACTTGGCGCGCGTCGGCGGCCGTTACTCCGATGACTGGCACCGTGCGCACCTGTACAACCCGCGCAACGTCGTGCCCGAGTCGAAAATGCCAGCCTATCCATGGCTGGTAGAGAACAAGCTCGATGGCAAGGACACCGTCAAAAAGATGGAAGTCCTGCGCACCCTCGGCACGCCGTACACCGACGCAGACATCGCCGGTGCCCGCGACGCGGTCAAGGGCAAGACTGAAATGGACGCTCTGGTGGCCTACCTGCAAGGCCTGGGCACCATCATCAAAAGCAAACGGTGACATTGATGGATATCGGGATGATTCGTGGCCTGGGCACCGTCGTGGTGATGGTGGCCTTTATTGGCCTGGCGTTGTGGGTGTTCAGTTCTCGGCGCAAGTCCGAGTTCGACGAAGCGACCATGCTGCCCTTCGCGGATGATCCCGAAGCCAGCAAGCACGTCGAGCAAGCGCAAGCGAAAGCGTCTAGGAGTAACAACGAATGACTACCTTCTGGAGTCTGTACGTCACCGTTTTGAGTCTGGGCACGATCTTCGCCCTGACCTGGCTACTGCTGTCCACCCGCAAGGGCCAGCGCAGCGAACCCACCGATGAAATCGTCGGCCACTCGTTCGATGGCATCGAGGAGTATGACAACCCGTTGCCGCAATGGTGGTTCTGGCTATTTGTCGGCACTATCGTTTTCGCCCTGGGTTATCTGGCGCTGTACCCCGGCCTGGGTAACTGGAAAGGCGTATTGCCTGGCTACCAGTACGTGGATAACGAGAAAAAGACC
The DNA here is from genome assembly GCF_003024385.1 of Pseudomonas sp. BBP2017. GTDB lineage: Bacteria > Pseudomonadota > Gammaproteobacteria > Pseudomonadales > Pseudomonadaceae > Aquipseudomonas. The sequence goes on from NZ_PVZN01000013.1 coordinate 141,373, forward strand.
GAGTTCGCCAACGGCCAGCCTGGCTGGACCGGTGTGCACGAGTGGGAAAAGGAAATGGCGCGCGCCGACGCCAAGTTTGGGCCGATTTTCGCCAAATTTGCGGCAATGCCTATTGAAGAAGTGGCCAAGGATCCGCAAGCCCTGAAGATGGGCGGCCGTCTGTTCGCCTCCAACTGCTCGGTGTGCCACGGCTCCGACGCCAAGGGGGCTTACGGCTTCCCTAACCTGACCGACAACGATTGGCGCTGGGGCGGCGAACCGGCAACCATCAAGGCGAGCATCATGGGCGGTCGTCATGGTGTGATGCCGGCTTGGTCGGAAGTCATCGGCGAGCAAGGCGTTGCCGACGTTGCCGCTTATGTCCTGACCAACCTGGATGGCCGCAAGCTGCCAGAAGGCGCGAAAGCCGACGTCGCCAACGGCCAGAAGATCTTCGCTGCCAACTGTGTGGCCTGCCACGGTCCTGAAGGTAAAGGCACCCCAGCGATGGGCGCGCCGAACCTGACGCACCCACAGGCGTTCATCTACGGTTCGAGCTTCGCGCAACTGCAGCAGACCATCCGTTACGGCCGTCAGGGCCAGATGCCTGCCCAGGAAGCGATTCAGGGCAACGACAAGGTCCACCTGTTGGCAGCCTATGTCTACAGCCTGTCGCATCAAGGTGAAAAGGCGGCTGAGGCGAAGTAATTCGCACAGCCACCCAAAGGCCCCGTCAGTGCAGACTGGCGGGGCTTTTTTACAGATGCTGTGGGAGCGGGCTTGCCCCGCAATTGCAAGCTGTCAGCCACATCCCATCGCGGGGCAAGCCCGCTCCCACAGGGTTAAGACAGTTCGCATGACCCAGATCAATTGACACGCCCACTACACTAATCACCAGGCAAACCCAACGCGACTAAAGGTCGCAGCCATGCCCCATGCTGCCACTACAGGCGTATTATCCGACCTAGAGCAGCATAAACTTCTGACTGCGGTCGGCACGCACTGATCGCGGCGTTATTCCACTGCCGTGGGACTCAATGATGAGCAAGCAGATTCCAGTACATGATGTCACCCCGCCTGCCAATAAAGACAAAGACAGCGTCGATCTCTACGCCTCTCGGGAAAAAATTTACACCCGGGCCTTCACCGGCTTGTTTCGCAATTTGCGCATGGCCGGCGGCGCCATCCTGTTCCTGCTGTATTTCGGCACGGTGTGGCTGAACTGGGGCGAGCACCAGGCGGTCTGGTGGAACCTGCCTGAGCGCAAGTTCTACATCTTCGGCGCCACCATCTGGCCCCAGGACTTCATCCTGCTTTCCGGCCTGCTGATCGTTGCCGCCTTCGGCCTGTTCTTCATCACCGTGTTCGCCGGCCGGGTCTGGTGCGGCTACACCTGCCCGCAGAGCGTCTGGACCTGGATTTTCATGTGGTGCGAGAAGGTCACGGAAGGTGACCGCAACCAGCGCATGAAGCTGGACAAGGCGCCCATGAGCGGCAACAAATTTCTGCGCAAACTGGCCAAGCACAGCCTATGGCTGCTGATCGGTTTTGTCACCGGCATGACCTTCGTCGGCTACTTCTCGCCGATCCGCGAGCTGGTGGTGGAGTTCTTCACTGGCCAGGCCGATGGCTGGGCTTATTTCTGGGTCGGTTTCTTCACCCTCGCCACCTACGGCAACGCCGGTTGGCTGCGCGAGCAAGTGTGCGTATACATGTGCCCCTATGCCCGCTTCCAGAGCGTGATGTTCGACAAGGACACGCTGATCGTCTCCTACGATCCACGTCGCGGCGAAACCCGCGGCCCACGCAAGAAAGACCTCGACTACAAGGCCAAAGGCCTGGGTGATTGCATCGATTGCACCATGTGCGTCCAGGTCTGCCCGACCGGTATCGACATTCGAGATGGCTTGCAGATCGAGTGCATCGGCTGCGCCGCCTGCATCGATGCCTGTGACACCATCATGGACAAGATGAACTACCCCAAAGGCCTGATCAGCTACACCACCGAGCACAACCTTTCCGGGCAGAAAACCCACATGTTGCGCCCGCGCCTGATCGGTTATGCGGTGGTCTTGCTGAGCATGATCGCCCTGCTTGCCAGCGCCTTCGTGATGCGCTCGCTGGTCGGCTTCGATGTCAGCAAGGACCGCGTTCTGTACCGCGAAAATGCCCAGGGCCGGATCGAAAACGTCTACAGCCTGAAGGTCATGAACAAAGACCAGCGCGACCACGTCTATGTGCTTGAAGCCGCCGGCCTGCCGGACCTCAAGCTTGAAGGCGCAAGGGAAATCCGCGTCGCCGCCGGTGATATCGTCAGCCTGCCGGTACAACTGTCGATGGCCCCGGAGAAACTGCCGTCGAGCACCAACGAAGTCACCTTCATCCTCAAGGACGCTGACGACCGCGCCACCCAGGTTGAAGCCAAGAGCCGCTTCATCGGCCCACAAATTCGATAAGAGACTGAACCTATGCCTCCTGCAACCGCCGCAAGCCCCTGGTACAAGCACCTCTGGCCGTGGATCATCATCGGCGTGCTGGCCACCTCGGTGACTCTGAGCCTGACCATGGTGACCATTGCGGTGAACAACCCCGACAACCTGGTCAACGACAACTACTACGAGGCTGGCAAAGGCATCAACCGCTCGTTGGACCGGGAACTGCTGGCGCAGACCCTGAACCTAAAGGCCAGCGTGCATCTGGACGAGCTGACCGGTGAAGTCGAGCTGCGCCTGAGCGGTAACAGCCAGCCGCAAACCCTGGAGCTGAACCTGATTTCGCCGACCCAGCCGGAGAAAGACCGCAGGATCGTCCTGACCCGGAGCGCCAGCGAAGCCGGACGCTATGTCGGCCAGCTCAGCGACAAGATCGAAGGCCGTCGGTTCGTCGAGCTGCTCGGCAGCCAGAATGAACACGTCTGGCGCCTGTTTGAAGAAGAACAGGTCGGCCACGATATAACCCTGCAGCTGGGCGACGAAGCGCTGCAAGGGGCTGAACACCTCGAAAAATGAGTCGGCCTTGATCGCGGGGCAAGCCCGCTCCCACTGAGACACACTGTGGGAGCGGGCTTGCCCCGCGATCAGGTTCACCCCGGACCTTGCGATAGATTGCCATGACCAGCCCCACGCCCTGCTACCACTGCGCCCTGCCCGTTCCTGCCGGTAGCCACTTCACCGCCGTGGTACTCGGCCAGGACCGGCTGTTCTGCTGCCCGGGTTGTCAGGCCGTGGCCGAAGCCATTGTCGCCGGCAACCTGGAAAGCTATTACCAGCATCGCAGTGAGGCCAGCGCCAACCCCGATGCCCTGCCCCAGCAACTGGTCGACGAACTGGCCCTGTATGACCGTGCCGATGTGCAAAAACCTTTCGTTCGCCACAGCGGTGAGCTGGCCGAAACCACCCTGCTGATCGAAGGCATCAGCTGCGCCGCGTGCGGCTGGCTGATCGAGAAACACCTGCGCAACCTGCCGGGCGTTGCCGAAGCGCGGCTGAACCTGTCCAACCACCGCCTGCAGGTCAACTGGGCCGACAGCCAACTACCGCTGTCCAGGCTGCTGGCCGAGCTGCGCCACATCGGTTACGCGGCGCACCCTTATCAGGCCGACCGCGCCGCCGAACAGCTGGCCAATGAAAACCGCACCGCCCTGCGCCAACTGGGAGTCGCCGGCCTGCTGTGGTTCCAGGCGATGATGGCGACCATGGCCACCTGGCCGGAGTTCAACATCGACCTGAGCGCGGAACTGCATACCATCCTGCGCTGGGTCGCGCTGTTCCTGACTACTCCCATCGTTTTCTACAGTTGCGCGCCGTTCTTCCGTGGCGCCGCCCGCGACCTGCGCACGCGCCACCTGACCATGGACGTCTCGGTCTCGCTGGCCATCGGCCTGGCCTATGGCGCTGGCATCTGGACCGCGATCACCGGCAGCGGCGAGCTGTATTTCGATGCCGTGGGCATGTTCGCCCTATTCCTGCTGGCAGGCCGCTACCTGGAGCGCCGCGCCCGTGAGCGCACCGCAGCAGCCACCGCGCAGTTGGTCAACCTGCTGCCAGCCTCGTGCCTGCGCCTGGGCGCGGCAGGCCAAAGCGAACGGATCCTGCTCAGTGAGTTGCAACTGGGTGATTGCGTATTGATCCAACCCGGCCATGTCGTGCCTGCCGACGGGCGCATCATCAGTGGCCAGTCGAGCGTCGATGAGTCGCTGCTGACCGGTGAGTACCTACCCCAGCCCCGCCGCGCGGGCGATGCAGTAACCGCCGGAACCTTGAATGTGGAAAGCGCACTGACCGTCGAGGTCCAGGCCCTGGGCCAGGACACGCGCCTGTCGGCCATCGTCCGCCTGCTAGAGCGGGCACAGTCGGAAAAGCCGCGCTTGGCGGAAATCGCCGACCGTGCTTCGCAATGGTTCCTGCTGTTCTCCCTGATCGCCGCCGCCGCCATCGGCCTGCTCTGGTGGCAGCTGGACCCCTCCCGGGCGTTCTGGATTGTCCTGGCCATGCTGGTCGCCACCTGCCCTTGCGCACTGTCGCTGGCCACACCGACCGCACTGACCGCCGCCACCGGCACCCTGCACAAACTCGGCCTGCTGCTGACCCGCGGCCATGTTCTCGAAGGCCTGAACCAGATCGATACGGTGATCTTCGACAAAACCGGCACCCTCACCGAAGGTCGCCTGACCTTGCGCGCCATTCGCCCGCTGGCCGCCGCCGACGCCGATCAGTGCCTGATGCTTGCCGCAGCCCTGGAAAACCGCTCCGAGCACCCGATTGCCCGGGCCTTCGGGCGCGCCAGCGTTGCCGCCGATGAGGTTCACGCCGAGCCTGGCCTGGGGCTTGAAGGCGTGGTGCAGGGGCAACGCCTGCGCATCGGCGAAGCGGGTTTCGTCTGCGCCCTGAGCGGCACCGTAGCCCCGGCGATGCCCGCTGAGCCAGGTCAGTGGCTGTTGCTGGGCGACACCCAGGGCGCCCTGGCCTGGCTGGTGCTCGACGACCGCCTGCGCAATGACGCCGCCGACCTGCTCGCTGCCTGTCGCGCCCGTGGCTGGCAGACCTTGCTGCTGTCCGGCGACAGCTCGCCGATGGTACAGAGCGTGGCCGCCGAGCTGCAGATTGACCAGGCCATCGGCGGCTTGCGCCCGGACGACAAACTGGAAAAACTCAAAGCCCTGCAACTGCAGGGCCGCAAAGTGCTGATGCTCGGCGACGGGGTCAACGATGTACCGGTGCTGGCCGCCGCGGATATCAGTATTGCCATGGGCTCGGCCACCGACCTGGCCAAGACCAGCGCCGACGCGGTGCTGCTGTCCAATCGCCTTGACGCGCTGGTGCAGGCCTTCAGCCTGGCCCGGCGCACGCGCCGGATCATTATCGAGAACCTGCTCTGGGCAGCACTGTATAATGGTCTGATGCTGCCCTTTGCCGCCCTCGGCTGGATCACGCCAGTGTGGGCGGCCATTGGCATGTCCGTCAGTTCGCTGATCGTGGTGCTCAACGCCCTGCGCCTGACCCGCATCAGCGATCCGACCAGCAGCGCCACAGCAACCCGCGACTCACACCCGGCTACGGCCTGATCAGGAGCTTCCATGCCTGCGCTATACATCATGATTCCGGCCGCGCTGCTGATTGTCGCCATCGCCATCTACATCTTCTTCTGGGCGGTGGACAGCGGTCAGTACGACGACCTCGACAGCCCGGCCCACAGCATCCTGTTCGACGATCAGGACCCACAGCACACCGCCGCGATGGATGAAGCCGACGGCAAGAAACCCGACGACGGCACCCCACCCCGTGCTTGAGCTGCTACCCCTGCTCAGCTCGGCGCTGATCCTCGGTTTGCTGGGCGGCGGTCATTGCCTGGGGATGTGCGGCGGGCTGATGGGTGCCCTGACCCTGGCCATCCCCAAAGAACAGCGCAGCCGGCGCTTTCGCCTGCTGCTGGCCTACAACCTGGGACGCATCTTCAGCTACGCCTTGGCCGGCTTGCTGCTGGGCCTGGCCGGCTGGGCCGTGGCCAATAGCCCGGTGGCACTGGGCATGCGTGTGGTCGCAGCGTTGCTGTTGATCAGCATGGGGCTGTACCTGGCTGGCTGGTGGAGTGGCTTGACCCGCATCGAAGGCCTGGGACGCGGCTTGTGGCGCCACATACAGCCCGTGGCCAACCGCCTGCTGCCGGTATCCAGCCTGCCTCGCGCCCTGCTGCTGGGCGCCCTGTGGGGCTGGCTGCCATGCGGTCTGGTCTACAGCACCCTGCTGTGGGCCGCGAGCCAGGGCAACGCAGCTGACAGCGCCCTGCTGATGCTGGCCTTCGGTCTTGGCACCTGGCCAGTGCTGCTGGCCACTGGGCTTGCCGCCGAACGCACCAGCGCCCTGCTACGCAAACGTGGCCTACGGATCGCTGGCGGTGTACTGGTGATCCTGTTCGGCTTCTGGACCCTGCCCGGCCCCCACCAGCACTGGCTAATGGGCCACTGAAGTGCTGTTGATGCAGGTCAAGGCGGGCTTTTTACCAGCGCCCTAGAATTTGCACACTGCTGCTCATTCTGGGGATTGCCCACATGCTCGACGCACTCCGTTGGGACTCCGACCTGATCCGTCGCTACGACCTGTCCGGCCCACGCTACACCTCCTATCCAACCGCTGTGCAGCTGCACAGCGAAGTCGGCTCCTTCGACCTGCTGCACGCCCTGCGCGACAGTCGCCGTGCCGTACGCCCGCTGTCGCTCTACGTGCACATACCGTTCTGCGCCAACATCTGCTACTACTGCGCCTGCAACAAGGTCATCACCAAAGACCGCGCCCGCGCCCAGCCCTACCTGCAGCGCCTGGAGCAGGAAATCCAGCTGATCGCTTGTCACCTGGACCCCAAGCAGAGCGTCGAGCAATTGCATTTCGGTGGTGGCACCCCGACCTTTCTCAGCCACGTCGAACTACGGCAACTGATGGCGCATTTGCGCCAGCATTTCAACCTGCTGGACGACGACTCCGGCGACTATGGCATCGAGATCGACCCGCGCGAGGCCGACTGGCCAACCATGGGCCTGTTGCGCGAACTGGGCTTCAACCGCGTCAGCCTGGGTGTACAGGACCTCGATCCGGCCGTGCAACGGGCCATCAACCGCCTGCAAACCCTGGAGCAGACCCGGGCGATCATCGACGCGGCACGCACCCTGCAATTTCGCTCGATCAACCTCGACCTGATCTACGGTCTGCCCAAGCAGACGCCAGAAGGCTTTGCCCACACCGTGGACGAGGTCATCAAGCTGCAACCGGACCGGCTGTCGGTGTTCAACTATGCGCACTTGCCGGAACGCTTCATGCCGCAGCGGCGCATCGACAGCAATGACCTGCCGGCGCCCGCCGCCAAGCTGGAGATGCTGCAAAGAACCATTGAACAACTGACCGCCGCCGGCTACCGCTACATTGGCATGGACCATTTCGCCCTGCCCGACGACGAACTGGCCATCGCCCAGGAAGAATCGACCCTGCAACGCAACTTCCAGGGCTACACCACCCACGGTCACTGCGACCTGATCGGCCTCGGCGTCTCGGCCATCAGCCAGATCGGTGACCTGTACTGCCAGAACACCAGCGACCTGAACACCTATCAGGACACCCTGTCCAGCGCCCAGCTGGCCACCAGCCGCGGCCTGCTCTGCAGCGCCGACGACCGCCTGCGCCGCGCGGTGATCCAGCAGTTGATCTGCCACTTCGAACTGGACTTCGAGAGCATCGAACAGGCCTTCACCATCGATTTTCGCGGCTATTTCAAGGAACAGTGGCCAGCCCTGCAAGCCATGCACAACGACGGCCTGATCAACCTCAGCACTCAGGGCATCGAGGTATTGCCCGCCGGTCGCCTGCTGGTACGGTCGGTGTGCATGGTGTTTGATGCCTACCTCGGCCTGCACAGCCAGCAACACTTCTCTCGGGTCATTTGAAGCGCACCGCACGGACGCGGTTTACAGTCATACTTGTAAAGCACACTATGCTTGTCGGAGGTCGGACGATACGCCGCACCTCATCCAGCGCACCCTATCCGGGTGCGGGCTGGCCGAAACCCCATGCCCTGAGTTACCCTTACGGCTTATGTGTGCTTTCCCCCAAGGAATGAAGAAATGTCCGAGCCAGTCAAACTGCGCCCTCACAACCAGGCCCATTGCAAGGATTGCAGCCTGGCGCCTCTATGCCTGCCATTGTCGTTGAACATGGAAGACATGGATGCATTGGATGAAATCGTCAAACGCGGGCGACCGCTGAAGAAAGGCGAATTTCTGTTCCGCCAGGGTGACAACTTCGCTTCGGTCTACGCAGTGCGCTCCGGCGCCCTGAAAACCTTCAGCCTGAGCGACGGCGGTGAAGAACAGATCACCGGCTTTCACCTGCCCAGCGAACTGGTCGGCCTGTCCGGCATGGACACCGAAACCTACCCGGTATCGGCCCAGGCCCAGGAAACCACGTCGGTCTGTGAAATCCCCTTCGAACGCCTCGATGAGCTGTCGGTTCAGTTGCCGCAGCTGCGTCGCCAGCTGATGCGGGTGATGAGCCGCGAGATTCGCGATGACCAGCAAATGATGCTGTTGTTGTCGAAGAAAACCGCCGACGAGCGCATCGCCACCTTCCTGGTCAACCTCTCGGCGCGCTTCCGTGCCCGGGGTTATTCGGCCAATCAGTTCCGCCTGAGCATGTCGCGCAATGAAATCGGCAACTACCTGGGCCTGGCCGTTGAAACTGTTTCACGGGTTTTCACCCGCTTCCAGCAGAACGGCCTGATTGCCGCCGAAGGCAAGGAAATCCACATCCTCGACCCGATCCAGCTGTGCGCGCTGGCCGGTGGTGCACTGGAGAGCTGAGGCTGCAGCTTAAAGGTATACTGGCGGGCATTCGTTTATCAGGAAACCCGCCCCATGCGCAGCGATACCTTCGACCTCAAAACCCTGATCCGCCCCGTACCGGACTTCCCGAAAGCCGGCGTGATCTTTCGCGACATCACGCCGCTGTTCCAGTCGCCACGAGCCTTGCGTCATGTGGCTGACGCCTTCATCGAGCGCTATGTCGAGGCCGAGTTCAGCCACATCGGTGCCATGGACGCCCGCGGCTTCCTGATCGGCTCGATCATCGCCCACCAACTGAACAAGCCACTGATTCTGTTCCGCAAGCAGGGCAAGCTGCCGGCGGATGTACTCGCCGAAGGCTACCAGACCGAATACGGTGAAGCCTTCCTCGAAGTACACGCCGACAGCCTGTGCGAAGGCGATTCAGTGCTGATTTTCGATGACCTGATCGCCACCGGCGGGACCTTCGTGGCAGCGAGCAACCTGGTGCGCCGCATGGGTGCGCAAGTGTTCGAGGCTGCCGCAATTATTGACCTGCCGGAACTGGGCGGCTCGCAGAAATTACAGGCGCTGGGTGTTCCAACCTTCTGCCTGACCGAGTTCTCGCTGAGCGAATACTGAGTTTCAATCGCGGGGCAAGTCGAGTCGTCGCACCGCCGCTCCCACAGAATAGGTAACTGCCGGTGGGAGCAACTGTCTTCACCATGCTATTCGTCACCGCCATTCGGTACCGTCGCGTAGCATGGCGTTCAGCCTGATCAGCAGTATCCGCATGCAGGCAATGAGCGCGACTTTCGCGCTCTTGCC
>NZ_PVZN01000014.1 GCF_003024385.1 Pseudomonas sp. BBP2017
ACATACCCGATTCGCTGGAGTGTCTAACAAGACGTTCTGGCAACAGAATTTCTTGACGACCATAGAGCATTGGAACCACCTGATCCCATCCCGAACTCAGCAGTGAAACGATGCATCGCCGATGGTATTGTGGGGTTTCCCCATGTGAGAGTAGGTCATCGTCAAGATTAAATTCCGAAACCCCTATCTGCGTATGCAGGTAGGGGTTTTGTCTTTGCTGGCCCCGCAACAGCGATAAACGTCAGACCCAAAAAACCACCCCGTAGGGTGGTTTCATTACATCGAATGGCAGGTCAGTCGCCGTAATACTCGCAACCACTGGTGCAGGTCTCATGAATGCGCACTTTGGACAGTTCTGGCAGCAACGGTTTGACCTGGTCCCAGATCCATTTGGCGATCACTTCGCTGGTAGGGTTTTCCAGGCCAGGAATGTCGTTCAGGTAGTTGTGGTCCAGCTGTTCATACAGTGGCTTGAAGATCGCCTTGATCTCGGAAAAGTCGCGAATCCAGCCAGTATGTGGGTCCAGTGGGCCGGTCAGGTGCAGGGCAACCTTGAACGAGTGACCGTGCAGGCGGCCGCACTTGTGCCCTTCAGGAACGTGCGGCAGACGGTGTGCCGACTCGAAGGTGAATTCCTTGAAAATTTCCACGATATCTCAACTCTGAAAGCCAATGCTGGTAAGCAGTTTACCAGTATGACCGTTACAGCGGTTGCAGTTGCGCGTGCAGCCTGCCGGTTTCTATCAGTTCAAGCAGCTCGTCGCCCAAACGCCGGCTTTCGGATATTGCCTTGTGCCAGTAACGCTGGCGGCTGCCCGCATCCCCCATGAAACGCTTGAAGTCGCTACGGTCTGGCAACTTGCCGTAAGGCAGGCTCGCCAGGTACTGAGGCGAAGGCGCCAGCAGCAGGACGTTTCGCAAGCGTTGGGCATCGCCACGCCGCCAGGGCAGGGCTTTGTCGAACCAGCCAGGGATCACCTTATCGGTAAAGTGCGGATAGAGAATGATGTCGTCGCCCTGGTAAGGCAGGTCCAGATGGTAGTCGAGCAGGCCGCCATCGCGGTAAGTGCCCGGACCAACACCGGGAATATCGCGAACGCCCTGCATCACCATCGGAATTGAACCAGAAGCCAGCAGGGCATGACGTAGGTTGGTCACATCCAGCGGCAGGCAACGTGAAGGAAAGTCGCTCAGGGGCTGCAACGGCGGGTTGCTGCGGGCATCGTGCAGGATAATCCGCTCAAAGTGGCGGGCCAGCCGGGGGCGACCGATCAGGTTGTCGGCGATCACCGAAGACAGGCCCGCTCCCAAGCGTGCGCGATGATCATGTGCCAGCAATCCATGGCTTTTCACCAGCATGACGTTAAGGCGGTAATCGGGGCTCTCGAGGATCTGCGCGTCACGCCCTTGTAACAGTTCATCAAGCATGCACTGGCAGCTACGGCTGACCTCGGCCTGGGTGACGCCTTTGGCGAAGTCCTGCTCGGTGTAAAGCTGTCCGAGGCGCTGTAACGCCTGAGTCGGGTTGGGCAGGCAGGCACTGGCAAAGCGCCAGGAGCCGATGGATGCGCCGATCAACGCCCGCTCACGGGGTGCGCTAGGCAACCAGTGGCCGAACAACGCCAAGTCCAGGCCCTGTATGCCGAGGGCCTTGGGACCGCCTGCAGCGCCTGGCAGCACACCCACATCGGCAGCCTGCAACCCGTGTTCGCGGATGCGCTGTAAGGCTCCACTACCGGCCTTGAGCGTCAGAGCCGGGTACTTGATATGGATTGCGCTCATACGGGCCTCGTTGTCTGGAGCCGGCAATTATAAAGAACAGCGGTCCAGTTGTGGGGCAGGGGTGCGCTATCATGTCGCCAGTTGTTTTCAGCTTCAATTAAGTTCGGGTGGTTAATCTAGGCCCCGTAGAAACATTATTGATCTCAACGGAGAGACACCATGAAAACTCTGACTGCCCTGTTCGTGACCGCTGCACTTGCCCTGAGCGCCAATGTCGCACTAGCCAAAGACATCCCTATGCATGAAGTAACCAAGCTGGTTCAGGACAAGACCATCATGTCCCTGGACGACTTGAATGCCAAAGCGCTGGTCAAGCATCCGGGGGCCACGATCAAAGAGTCCGAGCTTGAAGATGTCTATGGCCGCCTTGTCTACAAGATTGACCTGCACGATGCCCAGAACGTCGAATGGGACGTGGACCTGGACGCCAAGACCGGTGAGATCCTCAAGGACATCCAGGACAAATAATGAGCGTTTACACGCGAACAGCACAGACCGTTCTCGTTGCGCTGTTGGCACTTTGTTCGCTGGCATCGGCCCGTGACCTTGATCAGGACGAAGCCCTGCAGCTACGACAGCAGGGCGTAATCCTGCCGCTGGAGCAGTTGCTCGATGACGCCCTGGGACGCTATCCCGGGGCGAAGTTGCTGGAGGCGGAGCTGGAGCACAAGCACGGTCGTTACGAGTACGAAGTCGAGTTGCTGACCCCAGAAGGCGTAGTGCGCGAGATCAAACTCGATGCATCCAATGGAACGTTGCTCAAAGACGAGGAAGATGACTGATGCGCCTGTTACTGGTCGAAGACAACGTCCCGTTGGCGGACGAATTGACGCAAGGTCTGCAGCGCCAGGGTTATGCGGTCGACTGGCTGGCTGATGGCCGTGACGCGGTCTATCAGGGTAGCAGCGAACCCTATGACCTGATCATTCTCGACCTCGGCTTGCCCGGGTTGTCAGGGCTTGAAGTACTGGCCCAGTGGCGTGCCAGTGGCTTGGCCACGCCTGTGCTGATTCTGACTGCGCGCAGCTCCTGGGCGGAGCGCATCGAGGGGCTGAAGGCCGGCGCCGACGACTACCTGAGCAAACCCTTTCACCCGCAAGAGCTGATGTTGCGTGTACAGTCGTTGCTGCGTCGCGCCCGCGGCCTGGCCAATCAGCCAACCCTTGAGGCGGCCGGTCTACAGCTGGATGAAGGACGCCAGTGCGTGACCCGTGACGGCGTCGATATCCAGCTAACTGCTGCAGAGTTTCGCCTGTTGCGCTACTTCATGTTGCACCCGCAGCAGATTCTGTCGAAGAGTCATCTGGCTGAACACCTTTATGACGGTGAGACCGAGCGCGACTCTAATGTGCTGGAAGTCCATGTCAATCACCTGCGCCGCAAGCTCGGCCGCAGCGTCATCGAGACGCGCCGCGGGCAAGGTTACCGCTATGCCGGGAGTGCCGAGTGAAGTCGATCCAGGCACGATTGAGTCTTGGCCTGATTGCGGTACTGGTGCTGGTAGGTCTGGCCCTGGCGCAGCTGAGTCTGTGGTTGTTCGAAGTAGGCTTGCAGCGCTATCTGGAGACAGGTCTGCGCAAGGAAAGCGAGAACCTGCTGGTTGCGTTGGTGCGTGGACAGTCGGGTCTGGAGCTGGATGAGCGGCGGCTTTCCTCGGCTTACCAGCGGCCGTTCTCCGGCTATTACTTCCGCATCGATTTCGACGGTGGTAGCTGGCGTTCTCGCTCACTTTGGGACCTGGACATGCCTGCACCGGCCAGTAGCGGCCTGCACACCGATCTGCAGCTCGGCCCAGAGAACCAGCAGTTACTGGTGTTGCGCAGCGATTACCGGCGCTTTGGCCAGCCAATTTCGATCAGTGTCGCCCAGGATTACACGCCAGTGCGCGATCAGTTTCGCCGTATGCAGCAGATCGGCCTGGGGCTGGGCCTGGTCGCCCTGATACTGGTGCTGGTGCTGCAACGCATCACCGTCACCCGTTCATTGCGCCCGCTTGAGCGCGTGCGTGGACAGATCGCGCAGTTGCAACAAGGCAAGCGCTCGCAACTCGACACCCAGGTGCCTAGCGAGCTTGAGCCCCTGGTCGCGCAGATCAACCACCTGTTGGCTCATACCGAAGACAGCTTGCGCCGCTCGCGCAATGCCTTGGGCAACCTCGGGCACGCACTGAAGACGCCGTTGGCGGTGCTGCTGAGTCTGGCGTCCAGCGAACAACTGAAGGATGTACCGCAGGTGCGCGTACAACTGCGCGAGCAGCTGCAACAGATCCAGCAACGTCTGAGTCGTGAGCTCAACCGTGCCCGGCTGGCTGGCGATGCCTTGCCCGGTGCGCAGTTCGACTGTGATGCCGAGCTGCCCGGGTTGCTTTCGACTCTAGGCATGATCCATGGTGAAGGCTTGGAACTCAGCCAGCGAGTGCCGCCCGGTCTGCTGCTGCCCTGGGACCGGGAAGACCTGCTCGAACTGCTCGGCAATCTGCTGGACAACGCCTGCAAATGGGCTGACAGCGAAGTGCAGTTGACTATCGAAGAGCAGCCCGAGCGCTATCTGCTGGTTATTGAAGACGATGGGCCGGGTATTCCTGAATCTGATCGCCAGCAAGTGCTCGAACGCGGTACCCGACTGGATGAGCAGGTCGATGGGCATGGCTTGGGATTGGGCATCGTGCGGGACATCGTCGAAGTCTGGGGCGGGCAGTTGACACTGCAAGATAGCCCCCTTGGTGGATTGCGAGTCAGTATCGCGTTGCCACGCAGGGCTTGATGCGGACACGCAAATTGGCCATTACGATCTCTTTTTGGCCAATCACACACTGTGATCCGCTAAAACCCTCAGCAAGAATCAGGAGGCCAAACTCGGGGGAATAATCCATGGCCACACTGAAACGTATGCTTGCTGTCGGCGTTGGCGCACTGTCGCTGTTGGCCGGCGCCGTGCACGCTGAAGTACGAGAGTTGAGGGTGTACAACTGGGCGGACTATATCTTGCCATCCGTACCCAAGGATTTTGCCGCGCAGTCCGGCATCAAAGTCACCTGGGATACCTTCGACACCAACGAATCACTGGAGGCCAAGTTGCTCACCGGCAACTCGGGGTATGACCTGGTGGTGCCTTCGAACCAGTTTCTCGATACCCAGATCAAGGCCGGTGTTTTTCAGAAACTGGACAAGAGCAAGTTGCCCAACTGGCGCCATCAAGACCCGGTGTTGCTCAAGCTGCTCGACAGCAACGACCCGGGCAACCAGTACGGTGTGCCCTACATGTACGGTACGGTGTTGATCGGCTTCAACCCGGCCAAGGTCAAGGCAGCGCTGGGGGATCAGGCGCCGGTGGACAGTTGGGATCTGGTGTTCAAGCCCGAGAACATGGAGAAGCTCAAGTCCTGCGGCGTGGCCATGCTCGACTCGCCTTCGGAGATCCTGCCGCTGGCCTTGCACTACCTTGGCCTGGATCCCAACAGCCAGAACCCAGACGACTACGAAAAAGCCAAGGCCTTGATGTTGAAGGTTCGCCCTTATGTCACCTACTTCAACTCCGCGAAATACATGACCGATATCGCCAACGGTGACATCTGTGTCGCCATCGGCTATTCCGGTAGCTTTTATCAGTTCGGCAACCGTGCCAAGGAGGCGGGTAACGGTGTGGTGGTTGACTGGCGATTGCCCAAAGAGGGTGCGCCCATCTGGTTCGACACCTTTGCGATTCCGAAAAGCGCGAAGAACGTCGCCGAAGCCCATGAGTTTCTCAACAACCTGATGGACCCTAAGGTCATCGCCCCTATCAGTGATTTTCTCGGTTATCCCAATGCCAACAAGGATTCGTTAGCGCTGATCAATCCGGAAATTACCGGCAACCCGAACCTGACCCCTACCCAGGAAGCGCTGGCCAAGCTTTATGTGGTGCAACCGCTGCCGCAGAAGCTGGAGCGCGTGCGTACCCGGGTCTGGACCAGCATCAAGTCGGATAAGTAAGTGTTACGCGGTGGCGGCGCATCGGCATTGCGCCGCCGGTTTTGCAGGCGGACTCAGGTCAGGGTCAGGCTCAGCATCACCGGCAGCGTCAGCGCTGCCAAAAGGGTCTGCAGGGCTATAATGTTGGCCATCAGCGGTGCATTGCCGCCCATTTGCCGGGCCATTACATAAGACGACGAAGCGGTCGGCAGGGCCTGGAACAAAACGGCCACGATTGCCGCCTGGCCGCTGAGTCCGAGTATTCGACAGACCCCGTATGTCGTCAGTGGCAGTATTACGAACTTGAATAGCGAGGCTGCCAGCAGTGGACGCGGGCCCAGCCCCTGAGCACTGCTACCCAGCGCGGCGCCGACGCAGAGCAGGCCTAACGGCAAGGCTGCCTGACCGAGCGCTTTCACGGTCGGTTCGATTCCCGCTGGCAGCCCTACCCCCGTGGTGCGCAGGGCAATACCGATTGCGCAGCCAACGATCAGTGGATTGCTGCAAATCGCCTTGATTACAGTAGCGGCCGAACTGCGCGTACCGCCGTAGCGGGCAAAGACCATGACGCACAGCACATTCACTGTGGGGACGATGGCCGCATTGGCCACGGCAGCCAGGGCGATCCCGCCAGTGCCATAAATCCCGGCGGCCAGCGTCGCGCCAATGTAGTTGTTGAAGCGTATGCCGCCCTGGAACACTGAGGTGAAAGTGGCGCCATCACTGGCGACTGCGCCCCTGCACAGTACCAGCAAGGTGGCGCCAATCAGCGTCGAGAGCAGCAACACAGCAACCATGTCGAACACCGGCAGGCCGGTAAGGTCGGCTGTCGCCAGACCATGCATGAACAGGGCAGGGAGCAATACGAAGTAGCTCAGGCGCTCGGCTGCTGGCCAGAAGCTCTCACCAAGAAATCCCTGGATCCGCAGCCAGCGGCCCAGCGCAATCAGCAGGGCGATGGGGACAATGGTGGCAAGGATCACGTTCAGCATCAGGCGATTTCTCTGTCAGTTGGTACTTCCTGATAGAAGTCGACATCAGGCTGGCCTGTGGCATTGAAAGAAAAAAACGCTGAATTCTCAATCCACCGTTGAGGAAAACTTCATGATTGGCCCAGAGTGGCTTTCAGCACTGCGCTCAGGTGGCGCCGACGGCTGCTAGTATGTTCGAGCAAGCCGACATAGCGAACGCGCTGGGAATGGCTGGCTGGCGAGTAATTCCCTCAGGTTTGCACCGGCAAAGTCCGGTCCGGCAACGGCCCAGAAACGGTTCTGGTAGAGCGGGGTGAAGTCCAGGTTGGCCGGGTAGGGTGGTACAGGTTCGGTGGTGATGGCGGCATCCAGTTCACCGTCCGCGACACGTCGGGCAAGCTCGGCGGACATGCCCTCGGCGCGCTCGACCGCCAGGTGCCCGGCTTCGGTCAGGCTGACCTGGCGTCGGCTACGGTCGAACAGGCTTACCCGCAGCTCTTGCTCCAGGCTGCGGATATGCAGACTGACCGCCGAGGGCGTCAGGCTCAGGACGTCGGCAGCACGGGCGAAAGTGCCGTGGCGAGCGATGGTGACCAGGGTGCGCAGGGCTTTGAGCGACAAACGCAGGCTCCGATTGTGCTGGGGAGTGGAGGCTCATCATGGCGTCGATCAACGTTGATTGAAAGCACCAGACTTCGGCTGGCCGTAGGCCTGGGTAATCCGGTCGATCACCATCGCCAGGGCGACTATCGCCAACCCGGCTTCTACGCCCTTGCCGACATTCAATGTCTGAATCCCTGCCAGCACATCTTCACCCAGGCCGCGCGCACCGATCATCGAGGCGACCACGACCATCGACAGGGCCATCATTACCGATTGATTGAGCCCGGCCATGATGCTCGGCATGGCCAGTGGCAGCATGACTCGCCGCAGGCGTTGCCAGCGCCCGGCACCCAGCCCTTGCGCAGCCTGAGTCAGCGACGGGTCGATCTGTGATAACCCCAGTTCGGTCAGGCGGATCAGCGGTGGCAGCGCGTAGATCAAGGTGGCGAATATCGCCGGGACCTTGCCCAGACCAAACAGCATCAGCACCGGGATCAGGTAGACGAAGCTGGGCAGGGTCTGCATGACATCAAGTACCGGCAACAGCAATTGGCGTGCCCGTGGCCGGCTGGCCAGCAATACACCGATTGGCACACCGATCAGGATACACAGACCGGTACTTACCAGCACCAGCGCGCAGGTTTGCAGGAGTTTGTCCCACAGGCCGATCACCCCGATCAGGAACAACAGGCTGGTCAGCACCAGCGCCCGGATCACGCTGCGACTGGCATGCCAGGTGAGCAGTGCGACAACCAACAGCAATAGCCACCAAGGTGTCGCACGCAACAGGTTTTCCAGACCGACCAGCAATTGCAGCAGGCCTTCGGAGACGCTGCGCAATTGGTCGCCGTAAGCCAACACCAGCCAGTCGACGAAACGGTTGACGCTGTCGGCGAAGGAGAAGTGCAGGGTTTCCGGAAAGCCTCCACTCACAAGTCGGCCTCAACGCGTTCGGCGATTTCGCTGGGCAGCCAGGCTTTCCAGATAGCCGGATGATCACGCATGAACTTCAATGCGGCATCTTTTGGCGACTCGCGCTTTTCGCTCATCTGCGCCAAGGCTTTGTTCAAGGTGTCGATGGGGATATCGACCTTGGCGAAGAACTCGACCAGTTGCGGATACTCTATGCGAAACGGCGCGGAGATGCCGATCGACAACTTCGCTGGCAGTGACCGGGAGCCTTGGGGGTTGGGGTTGTTGGCGTCGGTCAGGGTCTTCCAGGCTGCTGCGTCGAAAGGGGGCTCTTCCAGACGAACCAGCGAGAAGCGGCCCATCAATGGGGTAGGTGACCAGTAGTAGAACAGCACCGGCTTGCCACGGCGGATCGCCGAGGTGATTTCCGCATCCAGGGCGGCGCCGGAGCCGCTACGAAAGTTCACGTACAGATCGTTCAGGCCGTACGCCTTGAGCTTCTGGCTGTTGACGGTTTCCGAAGTCCAGCCGCTGGGGCTGTTGAGGAAGCGGCCTTTATCGGGTGACTCTGGATCGCTGAACACCTTGGCGCATTGTTTGAGGTCATCCACCGAGCGCAGCTGCGGCGCCAGGGCCTGGATGCCACGCGCAGCATCACCCTTGATCACGTATTCCGGCACATACCAACCTTCATCGGCATTTTTCACCGTGTCGCCAAGGGCGAACACCTGACCGGCCTGTTCAGCTTTGACCCAGGCTGGGCTGCGACCGGCCCATTCTTCGGCAATCACCTGGATGTCGTTGCGCGCCAGAGCCACTTCCATACTGACGGTGCTGCCGGGAAGAGTGTCAGTGGGGAAGCCGTAACCTTTCTCGACGATCAGGCGCAGGATTTCGCTGGTCAGGCTGCCGCTTTCCCAAGTGATGTCGCCGAAGTGGATGGGCTTACGTGCTTCGCTGGCTGCGGCGCTGACCAGGCCCAGGGCGAGCAACAGGCCGGCCAGCAGCGTCGGGATGTTCTTCATCGGGGCCTCGTCGTTGGTGTCTGCGGATTCGGGCAAGTGTAGACGACGAGGTCGCGCGTACAGTCCGGGCACAGACGCCGTGGAATGCCTTCTGTCTGCACGCGTGACCAGGTTGGATGTGAGCATGTGTCTTGGTAGGCCCGGCGAAGGGTACGGGCCCAAACACTGAAGGGCGAATATATGACTCTTGATGTGAGCTTCGTTTACTACCGCAATTTTCGTTTCGATGGAAAATTCCACGTGCGCTGTATCGGCAGCGATTTAGGCAAAGTGAAAAGCATCCGCTATGAGCTGGAGAAAGCTGGTCCCGATGGCTCTGTGCAGGTTGACGCTCAATCTGTGCACTCCCAGGCTCATAGTGGTGCCTTGGTCCATCATGGTTGTCCTGTCATGCTGCGCACAGAGGTGGCGACAGGTACCTATACGATCAGGCCAAGGGTCAGGGTGATGGATAACGTCACGGATCTGCCTGTCGATGCGCACCGCTCGCTGCTGATGGAGCCACTGGTCATTCACATCAACGAAGGAGAACTGAGTCGAGGCATTCTCGACACTGTGCCACTGGAGGCTGGCAACAGCAGGCGCAGGCGCTTGGTGGTCGATAAGCAGGGCCGCGAGTCTGCTGCTCAGACGCATGCGTTGGTGGACCCGTATGGGGAATCTCAACAACAGTTCCCTGAAGTGGAGCCCGGCAAGTCCTACCCGATGTTGGTGCTCAAGTTCATTAACGACGGTCTTGAGCGATTTCTGTCCGAGCTTGAGCCTGGCTCAGGCTCGGATCTCGTGCGTCTCTGGCCCAAGCTGAAGGAGGTGATCGATCCCCGGCCTTTCCTGAGCCCGCAGGAGCGCCATGACGACAAACTCGAAACGTTCAAGGATTACTGCTACCTGGAGCAACCCGCGAGTATGCTCAACGACACCTATTTGGCGTTGATCAAGACCCTGGCGGCGCTGGAGTACCTTGAGTCCCTTCACTTCGTGCCCCCAGAGGCGGACCCGGGCGGCCTCCCGCTTGTGGGCGTCGCGGCCGCACTGGCGACGCTGATCACTGGTGCGGCTGTCGTGGCGGGCGATGCCGCCTATGATGATGCACAGCCGACACCTGACTATACGCCGCGCCAGACATACCTGGATGAACCCGGTCCCAGATACCAGGGTATGAATGTCCGCAAGGTTTGGGCGAAGCAGGTGACGGGGAAGGGGGCACGCGTGCATTTTTCAGATGGTGGGTTGTTCCCAAACCATGAAGACCTGCGAGGCAACCCCAACCTCAAGATCGTTACCCTGGAACCCAATGATGACCCCAACCACGGAACCGAATCAGTGGGAGTTCTGTTGGCTGTGCCCAACGGCATCGGCATGACCGGCATGTGCCACACCAGCGAACTGTACCTCTACCACAATTATGCTGTGGATGAGGCTTCGCGTGTCCGGACGACGAAGGATCTTCTGCGCCATGTCGAGCCCGGGGACATCGTAGCCATCAACCGGCAGTCGGCCAATGTCAATGTGTTGACGACGTACTTGCCGTCAATCCATGAGCGGTACTGGTGGGATATGACAAAAACGCTGACCGAACGGGGAGCAGTGGTGGTCTTCGCGGCTTGCAATGGCAGTACTGTGTCTGACGCTGGCAAGGGGACCGTATTGGGTTATGGCGTCAATCTCTCGCAATGGCGGTATTTTGATGATCACGGGGACGCCGATGCCATTGTGGTTGGCGCCTGTCATTCATGGGATGGTAAACCCCATCAGTACTCGAACTTTTCCTACCCGTACAGGATGCTCAATGCCTGGGGGGACAGCGTGGCCACGCTGGGCTATGAAAATGATCGATTGCAAGACAAATCCGGTGATGACAGGGATTACACCTCGAGCTATGGCGGGACCTCAAGCGCCACCCCCCTGGTCACCGGCGCGCTCACGCTGATCCAGTCCTATGCCATGGAGCAGCATCATGTCTATTTGAACGCTGATCAGATGCATTTGCTGGTGATGCAGGCAGGCTACCGGGACGCGGTCTTACCTTACTCGGATGTACTGCCGATGGGAGCAAGGCCCAACGTCCATGCCGCCTTGATCCTGCTCGATCAGATCCTGGGCGGTGGCAGGTTCCACTCGCCCAGGGATGAGCTTTGATGCGCGAGCGTATCGGCTGCTCGCAAGGGGGGACACCTCAGACCCGGAACTGATCCATCAGTCCCTGCTGCTGGTTGGCCAGGCTGTTGAGCGACTGGCTGACCCGCGCCGATTCGTTGGCTTGGCCGGAGAGCGATTCGGTCACGTCGCGGATGGTCGCCACGTTGTTGTTGATTTCCTCGGCCACGGCGCTTTGCTCTTCGGCGGCACTGGCGATCTGCAGGTTCATGTCGCTGATCACCGTGACCGCATCGCCGATCTGCTGCAAGGCAGTGACCGCCTGGCTGACCTGGTCAACACTACCCTGTGCCTGCCGATGGCTGCTGTCCATGGCGCTAACCACTTCGCGGGTACCGGCCTGCAGTTCTTCGATAACCTGACGGGTTTCTTCCACCGACTCCTGAGTGCGGCGGGCCAGGTTGCGTACTTCATCGGCGACCACGGCGAAGCCGCGGCCCGCTTCACCGGCACGGGCGGCTTCGATGGCGGCGTTGAGCGCCAGCAGGTTGGTCTGTTCGGCGATCGAGCGGATGACTTCCAGCACCGAGCCGATCTTCTCGCTGTTCTCGGCCAGGCCTTCGACCTGAGCCATGGCGGTGCTCATGTCGGCTGCCAGGGTGTCGATGCTGGTGGTGGTGCGGTCGATCACGGCCAGGCCCTGACGAGTGGCCTGATCGGCGTCGCGGGCGGCCTGGGCGGCTTGGGCGGCGCTGCGGGCGACGTCCTGGGCGGTGGCGCTCATTTCATGCGAAGCGGTGGCCACCTGATCGACCTGACGGTACTGCTGTTCCATGCCGGCGCTGGTCTGGCTGGCAATCGCCGAGGACTGGTCGGCGGTGTCGCGGGCGGCCTGGACCGAGCGCTTGACCTCGGCAATGGTCGGCTGCAGTTTGTCCAGGAAGCGATTGAACCAGCCGGCCAGCTCGCCCAGTTCGTCGCGTTTGTCGTAAGGCAGGCGACGGGTCAGGTCGCCTTCGCCACTGGCGATGTCCTTGAGCATGGTCGCGACACCCAGGATCGGCCGGGTCACACCGCGGGCCATCAGCCAGATCAGCAGCAGGCCAACGATGGCCGCCAACGCGCCCAGCCCCAGCTCGATCAGGGTACCGCTGGTGTTGCTGTGGTCGAGCTCCTGCTTGAGGGCCTCGGCCGGGCCGGTCAGGGCGCTTTGCGGAACGTCGAGCAGCACCCCCCAGGACTTGCTGCCCGGGATCGGGGCAAAGGAGGCCAGCACCTTCAGGCGCTGCTGATGATGGATGCTGTGAATTGGCGTGTTGTCGGCCAGCAGGCGGATTACTTCGGCGCCTTTCTCGGGATCGACCTGGTCAAAGCGCTGGGCCAGTTTGCCGGCATCCTGGCTGTAGCCGGCCAGCAGGCCCACGGGGCTCAGAATACTCACCCGGGTCTGGCCCTGGTAGAGGTTGCGGCTGGCTTGCTGGCTCATGGCCTGCAGACTGTTCAGGTTGATGTCGATGGACAGGGTGGCAACCACCTTGTCGGCGACCATCAACGGGAACACGATGCTGGTCATCAGCACTTGCTGGCCGTTGATCTCATAGAAGTAGGGTTCGATCACGCAGGTCTTGCGGGTGGTGCGTGGGCACACTGACCAGGTGTTGGCAGGCTCGCCACTGGGGCCGATGCTGGTATCGGCCATGTCTTTTTCCGGCAGGGCCATGGAGGTCAGCTGGCCGGGGGTCGGTTGCGACCAATACAGGGCAAAGCGGCCTTTTTCGTTACTGCCCAGTTGCTCCTGATTGATGAACAACTCGTCTTTGTTGTCCAGTGCATTGGGTTCGAATACCAGTGACAGGCCGAGCAGGTCGGGGTTGGCCTGCAAGGCGGCACGTACCTGGCGGGTCAGGTCTTCGCGCAGGTCGAAGGCATCGAGAAAGCGTTTTTCGGACTGCTCGCGCAGGAACAGGACCTGGCGGGCAAAACCGGCACCGTACTGGTAGGCATCCATGAACTGGCGACGAATGTTCAAGGCCTGGACTTCGCCCTGGGATTCGATGCGTCCCTGGGCTGCTTCGGTGAGCATTTGCATGCTGCTGGTCTTGACCAGCTCCGAGCTGTGTCCCATGCGGTACAACGAAAGGCCCACCAGCAGGGTAACGATGCTGGCCAGGCACAAACCGGCGAGCAGGGTGATTTTCCACTGAATGGAAAGTTGTCTGAACGACATGGCGAAGTCCTTTGATCCAAAAAAGATTGAGGCTGCCGACGTTATCGGCGGATACGCCGCTTTCTTTATTCAAACGATCAATTTTAAAGCGTCGTTTTCGTTCATTCCCACGACACCGATCGCCCTGCGAACTTTGACAAGCGCGAGGGCCTGCTTCAGAGTGTGCGCCCTCCATAAAAATACCTGTCGTTCGGCCACTGCTCCCGGGCAGTTTGTCGCCGAATCGGTCGCTTTTTGTCTGGTTTCTAGAGGTCACAGGAATGAATGCAGTAATTGCCGCGGTCGGCATCATGCTGATATTGAGTCTGTCCCGCGTGCATGTGGTGATCGCCCTGATCGTCGGCGCGCTGGCTGGCGGATTGGTGGGCGGTCTGGGCATCGAAGGTACGCTCAAAGCATTCAACGGTGGGCTCGGCGGCGGTGCCACCGTGGCCTTGTCCTATGCCTTGCTGGGTGCCTTTGCGGTGGCGATTGCCAAGTCCGGCATGGCCCATGCTCTGGCCGACCGCGCCCTGGCGATGGTTGGCCAGCAAGGGTATGCCGACGGCGGCAAGGTCAAATGGCTGCTGATCGGCTTGTTGTTGGTGGTGGCGATTTCCTCGCAGAATATTTTACCCATCCACATTGCCTTCATTCCCCTGTTGGTGCCACCGCTGCTCTATGTGCTGACCAAGCTGCAGATCGACCGGCGCTTGGTGGCCTGTGTGATGACCTTTGGTTTGATCACCCCTTACATGTTCCTGCCGGTGGGCTTTGGCAACATCTTTCTCAACGAGATCCTGCTGGCCAACGTCAGTCGTAGCGGGGTGGATGTCAGCGCGGTTAACGTCACCCACGCCATGGCCATTCCAGCAGCGGGCATGCTCTTCGGCCTGCTGCTGGCGGTGTTTTTCAGCTACCGCAAAAAGCGTGTCTATGACCTGGAAAAAATCGAGCAAGTCGAGCAGGTGGCGGTGCGCTACAACCCGTTGACCCTGCTGGTGGCAGGGGTTGCCATCGCTGCGGCGTTCATCATTCAGCTGTGGCTGGACTCAATGATCATTGGCGCCATGGTTGGCTTTCTGATTTTCTCGGTGTCGGGCATTGTGCGCTGGAAGGACACCGATGACCTGTTCACTGAAGGCATGAAGATGATGGCCATGATCGGCTTCATCATGATTGCCGCGTCCGGCTTCGCTGAAGTGATGAAGGCTACCGGCGAGGTCAAGAGCCTGGTCGAGACCTCGGCGATCTGGATCGACCACAGCAAGGGGATTGGCGCACTGCTGATGTTGCTGGTGGGGCTGCTGGTGACCATGGGCATCGGCTCGTCGTTTTCCACGGTGCCGATTCTTGCGGCGATCTTTGTGCCGCTGTGTGTGCAGTTGGGCTTTGATCCGGTTGCCACTGTGTGCATCGTTGGCACTGCTGGTGCACTGGGCGATGCCGGCTCACCGGCCTCGGATTCGACCCTGGGGCCGACCTCTGGTTTGAACGTGGACGGCCAGCATCACCACATCTGGGACACCGTGGTGCCGACCTTCATTCACTACAACCTGCCACTGCTGGCGTTTGGCTGGCTGGCGGCAATGACGCTGTAGCACGCAGCAAAGTGGGGTTGAGCGTTAGGCTCAGCCCCGTGCCGGCGGTGGTGAGATGCGGTTGAGGAGCATGCTGCCGTCCTTGTTGCGGGTCAGATAGACCGGCAACACCTTGGGCAGGTTGCTGACCAGACGTTTGATCTGAGTGGTGTCGTAGATGCCACTGATACGGATTCTGCCGGTGTTTTCGTCGGCCAGCAGCAGTGGCTGCTCCAGGTAGCGGTTGATCTGTGGCAGGGCTTGGGCCAGGCTCAGGTTGTCGAGGATCAGCTTGCCGTTGCGCCAGGTCAGGCTGGTGTCATGGGCGTAGGTCTGACTCAGGCGCGGTTCGTAGTCACCGGCCTGGTAGCTTGCCTGCATGCCGGGGCCCAGGCGATAGCCAGCATCGCTGTCGTTGGCATCGCTGCTGACCAGAACCGAACCTTCGACCAGGGTCACTTTGACCTGATCTTCATACTTCCAGACATTGAACTGGGTGCCGGTGACGCGGGTCAGGCCCTGGGCGGCATGCACTACGAAGGGATGCAGACTGTCGTGGCGGACCTTGAAGAAGGCTTCGCCTTTGACCAGAGTGACCCGGCGTTGGTCCTTGTAGTTGGTGAAGCGTAATTCGGTCCCCAGGTTCAGCTCGACCTGGCTACCGTCGCCGAGTACTACATGACTGATGGCGTCGCCGCTTTCCAGGTACTGATAGTGGTTAGGCAGCCAGCCTTGTTCCCAGCCGACCCAGGCACCGACCGGCAGCGCCACCAGCGCGATGGCAGCGGCCGAGGCATAGTGGCGCCAGGCGCTTTGACGACGCCGGGGAAGGTTGATGACATTACCGGGTGTGGCGCTGCGTGGCAGATGATCGGCGGTCTGCCAGATATCCAGCATGGCCTGGTATTCCTGAGCATGCAGCGGGTCGGCAGCCAGCCATTGCTCAAACGCCTGGCGTTCGGCTGTAGTGCAGTCCTCAGCTTGCAAACGCAAGCACCAATGCGCGGCGGCATCGGTGATGGCATCGTATTCGTCGGCGCTGTGGCTGGTGTGGTTCATCGAGACTCCCGGTTTTGCCTATTCTACCCTTGCAGCGTAGGCGGCGAGAACCCGAGATAATGGCGAATGACTATCAGTTGTAAGATTTTTCACCGTGAAAAATCCCGTAAAAGCACTGAATTCGCAGCCATACCCCGTCTGATGACGGGGCAAGCCGCGCTACCGTGGGCGACTGACGGTAGCGAGCTGCTTCAGAAGTGTTCGGCAGCCAGGCTGAACAGGGATGTGCTGCCCGCTCGGATACTGGCTTGCAGCGACAGGGTGCGTGGCAACAAGCGAGCGAAGAAGAACGCCGCGGTTGCACGTTTAGCGGTGTAGAAAGCCGGATCTTGCGCGAGGTTTGCTTCGGCCACGGCATCCATGCGCGCCCACATGTAGGCATAAGCCACGTAGCCAAACAGCTGCAGGTATTCGACCGAAGCAGCACCGACGGCGTTGGCGTCTTCGCGGGCTTGTTCGCAGAGCCACTGGCTGAGGCTTTGCAGATCACTGGTGGCCTTGAGCAGTGGCTCGCGGTAGGGCGTGTGTTGATCACAGAAATGGCGAATCTGCTCAGTGAACTCGGCCAGTGCTCGGCCACCGTCCGCCACCACCTTGCGACCGAGCAGGTCGAGGGCCTGAATACCGTTGGTACCCTCATAGATCTGCGCGATGCGCACATCACGCACCAGCTGTTCCTGACCCCACTCGCGGATGTAGCCATGACCGCCGAACACCTGCTGGCCGAGCACACAGCTTTCCAGGCCGTTGTCGGTGAAAAATGCCTTGGCTACCGGCGTCAGCAGGGCCACCTGGCGCTGGGCGAGGTCGTGCTCCTCGGTATTTTCGGCGTATTTGGCGATGTCCAGTTGCTGGCCGACATAGGTGGCAAAGGCCCGTCCACCTTCGGTCAGGGCACGCATGGTCAGCAGCATGCGGCGAACATCCGGGTGGACAACGATCGGGTCGGCAACCTTGTCGCGCGCTTGCGCTCCGCTGGCGGCCCGGCTTTGCAGGCGGTCCTGGGCATAGCGCGCAGCGTTCTGGTAGGAGGCTTCGGCGCAGCCAATGCCCTGGATGCCGATGGACAGGCGCTCGTAGTTCATCATCGTGAACATGGCTGCCAGCCCACGGTTCGCCTCGCCGATCAGGTAGCCGGTGGCGCCGTCGAAATTCATCACGCAGGTGGCCGAGGCCTTGATGCCCATCTTGTGCTCAAGCGAGCCACAGTGCGCCGGATTACGCGGGCCCAGGCTGCCGTCGGTATTGACCAGGAACTTGGGCACCAAAAACAGCGAAATGCCCTTGGGCCCGGCCGGGGCATCGGGCAGTTTGGCCAGGACCAGATGAATGATGTTTTCGGTCAGGTCCTGCTCGCCGCCGGTAATGAAGATCTTGGTGCCACTGATGCGGTAACTGCCATCGGCGGCAGGTTCAGCCTTGGTGCGGATGATCCCAAGGTCAGTGCCGGCATGCGGCTCGGTCAGGCACATGGTGCCGGCCCACTGGCCGCTGTACAGCGGCGGCAGGTAAGTGGCCTTGAGCTCGTCACTGGCGTGGGCGTCGAGGGCCAGGCAGCAACCTGCGCTCAGCGCTGAGTAGAGGCTGAAGCTGCAGTTGGCGGCATAGAGCATTTCTTCAAATTGCACCGCGAGCATTTTCGGCATGCCCAGGCCACCGTGCTCGGGGTTGCCGGCAAGACCGACCCAGCCGCCTTCGCGGTAGGTCTGCCAAGCCTGGGCAAAACCGTCAGGTGTGCGTACCTGGCCGGCGTCAAAGGTCACGCCCTGTTCATCGCCGCTGCGGTTGAGCGGGGCGATCAGTTGGCCGGTGATTTTTGCCGCTTCTTCAAGGATGGCGTCGGCGGTATCGGCGTCCACCCGATCGGCCAGTGCCGGCAGGCGTGCCCACAAGTCTGGGCCCTGGAACACTTCGTGAAGGACAAAGCGCATGTCGCGCAGCGGAGCATTGAATTCAGGCATGCGGGTTCTCGCTGTCAAAGGGGGATCAGAGCGCCTTGGCCCAGTCGCGTAACAGGTACTTCTGGATCTTGCCGGTGGAGGTTTTCGGCAGTTCACTGAAGACCACGGTCTTGGGCAGCTTGAATCCCGCCAGGTGCTCACGGCAGAAGCTGATGATGTCGGTGTCGCGGGTCTGCTCGAAGCCAACCTTGAGGGTGATGTAGGCGCAGGGCGTTTCGCCCCACTTTTCATCCGGGCGGGCAACCACGGCGGCCTCGAGTACTGCAGGGTGTTTGTAAAGGGTGTCTTCGACCTCAATGGTGGAGATGTTCTCGCCGCCGGAAATGATGATGTCTTTGAGCCGGTCCTTGATTTCCACATAGCCATCGGCATGCCAGACCGCCAGGTCGCCAGTATGGAACCAGCCGCCACGGAAGGCTTCGGCAGTGGCTTCGGGGTTTTTCAGATAGCCCTTCATCACCGTGTTGCCGCGCATGAAGATTTCACCCAGCGTGTTGCCATCGCGTTGCACCGGCTCCAGGGTCTGCGGGTCGGCAACCATCAGGCCTTCAAGGGTGGGATAGCGCACCCCCTGACGCGACTTGATCCGCGCCCGTTCAGCCAGAGGTTGCTTATCCCATTCGGCATGCCAGGCGCACACGGTCACCGGGCCGTAGACTTCAGTCAGGCCATAGACATGGGTGACCTTGATGCCCATTTCTTCCACCGCGCCGATGACCTTGGCCGGTGGCGCTGCACCGGCGACCATGGCGTTGACCGGGTGATCAATGGCCGCTTTGGCCGACTCGGGCATGTTGATCAGGGCATTGAGGACGATCGGTGCGCCGCACAGGTGGGTTACCTGATGTTCACGGATCAGGGTGAGGATCCGCTGTGGGTCGACGCGGCGCAGGAATACGTGAGTGCCAGCCAGGGCAGTGACGGTCCAGGGGTAGCACCAGCCGTTGCAGTGGAACATCGGCAGGGTCCACAGGTAGACCGGATGGTTGCCCATGGCCCAGGTCATCTGGTTGCCCAGAGCGTTGAGGTAGGCGCCGCGGTGGTGATAGACCACGCCTTTGGGATTGCCGGTGGTGCCAGAGGTGTAATTCAGCGAGATGGCTTGCCACTCGTCCTCGGGCCATTGCCAGGCGAACTCGGGGTCGCCTTCGGCGAGAAGGGCCTCGTAGTCCAGGTCACTGACGGCCTGACCCTCTCCGTACTCCGGATCATCGACATCGACCACCAGCGGCGGGTACTCCATCAGTGCCAGCGCTGCGCTGATGACGTTGTGGAACTCGCGGTCGGTGATCAGCACCTTGGCTTCACCGTGTTCGAGCATGAACGCAATGGCTTCGGCGTCCAGGCGCACGTTGAGGGCATTGAGCACGGCGCCAATCATCGGCACGCCGAAGTGCGCTTCAAGCATTGCCGGAATGTTTGGCAGCATCACGGCTACCGTGTCACCTTGTCCGATACCGCGCCCGGCCAGGGCGCTGGCCAGGCGTCGGGAGCGTTCGTAGGTCTGTTGCCAGTTGCGCCGGATGGCACCATGAATCACCGCCGGGTACTGGCCATAGACCGCCGCCGTGCGTTCGATGAAACTCAAGGGGCTCAGGGCCTGGTGATTGACAGGGGCGGGCGCCAGGCCCTGGGAGAAGATCGACATGTATTGTTCCTGTGCAGGGGGCGCCTGTATGGCGTACTGCAACCCCCGGTGGCTGATTGTTAGCTCTGATCAGGTGTCGTGAAGGGCAGGCCCTTCAGGTGTCACAATTATTACGTGAATCGCCATGGTACTTGGAAGATAGACTATAGCAATATAGTAGAAATACTATATTGCCATTTAAGGCCACCCTTTGAGCGCATCCATGACACCTTTGCTCGCCAGTGACCCACAGCCCAGTCTCATTCTCGATGCATCCGCAGCCGCGCTGGCAGTCAATCCGGCGTTACAGGCGATGCTCGGGCCCTGGCCGGCGCGTACGGTCGACTACTGGTTGCCGAGTAACGTTCAGGCGTTGGTCAACGCTTGCCTGAGCCAGGCTCGCGCCATCAGTGATGTCGAAGCGTCGGTGGCTGACAAGATCCTGCTGTGGACCTTCATTCCCGTCAGCACCGATCAGGTGCTGGCACGTTGTCGTGATGCCACGGCCGAGCGCTTGGCTGAGCGCGAGGCCAGCCAGGCCCGGCGTCTGTACCGACTGATTACCGAAAACACCACCGACCTGATTTCCCGGCACAGCCCCGATGGCTGTTTTCTCGATGCCTCGCCAGCGTCCTATCGCTTGCTTGGCTATTGGCCTGAGGAATTACGCGGGGTCGCGGTGCAATCACTGTTCCACCCTCAGGATCGTCAGCAGTCGTTGCTGCAGGCCGCCCAGGCATTGGAGCAGGACGGTTACCAGACCATGACCTGCCGGGTGCGTCATCGCGATGGCCACAACTTGTGGTTTGAGATTGCCAGCCGGGCGATTCGCGAGACCTATACCGGTGCGGTGGTGGAGATTGTCAGCGTCTCACGGGACATCAGCGTTCGCATCGAAGCGCAGGAGAACCGCCGACGCTTGGCCGAAGTGGTGGAGGCCAACACTGACCTGGTGCTGTTCACCGACCGAGACGGCCGCCTCAGTTACCTCAATCGTTCGGCGCGGCGGGCGCTGGGGCTACAGGACGCGCAGGTATTGCCGGGGTTGCAAGCATTGCTCGATCCGGCGTTGCTGCAACGCCTGGACCGCGAAGGCTGGCAGTGCGCCGATCTGACGGGCGTCTGGCACGTCGAGACGCGGCTGATGCCCTGGCAGGGTGCTGCGGCGTTTCCGGTGTCATTGGTGTTGCTGGCCCATCGTGGCACCGGTGGCGAGGGTTACTACTCGCTGGTGGCCCGCGACATGACGGAGCGCGAATTGCGCGAAAGCCAGCAACGCCGCCATCAGGATGAGCTGGCCCACAGCGCGCGGTTGATCACCCTTGGCGAACTGGCCTCCGGCATCGCTCATGAAATCAATCAGCCGCTGGCCGCTGTGGTTAATTATGCCGGGGCCAGTCAGCGTTACCTGCAAGCCCTGGATCGTGATCCGCAGGCCGCCCTGCGGGTCGCCCAGGGTTTGCAGCGCATTAGTGAACAGGCGACTCATGCTGCCGAAGTCATCAAACGCTTGCGTGCGTTTTTACGCAAGGAACCACGGCGTCTGCAGGCGTTGGCCATTGCCGATGTCGCGATTGAAGC
This sequence comes from Pseudomonas sp. BBP2017, assembly GCF_003024385.1. GTDB lineage: Bacteria > Pseudomonadota > Gammaproteobacteria > Pseudomonadales > Pseudomonadaceae > Aquipseudomonas. Next base: position 21,355 of record NZ_PVZN01000014.1, read on the forward strand.
GGTACGCCTGTGCGATTGGGAGGCGGGGCGCGACCAGGTGAGCATCGAGCTACAGATCGGTGATGTGCTTCCTGCGGTCTATGCCGATCGTGTCTTGCTTGAGCAGGTATTGCTCAACCTGTTGCGCAATGCAATCGACGCCAACCGCGAGCAGCATCAGGGGCAACCTTCGCGTATTGTGCTCAGCGCCGCCCTTGTCGAAGGGTATGTACACATACAGGTCAGCGATCAGGGGCCGGGTGTGTCGGCAGAGCGTCTGGACGGTATTTTCACTCCCTTCAACACCAGCAAGCCGGAAGGCCTGGGCCTTGGCTTGAGCATGAGCCGCAGTATCATCGAGGGCTTTGGCGGTACCTTGCAGGCGATGCCGGGTACGGTGGGTGGCTTGATTTTGTGTTGCCGGCTGGCACCAGCGGCAAGTGTCTGAACAGAGGAAGTGTGATGCAGCAACCGAAAGTCTATGTGGTCGACGATGACCAAGGCATGCTCGATTCCACGGTCTGGCTGCTGGAGTCGGTCGGTATTCAGGCCTTGCCTTTTACCAGCGGCCAGGCGTTTCTGGATGCCTGTGACGCACACTTGCCAGCCTGTGTGCTGCTCGATGTGCGCATGCCCGGGATGGGCGGGCTGAGTGTGCAAGACGCCTTGCGCGCGCGTGCTGTTGATCTGCCGGTGATCTTCCTCAGTGGCCATGCCGACGTGCCGATCGTGGTCCGGGCGTTCAAGGCCGGTGCCTGTGATTTCATCGAAAAACCCTACAACGACCAACTGTTGCTGGATGCGGTCCAGGCGGCGCTCGAGCGTTCATCCCAGGCGCTGGCGGGCAGTGGGCCACGAGCGACGGTGCAGGCGCGGATTGACAGCCTGACGCCGCGTGAGCGCGATGTGTTCGTGCCACTGGTGCAGGGCTTCAGCAATCGCGAGATAGCCGAGCAGCTTGAGGTCAGTGTGAAGACAGTAGACCTGTATCGGGCACGGGTGATGAAGCGCATGGAAGCCGAGCACCTGCCTGCCTTGGTGGGGATGGCGATTGCTTGTGGCGTAGTGCAGCCATTGAGCCTGCGCTTATGAACGCCGCCCGAGCAGCAGCCCCACCAACAATCCGAACCCCGCCGATATCGCCACTGTCTGCCACGGATGACCACCCATGTAATTCTGAGTGGCATCGATCACTGGCTGTGCCTTGCTGCGCACGCTACCGACCGTTTCGCGCGCCTGCTTGAGCTTGAGCCCGACCTGGGCGCGCAGGGTTTCGGCATCTTCGCCAACCAGTGCCGCGCTGTCACGCAACAGCTTTTCCGACTCTTCGATCAACGCCTGCAGCTCGCTGAACACCTGGTCCTTGATTTGCTCAGCATCGGCTTGCAGCGTGGTTTTCCTGGCCATGGACACTTCCTCGTCGATTGATGGGCATTGAACAGTGGATACCGCCGGGCGCGGAAAGTTGCAGCGGTTTGCCGGGCCCTTGCGGCTACCGTGTAAGATAGCGCCTATTTTCAGCAGCAGGACACCCTCATGAGTTTCAATCTGGCCAACAAGAGCTTCGCCGAACGGGCGCAGATCGAGGACGAGAAAGCGCGACTGTTCGAGCTCTGGCAGACCAACCTGGGCAAGGCCAAGGGCGAAGCCGCGCGGCTGATCGCCGAAAAGCCCCGGCGCAAGGGCAAGTGGGCCGAATGGGTACGCTCCGAACTGGATGGCATGTCGCCGCCGGAGTTCGCCAATATGGTCCGTAGTGAAGTCAACAAACTGATGGCGGCGGCCAAGTAAAGCCGATCTGGTCGGTGGCGTACTGAGTCAGGCGAATGCGCTCAAAAGGTCGGCATTGAAGGCCTGCTGGGCGTCGCTGGGTACCTGGGCGCGGTGCCGGGCGAGGACGAACGGCACCTGGAAGTTCAGCGCCGGATCCAGCCCGTGCAACAGCCCGCGCTCGACCCAGGGCGCGGCGAAGTGGCAGGGCAGATAGCCGATGTGGCGTCCGGATAGAATGAACGCCAGGGCACCCTCGACCTGCTCGGAGCGTGCCGAAGCGCGACCGCCGCTGAGCGGGTCAGGGCTTTCCAGAAAGCTGTAGGGATGCTCGACCTGGTCAGCCTCCAGCAGCACCTCCAGGCTCACCTGTGTCTGACTGGCCAGGGGGTGGTGGCTGGCGCAGTACAGGCGCTGGGTTTCTTCGAACAACGGCATGTAGTCGAAGGCCGCCTGTTTGCCCGAGAAGTAACCGATGGCCAGGTCCAGGCGCTGTTGCAACAGCAGGCGCTCAAGGTCGGCCGGCATGGCGCTGACCAGTTCCAGGCGTACCGATTCGTCACGTTGGCGAAAATGCTCGATGGCTTGTGCAAGGCGCAGGGTCACACTGCTGTCCTGGGCTTCGGAAATGCCCACTCGCACTTCACCTAATAACCGCCCAGCCACACCATTGGCCTGATGGCGAAAGGCTTCAATCTGCACCAGCAACTCCCGTGTTGCCTTGAGCAGTACCTCTCCTTTGGCGGTCAGGCCAAAACCGCCTTTGCCGCGACTGCACAGGCGATAGCCAAGGCGGGTCTCCAGACGTGCCATCTGCTGACTGATGCTTGGCTGGCTCAGGCCCAGCACGCCCTGGGCGGCACTGAAGCCGCCAGCCTCGACTACAGTGACGAACAGCCGCAGCAGATGCAGGTCGAGGTCATGCAATTGTCCGAGCATCAAACATTGCTCCAGGTGAATGTCAGGTTAAGTAACTTGTCATTTTAGCAATGTAACCTGGCGTGCATGCTGGCGACATCCACTGAATAAAGGTGCCCGACATGCGTAGATTCCTGTGGTTGTTCTCTGTGATGCTGGCCTTGCCGATTCAGGCCGAAGAAAAAGTCCTCAACCTCTACAGCTGGGCCGACTACGTGGCACCAGAGACTTTGCAGCGCTTTGAAAAGGAAACCGGCTACAAGGTTCGCTATGACACCTTCGACACCACCGAAGTGCTGGAAACCAAGCTGCTCACTGGTGGCAGCGGTTATGACGTGGTGGTGCCGTCCTCCAGTTTGCTGGCCCGGGCTTTGGCTGCGGGTGCGTTGCAACCGCTGCAGGCGCAGGCGATGCCCGGCTACAGCAACCTGGACAAGGACCTGCTGGCCAAACTGGCTGAAGTCGACCCCGGCAACCAGTATGCGGTGCCTTACACCTGGGGCACCTTGGGCCTGGGCCTGAACCTTGAGGCAGTGCGCCAGCGTGTCGGCGATGCGCCGCTGGACAGCCTCGACCTGCTGTTCAAGCCTGAATATGCCAGCAAGCTCAAAGATTGTGGAATTGCCATGTCCGACTCGCCTCAGGAAGTGATCGGCGTGGTCCTGCACTACCTGGGCAAGGATCCCTACAGCCGCAACAAGGACGATCTGGCCGCAGCCCAGGCGCTGCTCAAGCAGCTGCAGCCGTCGATCAGCTATGTCGCCAACGGCCGGCAGATCAACGACCTGGCGAATGGCAGTGTATGCCTGGCCCTGACCTACAACGGCGATGCCGCGATGGCCGCCGACCAGGCCCGTCAGGCCGGCAAGCCGTACCAGGTGGCGTACCGGATTCCCCGCGAAGGCACGCTGATCTGGCAGGACAACCTGGTCATCCCCAAGGACGCGCCGCACCCAGAGGCGGCACGGGCATTTATCGCCTTCATGCTGCGCCCCGATTCGGTCGCGCCGCTGACCAACACGCTGTTCTTTGCCAACGCCAACCAGGCGGCCACGGCGCTGGTGGATGAGGCGGTGCGCAGCGACCCGGATATTTACCCTTCGGACGCAGTGCGAGCGCGCTTGTTCGCCGACCGCAGCATGGCCTTGGCCGACATGCGCCAGCGCACCCGCCTGTGGACCGCTTTCCGTAGCCGCCAATAACAACCAGAAAACAGGAGCCCGATGATGGACCTCACCCCTGACAACGACCAGGCAATGACCCGCGACAGCCTGTATGGCACCGCCGCCGAGAACACCTTTGCCGGGATCACCAGTTTCTCTCGTCGGCGTTACACACGCGACTTACGCGGCGTCGACGTGGTGGTCAGCGGCGTGCCGTTCGACACCGCTACCAGCAACCGCCCCGGCGCACGCTTCGGCCCGCGCGCCATACGCAGCGCTTCCGTGCAGCAGGCCTGGGCCCGTCACTGGCCATGGGAATTCGATCCGTTCGACCATCTGGCGGTGATCGACTACGGCGACTGTAACTTCGACTATGGCAGCCCGCAGACCATTCCAGACAGCATCCAGGCCCATGCCGAACAGATCCTCGAAGCCGGCTGCGCCATGCTCACCCTCGGCGGCGATCACTTCATCAGTTACCCGCTGCTCAAGGCCCATGCACGCAAACATGGCCCGCTGTCGCTGATCCACTTCGACGCCCACAGTGACACCTGGCCGTGTGAGGAGGGGGGCGGGCGCGTCGACCACGGCACGATGTTCTGGCACGCCGCTCGCGAAGGCCTGGTGGATCCGTCGCGCTCGGTGCAGATCGGCTTGCGTACCACCAATGACGACACCCAGGGCTTTGCCGTGCTGGATGCGCGCCAGGTGCATCAGCGTGGCTGTCAGGCGATCATCGAAGCGATCCGTCAGCGGGTCGGCGAGCATCCGGTGTACCTGACCTTCGATATCGACTGCCTCGACCCGGCTTACGCGCCAGGCACCGGTACCCCGGTATGTGGCGGGCTGACCACGGTGCAGGCGCTGGAGATAATCGGTGGCTTGCGCGGTATCAATTTGGTCGGCATGGATCTGGTGGAAGTCGCGCCGGCCTATGACCATGCCGATATCACCGCCCTGGCCGGGTCGACACTGGCCATGGAAATGCTCTGCCTGTATGCCGCCCGGCACAAGGTCGACTGAACCGGACACAAAATGAATCACCTGTAGGAGAAATTGCGGTTTCCTGACGAACCTGACGCGCCTTAGGCTATCCAATGCTTGGGCGCGTCGTTTCGCGCAGGAGGTGTATTCGTGAACAGATCTGTGTTGAGTCTGGCAAGCCTGTCCCTGTGCCTGCTGTTACCGACCGCGCACGCTGACACGCGGTTGCAATTGGCTGCCTCGCCGAACAATCCTTACAACAGCCCGATCATGCGCGCCAACCCCAACAGCCGTCAGGGCAGCGTGCAGGCCACGCCACCTGTGCGGGGGCCTTCGACCCAACCCATCCCGCGCCAGCCAACCCTGGAAAACCGCGGCATCGGCAATGGCGAAAACATGCGCCGTGAGCAGTCCACCCCGCAACTGGAACCCACTCGACCGCCTCGCGAGTCGACTCGCACGCCTTGATTCCTGGAAGGAAACACTGATGTCCGCACGCACCTGGATTGCCACTCTGTTGACCGCGGCGCTGCTACCGCTGCCGGCCCATGCCGCTCCCGAGCGCACCTTCAAGAGCGAAGAGGGCAGCGTCAAGGTCAGTATCCTGGCCGAAGGCCTGAGCCATCCTTGGGCGTTGGCTTTTCTGCCGGATGGTAACGGCATACTGCTGACTGAGCGGGCAGGCAATTTGCGCATCGTCAGTAACGAAGGCAAGGTCGGTGCGCCACTGGGCGGTGTGCCCGAGGTGTGGGCCCAAGGGCAGGGTGGGTTGCTCGATGTCGTCCTGTCACCGACCTTCAAGCAGGACCGTATGGTTTACCTGAGTTATGCCGAGGGTGATGGCGAGGATGGGAAAGCCGGTACCGCTGTGGGCCGGGGGCGTTTGTCTGCCGACATGGCCGAGCTAGAAGATTTCGACGTGATCTTCCGCCAGCAGCCCAAGCTGTCGACAGGTCTGCACTTTGGCTCGCGGCTGGTGTTCGACCGTGACGGATACCTGTTCATTGCCCTGGGGGAAAACAACCAGCGTCCGACCTCCCAGGACCTGGACAAGCTGCAGGGCAAGGTGGTGCGCATCCTGCCGGACGGCACGGTGCCGAAGGACAATCCGTTTGTCGGCCAGGACAATGTCCGCCCCGAGATCTGGTCGTTCGGCCACCGTAATCAGCAGGGCGCAGCGCTCAACCCCTGGACCGGCGAGTTGTGGACCAACGAGCATGGCCCGCGTGGCGGTGACGAGATCAACATCCCTCTACCCGGTAAAAACTACGGCTGGCCACTCGCCACGCACGGTATCAATTATTCGCTGATGCCGATTCCCGAGGCCAAGGGCGAGCATGTCGATGGCATGGTCGACCCACACCATGTTTGGGAAAAATCGCCGGCCATCAGCGGCATGGCCTTTTACGACAACCCACGATTCAAACCCTGGGAACACAGTGTGTTTATCGGTGCCTTGGCGAGCCAGGAGTTGATTCGCCTGCAGCTCAATGGCGACAAGGTTGTCCACGAAGAGCGCCTGCTGGGAGAGCTCAATGCGCGGATTCGTGATGTGAGGGTGGGGCCGGATGGTTATCTGTACTTGCTGACGGATGCCGAGGAGGGTGCGCTGCTGAAAGTGGGGCTGGATCTGTAGAGCCCCGATTGCCAGAATGGAGCCCTTTGACCTTAGGCGCCTTTCATGACCTGCTTCACCGAGCAGTCCCCCCTGCAGCTCTACCAGCAGGCCATCGAACGCGATGGCTTTGTCAGCGACCCGGCTCAGCTGCAAGCTGCCAGTGCTTTGCAATGCTGTTTTGAGGCCCTGCAACGTGGCGAAACTCCGCAGGGCGTCTATCTCTGGGGTCCGGTGGGGCGCGGCAAGACCTGGTTGATGGATCAGTTCCACCGCTGCTTGCAGGTGCCGGCCCGGCGTCAGCACTTTCACCACTTCATGCGCTGGGTGCACCAACGCCTGTTCCAGCTCAATGGCACCGCCGATCCCTTGCACGCCCTGGCCTGGTCCCTGGCCGAAGAGATCCGGGTGCTGTGCTTCGATGAACTGTTCGTCAACGATATTGGTGACGCGATCATTCTCGGGCGTCTGTTCCAGGTGCTGTTCGAGGCTGGCGTGGTGATTGTCGCCACCTCCAACCAGCCACCCGGCCAGTTGTATCGCGATGGCTTCAATCGTGAGCGCTTCCTGCCGGCGATTACCGCCATCGAACAGCACATGCAGGTGCAGGCAGTGGTCGGTGAGCAGGACCACCGCCTGCATCCAGGCGTCGCGCAGCAGCGTTACTGGGTGCGTGAGCCCGGCCAGCCCGAAGCCCTGGGTGGAGTCTTTGCCCAGCTGCGCGGTGAACAGCCCTGCTGCGATAAGCCCTTGCCAGTGGGGTCGCGGCAGATACAGGTAGTGCAACGCAGCGATACGGTGATCTGGTGCCGCTACGCCGGGTTGTGCGAGCAGCCTTTGGCCGCCATGGATTTCATGGCGCTGTGCGACAGTTTCACCGCCATCCTGTTGGGAGAGGTACCCGCTCTGGGCGCTCGCCAGCGGCCAGCGAAGATTGCCCGGGGCACTGAGGATGCGGCCAGCCGTGTGCTGGCTGGCGACCGGGAGTTGCCGCAGTTATCGGTGCATGATGACAGCGTGCGGCGATTCATCGCGTTGGTCGATGAATGTTACGACCGTCGGGTCGCCCTGTACCTGGAAGCCGAAGTCCCTCTCGAAGCGCTCTACACTCAAGGGTATCTGGAGTTCCCGTTCCGGCGCACCCTCAGCCGTTTGCGGGAGATGCAACTGCAACGCTTCTGTTGAAGGAGTCGAAAATGCAGCCGCTTTCGCACCATTTGCTGACCATGGCCTACCACAATGGTTGGGCCAACCACAGGCTCTACAAGGCCTGCCTGCAGTTGAGCGAGGACGAGTTCGTGGCGCCGCGCTGCAGTTTTTTCGGGTCGATCAAGGCCACACTCAATCACATCCTCACGGTGGACTGGTTCTATCTCAACGCGCTGGAGTCAGAGCAGCGTGGCGAGGCGCCGGAGACGGACATTGAGCGTTTCTTCGAGCCTGAAGAGCCGTTTTCCAACTGTGAGGCGCTCAGAGAAGAACAGGCCCAGGCCGATCACCGGCTGATTGCCTACTGCAGCCAACTGCAAGATGACCAGTTACAGCGTTACGTGAGCATCGTGCGTCCGGACTGGGTCCAGCGAGAACAACGATTGCGACTGTTGTCCCACCTGTTTGAGCACCAGATTCATCACCGCGGGCAGGTACACGCCATGCTCAGTGACACCTCGGTGAAACCACCACAACTGGACGAATTTTTCTGCGAAGACGAAGCGCACCTGCGCGCCCGGGACTTTGCCGAACTGGGCTGGACCGAAGCACAAATCTGGGGGCGCTAGCGCCCCAGCCAGCCTAGGGTCAGCAGGGCCAGCACAGCGTAACGCCCGGCTTTGGCAATCGTGACCAGCACGACGAAGCGCCAGAAAGGTTCGCGCATGATTCCGGCGATCAGGGTCAACGGGTCGCCGATTACCGGCATCCAGCTCAGCAGCAGTGACCACTGGCCATAGCGCTGGTAGCGTTGCTGCGCCTTGTCCAGTTGCGCCTGCTTGAAGGGAAACCAGCGCCGGTCACGCAGGTGTTCGATCCCGCGGCCCAACAGCCAGTTGACGATCGAGCCCAGTACATTACCGGTGGTGGCGATCAGCAGCAGGCTGAACACAGCCTGTGGATCGTGCAGCAGCAAACCCACCAGCACGGCTTCCGATTGCAGCGGCAACAGGGTCGCTGCGCCAAAGGCGCTGAGAAACAGCGCCCACTCGTTCAACATTGCGCGCTGATCAGTAGTTGGCGACCACTTCGTCGCGCCCGTTCTGGGTCAGGCCGATCACCTGGTAGGCATCCTTGTGGTCACCCATTTCCATGCCGGGCGAGCCCATCGGCATACCCGGTACCGCGAGGCCGCGCAAGTCGGAGCGCTTGGCAAGCAGTTTGACCTGTTCAGCCGGCACATGGCCCTCGACGAACTTGCCGTCGATCACCCCGGTGTGGCACGAGGCCAGGCGTGGCGCCACCCCCAGACGCTGCTTGACCGCACTCATGTTCGGCTCGACATGATCGTTGACGGTGAAACCGTTGTCGCGCAGGTGGCTGATCCACTCCTTGCAGCAGCCGCAGTTGGGGTCGCGGTAGACATCGATGGTTTGTCCGGCCTGGGCCAGGGTGCTCAGGGCCAGCAGGCCGAAGGCGACGATTTTCTTGCTCAACATGGTACTTCTCCAATACTAGAAACGCAGGCGGACACCGATCTCACTGTCGGCCAGGCCACAGCCCTGCTCGCGGCTGGCATCGTTACGGCCATAGAAGTTGGCTTCCAGCGACGGTTCGAGAATCCAACGGTTGCTCAGCAGGATAGCGTAACTGCTCTCCAGGCGCGGCGCGGTTTGTTGCCGCTCACCCAGGTAGGCGGTGGCTTCCAGCTCCAGGCCGTAGAGTGGCATGCCCCTAGAGCGCTTGCAGTTCGGCCTTGTGGGTCACGCCTTGTTCACATTCACCTTCGGTACGCAGCCAGAGGCGATCGATATCGCCGCCGATCCAGGCGTTGGCGTTCCAGTTCAGGGCACTGCTGCTGTCGAAGTTCTGATACTCGAGCTGTTCGACAATCACCGCCCAATTGACTTGCCGATCATGCACCTGATGACCGGGGAGGGGCGGGAAGGCGGCGCGGCGGTCGGCTACAGTGATCGACCGCAACGGTGTGCGCGGTGTGTCCTGCGCTTGGCCGTGTCCCATGGCATTGTTGTCCATGCCGGCGTGGTCCATCGGGGGTTGGGGCATGCTGTCGTGGTTCATGCTGCCATGGTTCATGGCGCAATGATCCATGCCCTGGGCCCGGACTTCCTCACTGGCCAACAGCGCGAGCAGCGCCAGGCTGACCAACAGGGGACGGGTGAGTACTTCATTCATCGACGCGTACCTCGCGGAACATGCCCATCTGCAGGTGGTAAAGCAGGTGGTAGTGGTAGGCCCAGCGCCCCAGAGCGTTGGCGCTGACCCGGTAGCTGCGGCGACTGCCGGGCGGAATGTCGAGGGTGTGTTTGCGCACCTGGAAGCGCCCGTGTTCGTCTTCCAGGTCGCTCCACAGACCGTGCAGGTGAATCGGTTGGGCCATCATGGTGTCGTTGACCGGGGTGATGCGCAGGCGCTCGCCGTAGCGCAAGCGAAGCCTTTGACGAAGGTACGGCGAGTCGGGTTTGCAAGCATGGGGTTGCCAATCCATAAGCGAGGGTGGCATGACCATAGCGAGCGACGACTGTCAGAAATCTGAGCGGCAGATTACAGATTTGTCAGGCACACTGATCATCCTGTCTGCGCTGAGGTGTTGTGCTGGATAGCGTGTGCGCTGCTTTGCGGCTGCTCCATCCTGCGTTAGCCTTGAGCGGTATATGCCATTGGGGGCACGGAGTATCCATGGATAAAGTCATTGTGATCACTGGCGCCAGTCGTGGCATTGGCGCCGCGACTGCACACCTGGCGGCTCGTGAAGGGTATCGCATCTGCATCAACTATCTGAGTGACGACGAGGCTGCCCAGCGGGTGCTGGCCGAGGTCCGCGAATTGGGCGCCGAGGCCATCACGGTCAAAGCCGACGTTAGTGTCGAAGACGAGATCATTCACCTGTTTCAGCGGGTCGATGCTGAGCTTGGGCCAGTGACCGCGCTGGTCAACAATGCAGGGACCATCGGCCAGAAGAGTCAGCTTGAGCATATGTCGGAGTTCCGCCTGCTCAAGTTGATGAAGACCAACGTGGTCGGGCCGATGCTCTGTAGCAAGCATGCCGTGCAGCGGATGTCGAAGCGCCACGGCGGGCAGGGTGGGAGCATCGTCAACGTGTCGTCGGTGGCCGCGCGGCTGGGTTCGCCGAACGAGTATGTCGACTACGCGGCTTCCAAAGGGGCGTTGGACACCTTCACCCAGGGCCTGGCCAAGGAAGTTGCCGGTGACGGCATCCGCGTCAATGCTGTGCGCCCAGGCTACATATTCACGGACTTCCATGCCCTTAGCGGCGACCCTGAGCGTGTCAGCAAGCTTGAACCGGGCATCCCCATGGGCCGTGGTGGTCAGGCAGAGGAGGTGGCCGAGGCGATTATCTGGCTGTTGTCCGACAAGGCCTCGTACTCCACAGGCAGCTTCATCGACTTGGGCGGCGGGCGCTGAGCCTGCCCCCACACTGTCGGGCGCTCAGAACGAGCGCACGATTCTGCCCAGGGTCTCCATGGCTTGTTCCGATTGCTCGGTCCATGGGCTGCCGTAGTTCAGACGGATACAGTTGCGAAAGCGCTGGGTCGGCGAAAAGATCGGCCCGGGCGCGATGCTGATGCCCTGGGCCAGGGCCATCTGGAACAGCTTGAGCGAATTCATTTGCTCCGGCAGCTCCAGCCACAGGAAGTAACCACCCGACGGGTGACTGACCCGGGTCTGCGCCGGGAAGTGCCGGGCAATGGCGGCAAGCATGGCGCTCTGCTGCTCTTCCAGGGCATAGCGCAGTCTGCGCAGATGCCGATCGTAACCGCCGTGCTGCAGGTAGTCGGCGATCGCCGCCTGGGCCGGCATTGAGGCGCACAACGAGGTCATCAGTTTCAGCCGTTCGATTTTCTGTGCATAGCGCCCGGCCGCCACCCAGCCGATCCGGTAGCCCGGTGCCAGACTCTTGGAGAAGGAGCCGCAGTGCATCACCAGGCCATCGGTGTCGAAAGCCTTGGCCGGTTTTGGCGCCTGCTGGGCGTAGTACAGCTCGGCATAGACATCGTCTTCGATCAGCGGTACCTGATGCTGGCGCAGCAGTTCGACCAGCTGCTGTTTTTTCTCCTCCGGCATGCTCGCGCCCACCGGGTTCTGGAAGTTGGTCATGCACCAGACAGCTTTGACCGGATGCTTGGCCAGGGTCTGCGCCAACACGCCAAGGTCGATACCTTCGCGCGGGTGCACGGGGATCTCCACAGCCTTCAGTTTGAGCCGTTCAAGCACCTGCAGACAGGCGTAGAAAGCGGGTGCCTCGATTGCTACCAGGTCACCCGGTTCGGTCACCGCCTGCAGACACAGGTTCAATGCTTCCAGTGCGCCATTGGTGATCAGCAGCTCCTCCATCGGCAACATCAGCCCGCCGACCATGTAGCGCAGGGCAATCTGCCGACGCAGTTGCGGGTTGCCCGGCGACAGGTCGGTGACCACCATACGCGGATCCATCTCGCGGCTGGCGCTGGCCATGGAACGGGCCAGGCGTGGCAGCGGGAACAGGTGGGGGCTGGGGAAGGCCGAGCCGAACGCGACGGTCTGTGGGTCCTTGATCGAGTCGAGAATCGAGAACACCAGCTCACTGACATCCACCTCGGTGGATTCGCTCGCTTGCTCGATGATCTGCGGTTCGCTAAACTGCCGCGGCGCATGGGCGTTGACGAAATAGCCCGAGCGCGGTCGCGCGCGGATCAGTCCGCGGCGCTCCAGCAGGTAATAGGCCTGGAACACCGTGGACGGGCTGACCCCGTGGGTCTGGCTGGCATAGCGCACCGATGGCACTCGCTGGCCAGGGCCCAGGACCCCGGAGCGAATCAGTTCGGCAATGTCGTCGGCGAATTTTTCGTAGCGTTTCATCATGGCTCAGGACGTTTCGACTGCTGCGAAGTGTATGTGATCAGCGGTTCAAAGGCGCGACAAAACGGCTGTGGGCAACACTGGAAATACCCGGTTGGTCGCTGTCGCTGATTTCGAAAGCGATTTCCTGGGAGCTGCTTTGCGGCTGTTCGGCAAACATCGCCACCGATACCGGCATCTCGCTCATCTCACCCGCATCCAGGGTGAGCTCGGTCTTGCCGTGCAACTGGAAGCCCTCGGCGTCCACCAGGCGCAAGCGATAATGCTGCGCTTGCTGGGTCTTGTTGATGACCTTGAGGGTGTAAATGTTTTCGATCTGGCCCAGGTTGTTCTCGCGGAACAGGCCACGGTCCTTGATCACGTCCATCGACACCATTGGTCGTTGCTGCAGGGCGATGACCAGGGCACCGATCATCACCACCAGCACGGTGAGGTAACCGAGCAGGCGTGGGCGCAACCAGTTGGTCTTGCCGCCTTGCAGGTTGTGTTCGGACTTGTAGCCAACCAGGCCGCGGGCATAGCCCATCTTGTCCATGATCGAGTCACAGGCGTCGATGCAGGCAGCGCAGCCGATGCATTCCATCTGCAGGCCGTCACGGATATCGATACCGGTCGGGCAGACCTGCACACACATCTGGCAGTCGATGCAATCGCCCAGGCCTTTGGCCTTGTAGTCGCTGTCTTTCTTGCGTGGGCCGCGGGACTCACCGCGCGCCGGGTCGTAGGCGATGGCCAGGGTGTCTTTGTCGAACATCACACTCTGGAAACGGGCATACGGGCACATGTGCATGCACACCGCCTCACGCAACCAGCCGGCATTGATGTAGGTGGCGCCGGTGAAGAACAGGATCCAGAACAGGCTGACGCCGCCCAGCTGCAAGGTGAAGAGTTCTTCGGTCAGCGGCCGGATTGGGGTGAAGTAACCGACGAAAGTCAGGCCGGTGAGCAGACTGATGGCCAGCCACAGGGTGTGTTTGGCCGAGCGCCGGGCCAGTTTGTTCAGGCTCCAGGGCGCGGCACTGAGTTTGATGCGCTGGTTGCGATCCCCTTCTGTGACTTTTTCGCACCACATGAAGATCCACGTCCAGGAGCTTTGTGGGCAGGTGTAACCGCACCAGACCCGCCCGGCAAACACGGTGATGGCGAACAGGCCGAAGGCGCAGATGATCAGCAGCGCCGACAAGAGAATGAAGTCTTGCGGCCAGAAGGTTGCACCGAAAATGTGGAACTTGCTGTCAGCCAGGTCCCATAGCACGGCCTGGCGGCCATTCCAGTTCAGCCAGGCGGTGCCGAAGAACAGCAGAAACAGAAAGCCCGCGCCACCCAGGCGCAGGTTACGAAAAAAGCCGGTGAAGCTGCGGGTGTGGATCTGTCTGTCGCTGCTGGCGGTCTTCTTCTTGGTGGTGGAAGGCTCGGCAATTTCAACGATCTGGACGGGAATTCTATCGCTCATGGTTCGTCGCTCATCAGGCCTCGATCAGGCCAGAACACTATGGCGCCCCATCTGTTTGCATAACAGGCTCAGATATTTAGATAAAAACCGTATCAGATTTCTTGCTGTAACCCTGCGGGCCCCAGATTATCGAGCCTTGCTCGGTGGTCTTCAGGTGCCTGCGACCATCCACCGCACCTGCTACAGTCAGGCATCGGCGTGTGCTTCGCTGATTGGCAAGCGTTGGCCGGCCAGTTCGGCCACGGACATGCGCAGGTTCGAGAAGGACGATGAAGGAAAAAGCGAGGAGGGCAGGAAGCACTGAGGGGAGCCGAAGCTCCCCTCAAAGATTGTTGCGTGCTCTTTTTTTGTTATTGGAGGGCGGCCTGTTGTTGTTTTTGGCGACCGTTGCCTCTTATCACTGGCGATCCCCATCCGGGATCAAGAGCAAACGTATTTTTTTGAGCGCTGATCTACTCTCATCATTGCTGATCCAACCGTGACCTTCGCTACCTTGGGGTAGTTTTATTATTTTGTGTCAGGTTGCGGGGGCGAACCCCGGAAAAGTACATCTTCTCCAAAAAAATCTGTTAGCTGCGTCTCTGCCGTGTTGTTCTTGTTATGTCAGAGTCGTTACGTCTTATTCTTATTGGGTGTGTCGCACTTTTTATTGTTCTTGTACCAAAGATATAGCAGGTGTCGTGCCAACTTTTTAAAACTCAATAAAATCAATGGCTTGCATGTTTTCCGGGAAAAACGGGCCGGGGGATTCTGTCGATTTGTTTCCGTGTTACCCGGAATTTCCCTGAAAAGTGCGGGAGCGGTAACACCCAGACGCAGATCCGGCTGTTACCGCTTGTGTTTACTGTGCGTGACGGGCGCGTGCCACCCGCGACCCACTGGCGCGGCCGAGTACTTCACTGATACGCAAGCCCGCAGCAATCAAGCGCTCCAGGTCGATACCGGTGTTGATACCCAGGCCCTGGAGCATGTACAGCACGTCTTCACTGGCAACGTTACCGCTGGCGCCCTTGGCATAGGGGCAGCCGCCAAGGCCGGCAACAGAGCTGTCGAACACACTGATGCCTTCGAGCAGGCTGGCATAGACGTTGGCCAGGGCCTGGCCGTAGGTGTCATGGAAGTGACCGGCCAGTTGGGCCCGGGGCACTTGGGCACCGACCACTTCGAACAGGCGCCGGGTCGCCCCGGGGGTGCCGGTGCCGATGGTGTCGCCCAACGACACTTCATAACAGCCCATGTCGTGCAGCTCGCGGGCCACCGGGGCGACTTGTTCGGCGCTGATCGTGCCTTCATAAGGGCAGCCCAGGACGCAGGAGACATAGCCCCGCACCCGCACCCCGTGCTGGCGCGCCGCTTCCATGATCGGCACGAAGCGCTGCAGGCTGTCGCTGATCGAGCAATTGATATTGCGCTGGGAGAACGCCTCGGAGGCTGCAGCGAACACGGCCACCTCCTTGACCCCGGCCGCCAGCGCATCTTCGAAACCACGCAGGTTCGGCGCCAGGGCAGCATAGGTGACACCCGATTTTTGCTTGATGTTGGCAAACACCTCGGCGGAGCCGGCCATCTGTGGTACCCACTTGGGCGAAACGAAGCTGCCCACTTCTATATAGGACAGGCCTGCCGCACTCAGGTCATCGACCAGGCGGACCTTGTCGGCCACGCTGATGGGCTGGGCTTCATTCTGTAGGCCGTCGCGCGGGCCAACTTCGACCAGGCGGACTGTTTCAGGCAATGACATGGCGCGATTCCTCAGGGCTCAATGGCTGTTTTTCTGATTGTTCAAGGTGGCGGCCAGCGCTTGTTCGCAGCGCTCTTCGGCGGTGTCCAGTTCCAGCTGCATTTGCTGGATATCGAGCAGTTGCTGTTCGAGCTGGGCGCGGCGTTCGGCGATTTTCGCCAGCATGCTGTGCAACTGTTTCAGGTTGCCGCTGGTCGGGTCGTAGAGCTCGATCAATTCGCGGCACTCGGCCAGCGAGAAGCCGATGCGCTTGCCGCGCAGAATCAGTTTCAGGCTGACCTTGTCGCGGGCCGAATAGACACGCTCAAGGCCCCGGCGCTCGGGGCTGAGCAAGCCCTGCTCCTCATAGAAGCGGATGGCACGGGTGGTGATGTCCAGCTCGCGGGACAGGTCGGAGATGCTGTAGGTCTGGCTGCTCATGGTCAGGCTCGGGATAAGGGCATGAGCTAACCTAATGGCAGGTTGACGTATACGTCAAGCGCTGTGGGGCAAGCCTATGCCTGTGCCCGCTCGTCCTGTGCCACCACCGTCTGACACAACTCGATGATCTGCTCGCGCATCCAGCGGTTGGCCGGGTCCTGATCGGTGCTTTCATGCCAGTACAGGTGGGTTTCCAGCGGTGGCACGTCGTTGACCGGCAGGCTCAGATAGTTGAGCTGGTGGCGGCGGGCGAAGCGCTCTGGCACGGTCATGACCATGTCGGTCTGTTGCAGCACCTGCGAGGCCATCAGGTAATGCTGCGAACGCAGGGCGATCTTGCGCTGTACGCCCATCTTGCCCAGGGCCAGATCGACATAACCCAGGCCGTTGCGGCGGCTGGAGATATGAATGTGGGTCAACCCCAGGTACTCGTCCAGGCTGAGTTTGTCTTTGGCCATCGGGTGGCCCTGGCGCAAGGCGCAGACGTACTGATCCTGCATGAGCTTGACGTGGCGCACCTGCGGGTCGGTGTTGAGCGGGGCATCGACGGCAAAATCCAGGCGCCCGGCAGCCAGCTCCTTGGTGGTTTCACGGCGCTTGCAGAGAAAGCTCTCGATGATCACCGCTGGGGCCAGGCGGCGTAGGCGCTGGAACAGCGGCGGCAGAATCACCGCCTCAGTGAGGTCGGTCATGCTGATGCGAAAGGTCTTGTTCGCCTGCAAGGGATTGAAGATGCGACTTTCCTGCACCGAAACGCGTAACAGCGACAGGGCGTTGCGCACCGGGCCGATGATGTTCTGCGCCATGGGCGTGGGCACCATGCCTTGCGCGGTGCGTACGAACAGCGGGTCGTTGAAGGTCTCGCGCAGCCGCGCCAGGGCGTTGGACACCGCAGGCTGGGTGATGCCGACGATCTGCCCAGCGCGGGTCAGGTTGGCTTCGGTGTAGATGGCATCGAAGACGATGAACAGATTCAGATCGACCTTGCTCAGGTTCATGGGCGCTGCTCTTGTTGGTGTTATGGGGCAATCATATATTGGTTATGAATGTTTATACACGCCGAGAATAGGCTAGGTGGATTTTGCTCACTGATCTAGGCTCTTCATCAGATCCTCTTTCCACTGAAGGTACTGCCCATGGATTTCGCCTATTCACCCAAGGTCCAGGCGTTGCGCGAACGTGTCACGGCGTTCATGGATGCTTATGTCTATCCCGCTGAGGCGCTGTTCGAGCGCCAGGTTGCCGAGGGTGACCGCTGGCAGCCGACCGCAATCATGGAAGAGCTCAAGAACAAGGCCAAGACTGAAGGGCTGTGGAACCTGTTCCTCCCTGAGTCGGAGCTGGGCGCAGGCTTGAGCAACCTGGAATATGCGCCCTTGGCCGAGATCATGGGGCGCTCGCTGCTGGGCCCCGAGCCGTTCAACTGCTCGGCCCCGGACACTGGCAACATGGAAGTGCTGGTGCGCTATGGCAGTGAGGAGCAGAAGCGCCAGTGGCTGGAACCGCTGTTGCGCGGTGATATCCGTTCAGCTTTTGCCATGACCGAGCCGGATGTGGCGTCTTCCGATGCCACCAACATGGCCGCCCGCGCCGTACGCGAGGGCGACGAGTGGGTGATCAATGGTCGCAAGTGGTGGACCTCCGGTGCTTGCGATCCGCGCTGCAAGATCATGATCTTCATGGGCTTGAGCAACCCGGACGGCCCGCGTCACCAGCAGCATTCGATGATTCTGGTGCCCACCGATACTCCTGGGGTGAAAATAGTCCGGCCACTGCCGGTGTTCGGTTACGACGATGCCCCTCATGGCCATGCCGAAGTGCTGTTCGAGAACGTGCGGGTGTCCTATGAGAACGTGCTTTTGGGTGAGGGGCGAGGTTTTGAAATTGCCCAGGGGCGGCTCGGCCCGGGACGCATTCACCATTGCATGCGCTCGATCGGCATGGCCGAACGGGCCCTGGAATTGATGTGCAAGCGTTCGGTGGAACGCACCGCGTTTGGCCGCCCGCTGGCGCGCCTGGGCGGTAACGTCGACAAGATCGCCGATTCGCGCATGGAAATCGACATGGCTCGGCTGCTGACGCTGAAGGCGGCCTACATGATGGATACCGTGGGCAACAAGGTCGCTCGCAGCGAGATCGCACAAATCAAGGTAGTGGCGCCGAACGTGGCCTTGAAGGTCATCGATCGGGCGATTCAGATTCATGGCGGAGCCGGGGTCAGTGGAGATTTTCCACTGGCTTACATGTACGCCATGCAACGCACCCTGCGCCTGGCCGATGGCCCGGATGAAGTGCACCGGGCGGC
The DNA here is from genome assembly GCF_003024385.1 of Pseudomonas sp. BBP2017. Taxonomy (GTDB): domain Bacteria; phylum Pseudomonadota; class Gammaproteobacteria; order Pseudomonadales; family Pseudomonadaceae; genus Aquipseudomonas. Next base: position 39,733 of record NZ_PVZN01000014.1, read on the forward strand.
GATCGGCAAGTACGAAATCGGCAAATACGTCCCTAAGGAAATGCTGCGCAGCGGGCATTGATTCGCACGCCATGGATATCAGGCCCGCCGATGCGGGCCTGATTCATTTGTGGCTGCCGGAGTTTGCAGGATGTTGTGGCTGGTCACGCGTCTTGAACAGTGACAACAGCACGCCGCCGCTCAACAAACCCACCGTCACACCCAGCGACAGCAATGCCGGTACCGCGCCAATCAGGCCGTGATAGAAGATCTTGCTACCGATAAAGATCAGCACCAGGGCCAGGGCGTACTTGAGATAGACAAAGCGATGCATCAGTGCCGCCAAGGCGAAATACAGTGCACGCAGGCCAAGGATTGCGAAGATATTCGAGGTGTAGACGATGAACGGGTCCTGGGTGATGGCGAAGATGGCCGGCACGCTGTCTACGGCAAACACCAGATCGGCCAGTTCGATCAACACCAAGGCCAGGAACAACGGGGTGGCGTACAGTCCGGCCTTGTTCTGCCTGGCAGCCTTGAGGCGCACGAAAAAGCGCGGGCCATACAGGTCGTCGGTGACGCGCAAATGACGGCGCACAAACTTGAGTGCAGGGTTGTTGGCCAGGTCCGGGTGAGCCTCCTGGCGGGAAAACAGCATCTTGACTCCGGTAACCAGCAAGAAGGCACCGAACACATAGAGGACCCAGGCGAACTCCTGGACCAGAGCACTGCCGATGCCAATCATGATCGCCCGCAACACCACCACGCCGAGGATGCCCCAGAATAATACCCGGTGCTGGTAAACGCGGGGAATGGCGAAGTAGCTGAAGATCATCGCCATGACGAAGATATTGTCCATGGACAACGATTGCTCGACCAGAAAGCCGGTGTAGAACTCCAAGGCACGTTGCGCGCCCAGTTCCATCCAGATCCACCCGCCAAACAGCACACCGACACTGAAATAGCCAGCGTACAGCAGCAGGCTTTCGCGCATTTCGATTTCGTGGGCCTTGCGGTGTAACACGCCCAGGTCCAGCATCAGCAGGGTCAGGACAATGCCAATGAATGCCAGCCAGAACCAGGCGCTGGTACCGAGAACGTCGCTTTCGAGAAATACTAGTAGAGCCGCCATGCGCCCCTCCTTGATTGTCGACGTTGCCATAGGCAACAGTGACTCCGACATGGCGGCTTGGCAGCCGTCAGAGGGGCCCGGCGTCAATAATCAAAGCCTAGCTGTGGAGAGCACTGACGCCCAGTCGGCGCTGTTACAAATAATTGCGCGGGCTGTTACGGGCAGTCAATAGACCCAGACTTCAACCCGCCGGTTGCGGATGCGGCCTTCTTCGGCGGTGTTGGCGGCTACCGGCAGTTCGTCGCCCAGGCCGATGATTTCGCGCAGGGTCACGCCCTCCTTGACCAGTTCCCGGCGCACGGCCATGGCACGCAGGCGCGAAAGCAGGGCAGCGCGCTCGGGATCGTGCTTGGCATCGCCAAATCCGACCAGCACAGCACCTTGTTCGAGCTTGTTGTGCTGACGCAGGAATTCAACCACCCGCTGCACATCACGCAGCGCCTTGTTGTCCAGGCTGGCATTGCCCTCCTGGAAGCGGAAATTAACCGACAGGCGCTGGGCGTTGCGCGCCAGGGTCCGATAGGACAACGGCATGTTGTCGGCGGGAGGTACCTTGACGGCTTGAACCTGCTGCCCGACAAACCCGTTACTGCTGACGATCGCCTGCCCTTTAGGGCTCTGGGTAAACTCCACCAATGCCCGGGCCCAAGGCGTAGCCTGGGTGGGAGGCAGATAAAAGTACAAGCGCCGTGACAGCGGATAGTCTTCACTGGCCACCAGCGCCGGGCTCGGCAGCATCGGCCGCGAGGCGCCATCGGCAATCGCCAGTACCTTGGCCCCATGTACCGAAGCCAGGCTGGCGAAGCCTATGGCCTGACGGTCCGCCAGGACCTCCCGGGCCAGTTGCTCGCCGGATTCGAAGCGCCGGGCCGTGGTGGCCAGCGGCCGCCCGGTGGCATCGAGCACCAGCGCTTTGAAGGTTTCGAAGGTGCCCGAGCGGTCATCCCGGGCGTACAGGTGAATTGGCCCGTTGCCCAGTCCCAACTCCTGCCAAGTAGTGATCCGCCCGGCAAAGATCTGCGCCAATTGCGCGGTACTCAACTGTGGCAGCGGGTTGTCGGGGTGGACGATCACGGCGACGCCGTCCAGGCCGATGACCTGTTCGGCAGCGGCGCTGTTCAGGTCGCCGAGTGCCTGAAGTTCGCTCAGCTCACTGACCTTGATCGGGCGCGAGGCAGCGGCCAGTTCGGCCTGTCCGGTTTTGAGTGCGGCAAAACCGGTGCTGGAGCCGTGGGCGGCGATGTCGATGCGCAAGGGCTGGCCATGGGCATCCCGGGCGTTGACCTGGATTTCGTTGGCAGTGCTGGCCGTTACGATTGATATATGGCTGGCGCCTTGAGCTTCCAGCATACCCTTGACCAACGCTGGCGCCAGCGCCGCGCCAATAGTATTCGAGCCCTGGATACGGAGTTGAGTCGAGGTGTCAGGGGCTGCCTGAGCATAGAGCGCAAGCAGGCACAGCAGAATCAGGCTGAGGTGGCGGAACATGCCGGCAGGCACTCTTCGGGCAAAGGATTTGCCGCAGATTAAGACGGTTGGATGACCGTAATGTGACAGCGCCTGATCGCTGGGCAAACCCCCATAGTGAGAGCGGGCTTGCCCAGCGAAAAGTCAGTGTTAAGCCAGTTCCAGCCAGATCGGCGCATGGTCCGAAGGTTTTTCCATCGCGCGCAGATCATAGTCGACCCCCGCCGCCTTGATCCGCGGCAGCAAGCCCTGGGAGGCCATGATCAGATCGATACGCAGACCACGTTTGGGCTCATCTTCGAAACCGCGGCTGCGGTAGTCGAACCAACTGAAACGGTCGGCAACCTCAGGGTGCAGGTGACGGAAGCTGTCGACCAGACCCCAGTTCTTCAGGCGTGCCATCCACTCGCGTTCTTCAGGCAGGAAACTGCATTTACCAGTCTTGAGCCAGCGTTTGGCATTGTCGGCGCCGATGCCGATGTCACAGTCCTCGGGGGAGATGTTCACATCGCCCATGACCAGCAGCGGCTGATCGTTCTTGAACTGGTTTTCCAGCAGCGCCTGCAGGTCGCTGTAAAAACGCTGTTTGGCTGGGAATTTGGTGGGGTGGTCGCGGCTTTCGCCCTGAGGGAAGTAGCCGTTCATGATGGTGATCGGCGTGCCATCGGCATCGGCGAAGGTGCCCCAGATAAAGCGGCGCTGGGCGTCTTCCTCATCGGTGGCAAAGCCCTTGTGCAGGCTCAGCGGCGCCTGGCGCGAGAGCAGGGCGACGCCGTAGTGGCCCTTCTGGCCATGGAAATGCACGTGATAACCCAGTGCCTGGACCTCGGCCAACGGAAACTGATCGTCGCTGACCTTGGTTTCCTGCAGGCCGATCACGTCTGGCTGATGCTTTTCGATCAACGCCGCCAACTGGTGGGGCCGGGCGCGCAGGCCATTGATGTTGAACGAGACGATCTTCATGGGAAACACAATCCTGATAAAACCAAGGATCCTAGCCGACATCGACGGCTGCGGCCAGCATGGCGCACCACTGCGTAGGCTGCTAACGTGGTGCTCGGGGCGAACGTCGGCGCAACGTACGCCTTGAAGGCAATGAATGCCCATTTGTGGAGGTTTTTCAGTATGGCCGAATCGACTGCTGTCCCGGCTCAGGTCCGTTTGCTTGATGGCGGCTATAACCGTGAGGCGCGTTCATTGTTGTATCACGCCTATCGGCATGAGCCGACTTTTGCCTTCCTGTTCGAAGCGCAGCGTCCTGGCTATGATCAGCGTATTCGCGCCACGGTGCGTGAACTGGTCAAGCAGCATTTTCTTCAGGAGTTGCCGGCATTGGGGCTGCTGGTTGACGACCGGCTGATTGGCATTGCCCTGATTGCACCGCCACAGCGCCGCCTGGGTATCACTGAGAGTTGGGCCTGGCGCATGCGCATGGTCTTGAGTACCGGTTTTCGCTGTACCCGGCGCTACCTCGATTATCAGGCAGCACTGATGGCCTGCCTACCGGGCGACGCCGTGCATGTGTTGCCGCTGCTGGGCATTCATCCGCAGTTCCAGGGCAAGCACTATGGTGAGCAATTGTTACAAGCTGTGCATGACTGGTGTGCCGAGGACGAGCACTCCCAAGGTGTGGTGCTGGACACCGGAAATGAACACTATCTGGCCTTTTATCAGCGCCAGGGTTACCAGGAAATCGGCGAAATTGCTGTAGGACCTGTTCGCGAACATGTGTTCTTTCATCCCAATCCCCAGTCATCTCGGCGTGCATCGGCCGTGCCTGCATAGCTGGCGGGAGAGCCTCGGACTCCATGCTGGCGCCAAGCTCTGGTAGCATCCGCGCCTATGACGTATTCAGGACGATTCACCTGCGGTTTGATTCTATGGATGGCCAGCGTTGCCGCGTATGCGCAGAGCGAGTTGGTTGTGAAGGTCAAACCTGCCAATAACGAACTCAAGGCCAATGTCGAAGGCTATATCGGCAGCCTTGGTAAACGCGATGAAGAGGCGCTGCTGCGTTTCAGCCGTGGGGCTGTCGAGCAGGCGCACAAGGCGGCTCAGGCCCTGGGCTACTATCAGGCGCAGATCGACAGTGAGGTCAAGCCGCCGGCCAAGGCCGACAAGGGCCCGCAACTGATCCTCAACATCGACCCCGGCGAGCCTGTGCACCTGCGTGACGTGACCATCCGCATTGATGGCCCGGCCACTGAGCTCAAGGCATTTCGCATGCCCGACAGCAAGGCCCTGCGTTCAGGCGAGGTGCTCAACCATGGCCATTACGAAGACGCCAAACGGCTGATCCAGAACCAGGCTGCGCGCTACGGTTTCTTCAGCGGGCGTTTCCTGCGCCAGCGCCTGGTAGTTGATCCCCAGGCTGGCGTTGCCGACATCGAATTGATCTATGACAGTGGCCCACGCTATCGCCTGGGCAAGGTCAGTTTTGCCGGTGACACGCCGTTCGACGAGACCCTGTTGCAGCGCATGGTGCCGTTCAAGGCCGACACCCCCTACGATTCCGAGCTGATTGCCGAACTCAACAATGCCCTGCAATCGAGCGGCTATTTCGAGGGCGTGCGGGTCGATGCCGCGCCCACGGCAGCGGTAGAACAGAGCATTCCCGTCGCGGTGCAACTGAGCACCCGCAAACCACGCACCATGGGTCTGGGCCTGGGGTTTTCGACTGACGTCGGTCCGCGTGGCAAGGCCAACTGGACCCGGCACTGGGTCAATCCACAGGGCCATAGTTATGGCTGGGAAACCGAGTTGTCGGCCCCCCGGCAGAATGTCGGGTTGTGGTACGACATTCCCCTCGACCCACCATTGACCGACAAATTTCGCTTTGCCGGTGGCTACCAGAACGAAGAAATCGCCGGCACCGACACGCTGAGCAAGCTCCTCACCGTTGGCCCGGAGTGGCACAGCAAGCTACCCAGTGGCTGGCAGCGCGTGCTGTCGCTCAAGTACCAGCGCGAAGAGTATCGCTTAGGGGATGACTCGGGCCTGAGCAACCTGTTGATGCCTGGCGTCAGCTATTCCTATCTGCGTAGCGACAACCGTATTGACCCGCACAACGGCTATCGTCTGCAGTTCGATGTGCAGGCGGCCAAGGAAGGGCTGGTGTCCGATACCAACCTGCTGCATGCCAATGTGGTGCTCAAGGGTTTGACCACACTGGCCCAGAAACACCGTTTTCTCGGGCGCGTGCAGGTCGGCGGCAGCGCCACCAACGATTATCAAAGTTCGATTCCGCCCTCGCTGCGTTTCTTTGCCGGTGGTGACCAGAGTGTGCGTGGCTATGACTACCAGAGCCTGTCGCCGGAAAACTCCGATGGCGATCGGATTGGTGGCCGCTACCTGGTGGCCGGCAGTGCCGAGTATCAGTACGAAGTGATGGAAAAGTGGAGGGTGGCGACTTTTGTCGACCAGGGTAATTCATTCAACAACCTGGAGTTTCCCAGCCTCAAGACCGGTGTCGGTATTGGCGTGCGCTGGGTATCTCCGGTCGGACCGCTGCGTCTGGATCTGGCCCACGCGCTGGATGACGATGGCGGCTTTCGTCTGCACTTCTCCATGGGGCCGGAACTGTGAGTCGCGTTTTCAGAAATATCCTGCTCGCGATGCTGACACTGTTGCTCATGTTGGTGTTGCTGCTGGGCCTGTTACTGGGGACCCAGGCGGGTAGTCGCTGGGCGCTGGGTCTGGTGCCGGGCTTGCAGCTTGAGCAGTACCAGGGGCGTCTGGGCGGTCAGTGGCAGGCCGAGCGCGTGCTGTGGGAGCAGGGCGCTGACCGGGTCGAACTGGTTGCACCGGTGTTCGCCTGGTCACCGTCATGCTTGTTGCGCATGACCTTGTGTATCGAGCGCCTGCAGGCCGAGCAGGTCAATCTCGCCTTCGCCCCTGGCGAGGCCAAACCCGACAGCGGGCCGCTGCAATTGCCCACCCTGAAACTACCGTTGGCGATCGAGCTGGGTGAGGTGCGCATCGGTCACTTGCGCCTGGATGGCAACGAGCAACTGAGCCAGTTGCAACTGGCGGCTCACTGGACCGTTGCCGGATTGCAGATCGACAGCCTGCAACTGCAACGCGATGACTTGCATTTGAGCCTGCAAGGCCAGCTGCAACCCGAGGGCGACTGGCCGTTGCAGATTCAGGGGCAGTTACAGCTGCCCAAGGTCGATGGCCAGGACTGGCAGTTGGCCGTACAGATTAAGGGCGAGCTGCAGAAAACCCTCAAGCTCACTGCCGACAGTAGCGGTTACCTGAACGCCCGGCTCAGTGGTGAGCTGCAGGCACTGGCCGAACAGTTGCCGGCCAAGCTACAGATCAGTGCCCAGGCGTTCAAACCTGGTGCTGAGCTGCCTGACACCCTGCAACTGAACAATCTTGAACTCAGCGCCAAGGGCAACCTGCAGAGTGGCTATCTATTGCTCGGCTCGGCCACTCTGGCGACCGAACAGCAGCCTGTGGCCTTGAGCCTGCAGGGCAAGGTCGATGCCAAGGGCGCGCAACTGAGCGCCCTGGACCTTACTGCCGGCACGGATCAGCGCCTCAAACTCACGGCCAGTGCCGACTGGCAAAAAGGCTTGAGCGCCGAGGCAACTATCGACTGGCTGGACTTCCCCTGGCTGCGTCTGTACCCGCTGGAGCCAGCGCCACAGGTCACGTTGCGCCGCTTCAACGGCCAGGTGCAGTACCGCGATGGCAACTATCAGGGTGAGTTCAAGGGCGACCTTGACGGGCCAGCGGGTGCGTTCAGCCTGAGCAGTCCGTTCAAGGGCGACTTGCAGCAGATTGCCTTGCCTCAATTGGCGCTTAATGCCGGGCAAGGCAAGCTTGCGGGAAGCGTGAGTGTGAAGTTCGCTGATGCTGTGGCTTGGGAGGCCGCTCTCGAACTGTCGGCGCTGAACCCAGCCTACTGGCTCGCCGAGCTGCCTGGCACTCTGGCCGGTCCGCTACGCAGCAAGGGCCAGATTAAAAACGGTGAACTCAGCCTGGACGCCGAACTTGACCTCAAGGGCCGCCTGCGCGGCCAGACGGCGGTGCTCAAGGCTGTCGCCCAAGGCGCAGGGCAGACCTGGACGCTCGGTACTCTGAACGTGCGCCTGGGCGACAACCATATCAACGGCAGTGGCAGTCTGCAGCAGCGCCTGGCCGGTCAGTTGGACCTCAATCTGCCTCGGCTTGGCCAGCTCTGGCCGCATTTGCAGGGACAGCTCAAGGGTAGGCTGGACGTCGCCGGAACGCTGCATGCGCCGCAAGGTACGCTGACCTTGCAGGGACAGCGACTGGCCCAGGCTGACAATCACTTGCAGCGTTTGGCCTTGGACGCACGGCTGGACAGTGCCCAGCGGGCAGTGATTGATTTGCAGGCGGGCGGAATTCGTCTGGGCGATACCGCTCTGGGCGTGCTCAACGTCAAAGGTCGTGGCGACATTCGTCAGCAGCAGCTGGAGCTGGCCCTCGACGGACCGCAACTCAAGCTTGATCTGGGCCTGGATGGGCAATTGGACAAGGGCAGCTGGCGTGGACGACTGGCCACTGGTCAGATCCAGGCCGGCGGTCAGGACTGGCGGTTGCAGGCACCAGCGAAACTACAACGCCTGGCCACTGGGCAACTGGATTTCGGCGCCCATTGCTGGCGCTCCGGGCAAGCCAGCCTGTGCGGCGACGACCAGCGTCTGGCACCCGAGCCGCGCTTGCGTTATCACCTCAAGCAATTTCCGTTGCAAAGCCTGGCGCAATGGTTGCCCAAGGACTTCGCCTGGCAGGGGCTGCTCAATGCCGACATCAATCTGGACCTGCCGGTCAGTGGTCCGAAAGGCACCATTGTGGTCGATGCCAGCGGTGGCTCCCTACGATTGCGCGAGAAGGATCAATGGCTGGATTTTCCCTACCAGACCCTGCGCCTGCAAAGCACCCTGGCACCACGTCGGGTTGATACCCGTCTGGATTTCAAGGGCGAACGGTTGGGCGAACTGTCTCTGGCCACCCGCCTTGATCCGGTGGCCCGCAACAAGCCGCTGAACGGTGATTTCCGCCTGACCGGGCTGGATATCGCCATTGCCCGCCCGTTTGCACCGATGGTCGAGCGTCTGTCCGGCCAGTTGAACGGTAGCGGGCAGCTGTCTGGCACGTTGCTGACGCCACAGGTCAACGGCAGCTTGAACCTGACCGCTGGCGAAGTCGCCGGGGCAGAGCTGCCGGTCAGTCTGGAAGACCTGAGCCTGCAGGCGCTGATCGCTGGCGAGCAAGTACAGATTAACGGTGCCTGGAAAAGCGGTGAGGCCGGCCAGGGCAGCCTGCGTGGCCAGATCGGCTGGGGACGGGCTCTGGCGGTTGACCTGCAACTGCAGGGCCAACGTCTACCGGTCACTGTCGAGCCCTATGCGAACCTGGAGGTGGCGCCGGACCTGAAGGTCAGCCTGCTCGATGACAAGCTGGCGGTGGCGGGTAAGGTACGGGTGCCCAAGGGCAAGATCACGGTGCGTGAGTTGCCGCCTTCGACCGTCAAGGTTTCTGATGACACGGTGATCGTCGGCCATCAGACCGAAGAAGGCAAAGCCCCGATGGCAGTCGCCATGGACATCGATGTCGAGGTGGGCCAGGACAAGTTGTCGTTCAGTGGCTTTGGCCTGACCGCCAATCTAATCGGCCATGTGCACATTGGTGACAACCTCGACACCCGGGGTGAGCTGAGCCTGGCCGACGGTCGCTATCGTGCCTACGGCCAGCGGCTGACCATCCGCCGTGCGCGCCTATTGTTTGCCGGGCCCATCGATCAGCCTTACCTGGACATTGAAGCTATTCGCCAGACCGATGATGTGATTGCCGGTATCCGCCTCAGTGGTAGTGCCGAGCAACCCACCACCCAGGTGTTTTCCGAGCCGGCGATGAGCCAGGAGCAGGCCCTGTCGTACTTGGTATTAGGGCGCCCCTTGGGGGCCACGGGCGAGGACAACAACATGCTCGCCCAAGCGGCACTTGGCCTGGGCCTGGCTACCAGCGCCGGGGTTACCGGCAGCCTGGCCTCGAGCCTGGGGATCGACGATTTCCAGCTGGACACCCAAGGCAGCGGTACCAGCACCAGTGTGGTGGCCAGCGGCAACCTCACCGAGCGATTGAGCTTGCGCTATGGCGTGGGTGTGTTCGAACCGGTCAATACCGTTGCTCTACGTTACAAGTTGAGCAAGAAGGTCTACCTGGAGGCTGCTAGTGGCCTGGCAAGCTCTCTGGATATTTTCTACAAGCGAGATTTTTGATGATCGCTATCAGCGTACGGTCGCAGCTTCGATGAATTCGTTGCTGTCGTCCGTGGGCTTGGGGGACTCTGGCAGTCGTTGCGGGCTGATCAGGTTGGTGTATTCCTCGATCAGGCGGTTCAGTGCCTCGGGAGGCTCGCACGCCTGGAACTGCATGCGGATTTGCACTTCGTCGGGATCACGGGCGTCGCCGTTACGCTTGTTCTGGCCGCCTACCGTTACATAGAAGCGCTCGCGCTTCAGATTCTCGCTGGCCTTGGTGGTTTCGGTGTTCTGGATTCTCACCGACAGGTCGACCTGCATACGCTCTAGCGCCAACCCCCTGGGCGAAACCAGGGCAATCAGCGGGACGTGCATCTTGTGCTGATCATCCATCGCCACTTCAACCATCTTGGCTTTCATCGGTGAGCCCAGTGCCTGGGCGTCATAGTCGAAAAACTGATCGAAGAGTTTGATGTACTGCTGGGCGATCAGATTATTGGTGGCGGCAGCGGCTTCCTGCAGGCCACGGGTAATATCACAAAGATCGCTGGCAGTGATGGGGGCGTTTTTTGAGGAGAGATCATCCAAACGTTTGCACTCCTTGTGTTTCTAGCAGGGGCCCCTCACCAGGGAGAGGCCGAATTTGTTAGCAAAGCATGTTCAAGCGGGTATTTTTTATGATTGCGTTGCTTTGTCGGGCATTGGCAGGGCCGATTCAGGCAGTGCCTCAAGGTTTTGAGCAGTGGCATCGCCCATGACCACCGGCTTGGTGGCCGCATCAGTGAGGAAGTCAATTACGCGCATCAAGGCTTCTGGTGGATCCTGGCGGCGGACTTTGGTGTTGAAGGCATAACGTGCACGGGTGTCGGTTTTACGGGTCTGGCTGGACTTGTGGCTGACCTGGCCTTTGACATTGAGTCTGAATGGCCCCCAACCCAGCGAGGCGCCAAAACTCGCTTCGCCACCGGTTTCCGTGGTGCTCTCGGCTTGCTGGCTGATGGTCAGCTCAAACTCGATGTTGCCTTCTTCAATGACAATGTTGGGGTGGGTAACCGCTGCCAGCAGCGGGATTTGCATCTTCTTGGAGACGGTTCCCTTATAGACCCCTTGTTCATCGGTGATGGTTTCGTCGTAGTCAAACTGAATGGCGACGGCCTTACCATCCTGGATACAGACGCCCATAAGAAAGTCGGCGTACGACTTGCTCGCGGTGACTTGCGCCTGAATCATCGCCTGCAAGGGGCCGGAGATCATTCGGTCCAGTGGCAAGGCGTTCATGACCGAGCCGATCAAGCTGTTATCGATAGTTGCCATTAGAAGATTCCTTGTGATGAATGCACATCATTGTGCGGGAGCTGCCTTGAGCGCCGAGGTTAGCGGCTCAAGGGGTGAGGCGAGAGAGTGCACATGACTCCTGGCGGCGAATGTTGCCGATCTGGCGCAAGCTCAAGCCGTATTTATTGGCTAGCATGCTGCGCGAGAGGCCCTCGGCGCTTTCCTGCTGGATTTGTTGATTGCGCAGTTGGCGCAGGAAGTGGTCGACCTTGGGAATTTCCAGAGCCATACCAGCAAAACGTTTGATCAGCGCGTCCAGGGCTTCTGCGGGTAGAACGTCTGCCAGTGCGGTGCGTTCACGATGCTTGGGGATGTACTTGGGGCGGCCACCGAAAGCACAGGTCAAGTTGTAAGCGTTTTCAATACCCAGGCATTCGATCAGCATCTGCAGCGAATGGGGCAGTTGGTGAATGTCGATACGGTCGAGGTCGTGCAGTTCCATAGTGACTTCCTTGTAGGGATTGGCTTGACACCTTCATGTTTGAACATCCCAGCCGGTCGTAACAGGCCGCAAGCGCAGCAGGGGCGGTGGGCATCGGGTATATGGTTTGTAGGCAACGTGGGCCATTGGAATAGGAAAGTCATGGCTGATACTGCGTAACCCCTTGGTTCCGCGTTCCAGGTGCTTGGTCGAGGGGGGTAAGGTCTGGCAACCCATGTTTACTGGCAGGGGTGCACCAGCAGCAGGCTGATTTGCCCGAGGTAGGGGGCGGGCCGGTTCACGGCGTGCTCCGGGAGGGCGCGCCAGTCTACCCAGATGCACACGGCACTTAGGCTGGTTTGTGCGTGTTTACCTACGATTTTCGGGGCAAAGTCCCGGCGATACAGGACTTGGGTCTGGTTGACTGCACTTGTCTCTTTTGGCTGCGACAGAGTCAGAGCTGCTGCCTTGATGAGTTCGTTGGAATCAAGGCTGAAGTGGGGAACCGTCGATTGTTCGTGCAGGTACCCGGCGTGTCGCGAGCGCTGCCAGAGTTGTTGCCACTGGCTGGCACCTGCGTGTTCGGCCAGTTGTTTGCCCAGTGCAGCGCGTTGATCGGGGGAGAGTGTCGTGGTGGGGAGCGCCAGGGCCTCAAGGCCAACCAGCAAGGTGATGCCACTTAATAATCGACCGAGGAGCATGGCGACTTTCCATTCGTCTGGGACTATGCCCGGGACGCCATGGTTTCAGGAGCAAGGTCACTGCAGAAGGAGGAAATTGTCCGCTTGCGGCAAAGCTGCGTTGTATGATGCGCGTCGGCCGTCCCGGGCCCTTACCCCGATGTTGCAAGGAAATATCAATGACTCAAGGTCAACGCCTGAAATATTCCATTCTGATCTCCCTGCTGGTGCTGGGGATCATGCTCGGTCTGTCCTACCTGCAGAAGCAGGGGACGATCAGTGAGCAAGTGTTCCAGTACATTGCCATTGCGGTGGCAGTCGCGGTTGTGGTGATCAACGGCATCATGCGCCGCAAGGTCAAGCTCTGAGGTGATCCGCGCGGCCGGCATATGCCGGCCTTTCGCTTAGCGTGGGCACGTTTGCTCCAGAATGCTGCGGGCCTCGGGGTTGAGGCTGTAGCACTTGTCGTTGCCCATGCAGATCACACCCTCGACGCACAGGCGCTTGAGCACTTCCCGGACACTGAGGAACGACAGGGGAACATCCAGCTGTTCAAGGTGACTGTGGACGCCGCGTACGCCGATGCTGCGCCCGTTCCTGTCGGCCATGTGCAAGGCATCGATGACCTTGAGGCGGATCAGGCTGGTTCGCAGCCCGAATGACCTGAGCAGTTCGCGAATATGTTCGTTGCCGGGGCGCTCGCTTTCGCGATTGTCGACTTTTACGGTCAAGGCTTGCCGAGGTTTTCGCTCGGGGCGGTTGGCGATCGCTGCCTGTTGCTGGTTATACATGTGAACGCTCCCTTTCGTGGCCAGTCCAGATACCGTCAAAATTGTTGCCTACACCCTATAAGACGAATGAGCGTGGCAAAACTGCAGTACCCGGGGAAAAAATTATCGAGCCACTTAGGTAAAGACGTTTCAGCGAGGCAGATTCCGTAAATTTATCGCCTGCGCTTCGTTCAATCAGGATCAATAGTTCCCTGATCGGTGCAGGAGTGTCCGTGATCAAAACCCATCCGTTGGCAAGCGTTTGTCTGGCCGGACTGCTGGTCTGCCTCAGTTTTGCTTCCCAGGCCCGTGTTGCTCCTGGTGATGCCAGCGCCGAAATTCGCCGTACCAGCTTTGGGGTACCGCACATCCTGGCCCGGGATGAACAGGGTCTGGGCTATGGCATTGGTTATGCCTACGCCCAGGACAACCTGTGCCTGCTGGCCAACGAGGTGGTCACGGTCAACGGCAAACGCTCACGTTACTTCGGGCCTGAGCAGGTAACCTTCGAACAGCGCGAGAACCTGGCCAGTGATCTGTTTTTCAGCTGGCTCAACACGCCTGCTGGTGTGTTCGGCTTCTGGCAAGCACAACCGACGCAGGTACGGGCCTTGCTCGAAGGCTATGCCAAGGGCTACAACCGCGCACTGGCCGAGCGCGTTGCCCAGAGGCAGGGTGCCCCATGCCTTCAGGCGCAGTGGTTGCGACCGATCACCACGCTTGATCTGGTCAAGCTCACCCGGCGCCTGTTGGTTGAAGGTGGGGTCGGGCAGTTTGCCGAAGCCCTGGCGGGCGCTACCCCGCCCAATGCCATCGCGCGCCTGAACGTGGATATGGGCGTGGCTCAAACACGCCAGAACAATTTCGCTCTGGAGCGTGGCAGCAATGCCGTAGCGGTCGGCAGCGAGCGATCGGCCAGTGGCCATGGCATGTTGCTGGCTAACCCGCACTTCCCCTGGGCAGGCGGCATGCGCTTTTACCAGATGCAGCTTACCGTGCCCGGCAAACTGGATGTCATGGGTGCCGCCTTGCCGGGTCTTCCCATGATCAACATCGGTTTCAACCGTCATCTGGCCTGGACCCACACCGTGGATACTTCCAGACACTTCACGGTGTATCGGCTTGAACTCGATCCCAAGGATCCGACCCGCTACCTGCTCGATGGCAAGTCGATACCCATGAACCGCCAACGTCTGACGGTGTCGGTCAAGGGTGAGGACGGCAAGCTGACCGCGCTCAACCGTGACGTTTACAGCTCGGTGTTCGGCCCGATAGTACAGTGGCCCGGACGCTTGGGCTGGGACAAACAGCACGCTTTCAGCCTGCGCGACGCCAATCTGGACAACACTCGGGTACTGCAGCAGTGGTACAGCATGAACCAGGCTGACAGCCTGGAAGCGTTGCAGGACTCGGTGTATTGCTTGCAGGGTATTCCCTGGGTCAACACCCTGGCCGTGGACGCCAAGGGGCAAACCTTGTACCTGAATCAGTCGGTGGTGCCTTTTGTCGACGCTGCCTTGCTGGCACAGTGCAGCGATCCGGCAGCGGGACAGGAGTTGATTGTGCTCGACGGTTCGCGCAGTGCCTGCAGTGCCTGCAGCTGGAAAATTGACCCGCGTGCGGCGCAGCCTGGCATCTTTCCAGCCCAACTGCTACCGAGCCTGAGCCGTGGTGACTTTATCCAGCAAGCCGCCGACGGCACGCCGATTCACGGCGGGCCTGCCAGCCTGGGGGTCTACAATGCGATCCAGAGTGTAGCGACCGGGCCAGGCAAGCGCCTGGTGGTCAGTGGTACCAGCTATTTGCAGTTGGTGACCTTTGATACCAAGGGGCCGCAGGCCTTGGGGCTGTTGGCTTTTTCGGAGTCCAGCGAGGCAGAGTCGGTGCATGCCAGTGACCAGACTCGGGCTTTTTCGGCCAAACAGTGGCAGGTGATTCCCTTCACCGAGGCGCAGATCAAGGCTGATCCACAGTATCGCTCACTGGTCATACGCGAGGCAGATGCGGCGGTGGTGGTCAGAGCCGTTAATGCATCAGTTCCTTGAGTAACAAGCCAAACCCCAGGTCTACCTGCTCGGGAATCGGCAGGTAGACGGTATGCCCGTCCCCCGGAGCTACCTCGATCGATGCCCCCTGACGATCGCGCAACTGGTGCAGATCAAAATGATAGTTGCCACGCGGGGTCATCAACTCCAGATGATCACCCAAGGCAAAGCGGTTCTTGACCTTTACCTCAGCCAGCCCATCGACCCGCTCGCCAGTCAGTTCACCGACAAACTGCTGGCGCTCGGATACCGAATTGCCACGCTGATAGTTTTGATATTCGTCATGCACGTGACGCCGCAGGAAGCCTTCGGTGTAACCACGCTGGGCCAGCGATTCAAGATTGAGCATCAGGCTGCGGTCGAACTCACGGCCCGCCACGGCATCATCAATGGCCTGACGGTAGACCTGAGTGGTGCGCGCGCAGTAGAAATGCGATTTGGTGCGGCCCTCGATTTTCAGTGAGTGCACGCCCATACGGGTCAGGCGTTCGACGTGCTGCACTGCACGCAGGTCCTTGGCGTTCATGATGTAGGTGCCGTGTTCGTCCTCAAAGGCCGGCATGTCTTCATCCGGGCGATTGCTTTCCTGGAGCAGGAACACCTGCTCGGTGGGTGCGCCGATCCCCAGAGTTGGCTGTACTTCGCGGACGATATCGCCGCTGGCATCTTCAGTGGCCGCTGTAGCGCTGTACTTCCAGCGGCAGGCATTGGTACAGCTGCCCTGATTGGCGTCACGGCGGTTGAGATAACCCGACAGCAGGCAACGGCCGGAATAAGCCATGCACAAGGCACCATGGACGAAGACTTCCAGCTCCATGGCCGGTACCTGCTGGCGGATCTCTTCGATTTCTTCCAGCGACAGCTCGCGGGACAGGATCACTCGGGTCAGCCCCTGGCTGCGCCAGAACTCGACACTGGCCCAGTTTACCGTATTGGCCTGCACAGACAGGTGAATCGGCATCTGCGGGAAGTGTTGGCGCACCAGCATGATCAGGCCCGGGTCAGACATGATCAGCGCATCCGGGGCCATCTCGATCACCGGGGCGAGGTCTTTGAGGAAAGTCTTGAGCTTGGCGTTGTGCGGGGCAATGTTGACCACCACGTAAAAACGCTTGCCCTGAGCCTGGGCCTCTTTGATGCCCAGCGCCAGGTTGGCGTGGTCGAACTCATTGTTGCGTACGCGCAGGCTATAGCGCGGCTGGCCGGCATAGACCGCGTCGGCGCCATAGGCGAAGGCGTAACGCATATTCTTCAGGGTGCCGGCTGGGGCGAGCAATTCAGGTTTGGCAAACGAGGTCATGATCAGGTCGCGGCAAAAGGCGCGGATGCTACCGGTAATGTCCCCGCGGGTAATTGATCCATGTCAATGGCGCTTTTGCCACTGCTCGCGTTTGCGTCGGTTGCTGCGCGCCGGTTATTTGCATTTATTCAATAAAATCAATGATTTGATATCAAATAACGATTATTGAGGAGCGTTTGAAGTCGGCTCACGGGACACTGGTCTAGCCCGTAAAGTGCGCTTGATGGAAACAGCCCAGGTGCACAGTGTGTTCCGCCATAAGGACCCGATAAATGCCTGAGCCCATTCGATTGCCAGCTTACCGCCAGACGCACTGCAAAACCTGCAGTCTCGCGCCGCTGTGCCTGCCTGGTTCGGCGAGCCCCGAAGAAATCGACATGCTCGATGACGTGGTCAAACATGTCCGGGCCCTGAAAGAGGATGAGTTTCTGTTTCGCCAGGGTGACCGTTTCAGCTCGATCTACTTGATACGGTCCGGCGTACTAAAGTCTGTTTGCCTGAGTGAAACCGGTGAAGAAAAGATCATCGGTATCCATCTACCTGGCGAGCCGATAGGTCTGTCAGGACTGGGTTCCGAAGCCTATCCGGTGTCAGTCCAGGCGCTGGAAACCACTGAGGTGTGCGAGCTCCCTTTCGCACCTCTCGATGAATTGTTGATCCGATTGCCGCAGATACGCCGGCTTCTGATGCGAGCGATGAGCAGTGAGATTCGCAATACACAACAAATGACCCGGTTGCATTCGAAAAAAGCCGCCGATGCACGGGTTGTTTCCTTGCTGGTTAACCTGGCTGCACGCTTTCACACCCTGGGATACGCAGCCAATCAACTGCACTTGAGCATCTCACGTAACGAAATTGGCAATTACCTGGGGCTGGCCGGAGAGACTGTTTCCCGGGTGTTCACCCGTCTCCAGCAAAATGGTCAGATCGAAGTGGACGGCAAACAGGTGCGCATTCTCCAACCCATTCAGCCTATCAACTAGCCGATGGATCAATGGCAGTGCTCAGCCTGCCTCAAGGACCCTAGATGACTTTGATTCTTTCGCATGGACCTTGGTCCGTCACGATTGCGCAGCCTACGGATTCACGTCCCGACTTTGAACCGCATTACACCTTGAATGAACGAGCGCAGGTGGACACCACCTACCGCTGGAACTGGAAAGGGCAGAACCTGACGGGTGTGAGCAACTGCACGTTCATCTTCACCAACCCGGAGCTGCGCAGTTTGACGACCTGGAGTACGTCACTCGGTCAGAGGGCCTGGTACGACGTGGCGCCAAGTGGCGTTGACTATGCCGGTGCCCAGGGGCATGCAAGCGCGAACGATGCAAGCAATGACAGTGACGACCTGGCTTAAACCCAGGGGCCCCTCGGCGGTATCAACTACCCAGTTAGCGGAAGCTGTAGGACACCCCGGCGTATACCCCGAAGCTTTCGCCGGGGGTTGAGTGGGCAATGTCCTTGCCGTTGTCGTTGTAGCCGGGGGTGACTGTGGCGGCATAGCGCTTGTTGGTCAGGTTGCGCAGGTCGATCCAGGTCTGCCAGTCCTGTTTCGGCGCGTTGTAGCCCAAGGTAGCGCCGAGCAGGGTGTAGGCGTCGGTCGGATAGCTGTTGGCGTAGTCGACCTGGACCTTGGAAGCCATCTGCGTATTGATCCCGGCGAAAAAGCCACTCGGCAGGTCAAAGCGCAGTTCGGCCTGGTAGTAGTGCATCGGGATACCGGGTAGACGGTTGTCAGCGAAGACCTCGTCGTCGCGGTAGTGGAAGTCACTGAAGGTATAGGCCTGACGCAGGGACAGCTTGCCGACGGCAGCGCGTTCCCAGAGCAGGCTGTCCAGCCCGGCCTCGATGCCCTGGTGCACGGTTGGGCTGGCGTTGAACTCCTTGGCGGGCAGGCCTTGCACGACCTCCACGGCTAACAGCTCGTGGCGCACGTCCGAGTAGTACCAGGCCAGGTCCCAGCGGCCGATGGACGACTCGCCGCGTGCACCCAGCTCCAGGGTGGTGGCGGTCTGGTTCTGCATTTCGATAGGCAGGGTGGCGCTGGTCGAGCTCCAGATCAGCGACCACGGATGCGGCGGCTCCACCGAGCGACTCAGGTTGCCATAGACCTGCAACCGAGGGCTGATGTCGTAACGCAGGCCCAGGCGTGGGGCGTAGTCCCAGTCGTGCTGGCTGACCTTGCCACCATTCTCCGGGTAGGTCACCTCACTTTCGCGCCGGGTGTAGATCATCGCCAGGCCGCTGGTCAGCCACAGATCAGGGATCAGCTCTAGCTCGTTGCCGATGTGTACCACGGTGTCCGAGCCCTGGTAGCTGAAGTCTCGGGTCCGGGCGCCAGTGATGTCGTCTATCCGGGCAAACTGTGAAGCACCGCTGTTGGGCAGGTGCTTGGTGGTCCGCCAGCCTACGGTCGACTTGCTCTGGTGTCCGAATAGGGTGTCTGCACGGAAATAATTCAGTGTGCCGCTGACGTCGGTATAGGCGACCTTGAGGCGCATCGGGCCTTCGCGCAGGTCCATCGGGTAGTCGTGGTAGACCAGCCCGGTTTCCAGCCGGGAGTCGTCGTCCAGATAGGAAGTGGTCTTGTTGCCCACCCAGGTGCTGCCCGGTTGCGGGCGGCTGTCATCACGGGTCAGGTAGGCCGGGTTGGCGTCGCGTGGGTGATGCTTGATCTGTTCCTGGGTCAGGCGCCCGGCCAGCTCATTCTCGGTTTCCCGATAGCGCAGGTAGAAGCGGGTTTCAAGGCTCGGGTTGAAGCGATAACCGACATTGGCGGCGATGCCCTTGCTGCTGCCGCTGCTGTGCTCCTGGTAACCATCGTACTCAGAATCGGTCAGGGCCACGTAGTAGTCCAGCTCACCCAGCACCTGGCCGGAGCTGATCTGGCGTTTGGCATAGCCACGGCTGCCCAGCTCATAGCGTACTTGCAAGGGCGCGGCATCATGGCCGGTATGGGTGATGTAGTCGATGGCACCGCCCAGAGCCAGGGCGCCGCGGTCGAAGCCGTTGGCGCCGCGCAGGACTTCGGCGCGGCTCAGCCACAACGGTTCGAACAACTCATATGGAGTGCCGCCAGGACCGGTCAGCGGCAGGCCGTCAAACATCGTATAGACGCCTGAACCATGGCTACCCGGCGCACGGTTGATGCCCGAACCGCGGATCGACAACTTGATACCGTCGTTGCCGGCAGATTGGGCAAACACGCCCGGCTGGTAGGCGAGTACATCCTGATTGCTGGCGACTCGACCTTGCTCCACCCGTTGCATGTCAATCAGGTTGCTGGCGCCTGGTACCTGATTCAGACGTTCGCGAGCGTCCTGCAGCTCGCTCTGCTCCTGTTCCTGGATAAGGATCTGGCCAAGTTCAATGCCATCGCTGGCCTGGACTGAAGCGGCGCAGGAAATCAACAGGGCAAGGGAGGAGCGGGGTAGGGGGGGACGCATCGAAGGAGTTCCGGGACTGTGAGCGGGTATCTGACGTCGCAACTATCAGACGAAGCACAGTCAGGGCTCTACAGTCGCGGTGATCCTACAGGGGCAGGAAACAAAACACCCCGCTAAGGCGGGGTGTCTGTTATTGCAGGATCGATCAGCCGATCAGTTGCAAACCTGCATGCTGGACCATGTCCAGCAACGGCTGCGGGTACACACCCAGCACAAAGGCCAGGATCGCGATCGCCAGCAGCATGACGCCACCGGTGCGCTGTTCCCAGTTCAGCGGGGCATCGTGACGACGCAGGTTCGGTTCGATCAGGAACAGGGTGACCATCACCCGCAGGTAGTAGAACACGCCGATGGCACTACCGATCACCAGGGCACCGACCAGCCACCACAGCTGCGACTCGACGCCGGTAGCGATGATGTAGAACTTGCCGATGAAGCCTGCGGTCAGTGGGATACCGGCCAGCGACAGCATCATCACGGTCAGTACTGCGGTCAGGTATGGACGGCGCCAGAACAGGCCGCGGTACTCGTACAGGGCATCTGCGTCACGGCCGTTGTACGGCGAGGACATCAGCGTGATGACACCGAACGCGCCCAGGCTGGTGATCACGTAGGTGACCAGGTACACGCCAATGGCTTCGACGGCCAGACCCTTGCTCGCCACCAGGGCGATCAGCAGGTAACCGAAGTGGGCGATCGACGAGTAACCGAGCAGACGCTTGAGGTTGCTCTGGGTCAGTGCCAGCAGGTTACCGATCAGGATCGAGGCGACAGCGATTACCGACAGCACGGTGGTCAGCACGCCGCTGCTGGCAGCAGGGGAGAGCATGAACAGACGCACGACAACGGCAAACACCGCGACCTTGCTGGCAGTGGCCAGGAAGGCGGCGACCGGCGCCGGAGCACCTTCGTAGACGTCCGGGGTCCACAGGTGGAAAGGCACCAGCGACAGTTTGAACGCAAGGCCCACCAGCATCATGCCCAGGCCCAGCTGAGCCAGCAGACTTGGCATGTTGGTGGCTGCCAGGGCTTTACCGATACCGTCGAAGCTCAGGCTGCCAGCGTCGGCATACAGCAGTGCCATACCGAACAGCAGGAAGGCGGAACCGGCGGCCGACAGCACCATGTACTTGATGCCGGCTTCCAGCGAACGCTTGTTGAAGAAGGCATAAGCGACCAGGCCATAGACCGGTACCGAGAGCAGCTCCAGGCCAATGAACAGGCCAGCCAGGTGCTGCGCGCTGACCAGTACCAGGCCACCCAGGGCAGCCATCAGGATCAGCAGGTACAGTTCTTCGCGGTTGCCCGGGTAGCCTTTGCCGCCGTCACCCAGATAGGCATGGGCGAGGGTTACACAGGCCAGGGTGGCGACCAGGATCAGCGCCATGTACAGGCAGGCAAATTTGTCGATGGTCAGCAGCGGAGTGACCGCCAGTGGCACGACTTTGAGTACCGGCAGGATCGACAGCAGGGCCAGGTTCAGGCCCACGATCGACAGCAGGAAGGTTTGCGAGTGGTTGCGCCGCCAAGCGATTGCCAGCATCACCACGACAACGGTGATGGTGGTAATCAGCAGCGGCGCAAGCGCGATAAAGTGTTGAATCGTCAGGTCCATAGCGCTCTTACCGGGCCGAAGCGAGTTGAGTGAAAGCGGAGCCGAACCACTGCTGCACACCACTCATGGTGGCGGCGGAAGTGTCCAGGAACGGCTGCGGGTAGACGCCCAGCAAGATCAGCAGGCCAGCCAGGCCCAGTACCATGATCATTTCGCGGGTATCCATGCCAGCCAGGACTTCGTCCGACTTCGCCGGGCCGAAGTAGGCACGGTGAATCATGATCAGCGAGTAGACCGAACCGAACACCAGGCCGGAAGTGGCGATGACGGTGACCCATGGCGAGGCGACGAAGCTGCCGATCAGGATCAGGAACTCGCCAACGAAGTTACCGGTGCCCGGCAGGCCCAGCGACGCTGCCGCGAAGAACAGGCTGATGGCCGGCAGGTAAGCGATGCGATGCCACAGGCCGCCCATCTCACGCATGTCACGGGTGTGCAGGCGCTCGTACAGCTGGCCGGCGAGGATAAACAGTGCCGCCGCCGACAGGCCGTGAGCCAGCATCTGGATCACCGCACCTTGCAGCGCTTGCTGGCTGCCGGAGTAGATACCGATCAGCACGAAGCCCATGTGCGAAACGCTGGAGAAGGCGACCAGACGCTTGATGTCGGTCTGGGCGAACGCCAGGAAGGCACCGTAGAAAATCCCGATCAGACCCAGGGTCATGGCGATCGGCGCGAATTCGGCCGAGGCATTCGGGAACAGCGGCAGGGCGAAACGCAGCAGGCCGTAGGCCGCGGTTTTCAGCAAGATACCGGCGAGGTCCACCGAACCTGCGGTCGGTGCCTGGGCGTGCGCGTCCGGCAGCCAGGAGTGGAACGGCACCACCGGCAGCTTGACCGCGAAGGCGATGAAGAAGCCGAGCATCAGCACGTATTCGGTGCCGGCCGGCAGTTCGGCCTTGAGCAACTGGGTGTAGTCGAAGGTGATCACACCGGTGTTGCTGTAGTTGACCAGTACCAGACCGAGAATCGCCACCAGCATGATCAGGCCGCTGGCCTGAGTGAAGATGAAGAACTTGGTGGCGGCGTAGATCCGGGTCTTCTTGCCGTCGGAGGAGCTGTGACCCCAGAGCGCGATGAGGAAATACATCGGCACCAGCATCATTTCCCAGAAGAAGAAGAACAGGAACAGGTCCAGGGCCAGGAACACACCGACCACGCCGCCCAGAATCCACATCAGGTTGAGGTGGAAGAAGCCGACGTGACGCTGGATCTCTTTCCAGGAACACAGTACCGAAAGTACACCGAGCAGGCCGGTGAGCAGGATCATCAGCAGCGACAGGCCGTCGAGGGCCAGGTGCAGGCTGATGCCGAAGCGCTCGATCCACTGCACTTTGAATTCGACTGCCCACTCAGGCGCAGCGCCTGGAGCAGGGGCCAGAGTGTAGTCCCCGTTGGCCCACAGCCAGAGGCCGATACCAAGCAGCAGGGACATGGTCAGCAGCGCAATCCAGCGTGGCAGGGTGGCGCCGAAGCGCTCACCCAGCCAGCACAGCAGGCCGCCGATAAAGGGGATCAGGATCAGCCAAGGCAAAATCATGACGGGCTCAATTCCTTTCGCAAAGTCGCAAGGTTCATATCAGATCGCAGCCATTACAACGGCGCCGAGCACAAGCACGGCACCTACGGCGATCGACGCGGTGTACCAGCGCAGCTGACCGGTTTCGGTTTTGCTCATGGCGGCATGACCGCCTTTTGCCATACGCGGAATCAGGCCAATACTGCGGTCAACCGGATCCTTGCGCAGGATGTGGGCGATCAGCAGGTAAGGTTTGACGAACAGCTTGTCGTAGATCCAGTCGAAGCCCCAGGCGGCGAACCACCAGGCCGACAGCACACGACCGATGCCGCTGCCCGCGATCGCAGTCACCAGACGACGCTTGCCGAGGAACAGCACCGCGGCCAGGAGGATACCGGCAATGGCGATGGCGCCCGAGGCGATTTCCAGGCTGTGCTTGGCTTCGCCGCCGGCATGGCCGACGCTTTGCGGCAGGACACCGGCCAGTGGCGGATGAATCCAGGCACCGACGAAGGTCGACAGTACGATCAGTACGCCCAGCGGCAGCCAGTGGGAGATCCCGTGGCCAGCGTGAGCTTCGGTTTTGGCTTCGCCGTGGAAGGCAATGAAGATCAGGCGGAAGGTGTACAGCGAAGTCATAAAAGCACCGACCAGACCGGCATATAGCAGACCGTTGTTGCCGCTGGCGAAGGCTTCCCAAAGGATCTCGTCCTTGGAGTAGAAACCGGCAGTCAGCAGCGGCAGGGCAGCCAGAGCGGCACCACCGACGATAAAGCTGGCGTAGGCCAGTGGCAGTTTCTTCCACAGGCCGCCCATCTTGAAGATGTTCTGCTCGTGGTGGCAGGCAACGATCACCGCACCGGAGGCAAGGAACAGCAGGGCCTTGAAGAAGGCGTGGGTCATCAGGTGGAAGATCGCGCCTTCCCAGGCACCAACGCCAAGGGCCAGGAACATGTAGCCGATCTGGCTCATGGTCGAGTAGGCGAGGATACGCTTGATGTCGGTTTGAACCAGCGCCGCGAAGCCGGCCAGCACCAGGGTCACACCGCCAACCACACCGACCAGGTGCAGAATGTCAGGGGCCAGGGCGAACAGGCCGTGGGTACGGGCGATCAGGTAGACACCGGCGGTTACCATGGTTGCGGCGTGGATCAGTGCCGAAACCGGGGTAGGGCCGGCCATCGCGTCCGCAAGCCAGGTCTGCAGCGGCAGCTGTGCCGATTTACCGACCGCACCACCGAGCAGCATCAGGGTGGCCAGAACCATCCAGAAATCACCGGCCTGGAACTTCTGCGGCGCCAGTACCAGCAGCTCTTGCACGTTCAGGGTGCCGAGCTGGGCGAACAGAATGAACAGGCCGATGGCCATGAACACGTCGCCGATACGGGTGACGATGAAGGCTTTGAGTGCGGCGTTACCGTTGTTGCGGTTGCTGTAGTAGAAACCGATCAACAGGTAAGAACACAGGCCCACGCCTTCCCAACCGAAGTAGATGAACAGCAGGTTGTCGCCCAGCACCAGGAACAGCATGCTGGCGATGAACAGGTTGGTGTAGGCGAAGAAGCGCGAATAGCCGGCTTCACCACGCATGTACCAGGACGCGAACAGGTGGATCAGGAAGCCGACACCAGTGACCACGCCGAGCATGGTGATCGACAGACCATCCACGTACAGGGTGAAGTTTGGCGCAAAGCCGTCCACCGACATCCACTGCCACAGCAGTTGGCTGTACGCACCGCCTTGCGGCGGTGCGACGTTGAACTGCCAGATCACGTAGGCGGCCACGGCGGCCGAGAGGCCCACCGAACCGACGCCGACCAGCGCCGATAGGTTCTCGGACCAGCGACCGCGTGAGAACGACAGCAGCAAGAAGCCGATCAGGGGGAATAGGAACGTCAGAAAGATAAGGTTCATCCGCGCATCTCACTGGCTGCATCGATGTCGAGAGTGTGGAAGCGGCGATACAGCTGCAGCAGGATCGCCAGGCCAATACTGGCCTCGGCGGCTGCCAGGCTGATCACCAGGATGAACATGATCTGTCCATCCGGCTGCGCCCAACGGCTACCGGCGACGATGAACGCCAGTGCCGAGGCGTTCATCATGATTTCCAGGCTCATCAACACGAAAAGAATGTTGCGGCGCACCATCAGGCCGACCAGGCCGAGGCAGAACAGGATGCCGGCGACTGCCAGCCCATGCTCGAGAGGAATTGCAGTCATGTGATTACTCCTTCGCCTCGTTGCGGCCGAGGTGGAAAGCCGTCACCGCTGCGGCGAGCAGCAGCATCGAGGCCAGTTCCACCACCAGCAGGTAAGGACCATACAGGCTGATGCCGACGGCCTTGGCGTCGACCGTGGTGTGGCCGATGCCGGCACCACTTTCGTTGCCAAACAGCACGTACAGCAACTCAAGCAGCAGCAGCGCGGCGAGGACCACTGGTCCCAGCCAGATACCCGGCTTGAGCCAGCCACGTTCCTGGGCGACCGAAGCCGGCCCGAGGTTGAGCATCATCACCACGAAGACGAACAGCACCATGATGGCGCCAGCGTAGGCGATCACTTCCAGGACACCGGCGAACGGAGCGCCGAGGGCGAAGAAGGTCATCGCCACGGAGATCAGCGAAATGATCAGGTAGAGCAGGGCGTGCACGGGGTTGGTGTTGGTGATCACCCGAAGGGTGGACACCACAGCAACACCGGATGCGAAATAGAAAGCGAATTCCATCTTTCTTCCTTAAGGGAGCAAGCTCTTCACGTTGATCGGCTCGGCTTCGTTCTGCGCGGCACCTTTCGGCTTGCCGGCAACAGCCATACCTGCAACACGGTAGAAGTTGTAGTCAGGGTTCTTGCCGGGGCCGGAGATCAGCAGATCTTCTTTCTCGTACACCAGATCCTGACGTTTGAACTCGGCCATTTCGAAATCCGGCGTCAGCTGGATCGCGGTGGTCGGGCAGGCTTCCTCGCAGAGGCCGCAGAAAATGCAACGGGAGAAGTTGATACGGAAGAACTCCGGGTACCAACGACCGTCTTCTGTTTCGGCTTTCTGCAGCGAGATGCAACCGACCGGGCAAGCCACGGCACACAGGTTGCACGCTACACAGCGCTCTTCGCCATCCGGGTCGCGGGTCAGGACGATGCGGCCACGGTAGCGTGGCGGCAGGTAGACTGGCTCTTCGGGGTACTGCAGGGTGTCACGTTTGCGAAAACCGTGAGAGAACACCATCACCAGGCTGCGCAGCTGGGTGCCTGTGCCCTTAACGATGTCGCCAATATACTTGAACATGGGTCAAATCCTCACTGGGCCGCAACAGCTGGCGTGTTGAGCAACACGAGCGCAGCGGTCACCAGCAAATTGATCAGGGTCAGCGGCAGGCAGAACTTCCAGCCGAAGTCCATCACCTGGTCATAGCGCGGGCGCGGGATCGAGGCGCGCAGCAGGATGAACAGCATGATGAAGAACGCGGTCTTCAGGGCGAACCAGATGAACGGGATCTGCGGCAGGATGCCGAACGGACCGTGCCAGCCACCGAAGAACAGGGTTACCAGCAGCGCCGATACCAGGATGATGCCGATGTACTCACCGACGAAGAACATGCCCCATTTCATGCCGGCATATTCAATGTGGTAGCCGTCGGCCAGTTCCTGTTCTGCTTCCGGCTGGTCGAACGGGTGACGGTGAGTCACGGCGACGCCAGCGATGAAGAAGGTGCAGAAACCGAAGAACTGCGGAATGATGAACCACAGGTTCTGGGCCTGGTAGTCAACGATGTCGCGCATGTTGAACGAGCCGGCCTGGGCAACGATACCCATCAGCGCCAGGCCCATGAACACTTCGTACGACACAGTCTGGGCCGAGGCCCGCAGGCTGCCGAGCAGGGCGTACTTGTTGTTCGACGACCAACCGGCGAACAGTACCGCGTACACCGACAGACCGGCCATGGCGAAGAAGAACAGCACGCCGATGTTCAGGTCCGCGACACCCCAGGTCGGGGTGATCGGGATGATGGCGAAGGCGATCAGCAAGGCACTCATGGCCACGACCGGCGCCAGGGTGAAGATCATCTTGTCGACGAAGGGCGGGTTCCAGTCTTCCTTGAAGAACATCTTCAGCATGTCGGCTGCAATCTGGAACATGCCGAACGGGCCGACGCGGTTCGGACCGTAACGGTCCTGCCACCAGCCCAGCAGACGCCGCTCGACAAAGCTGAGCAGCGCACCGCAGACCACCACGGCCAGCAGGATAACGACGGCCTTGACGACAGTAATGATCACGTCGATCACTTCAGGGGTGAACCAGGTCATTGTGCTGCCTCCTGCAGGCCTTCGACGGATGCACCGAAGATGGCAGGCGGGATGCCGGCCAGGCCTTTGGGCAGGGCAACCAGGCCTGCGCCCAGTTCTTCATTGATGCGCAATGGCAGACGCAGGGTCTGGCCTGCCACGTTCAAGCTGAGCATCGCACCTTCGTTGACGCCCAGACGGTCGGCTTCGGACTTGGCCAGGCCCACATAGGCCTGCGGGATGCGCTCTTGTACTGGGGCGGCGCGCGAGGAGTTCTCTTCGCTACCGAACAGGTGGTAGAACGGCACGACCTGCCAGGTACCACGGGCCGGGGAGAAGGCTGCCGGTACGCTGGCGAACCAGTTCAGCTTGTCGCCCTCGGTTTCGATCAGGCGGGTGCCTGGGTCGCCTGCACGCAGGTGACCACCGACCTCGTCCTGGAACTTGTTCCAGGCTTGCGGCGAGTTCCAGCCCGGAGACCAGGCGAACGGCACTTGCGAACGCGGTTCGGCCGAACCCGAGTAACCTTCCATGGAGAAGGCGAAGGCGCTGTCTTTGTCTTGCGGGGTCCGCGGCTCGTGCACGCTGATGTTGGCGCGCATTGCGGTGCGGCCGGAGTAGCGCAGCGGCTCACGCGCAAGCTTCATGCCCTTGATGCGGAACGACGCGGACGGCGCGGCGTTGACGATACCCGACAGTTGCGGTGCGGCAGAGGCGCAAGCGCTGGTAACGTGGTCCAGTTGGGTCCAGTCCACCGGCTTGTTGAGCAGGGTTGAACGCAGGGCGTGCATCCAGCGCCAGCCTTCATGAACCAGGATGCTGCTGTCCAGGTAGGTTGGATCGAACACCTGGAAGAAACGCTGGGCACGGCCTTCCTGGCTGACCAGGGTACCGTCGCCTTCGGCGAAGGTGGCGGCTGGCAGTACCAGGTGAGCGCGCTCGACGGTCGCGGTTTTCTGGTGATCGGCGACGATCACCACTTTGGCGGCGGCCAGGGCAGCGTCGACCTTGGCTGCAGGCACGCGGCTGTACAGATCGTTTTCGAGGATGACGATAGCGTCAGCCTTGCCGCTAATCACTGCGTCCAGAGCAGCGTCGACGGACTCGCCACCGAGCATGGCCATACCCAGGCTGTTGGCCTCAGGCACCACCAGGCTCAGGGAACCGTTCTTCTCACGCAGCTTCAGGGCTTTGGCGATGTTGGCGGCGGCTTCGATCAATGCACTGGAGGCCAGCGACGTACCGGCGACCACCAGCGGACGGTTGGCGGCAACCAGGGCATCGGCGATGCGCTTGGCCAGGGCCAGGGCTTCGGCGTCCAGGCCTTCGACAGCTGGCGCGCTCGGGTCGATGGCGTGGGCCACGGCGAAACCGATACGGGCCAGGTCGTCCGGTGCTGCGTGGACGCATTCTTCGGCGACGTCATCGAGCTTGGTTTCGGCCAGGCTGGCGATGAACAGTGGGTACATGGCGTGCTGGCCGATGTTCTTCACTGCAGCATCCAGCCATGGCTGAACACGCATGGCATCGGCCATGGCTTCGGCCTTGCCCTTGACCGACTGGCGCAGGGCCAGGGCCACGCGGGCAGCGGTCTGGGTCAGGTCTTCGCCGAGGACGAACACCGCGTCGTGGTCTTCCATTTCGCGCAGGGTTGGGACCGGCAGCGGGCTGTCGTTGAGGACCTGCAGGGCCAGGCGCACGCGAGCCAGTTCACCGGCTTCCATACCCGAGTAGAAGTGCTCGGCACCGACCAGCTCGCGTAGGCCGTAGTTGCTTTCCAGGCTGGCACGCGGCGAGCCGATACCGACGATGTTGCGACCGCGCAGCATGTCGGCGGCTTTATCCAGCGCCGCGTCCAGGCTCAGCTTGGTGCCATCGGCCAGCAGGGGCTGACGTGGACGGTCTTCGCGGTTGACATAGCCATAGCCGAAACGGCCACGGTCGCAGAGGAAGTACTGGTTGACCGAACCGTTGAAGCGGTTTTCGATGCGGCGCAGTTCGCCGTAACGCTCACCCGGGCTGATGTTGCAACCGCTGGAGCAGCCATGGCAGATGCTCGGGGCGAACTGCATGTCCCATTTACGGTTGTAGCGCTCGGAGTGGGTCTTGTCGGTGAACACACCGGTCGGGCAGACCTCGGTGAGGTTACCGGAGAACTCGCTCTCGAGGGTGCCGTCTTCAACGCGACCGAAGTAGACGTTGTCGTGAGCACCGTACACGCCAAGGTCCGTACCACCGGCGTAGTCTTTGTAGTAACGCACACAGCGGTAGCAGGCGATGCAGCGGTTCATCTCGTGGGCGATGAACGGGCCGAGCTCCTGGTTCTGGTGGGTACGCTTGGTGAAGCGGTAGCGGCGCTCGTTGTGGCCGGTCATTACCGTCATGTCTTGCAGGTGGCAGTGACCGCCTTCCTCACAGACCGGGCAGTCGTGCGGGTGGTTGGTCATCAGCCATTCGACGACGCTGGCGCGAAACGCCTTGGACTCTTCGTCGTCGATGGAAATCCAGGTGCCATCGGTGGCTGGGGTCATGCAGGACATGACGATACGACCGCGGGTGTCGTTCTCGTCGGTGTACTGCTTGACCGCGCACTGGCGGCAGGCGCCGACGCTACCGAGCGCCGGGTGCCAGCAAAAATAGGGGATGTCGAGGCCGAGCGACAGACACGCCTGTAACAGGTTGTCTGCACCGTTGACTTCGAGCGCTTTGCCGTCTACGTGGATAGTGGCCATGGTTCAAAGTTCTTCGTTGGCCCGCGTCTGCGGGCGTGGCTAATGGAAAGCTGTGTGCCTGCGGCCCGCGCAGGGACTACCTGGCGAGCCGTCGAGGCAGCGGGTGGCACGGACCCCCCGCATTTCATTTGTTATGCGCCGACGACTATCGGCCCGGCCGGGATCGGCTTGGCCAGGTTCGGGCGCAAGGCTTCGCTGCCTGTAACAGGTGCGACGCCGGCCTCGAACTCCGGACGGAAATACTTGATGGCACTGCCCAGCGGCTCTACGGCACCCGGTGCGTGAGCACAGAAGGTGCGGCCAGGGCCGAGGAAATTGACCAGGCCCAGCAGGGTCTCGATGTCTTCCGCCTTGCCTTGTCCCTTCTCCAGGGCGCGCAGCATCTTCACGCTCCACGGCAGGCCATCGCGGCACGGGGTGCACCAGCCGCACGACTCGCGGGCGAAGAACTCCTCCATGTTGCGCAGCAGCGAGACCATGTTGATGCTGTCGTCCACCGCCATGGCCAGGCCAGTACCCATGCGGGTGCCGACCTTGGCAATGCCACCGGCATACATCTGTGCATCGAGGTGCTCGGGCAGCAGGAAACCGGTACCGGCGCCGCCAGGCTGCCAGCACTTGAGCTTGTAACCGTCGCGCATGCCGCCGGCGTAGTCTTCGAACAGCTCACGGGCGGTAACGCCAAATGGCAGTTCCCACAGGCCCGGGTTCTTGACCTTGCCGGAGAAGCCCATCAGCTTGGTGCCGTGGTCTTCAGAGCCTTCGCGAGCCAGCGACTTGTACCAGTCGACGCCGTTGCCGACGATGGCCGGCACGTTGCACAGGGTCTCGACGTTGTTGACGCAGGTCGGCTTGCCCCAGACGCCGACAGCGGCCGGGAAGGGCGGCTTGGAGCGTGGGTTGGCGCGGCGGCCTTCGAGGGAGTTGATCAGTGCGGTTTCTTCACCGCAGATGTAACGCCCGGCACCGGTGTGCACGAACAGCTCGAAGTCAAAGCCGCTGCCGAGGATGTTCTTGCCCAAGAGGCCTGCGGCCTTGGCTTCATCGATGGCGCGGTTGAGGTTCTTCGCTGCGGTGGTGTATTCACCACGCAGGAAGATGTAGCCACGGTAGGCCTTCAGCGCACGGGCGCTGATCAGCATACCCTCGACCAGCAGATGGGGCTGTTGCTCCATCAGCATGCGGTCTTTCCAGGTGTTGGGCTCCATTTCATCCGCGTTGCACAGCAGGTAGCGGATGTTCATCGATTCGTCTTTGGGCATCAGGCCCCATTTGACGCCCGTCGGGAAGCCCGCACCGCCACGGCCCTTGAGGCCGGAGTCTTTTACGGTCTGGACGATATCGTCCTGGGACATCTGCGCCAAGGCCTTGCGGGCGGCGCTGTAGCCGTCCTTGGCCTGGTACTCGTCCAGCCAGACCGGCTCGCCGTCGTCGCGCAGGCGCCAGGTCAGCGGATGGGTCTCGGCGCTGCGGGCAATGCGGTTGGCCGGGCCGAAGGAAGTGATGGTCATACGTAACCCTCCAGCAACTTGGAGACGCCAGCAGGCTGGACATCGCCAAAGGTGTCGTCGTCGATCATCAGCGCCGGGGCCTTGTCGCAGTTACCCAGGCAGCACACTGGCAGCAGGGTGAAGCGACCGTCGGCGGTGGTCTGGCCCAGGCCAATACCCAGCTCGCTCTGGATCTGGCTGACCACGGACTCGTGGCCGCCGATGTAGCAGACCATGCTGTCGCACACGCGAATGATGTGCCGGCCAACCGGCTGACGGAAGATCTGACTATAGAAGGTTGCTACGCCTTCGACGTCGCTGGCGGGAATGCCGAGCACTTCGCCGATGGCATAGATGGCGCCGTCCGGCACCCAGCCGCGCTCCTTCTGAACGATCTTCAGGGCTTCGATGGACGCCGCGCGCGGGTCCTCGTAGTGATGCATCTCGTGCTCGATGGCCGAGCGCTCGGTTTCGCTCAGGGCGAAACGGTCGGTTTGGATAAGCGTGTTGTTCATGCTTAGCGGTCCACGTCAGCCATAACGAAGTCGATACTGCCCAGGTACGCAATGAGGTCCGCGACCATGCTGCCGCGGATCACCGAAGGGATCTGCTGCAGGTGCGGGTAGCTCGGGGTGCGAATCCGGGTGCGGTAGCTCATGGTGCCGCCGTCGCTCGTCAGGTAGTAACTGTTGATGCCCTTGGTCGCCTCGATCATCTGGAAGGATTCGTTGGCCGGCATTACCGGGCCCCACGAAACCTGCAGGAAGTGGGTGATCAGGGTTTCGATGTGCTGCAGGGTGCGCTCTTTCGGTGGCGGCGTAGTCAGCGGGTGATCCGCTTTGTACGGGCCTTCCGGCATGTTGCGCAGGCACTGGTCGATGATGCGGATACTCTGGCGCATCTCCTCGACACGGACCATGCAGCGATCGTAGGCATCGCCGTTGTGGGCCAGCGGTACTTCGAACTCGAAGTTCTCGTAGCCGGAGTAAGGGCGGGCTTTGCGCAGGTCGAAGTCCAGACCGGTGGAACGCAGGCCGGCACCGGTGACGCCCCATTCCAGCGCTTCTTTGGTGTTGTACTGGGCAACGCCTATGGTCCGGCCCTTGAGAATGCTGTTCTGCAGGGCTGCCTTGGTGTATTCGTCGAGGCGCTTTGGCAGCCAATCGACAAAGTCTTTCACCAGTTTTTCCCAGCCGCGCGGCAGATCGTGGGCGACGCCACCGATGCGGTACCAGGCCGGGTGCAGACGGAAACCGGTGATGGCTTCGATCACGGTGTAGGCGCGTTGACGGTCGGTAAAGGTGAAGAACACCGGGGTCATCGCGCCGACGTCCTGGATGTAGGTACCCAGGAACAGCAAGTGGCTGGTGATCCGGAAGAACTCGGCGAGCATGATGCGGATCACGTCGACTTTCTGCGGCACCTGAATGCCGGCCAGCTTCTCGACTGCCAATACGTACGGCAGGTTGTTCATTACCCCGCCGAGGTAGTCGATACGGTCGGTGTAGGGAATGAAGCTGTGCCAGGACTGACGCTCGGCCATCTTCTCGGCACCACGGTGGTGGTAACCGATGTCCGGAACGCAGTCGACGATCTCTTCACCGTCCAGCTGCAGGACGATACGGAAGGCACCGTGGGCCGAAGGGTGGTTCGGGCCGAGGTTGAGGAACATGTAGTCCTCGTTGGCGCCAGAACGCTTCATGCCCCAGGCTTCAGGGTTGAAGCGCGCGGCTTCTTCCTCGAGCTGTTGTTTGGCCAGGGTCAGGCTGTACGGATCGAACTCGGTGGCGCGCGCCGGGTAGTCTTTGCGCAGCGGGTGACCTTCCCAGGTCGGCGGCATCATGATCCGGGTCAGGTGCGGGTGGCCGGCGAAATCGATGCCGAACATGTCCCAGACTTCGCGCTCGTACCAGTTGGCGTTCGGCCAGATACCGGTCACGGTCGGCAGGTTCAGGTCGCCTTCGCTCAAGGCCACCTTGATCATCACGTCGCTGTTCCGTTCCACCGAGAGCAGGTGGTAGAACACGCTGAAGTCGGCACCTGGCAGGCCACGGCGCTGGGTGCGCAGACGTTCGTCCACACCATGCAGGTCGTAGAGCATGCTGTACGGTTTGGCGACATTGCGCAGGAAGCTCAGGACTTCCTTGAGTTTGGCACGGGTAACCCAAAGCACCGGCATGCCGGTGCGGGTTTCCTGGGCGACGAACGCCTCGGGGCCAAACTTGTTGTTCAGTTCGACAACCACATCCTGGTCGTCAGCCTTGTAAGGCGGGATATAAATAGCGGTGTCCGCTGTCATGGTCTCGGTCGCTTTCGGTCAACGTAGAGAATGAAGCCAGGCTGCCTGTCGCGCACGCGCAGGCAACAGATAGCTGGATCAGACTTCGTCGGGGCTGCGCAGGTTGGTGACCTGGATGCGCTGTTCACGGCGTTGCTCTTTCTGCGACGGCATCTCGGCACGGTAAATGCCTTGATCACCGACAACCCAGGAAAGAGGACGACGCTCCTGGCCAATCGACTCCTGCAACAACATCAGGCCTTGCAGGAAGGCTTCAGGGCGAGGCGGGCAACCAGGGACATAGACATCCACGGGGAGGAACTTGTCGACCCCCTGAACGACCGAGTAAATGTCGTACATGCCACCGGAGTTGGCGCACGAACCCATGGAGATGACCCACTTGGGTTCAAGCATCTGCTCGTACAGGCGCTGGATGATCGGCGCCATCTTGATGAAGCAGGTACCGGCGACGACCATGAAGTCGGCCTGACGCGGCGATGCCCGGATGACTTCGGCGCCGAAGCGGGCGATGTCGTGGGGTGCCGTGAAAGCCGTGGTCATTTCCACGTAGCAGCAGGAGAGGCCGAAGTTGTAAGGCCACAGGGAGTTTTTACGCCCCCAGTTGACCGCGCCACTGAGCACATCTTCAAGTTTGCCCATGAAGATGTTCTTGTGGACCTGGTCCTCTAGCAGCGAATCGGAGACGGTTTCCCGCTCTCCGATTGGATATTGCTCGTTGGGAGCATCCGGGTCGATTCTGGTGAGATTGTATTGCATTGCCAAAGCCTCATTGTTTCAGCTTCGCTTGCCGCTTGCGACGACCTTCGGGAGCCCAATCAAGTGCCCCGACGCGCCAAAGGTAGACAAGACCTGCCAACAGAATTGCTATGAAAACGAGAGCTTCGACGAATCCGGTCCAGCCGCTTTCGCGGACGGACACAGACCATGCAAAGAGAAAGAGGGCTTCGATATCGAAAATCACGAAGAGCATCGCGACCAGATAGAATTTGGCTGACAGGCGCAAGCGTGCGCCGCCAGTAGGCAGCATGCCGGACTCGAAGGGTTCGTTCTTGCTGCGGCCCCAGGCCTTGCTGCCGAGCAGGGCGGACAGACCGAGCATGAAGGCGCACAGGCCAACGACACCCAAAAGGAAAATGGCAAAGCCCCAGTTGTGGGCGATGAGTCCTGTCGAATCGGGCATGCTGAAAATCCTTATACAGAGACCAGTCTCTGCGGCTTGGAAAGTAGTAAAGCAGTGACGATATGTCGCAGCGGAATCTATCGTGCTGATTTTATGGGTAAACCCGGTGCAAGTAAAATTTCTGCAGCAAATTTATTCGTAGGATTAAGAACAAAAATCTTTCGTAACTCGCTGCAGGCCGCATGGGGCGGGCATTGTCTCGGGTTTTGTTAATTATGTTTCTTGCAATGCGTAATGAATGCGCAATATCGAAATGATAATCGGTATCATTTATTGGTGTGCAATTCGTCCTACTGTTCAGGTCAACTACAAAGTTGTGCGACATTGGCGTTACCTGCAAGTTTTCAGGCCCTGTGTTTTAACCGAATTTATCCTGGCCTGCCGCGGTCTGGATCAAGGTTTTTGCTGGTCGGCTGGTGTAGGCCGAGGCGGCAATTGCCCACTGTCCCAGCCAATAGGCGAGGATGATCAGGTAGGGCGCGGCCTGGAACTGTCCGACAAAGCGGTCGATGCCGATCAGGCTGTCGGAAAATACGAAGGCGATGGCGCCCAGCGCGGCAATGCCACCACAGGCCAGGGCGCGCCAGAGCATGGCGCTAATGGCCAGGGCGTACACCGTTACCGGGATCAGCAGCTCGCCCAGGCCATGACTGATCAGCAAAGACAGCAATGCCATGCCAACAATCAGCGAGATGGTCAGGGCCCAGATCGCCGGTAGCCGCGTTTCGCTCAGGTAGCCGCGCAGGTAGGCCAGGTGTGCGCAGAGGAAGGCCGCCAGGCCGAACACGAACAGATCGCCAGGCACGGCCAAAAGGATGTCACCCAGAAGCGAGAAGCCCAGGCCGATCATGATCCAGCGCCGGTAGCGGGAGGGTGCGGCGGTGCAGAGCCAGTCAATCAGGGCCAGCACCGGAATCGGTTTGACCGCAAGGCCGAGCAGGGCATCCTCGCTGGCCAGGGCATATATATAGAAGGTTGCGCCCAGTAGTGCCAGGAAGAGCAGGGTGAAGGGGCGGAACATGGCCAGTCCTTGGTGTTGTTGTGCACCTAGCATAGCCAATGGGGAATTATAGGAAAGTGCCGAATCGGCCGAATCGAGGGGCGCTGTGTGGGCTGGCTGCCACAGAAAACAAAACCCGGAGCCCCATCACAGGCTCCGGGTTTTGACTGTTACCCGAATTTCAGCAACCGATCACTGATCAGTGGAACTGCTCTTCTTCAGTCGAGCCGGTCAGTGCGGTTACCGAAGACTTGCCACCCTGGATCACGGTGGTCATGTCGTCGAAGTAGCCAGTGCCGACTTCTTGCTGGTGGGCCACGAAGGTGTAGCCTTTCGAGGCGTCAGCGAACTCTTGTTCCTGCAGTTTCACGTAGGCGGTCATGTCGTTGCGGGCGTAGTCGTGCGCCAGGTTGAACATGCCGTGCCACATGTTGTGAATACCGGCCAGGGTGATGAACTGGTGCTTGTAGCCCATGGCCGACAGTTCGCGCTGGAACTTGGCGATGGTCGCGTCGTCCAGGTTCTTCTTCCAGTTGAAAGAAGGCGAGCAGTTGTAGGACAGGATCTGGTCCGGGTATTCCTTCTTGATCGCTTCGGCGAAGCGACGGGCTTCGTCCAGGTCCGGCTTGGCGGTTTCGCACCAGATCAGGTCGGCGTACGGGGCGTAGGCCAGGCCGCGAGCAATGGCTTGGTCGAGGCCGGCACGTACCTTGTAGAAACCTTCCTGGGTGCGCTCGCCCACCACGAATGGCTGGTCGTACGGGTCGCAGTCGCTGGTCAGCAGGTCTGCGGCGTTGGCATCGGTACGGGCCAGGATGATGGTCGGTACGCCAGCAACGTCAGCAGCCAGGCGGGCAGCGCTGAGCTTCTGTACGGCTTCCTGAGTTGGCACCAGTACCTTGCCGCCCATGTGACCGCATTTTTTCACTGAGGCCAGTTGGTCTTCGAAGTGAACGCCGGCAGC
The DNA here is from genome assembly GCF_003024385.1 of Pseudomonas sp. BBP2017. Lineage (GTDB taxonomy): Bacteria > Pseudomonadota > Gammaproteobacteria > Pseudomonadales > Pseudomonadaceae > Aquipseudomonas. Next base: position 76,625 of record NZ_PVZN01000014.1, read on the forward strand.
GCCTGCTTCGATCATGTTCTTCATCAGCTCGTAGGCGTTCAGGACGCCGCCGAAACCGGCTTCAGCGTCAGCCACGATCGGCGCGAAGTAGTCGATGTAGCCGTCGTCACCTGGGTTCTTGCCGGCTTTCCACTGGATCTGGTCGGCGCGACGGAACGAGTTGTTGATGCGCTTGACCACGGTTGGAACCGAGTCCACCGGGTACAGCGACTGGTCTGGGTACATGGACTCAGCCGAGTTGTTGTCGGCGGCCACTTGCCAGCCGGACAGGTAGATCGCCTGGATACCGGCTTTAACCTGTTGTACCGCCTGGCCGCCGGTCAGGGCGCCCATGCAGTTGACGAAATCTTTTTCCGGGCGGAAGGCCGGGTGTGCACCCTGGGTGACCAGCTTCCACAGCTTCTCGGCACCCATGCGGGCCAGGGTGTGCTCAGGCTGGACCGAGCCACGCAGACGTACGACATCGGCGGCGGTGTAGGTACGGGTCACGCCTTTCCAGCGCGGGTTCTCGGCCCAGTCTTTTTCGAGGGCTGCAATTTGCTGTTCGCGTGTCAGTGCCATGGAAATAAACCTCGTCGCATCGGTCTTGGGTAAAAATTCTCGCTCACACAGCGCAGATCAGAAGCCTGGCGTAAGTCATGTTCAGCGAAAGTTGCGACGGTCGAACGATGGGCTCGAAGAGAGGAAGTGAGCAGGCGTTGGCGGGTTTTCGCTGCAGGGTGGCTCGTGGTTGCCGAATTGCAGTGAACAGTGCTGCCGGGTGCCTTTTGATGCGCTTCCGTCCCTCGGGACAACTTCGTTCCAGTCGCAATCTCGTCAAACTGCCTTGTGGGCTGTACAGACACGAGTCGGCTCAGGTGGGTAGGTTAGAGCGCGGCTCGAAGGCCCTTGCCAGGGCCTCTGATTAGCGGGAGCGGGGCCATCATGCCTCGACGGTTTGAGGTCGTCAAATGTTTTGTAGTGCTTTTTTCAATCCACTACATCTTTGGTCTAATACGACTCACCAGTCAGTTCCGAGGCCTTTGGTCGAGGCCTTGATTTGTCTGGGTTCAGTCCAATGCGTCGACTTTTACCCGCAAAGTCATGTTCTCGCCGCGCTGAGTGCTGTAACTGAGGGCTGAAGCACTGCGTTCGGACTGGCTCTGCTGGTTGACACCGGCGAGGGTGATCCATTCACCGAGCTTGCCGCTGACTTTTGTGTCGGTACTTTGAACCTTCACTACATCAGGGCGTTCCAGACTCATACGGTCATTGTTGGTGCTGATGCTCAGGTTAACAGCGTCGCCGCTGACGCTTGCAGTGACGTAAAAGCCCTGAGTGACGTTGCGGTATTCGGTGTCACTTTGCACACGGCCAAAGCCATCGGTGCTGGTGCTGGTGATTGGAATACTCTGGCCGACCTGGATCAGTGCCGGGCTGCCTTCGGTGGCTTGTACCTGCTGCAGGCCACCGTCACGGTTGGCGGTGCCGTAGCGGATGACGCGGGCGTTGCCGCGGTTATCCTGGAAGTTGCTGTCGTTGTTGTCGACGCTGATCATCAGGCGTCGTGGTGCAGTATCCAGTTGTTGCAGCAGGGTACGCAGGTCGTCGATGCGCTCGGAGTCGGCGTTGACGATCAGCTTGTTTTCAAAGGCACTGACGCTGCCATTCTTGCCGATGAACGATTGTGCAGTGGGGAGCAGTTCGGCGCTGGTGCGGTGGTTCAGCGGCAGGACTTCAGTGGCGGCCAGCGCACTCAGGCTGAACGACAGAAGCAGGGAGGCAAGTAGGGGGCGTAGCGGCATGTCCATGATCTCCGCGGGTGGAGTGGACATGATGGCAAATTTGTAGGGGTTTTGCTGGGTTCATCGCGGGGCAAGCCCGCCCACCAGGGCCGGTGGGAGCGGGCTTGCCCCGCGATGGGTAGTCAGGCCAGTTCGCGCGATTCGCGAACCATGTCCACGTGCGGAATGCCCGCTTCGAGGAATTCTTCGCTGACCACCTTGAAGCCAAGGCGCTCGTAGAACGGCGTAGCCTGCACCTGGGCGCTGAGCATTTGCTGCTTGAGGTCGCGGTTCTGTGCTTCGACGATAACCGCCTGCATCAGCGCATCGCCGACTTTCAGGCCGCGCCAGTCCTTGAGTACCGATACCCGACCAATCTGGCCGTCGGCCAGCAGGCGGGCTGTGCCGATGGCGTAGTCGCCTTCCAGGGCGAGGAAGTGCACGGCGCTGTCGTCGTCGGCATCCCACTCCAGTTCTGGCGGTACGCATTGTTCGGCGATGAACACGGCTTCGCGGATGCGGCGGATGTCGGCGTTGTCTTTGTGCCAGTCGGCGAGGCGGACCCGGATCTTATTCATTGGCAAACCCCAAGCTTCCTTGTTTGACCAGTTCGCAGATCAAGGTAATGCCTTGGTCGTTTTCAAGCCACTGCTCAAGGTTCTCAATATGCAAGGCATCGGCGGCGCAGATCAGTTTCAGCAATTCGCGCAGGTCACCTGGCAGCAGACGGCTCTGACCGCTGGCGAACAGCAGCAGGTTGTCATCGACTTCCGACCAGGCCAGGCGGGCGCTCGGGTTGCGGATCAGGATCGCGCCCTGGGCCAGGCTCTCGATCAGTTCTGCTTCGTCCAGCGGTTCGCCGCTGACCAGTTCCGGGTAGCGTGGCTCGGTCATGAACTGGCCGAACCAGGTCAGCAGCAGACGTTCGTCGCCCATGTGCTCGCTCAGCAGGTTCTTCAGGCGGCCGAGGGCATCGTGCTGGATCTGGTGCGGGTCGCCGACCGGCTGGGCGTCGGCGTCGGTGTAGCGCTCTTCGTCAGGCAGGAACTGGCTGAGGAAGTCGGTGAAGTGGGTCAGTACTTCAGCGGCGCTTGGTGCGCGGAAGCCCACCGAGTAGGTCAGGCAGTCGTCTTCGGCGATGCCGTAGTGGGCCAGGCGCGGCGGCAGGTAAAGCATGTCGCCCGGTTCCAGGGTCCACTCTTCGCTTTGCTCGAACTCAGCCAGGATGCGCAAATCGGCGTGCTCGAGCAGCGGGCTGTCGCTGTCGCACATCTGGCCGATTTTCCAGTTGCGCTTGCCCTGGCCTTGCAGCAGGAACACATCGTAGTTGTCGAAGTGCGGACCGACGCTGCCACCTGGAGCGGCGAAGCTGATCATGACGTCGTCGATGCGCCAGCTCGGCAGGAAGCGGAAGTGTTCCAGTAGTTCGTGGACTTCGGGCACAAACTGGTCCACCGCCTGCACCAGCAGGGTCCAGTCACGCTCGGGCAGGGTGCTGAAGGTGTCCTCTTCGAATGGGCCGCGACGCAATTCCCATGGACGCTCGCCGTGTTCGATGACCAGGCGCGATTCGACTTCTTCTTCAAGGGCCAGGCCGGCCAGTTCGTCGGCGTCGATCGGGCTTTCGAAGTCGGTGAAGGCCTGGCGCACCAGCAGAGGTTTTTTCTGCCAGTAGTCGCGCATGAATTCGCGGGCAGTGAGGCCGCCCAGAAGCTGCAGAGGAGTATCAGGATTCATGTGTAACCTATTGAAAAAAAGTAATTTTCTTTCGGTAATAAAAACGCCCGGCTGAGCCGGGCGTTAACGCGCAGGGCGCAGATTAGATGCGTTTGGCTTGAGCCGCAGCGTTACCGATGTAGGAGGCCGGGGTCAGCTTTTTCAGCTCCGCGCGGGCTTCGGCCGGCATGTCCAGGCCATCGATGAAGGTCAGCAGTGCTTCTGGGCTGATACCTTTGCCACGGGTCAGCTCCTTGAGCTTCTCGTACGGGTTCTCGATGTCGTAGCGGCGCATAACGGTCTGGATTGGCTCGGCCAGGACTTCCCAGCAGGCGTCCAGGTCTTCGGCGATGCGGGCTTCGTTGATTTCCAGCTTGCTGATGCCTTTGAGGCTGGCCTCGTAGGCGATCACGCTGTGAGCGAAACCGACGCCCAGGTTACGCAGCACGGTAGAGTCGGTCAGGTCGCGCTGCCAGCGCGAGATCGGCAGCTTGCTGGCCAGGTGCTGGAACAGTGCGTTGGCGATACCCAGGTTGCCTTCGGAGTTTTCGAAGTCGATCGGGTTGACCTTGTGCGGCATGGTCGAGGAGCCGATTTCGCCAGCGATGGTGCGCTGTTTGAAGTAACCCAGGGAGATGTAGCCCCAGATATCGCGGTCGAAGTCGATCAGGATGGTGTTGAAGCGGGCGATAGCGTCGAACAGCTCGGCGATGTAGTCGTGCGGCTCGATCTGCGTGGTGTACGGGTTGAACACCAGGCCCAGTTCGTCTTCGATGAAGGCGCGGGCGTTGGCTTCCCAGTCGATCTGCGGATAGGCCGACAGGTGGGCGTTATAGTTGCCCACGGCGCCGTTGATCTTGCCCAGCAGCGGGACCGCAGCGACCTGAGCGATCTGGCGCTCAAGGCGATAGACAACGTTGGCCAGCTCTTTACCCAGGGTGGTCGGCGACGCCGGTTGGCCGTGGGTGCGCGACAGCATTGGTACGTCGGCGAAACGGTGAGCCAGCTCACGGATGGCCTGGGCGATCTGGCGCATCAGCGGCAACAGAACGGTATCGCGGCCTTCACGCAGCATCAGGGCGTGGGACAGGTTGTTGATGTCTTCGCTGGTGCAGGCGAAGTGGATGAACTCGCTGACCTTGGCCAGTTCCGGCAGCTTGGCAGCCTGCTCTTTGAGCAGATACTCAATGGCTTTGACGTCGTGGTTGGTGGTGCGCTCGATTTCTTTCACGCGCTCGGCGTGCTCGAGGGCGAACTCATCGGCCAGACCATTGAGCAGCGCATTGGCTTCGGCGGAAAACGCTGGAACTTCAGCGATTTGCGGATGAGCGGCGAGGCGCTGCAACCAGCGAACCTCGACCATGGCGCGGAAACGGATCAGGCCGTATTCGCTGAAAATAGGGCGCAGGGCCTGGGTTTTGCCGGCATAACGGCCGTCAACAGGGGAAACCGCAGTGAGCGAGGAAAGCTGCATGGGGTGTTCTCGGACAGTCAGGCTTTGAAGAGGGCGCATATCATACATGAAAAACGCGCCCGGGTCGGGTGGCTGACCAATGGTCTGCCGGTAATTCTGTGTGTTTTTTCGCGGGGCAAGCCCGCTCCCACAGCGATCACCTTTTGCCTGCGGGAGCGGGCTTGCCTCGCGATGGCTATCAGCCACGCAGCATCGGATACAGCTCTTTGAGCAATCTGCGCCGGCTAACTACCAACTGCCAGCGATGCCCGCCCAGCTGCCGCCACAGGCGCGCGGCACGAATGCCGGCGAGCAACAGGGCGCGGATCTTCGAGGCGTTGCTTGGCTGTTGCAGGTGGCGCATGTCGCCGTGTACCTGAATGCGCTGGCGCAAGGTACTCAAGGTGTCCTGATACAGGGCACCGCTGGAGGCGATGACGTTCTCGTGCACCAGACCGAAATGCTCAGCCTGGGACTGGATCTGTGGCAGTCGATTGCCGATCACATCAAGCATATCGCCGCGCTTGGCCAATTGGCGCTCAAGGCCAAGCATCGACAGCGCGTAGCGCAGCGGTTCGCGCTGCAGGCTGCCCGGGTCGCGCTCCAGGGCGCTGGCCAGGGCGCGGTAGCCGTCGCGCAGGTTCAGGTCGTCGCCGCCGAACACCTCCAGGGTGTCCTTGGGGTCGCGCACCAGCAGGCTGCCGAGCATGCAGCCCAGGTTTGCCTCGCTGGCCTGGCCGGTGCGGGCGATGCGATCCACCAGTACCGCGGCCTGGAACACGCCACCGAGGGCGATCAACTGCTCTTGAATCGAGCTCATCAGCGTGCGCTCCACGGCTCGGCCGTTTCGATCACGCCGCCGCCCAGGCAGATTTCACCGTCATAAAACACCACCGACTGGCCTGGGGTCACAGCCCTCTGCGGCTCGTCGAATACGGCGCGGTAGCCGCTGGCGGTCAGCTCCAGGGTGCAGTCCTGATCACTCTGGCGGTAACGCACCTTGGCGGTCAGGCGCAGTGGGCTGGACAGGTCGATCGGGTTGACCCAGAAGATCTCCGACGCGAGCAAGGCGCGGGAAAACAGCCACGGATGTTCATTGCCCTGTCCAACTACCAGCACGTTGCGGGTGAGGTCTTTTTCCAGCACGTACCACGGCTCGTCGCCGGCGTCCTTGAGGCCGCCGATGCCCAGGCCCTGGCGCTGGCCGATGGTGTGATACATCAGGCCGTGATGGCGACCGATTACTTCGCCTTCAGTGGTCTGGATTTCACCAGGCTGTGCTGGCAGGTACTGCTTGAGGAAATCGCTGAAGCGGCGTTCACCGATAAAGCAGATGCCGGTTGAGTCTTTCTTCTTCGCTGTGGCCAGGCCGTGTTTCTCGGCAATGGCGCGTACTTCAGGCTTTTCCAGTTCACCAACCGGGAACAGGGTGCGGGCAATTTCCTTGCCGCCGACAGCGTGCAGGAAGTAGCTCTGATCCTTGTTCGGGTCCAGGCCCTTGAGCAGTTCGGTGCGACCGTCAGTGTCGCGGCGGCGCACATAGTGACCGGTGGCGATCAGGTCGGCGCCGAGCATCAGGGCGTAGTCGAGGAACGCCTTGAACTTGATTTCGCGGTTGCACAGGATGTCCGGGTTCGGCGTGCGGCCGGCCTTGTACTCGGCCAGGAAATGTTCGAAGACGTTGTCCCAGTATTCGGCAGCAAAGTTGGCGGTATGCAGCTTGATGCCAATGCGGTCGCACACGGCCTGAGCGTCGGCGAGGTCTTCGCGGGCGGTGCAGTATTCGGTGCCGTCGTCCTCTTCCCAGTTCTTCATGAACAGGCCTTCCACCTGGTAGCCCTGCTCCATCAGCAGGAGGGCGGAGACGGAAGAGTCCACGCCGCCGGACATGCCGACAATAACGCGTGTCTTTTCGGGTTCGTAAAGTGCTGGACTGGTCATAGGTACCGGCTGTGTATCTGGAAAAAGACAACGATTCTATCAGGCTGTGGCCTTCAAGGCATCGTCACTGTCAGTCGCGGATCAAGGCCAGGCTGTGCAGCGGGCCGGACAGGTAGTCGTCGATACAGCGGGGCACTAGCTCGCTGCGCCAGCGTGCGGGGTCTGCCAGTAGCTCCTCGCGGGTTAGCCATACGGCGCGGACGATATCGCTGTCCAGGGTACGCTCGGGGTGGTGCTTGAGCGTGTGGGCGGCGAAGCACACGCGCTGGTAGGTCACGCCATTGCTCGGGGCGGTATAGAGGTAGATGCCAACCATGCCGGTCAATTCGACTTCCCAGGCGGTTTCTTCGAGGGTTTCACGGCGGGCGGCGTCGAGCAGGCTCTCGTTGGCTTCCAGGTGTCCGGCGGGCTGGTTGAAGACGTGTTTACCGGCTTTGAATTCCTCGACCATGAGGAAGCGGCCCTGGTCTTCGACGATGGTGGCGACGGTGATGTGCGGTTGCCAGGTCATGCGGTCGGTCCTGTGTTTGTATCGCGGGGCAAGCCCGGAAAAGCAGAAGCCCCGGTGCGTGGCCGGGGCTTCCGTTGTTACCTCAAGCGAACCTTACAGTGCGGCAACCGCGCTGTTGAAGGTCTGGCTTGGGCGCATCACTTTGCTGGTCAGCTCGGCATCCGGGTAGTAGTAACCACCGATTTCAGCCGGCTTGCCCTGAACGGCGTTGAGTTCGGCGACGATGGTCGCTTCGTTCTCGGCCAGGGCTTTTGCCAGTGGGGCGAAGCGCGCCTGCAGGGCAGCGTCGTCGCTCTGTGCAGCCAGTGCCTGGGCCCAGTACAGGGTCAGGTAGAAGTGGCTGCCACGGTTGTCGATACCGCCAACCTTGCGCGCAGGGGACTTGTTGGTGTCCAGGAACTGGCCGGTGGCCTGGTCCAGGGTCGCCGCCAGTACCTTGGCTTTCGGGTTGGCGTAGGCAGTGCCCAGGTGCTCCAGGGAGGCGGCCAGGGCCAGGAATTCGCCCAGCGAATCCCAGCGCAGGAAGTTCTCTTCGACCAGTTGCTGTACGTGTTTCGGTGCCGAGCCGCCAGCGCCGGTTTCGAACAGGCCGCCGTTGTTCATCAGTGGCACGATCGACAGCATCTTGGCGCTGGTACCCAGCTCCATGATCGGGAACAGGTCGGTCAGGTAGTCGCGCAGTACGTTACCGGTTACCGAGATGGTGTCCTGGCCAGCACGGATGCGCTGCAGGGAAACCTTCATGGCCTCGACAGGCGACAGGACACGGATGTCCAGACCAGCGGTGTCGTGGTCTTTCAGGTACTTCTGAACCTTCTCGATCAGCACGCCGTCGTGGGCGCGCTGTGGGTCGAGCCAGAACAGCGCCGGGGTGTTGCTGGCGCGGGCGCGGTTGACGGCCAGTTTGACCCAGTCCTGGATCGGCGCGTCTTTAACCTGGCACATGCGGAAGATGTCGCCGGCTTCGACTTCCTGCGACAGCAGCAGGTTGCCCTTGCCGTCAACCACACGGATCACACCGTCGGCCTTGGCCTGGAAGGTCTTGTCGTGCGAGCCGTACTCTTCGGCTTTCTGCGCCATCAGGCCAACGTTCGGTACGCTGCCCATGGTGGTCGGATCGAAGGCGCCGTGCTGCTTGCAGTCGTCGATAACGGCCTGATAGATGGTCGCGTAGCAACGATCCGGGATCACGGCCTTGGTGTCTTGCAGCTGGCCTTCGGTGTTCCACATCTTGCCCGAGTCGCGGATCATCGCCGGCATCGAGGCGTCGACGATGACGTCGCTTGGCACGTGCAGGTTGGTGATGCCCTTGTCGGAGTTGACCATGGCCAGCGCCGGACGCACGTCGTAGACGGCTTTGACGTCAGCTTCGATCTGCGCCTGCTGTTCAGCTGGCAGCGCCTTGATACGGGCATACAGGTCGCCGATACCGTTGTTCAGGTTGAAACCAATCTGCTCCAGTACGTCGGCGTGCTTGTTCAGCGCGTCCTGGTAGTACTCGGCAACGATCTGGCCGAACATGATCGGGTCGGAGACCTTCATCATGGTGGCTTTCAGGTGTACCGACAGCAGTACGCCCTTGGCCTTGGCATCTTCGATTTCAGCGGCGATGAACTTGCGCAGGGCTTTGGTGCTCATCACTGCGCAGTCGATGATCTCGCCGGCTTTTACCGAGGTTTTTTCTTTCAGAACGGTGGTGGTGCCGTTCTTGTCCAGCAGTTCGATGCGCAGGCTGTCATCGGCTTCGATCAGCGCGGCTTTCTCGCTGCCGTAAAAGTCGCCCTGGCTCATGTGTGCCACGTGGGACTTGGAGTCGGCAGCCCAGGCGCCCATTTTGTGCGGGTGCTTGCGTGCGTAGTTCTTGACCGACAGCGGTGCGCGGCGGTCGGAGTTGCCTTCGCGCAGAACCGGGTTTACGGCGCTGCCCTTGATGCGGTCGTAGCGAGCCTTGGCTTCTTTCTCGGCATCGGTAGCGGCGGCTTCAGGGTAGTCAGGAACGTTGAAGCCTTTGGCTTGCAGTTCCTTGATCGCGGCCTTGAGCTGCGGGACCGAGGCGCTGATGTTCGGCAGCTTGATGATGTTGGCTTCTGGCGTGGTTGCCAGTTGGCCCAGTTCTGCCAGGTGGTCGGCCACTTGCTTGTCGGCGCCGAGCTGTTCAGGGAAGGCAGAAAGGATGCGGCCGGCCAGAGAGATGTCCCGGGTTTCTACGGCGATGTCGGCACAAGCGGTGAAGGCTTCGACGATGGGGAGCAGTGAATAGGTGGCGAGGGCAGGGGCTTCGTCGGTGAAGGTGTAGATGATCTTGGATCGGGTGGGCATATTCGGGTTAACTCTCTGTTTTGCTGAGCGTGCGCAGAATCTCGAAGTGCGCAGGGTAGGCGCTTCGCTCAGACACATCTATGAGCAGAAGGTCGAGGGTTCTGTGCGGTGATGGTGGATTGCATCAGTCGAGTGTCAAGCGGCTGAACTGCGGTAACAGCCCAGTCAGGTCGGGGTCGCGTTGCAGACGGTTCGCCCCAGTGACCCTTTGGTCACCGGCGGAGTATATCAAATCCTTGGTCGTAATCATCAAGACCAACGTGTAACAGCGGCTTTTTTAGACCAAAGATGTAGGCGCTATGGCCCCAATTTGGTGCATGTACGGCCATGGTTCCCGTTACCGTGCAACTGGGGTACGCTCTGGGGCATCCAGATGACGTACCACACCAAAAAAAACGGAGTGCAGCATGGGATACCAGAAAATCAAGGTTCCGGCAGTCGGCGACAAAATCACCGTCAATGCGGACCATTCTCTCAATGTTCCTGATAATCCGATCATCCCGTTCATCGAAGGCGACGGCATCGGCGTAGACGTCAGTCCCGTCATGATCAAAGTGGTCGATGCTGCTGTAGAGAAGGCCTATGGGGGTAGGCGCAAGATTTCCTGGATGGAAGTCTACGCCGGTGAAAAGGCCACCCAGGTGTATGACCAGGACACCTGGCTGCCCCAGGAAACCCTGGATGCGGTCAAAGATTACGTCGTCTCCATCAAAGGTCCGCTGACCACCCCGGTCGGCGGAGGTATTCGCTCCCTTAACGTTGCCCTGCGCCAGCAACTGGACCTGTATGTCTGCCTGCGTCCTGTGGTGTGGTTCCAGGGTGTGCCAAGTCCGGTGAAAAGGCCGGGTGACGTCGACATGGTGATCTTTCGCGAAAACTCCGAAGACATTTATGCCGGTATCGAATGGAAGGCCGGGTCGCCCGAGGCGACCAAGGTCATCAAGTTCCTCAAAGAGGAAATGGGCGTCACCAAGATCCGCTTTGACCAGGATTGCGGTATCGGCATCAAGCCGGTTTCCAAGGAAGGCACCCAGCGCCTGGTGCGCAAGGCCCTGCAGTATGTAGTGGACAACGACCGCAAGTCGCTGACCATCGTGCACAAGGGCAACATCATGAAGTTCACCGAAGGTGCCTTCAAGGATTGGGGCTACGAAGTGGCCAAGAACGAATTCGGTGCCGAGCTGCTCGATGGCGGGCCGTGGATGAAGTTCAAGAACCCGAAAACCGGTCGTGAAGTCATCGTCAAGGACGCCATCGCTGACGCCATGCTCCAGCAGATCCTGCTGCGCCCTGCCGAATACGATGTGATTGCCACTCTCAACCTCAACGGTGATTACCTCTCCGATGCCCTGGCGGCAGAAGTGGGGGGTATCGGTATTGCGCCGGGTGCCAACCTGTCCGACACCGTGGCCATGTTCGAAGCCACCCATGGTACCGCGCCGAAATACGCCGGCAAGGATCAGGTCAACCCGGGCTCGGTGATTCTTTCGGCTGAAATGATGCTGCGTCACTTGGGCTGGACCGAGGCGGCTGATCTGATCATCAAGGGTACCAATGGTGCCATCGCTGCCAAGACGGTGACCTATGATTTCGAGCGCCTGATGGACGGCGCGACGCTGGTCAGCAGCTCCGGTTTTGGTGAGGCGCTGATTAAACACATGTAATCAACACAAAAAACCGGCCAGCCCCTGAGGGCTGGCCGGTTTTTTTTGTCTTGCGGATCAGGCCTGGGCCGTTTCCGAACTGGTGGTGGGGGCGGCAGTGGGGTGAGCGGTTGCACTGGCGATATTCACCGCGTGCAAGCCTTTGGGGCCCTGGATAATGTCGAAGCTGACGGGTTGGCCGGCTTTCAATGTTTTATAGCCGTCCATCTGGATGGCCGAGTAGTGTGCAAACAGATCCTCTGTTTTCCCGTCTTCATTGATGAAACCATAGCCCTTGGCATTGTTGAACCACTTGACTTTACCGCTTGCCATCCTCATATCCCTCTGCAAAGGACTCCATCACTGGAGTATCATCCACTCCATCCGCATATGAACCTGCGAAAATTCTGGTTGACTGCGCGGATCTTAATCGACCACGGTGGGTTCTTATTGGTTGTAACACCGTTTTGCCGATAGTCAAGGTGAGGTGACGGCAATCCCGCGTCGCCTGTGCGGTCAATCCATAATCCAACCTGTCGAAATGATGAAATTCTTTCCATGCATGCACATAGCCAGATTCGACTAACATTCAATCAGGATCGCCCGCAATCGCATGAGGACGATGGTTCTGGCCTGGCGGTACAGGAGGCCAAACCGGCCCTGCAGGCGCCACCCATGTACAAGGTGGTTTTGTTCAACGATGACTACACACCGATGGATTTCGTCGTCGAAGTGCTCGAGGTGTTTTTTAACCTGAATCGCGAGCTGGCGACCAAGGTCATGCTGGCCGTCCATACAGAAGGACGGGCAGTATGCGGATTGTTTACCCGTGACATCGCCGAGACCAAGGCCATGCAGGTCAACCAATACGCAAGGGAAAGCCAGCATCCGCTACTCTGTGAAATCGAGAAGGACGGTTAATCGCCGGCCACTTGGGTATGAGGTGAAGCTATGTTAAACCGCGAGCTCGAAGTCACCCTCAATCTGGCCTTCAAGGAGGCGCGCTCGAAACGTCATGAGTTCATGACCGTCGAGCACCTGCTGCTGGCACTATTGGATAATGAGGCCGCCGCGACCGTTCTGCGCGCCTGCGGCGCGAACCTCGACAAACTCAAACACGACCTGCAGGAGTTCATTGACTCCACCACGCCGTTGATTCCCGTGCATGACGAGGATCGTGAAACCCAGCCAACCCTGGGCTTCCAGCGGGTGTTGCAGCGCGCAGTCTTTCATGTCCAGAGCTCGGGCAAGCGTGAAGTCACCGGTGCCAATGTGCTGGTAGCGATTTTCAGCGAACAGGAAAGCCAGGCCGTGTTCCTGCTCAAGCAGCAGAGCGTGGCGCGTATCGACGTGGTCAATTACATCGCCCATGGCATCTCCAAGGTGCCGGGCCATGGTGAGCACTCCGAGGGCGAGCAGGATATGCAGGATGAGGATGGCGGCGAAACTTCATCGTCGGGCAATCCGCTGGATGCCTATGCCAGCAACCTCAACGAGCAGGCCCGCCAAGGGCGTATCGATCCGCTGGTCGGTCGCGAGCTTGAAGTCGAACGCGTGGCGCAGATCCTTGCCCGTCGGCGCAAGAACAACCCGCTGCTGGTCGGTGAGGCCGGTGTCGGCAAGACCGCCATTGCCGAGGGCCTGGCCAAGCGTATCGTCGATGGTCAGGTACCTGACCTGCTGGCGCAAAGCGTGGTCTATTCCCTGGATCTGGGCGCTTTGCTGGCCGGTACCAAGTACCGCGGTGACTTTGAGAAGCGCTTCAAGGCGCTGCTCAACGAGTTGCGCAAGCGTCCGCAGGCAATCCTGTTTATCGACGAAATTCACACCATTATCGGCGCGGGTGCAGCCTCCGGTGGCGTCATGGACGCCTCCAATCTGCTCAAGCCGTTGCTGTCTTCGGGTGATATCCGCTGCATCGGTTCGACCACCTTCCAGGAGTTCCGCGGGATCTTCGAGAAGGATCGCGCCCTGGCGCGGCGTTTCCAGAAGGTCGATGTCAGCGAGCCGTCGGTGGAAGACACCGTGGGTATCCTGCGTGGCCTCAAGGGGCGTTTCGAGTCGCATCACAATATCGAATACAGTGATGAAGCCCTACGCGCCGCTGCCGAGCTGGCAGCGCGTTATATCAATGATCGGCACATGCCCGACAAGGCTATCGATGTCATCGATGAAGCCGGTGCCTACCAGCGCCTGCAACCGGTGGAGATGCGCGTCAAGCGTATCGATGTGCCGCAAGTCGAGGACATCGTCGCGAAAATCGCGCGGATTCCGCCAAAACACGTCACCAGCTCCGACAAAGAGCTGCTGCGTAACCTTGAGCGTGATCTGAAATTGACCGTGTTCGGTCAGGACGCGGCGATCGATTCGCTGGCAACCGCAATCAAGCTGTCGCGCGCCGGCTTGAAGTCGCCGGACAAGCCTGTGGGCTCGTTCCTGTTCGCCGGCCCTACCGGTGTCGGTAAAACCGAGGCGGCGCGTCAGCTGGCCAAGGCCTTGGGCGTCGAGCTGGTGCGTTTCGACATGTCCGAGTACATGGAGCGGCATACCGTATCGCGGTTGATCGGTGCGCCTCCAGGCTATGTCGGTTTCGATCAGGGCGGCTTGCTCACTGAGGCGATCACCAAGCAGCCGCATTGCGTATTGCTGCTCGATGAAATCGAGAAGGCCCATCCGGAAGTCTTCAACCTGCTGCTGCAGGTGATGGACCACGGTACCCTGACCGACAATAACGGGCGTAAAGCGGACTTCCGCAACGTCATCGTGATCATGACCACCAACGCCGGTGCTGAAACTGCTGCGCGAGCCTCGATCGGCTTCACCCAGCAGGATCACTCTTCCGACGCGATGGAAGTGATCAAGAAGAGCTTCACGCCGGAGTTTCGCAACCGTCTGGACACGATCATCCAGTTTGGCCGTCTCAGTCACGAGACGATCAAGAGCGTGGTGGACAAGTTCCTCATCGAGCTGCAGGCGCAACTGGAAGACAAGCGCGTCCTGCTGGAGGTGAGCGATGCGGCGCGCAGCTGGCTGGCTGCCGGTGGTTATGATGCGCAGATGGGCGCACGGCCAATGGCGCGGCTGATCCAGGACAAGATCAAGCGGCCATTAGCCGAAGAGATCCTGTTCGGCGAGCTGGCCGAGCATGGCGGTGTGGTGCACATCGACATTCGCGATGGCGAGCTGGTGTTCGAGTTCGAGACCACGGCTGAGATGGCCTAAGGCAAATCGGGGCTGCCAGGCAGCCCTTTGCTGGCAAGGTCTGCTTCTACAGGTTGGTGCATGCCATGGCTGTGGGGGTGGTCTTGTCGGCGATGCTTTTTGAGTACCAACAAAAACGCCCGGCATATAGCCGGGCGTTTTTGTTGGTGTCGCTTAGCGGGCGCGGTAGGTGATGCGCCCCTTGCTCAGGTCGTAAGGCGTCAGTTCGACGCGGACCTTGTCACCGGTCAGAATACGAATGTAGTTCTTGCGCATTTTTCCGGAGATATGCGCGGTAACGACGTGCCCATTTTCCAACTCCACACGGAACATGGTGTTGGGCAGGGTGTCGACGACAGTGCCTTCCATTTCGAAGCTGTCTTCTTTCGACATGCAGTAAAGCCCTCGGTGTCCAGTTAATGGCCCGGTGCACAACTGCGCCAGGCAAAAAAAGTGGCGTGCATTGTGCCCGAAAACTGGATTTTAAGCCAATGATTTCAGTTCAGGGTTACCCAGCGCTGATTGATCAACAGCTCTATGGGGCGGTACTGTGTTTTGTAGTTCATCTTTTTGCAGTTTTTGATCCAGTAGCCGAGGTAGACCGCATCGAGTCCTTGGCGCAGGGCTTCGGTGATCTGCCAGAGGATGGCAAAGCGCCCGAGACTACGGCGCTCTTCGTCGGGGTCGTAGAAGGTGTAAACCGCCGATAGGCCATTGGGCAGCAGGTCGGTGACCGCTACGGCGACCAGGCGGCCACTGAGGCGGAACTCGTAGAAGCGTGAAAACGGCAGGTCGCGGACCAGGAAGGTGGCAAACTGATCACGGCTGGGCGGATACATGTCGCCGTCAGCGTGGCGTTGCTCGATATAGCGGCGGTACAGCTCGAAATACTCCTCCTTGAACGCTGGGCGTGCGGCGCTGACGGTCAAGTCGGCATTGCGTTTGAGGATGCGCTTTTGCTGGCGGTTGGGCACAAAGCGTGTAGCCGGAATCCGCGCCGGTACGCAGGCGTTGCAGTTTTGGCAGTGCGGGCGATACAGGTGATCGCCGCTGCGCCGGAAGCCCATTTCCGACAGGTCTGCATAGACATTCACGTCCATCGGCTGGCTCGGGTCGAGAAACAGCGTGGTGGCCTGTTCGTCTGGCAGGTAGCTGCAGGAATGGGGTTGAGTGGCATAAAACTTCAACCGCGCCAGCTCTGTCATGATCAACCCCTCGGGAGGTGCTTTAGATTTAAGTGTAAGCCAGCTGGAAAAACTCGCTAGCAAACCCAGTTGGCGCTGCTGGGTTGGTCCAGGTAGCGTTGCAGGTAGTCGGCAAAGGTTGCCCGGGCAATAGCTCGGGCCCCCAGGCTGTGCAAGTGATCAGTCGGCATCTGGCAGTCGATCAGGACAAAGCCGGCCTGCTGCAGATGCTCTACCAGGGTCACGAAGCCTACCTTGGAGGCATTGTCGGCACGGCTGAACATCGACTCGCCGAAAAATAGCCGACCCATGGCCAAGCCGTACAGTCCGCCAACCAGTTCGCCGTTCTGGCGTACTTCAACTGAGTGGGCAAAGCCTTGTTGATGCAGTTTGAGGTAGGCCGCTTGCATGCTGTCGGTGATCCAGGTGCCGTCAGCGTAGTCGCGAGGGGCTGCGCAGGCTTTGATCACGGCAGCAAAATCCTGGTCGAAACTGACTTGGTAATGGCCCTGGCGGATGAATTTTCGCAGTGAGCGTGACACGTGCAATTCGTCGGGAAACAGGACCGTGCGCGGGTCGGGCGACCACCAAAGGATCGGCTGGCCGTCCTGGTACCAGGGAAAGCAGCCATGGCGGTAGGCTTGCACCAGGCGCTCGGCGCTGAGGTCGCCACCAGCTGCAAGCAGGCCATTGGGGTCTCGCAGGGCTTTTTCCAGTGCAGGGAAGGTCAGGGAGTTGCGGCTCAACCAGGTCAGCATCGTCGTTCAGTGGCGGAGTGGGGGAGGGTGTCCAGCATCGCTCCATTCCGGAGCCTTCGCAACTTGCATGGGCCTTTGTTGTCACACTTGCATAAAAACACCGCATAAGCCTTTGTCACAAAAGAAAATGCGTGCTCAAATTGCGATATAGGAAATTGGCCCCCGTTTACGCGTGTTTCTGGCGTGCCGCCATGGCGGTAGGCGGGCAGTAATGTTAAAAGTAGTGGTTTGTTGACTGTGCACATAGGTCAATCACTGTTGGACGCGCATTGAGCGCAGGAATAGACGCGTTTTGAAGAAATCCACCGCAACATCGAATCCCTTGCCGGTGCCCCAGTGGCGCCAGCAGTTGCATTATCGCCTCAAGGAAGGCGCGCTGATCGCCATGGGGGCGCTGTGCCTGTACCTGTGGATGGCGCTGCTGACCTACGACCAGGCCGACCCGGGCTTCAGCCACACCAGCAATGTCGAGCAGGTGCAGAACGCCGCCGGGCGTGCGGGTGCTTACTTCGCCGATGTCCTGTTCATGGTGTTGGGTTATTTCGCCTACATTTTTCCGCTGTTGCTGGCGATCAAGACCTGGCAGATCTTCCGCGAGCGTCACCAGCCCTGGCAGTGGAGCGGCTGGCTGTTTTCCTGGCGCCTGATCGGCCTGGTGTTCCTGGTGCTCTCGGGTGCGGCACTGGCGCATATTCACTTCCATTCGGCCGCCAGCCTGCCAGCTTCGGCCGGTGGCGCGCTGGGCGAAAGCCTCGGCGACCTGGCCAAGAACGCCCTGAACGTGCAGGGCAGTACCCTGATGTTCATTGCCTTGTTCCTGTTCGGCCTGACGGTATTTACCGATCTGTCCTGGTTCAAGGTCATGGATGTGACCGGCAAGATCACCCTCGATCTGTTTGAACTGTTTCAGGGCGCCGCCAATCGCTGGTGGGCCGCGCGCAACGAGCGTAAGCGTCTGGTAGCGCAGCTGCGCGAAGTCGACGATCAGGTCAATGAGGTCGTGGCCCCGGTGGTGGCGGATCGTCGTGAACAGGCCAAGGCCAAGGAGCGCATCATCGAGCGTGACCAGGCCCTGAGCAAGCATGTTGCCGAGCGCGCGCAGCAGCCTGCGCCGGTGATCATGCCAGCTCCGGCCAAGGTGCCGGAGCCGAGCAAGCGTGTGCAGAAGGAAAAGCAGGCACCGCTGTTCGTCGACAGCGCCATCGAAGGCACTTTGCCACCGATTTCGATCCTTGATCCTGCCGAGAAAAAGCAGGTCAATTACTCGCCCGAATCCCTGGCGGGTGTCGGCCACCTGCTGGAAATCAAACTCAAGGAGTTCGGTGTTGAAGTCTCGGTTGACTCTATCCACCCCGGTCCGGTGATTACCCGTTACGAAATCCAGCCAGCCGCTGGCGTCAAGGTCAGCCGTATCGCCAACCTGGCAAAAGACCTCGCCCGTTCCCTGGCGGTGACCAGCGTGCGTGTGGTTGAAGTGATCCCCGGCAAGACCACTGTCGGTATCGAGATCCCCAACGAAGACCGGCAGATCGTGCGCTTCTCCGAAGTGCTGTCCTCGCCGCAGTACGACGAAGCCAAATCGCCGGTCACCATGGCCCTGGGGCACGACATCGGCGGCAAGCCGGTGATTACCGACCTGGCCAAGATGCCGCACCTGCTGGTGGCCGGTACCACTGGTTCCGGTAAGTCGGTGGGGGTCAACGCGATGATCCTGTCGATCTTGTTCAAGTCCGGCCCGGAAGACGCCAAGCTGATCATGATCGACCCGAAAATGCTCGAGCTGTCGATCTACGAAGGCATCCCGCACTTGCTTTGCCCTGTGGTCACCGACATGAAAGACGCGGCCAACGCGCTGCGCTGGAGCGTTGCCGAGATGGAGCGGCGCTACAAACTGATGGCGGCCATGGGCGTGCGTAACCTGGCGGGCTTCAACCGCAAGGTCAAGGACGCCGAAGAGGCCGGTGAGCCGATCTACGACCCGATGTTCAAGCGCGAAAGCATGGACGACGTGCCGCCGCTGCTGAAAACCTTGCCGACCATCGTCGTGGTGGTCGACGAATTCGCCGACATGATGATGATCGTCGGCAAGAAGGTCGAAGAGTTGATCGCGCGTATCGCCCAGAAAGCCCGTGCCGCCGGTATCCACCTGATTCTCGCGACCCAGCGGCCCTCGGTGGACGTGATTACCGGTCTGATCAAGGCCAACATTCCGACCCGTATGGCTTTCCAGGTGTCGAGCAAGATCGACTCGCGGACCATCATCGATCAGGGCGGCGCCGAGCAGTTGCTCGGTCACGGTGACATGCTCTACATGCCGCCGGGCACCAGCCTGCCGATTCGTGTGCATGGCGCTTTCGTGTCCGACGATGAAGTCCATCGGGTGGTCGAGGCGTGGAAACTGCGCGGTGCTCCGGACTACAACGAGGATATCCTCAGCGGCGTCGAAGAAGCCGGTAGCGGTTTCGACGGTGGCGGCGGCGGTGGCGGCGACGATGATGCCGAAACCGACGCGCTGTACGATGAAGCCGTGCAGTTCGTCCTGGAAAGCCGCCGGGCTTCCATCTCCGCTGTACAGCGCAAGCTGAAGATCGGCTACAACCGTGCCGCGCGGATGATCGAGGCGATGGAAATG
This sequence comes from Pseudomonas sp. BBP2017, assembly GCF_003024385.1. GTDB lineage: Bacteria > Pseudomonadota > Gammaproteobacteria > Pseudomonadales > Pseudomonadaceae > Aquipseudomonas. The sequence continues at coordinate 95,746 of NZ_PVZN01000014.1, forward strand.
GCCGGCGTGGTCACCGCCATGAACACCAACGGCTCGCGTGAAGTGATTGCCCCCGGGCCGTCCCGCGACTGATGAACCCTCTAGCCTGTGGCCAGCGATCGGCCACAGGCCCATCCATACTGCAACGAGGATTGCCATGCGCCTGATTCGCATGATGTTGGTTTCCGCTTTGGCCCTGTCCAGCGCTTCGGCATTTGCCGGCGAGCAGGATGTGGCGCGCTTGACCCAGTTGCTGGAAAAATCCAGAACCATCGAGGCCCGATTCTCCCAGCTGACCCTGGACGCCAGTGGCACCAGCCTTCAGGAAGCGGCAGGGCAGATGTCGGTACAGCGTCCTGGCCTGTTCTACTGGCATACCGATGCGCCGCAGGAGCAGGTGGTGGTTTCGGATGGCAAGACCGTCACCCTGTGGGATCCGGACCTGGAGCAGGCAACCATCAAGAAGCTTGATCAGCGCCTGACCGAGACCCCGGCATTGCTGTTGTCCGGCGATGTGTCGAAGATCAGCCAAAGCTTCGATATCACCTCCAAGGAACAGGGTGACGTCATGGATTTCACCCTCAAGCCGAAAACCAAAGACACCCTGTTCGACTCCTTGCGTCTTTCGTTCCGCAAAGGTCTGGTCAATGACATGCAGCTGATCGACAGCGTCGGCCAGCGTACTAACATTCTGTTCACCGGGGTCAAAGCCAACGAGGCGATCCCGGCGAGCAAGTTCAAGTTCGATATCCCGAAAGGCGCGGATGTCATTTCCGAGTAAGAGGTAGTAGCGCCGTCCATGGACCTGTTTCGTAGTGACCCCGTAGCCCAGCCCCTGGCCGCGCGCTTGCGCCCGGCCAACCTGGACGAGTACGTCGGCCAGGAGCACCTGCTGGCCCGCGGCAAGCCGCTGCGTGAGGCACTGGAACAGGGCGCGCTGCATTCGATGATTTTCTGGGGTCCGCCCGGGGTCGGCAAAACTACTTTGGCGCGGCTGTTGGCGCAGTTCTGTGACGCTCACTTCGAGACGGTTTCGGCGGTGCTCGCCGGCGTCAAAGAAATTCGCCACGCCGTGGAAATCGCCAAACAGCAGGCCGGGCAGTACGGGCGCCGCACGATACTGTTCGTCGATGAAGTGCACTGCTTCAACAAGTCCCAGCAGGATGCTTTCCTGCCGTATGTGGAAGACGGCACGCTGATCTTCATCGGCGCCACCACCGAGAACCCTTCGTTCGAGCTGAACAACGCGTTGCTGTCACGGGCGCGGGTTTATGTGCTCAAGAGTCTCGACGAAACCGCACTGCGCAAGCTGGTCAATCGCGCCCTGACTGAAGAGCGTGGCCTGGGCAAGCGCCAGTTGCGCGTCGGCGATGAAGCCTTCCAGATGCTCATGGCCGCCGCCGATGGCGATGGTCGGCGCATGCTCAACTTCCTTGAGAACGCCTCGGACCTGGCCGAAGACGGCAGCGAAATCGCTGTCGAGCTGCTACAAAGCCTGCTCGGGGACAGCCGCCGTCGTTTCGACAAGGGCGGTGAAGCTTTTTACGACCAGATTTCGGCGCTGCACAAGTCAGTGCGCGGCTCCAACCCCGACGGCGCGCTGTACTGGTTCGCGCGCATGCTCGATGGTGGCTGCGATCCGCTGTATATCGCCCGGCGCGTGGTACGCATGGCCAGCGAAGACATCGGTAACGCCGATCCCCGCGCCCTCAGCCTGTGCCTGGCGGCCTGGGATGTACAGGAGCGCCTGGGCAGCCCTGAAGGCGAGCTGGCGGTAGCCCAGGCGATCACCTATCTGGCCTGCGCGCCAAAGAGCAATGCGGTGTACATGGGTTTCAAAACCGCGCTGCGTGAAGCCGGCGAACATGGTTCGTTGGAAGTGCCGCTACACCTGCGCAATGCGCCGACCAAACTGATGAAGCAACTGGGTTATGGCGACGAATACCGTTACGCCCATGACGAACCGGATGCCTACGCTGCCGGCGAAGACTACTTCCCCGACAACCTTGAACCGCGCCACTACTACCAACCGGTACCGCGTGGCCTGGAGCTGAAAATCGGCGAGAAGCTGAAACACCTGGCCGAGCTCGACCGCAAGAGCCCGCGGCAACGGAGAAAACCATGATTGCCGTGATCGCCGCGGTCAGCGCGGGCGGCATTGCCGGAACCTTGTTGCGGTTTGCCACGGCCAATTGGGTCAATGCCCACTGGCCACGCCACTTCTATCTCGGTACGCTGGCGGTCAATCTGATTGGCTGCCTGCTGATCGGCTTGCTCTACGGGTTGTTTCTGCATCGCCCGCTGGTGCCGGTCGAGCTGCGTGGCGGCCTGATCGTCGGATTTCTCGGCGGTCTGACCACATTTTCATCCTTTTCACTGGATACCGTGCGCCTGCTCGAAAGCGGGCAGGCGCCGCTGGCCTTCGGTTATGCCGGGATCAGCGTATTCGGCGGGCTGCTCGCAACCTGGGCCGGCCTGTCTTTGACCAAATTCTGAACCAACGAGAGAACGATATGCTCGATTCCAAACTGTTACGCGGCCAACTTCAGGAAGTGGCGGACCGCCTGGCCTCCCGTGGCTTCAGCCTGGATGTCGCGCGCATCGAGGCACTGGAAGAACGCCGCAAGGTGGTGCAGACCCGCACCGAACAACTGCAGGCCGAGCGTAACGCCCGTTCCAAATCCATCGGCCAGGCCAAGGCCCGTGGCGAAGACATCGCCCCGCTGATGGCTGACGTCGAGCGCATGGCCAATGAGCTGGCCAGCGGCAAGGTCGAGCTGGACGGCATTCAAGCCGAGCTGGATTCGATCCTGCTGGAAATCCCTAACCTGCCGGACGAAAGCGTGCCGGTCGGTGCCGATGAAGATCACAACGTCGAAGTGCGCCGCTGGGGCACTCCGCGCAGCTTCGACTTCGAGATCAAGGACCACGTGGCCCTCGGCGAGTTGAGCGGCGGCCTGGATTTTGAAACCGCAGCCAAGCTGTCGGGCGCCCGTTTCGCCCTGCTGCGCGGCCCGATCGCCCGCCTGCACCGTGCCCTGGCGCAGTTCATGATCAACCTGCACACCAGCGAACACGGCTACGAAGAGGCCTACACCCCGTACATGGTCCAGGCCCCGGCGCTGCAAGGCACTGGCCAGCTGCCGAAGTTCGAAGAAGACCTGTTCAAGATCAGCCGCGACGGCGAGGCTGACTTCTACCTGATCCCGACGGCCGAAGTGTCGCTGACCAACATCGTCGCCGGCGAGATCCTCGATGCCAAGCAACTGCCGGTCAAGTTCGTCGCTCACACCCCATGCTTCCGTAGTGAAGCCGGTGCCTCGGGTCGCGATACCCGCGGCATGATCCGTCAGCACCAGTTCGACAAGGTCGAGATGGTCCAGATCGTCGAACCGAGCACGTCCATGCAAGCCCTGGAAGGCCTGACGGCCAACGCCGAGCGCGTGTTGCAGGCGCTGGAGCTGCCATACCGGGTACTGGCACTTTGCACCGGCGATATGGGCTTCAGCGCAGTCAAGACCTACGACCTGGAAGTCTGGGTGCCGAGCCAGGACAAGTACCGCGAGATCTCCTCGTGCTCCAATTGTGGCGATTTCCAGGCGCGCCGCATGCAGGCGCGCTGGCGCAACCCGGAAACCGGCAAGCCGGAGCTGGTCCACACCCTCAACGGTTCAGGCCTGGCGGTAGGCCGTACCCTGGTAGCGGTACTGGAAAACTACCAGCAGGCCGACGGTTCGATCCGCGTGCCGGAAGTACTCAAACCGTACATGGGTGGCCTGGAGGTCATCGCCTAAATGGAGTTTCTGCCGCTGTTCCACAAACTGCGCGGCAGCCGTGTGCTAGTTGTCGGTGGAGGCGAAATTGCCCTGCGCAAATCGCGTCTGCTGGCCGATGCCGGTGCAGTGCTGCGGGTGGTCGCGCCCGAGATCGAAGTGCAACTGGCGGAACTCGTCCGGCACAGCGGTGGTGAAATCCTCAGCCGTGGTTATCAGCCGGGCGACCTTGACGGTTGCCAGTTGATCATCGCGGCGACAGATGACCAGGCGCTCAATGCCCAGGTCTCGGCGGACGCCCACCAGCGCTGCGTGCCGGTCAACGTGGTCGATGCGCCGTCTCTGTGCTCGGTGATCTTCCCGGCCATCGTCGACCGTTCGCCTTTGGTAGTCGCGGTGTCCAGCGGTGGCGATGCGCCGGTGCTGGCGCGGTTGATCCGCGCCAAACTGGAAACCTGGATTCCTGCCACCTACGGCGAGCTGGCCGGGCTGGGCGCGCGTTTTCGCGACAAGGTCAAGGCACTCTATCCGGACGTCAATCAGCGTCGCGGCTTCTGGGAAGATGTGTTCCAGGGCCCGATCGCCGAGCGGCAACTGGCCGGGCAGGGCGCTGAGGCCGAACGTTTGCTGCAGGCCAAGATCGACGGCGCCAGCTATCAGGCACCAGGAGAGGTGTATCTGGTTGGCGCGGGCCCGGGTGATCCGGATCTGTTGACCTTCCGCGCCTTGCGCCTGATGCAGCAGGCTGACGTGGTGCTCTACGACCGCTTGGTCGCGCCGGCGATCATTGAGTTGTGCCGCCGTGATGCCGAGCGTATCTATGTTGGCAAGCGTCGTGCTGACCATGCCGTTCCCCAGGATCAGATCAATCAGTTACTGGTTACCCTGGCGCGTCAGGGCAAACGGGTGTTGCGCCTCAAGGGCGGTGATCCGTTCATCTTCGGCCGTGGTGGCGAAGAGATCGAGGAGTTGGCCGAGCAGGGTATTCCGTTTCAAGTGGTGCCGGGTATTACGGCAGCCAGTGGTTGCTCGGCGTATGCCGGGATTCCGCTGACGCATCGTGATTACGCGCAGTCAGTGCGCTTTGTCACCGGCCACCTCAAGGACGGTACCAGCAACCTGCCTTGGGATGACCTGGTGGCACCGGCGCAGACCCTGGTGTTCTACATGGGGCTGGTTGGCTTGCCGACCATCTGTGCCGAGCTGATTCGCCACGGCCGTGCGGCTGATACGCCAGCAGCACTGGTGCAGCAGGGCACCACGCCGAATCAGCGGGTGTTTACTGGTACATTGGCTGACCTGCCAACCCTGGTGGCTGAGCATGAAGTCCATGCACCGACCCTGGTGATCGTCGGCGAAGTGGTTCAATTGCGCGAAAAGCTGGCTTGGTTCGAAGGCTCTCAAGGCTGAAAATCATCGCGGGGCAAGCCCGCTCCCACCGGGTGGGAGCGGGCTTGCCCCGCGATAAATCCAACCCTAGTTTCCCGCCAGGCTCCAAATTCCCCGCCCCGGCAAACGCTGCCGATCATGCGCCACAGCAAAATCCTGCAGCGGCCCTTTAGGCACAATCCCGTTCGGATTGATGGTCTTGTGGCTCATGTAGTAATGCTTCTGGATATGCTCGAAATTCACCGTCTCGGCCACTCCCGGCCACTGATACAGCTCCCGTAGCCAGTTCGACAGCTTCGGATAATCAGCCAGGCGCCGCAGGTTGCACTTGAAGTGCCCGTGATACACCGCATCGAAACGAATCAACGTAGTAAACAGCCGCCAATCCGCCTCGGTCAGGTATTCCCCGGCCAGATAGCGGCGTTCGCCCAAGTGTTGTTCCAGGCAGTCCAGCTCGGCAAACACTTCATCAAACGCCTGCTCGTACGCCTGCTGCGAGGTGGCAAAGCCAGCGCGATATACGCCATTGTTGATGGCCGGGTAGATCCGCTCGTTCAACGCATCAATCTCGGCCTGTAGCGGCTCGGGATAGAGGTCCAGGCGATTGCCGGTCAAGTCGTCGAAAGCATGGTTGAAGATGCGAATGATCTCCGCCGACTCGTTGTTGACGATGCGTTGTTCCTGCTTGTCCCACAGCACCGGCACCGTGACCCGGCCGCTGTAGTGCGGATCGTCGCGGGTATAGCGCTGATGGAGAAAGTCCAGGTGCTCGAGCTTATCGCCGGTGGAGCCTTTGCTCTGATCGAAGGTCCAGCCGTTTTCACCCATCAGCCAGCTGACCACCGATACGTCGATCAGGCTTTCCAGGCCCTTGAGCTTGCGAAAGATCAGGGTGCGGTGGGCCCAGGGGCAGGCCAGGGAGACATAGAGGTGGTAGCGGCCGCCCTCAGCGGCAGGCAGTTGATTGCGCCGCTGCGCGTTTTCGCGCTGAAACGCACCGTCTTTGCTGCTTTGATACCACTGGTCATGCCAGCGTCCGTCGATCAACAGGCCCATGCTGAGCTCCTTGGCGATTCGTTCGAATATAGAGCCCAGTGTACGAGCTTGAGTTCGAACGAATAGCGCAAAGTATGCGCCTGTTTAATCGACTTTGTAGATGGGTTGTCTTACGCTTGGCGCTGATTCCAATAACCTCGCGCCTGTGCAAAGGCCTCTTCGCGGTTGTGACCCAGTCCGCGCAAGGCCAGGGCCATGGTTGCAACCACGGCGAGTTCGCCATAGCTGTCATGGGCTTTGGCGTGCCAAACCGTCAGCAGATGTTCGGGATCAAGGCTAGCGGGTTTGACATGACGCTGGGCTGCCAGGGCGGGCCATTCCTCGTCCCACTCAATGCCGTCCGCTGTGCCATACAGGTGGCTAGTGGTATCCGGGTTGATCTCGATTTCACCACCATCGCCCTTGACCACGATAGCGGTGTCGCCGAGCAGTCGGCTGGCTTCGCGATGCACCGCCTGATAGCCAGGGTGGAAAATACTCTGCAGGCCGCAGCGAGCGCCCAGTGGGTTGAGCACGCGGGCCAGGGAGTGGATGGGTGAGCGCAGGCCCAGGGTGTTGCGCAGGTCGATCATCCGTTGCAGGCGTGGTGCCCAGTCCTGCAGAGGGATAAACGCCAGCTGCTGGCTGTCCAGGGCCTGGGCAACGGCATTCCAGTCACGGCACAGCGGGATCTGCAGCAGTTCGAGCACTTGTTCGGTGTACAGCCGGCCAGCGGTATGGGCGCCGCCGCCGTGCAGCAGGATGCGCACACCGTTGGCGGCCAGGCACTTGGCGGCCAGCAGGTACCAGGGCAGGTGGCGTTTCTTGCCAGCGTAGCTCGGCCAGTCGAGGTCTACCGCGATCTGCGGCGCGTCCAGGCGCTGACGTAGTGCTTCGGTGAAACCGGCCAGTTCCTCGGGGCTTTCTTCCTTGTGTCGTAGCAGCATCAGGAAAGCCCCCAATTGGGTCTCTTCGACCTTGCCGTCGAGCAGCATGCCCATGGCTTCGCGAGCTTCCTCGCGGTTCAGGCCGCGGGCGCCGCGCTTGCCCTTGCCAAGGATGCGCACGAACTGGGCAAAGGGGTGTTCGGCTGGGGTTTCGGTGATCAGCGGGCGAGGATCGGTCATATGCAATTGGTTGGCTTCGGCAGGCCCGCAAGCTTCGCGGCGAGTTTGGCGGGAGTGCCTTTGAACAGGCGGTTCAGGTGCATGCTGTTGCCTTTTTCCGGGCCCAGCTTGAGCGCGGTGTACTTGATCAGCGGACGGGTTGCCGGCGACAGCTCGAACTCCCGGTAGAACGCACGCAACAGCGTCAGCACTTCCCAGTGTTCAGGGGTCAGCTCCAGCTGCTCGTGGGCGGCGAGAGCGGCGGCGACTTCGTCGGACCAGTCGCTGAGTTCAACCAGGTAGCCATCCTTGTCCAGGGCGATGCTGCGCTCGCCTACAGTCAGGGTATTCATAGCCAGCTGTTGACCTTGTCGTAGTCCAGCGACAGGGCGACAAAGGCCGGGTAGTCGATGGCCCGAATGTTGTCGTCAGTGTCGATGGCGCGTGCTTGCAGGTCTTCTTCAAGGGCGAACAGCCGGCCTTGCAGGTTGCTGGCGTGCAGGCTAGCCAGCGGCGCGCTGCCGGGCTGCAGGGCATACACCGCATCGCCGCAGAGCAACAGGCCATCCTTGCTGCCAAGCAGGCGCAGACAACTGTTCAGACGATTGTCGCCGAAGGGCGAGTGGGAAATTACGTGCAAGGTGCTCATCAGAGGGTAATCACCTGGTCAAAACGGTCGATCAACGCGGCCAGCGCGGCGTCATCCAGCGCTTGCACGGGCAAGCTCAGGGTCTCTGCGGCTAAGCCACGTTCCTGCAGGCTGCTACTGGCGACAAAGAGTTCTTCGACACCGAACATCGGCAGGGCTTGCAGATTGGCGGCAAGGTTCTTCTGTTGCAGTTGGCCGGGTTGTTGCCCGGGCGCAAGCTGGAACACTCCGTCATCGAGAAACAGCATGCCCAGCGGCAGATCAAAGGCACCACCGGCCAAGGCAATATCCAGCGCTTCGCGGGCAGAAGGGCCGGCCCAGGGCGCTTGGCGACTGATAATCAGCAAAGACTTGGCCATTTCAATCGCCTCCAAAACAGATCAAGCGCTCGGCGTTTTGTGCGCCTTCATGCAACTGACCCAGGCCGGACAGCTCCCACGGTGCCGGCAGGTTCACCGCCGGGCGCTGATAGCGTTGAGCTTCTTCGGCATTGAGCACGCCACGGCGCAGGGCGGCGGCAATGCACACGACCGCATCGAGCTGATGCTCACTGATGAAGGATCGCCATTGGGTAGCGACATCCACTTCATCCTGTGGCATGACAATATTGCCCGAGGCGCTGTGCACGCCGTCCTGATAAAAAAACAGCCGGATAATTTCGTGCCCACCGGCCAGCGCGGCTTGGGCGAAAAGCAAGGCGCGGCGCGAGGAGGGCGCGTGGGCTGGAGAAAAAACCGCAATGGCGAACTTCATGGAAGGCTCATTCAGCAAAACTGCGCCAATAATAAAGCAAATTGTGGGAGCGGGCTTGCCCCGCGATGGCCCGCCCCCGTTCACTCAAACCTTCTCTTTATGCTCCGGCAAGAACCAATTCAGTACCAAGGCACAAATCCCTCCGGTCGCCACGCCCGACTCCAGCACATTTCTCAGTGCCGACGGCATATGCGCCAGGAACTCTGGCACCTGCGCCACACCCAGGCCCAACGCCAGCGACACCGCGATAATCAGCAGCGCGCGGCGATCCAGGCTGATGCTGGCCAGTATATTGATCCCCGAAGCGGCCACCGCCCCGAACATCACCATCGCCGCACCGCCGAGCACCGGCTCAGGCACTGCCTGGATCACTCCGGCAACACTCGGGAACAGGCCAAGGATCACCAGCATGGCTGCGATCCACACGCCGATATGCCGGCTGGCGATACCGGTCAGCTGAATCACCCCGTTGTTCTGAGCAAAAACCGAGCTTGGAAAGGTATTGAACACCCCAGCCAGCAGCGAATTGGCACCATTGACCAGTACACCGCCCTTGATCCGCTGCATCCACAGCGGGCCTTCAACCGGCTGGCGCGATACTTTGCTGGTAGCGGTGACATCACCAATGGCTTCCAGCGAAGTCACCAGGTAGATCACCAGCATCGGAATGAACAGCGCCCAGGAGAAGCCCAGGCCGAAATGCAGTGGCATTGGCACCTGGAACAGCTCGGCCTGGTGCATGCCGGTGAAATCCAGGCGACCCAGATAGCCAGCCAGGGCGTAACCCGCAGCCAGGGCAATAACGATGGCGCAACTGCGCATCCACACCACAGGGATACGGTTGAGTACCACAATAATGGCCAGTACCACGCCCGACAGCAGCAGGTTCTCGCCGTTGGCGAAGGTGCCGTTGCTCATGGCGGCAAAACCACCGCCCATGCTGATCAGACCGACCTTGATCAGGGTCAGGCCGATCATCAATACCACAATACCGGTCACCAGCGGGGTGATCAGGCGCTTAACGAACGGCAAAATGCGCGAAATGCCCATTTCGACGAAAGAGCCGGCAATCACCACACCGAAAATCGCCGCCATCACCGCTTCCACCGGCGTACCTTGCTTGACCATCAACGCGCCACCGGCGATCAGCGGCCCGACAAAGTTGAAACTGGTGCCCTGAACAATCAGCAGCCCGGCGCCGAACGGCCCGAAGCGCCGGCACTGGACAAAGGTGGCGATCCCGGAGATCACCAGCGACATCGACACAATCAGGTTGGTATCGCGTGGCGAAACTCCCAGCGCCTGGCAGATCAGCAAGCCCGGCGTCACAATTGGCACAATGATCGCCAGCAGATGCTGCAGTGCTGCCAGCATTGCAATTAGCGGCTGCGGCCGGTCTTCAAGGCCGAGGACCAGTTCATTGGCCTGCGCAAGTGCGCCGGGTCCTTGCTCGATTGAACTCATGGGAGTGCTGCCCCGGAAGAAAAAAGGAGCGCATTCTACGGGGCTGTAGCCATTTGGGGTAGTGATTGATGCCGCAGACCAGCACGGTCTCTGTAGGCGTTGTCCTTGCCAGCGATGCAAGGCAAAGCCTTGCCAAAACCTGACGGCACGGCAATTGCTGCCAACCCCACAGCCATAAAAAAAGCCCGCCGAAGCGGGCTTTCTCACAACCGACCAGCTATCCGATCAGTCATCGCGACCCATCAGGCCGAACAGCTGCAGCAGGCTGACGAACAGGTTGTAGATCGATACATACAGGCTGATGGTTGCCATGATGTAGTTACGCTCGCCACCGTGGATGATCGCGCTGGTCTGGAACAGAATGCAGACCGACGAGAACAGCACGAAACCGGCGCTGATCGCCAGCTGCAGGCCGCTGATCTGGAAGAACAGGCTGGCCAGCACCGCGCCCATCAGGACGAAGAAACCGGCGGTGATGAAGCCACCGAGGAAACTCATGTCCTTGCGGGTGATCAGCACATAGGCCGACAGGCCACCGAACACCAGCGCGGTCATGGCGAAAGCCGAGCTGACCACCTCAGCGCCACCGGCCATGCCCAGGTAACGGTTGAGGATCGGGCCGAGGATGAAGCCCATGAAACCGGTGAGGGCAAAGGTAGACACCAGGCCCCAGGCCGAATCACGCAGCTTGTTGGTGAGGAAGAACAGGCCATAGAAGCCGATCAGCACCACAAAGATGTTCGGGTAGCCGACACGCATTTGCTGCGCAATGAAAGCCATGACGCCACTGAAGGCGAGGGTGATCGCCAGCAGCCCGTACGTATTGCGCAGGACCCGGCTGACCTCCTGCTGCTCGACCTGCTGACCGTGATTGACGGCGTAATCCTGTTCGCGCATGGCGACACTCCTGTGGGTTTGAAACGTTCAGATGCAAAGATCATAACAGAGGTCTGCAAACCAGCTACACAGAGAGTTTGACAGCTTGTTTCATTTCGGTATTATGGCGCCCGCAATACGAGGAAGCGTGGCCGAGTGGTTTAAGGCAACGGTCTTGAAAACCGTCGATGGGCAACTATCCTAGAGTTCGAATCTCTACGCTTCCGCCATCTTCAAAGCCCTGATTATTCAGGGCTTTTTGCGTTTTTTGGGTATGGGAAAACCACCCATGGGAACACCCTTGGGAATGGTTTATTTTGTCAGCGCTGACAAAACTTCGGCTACTTGGTGGGCTTCGCCAGCGCTCCTACGCGGCGGTAAACCCGCTCAGTGATGTCGCCTTTAGTATGTCCAAGCAACAGGCTGGCGTGCTCCACATCAGTGATTTCCGATGCAGCCTTGGGGCGTATGTCACGGAATTGGAACTGACTGATGCGGCCGGCCAGGGCCTGGTCGCCGCAGGCTGTTGCTTCCTTCACAGCCTCCTCCCGGGCATCATCCCAGCGCCGCCGAAGCATCGACGCTGTCACTCGCAGGCCGCCGTCCGTCAGGATCAGGTACGGTGATGTGTGTGCTTCGTTTCTCTTCAGGATCTCCCCGATTAGGACGCCAAGGCCGCTCACAGCCCCATCCACTTCAAGCATAATCCGCAGCTTCTTGTGGGTCTTTTTCTGCGTCACGCCGAGGGCGTTATTCTCGATGTCATCCTTCCTCATCACCAGTACGTCCGCCGGACGCTGGCCCGTCAGATACGCCAAGTCCATGGCGTCTTTCAGCTCCGGTACTGCTTTCTTGTAGACCGCATCCCATACCGCGTCATTGGCGTAGAAGTCCCGAGGCGTCTCCTTGTTTTTGCGAACACCCTGGCAGGGGTTCTCTTTTGCGGTAAGCCCCCACTCCCTGGCCATATTGAATACGTGGGAGAGGGTGGCAATCTCGCGATTTGCCCGTACCTTCGCCGACCTGGCATCGCGGTACTGCGCAATCATTGCTGGTGTAAGCGCCTCGATTGGCGCGCTATCGAACACAGGTCGAAGCTGTCGCAGCTCCGAGAGGTTGTCCTTCTGCGTGCGCGCCCCCTTCTTCGGAATAATGTCCCGCTCGTATCTGTCGAAGATCGCTTTCATCGGGCGTAGATCCTGCGGTTTTTCCTTCGCCTCCAGTTCAGCCCATTTCAAACGGGCCTGGTCGAGGTCTGGGCCCAGGGGAATATCCTTGCCCTGCGGGTCACGGAAGTAATACCGGACCCACTCCTTGCCGTTCTTGCGCTTCCGCTTGCGGCGGTACATGTTCGGGGGCAGGTCCCGATTCTCGGTTTTTCGCGGTCGCATTTAGTTCACTCGGGAAAAGTCAGGGGTCCAGGTCGGCTCTGGCATTGGCGGCGGTGTCACGGGCACAACTTCAAGGTGACGCCCAGCTTCATCCGGGCGTACTGCCGGCCAACAAGCGGTCGGTCCCCGCGGCTCTCGATGAAGTGCCAACGGCGCTCTTCCAGCCAGCGGCGCTGCCAGCCCCTGGCCTTGTAGCCGGTCAGCTCGGCCAGTTCTGTGTCCGAGAAGATTTCGGTTTCCATGGGATAGGCTCCACGCCGCGCATGGCGGCAGAGGTGGGGAGTGGTTAAGCGCCCTTGAGCGGGACGACGTTTTCGAGCACTCGCTTCACGCCGCCGGCATCGCGGAAGGCTTTCCATCCAGCGTGATGCGCGGCGCAGTAGTGAACATCAGGCGCGACCTCAGTCGAGCAGTAGCCGCACATGTTGCGGTCACAGGTCTTGCCGTTACCGACTGGGTAGTCGCATAGGTTGGCCGCGACATCGCCGCAACCAGAGCAATGGGGGCCAAGATCGCCGCAGACATGGCCGCGTGGCTTTCGGTTCTCGTCGTACAGCGTGTAACAGCTCATGGCCTCGGCCCCTCCCAGGTGAGCCAGCCAAAGTAGAGCGGGGCGGCGATGGGTAGGGGGATCATGGCCTGTCCTCCGGACTGTCCTTGTCGAGCTGGCAACCGTTGTTGCAGCCATCGCAGGCGCCACATTGCTCGGGCTCTTTGCGGCGGGCCCACCAGCACACCGGGCCGTCGTCTGTGTCGTTGATCGACAGGCAAAACCAGCCTTCACCTTCAGGGCGATCAGGCTCCCAGTAACTGCAGTCTGGGTCGTGGCTTTCGAAGTAGCGGTCGGCGATTTCCTCGTCGGCAGACTCCAGGCTGACCATGCCGACTACCAGTCCCTGCTGGGCAAGCCATGCCTTGCACTTCTCACCTTCGCCCTCCTCGAAAGGAGGCAGTTCGGGGTGCCAGAACATCCCGCTTTCGTCCCGGGTGACCGGCACCGGTTGGATCAGTTTGATTTCTTCAGGCATGACATCGTCCTTGCCGCTATCGCGGCTGAAAGTTGTACAGGGAATTAAGTTCGGTACAGAGTTTTCGGCCGGCTGTCTGATTCAACAATCAAACCAGTTGAGAGTTGTTGCTTGTCACTTGGCTTTGTCTATGGTGGCTTTTGCACATATAGGACTAAAGTCGTAGGAGGGCGACATGAGAATACGTGGTGAAGCTTTTTGGGGGTGGGCTGACCCAGCTCTACAGCACCGGTCCCATGATGAAACGCTTGACGACGGGACAATGATCGACGTGCAAGTTCGACTTTTTCGTACCGGCGGCACGCAAATGTTCATCGGCATCTATGCGTCAACTGGAATGGCCTTGCATGAGGAGGCGTACAACTCCCGACCTGGTGAGTCGATGACCAGGGCGCTGGGCTGGGGCGTCGGGTTGGCCCGTAAACTCGCCGCCTCCAATACCAGGCAGATTAAGCGACGTATCCCAAATGAGGCCTGACCGAGCGGCTGCTCAATAGTCAAAGAATGAAGGGGGTACAAATATACTCTTTGGTCATTCAGGGTCGCTTGGCGCCGCGTTTGCCAAGGCGCGATCATCGACGTACAAGCGACGCCCCTTCGATACCCGCTCGGCCTTCCACTGTGTTTCTGCATCAAGCTCGCCGACTTCAATGCAATCCCGGAGCACTTCTTGGGCCTCGGCCAACTTGGCGCGTAACTCCTGAACTTCACCATCCCGCGCAGCAAACGCCTTGGCACCCTGGTCGGCCATGTCACCGGCGCTGAAGCCGTCGGAGGTTGGTGGGGCGGAGTCGAGGAGGCCAATGGCGATATGACCTGCTTGCCCTGGCGGGATGTCATTGGAGATCGTCCCGCCTGGTCGCAGCCGCATACCCATCGGGTCTTCCTGGTGCTGGGCGGCTGGCTGGGCGCGGTTATTCCATCCGTCCAGTTTTTCTTCGCTGAACACTGGGGCTGACGCAAGGCATTCAACGCATTCGACGAACCAGTCTGGATACGGTCCGGCAGTGCAGCGCGAATCAGCTTTACCACCGCAAAACCGACACGGCATCAGTTCGCGCGGCACGCGGACCATCTGTTCTGTGTTGCTGGATCGGTTTTCTGTGGGCATGGGGATACCTCGTGGGCAGCTATAGTTAACGATTCATGGGGAGGTAATGGCTATGACTACTTACGCGGTGACTGCAGCTAGATATGACGAGGACGAAAAGCTGGTTGCGCTTCAGGGTCAAGAAACGCACGGCTCTCCAGCCGCCTTACCTGAATTATCTACAGACGTGCGCGATTTTTCCGTTTCGGAGGTGCTCGGGTTGATGGAGGACGGAGACAGCTTCCACTTGTTTTTCCGCTCACCAGGGACACTCGCTGGCTCAATTGTTCCTGATGGCAACGGGTCCCTGATCGAGGATCAGTGCATACCAGGCAGGCGGATCGCCGATCTTCCTACGTTCTGAAAGCGTGCTTGATTGGTGGTTCACCCAGCTCACATTGGCCAATCGGCGTCGTCGATCACGCTGCTTTAAGCAGCGCCTCAATCACTCGCTGCCCAGCCAGCGGCGGTACCGCATTGCCTGCCATGTGCATGGTCAGCCGGTGGTTGTCCGGGCGCAGGGTGTCGGCCGGGAACGACTGAGCGGCCAGGGCCTCATCGGCGCTGAGCATCCGCATGCGATCGCCGTCGACCAAGGCCCATCGGTCCAGGGTGGTGATGGTGCCGATCGGGCGGTTGATGTCGCGCCCGGTAGTGCCGGAGCCTTTGCCGTAGTACGGCATGATGAAGCGTTCGCCGAAGCGCTGGCGGCCATTGCGCACCCGGTCGAGCGTGGTCTGGGCCCGACCCGGCCTCTCGATCAGCGACCAGCGCCCGGCGTCGAAGTCGAGGAAGCTGGTGGCCGGCACGTGCTGGCGCCGGTGCAGCTCGAGCATCAATGGTGCCTTGCTGCGGGTCAGGACCAGGAATAGCCGCACGCGGTGCTGCGGCACGCCCAAGTCGGCGCAATCAACCACATGCGGAGCGACCTGGTAGCCGAGGGCTTGCACTGCAGCAAGCCAGGCCGGGTACAGAGCCCAATCCATGAACTCTTGAACGTTCTCGATCACTACGGCCTCAGGCTGGTTACGGAGAGACCTCATCGCCGACCAAGCAGCCTTGAGAGCGGCGCAGACGTATATCAGGGATGTCTGCCAGCGACCCTAGGAGGCTCGGGTTTCGCTTTGTCTTTTTGCGGCCAACTCTTTTTGACGGTTCTTCTTATCCAATCGGTAGCCCCACCAGAGTGTGGCGATACCGAAAACAACCAGCAGTGATATTTGATATATGGGCACTATTCTCTCCTTAAAAAATTAGACACGCAGAAGGATTTGGCTACGTCGTGCAAAATTTTTCCGAAGCGCTCAAGTGCGTGACGAGTGAGCGGCGATTTGATGGGGGTACTGATCAGGGCCTAAAGAAGAGAAAGACCTGCGAGCAGGCCTATGGCGGCCTGCTCCAATAACGTTCTAGATCGCTTTATTATTTTTAAGATGCACTTCGGCAGCTCTCAC
Source organism: Pseudomonas sp. BBP2017 (assembly GCF_003024385.1). Lineage (GTDB taxonomy): Bacteria > Pseudomonadota > Gammaproteobacteria > Pseudomonadales > Pseudomonadaceae > Aquipseudomonas. The sequence goes on from NZ_PVZN01000014.1 coordinate 111,733, forward strand.
AGCGCCATCCTTTGTAATGCTCGGATTTCTCAAGAGCTGTAAGCAATTCACGGCCGCCTATAATATTTTGGCAGTTGTTATGTTTTTCATTTGGTTTTTTCATACCCTCGCATTTTTTTTGCAGGAAGGGGCTTACCACTGCCTGTTGCTTTGACGAAAGCGCTCTAAATCCCTTGTCGACGGCTAGCTGGGCGTAGCTTTGTACGCTCGGCTTTTCACCTTGAAATGCGTTCTGCGCGATAAGGGCCGAGAAAATCTCTCGCTCGATAGTCATTCGTTAATCCTTTATTCAACCAACAAGTTTGCTCGTGTTGTTTCTTGTGCTGAGCAATGCGAAAGCATACGTTACCATTGGGTGGGGCTTTAATGAACTGGGTTTCCATCCAGCTATAAAAGGCAAGGTTTCTCATTCTTGGTCAGTAAATGTTGATTTCTTGATGTCTGGAGTATTTCAAGAAGTCTTTGTTACAATTTATTTCTTATGCGATGGGGCGGAGAAGTTTCACTTTGCACTTTAATGGGGGTAGTGCGCCGAGCGAAATCTCCTGTATTTCGCGATAAATTTAAGGGTGACGATACTCTTTATGAGCTTCTATTTTTTATAAGAGACGCACTGTGCTAATAGTAAGGTTCCGCTATTTCCTCTCGCGGTCTGTCGACCAAATTCGCACGGTTGGTACTGTGTGCGAGGCGACCTGTACTGCCCTGACCAATTAACAGGGAGCTGAATCATGGATGACCTGGACGAAAAGATCGCCGCTGGTGATGGGCAACTATCCTAGAGTTCGAATCTCTACGCTTCCGCCATCTTCAAAGCCCTGACTATTCAGGGCTTTTTGCGTTTCTGAGGCGGCGTTTTTTGAGTCCGGCGCTTTCCCTTCCTTTCCGCTTCTTTTCAATCGCTTCCGCACCGAGCTACCTCGTTGGCCAATCTCAATGATCTGAGTGGGGCTTGCAGTGGAGAGGCGTTGACGTGTGGCCTGACAGCACTCAGTACTGGCAAATGGCCCAGCTCGCGGTTGCCTTACCTCGCAGGCATGCATTAGTCTCGATCCGTCCAACACTACGATTTCTCCGTCTTACTGGTCATTCGCTAAGGAAACTCTGAAGAAGACTTCCAGATTTGGCAAAATGCTCGACCTCAATCGCCGAGGCGCCAGATGAAGCAGATGTCCTTTGCCGACGCCGAGCACGTCGGCAAGCGCAAGCAGACCCGTAAGGAATTGTTCCTGACCGAGATGGTCCAGGTCGTGCCGTGGAAGAGGCTAATCGCCTTGATCGAGCCGCACTACCCAAATGGTGAAGGTGGTCGTCCAGCCTATCCGCTGATGGCGATGCTGCGCGTGCATCTGATGCAGAACTGGTTCGGCTACAGCGATCCGGCCATGGAGGAGGCGCTGTATGAGACGACCATTTCGCGCCAGTTCGCTGGCCTGAGCCTTGAGCGAATTCCGGATGAAACCACCATCCTCAACTTCCGGCGCCTGCTTGAAAAGCATGAGTTGGCAGGCGGGATTTTCAGCGTGATCAATGGATATCTGGGCGACCGTGGTTTGTCGTTGCGCCAAAGCCCACATCGGCGTCGATGATGAATCGGGCCTGGTGCATAGCGTAGCCGTCACGGCGGCCAATGTGGCGGACGTCACGCAGGTCGACAAACTACTGCATGGTGAGGAAAACGTGGTCTGTGCCGATGCAGGAAATGGTGGCTGTGAGGAGCCTTACGGCAGCCAAGGGGCTTGAAAAACGGAGAAAATCTATCGGATCTCCGACGTGGATAGTTTTTTCAAAGTGCAGGTAGCTCGATAGCCGGAAAATATCCGACTATTTCAGACTATCTTGAGTGGTTGTTTGTACCGCTGACGCGGCCCAAACAGCATCACGAACGGCTATGTAGCTGACTAGGGCAATTCGCTTTTTCGCCTGCCTGTTTCGCAGGTAACGCACGCAACTCTCAGTTTTCGACGTACTCAGTGCGTTTTCACACAGCCTGGACCCAAAGCTGACGGTCAGGAGCGGGTTGATTCTTTATACGCAATGGGTTCTCCAGCACACACTCACTTTTCGAGACTCTCGGTACGGCTGACAGCTACCTGCCGCCCACGCTCCAGGTCGACGCCGGCCAGGATCAGCAGGCCGACGACGAAATAGCTGCCAGTAATCAGCATCGCCAAGCGATGATCGCCTGCGGACAGCCAACTGGTCAGGCCGTAAGTCATGGGGCCGAGGATTGCCGACAGTTTGACCGCTAACCCCCAGAGGCCGAAGAACTCCGCCAGCCGTGTCGGCGGCGCAAGCAGACCGACTATGGCACGTCCGGCTGATTGGCTGGCGCCCATGCACAGACCGGCGAGGTTGGCTGCCAGCCAGAACAGCTCTGGGCCGCGCGCGACCCAGACCAGACCGACCATGCCGAGCCAGCCCAGCAGGGTCAGCGCGAGTGTGGCGCGATGGCCAAGATGATCCTGCAGCCAACCGAACAGCACTGCACCGATGGAGGCCGTGATATTCACCACTAAGATCAGCAGCAGCGTGTCTTGGGTACTGAAGCCCATGACCTGATTGGCATAGATGGCAGCCAGGGTGATTACTGCCGAGATACCGGCCTGGTAGCAGACAGTGCAGGCAAGGAAGCGCAGCAGGTCGCGATAGCGCTCGGCTTCGCGCAGCGTCTGCGCGAAGCGCGCTAGCACCGCTTGCGCGATAGGCGTGTCGTCGCACACGGGCTGCGGCTGGCTGCGTTCGCGCAGGAACAGGAAGGTCGGCAGGCTGGCGATGGCGAACAAGGACGCGGTGATCAGCATGCACACCGGCACGAACTGCGCCGCAGTCTGCCCCTGCGCCTGGGCCCAGCTGACGAAGGCCAGGCAGGCACCCAGGCTGACCAGGCCGCCGATATAGCCGAATCCCCAGCCCCAGCCGGACACCTTGCCCAAGGCATCCGCATGGGCGAGTTCGGGCAGGAAGGCGGCGATCAGGTTTTCGCCGCTGCCGAAGCAGAAGTTGGATAGCACGATGAAAAGGATTGCGACACCAAGTTCCCCCGGTCCTGCCAGCGCGAGTCCAGAGGTAAACACGACACAACCGACCGTACTGAACAGCAGAAGGCGTTTCTTGCAGGCGAAGGCGTCGGCATAGGCGCCAACCAGCGGCGCGGTCAGGATGATCAGGGCGTAAGAGAGGGCGATGGCGCTGGTCCAGGCCAGCGTACCCCAGGCTTCGCCCTTGGCGACCACAGCGACGAAGTAGGCGTTGAACACGGCTGTGATCACTACCGTCGTGTAGCCGGAGTTGGCGAAATCGAACATTGCCCAGGCCCAGATTTCTCGGCGCGTCACTCCGGGGGCAAGGCTGGCTGGCATGGCGATCTCTCTACCGGCCTGTGGCGAGGGAGAACCCCCTCGCCACAGGTGCAATGTTCGTCTCAAAGCCCTTAGCTGACTGGTATTGAGCCTAGCCCTGACCCACCGATCCTGCGAGCGTATAATGGCAACTGGCAAGGATTTACACACAGAGTTTCCTGTCATGAGGGGCCGCCGATGTCTCGTCCGCCTCCAGAACCCTCCGCCGTTCCCCCTTACGAGGGGAGCGCGGAAAAATTGCTCGAAATTGTCCAGCGCACTGTGGTCGAGTTGCACCCGCAAGCGGCAGAAGACTTGCAGGTCACCTTGCACAGCGTGCTTGACCGGGACCTGGGCGTAGACAGCCTGGCTCGAGTCGAACTGTGGTCACGTATCGAGCACGAATTCGGTGTGCGCTTACCAGAAAACCTGTTCGCCTCGGCAGACACCCCCGCCGACGTATTGCGCGTGCTGCACAGCAGGCATGGCGCCGAGGCCATACATCCGTTGCTCTCTAGCAACTCTAGCGAGACTCTGACTGCATCAGGGCAGACGCCGGATGCCGCGCGAACCTTGATCGAGGTACTGGACTGGCATGTGCGTCATCAGCCGCAGTATGTCCACGTGCGCCTGCTAGGTGAAAATGACCAACAGGAAGATATCAGCTATGGCGCCTTGCATCAGGGCGCCTTGGTCATTGCCGCAGGGCTGCAACGCAGTGGCTTGCACGCCGGTCAGACCGTGGCCCTGATGCTGCCCACAGGCCGCGACTTTCTCCTTGGTTTTTTCGGCATCCTATTGGCCGGTGGCGTGCCGGTGCCTATCTATCCACCGCTGCGCTTGTCGCAGATAGAGGATCATCTGCACCGCCAGGCTGGCATCCTGCGCAACGCTGAGGTCAAAGTGCTGATTACCGTGACGCAAGCGAAGCTGCTCGCCCGGCTGCTCCGGCCGCAGGTTCCGAGCCTGACTCGTATCGCCAGCGTGGCCGAGCTGGCGGGTGAGGGGAGCGAGTGCGTCACACCGCTGCGGCAACCGGATGACATCGCCTTCCTGCAGTACACCTCGGGCAGCACTGGCCAGCCCAAGGGCGTGATGATCAGCCACGCTAATCTGCTGGCCAATCTGCGCGCCATGGGGAGGGCACTGAAAGTGGGGCCGCAGGACGTGTTCGTCAGCTGGCTGCCCATGTACCACGACATGGGATTGATCGGTGCCTGGCTGGGCAGCCTGTATTACGGCTACAACCTGGTGCTGATGTCACCGCTGGCTTTCCTGGCACGGCCGCAGCGTTGGCTATGGGCCATCGACCACTTCCGCGGCACCTTGTCGGCGGCGCCCAACTTCGCCTACGAACTGTGCCTGAACAAACTCGCTGACGGTGACCTCGAAGGTCTGAACCTGAGCAGTTGGCGCCTGGCCTTCAACGGCGCCGAACCGGTCAGCCCGGATACTTTGCAGCGTTTCGCCGAACGTTTCGCTCGCTACGGCCTGGCGCCCACTGCGCTGGCGCCTGTATATGGGTTGGCCGAGGCCACGTTGGGTGTGGCCTTTCCTCCTCTGGATCGAGGGCCGCTAATCGACCGGGTGCAGCGAGAGGCGTTCCAGACCCGTGGCAATGCACTGCCAGCCGAAGCGGACGCCAGCGCAATACTTCATTTTGTCTCCAGCGGCCGGCCGTTGCCGGGTCATCAGATTCGCATCGTCGATGGGAGCGGGGTCGAACTCCCTGAGCGCAGCGAAGGTCATCTGCAATTCAGTGGGCCGTCGACCACCGGTGGCTATTACCGTAACCCCGAAGAGACTCGCCGGGTGCTGCGTGATGGCTGGATCGACTCGCTCGACTTCGCCTACATGGCCGGTGGTGAGGTCTACCTTACCGGCCGCGCTAAGGATCTGATCATCCGTGCCGGGCGCAACATCTACCCCTACGACGTCGAAGCGGCGGTCGGTAATTTGCCCGGTCTGCGCAAAGGCTGCATCGCGGTGTTCGGCAGTCCTGACCCGGACACCGGCACCGAGCGCCTGGTGGTGTTGGCCGAAAGCCACGAAAAGGAAGCTGCCGCGCGGCAACACCTGCGACAGGAGGTCAACCGTATCGTGGTCGACCTCACCGGTGTATCGCCCGACGATATCGTTCTGGCACCACCGCATAGCATACTGAAAACCTCCAGCGGCAAGATTCGCCGTGCTGCCAGTCGCGAACTGTATGAGCGCGGTGAAGTAGGTCGGCCACACCTCGCCGTGTGGCGCCAGCTAATGCGCCTGGTGGTGCAGGCAATACGCGGGCATTTCAGTCGCGGCTGGCGGACCTGCCGCGCGGCGCTATATGCCGCTTACATCTGGCTGCTGTTCTGGCTGGTCACCCCACTCACCTGGCTGGGCGTTGCGATCCTGCCGCGCCAGCGTTGGTGCCGCCGCTTTACCCGCACGGCCGCACGGCTGTTCGTGTGGTTGACGGGGGTGCCGTTCAGCGTCACGGGGCTGGAGCACCTGTCTGGGTCTGGGGTGAGCGTGCTGGCCGCAAATCATGCCAGCTACCTCGACGGCGTCATTCTCTGCGCGGCCCTGCCGCCGCGATTCAGCTTCGTTGCCAAGCGCGAGCTGGCTGGGCAGTGGATCGCCGGCCGGTTCCTGCGCAAGCTCGGTGCCCGCTTCGTCGAACGCTTCGACCTGCAGCGCAGCGCCGCAGACACCGAGACCCTAGCCGAGGCGCTAGAAGCTGGCCAGTCCCTGGTGTTCTTCCCCGAGGGAACCTTCACCCGCGAGCCAGGCTTGCGAACGTTCCACATGGGCGCCTTCGTGCTTGCCGCGCGTGCCGGCGTGCCGCTGCTGCCGGTCGCAATCAGCGGCACACGCAGGGTGCTGCGCGACGGACAGTGGTTCCCGCGCCACGGTGCAATCCACGTCAACGTCTGCTCCCCGCTGTTGGCGCAAGGGCCGGACTGGATGGCGGCAATTAAGCTGCGGGATGCGACGATAGCAGTGCTGCTAGAGCATCTGGATGAATCAGAACACGCCCAGCGCGCAGGTTAGGCAACTACTTTGCTGTCGTCTTCTCTGCGCCGTTTATGCGTGGCACACATCAAAAGCTAAACTGGGCTGGATCAATCATCACCATCACACTTGACCTCTTTTTTGTACTCATCTCGCTTGGCCTCGATCTTGACCTTGCAACCACGCTCCCAGAACTCGTCTTTCCACTCGCCGCGACGCCAACTGGCGCCGCGGCCATTTGGGCATTTGATCTCTTCCTTGTACTCATCGTATTTGGATTCGATCTTTACTTTGCATGGCCCGTCCCTGTACTCGTCCTTCCACTCGCCACTCTCGTGCCCGCCTCGCCGGTGATCCGCTAACGCTGGCATCAACATGACTGAGCCAATCGCAGCCACCACCCACATACCAAGCATGGGGCTCACACTCATCTCACTACCTCTGTAATAGAAAGACACTACGCGGCAGGCCAAGCCTTCCCGTAATTCACCGTACCTGCGTTATGATCGTAACGGTGCGCTTGCAGGTGATACGACAACGATTTCCGACCGGTTTCTCCTTCAACGAGAAAAAACAGCGTGCCAAGCGTCGGAAAGGACAGATTGCAGGTAGGGGGCAGCGGTTGTGCGGCCCTACTGACGTTCGACTTCTGAGAACGATTGCTTTTGGCTGAAAGCGGCAGGTTACAGCCTTGTGTAATCGGCACAGGCGCCAAAGGGAAGGGACTTCTAACGAGGTACAGTCGATATACGTAAACCCCGGTGAGTTAATGCGTGGTATCCAGGTAATTACTGAGTGAGGTCAAGTGCTAAGTAATGGCTGAATTTTGAAAATGTATAGTGAGCTCCAATTAATGCCATTGACGTTTTACTTCCTGCCACTGGTTGTCTGACAGCCACTTATCTGCCGCCGGAAAGAAAATATTGTCCTCGGCGTCCATATGGTCGTAATATTTTTTTATGAAATCATCGATAGTGTCAGCAATTACTCTCGTTTCCTGAGTTGTGCTCTCCAACATCTTCAGCTGTCCAGCAATGCGCCCAAATGCCTGATGATCTCGTTCAATATCTTTGACCCGTTGGTGGATCGGTGCCTCAGTCGCTAGCAAGGCCAGTCGAATAAGTTCTTCGTTTTCATGGTGGTGTCGCTCTGCATCACCATGCAAGGCTTCCAGCATCGTGAACAACAGCTTGCAGTCATCAGCACCGTCAGATTCATGTCTCATCTTCCTCAGCAACTCTTTGATCTGAGTGATTTTTACAGTCACCTCATGATGATAGGCCTTAAGTTCATTTAACAAGACGTTCATATCAAGTCCTCGTCACGACACCAAACCGCCACAGAAAAATATTTTTAACCAACAGCCTCAAAGGATCTCGGCGCCTTTCAATTCCCATGATTTTCAATAGCTTGCAAAGTGCACTCGCCAGCACTGTTTAACCTTTTTAGTATAGGCGAGCGCAAAGCTCTCACCCCAGGAAATTTGCCGCCCTTGGAAAGAATTGAAATACCAAGCGTATGGTTATAGCACTATTTGATCTACTGGATCTCCGCCAGCGAACATTGAATCGCCTTGGGTTTCATCGACACCTCCATGCCTGATAAAGCGCTATTGCAAACCTCAAGAAGAGCGGCAGCAAGACGATGATCAACACGCTGAACCGCGCCGGCTCCGAGCGGAACTAAAGCGGGTCACTGAAGAGCGAGACATCATCAATCGCACTGACCATTTTCCCAGGCTAGACGGGCTGCGGGTGGCTGCTTTGATCTTCGTCAGGGCATCGTTCGATCGCTATCGGTGTCCACGTCGCCGTAGTTGATAAAGATCAAACACGGGGAGGGGGTGAGGCGCAGTATCGAACTGTCTCCATGGGAGACAGCCTTTACTGAGCCGAGGAGGTCACCATGACCGAAGAAGCCAAAAAAGTACCTGTGACGCCTGCTTCCAACCAGCCTGCCCAAGCGACACCGCCGAGTGTGGAACCCGCTGAGCTGTGGCGCCCGTTCCAGCAGTTACGGCGTCAGATCGATAGTCTGTTTGAGGACTTCGGACGGCGGCCGTTGCGTATGCCTTTCAGGCACACGCCGTTCGATGTCGAGCCATTCTGGCGACGAGATTTGTTCACTCATGGCATGCCTGCCATGGATGTCAGCGAACTGGCGGAGGAGTACCTTATCAGTGCCGAACTGCCTGGTGTGGACGACAAGGATATCGAGATCAAACTCGTCAATGGCAACCTGGTTATCCGAGGTGAAAAGCAGGAAGAAGTCGATGAAAAACGCAAGGAGTACCACCTTTCCGAGCGCCACTACGGCAGCTTCGAACGCGTGTTCCAGTTGCCGCGCGAGGTCGATGCCGAAAAGATCAATGCCCAGTTCGCCAAGGGCGTGTTGCAAGTGCATCTACCCAAGCGCGCCGAAGCGATCCATCCGGAAAAAGTGATTCCGATCAAGAGCGGCAAATAGCAGACGGATCACAGGTCGCTCTGGGAGCAGGACGCTCCCATCCTTTGACTCGCCAGCAAAGCCGAAATAAGTAGGGCATTCATGCCCTGGACCTTTAGGGCTGTGGCCGTAAACACTACAGGTTGATTGTCCTTCTGGAGCGTTGGCAGCACACCGGGCGCATAGAGCTGGAATTGCTGGACGCCTACTGGCGCGCGGCAAACTATCTTACGGTCGGGCAAATCTACCTCAAGGACAATCCTTTGTTGAAAGCTCCGCTAAACCTGGAGCACATAAAACCCAGGTTACTGGGGCACTGGGGCACAGCGCCCGGGTTGAACCTGATCTACACACATTTGAATCGCCTGATCAGGTAACACGACTTGAACATCATGTTTATCGCAGGCCCTGGCTATGGCGGCCCGGCTATAGTGGCCCATGCTTATGGTGCTGCATTCGACAATCCTGACCTGATCGTGGCCTGTGTTATTGGCGATGGCGATGGCGATGGCGATGGCGAAGCCGAAACGGGCGCACTGGCGGCCAGTTGGCATTGTCGGCCATGAGCCATACTCACCGCGAGATTTGTCGCCTGATTCATTTGCTTACACGCATGCGTAGTGATTTCGATGCCGCCCCATCGAGCATTGATAGTGCTGACATCCATCAGCAACTAATAAGGCTAGATACGCTGGTGAGGCTGTGTTTCGACTAGGGGGAGCTGTTCCGTTATCTTGACTGGCGTTAGCCATTTGCGCTCGCTGCCACACTATGTATCTGCAGGAACGTTAGTCTGGGTGAACTGATTCAGTTGATAAAAATCAAGCGCCGCTGATGATTCGGCGAGATGCTGAACACGGTTTCTCCCTCGTCGATCCGGTCAGGAGCATCCTCCATGCCCCACAGCAAAATCCTGTTTCGGTCTGCAGCACGAGAAAAGATCCTTAGGGGTGCCACTCAGTTGGTCGACGCCGTGCGTGTGACCTTGGGGCCAAAGTCCAAATCGGTGCTGATGCAGAGCACGTGGGGCAGGCCGACAGTGTGCAACGATGGCGTCTCCATCGCCAAACGGGTGGACCTGCAAGATCCAGAAGAAAACCTCGGTGCGCAGATGCTGCGCCAGGCAGCGGAGCGTACGGGTGATGCCGTAGGGGATGGCACCAGTACCTCGACAGTCCTGGCCCATGCGATTCTGGCTGATGGCGTACGCAATGTCGTTGCGGGTGCGAGCGCAATCGACCTCAAGCGTGGCCTGGATCGTGGGCTGGCACTGGTCATTCAATCGCTGCAGGCACAGTCACGCGCGGTCAGTACACTGAAGGAAAAAGCCCAGGTGGCCACGCTGTCGGCTCATAACGACCCATTGATCGGTCAATTGGTTGCCGATGCACTGGAAAAAGTGGGCGTCGAAGGTGTGGTCAGCGTCGAAGAGTCCAAGACCACGGAAACCGTGGTCGAAATCATGGATGGCATGCGTTTCGACCGGGGGTACGTATCGCCTTATTTCGTCACTGACACTGAGAAAATGCAGGTCGAGCTCAGCGATGCCTTTGTATTGTTATGTGATCACAAGATTGCTGTGCTCAAGGACCTGCTGCCATTGCTTGAACAGGTGGCCAAAAGTGGCCAGCCGCTGGTGGTGATCGCCGACGATATCGACGGAGAAGCGCTGACCACACTGGTCCTGAATCATATCCGCGGCGTACTGCGTGCGGTGGCGGTCAAAGCCCCGGGTTTCGGTGACCGACGCAAGGAGATGCTTCGGGACATCGCAGTGCTGACCGGCGCAACCCTGGTGTCCACCGAACTGGGTGTCGATCTTGAGCAATTGGAGCTCGCTCAACTGGGCCAGGTGCATCGAGTCGTCGTGCTCAAAGACAGTACGGCCTTGATTGGTGGAAAAGGCACGCAAGACGCTGTTCAGGCACGCTTGCAGCAGATCCGGGCGCAAATGGAGACCAACACTAGCGATTATGAACGCGAGAAATTGCAGGAGCGCCTCGCCAGGTTGGCGGGTGGCGTTGCGATAATTCGGGTGGGTGCGCCCTCGGAAGCGGAAATGAAGGCCCGCAAAGATGCCCTGGATGATGCTATCGCAGCGACCCGCGCTGCCATTGCCGAAGGTATCGTTCCAGGCGGTGGACTGGCGTTGCTCAAGGCAATACCAGGCATCCTGGCCGAGGAGGTCGACAAAGAGGGTGATTTCAAGACCGGATTGCAAATATTGCGCCGGGCTCTGGAAGCCCCAGCGCGGGTGATCGCCGAGAATTCGGCGGTGGACTCGGGTGTGGTGGTCGCTCGCATGCTTGCCGAGTCGGGTAGCATAGGCTTCGACGCCGCCGCCAATGACTACGTGGATATGTATGACGCCGGCATCATAGATCCCACCAAGGTGGTGCGTATCGCCTTGGAAAATGCTGTTTCTGTCGCCAGTATCCTGCTGCTCACAGAGGCGACGATGACCGATATTCCGGAAAACAACCCGCCGCCCCAGCAGCCCCCGTTTCCCGAATGACACAGCTTCGAGCCCTTGTTCATTGGGAATGCCGTCATTTGCGATCTGTCCTGACCTACTTGGGCGACATTAGCCACGCAGACCTTGCTTCCTCCGGCTCACGGCCTGGACAGGCTCTTTGGCAGCACGACCGAACACCTGCTTTACCAGGTTCCTTGCAAAATTCTGGCGATTTGACGCCCGATTACTGTCTGTCGCGGCTCAGGCAGTCGTATACGCACCGCTTTGCGCCAGCAGGTTTGCCACTAGTGCGGTACTGTCGAGTACCTGTAGCTGACCATTCACGTATTCTGATCGCAAACGAAAGGGCGGCACACTGTCGGCGATTACGATGCGTTCGAACAGCGAGGTATCGAATAGTTGGCCGCCTGTGGTGAACAGGCCATGGGTTGCTGCAGCGAACAGGCGAATGGCGCCTGCCTTACGGCAGGCTTGGCCGGCATGGATGAGCGTTTGGCCGGTGCTGATCAGGTCGTCAAAAATAATGACTGTCCTGCCTGATACGTTGCCAACCAGGTGCATGCCTGTCAGGGATGTATGTTCGCGATGCTTCTCCATCAGGGCGCTGCCTACCGGCTGTTTCAGTTGACGCTCAAGGGCCTGGCGAAACTGTTCGGCGCGCTTGATGCCTCCGAAGTCCGGTGATGCCACCATCACGGGCGCGTCGCCAACAACCGACACGAAATACTCCGCGAACAACTCCGCGCATTGCAGATTCCAGGCCGGGATGCGGAAAGCATTGTCAAATGCGGCCGGATTATGGACATCCAGCGTGACCAACTGGTCCACGCCGCAGGCCTCCATCATGGCCGCCACGTAGCGAGTGATGGTGGCATCCTGAGTTTCGACCCGGCGATCCTTGCGTCCATAGCACAGGTAAGGGATTACAACCTTCACCTGGCAGGCACCAGCGTCCTTGAGCGCGTTGCAAAAGAACAAGAGGCGACAGAGCTTGTCATGGGCACTCTGTCGGTCATCGCTGTAGAGCGAATGGAACAGTACGGCCTGATAGCCATTGACCGTCACTGTTGGCCAACACTTATGCTCGCCGTCTTCATAGTTGCGTTCTTCGTGCGACGCCAGTTGCCACCCTAACCGCTTAGCCACGCCAGTGGCATAGACTTCACTGCCCCGCAGGGCAAACAAGAGTGGACGGTTGTTATCCATGGTTGGGCTCCACTGGCGGGTTTGATCTCAACATACGGTCCAGCCGAATCAGCTATGAATCGCCAGGATGCTGGAGCGCACCTTGTAGAGCGCCTGCTCTGTCGTACTGCCGACAATCCTCGAGATACCTTCGTGGTAAAGGGTGCCCATCACCACGACATCGAATCCGTTCTGGTTGGCATAGTCGCTGATGACGCAGGTTGCCGGGCCTTTGATCATGTGCTGCTGTCCTGTGTCGATGCCGAAACGTGCGCCTAGCTGATGCATGCGCTCGTTGGCATGCCCGGTCATTTGCTCCAGCAGCTGGTCGTTCCACGCAACGGGTACGGCAGCATAGGCGACAAAACTTCGGTTCCAGTCATAGGCCTGCACCAGGTGCAGTTGCGCCTTGCACTGCAGTGCTATCGCCTTTGCTGACTCGAGGATCCGGGTATTCAGTTTTTCCATGACGGGGTCATCCTGGGACAGGTCCACCGCTGCAAGTACCCGGGTCGGCAGTTGGAGTTCAGCGTGGGCCACCAGGTGCAGGGGGACTGGAGAATGGCGTAGCAGCTGCCAATCAAGCGGCTTAAGCAGGGCGCGGCTCAAGGCCGTCTCATACGTGATGTCCTTGATGATCATATCGATACGGTGCAGCTGCGCCAGGCGCATAAGGTCGTTTAGCGGATCATCCTCATCCACTGTTTCAGCATAGGCCTTGATGCCTAGATTACGTAGTTCATGCACCTGCTCGTTCAACCAGGCCTGGCGGCGTTCCTGTTCTTGTTTGTGGGCGCTGCGGTGCAAGGCTTGGTTCAGCGTGGCCAGCCGCGAAGGCAGCTTACTGAGAATTACCAGATGAAGAGTTGCTGCGGTGCTCCTGGCCAAAGCCTGTGCGCGTGCCATGGCCGCAGACGCATGAAGCTCGGGGTGGCAGATCAGTAGCAGTCGTGAGAAGGCTTTCATGGTGACCTCCAACGAGCATGGCTCTGGTTGTAATGCGAGAGGTATACATCCAGTTTGACTTTGCCAGCTTGCGCAGCCTTGATTTTTATCAAGAGGATCACGGTACAAGCTTCGATAATTGCATTGTCCGGGGCTTTTCCTCGCAGGAGGTGGCGAATGAGCCAGTACCGCCAGCTATTGTTGATCCTCAGCGAGGTCGATCCGAGATCAGCTGCACTGCATCGAGCCGTTTCGCTAGCCAAAGCCAGCGGAGCGGCATTGCATGTGTTGGGGATATTTGAGCAGTCTGAGCTACGCCTGCACGATGAGCTGCGAGACCCACAAGTAGCTGATGCCTCACTCAACCATTTCAAGAAGTCTTTTAACGACCTTATGGAGGAGTTGCGAGACGATAGCTTGCAACTGACCGGCGAGGTGATGCAAGCGGAGGATGCGCATGCCTCAGTGTTGGATTACATCACTGAATTGAATCCAGACATGCTGATCACGCGTTGCCACCCAACATCGTTACTCGCCCGGGCCTTCCAGCCCTCGCTTGAGCACGCCCTGTTACGTCACTATGCAGGGTTGATCCATTTCGTTGCACCCGATGCACCGGCCATGCCTCGGAGCATTATGATTGCCGTGGATGTCTCTGACCCCGGGCCGGAGCAGCAAGTATTCAATCAGCAGCTGATTCGCGCTGCCCAGCGCCTGGCATTGCAGTGCAACGGGCAACTTTCCCTTATGTCCGTGTATGACCTGCCTGCACCACTGCTGGCCAATGCCAGCCTCGCCAAACCCTGGATCGAACCATTGCGCGAAGCACTGCAAGCCCCGTTTGATGCATTGGCGGACGCACATGGTGTTTCCCTTGCGCATCGGTATTTTCTGCAAGGTGCCCCCGTTCAGATCATCACGGAGCAAGTGCAGACGTTGGCGATCGATGTGCTGGTCATGGGCGTGGTGCAACCCAAGCGATGGGCAAAACTGATTGGAGACACCACGGAGCGAATCGTCGGTCAGGCCATTTGCAGCGTGCTTGCCGTCAAACCGCCGAAGCAAGCGCTTGGTTGATGCTAGCGGCTCAGCAGGCGACACCATGGCGCACTATTTCTATGCAGAATTCAGCCTCATAGGGAGGGACATTGCATTCGACGATGTCTTGGGGGGCCACCTGCAGGTGAATACCAACGATGTCGGCACGGATCGGCTGGTGACAGACATGCCGATCCACCAATACCGCCGTGTGCAGACGACGCACACCGAGTTGCGCCAGGTAAGCACAGGTACGTAGCAGCGAGTGACCTTCGTACAATACGTCATCAACTACCAGTACGGTGGTATGGGCGAGGTCCAGCGCATTCAGGGCGGGGTTTTCGGTGAGTTCCGTATGGTGGTGGAGCACGGTCAGGTCATCAGCGTAGCGTTTGACTTTGACCGGATAGAGCGCCACGGCGGGTCGGCCGGTCAGTTGCGCCAGGTAATGCTGTAGCTGCTGTGCCAGCGGTTCACCACGGCGTTGGATACCGACCAATGCGGCCTGTGTGGCAGGTAGCAACGCTGCAGCCTGGTGTGCCATCGCCTGCAATACGCCCGCCAGTTCATCGCTGTCATAGACCCGTAGTCGTTGGGGAAGTGGCGACATGGCAATCTCCGGTAGCATGGGTGCATAGCTGATGACGCAATTCCTGGCACGACGAAGGAGGGCAGGGAGCCGGCGAAGTCAACAATAAGCATAGCGAAAAGGCTGTTTGGTTTTCTGACATAAGTTAAGTCGTCAACTTCTGTGACGTGAACGTGCTTTGCGAATCGACGGACTGTCATTGCACATTTGATCAAAATCAACCCGGGACGGTTGGAAGGGAGCAGGCTGGCTTGTACTGACAGCCCATTCAACCTGGTAAAGGGCTGATCGAGGCTGTTCATGCGAGGGCAGCATCGCCTCAGGAGATTTCAATGACGAACAGCCCTACGCCGCAATATACCTTTGTGAATCGGGTCGAGGCTGGACGCCGTCTGGTTGAACCGTTGCTTAAGTACGCCAATCGAGACGACGTGATTATCCTCGCCTTGCCTCGTGGCGGTGTACCGGTTGCGTACGAGGTCGCCTGCGCACTGAAGGTTCGCATGGACCTGATGTTGGTCCGCAAGCTGGGCTTTCCATCACGCCCTGAGTACGCGATGGGCGCAATTGCCAGTGGTGGTGTGCGGATCATGAATGAGGAAGCACTACGTGCTAATCCGCCCGACAAAGCCAGTTTCGATGCTGTCCTCACCCGGGAAAGACAAGAGTTGTTGCGTCGCGAGCGGGTGTATCGAGGTAACCGGCCACCGTTGTATCTGAAGGATCAGGTCGTGATCCTGATTGACGATGGACTGGCGACAGGCGCCTCTATGCTCGCCGCGATTCATGCGGTACGTACCCATGCACCGTCTCGTATTGTCGCCGCTGCTCCGGTGGCCCCGCTTGAGACGGTGGAGCAACTGCGTGGTGAGGTCGATGAAGTGGTCTGTCCGCTAACCCCCCAATGGCTGACTTCAATCGGCTATTGGTATGTGGATTTTTCGCAGACTACAGACGATGAAGTCATGGATCTGCTGCAGCGCGCCTGGCAGAAAGAGGCCGCTGGCCAGACCAGTGTGTAGGCGCATTTCGATGTTTGAATGATTGATATTCCAAATAGCATGATAAAAAGGCCATATGGATTCGCGCTCTACCCAACGCTTTCAAGTAGTTGTTTCAATGTTGTCTTGCCCATTACTGGATGCACGACCAGGTGCTCGGCTCTGTACGAAAAGCGATGTCGTAGACACCGCATGGAGCAAGCTAGCGAGACCATGGCGTCGTAGCCCTTGTCGGCGAGCAGCCACCATCAAGCGATTATTGAGGCGTGGTTTACGCCTACGAGTCTGGCCGATGGTTATGATGATTGTGATGGTTATATGGCCAAGAGGACGCCGCAATATCGGCCGATAGTCTCGAAGGTGGGGCGGCCAGTTCTTCCAGGTGAGTGATAATGTCGTCCGGCTTGAGCACCAGTATGTCGCAGTCGAGTGTGTCCAGAATCATTTCGGCGGTGTTGCCGATCAAGGCGCCGCTGAGTCCGGTACGGGCTACGCTGCCGATCACCGTTAGCGCCGCTTCGAGTTTGTGCGCCAAGTACGGGATTAGTACCTCTGCCGGGCCTTCCTCGATATGCAGGTGTTCGTCGCTGATGTGGAATTCGGTCTGGAATTTCTTGCATTGCTCGCTATAGAAAGCCTGAATGCTCTCTTTGACTTGAAGCATGGGGTCGCTCGCTGAGAGCATGGGGTAGGGGTGGGCGCTCACCATGTGTAGAGCGCCGCCGGCCAGTTGGGCGATGTCGTATCCGTGGCTGACGATACCGGAATGAAGGACCCGATGCTCCACGTCACTATTGCCGACATCGACGGCCGCAAGAATGGTGCTACCGCTCCAAGGCCTGGCTGTTTTTACCATTAGCACCGGGCTGGGGCAGTATCGCAGCAGTTTCCAATCCTCAGGGGTGAGAAGGGGCTTTATCAGCGGTTTATCGGGTAAGTGCTGGGTGATTACAAGGCCGCAGCCTTCCGCCTGTTGAGCGGCGATGATGGATTTGTGTGAACTTCCATGCCAGGCTTGTTGAACGCTGATGCTATAGCCCTCCTTTTGCATAGCACTCTGCATGTCGTGTAAGTAGGGAGAGTGATGATTTCCCTTGCAACAGACCAGCAGGTGCAGGTGCGATTGGGTAGCGCTGGCAATCATTTTGGCTCTGTTCAGGATCTGATCCGTGGACTGTTGCGAATCCACCACCACCAAGGTGCTGCGAACTGTGTGCATGATCGTCTTCCTGTGCGTGAGTACAGTTTTTATACAGACGGGGACACATGGCGCTTGGCCGGTGACCTGTGGGCGGGTTGTACCCATTGCTCGTCAACCCTTGCCCCACTTGTCGCTCAAGCTCACTAATGACTTCATGCACGCGACAGCTAAAGCCGAATCTCGCCCGCTCAACTCGATTGTTGACGCTTGAATCGAGCGGAAATTAGTAATCACGGAACTGATCGCTATTTCAAATGCGCAAATTGTATTTTCCAATGCTTATGCATAGGATTGGTTGAGGTGTAACGCGCAAGTTACACCGGGTGTCGCTGCAGCTGCTTGTCGGTATGCTGCTGGCAAATGAAACTTGTGAGCCTGTACCGCCTTCATGCCATTGTCTAGATGGAAGCTGCCGGTGTCATCGTGTGACTATATTTGCCCTCTGAGAGTGCGGTCTGTGATCAACTCAATGGCCAAACATTATGATCGCTAATGTGGTTAAGGATTTGGCTTTCGGACGGTTGAATTAGTTTATTTTTACCTAAGCGAGGCCATGAGCAACAAGTGTTTGATCTTATGCGGTTAGCTTAGGTATCGATGACAGAAAATTTATAAGTAGACTGCCGCATCCTCCGCCATGTTCATCGGGTTTGCAGGCATCTGATCTGTGATTGTGGCGCGTGCATTTCGTCGGCAGGGCAAGAACTTAATGGGGCGTGCTAGGTCATACCGGATACTCAATCCTACCTTTGGAGCCGTACAAAAAATGAAGAAAACCATGGCCGTGCTTGCCTGTGCATTTTTGATGGGGACAGCAGCGCTGTTACCGGCCGACCTTTCTCCTATCGGCTCAGCTTACGCACGGGGTAACGGGGGCGGTGGTGGCCACGGTGGTGGCAATGGAGGTGGCCATGGTGGCGGGCACGGAGGCGGCATGGGCGCAGGAAATGGCAGCCATGGTGGTAAAAGCAACGGTGCCGGTTTTGGAGGTGATCATTCCGGTACGGCGACGCGAGATCACGGCGTGAGTGGTCAGCACTACGGCAGCGACCGCAATAGCGATAATGGTCATGGTACTTCCACTTCCGGTATCGCTCATTCCAAGGACACCCGCGGCTTGTCCAAGTCAACCGCAATATCATCAACCACTCCGGGTGATCATAATGCTAAAGGGCTAGGCAACGCGGTTAGGTCGTCCTCTAAAAATGATCGATGATACGATTGGCTCTTGAGTAGCCAGGTCGATCTGAGTCCTTCGACGAAGCCCAGCCCCGCGCTGGGCTTTTTGCATCTGGCGCCCCTTAATTCCCGAACCTCACACAGTTCGCCGACTATCTCCAGCAACGCGGATTCAATCCGGGCGTAAAATAGCAGTGCTACCTCATCAGAAGGAGCCGCACATGGATATCGACCAACTGGATCAACCGTTGTCGGCGCAAACCGTTTGGGATCAGTACTTCTGTGCTGCATTAATTGCGGAAAGCAATCTGACTGCACCGATTGTAGGAGGAGTCACTCACGAAGACCGGCAAAATCTGCTGATTGAACGGGCCAAAGCGCTCGCCGACAAGATGATGGAAAACAGAAAATAACCACAGCCCAGCCTTCGTGCTGGGCTTTCACACCTGGGGATTAGGGACTATTGCTGATGCATCGGTACTTGACCCCGCAGCTTGGGGTGAACTTTTTTGGCCAGTAGCGTCTACATTGCAGGGGACATCCCCCCTTTCTGAGAGAACGCAAATGTTCAGACCCAGGTCAGTGATAGCTGTACTTACCAGCCTTGTACTCGTAGCAGGCTCTGCTGGTGCGTTGGCCGACCCGGGCGGAAATGGCCAAGGGCACGGCAAGGGTAATTCGCAAAAAGCCCAAGGCCACAGCGGCCAGGGGCAAGGGAAGGCCTCCGATTGGAGCCATGGGCCTAGTGTTGACCGTGGCAGCGTTCTCAGCGTGTTGACGAGCTACCGTGACTATTGGAGTCCGGGGGCTGCGCTGCCTCCGGGCATCCAGAAGAATTTAGCCAGAGGAAAGCCCCTGCCACCCGGAATTGCCAAGAAGCTCGATGGACGGCTGCTGGGACATCTGCCGCGTTACGAGGGTTATGAGTGGCAGCAAGTCGGGACGGATCTGATTCTGGTAGCTATTGCGACGGGCATCATTTACGAAGTGCTCAATGGCGCTCTGGACTAGGCGCTGAACCGCTTTTTTTTACATCGAGCAAACGTAATCTCATTTGCTGACTCGACATTCAAATGTCGCCCAAGGTGCGTTTTTGCTGACCGCGACGCAATCGCTCATCGGCAGGGCGGCGGCATAACGACGGTGAGTGGCGCACCTCACCCAGCCCAGCAGCACTTGCAATGACAGTCATGGCCCCGTTCATTATAATTTGATTAACATTCGCCGACTGAAAGTAACAGACGTTTTATGGAAACCAAGACTGCCCGCCTTACCGTTCTCATTGACCCTCACAAGAAGAAGGCGTTAGAGGAATTGTGCGCCGCACAGGATTTGACGCCGTCGCAGGTTGTGCGGCAACTGATCAGGGATTACCTGGACCACCATGGCGTCACGTATGCGACCAAGACCACGCTGACGGCCAATGCCAAGACACCACGTCGTGGATAAGCGTTAGCCGTCATCAGATCAACGCGTCAGCTCTAGGGAGAGGGCGGTGTCGCTTGAACCTCTTCTTCCAGCGCTGCGATGAATGCGTCGTGGTAATGCCCCGTCCCAAGGGTCTTCAGGATACCCGCCTTGTCGAGCTTGCTGAGCACCTTGCGGTTTGCTTCGCAGAGCTTCACCACGATGTGCCGCTTATGCAGTTGCTGGATCACTTCCTCCAGCGTTTGCAAGCCGGTGATGTCCACGAACGGCACCCGCTTCAAGCGGATCACCAACAACCGCGGATCGGTGTGGGTTTGCGACAGGACACGTTCGAAGGTTTCCGCTGCACCAAAGAACAATGGCCCTTCGATCGTATACACCAGTACCCCCGGCGGTAACTGAACTCGGTTATTGGCACGCAGTTCACTGGTCAGTTCCTCTTCGACAACCTGTTGCACTTCTACCGACGAGGCCATGCGCCGCATGAATTGGAGCATGGCGAGGATCACGCCGATGTTCACCGCAATCACCAGGTCGCTGAAAACGGTCAGGCTGAAGGTGATCAGCAGGATGGCAACGTCGGCCCGTGGCGCACGCTGCAGCATGTGGCTGAAGTGTTTAAGTTCGCTCATGTTGTAGGCGACGACGAACAGGATCGCGGCCAGCGCGCAGAGTGGGATGTTCGAGGCCAGTGGCGCCAGGAACACGATGATCATTACCAGGGTCAGGGCATGTGTCACGCCGGCTAGCGGGCCGGTGGCGCCGTTGCGAATATTGGTCGCAGTTCGCGCGATCGCACCAGTGGCGGCGAAGCCACCGAACAGCGGGGCGACCAGATTGGCGATGCCCTGCCCGATTAGCTCCTGATTGGAGTCGTGCTTGGTTCCTGCCATGCCATCGGCAACCACTGCCGACAGCAACGATTCAATGGCGCCAAGCATGGCAATGGCGAAGGCCGGACCGATCAGTTCGATCACCCGTGATACCGAGATGTCTGGCCAGGCGAAGGATGGCAGACCCTGGGGGATTTCGCCAAAGGCGCTGCCGATGGTGGCCACGCCATCGAAATGAAACAGTGATTGAATCAGTGTGGCGAACACCATTGCCACCAGCGGTCCAGGTATGCGCTTGAGCAGCGGTAACCTGGGCGACACGAGGAGTAGGGCGAGGCTGGCGATGGCGAGCAATGTGGTGGCGACATGCAGTTCGGGCAGTGTTTGCAACAAGTGCCAGAGCTTTTCGTGAAAGTGTCCGCCATTGACCTTGGGCAGACCGAAGAAGTCTTGCCATTGCCCTACCCAAATGATCACCCCAATCCCCGCAGTGAAGCCGACGATCACTGGGTCAGGAATGAACTTGATGATGGCGCCCAGGCGAGTGACGCCAAGTAGCAACAAAATGGCGCCGGCCATCAGGGTGGCGAGCTGCAGGCCATCCACGCCGTATTGGGCGGTGATCCCTGCGAGTATCACGATAAAGGCGCCGGTCGGCCCGGCAATCTGCAAACGACTGCCACCCAGCAGTGAGACCAGCAAACCGCCGATGATCGCCGTGTAGATACCTTGTTCCGGCTTAACCCCAGAGGCGATGGCAAAGGCCATGGCGAGAGGGAGTGCCACGACACCGACTATCACACCGGATACAAGGTTGCGTACCCAATGTTCCCGTCTGAACAACCCGGCTTTCCAGGCTTCGCGTACTGCAATCATCGCAGGCTCCCCAAGTGGTGCATGTGCATAGTATTATCATGTGGTGATAATGGCGAGTGCTTAGAGCTGGCAGGACCAGTGCAAATCCGGGCGCTGCCGATTCAGCAGTAGTGAAGTCGGCCAGTCTTGAGTAGAAACGTGCAAACGCGGATGTCGCGTGGTGACTTGAATGAAACGAAACGATGTGAAGGCTCGGCATGCCGAAGGCGTATGCTTTGACACCCACGTAATTGCGAACCCGACTAACACCAAAGAGTGGATCGTGTTCTTCAAGAAAAACGCCGGAAGAAGCTTTTTTCTGGTGGATGAGAACGAGGAAGTCGAGTCGTTTGTGCACCTGGATGATTTGATCCACGAACTACGCGACCTCGGCATCAAGAACGCGGAAATCCATTTCTAACCACCGCTGGCTGTCCAGCGACCTGAATTGAGCTGTAAGACGCGCCGCCATGCCACCTGAAATCAAAGGTGTCACGCTAAACAAAGCCCACTGCTTGGACGCTTGGGTTTATGGCGCGGCTGCAACTCACTGGTCTGGTCGATGCTGTTCAAATGTACGGCTAAAGTGTAGGTAGCGTTGGTGTCTGTCTGGGCCGCCGACTATCAAGGACGTTTAATCGTTGCTGTTTACGCTTGGCGAGTCTCTTCTATGCATGCAGCGTCATTCTGGTCCAGATACTTTCCTGTTCGCGGCGCCCGTTTCATTGGCACCACTGAGCCGTTCGATCTGCTGCGCTGGTTCTCGGTCATCAGCTTTCTGATCATTGGTGCTGTTGCCATTGGCCTGGGATCGCTGTCGACGCGGTTTCTGATGAATGAGAGCCTCGAACGCGACGCGCTGTTGTCGGCTCAGTTCATCCAGGCAGTGGCCATCGGCGAAATTCGCCATCACGACCTCTCGGGCATGCAGATGGGGGCGGTGCTGGCGCCGTCGGTGTATGGCATGTTGAACGAGGAAACGGCGCTTAACCGGGGGCGCGC
Organism: Pseudomonas sp. BBP2017; assembly: GCF_003024385.1. Taxonomy (GTDB): domain Bacteria; phylum Pseudomonadota; class Gammaproteobacteria; order Pseudomonadales; family Pseudomonadaceae; genus Aquipseudomonas. The sequence continues at coordinate 134,248 of NZ_PVZN01000014.1, forward strand.
ACGTTCCGAGTTTCTGGACCATCTCGCCCATCTTCCGGATATTTTGTTAGCGACTATCTATTCGCCTGATCGGGTCGTTGCCTGGTCAACCAATCCGGCATTGGTGGGGCGCAAGATAGTGGGAGATGCAGCACTGGAGGCCGCTTTTACCTCCAGGGAACGCGTTTCGGCGAGGTATAACGAGGTTCAGGATGGACGGCTCGAGCAGCAGTTTATTCAGCCGCCACAGGCGTTCTTTATCGAGAACTACATTCCGCTGATTGATGAACAAGGCAATGTTCTGGCGATGGTGGAAATTTATAAAGAACCGGTGGACTTGATCGAGAGGGTCAATCGGGGCTTTCGCCTGATTTGGATGGCCACGGCGCTGGGCGGGCTGGGCATTTACTTCGGGCTGTTCTGGATCGTCTGGCGGGCATCGAAGTTGCTGGCCTCCCAGCAGGATCAACTGGTGGCCAACAAGACCTATGGCGGCCTGGTGGAAATGTCGACCGCGGTCGCGCATAGCATGCGTAACCCGTTGGCAAGCATCCGCACCAGCGCCGAGCTGGCGCAAAGCATGAAGGGGCAGCCAGCCGGGAAAAATATTGCGGATATTGTCAGTCAGGTTGACCGCATGTCGATCTGGGTAAGGGATTTGTTGCTGTGTCTACGGCCGTTGCGGGGAGAGTCGGAACAGGTTGATCTGGTCGGCGCCGTTCATTCGGTGTTGAGTGCCTTTGAGCAGCAACTGGCTTACTCGAAAGTCCAGGTAGCGTTTGTTTCTGGGCCCACCCCACTGGTGGTGAGTCATCAGCTGTTACTCGCGCAGGTGCTCAACAGCGTGATTGCCAATGCCATTGAAGCAATGCCTGATGGCGGCCGGTTGGCGATCAGCACCAGTCTGTCTGCAGATGGGAAAAAGCTCTACCTCTCGATCAACGATAGCGGTAAAGGCATGACCCGCCAGCAGGAGATGATGGCCTTCAAGTCGTTCTACACCACTAAACTGGGCGGGCTGGGCATCGGTTTGATCATGGTCAAGCAGATCATGGAGCGCTTTGGCGGGGATGTGAGTCTCAGTAGTCAGGAGCAGGTGGGGACCAGTGTTTGTCTTTGTTTCAAAGTCGCTAGCTGACAGCTTGCCACAGAACCGTACCCTCCAACGCTGCAGACTCGGCAAATCAACGTGAGTCCGCCTTAGGCGGGCCCAGTTGCTGAGGCCGCAAAGCACTGCAGCGCTAATAGCCTGAGCCCCCCATGCCCCCCATATTACTGGGTGGTTCCTTGGATTTCTGTTGGGCGCGACTCCACTGCGCGCAGGTCATGAAACTCTTGTGGTCCACTTTTCCGGCGCCATCGAAGCTGACATGGTAAGGCTGTTCTTCGCCGGGTCGGGTGAGCATGTAGTCAAAGCAGGTACCGGGCACCACGGTACGTTCGGTTTCTGATAATGGCTTGCCGCCAATGCGCTGGACTTGTGCTTTGTCCATGCCCGTCTCAACCTTTGCAACCAGTGGCTGGTCCCGATAGACATGGGCGTCAGTAGCGCAGCCAGCTAGCGCTGATAGCACGGCGGCCAGCGCGACAACAGGCTTGTTCATGACAGTGCTCTCGATAGTGAGTGTCGTAAAGAAACGCCTGGGCACATCAATTAAATTAAAGCTGAGCGCTGTCGGGCGTGCCAAACAATCTCAGGCACTATCAGCCTGTTGCTATGCTTCTCAGACACGCGATGTAGTGTGCGGTTTTGACGTTCCGACACCGCCGGGATGGGCCCTATGGAACCCATACAGGATTACGTTGTGAACCTCGTAACAGCCCAGTCAGGCTGGTTGTCTGAGGTGTCAACGTTGTTGACGGCCGTGGTGGCGTTTGCTTCGGTGTTCGTCGCGTGTGTCGCCGTACGCTTGAGTGCCAGGCAGATAAAAATGCATGAACAGCACAATCGACGGATGGCAACGCCACATCTTTCAGCCTGGAACAGCACCGACGTCGAGACCAGGTCCTACTGTTTCACGCTGGAAAACAATGGGCTGGGGCCGGCCATCATTCGTGAGGTGTGCCTCTGGGTTGATGGCGTGCAACTGCAGGGCGAGGGGCCGGATTTGCTCGAGGCGGCCAGTCGCAGGTTGTTCGGGGCTATTCCTTATGAACAACACGCCGAATGGTTCATCGTCGGCGAGTTCATTCCACCTGGTAAAAAATTCAACACCACTACAGTGATGCTGGAAGACCATGAGCCTGCGGCGGTCATGGCCATTGCCAAGAGTCGATTACGCTTGCTGATTCGCTACGACAGTATCCTTGGCAATTCTTATGTCTACGATTCGGATAGCTGGCGGGATCTTCAGTGATCATTGAGGGACGTCCGATGACAAGGCCAAGTGCGATCGTATTGGCTGGATTCATTGCGTGGGCGTTGGCGCGACTGATTCAGTCCTGCATTCATCTGGCCTCGCAACGCGTTGCGGCGGTCTTCTGCAGGTTTGCCGCATTCGCTGTACAGCTGGCGATTGCCGTTTATTGGAGCGTACGGCTCTTGGCATTGGCCAGCGGCTAACCAGGCAATCCGTTTTCGTGCACGGTGAAACAAGCCGAGCCACCTGGAAGGTTGACAGCGGAGTTCACACGAGCATGGCTGAACTCCTTTCTTAGCGGCTTGTTTGCGAAGCAGTGATGGACGCCGGGCCTGCAGGCGCTCAGTCTCTTCCTCCCAGATCCGCGGCCTGATGACGTTCCGGCACCTGGTTCGCTTCATCCCCCCAGGTCCGGTTCACCCGTTTCCCGCGCAGTACCGCAGGGCGTTTGGCGATTTCTTCTGCCCAGCGTTGCACGTGGGTGTATTGCTGCACATTGAGGAATTCACCTGCCGAATACAGGTTGCCGCGCACCAACTGGCCGTACCAGGGCCAGATCGCGATATCGGCAATGGTGTAGCTGTCACCCGCCAGATAGCGGTTTTCGCTGAGGCGGCGATCAAGCACATCGAGTTGGCGTTTCGCTTCCATGGTGAAGCGGTTGATCGGGTACTCGAACTTCTCCGGCGCGTATGCATAAAAATGCCCGAAGCCGCCGCCCAGGTAGGGGGCCGAACCCATTTGCCAGAACAGCCAGTTCAAGGTTTCTGTACGCCCGGCGAGGTCGGTGGGCAGGAAATGGCCGAATTTTTCTGCCAGGTACAGCAGGATCGAGCCGGACTCGAACACGCGAATGGCAGGCTCCACGCTACGGTCCAGCAAGGCCGGAATTTTCGAGTTGGGGTTGATCTCGACGAAACCGCTGGAGAACTGATCGCCTTCGCCAATGCGGATCAGCCAGGCGTCGTACTCGGCCTCGGTAACGCCGAGCGCCAGCAGTTCTTCGAGCAGGATGGTGACCTTCACGCCATTGGGGGTGGCCAATGAATAAAGCTGCAAGGGGTGCTTGCCGACCGGCAGTACCTTGTCATGGGTCGGCCCGGCGACTGGCCGGTTGATGTTGGCGAATTCGCCACCCGACGGTGCGTCATGCGTCCAGACCTTGGGCGGGGTATAGGGTGCTTTGCTCATTGGGTCAATTTCCTGGTTTGCTCAACGATCTATAGATAGATTGGCTCGTAAATGACTGAAGGGAAGCAGCACATGTTCAAGATGAATGCCCTGCTCCCGGAGCTGATCATTTCCGACCTCAGGCAAAGCCTACGCTTTTACTGTGAAGTGGTGGGGTGCAACGTTGAGTATGAGCATTTTGCCGAAGTCATCGGGGCGAAATTGATTCCACCCCGATGGGCGCGAGCTTCTATCGGCTCAAAGAAACCAGCGGTACTCCCGGGCGCTGATGTCCTGCATGAACGCCAAATGATCCTGACGTTTGTTCTCGCAGTAGACCATCACGAATTCACTGCCCAGGCTCTGGTTGACCACCGGGTGCTGGCGCATGGCACTGACCGCAGTGAGCATGTCCTTGGGAAACTCGATGCCGCTGCTGCGGTCTTCATTGAGTGGTGCGATGGGTTCCTGGGCAGCATCCAGGCCGTGCTCCATGCCGCTGAGGATGGCGGCCAGCACCAGGTAAGGGTTGGCGTCGGCACCGGCCAGGCGATGCTCGATGCGCAGGTTGCGCGGATCGGACTCGGGGATGCGGATGCACGCGTCACGATCCTCAAAGCCCCAGCTGGCCCGGCTGGCGGCGTTGACCATGGCACCGTAGCGGCGCATGGCATTGTGGTTGGCGGCGAAGATCGGCATGCAGTTCGGCAACAGCTCCAGGCAGCCGGCCACGGCATGGCGCAAGGGGCGCTGCTCGTCGGCGGCGAGCAGGTTGTTGCCATCCTGGTCATACAGGCTGACATGCACGTGCATGCCGCTGCCCGGTGCCTCCAGGTAAGGCTTGCTCATGAAGCTGGCGCGCATCCCGTGCTTGAGCGCCACGCCACGGGTGCTGCGGCAGAACAGCGCCGCCCAGTCGGCAGCGCGCAGGCCGTCGTCGCAGTGGCCGAAGTTGATCTCGAATTGACCAGGGCCAAGTTCGGCGGTGATGACGTTGGCATCCACGCCTTGCTCATTGGCAGCCTCGACCATCTCGCGCAGCACGTCGGAGTAGCGTGACAGGCGTTCGATGTGCATGTTCGGCTGGTCGTCGGGATCATCACTGAACGGGTCGCGGGGGAATTGTGGCAGGCCTTCCTTTAGGCTGCGATCGAACAGGTAGAACTCCAGCTCGAACGCGACCACCGGGCGAATGCCGCGACGCTGCAGACGCTGCAGGACCTGGGCGAGGACTTCCCGCGGTTCGAACTCGATGGGCGCGTGGGTGCCGTCGGAGCTGATCAGCATCTGCCCAAGCGGCTGGCTCTCCCAGCGCACCGGTTTGAGGGTGCCAGGGATCAGGCGCCGTGGCGCGTCCGGGTCACCATCGTGGAAACAGTAGTCGCCGATTGGGAACAGACCGCCCTGGACGCCCAGCAGCACGCAGTTCTGCGGCAGTTTCAAGGGGCTGCCGGCGGCAACTTTTTCGAGCATGTCGATAGGGTAGCGCTTGCCATAGAAGTGCCCGGGAATGTCCAGGCTGATCAGGTCGACATAGCGCACCTTGGGGAATCGAGCGCGAAAGTCACGGACTTCAGTGAGCAGATCGGGAAAGCTTTTTGTTGTTGTCATCGATTGCGATCCTGCAGCGTGGTTCAACGGAATACCCAGAGCACCCGTGTCGGTTGCTCGGTGAGGTTGGCGTAACGAAACTGACTGTGCGGCGGTAGCTGGAAGCTGTCGTTGGGGCCCAGGGTCACCGGTTCTTCACTGTCATCGAGCCACAGGCTCAATTGCCCTTCGAGGACGAAACCGCCTTGCTCGGAACTGTCGTTCAAGTGCCCCTCGCCGCTGGTGGCGCCGGGTGCCAGGTGACTTTCGAGCATGGAGAAACTGCCGGTGAGCTTGGGCGAGACCAGCACGTCGGTGATGCCACCGGCGTAGTAGAGCGTGCGCCGCTCCCCTGGGCGGGTGACCCAGTCCACTTGCCGTGGTTTGCTCAGGTTGTAGAAATAGGTGGTGGGTACATCCAGGGTTTCACTGATGGCGGTCAGATCGGCCACGGTGGGGCGCGACAGGCCGCGCTCGACCTGGGACAGAAAGCCTACTGATCGGTCGATGCGTTGGGCCAGTTCACCGAGCGTCAGGTTACGGTGTTTGCGCAGGTCACGGATCAGGATTGCCAGGCCTTCGATTTCATCCTGCATGTCCATGGTGTTGTCCTCTCAAAGGTTGTCGCGCAGTCGATACCAGGCCTTGGCCGCGGCTTCCAGCGGGGCGGCGAGCAAATCGCCGCCGGGGAAGCGGCCGTTGTCGATGGCCTGGTACAACGCCAGCAAATCGCAGTCGCCGAGAATGGCATCACTGACGGCGCGGGCGCCGGCCAGGGTCGGCAGTACGCCATGCCCGGAGAAGCCCTGCAACCAGTAGCGTTGGCCGCTGCGGCCAATGTCCGGGGTACGCCGCAGGCTGCAGTCCAGATGCCCGCCCCAGGCATGCTCGATGGCGACTCCACGCAACTGCGGGAAGGCGCGCTCCAGCACCGGGCGGGTGGCTGCGGCAACGTCTTGGGGAATGCCGCCCAGATAGGTGCAGCCACCGCCAAACAACAAGCGGTGATCAGGGGTCAGACGGAAATAGTCCGGTACGAACTGGTTGTCGATCACGCAGCTGTTGCGTGGCAGCAGCGAACGCGCAAAGACGGGGTCCAGGGGCACAGTCGCTACCTGGTAGGAGCCCACCGGCAGCAGGCGCCGCGACAGTTGCCGGTCAAGCTTGTCGATGTAGGCATTGCAGGCCAGGATCAAGACGTCGCTGCGCACTTCGCCGTGTTCGGTTCGGGCGATAAAGCCATTGGCGGTCTCACGGTAATCGAGTACGCGGGTCTGTTCGTACAGGCGTCCACCGGCCTCCTCAATCGCCGATGCCAGGCCTTGGGCCAGTTTCAACGGGTTGAGGTGGGCACCTTGCGGGTCGTACAGCGCGGCCTGGTAACGTGGGCTGTCGATCCACTCCGGCAAGGCTTCACGTTCGATCAGTTGCAGCTCGTCGTAACCCCATTTTTCGCAGGCTTCGCGTTGGGTTTCGCGCAGCATGCCGACGCGCCGGGGCAACACCGCGGTCCACAGGCTGCCGGGACGGTAGTCGATATCGAAACCATGGCGTTCAGGGAGTTCGCGCATCTCGTGGGCGGCCCAGCGTATGCTGTCCCACAAACGGCGCGCGCGTTCCATGCCGAGATTTTTTTCCAGCGGCTGCATGTCGCACGACCAGCCCAGCAGCGCTTGCCCGCCATTGCGCCCCGACGCAGCCCAGGCCACACGGCTGGCCTCCAGCAGCGTCACCCGCTTGCCCGCTAGGGCCAGGCGCAGGGCCGTGTGCAAACCGCTGAAACCGGCACCGATGATCAGCACTTCGGTGTCCAGACGCTCGTGCAGGGTAGGGCGCAGCGGGATGACACCTGGGTAGGTGCGGGCGTAATAGCTGGCGACATGCTGGGCGGATTGCTTGAACATGGCGAGTCTCGTGAATTTTTATTGGTATATTTTCATGAAAAACTACCAGATAAATTTCACGAGTCCAAGCCCTTTGGGTTTATTGCACCTGCAGCCTTGCGCTGCGGTCCTTGAGCAGACGCTGACGCAGCAGGTCATAGCCCCAGTTGTAGGCCATGGTGTAGGGCAGCATGAAGACGAAGAAACCGATCTCCAGCATGAACGCCTGCACCAGCGACAGGTCGAGCATCAGCGCAGCGATAGGTACACCGATCAGCACAAAACCGATCTCGAAACCGCTGGCATGCAGGGCCCGGACCTTGACGCTGCGCTTGACCCGCTCAGCCGGCCAGAGCCGGTCGAACACGCTGTTGTAGAGCATGTTCCAGAGCATCGCCACGGTCGACAGCACCACGGCCAGGGTACCGACTTCCAGCATCGAACGATTGAGCAACCAGGCGCCGAGCGGGGCACAGATCAGGACGGCAATGGCCTCGAAGCCTACGGCGTGGACGATACGCTCGACGAAGGATTTGTTGGAAACACGCATGACATCACCTAGAACGATTGGATTCGACGAGGTGATTGTTATCGCTTTTTTACTTATGTTAAAAATGGATTCCATCGATAAAAGCGATAGACCCATGCGCTATTCCCCCGAAGCTCTACACGCCTTTGTCGAAGCCGTCGCCCTTGGCTCCTTCTCGGCAGCGGCGCGCAAGTTGCGCAAAAGCCAGTCGACCATCAGTGCCGCGATTGCCAACCTTGAGGCCGACCTGGGCGTCAGCCTGTTCGACCGCCAGGCCCGTCACCCGCTGCTGACCGAAGCCGGGCGCAAGGTGCTCGGGCACGTCCAGGAGATTCTCGCCGCCAGCGAACGACTCGACGAGCTGAGCATCCGCTTGGCCGATAACGTCGAACCACGCCTGACCATCGTCCTCTCGGACATGTATCAGCTCACCCCGGACAATCAGGTGATGCACCAGTTCGAGCAGCGCTATCAGGACATCGAACTTGAATGCATGATCGCTGAAGCGGGGGATGTCTTGAGCCTGCTGCAGAGCGGCCGCGCGCACCTGGGGTTGCTGGCGGCGCAAGCGCATTATCCGCCGGACATCGGCGTGCGCAGATTGCCCGGGCAAGCGCAGATGGGCATTTTCGTCGCCTGCGGACACCCGCTGGCAGCACTGCAGCAACCGACCCAGGCGCACCTGGCCAGCCATCGACAGCTGTACCTCAATACCTATGCCGACAGCGAGAACAAGCCGCAGGGGCGGGTCTGGTCGGCGCCGGATTACCTGTTGCTGCTGGAAATGACCGAGCAAGGTTTCGGCTGGGCCGAGTTGCCGCACGGCCTGGTACGACAGTATGGCCATGGCCAGTTGGTAGAGCTGGTGCTGGGTGGATGGCCGCGTCCGATTGCCGTGGATGCTGCCTGGTCGCGACTCAGCCCACCTGGGCCGGCGGGGTTGTGGCTGCTGGACTGGTTGGCCCGGGAGCAATGAAAGCTCCCTGATACAGCTGCACGCGGTTACGGCCTTGGTCCTTGGCTGCATACAGCGCGCTGTCGGCCATCGACAGCAGGCGAGAAAGTTCATGCTCGCCGGCGTTGCTGGCGACGATGCCGATGCTGACGCTCAATAGCCCAGCGTCCAGCAGCGGCAAAGCGTGAAAGCTGCTGCAGATGCGCTGAGCGATGCGCAGTGCCTCGTGTTCATCAGCGTTGTTGAGCAGGCAGGCGAACTCTTCACCGCCGATGCGAGCGAACACATCTTCCTGGCGAATGCTCTGGTTGGCGACCTGACTGAAGGCGATCAGCGCCTGGTCGCCGGTCTGGTGACCGTAGGCATCGTTGAGCCGTTTGAAGTGATCCAGGTCACACAGCAACAGGGCCACCGGCTCGCCGCGGCGGGCACAGTCCGCCAGCAATTGCGCGCCACGCGACATGAATGCGCGACGATTGCCGATGCCGGTCAGCGGGTCGGTATAGGCGGCAGCCTTGAATTTCAGCTCGGTGCGCTCGCGCACCATGGCCAGGGTGACATAGGCGATGCCGATGGCGTAGAGCATCGATTCGAACAGCAGGAAAGCAAAAAAGATCGTGCCGTGGCCAGTACTGGCAAGCGCATGCTCTAGGGATACGCCTTGGTCGGCAAAGCTGCGCACGGCGTAAAAGCCAGTGTGCGCCAGGGTCAGTAGCAGCGCAGGCAGGTAAGCAACTTCCAGGTGCTTGCGGTTGCGCCACAACTCGAACACTGACAGGCCGCCATAAAGAGCAATGAGCAGCGAATACAGCGTCACGCGCAGGCCCAGGTCGCCGTAGAAGCCTGGTGTGAGCCCCCATAACGACCAGAACAGGGCACCGGCGAAAATGCCTGGCAGGTGCGCGGGACGACCACCGAACACGCGCATGGCGGTCCAGTTCAGTGCCGTCCCCAGCAACAGGACGATATTGCCCAGCACCAGCGAAATGAAGTCGGGGGCCTGGCCACGCAGGCTCACCAGGGTTGCGCCGAGGGCGGCAAGTATCAGCATGCTCCCCAGGTAGCCGAGGGTTTGCTCGCGTACGCCACGGCTCCAGGCGTGCAGGGTCAACAGGCCCATCAGGCCGAAAATGAACACGGCCACCATCAATAGGGTCGGGATGCTCAGCAGCACTCGTTTCGCTCTCCATGCGGCCTTGCGCCGGTTTTCAGCGGCATGCTAGCCGAGCAGATGGTACTTTGCCAGCAGGCTTCTGCCGTCATCGGGTCAGACAAAATGCGCGGGTGCGTCACATTGTTGTGCCTGCGCCCATGGTCAATGCCCAGCCTGCAAGTGCAGAGCCTAGCGCCGTACACTCCAACCTGTTGGTCGATGCAGTGGCCTGGCGCCAGACTGCCGCGGAGTTCCGCGCTCGGTACTATCAAGGTTTCAACCTCGCCAAGGCGCGCCTGGACCAGGCATTGGCCAATCAGAAACCGGGAGACAAGAAACCGGCGATCATCAGCGATATCGATGACACCATCTTCAGCAGCAATACCTATTGGGACTTTCTGATCGCTCAGGGCAAGGAGTTCTTTGATGATGCGGCCTGGGATCGCTGGGTGGCTGACAACGGCCCGACGCTCACCCCGGGCGCCCTTGAGTTTCTTGAGTATGCCAAGTCCCGTGGCGTGGAGATCTTCTACGTGTCCAGCCGTGAGCAGGGCGACAAGACCTATGAGTACGCCCTGAACAACCTGCGCAAATACAAGGTGCCCTATGCTGACGAGGCCCATGTGACCATTCTGCGCGAGAGCTCGAACAAGGAACCTGCGCAACAAAAAATCGCTGAGCAATACAACGTGTTGCTGAAGCTGGGCGACAACCTCAACGACTTCGAGCGCAGCTCCTATCTCGACAGTGTCGACAAGCGGGTGCAGCGGGTGGACGATAGTCGCGACAAGTTTGGCAGCCAGTACATCGTCTTCCCCAACCCCACCGACGGCCATTGGCTCAAAGCCATTTTTGGTGAGTCGGAGCCAGCTGACACGCCGGCCAACCGGGCCAAGTTTCGCAAGGCGGCGGAGCTGGGCGGTTGGAAGCCGGCCAGCTAATGAAAAAATACCATCCCGCCGGCGGCAAGCGCGGCGGGATGTCTGGCTCAGCCGAGCAGGTTTTCGCTAGGCCTGCTGGATGTCAAATTGCAGGCCGAGCGGTGCGGCCTGCAGCTCGCCACGGCGGACCATGCGCCGCTCGGCAGGTGCCGCAGCGACGGCGGCAGCGGCATTGGGTGCCTTGATCACAATGAAGGTCGCTTCATTGCCGACCTTCAGCCCATAGTCGATTTTCCCCATCACGGCGGCGCCTGCCGACGTGGCCATGGTCAGCGCCACATTCAGGTCTTCATCGCTGTAGAAACCCGAGCGGTAGCCGATCAGCATGGCCCGCTGGAGCATGTCGGCGTTGCCGTAAGGCCACCAGGCATCGCGAATATTGTCGTTACCGGCGAATACATTCACCCCGGCGGCGCGCAGGCGCAGGATCGGCGGGAAGGGGTGATCGCCCGGGGCGTTGGTGAGGATCGACACCCCGGCGTTAGCGAGGGTTGCGCCAATGCGCTCAAGCACATCCTCAGGCACCTGGCCCAAGGCATAGGCATGGCTGACACTCACGCGTCCCTGCAGACCCGCAGCGTAGGTGCGGGCCGCGATCCGCTGCAGTTGTTCGACGCCTTGCAGGCCCGGCTCGTGCAGGTGAATGTCGACCTTTACTCCATGCCGTTGAGCAATCCCGAAGACCACATCCAGCTGACCTTCGGCATCGCCATCGAGCGTCGTCGGGTCGATGCCGCCAATTACCTCGGCACCGTCACGGATTGCCGCTTCAAGTACATCGGCAGTGCCCGGACAGGACATCACCCCGGCTTGTGGGAAGGCCACCAGTTCAATATCGACGATGCCGCGCCACTTCTCTCGCGCTTGCATCACCGCGTGCAGGTTGCTCAAGCCGGTAGTGGCATCGACATCGACATGGCTGCGCATGGCCACCGTGCCGAATGACGCGGCCTGGCTGATCAGCGCATCGGCACGTTCGACCATTGACGGCGCCAGGGCCAGTTCACGTTTTTCCACGGCCAGGCGCTCACGCAGGCTGCCGACTGCCTGGTGCGGATGCCAGCGGTCGCCGACAAAACTCTTGTCCAGGTGGATATGGCCGTCGATGAAACCCGGTAGCAGCAGTTGCCCGCCCAGGTCGATGCATTGCACACCCTCTACAGCGCCAACATCAGTACCGAGGCGAACGATACGGCCATCGGCGACGGCCAGGGACAGCGGACGGCCGTCGGCAGCGACAGCATTGACGAATACACGATCAATCATTTCACGACCTCTTGGGGGAGGCCGCCTACCCTATAAAAGCGCCGGCTTACCGGCCAATTAAATATCGGGATCGATAGCAGTGGATTCGTGAATGCCCAGGGTTCAGCCGCCAATCAGGTGCTTGAGTGGATGATAGTTGGCCTTCAGATTGTGGGTGGCCTTGAGGATCGCCTCTTCAATGCCGCTCAGGTGAGTGCACACCAGCTCAATGGCGGCTGCCTGATCGCCGGCTTCAAGGAACTCGATCAGGCGCAGGTGTTCGTTGCCGCGGCAGGCTTCATGGCGTTCGTCATCGAGGGTTGAGGCGTACAGCGAGCCGCGCTCGATCAGTTTGCGGAACCAGTCGAGTAGCACCGGGTTGTCCAGCACTTCAGCGAGCCGCAGGTGAAACTCACCCAGCAAGTTGACGTAGCGGGCGTGGTCACCGGCATCGGCCGCCGCCTCCTCTTGCGCGACATGCAGGCGCAGGGGCTGCAGCAGACTCTTGTCGGCACGGCGGCAGAGCTCGGTGACAATGCCGATCTCGATCAGGCGCCGGGTTTCGAACACTGAACGGATGTCGTCATCGCTGGGCAGCGAGACCCAGGCGCCCTTGTTCAGCTCGGTGGACACCAGGCCATCGCCTTCCAGTTGCTTGAGCGCCGCGCGTACCGACGTGCGGCTGACCTTGAACAGCTCCGCAAGCGAGGACTCGCCCAGTTTCATGCCGGGGCGCAGGGTGCGTTTTCTGATTGCCTCATGGACCCCCAGGTAGACGCGCTCTACGGTCGATGCGGGGAGTTTTTCCGTCATTACCAGCTCCGTGATTCCTTGATTGCGTCAGCATGCCGGAAATGTGCGGTGACCAAAAGTTTCAGAGTGAAAATGGTGGGATGTGTCACGAGCCCGGTAGGAGCGGGCTTGCCCCGCGATGCATTCGGTATGTACACATATTTAAAGTGGTTGTGTGTACTAGAGTAGCGTCTCGATGGATACATGTCACCACTTTGCGTTACCGGATTTCTCATTTTTGTCACCCGCTTCGCTGACCATCTGGTCAGGTTAATCGGCTCTCCAGTGTGTCTGGCTAAAATTATAATTTAATAAAAATCAATTATTTATAGCGATTTCTCCGACGCGGCTGTTATCCACTTTCCCCCCATTTGGCACACATATTGTTGCTCGAAAAACGTAATACAAAAATTGCATACAATATTTGTATGCAGCGGCGTCCAGGCGCCGACAGCGGTCCCAACTCTCAAATCCAACAATAATTTGCTGTAGCACCACAGGCGCTGCAGCAGGAGCCCGGGGAACATGCAATTGGATACTTCCAAACCTCTGGATACCGCGTACCTTTCATCCGACCCTGCTATGTCTGCGCAGGTGTCCGGGCATGCCAGCCTGAGCCCCAGGCTGCACAATGCCGACCTTGCCCCGACCAAAGCCGCCGGCCGGCGCTGGGGCGGTTACAGCATCTTCGCCTTGTGGACCAACGATGTTCACAACATCGCCAACTACTCGTTTGCCATGGGCCTGTTCGCCCTAGGCCTGTCCGGTTGGCAGATGCTCGCGGCGCTGGCTGTCGGTGCGGCGCTGGTGTACTTCTTCATGAACCTGTCCGGCTACATGGGCCAGAAAACCGGGGTGCCGTTCCCGGTAATCAGCCGCATGAGTTTCGGCATCTACGGCGCGCAACTGCCGGCGATCATCCGGGCGGTGATCGCCATCGCCTGGTTCGGCATTCAGACCTACCTGGCCTCGGTGGTGTTGCGGGTGCTATTGGTGGCAATCTGGCCGCAGCTGGCAAGCTTCGACCACGATTCCATTCTCGGTCTTTCAAGCCTGGGTTGGGCCAGTTTCGTCGCCATCTGGTTCGTGCAGTTGGTGATCCTGACCTTCGGCATGGAGATGGTGCGCAAGTACGAATCCTTTGCCGGCCCGGTGATCCTTTCAACCGTGCTGGTGTTGGCGGTGTGGATGTATCTGCGGGTGGATGGCAACCTGGCCTGGTCGGTGGGGGAGCCGCTGACCGGGGTGAAAATGTGGACGCAGATCTTCGCCGGCGGCGCGCTGTGGCTGGCGATTTATGGCACGCTGATTCTAAATTTCTGCGACTTCGCGCGGTCTTCGCCGTGCCGCAAGACTATCCGCGTCGGTAACTTCTGGGGCTTGCCGGTGAACATCCTGGTGTTCGCGGTGATCAGCTTCGTGCTGTCCGGGGCACAGTTCAGCATCGATGGCACCATCATCGACAGTCCGACTCAGATCATTGCCGCGATTCCCGACAAAACCTTCCTGGTACTCGGTTGCCTGGCCTTTCTGATCGTTACCGTGGCGGTGAACATCATGGCCAACTTCGTCGCCCCGGCCTTTGTCCTCTCAAGCCTGGCCCCCAGCCGCCTGAACTTCCGCCGCGCCGGTCTGATCAGTGCCACTCTGGCGGTGCTGATCCTGCCCTGGAACCTCTACAACAGCCCGCTGGTGATCGTCTACTTCCTCTCCGGCCTGGGGGCGCTGCTGGGCCCGCTGTACGGAATCATCATGGTCGACTACTGGTTGATCCGCAAAGCCCAGGTGCATGTTCCGGACCTCTATAGCGAGGCGGTCACAGGCACCTATCACTACACCCGCGGGGTGAACTACAAGGCCATCGCTGCCTTGGTGCCCTCGGCCATCGCCGCAGTTCTGCTGGCACTGGTACCGGCGTTCAGCGAACTGACGCCGTTCTCCTGGCTGTTTGGCGCGGCCATTGCCGGTGGCGTGTATTACCTGATTTGCGATCGCAAAAAACATTACGTGGACTGTTCCGGTGAGCACTTTGCCGTCGACAGCGCCCAGCATTGAGCGTCACCCACAAGGACCTGAGTCATGAGAATACTGGTAGTCAACGTCAACACCACCGTATCGATCACCGAAGCCATCGCCCGTCAGGCGCGCAGTGTGGCGTCGCCGGGTACTGAAATCGTCGGCCTGACTCCGCGCTTTGGCGCCGAGTCGGTGGAGGGCAACTTCGAGAGTTACCTGGCGGCGGTTGCTGTCATGGAGCGGGTGCTTAGCTACGATCAGCCCTATGACGCGGTGATCCAGGCCGGTTACGGTGAACATGGCCGTGAAGGTTTGCAGGAGTTGCTCAATGTGCCGGTGGTGGACATCACCGAAGCAGCCGCCAGCGTGGCCATGCTGCTGGGGCATCGCTACTCGGTAGTGACCACTCTGGACCGCACTGTGCCGCTGATCGAAGATCGCCTCAAGCTGGCCGGGTTGGACAGTCGTTGTGCTTCGGTGCGTGCCAGTGGCTTGGCGGTGCTGGAGCTCGAAGAAGATCCCGATCGGGCAATCGAGGCGGTTGTGGCTCAGGCGGAGGAGGCGGTGCGTATCGACAAGGCCGAGGTCATCTGTCTCGGTTGTGGCGGCATGGTCGGGCTGGATGAGCGCATCCAGGCGCGGACCGGTGTGCCGGTGGTGGATGGTGTGACGGCGGCGGTGGCATTGGCCGAGTCGCTGGTGCGCTTGAAGTTGAGCACTTCCAAGGTGCGTACCTACGCGCCGCCGCGCCCTAAAGAGATTGTCGGCTGGCCGCGGGCTTTGCTGGGCTGAGCGTTTTTCATTATGCCAATACCCCTCAAAATAGGTTCTTCACGGAATCCTGGGG
>NZ_PVZN01000015.1 GCF_003024385.1 Pseudomonas sp. BBP2017
CAGAACGCGATGTCCAGGCGAACGCCTGGGCACGCTCAAATTTCAGCGCACGCTACCAAGGCAGCAAAGGATTTGATGCAGGAAGCATCCCAAGCAATCGTGGGAATTTTCGTTTTCTCGCACGATCGGTGACCAGCGACGAGTGAGCTTGCCCCGCGAAGAGGCCTATACCGCCCTCGGCGCTCCCTCAATTGTTGCTAGCAGGTTTGCGCGGTTTTGCTGGATAAATCGATAATTTGTGACGCGCTTGGCAGTGCGCAAATTTTACTATCAGACAAATCTGAAAATTCTGCTGAACGTGCCGACACTCAAGGCAATTACTTTTTCCTGAGGAGTGTCAGCATGAGTGGCAAGTTGCAGGTAGCCAGTGTGGTCATGCTTCTCAGCCTTTGTGCCGTGTGCCAGGCTGCAACCCCGATGGCTCAGGGGACGATCAGATTTACCGGGAGCATCGTTGAGTCATCCTGCAAGACATCGTTCCAGCCAATCGGTTGGCGAATGGACGACTGCCCCGCACTGGCTCGGAACACTGCTATCGATGTGCGTCGGATAGATCAACAGGCTTCAGTCAGTGCCCTGGATAGCACTTCAGTAAAGGTCAAGCTGGTGGCCGAGAATGTCCAGGGCCGTTATTACGATCAACACTATGCGCTGGTCGATCACGCAGGCAAACCGGTTACCAGCGGAAAATACCTGATTACCCTTACCTCGCCGTAACCTATCTGAAGCTTGACCCTACAGGTCTGGTGTCGTTTTCCTGATCGCCGTTGGCCAATAATCGAGTGAAGAGTGGTTCTTCTCTACTCGATTGATCTGGATGGTGTCCGCAGAATGCAGTGCTGCCATCTTTGCCTGGACGTGATATCCGCGTAGCAGGCCCTTTGGGAAGGTAGCAGTGAGATCTGTTAATATGCCCGGCTTCAACATCAGATCAGCGTATTGACTCATGCATGCTGGTCAAATCGAGCCCTTGCGCTCGACATCATTCATCACCCAAGCGGTGGTGCCGAAGTGATTACTGAAGCAGTGGGCATTCCCATTGTTCCAGACCATTCATATTGAAAAAGGCACGGGGCGTCCTCTGGCGCCGGTTGCTTTACAGACTGAGCAGGGCGCTTTACCGGCCTTGCACTTTATTTGGGAACAGACAATGACAGCCGTGATCAACGCACTGAATACCTTTTTCTGGGGGTATGTCCTGATCTATGGCCTGCTGGCTGCAGGTATCTACTTCACTGTCCGCTTGGGCTTTATCCAGTTTCGCCATTTGCCCGAGTTCTTCCGCTCGGTGCTGCGTGCACCGGCGAACGATCCAGGTGGCATCACGCCGTTTCAGGCGTTGTGCACCAGCCTGGCCTCGCGGGTCGGTACCGGAAACCTTGCTGGCGTGGCTGTGGCCATTACCCTCGGTGGGCCGGGCGCAGTGTTCTGGATGTGGGTGGTAGCCTCGCTGGGTATGGCGACGGCCTACGCGGAAAGCACCCTGGCGCAGCTGTACAAAGTCCGTAACAGCAACGGTGAGTATCGCGGTGGTCCAGCGTTCTATATCGCCAAGGGTTTGAATGCACCTTGGGCGGCAGCGATTTTTTCGGTCTGCCTGATTATCGCTTTTGGCTTGGTATTCGGTGCCGTGCAGGCCAACTCCATTGCCGATGCAACGCTAGGCGCCTTTGGTGTGCCCAAGCTGACCACGGGTGTGGTGGTGGCCGTGCTGGCCGGGCTGGTGATTTTCGGCGGCATCAAGAAAATCGCGCGCATTGCCGAATGGGTCGTACCGTTCATGGCCGGTGCTTACCTGCTGGTGGCGGTCTATGTGATCGTGACCAATCTGGATGAAGTACCGGGCGTGCTGATGCTGATCGTCAAGAGCGCCTTCGGCATCGAGTCGGCGGTCGGCGGTGTGGCCGGGGCCTTGCTCAATGGCGTCAAGCGCGGTCTGTTCTCCAACGAAGCAGGTATGGGCTCGGCGCCGAACATTGCTGCGGTGGCGACCCCCAATCCTCACCATCCCTCTTCGCAAGGCTTTGTGCAGGCCCTGGGCGTGTTCATCGATACGTTGCTGATCTGTACCGCCACCGCCATCATGATCCTGCTGTCCGGTGTGGTGCCTGGCCCTGACATGACCGGTACCCCGCTGACCCAGGCGGCGATGAACGAGCACATCGGTTGGGCCGGGCAGTACTTCATTGCCATTGCGATCTTCTTCTTTGCCTTCACCTCAATCATCGGCAACTACACCTATGCCGAAAACGCCATGGTGTATCTGAAGCTGAACACCCGCCTGGGCTTGACCGTGCTGCGCACAGCGGCACTGTTGATGGTGGTCTGGGGCGCCTATGAAAGCGTTGCTACGGTGTTTGACGCCGCCGATGCGGCGATGGGCCTGATGGCGACCATCAACCTGATCGCGATCTGCTTGCTGTCCGGTGTGGTGGTCAAGCTGACCCGCGACTACTTCGCGCAGAAAGCTGTGGGCACGCCGGAATTCAACGCCAAGGATTATCCAGAGTTGGCGGGCAAGATCGATGCAGAGATCTGGGGGGCGGCAGCTAGCACCGAGCAACCGCTTGACGCGTTGAAGGAGCGGTAATACTTGTTATTGCAGGGCAAACCCGCCCCCCCACAGGTTTGACACTGCGGGAGCGGGTTGGCCCCGCGATGCGACTGTCCTGAAACAGCTCAATCGCAGGGCAAGCCCGCCCAAGGTGGTTTCTGGGCATTCCGCGGGGGCCTTACGGCTTCACGTGGGCGACGATTTCGTCCTTGATCAACAGGCGTTTTTTTCGTAGTTGGGTGATCTGCTCATCGGAGGCACTGTTTGATTCTGCCTTGACCACTTCGGCATCGATGGCGTTGTACTTATCGTGCAGCTCGCTGAGTCGTGAGTCGGCTTTTTTCTTGGCGTCGAACGCGTCCTTGGTCATGTTCAGGTCTGCGAGTAGATCGTGCTTTACCGGCATTTCTTCACCTCTCCAGGGGTTTGGGGTGGAAGTCATGAACTATGAGGATAGTCGGGTTTGTCAGACTCCGTGGTTGAGGTAGTCTGATGCAACATATCTGAATCCAGGGCCCTGCAATGCCTCATCTCCATGTGGAATACAGTGAAAATCTGCCTGAACTGGACGTCGACCATCTGCTGTTGCGTCTGAACCATACGCTGGTCGGCAGCGGCCAGTTTGACGATGAACTGGACATCAAGAGCCGTGCCGTGGCCCTGGCCAGTTTCCGGGTGGGCACAGCCCTGCAGGAGCGCGCGTTCGCCCATATCAAGCTGGCGATTCTCAGCGGCCGGTCGCCAGAGGTGAAGCGGCAATTATCAGCAAGCCTGCTGGAGGTGCTCAAAGAAGCGATTCCGGGCACGCCAGGCGTTGACATCCAACTGTGCGTCGAAGTACTCGATATAGATCGTGACGCTTATTCAAAATTGCACTTGCCCGCTTAGTGGCTGAGCGTAATGAATGGGCAACGCGTTGAACCAGTGCAGCGAATAAAGCATCGTCAATGCCTATGTCAACACCCTGGTTCTCCGACAGCTATCGCCAGGATTTCGCCGTCGATACCGACTTTCTGAACAAGGCACGCAATGAGCCGTTGAGTCAGGACAACCTGTTTCACTCCATGTTCGGCCTGTTGCAGGTGCGCACCAGCGTCTACGATCAACAACTGGGTCTGTTTGCCAGTTGCCGACCGACGCTGTGGGAGCAACTGTCTTGTAGGAGCCGACGTTGCCGGCGATGGGGCGCGCTCAGCCAGATCGCATCGCGGGGCGAGCCCGCTCCCACAGAGCGGTTTCCCGGCAGTGGCCTGCGGCGTATATACTGCGCGCCATTGTTTGTGGGAGAGCCTTGTGGCCATCGAAATACACTGGATTTGCGACGACCGCAGCCTGGCTGAGCACTGCCTGCAATGGCGCCAGCTGCCCTTCGTGGCCGTCGACACCGAGTTCATGCGGGTTGATACCTTTTATCCGATTGCCGGGTTGATCCAGGTTGGCGACGGCGCGCGTGCCTACTTGATCGATCCCTTGCGGATCGGCAACTGGCAGCCGCTGGCCGAACTGCTCGACGACACCCAGGTGATCAAGGTTCTGCACGCCTGCAGCGAAGATCTTGAAGTGCTGTCACGTCTGACAGGCAGCCTGCCGACGCCGCTGTTCGATACCCAGTTGGCCGCAGGCTACCTGAACCTCGGTTTCTCCATGGGTTATTCGCGTCTGGTACAGGAGGTCCTCGGGATCGAGCTGCCCAAGGGCGAGACCCGTTCCGACTGGCTGCAACGCCCGCTGTCGGAGACCCAGGTCAGTTACGCCGCCGAAGATGCGGTACACCTGGCAGAGCTCTACGAGCGTCTGCGTCCGCAACTGTCCGACGAGAAACATGCCTGGGTGCTGGAAGATGGTGCCGAGCTGGTCTCCCAGCTGCGCCGGGAAACCGATCCCAACGAGCTGTACCGCGACGCCAAGCTGGCCTGGAAACTGTCCCGGGCGCAATTGGCGGTGCTGCGTGAATTGTGCGCCTGGCGCGAGCGTGAAGCCCGTGCCCGCGACCTGCCACGCAACCGTATCCTGCGCGAAAATGCCCTGTGGCCGATGGCCAAAACCCAGCCTGACTCGTTGTCGGCGCTGGCGAAGATCGAGGACATGCATCCGCGCACCATTCGTCAGGATGGTGAGTTTTTGCTCGACCTGATCAAGCAAGCGGCCAACGTGCCGCCATCGCAATGGCCACCGGCTGTTCCCGAGCCGCTACCGATCGAAGCCTCGGCGTTGCTCAAGCAACTGCGCACCATCGGCCAGGCCGAGGCCGAGCGCCTGAACATTGCCCCGGAGCTGATGTTGCGCAAGAAACTCCTCGAGTTGCTGCTCAAGAGCGGCTACCCCGCCGGACCTTATCAACTTCCCGATGCGTTGCGCGGCTGGCGCCGTGAGCGTATGGGGCAAGCGCTGCTCGACTGCCTGGCCAGCGCTGGAGAACCGCAATGAAACGCATCTGCTCGATCTACAAGAGCCCACGCAAGAACGAAATGTACCTTTACGTGCTCAAGGCTGATGGTCTGGAGCGCGTGCCAGAGGCCCTGCTGCCGTTTTTTGGCAAGCCGGTGCATGCCTTTGACCTGGTCCTCACCCCGGAGCGCCAGTTGGCCCGCGAAGATATCGCCAAGGTCCTGGAGAACCTCGAACAGCAGGGTTACTACCTGCAGATGCCACCGGCCGAGGACGAGTATATCGAGCACCTGCCCGAAGAACTGTTGCGTCGTAACGACCCGGTCTGAGCCCGGCCTGCCTGCTGTGATACCGCCAGGGCCCAAGGCCTGGCGGCCTTCGTTGTTTCTGCCAAGGTTGTAAAAAACATGCGTGTTTTGATCGCTGAACAGGATCATGCCCTCTACGCCCGCCTGCTGCGCGAGGCCGATCCGGACCTTGAGGTCCTGACCAGTGGCGATTCGGCCGAACTGGCCGATCAGGCTGCTCAATGTCCAGTGTGGCTGGGGCAACCGGACCTGCTGGCGACCTTGTTACGCCAGGGGCACCAGCCCCAATGGCTGCAGTCAACCTGGGCCGGGATCACTCCATTGCTGGCCGACGGTTTACAGCGCGACTATCGCCTCACCCGGGCGGTCGGCATCTTCGGCCAGGTCATGGCCGAGTATGTCCTGACCTACATGCTCGGTCATGAGCGGGAAGTGTTGGCGCGTCTGGTCAGCCAGGTCGAGCGCAAGTGGGACGACCGGCCCGGACGCAGCCTGGACGGCCGCCGGGTGTTGATCGTCGGCACCGGTGATATCGGCCAGCGCGTTGCCGAGTTTCTGCTGCCCTTTGGCGTCAAACTCTACGGTATCGCCAGCCAGGCCCGTGAGCAGGCGCCCTTTATCGAAGTGGCCGCGATGAGCGAACTGGGACGGCTGGTAGGGGAGGTCGACTATGTCGTCAACCTGTTGCCGGACACCCCGGCGACCCATGACCTTTACGATGCCGCGCTGTTTGCCCGCTTCAACCCCGAGGCGTTGTTCATCAACGCCGGGCGTGGCGTCGCGGTGGTTGACGGTGATCTGGTCGAGGCGCTGAAACTGGGGCATCTGGCGGGGGCAGTGATTGATGTCTGCCGTCAGGAACCTTTGCCGGCTCGTCACCCGTTCTGGACTGCCTGGGGTCTGCTGTTGACCGGTCACAGCTCGGCGCCGACCTCGCCGACGGCGATGGTACGTCTGTTTGTCGAGAATCTGCGGGCGTATCAGGCGGGTGAAGCGTTGCGTGGCGAAGTGGATTTCCAGCGCGGCTATTGAATCAGCGCCTGGCCGAAACCGGCCACGCCATGGGTGAGGCAGCCCTGACCAGCGGTCTGGCAATGGCGCAAGACTCGCCCTAGACTGGCGCGGCCGCATTTGCGGCGCCTCTTTTGAAACAGGACACCCGTTACATGATTGCCAGCGCCGATGCCTTCTGGAAGCGTAAAACCCTCGAACAGCTCGACCGTCAGGAATGGGAGTCGCTGTGTGACGGCTGTGGCCTGTGCTGCCTGCAAAAACTCGAAGACGAAGACGACAACAGCGTTTATTACACGCGTATCGCCTGCAAGCTGCTGGATCTCAAGACCTGTCAGTGCAGCGACTACCCCAACCGGCTCAAGCAGGTGCCCGATTGTATTCAGCTGACGCCGGGCAAGGCCGACCAGTTCAAATGGCTGCCGACCACCTGCGGTTATCGCCTGATCAGCGAAGGCAAGGACCTGCCGAGCTGGCACCACCTGGTGTGTGGTGATCGTCAGCAGGTGCACAAACAGCGTATTTCCCAGTCCGGGCGCATGTTGAGCGAGAACAGCGTGGATGAGGATAACTGGGAAGATTATCTGATTTTCCGCGCTGGCTGAGCCGTCGAAGCTTGCCGGTTATCGCGTCAGGGGGAGCAAGGAGTTTCTGTATGCGTGTGCGTTGCCATTGGCTGTTGGCCCTGGCTCTGTTGGCCAGTTCGCCGGCCTGGGCGAAGAAGGTCAATCTGGATTATCACGTCCGTTTTATTGCGCAAAGTGAACAGGCCGAGGTGCGTTTGACCCTGGCCGAAGGTGCGGCCGTGCGCAGCCTGGATTTCGACCTGGGCAAGGCGGGTGCCTATAGTGACTTCAAGGCTGATGGCCAGTGGCAACTGCAACGCGACGGCCTGCGCGGACGTTGGCAGCCAGCACCGGGCAAGAGCCAGCTGACTTACCGCGTGCGCCTGGCGCAGCGCCAGGGCAACGGTAGCTTTGAAACCCGGGTGACACCTGACTGGGCGCTGTTTCGCGGCGACGATCTGGTTCCCCCAGCGCGCCTGGATCAGCAAGATGGCACCGAGCTGGTGGCACGCCTGAGTTTTGAACTGCCCAGTGGCTGGAAGAGCGTCGAGACGCCCTGGCCACGTATCGGCAAGCAGCGTTTTCGCATCGACAACGTCTCGCGCCTGTTCGACCGTCCCACTGGCTGGATGATCGCCGGGACCATCGGCACCCGGCGTGCGCGTCTGGGCGAAACCGAAGTCAGCGTTGCCGCGCCTCAGGGCCAAGGCATGCGCCGGCTGGATAACCTGACCCTGTTGACCTTCGGCTGGCCGCAGCTGCAGGCGGTGTTCCCGCGCAATCCGCCGAAACTGCTGCTGGTCGGCGCCCGGGATCAGCTCTGGCGCGGCACGCGGGCCGCTCACAATTCGATTTACCTGCACAGTAGTCGGCCGCTGGTCAGCGAAAATGGCTCAAGCCCCTTGCTGCGCGAACTGGTGCATGTGTTTGCGCAGATCAATGATCGCCAGGCCAGCGACTGGATTGCTGAAAGCATCAATGAGTATTACGCCATTGAGCTGCTGCGCCGTGCTGGCGGTATCACCGAGGAGCGTTACCAGGCCCTGCAAACCGGACTTGAGCATCGTGGCGCCAAGGTCAGCAGCTTGCGCGGCGAGCAGGCTGACAGCGCAGTCACCGCACGCGGTGTCCTGCTGTTGCAGGCGCTGGACCGGGAAATCCGCCTGCACACCCACAACCAGCGTTCGCTGGACGATGTCACTCGCGCGCTGATGCGCCTGAACAGTGTCAGCACTCAAGAGTTTATCCAGCTCAGTGAAAGCGTGCTGGGCCGCGAATCCGAAGTGCTGTCGAGCAAGCTGCTGCGCTAGTCCGGGTTATTTGAATTTCGGCCCGGAGCGGGTATTGAGGCCCTTGGCCAGGCGGTCGTAAAGCACCACGTTGACGGTGGCGGCGAGGTTCATGCAACCCTGGGTCGGGATGTAGATGGTTTCTTCGCACCAGGCACGCACGCTCGGGTCGAGGGAGCCGTCTTCGGGGCCAAAGATGTAGATGGCGCGGTCCGGGTGGGTGTACTCGGGCAGCGGGCGGGCGCCGTCGACCAGTTCCACCGCCACGGGGGTGCAGCCCAGGGGGATGATCTTCTGCAGATCGTCGATGCCGATCAGCGGGATATCGTAGTGCACGCGCTTGGTGTCGGTGACGAAGTCGCGCGCGCGCTCATAACGTTTGCCGGTGTAGAACACCGAGTTGACGCCGTAGCAACCCGCCGCGCGCATCACTGAACCGACGTTCTCCGCTGACTTGGGGTTGAACAGACCAATGCAGCTGTACCGTTTGTTCGCCACGTGCCGGGGCCCTTCGCAAAAAGAACGCAATTATACGGGCTTGCCGGCCACAGTGGGGCAGGGGATTGCGATCAGTCCTTTTTCAGCAGACCGGCCAGCCCGGCGAACGGGTTGTGGGTCGCCTTGGCGATGCTCGGGGTGCTGGTCGAGCCTTCGCTGAAATATTGCTGATCGGTGTAACGGGAGTGCTCGTTGTCGTGGCAGTACAGGCACAG
This sequence comes from Pseudomonas sp. BBP2017, assembly GCF_003024385.1. Taxonomy (GTDB): domain Bacteria; phylum Pseudomonadota; class Gammaproteobacteria; order Pseudomonadales; family Pseudomonadaceae; genus Aquipseudomonas. Next base: position 8,830 of record NZ_PVZN01000015.1, read on the forward strand.
CAGCTCCCAGTTGGAGCCGTCCTGGGGGTTGTTGTCGTGGTTGTGGTCGCGGTGGTGCACAGTCAGCTCGCTCAGGCGCTTGCCGGAGAACTCCCGGGCGCAACGGCCACAAACGTGCGGGTACATTTTCAGGGCCTTGTCGCGATAGCCCATCTCCTTGTCGCGCTTGGCGTCGGCGAGGATGCGGTCGAGCCGTGCGGTGGCGGCGGCAGAGGATGACGAACTCATGGGATTACCTTTTCTCGGGCTTGTTACGGTTATACCTGAAGTTTAGCGTGCTGGCGGTCCGTTCGGACAGGCAAACCGCTAAGCTTGGGAGTAGGCTGTCAGAAGGTGTTTCAAGGAGTCTGCGCATGCGCTGTCTGACCATCGCCACCCTGTTCTTCGCCAGCCTGCAGACGGTGCTGGCCGCCGATCTGCAGCCGCGGCCAATTGCCCCGGTGCCGGGCGCGCCGGGGACCGCAACACCGACCCCTTATCCGCAGATCACCCCCAGCAGCGTACCGCGGGCCGGCGATGCGCGGCCGGGTTCGCCGTTGCTGCCCTCGATCAAAGTGCCCGTGCCGCCCAGGGACCAGCCTTTGCCCGGGTTGACGCCCGATGACAGCAAGGACAAGAACGCGGACTAGACCTGTGACAGGTGCCGGCCATCCTGCATGCGTAAGCGCCGGGAAAGCGCTACGGCCAGGGCGCGGATGATCTTGGCGGCAATTTTCGGCGCATCGTTGATCATCTTTTCCAGCGAATCCTTGCCCAGGCTCAGCAACTGGCAGTCACTGGCGGCTACGCAACTGGCCGAGCGCCGCTCACCGTCGAGCACCGCCATTTCACCGAAGGCCCGGCCCTTGCGCAGGGTGGCGATTTCCACCTGGCGCTGCTCGCTGTCGGTTTTGCGTACTGAGACCACGCCGTAGTGGATGATGCACATGAAGGTACCGGCATCGCCTTCGGCGAAGATTTCCTCGCCTGCGGTGAGGGTGGTGATGCTGAAAAAACCGGCGGCGTGCTGGAAGTCGCCGGGTTGCAGCTGGTCGAACAGGCCGCAGTCCATGAGCATGTCGCGGATTTCGTTGTTCAGGTGGGTTGGTTCGGGCATGTGCGGTCGTTTCTTGTTGATTTGTGGTGTCTGGTTTTGGGGGCGCGTCGCGCCCCATCGCCGGCAACGCCGGCTCCTACGAGGATTGGTTCTTCCGTAGGAGCCGGCGTTGCCGGCGAATCGATGGTTCAGACAACAAAAATTCCGATTTACACCAAACCCAGCACTTTAAAGACAAAAGCGTATTCCAGCGCCACATCCCGCAGCCCTTGATAGCGCCCGCTCATGCCACCGTGCCCGGCATCCATCTCGGTCTTGAGCAGCAACAGGTTGTCGTCGGTCTTGGTCACTCGCAGCCTGGCCACCCACTTGGCTGCTTCCCAGTACTGCACGCGACTGTCGTTGTAGCCGGCCACCACCAGCAGGGCCGGATAGGCCTGGGCTTTGACGTTTTCGTAAGGCGCGTATGCCTTGATCCGCGCATGCACCTCGGGTTCTTGCGGGTTGCCCCACTCGTCATACTCGGTGATGGTCAAGGGCAGTTCCGGGTCGAGCATGGTGTTCAGCACATCGACAAACGGCACCTCGGCGATCGCCGCCTTGAACAGCTCGGGGCGCTGGTTGAGCACCGCGCCGATCAGCAGGCCGCCGGCACTGCCGCCACTGATCGCCAGTTGTTCGGCGCGGGTAACTCCCTGGGCGATCAGGTGCTCGGCACAGGCGATGAAGTCGCTGAAGGTGTTGTGTTTGTGCTCCTGTTTGCCCGCCCGGTACCAGGCTTCGCCCAGTTCGCCACCGCCACGCACATGGGCAATGGCGAAGGCTACGCCGCGTTCGAGCAGGCTCAGGCGGGCATGCGAGAACCACGGGTCGAGGCTTTCGCCATAAGCGCCGTAGCCATACAGGTACAGCGGCACCGGCTTGCCCAGGTCGCTGCGGCGCTGAACCAGGCTGATCGGTACCTGGGTACCGTCGCTGGCGGTGGCCCAGAGGCGTTGGCTGACATAGGCATCGGGGTCGAAGGGGCCGAGTACCGGGGTTTCCTTGAGCACCTGTTGGGCGCCATCGGCCAGTTCCAGCTGGCGCACCTGGGCCGGGCGGTTCAGGGCCTGATAGCGCAGGCGGATGCGCGGGCTGGTAAATTCCAGGCTGTCCTGCACGTAGAGGCTGTAAGCCGCATCAGGCAGCTCCACCCGATAGGGTGCGAGTCCTTGCGGGTGTACTTCGATGATCGGCAGGCCGCCTTCGCGCAGGCTCAGGCTCAGGGCGCTGGCGTTCAGGCTCAGGCCTTCGAGCATCACCGAGTCACGGTGGGGCACCAGCAGTTGCCACTGTTCGCGGCTCGGCACCTGTTCACTGGCTGCCTGGTACAGGGCGAAGTTGATACCATCCTGGTTGGTACGGATGAACCAGCGCCACTGGCCGTCGAGCTGGCCGTGGTCGGGGAAGTATTCATGGCCTTCGACGCGAGGTGCCAGGCAGGTGAAATCGCCGTCAGGCTGTTCGGCGTCGAGCACCCAGGCTTCGCTGGTGGTCTTGCTGTTGAGCAGCAGGATCAGCTGGCGCTCGGAGCTGGAGCGGTAGCAATGCAGGAAAAAACGCCCGTCGCTTTCTTCGAAAATCGTTTGGCAGCCTTCGCGCCCAAGGCGATGGCGCAGCAGCTTGTGTGGGCGGTGGGTGTCGTCCAGTTCGGCGAAAAACAGCGTCTGGTTGTCGTTGGCCCAGGTCATGCTGCCGTCGCAATTGTCGAACGGCAGTTGCTCGATGGCGCCGCTGGTCAGGTCCTTGACGTACAGGGTGTAGATCTCATCGCCGCTGGTGTCGAGGCTGTAAGCCAGGCGCTGGTGGTCGGGGCTGATGTTGAAGGCGCCCAGGGACAGGAAACCACCGTTGGCCAACGGGTTGGGGTCCAGCAGCAGTTCTTCCTGGCTTTCGTCAACGCTATTGGAGTCATCAGCCGGGCGCGGGCAGCGGTAATGGCGTGGATATTCCTCACCCGCCGTGGTGCGGCTGTAGTAGAGGTAAGGGCCCCAGGGCGAGGGCACCGACAGATCGGTCTCTTGAATCCGGTCTTTGATCTCTTCGAACAGCTGTTCGCGCAATTGCGCCTGATCGGCCAGTTGCGCTTCCTGGTAGGCGTTTTCGTCGTTCAGATAAGCAATGACTTCAGGGCTGTCACGCTCCTGCAGCCAGGCATAGGGATCAGCGCCTTCGGCCTTGCGGGCAATCGGGGGGCGGGAAGCGGTGGCGTCTGCGGACATGCGGTGATCTCTTGGCTGGGGGGCGCCTGCGCGCTGAAATGTGTTTATCATAAGCGTCTATTTGCTTAGCTTGCCACGGACACCATGACCGAGAACGACTATCTGCTCGCCTGGGGCCTTTACGCCCTGGCCGCCCTGGGGTGCCTGGCGGTGGGCTTTCGCCTGACCCGCTGGATGTGGCGCTGGTTGCGCGAACCGCTGCGGGTGCTGATGGCAGTCTTGCTGCTGACCCCGACCATCATCGATCCGGTCAAAGACAAATTCGCCCCAGCGATTGCCATTACCGCCCTCGACCTGCTGTTCAAGGTCGGCAACAACGCCTTGCGCGCCGCCGCTGATCTGGCCATGTACGGCATGATCGCCTTCGTGCTCTATGGCGTGTTCGTGGTGCTGCGCTGGCCGCTGGAGAAGCGCGCCAAGGCGCGTCGCGAGCAGGCCGAAGCGGCCGCCAAGCGTGATGCCGAAGAAGCGTTGGTCGATGAGTCGTTTGCCGCCAGCAGCAGTGATCGCTACCGCAACCCGCCTGAAGCACCACTGGGCGGTAGCCGTTCGCGGGTCGAGCCGCGCTTGTAGGATTTGCCCGGGAGCAGTCAAGCATGTGTGAACTACTGGGCATGAGTGCCAATGTGCCGACCGATATTGTCTTCAGCTTCACCGGGCTGATGCAACGAGGCGGGCGCACGGGGCCGCACCGGGATGGCTGGGGTATTGGCTTCTACGAAGGCCGTGGCCTGCGTTTGTTCCAGGACCCGGCGGCGAGCTGCGAGTCGGAAGTGGCCAATCTGGTCCAGCGTTACCCGATCAAGAGCGAGGTGGTGATCGGCCACATTCGCCAGGCGAATGTCGGCAAGGTCTGCCTGTCCAACACTCATCCGTTTGTTCGCGAGTTGTGGGGGCGTAACTGGTGTTTCGCCCATAACGGTCAGCTTGGCCAGTTCCAGGGTCAGGCCAGCTTTTATCGGCCGATTGGCGACACCGATAGCGAAGCGGCCTTCTGCGACCTGCTCAACCGCGTACGCGAGGCATTCCCGGAGCCGGTGCCGGTTGAGGTGCTGCTGCCGGTGCTGGTCGAGGCCTGTGCCGAGTACCGTGGCAAGGGCGTTTTCAATTGCCTGCTCAGCGATGGCGACTGGCTGTTCTGTTTCTGCTCGACCAAGCTTGTGCATATCACCCGCCGGGCACCGTTCGGCCCGGCGCGCCTCAAGGACGTCGACATGATCGTCGACTTCCAGGCCGAGACCACCCCGAATGACGTGGTCACGGTGATTGCCACCGAGGCGCTGACCGAGAACGAAACCTGGCAGCGCTACGAGCCCGGCCAATGGGGCCTGTGGCGCCGTGGTGAATGTATCGCCCAAGGGCAACGCTAAGGGATAGTCCATGTTCAGAAGTTACCTGCGGTTGCTGCTGTTCACCTTCGGGTTGCTGGTGGGTGTGCAGATACCTGGCCTGATCAATGACTACAGCCAGCGGGTCGAGGCGCACCTGCTGGAGTCTCGTGAGGGGCTCAAGGGCTTTGAGGCCACCGCCAGGCGTTTCTTCAATGGCGATTTGCAAGCGCTGGTACGTCACTACCGCAGCAGCGACGATCCGGTGTTCAACAGCGATGCCAACAGCATCGACAGCCTGTTGATCCGCAATCGCCAATTCGAGCGCGAGTGGCAGATCCTCCAGGGGCCTTGGCTGGAACGGACCTGGCATGTGCTGGTGCGCGCCGACAGCCAGCTGCGCGAAGAAACCCTCAACGGCTACAGCTACCAGATTCTTCTGGCTCCCGAGGCGCTGGCCTGGGGCCTGAGCTGTGCCTTGCTGCTGGCGCTGCTGGTGGAAAGCCTGTTGTTGCTGATTGGCTGGGTAGTGCTTGGCGGACGGCGCAAACCGGTGACTGAGAGCTGGCGCTAGACCAGCTTGATCCGCTCGGGCCCGGCATTGGCGGCGTAGCGTTCAAGCACATTGCGACACAGCGCCACCACTTCATCGACCAGCTCGACTCCGGTCTGCCAGGCCACCACCAGCTCCAGGCTCGGTGGTTGTTGCGCCAGCGGCAGCAAGGTCAGTTCACCCCTGGCCAGTTCTTCGCTGACCAGCGCAGGCGGCAGGGCGCCGATGCCGAAGCCGTCACGCAGCAAGCGGGTGATCGCCGCCACCGAGTTCACACAGTTCAGGCGCGGGGCGCTGACGCCTTCGGCCTGCAGCAGGCTGAGCACTTCCTGGTGCGGCCGGGAGTTTTTCGAAAAGGTTACGATGCGCTCACGGGCAAGCTCGGCGAGCGAGGCATAGTCGCGGTTGTAGATCGACTGGCTGGCGACAATCCAGCCCATGGGGTAGCGCGCCAGGTCAAGGCTGCGGATCGATTCCTGGCGTAGCAGGTCGGTTTGCAGGATCACATCGAGGAAGCCTTTTTGCAGCTGTTCGCGCAAATTGAGCGCAGTATCGGCGACCAGTTCGATTTCTACCTGGGGGTAGCGCTCCATCAGTTCCGAGACCAGCGGGCTCATCCAGGTGTGGATCACGGTGTCCATCACCCCCAGGCGTATTCGACCGACCTTGGCCCGGTCGCTGTCCAGCGATTGTTTGAGCGCTTTGGCGGTGTCGAGCATCTGCTCGGCGTACTCAAGGACCTTGCTGCCTTCGGGCGTCAGACTGACCCCGCGTGAATCGCGCAGCAGCAGCTTGACCCCAAGGTCGGCCTCAAGCGCGGCGATGCGGCTGGAGATCGACGCCTGGGTGGTGAAGAGCTTTTCCGCGGTCAGGCGAAAGCTCTTGAGTCGGGCCACCCAGACAAAGGTTTCGAGGAACTTGAGGTTCATGGTGCGCTCACTGATCAATTTTTTCTTATGCCAGACCGCTGGTTTTTCTCGTTGGACGCCAACACAAGGCCATCGAAAAATGTCGGTCACGGTTGCGACAAAGATCGCCGCCTTTAAAACAATACCAACAAGCTGAGGCAACCATGAACCCATCGGGCGTGCAGCAACAGGTCAAATCCAGTTCAGTGGCGGGACCTTTCGACTGGTACCGCAACATCAACAAGCAGGAACGACGGACCTTCTGGAGCTGCAAGATCGGCTACGGCCTGGATGGCATGGACACCCAGATGCTCAGCTTCGTCATCCCCACCCTGATCGCGCTGTGGGGCATCACCACCGCCGAAGCCGGGTTGATTCACACCAGTACCCTGATCGCCTCGGCGCTGGGCGGCTGGATCGCCGGCATCCTCTCCGATCGTATTGGCCGGGTACGCACCCTGCAACTGACGGTGCTGTGGTTCGCCTTTTTCACCTTCCTCTGCGGCTTCGCTCAGAACTATGAACAACTGTTGATCGCTCGTACCCTGATGGGCTTCGGTTTCGGCGGCGAATGGACCGCTGGCGCGGTGCTGATCGGCGAGGTCATCCGCGCCAAGGATCGCGGCAAGGCGGTGGGCATGGTGCAGTCTGGCTGGGCCATCGGCTGGGGTCTGACGGCGATTCTCTACGCCGTGCTGTTCACCCTGCTGCCGCCAGAAGACGCCTGGCGCGCGCTGTTCCTGCTGGGCATCGTGCCTGCGGTATTCGTGATTTTCGTCCGCCGTCTGGTCAAAGACCCGGAAATCTACCGCCAGGCCAAGGCTGCGGAAAAAACCGAAGCACCGTCGCATTTCTATGAGATTTTTGCCCCTGGCATGCTCTTCACCACCATCCGTGCTTCGCTGCTGACCACCGGTGCGCTGGGCGGTTACTACGCGATCACCTCCTGGCTGCCGACCTTCCTCAAGAACGAGCGCGGCCTGAGTGTGCTTGGCACCGGTGGCTACCTGGCCATGGTGATTTTCGGTTCGTACATCGGCTACGTGATCAGCGCTTATCTCACTGACCTGCTGGGACGCAAAAAGAACTTCATCCTGTTCGCCGTGGGTTCGTTCATCATCGTCCTGCTGTATACCCAGATGCAGGTCAGCGATGGTGTGATGCTCTGGCTGGGCTTCCCGCTGGGCTTCTTCGCCTCGGGTATTTTCAGCGGTATGGGGGCTTTTCTCACCGAACTTTTTCCTACCCGTATCCGCGGTTCGGGGCAGGGCTTCTGCTACAACATCGGACGGGCTCTGGCGGCGTTTTTCCCGCTGCTGATTGGTATGCTTAGCCAGAAGGTGCCGCTGGGCCTGGGTATCGGCGCTTTTGCAGCGGTGTCCTATGGGGTGGTGATCCTGGCGGCGCTGAGCCTGCCGGAAACCCGTGGCAAAGAACTTGAAGCCCATTAAGGCCGAGCCGGAAGGAGTTACAGACGTGAGCCGCCTGCTACTGAATTGCGATATGGGTGAGAGTTTTGGCAGCTGGACCATGGGCCTGGACGCCCAGGTCATGCCCTTTGTGGATTGCGCCAACATCGCCTGCGGTTTCCATGCCGGGGATCCGGGCATCATGCGCAAGACGGTGGCCCTGGCCATCGCCAGCAATGTCCAGATCGGTGCCCACCCGGCTTACCAGGATCTGGCCGGCTTCGGCCGCCGTTCCATGGCCTGCAGCGCCGAGGAAATCCGCGACTTGCTGCACTATCAGATCGGTGCGCTGGATGGCATCTGCCGGACCCAGGGCGCTCGGATTGCTTACGTCAAACCCCATGGCGCGCTGTACAACGACATGATGGCTGATCCGCTCAAGCTGCGCGCTGTACTTGAAGCGGTGGTCAGCTATGACCGGCAGTTGCCGCTGATGCTCATGGCCACGGCCGACAACAGTGCTGCCCAGGCCCTGGGTGACGAGTACGGCGTTACCTTGTGGTTCGAAGCCTTTGCTGACCGCGCCTACGATGCCGCCGGCCATCTGGTCTCGCGGCGCTTGCCGGGCGCGGTGCATCATGATCCGGCACGGATCGTTGACCAGGCCCTGCGTCTGGCCCGTGGCGAGCCGTTGATTGCCATAGACGGTAGCGAGTTGCGCCTGCAGGCTCAGACCTTGTGCGTACATGGCGACAACGAAAGCTCGGTCGCGGCGGTGCAGCAGATTCGCCAGGCCCTTGATGCCCTGGTGACGTCATGAGCTACCGCATTGAAACGGTGGCCATCGACTGCCTGATGGTGCGCCTGTTCGACGCCATCGATGAAGCCAATATGCCCTGGATGCTCGCGGCCAGTCAGCGCTTGCGCGCGGTGTTCGCCGGGCATCTGCTTGACCTGGTGCCGTCTTACACCACGCTGATGGTGCATTTCGACCTGCTGCAACTGTCGCCGGACCAGGCCCGCACCTTGATTCGCGAAGCGCTGGAAAACCTGCAGCCGGATAACGGCAGCGGCGGGTGCCAGCACGAGATCCCGGTGTGGTACGACCTGAGTGTCGGACCGGAACTGAGTCTGTTGGCCGAGCGTTGCGCTACCTCGGTGGCTGACATCGTGCGTCGGCACAGTGAACGCGAGTATCAGGTGTTCGCCCTTGGCTTCGCTCCTGGTTTTGCCTTCATGGGCCTGGTAGAAGAAGCCCTGGCCGCGCCGCGCCTGGCCACTCCGCGCAAGCGCGTGGCGGCAGGCAGCGTCGGCATCGCCGAGCGCCAGACCGCGGCCTATCCGGCAGTCTCTCCGGGTGGCTGGAACCTGATCGGCCGCACCCCGAGCAAACTCTTTGACCGTGCACGTGACGGCTACAGCCTGTTGCAACCGGGGGACCGGGTGCGCTTCGTCGCCGTGGATCGCGCCACCTTCATCAACCTGGGCGGCGACGATACCCCGCTGGAGGCCTTGGTATGAGCCGCTTGTCGATCGAGGCCAGCACACCGCTGTGCCTGTTGCAGGATGCCGGACGTTTTGGCGTGCGCCATCTGGGCGTGACCCAGGGCGGGGCGCTGGACTGGGTCTCGATGCGCTGGGCCAACTGGCTGCTGGGCAACCCTGGCGAGGCTGCGGTGGTGGAAGTGACCCTGGGAGGCTTCAGCCTGGTCGCCGAGCAGGATTGCTGTCTGGCGCTGACCGGCGCCGACCTGGATGCGCGAATCGACGGTGAGCCGCTCAAACCCTGGTCCAGCTTTACCCTGAGCCGAGGCCAGCGTCTGCGCCTTAACCAGCCATTGCAGGGCGCTCGGGCCTATCTGGCCGCGCCTGGAGGTTTTGCTGCGCCGCAGGTGCTGGGCAGTTGTGCCAGTGTTGTGCGTGAGGAGCTGGGCGGACTGGATGGACTGGGTTCAGCGCTGGCCAAGGGGCAACAGCTCGAATACCGCGGGACTGCTCCAGGGCTGAAAACAGTGCCTGAGGGATTGCGGCCAGACCTGACTGACAACAGCGCACTCGATCTGGTACTGGGCGCGCAGATCGGCGATTTCAGCGGCATCAGTCTGTTTGAGGCGTTCAACCGCGACTGGACCCTGGATAGCCGCGCCGACCGCATGGGCATGCGTTTGCTGGGCCCTGCCTTGCAGTATCAGGGCGCGCCGATGATTTCCGAGGGAATTCCGCTGGGGGCGGTGCAGGTGCCACCGGATGGGCAGCCGATTGTGCTGCTCAATGATCGCCAGACCATTGGCGGCTATCCGCGTCTGGGGGCGCTGACGCCGTTGGCGTTGGCACGGTTAGCACAGCGGTTGCCGGGGAGTGTGGTCAGGTTCAGGCCGGTAGTGCAGGAAACGGCCTGGCGGGAGCAGCGGGATTATTTGCAGCGGTTTGAGGACTGATCGCGGGGCAAGCCCGCTCCCACAGGAAGGATCTAAACCCTGTGGGCTTGCCCCGCGATAGTGTCACTTGGACAAAAACCGCATCCCTTCCTCCAACCCGCGCAAGGTCAATGGAAACATCCGGTCTTCGATCAACTCGCGAACGATGTTGGTCGACGCGGTATACCCCCAGGTGTCCTTGGGATAAGGGTTGATCCAGATAAGCTTCTTGTACTTCTCCATGAAGCGCTGCATCCACACATAGCCGGCTTCTTCGTTCCAGTGTTCGACGCTACCGCCCGGCTGGGTGATCTCGTAGGGTGCCATGGCCGCATCGCCAACGAACACTACTTTGTAGTCGGCACCGTACTTGTGCAGCAGGTCCATGGTCGAGGTGCGCTCGGAAGTGCGGCGCAGGTTGTTCTTCCACACCGACTCATAGACGAAGTTGTGGAAGTAGTAGTACTCCAGGTGCTTGAACTCGGTCTTGCAGGCTGAGAACAACTCTTCGCAGATCTTCACATGAGCGTCCATCGAGCCGCCGATGTCGAACAGCAGCAGCAACTTGACGCTGTTACGCCGCTCCGGGCGCATCTGGATGTTGAGCAGGCCGGCATCGCGGGCGGTGTGGTCGATGGTACCGTCGATATCCAGCTCTTCGGCCGCGCCCTGGCGCGCGAACTTGCGCAAGCGGCGCAGGGCCAACTTGATATTGCGCGTGCCCAGTTCGACCTGATCATCGAGGTTTTTGTACTCGCGCTGGTCCCAGACTTTGACCGCCTTGCCCTGACGCTTGCCGGCATCGCCGACGCGAATCCCCTCGGGGTTGTAACCCCCCGAACCGAACGGGCTGGTACCGCCGGTGCCGATCCACTTGTTGCCACCGGCATGGCGTTCCTTCTGTTCTTCCAGACGCTTTTTGAACTCTTCGATCAGCTTGTCCAGGCCACCCAGGGACTGGATCTGCGCGCGCTCCTCGTCGCTCAGCGAACGCTCGAATTCCTTGCGCAGCCAGTCTTCGGGAATCAGCGCTTCCAGGTGCTGATTGAGGTTTTCAAGGCCCTTGAAGTAGACGGAAAAGGCCCGGTCGAACTTGTCGAAATGCCGTTCGTCCTTGACCAGGATCGCTCGCGACAGGAAGTAGAACTCGTCCATGTCGGCAAAGGTCACCCGTTGCTTGAGCGCATTGAGCAAATCAAGCAGCTCACGCACCGACACGGGTACCTTGGCCGCGCGCATTTCATTGAACAGATTGAGCAGCATGGCAATTGCCCCCGGGCTCAGCGATTACCGCGACGGCTCATGAAGGCCAGACGCTCGAGCAGTTGCACGTCCTGTTCGTTTTTCACCAGCGCGCCGGCCAGCGGCGGGATGGCCTTGGTCGGATCGCGCTCACGCAGCACGGCTTCGCCGATGTTGTCGGCCATCAGCAGCTTGAGCCAGTCGACCAGTTCCGAGGTGGACGGCTTTTTCTTCAGGCCCGGTACCTTACGCACGTCGAAGAACACGTCCAGCGCTTCGCTGACCAGGTCTTTCTTGATGTTCGGGTAGTGCACATCGACGATCTGCTGCAGGGTGTCGCGGTCGGGGAAGGCGATGTAGTGGAAGAAGCAACGGCGCAGGAAGGCGTCGGGCAGCTCTTTCTCGTTGTTCGAGGTAATGATGATGATCGGGCGCTGCTTGGCCTTGATCGTCTCGTCGGTCTCGTAGACGTAGAACTCCATCCTGTCCAGTTCCTGCAACAGGTCGTTGGGGAACTCGATGTCGGCCTTGTCGATTTCGTCGATCAGCAGAATCACCCGTTCCTCGGATTCGAACGCCTCCCAGAGCTTGCCTTTCTTCAAGTAGTTGCGCACGTCGTGGACCTTGTCCACGCCCAGTTGCGAGTCACGCAGGCGGCTGACCGCATCGTACTCGTAGAGGCCCTGGTGGGCCTTGGTGGTCGACTTGATGTGCCAGGTGATCAGCTTGGCGCCAAAGGATTCGGCCAACTGTTCGGCGAGCATGGTCTTGCCGGTGCCGGGCTCGCCCTTGACCAGCAGTGGTCGCTCCAGGGTGATCGCCGCGTTGACTGCCAGTTTCAGGTCGTTTGTGGCGACGTAGGTGCTGGTGCCTTCGAACTTCATGAACCGATCCTCTAACGTAGTGCCGGGGTACATGGCCCCTGGCAGAAAAATTGTCATGCCCGACTATAACGCGGGCTTTGCTTGACTGGGAACGCAGACGCTCTATTCAGTCTCTGAATGGAGCGTCACTTGGTGACCTGGTCAGGGCGAGGGTATTGCCGGACGTATCAGGGGTGGACTCACCCTGGAGGCAGGCTTACCCTTGAAGTTTTCTGCACCGGTGCTAAAAGGACCCCCGTCATGAGCCGTATCTTTGCTGACAACGCGCATTCCATCGGCAATACGCCGCTGGTCCAGATCAACCGCATCGCCCCGCGCGGCGTGACCATTCTGGCCAAAACCGAAGGGCGCAACCCGGGTTATTCGGTCAAATGCCGGATCGGCGCGAACATGATCTGGGACGCGGAAAGCAGCGGCAAGCTCAAGCCGGGAATGACCATAGTCGAACCCACCTCGGGCAATACCGGCATCGGCCTGGCCTTTGTTGCTGCCGCGCGCGGCTACAAGTTGCTGCTGACCATGCCGGCGTCGATGAGCATCGAGCGGCGCAAGGTGCTCAAGGCTTTGGGCGCCGAACTGGTCTTGACCGAGCCCGCCAAGGGCATGAAAGGGGCGATCGAAAAGGCCGCTGAAATCCTCGCCAGTGATCCGGCCCTGTACTTCATGCCAGCGCAGTTCGATAACCCGGCCAACCCGGCGATCCACGAAAAGACCACCGGTCCGGAAATCTGGAATGACACTGACGGCGCGGTCGATGTGCTGGTCGCCGGGGTCGGTACCGGTGGCACCATTACCGGGGTTTCCCGCTATATCAAGCAGACCCAGGGCAAGGCAATCCTTTCCGTGGCGGTCGAGCCGCTGGTGTCGCCGGTGATCACCCAGGCGTTGGCCGGACAGGAGATCAAGCCCAGCCCGCACAAGATCCAGGGTATCGGCGCCGGCTTTGTACCGAAGAACCTCGACCTGAGCATGGTCGACCAGGTTGAACTGGTCAGTGACGAGGAGTCCAAAGTCATGGCTCTGCGCCTGATGCAGGAGGAGGGGATCCTCTGCGGGATTTCCTCCGGCGCGGCGATGGCAGCGGCGGTGCGCCTGGCGGAAAAACCTGAAATGCAAGGCAAGACCATCGTCGTGATCCTGCCCGATTCCGGGGAACGCTACCTGTCGAGCATGCTCTTCAGCGACCTGTTCACCGATCAGGAAAACCAGCAGTAACGCGTTTGCAGGCTGACCCGGTGCAATTTTTTGCGCCGGGGTTTATTGCACAATCCTTAACACTGAATACTGGCAGCGGATATTTTTGCAGAGGCTGTATCCCTTTATGATGGTCGCGTAAACAGGCATAGATTGCCGAGTCTTGATTTCAAGGAGTGTTGCATGAGCTTTTCCTTTGTCGCCAAGGCAAGTGTATTGCTGTTGTTTTTTGGCAGTACGCTGTTTGTTCACCTGCGCGGCAAGGCGCGTTTGCCAATGTTGCGCCAGTTCGTCAACCATTCGGCGCTGTTCGCCCCGTATAACGCCTTGATGTACCTGTTCTCCGGCGTGCCCTCCAAACCCTACCTGGATCGCAACCGTTTTCCCGAGCTTGATGTACTCAAGGACAACTGGGAAGTTATCCGTGAAGAGGCCTTGCACCTGTTCGACGAGGGTTACATCCGCGCCGCCGAGAAAGACAACGACGCTGGCTTCGGTTCGTTCTTCAAGAAGGGCTGGAAGCGTTTCTACCTGAAGTGGTACGACAAAGCGCTACCCTCGGCGCAAGTGCTGTGCCCGAAGACCGTCGAACTGGTCAACAGCATCCCCAGCGTCAAAGGAGCGATGTTTGCCCTGTTGCCCGGTGGCAGCCACCTCAACCCGCACCGTGATCCGTTCGCCGGTTCCCTGCGTTACCACTTGGGCCTGTCGACGCCAAACTCCGACAACTGCCGAATCTACGTCGATGGCCAGGCTTATGCGTGGGGCGACGGTGATGATGTGATGTTTGATGAAACTTACGTGCACTGGGTGAAAAACGAAACCGAGACTACCCGGGTGATCCTCTTCTGCGACGTCGAGCGTCCGCTCAACAGCCCGCTGATGAGCTGCATCAACCGCAAGGTCAGCACCTTCCTTGGCCGTGCCACCGCGCCGCAGAACACCGATGACGAACGTGTTGGCGGGATCAACCGGGCCTATGCCTGGAGCAAGCGCTTCAGCAATGTCATCAGCAGCCAGGTCAAGCAGTTCAAGCGCGCCAACCCCAAGGCTTACCGGGTGTTGCGTCCGGTGCTGGCGGTGGTGGCGGCTTATCTGTTGTATCACTGGTTGTTCTGAGACTGCATCGCGGGGCAAGTCGAGTCGTCGCACCGCCGCTCCCACCGGGATGATTACAGTCCTGGTGGTGCGGGCTTGCCCCGCGATAAACTCACCGCTATAGTCAAACCCACTTCACCTCACCGAAGACCTGCTCATGCCAGCTTCCCCACTCAGCACCGTATTCGCTACCGCGCCCGACGCGGTTGTCGACGTGCGTGGGAATCAGCAGCCGGCCATGATCAGTCACTACCCACCACCTGTCAGTAGCGTGGTTGTGTGCGTTGTCGCACCACCAGGCGTGGTAGTGCCGGGCTAAGCGGCCAATCGCTGCGTCCCGTCACACCTGCACCCTACTGAATACGGTTGGTTGCCCATAACGGGCAGCACCGTTCGGCTTATCTGCCCGAATTACAGGTGGCATTCATGTTTGCTCTATCGAAAGAATCCGTGGCCTCGGCGGCCACTACCAGCCTGTTCGTCCTGCTCTGGAGTAGCGGGGCGATCGTCTCCAAGCTGGGCCTGGCCCATGCCAGCCCCTTTGCTTTCCTGCTGATGCGTTCAGCCCTGGCCCTGTGCGGTCTGCTGCTGCTCGCGCCGTTGCTCACGTTGCGCTGGCCGCGTGGTCGGGCGGCGGTGCTGCAAGCGCTGGCCACCGGTTGTGTGCTGCTCGGTGCCTACCAGATCTTCTACCTGCTGGCGCTGAACACCCAGGTGACCCCCGGCGTCATGGCTACGGTCATGGGCGTGCAACCTATCCTCACCGTGGTGTTGATGGAACGTCAGCGTTCCTGGAGCCGCTTGTTTGGCCTGGGCCTGGGCTTGAGCGGGCTGATCATGGTGGTCTTTCAAGGGATTAACCTGGGCGGGGTCTCCCTGATCGGGATGCTCTTTGCGTTGTTGGCACTGGCGAGCATGACCTTTGGTTCGATCATGCAAAAGCGCATCACCAGCAACCCTATGGGTACCTTGCCGCTGCAGTACATTGCCGGGTTGCTGATGTGTGCGCTGTTTGCGCCGTTGCAGCCGCTGCAGGTCGAACTGACTGGCAGTTTCATCGGCGCTTTGCTGTGGATGGGGCTGGTGGTCTCGCTGCTGGCGACGCTGCTGCTGTACCGGCTGATTGCCAAGGGCAACCTGGTCAACGTCACCAGCCTGTTCTACCTGGTGCCCGCAGTGACGGCAGTCATGGACTACCTGATCTTCGGTAACCGCCTGGCGGCGCTGAGCCTGTTGGGTATGGGGCTGATTGTGATTGGCCTGCTGTTCGTGTTTCGCAAGCCAGCGGTAACAGCGGCGCAACTTCAGGCTGATTAACATCCGCTAAATCGCGGGGCAAGCCCGCTCCTACCGATCCGGTGGAGCGGGCTTGCCCCGCGATCAGGCGCGAACCGCCGCCGGCTTGAGCACCAGCCACAACGCCACAGCAATCAACACCCCACCATACAGATGCGCCATCGACAGTGGCTCATCCAGTAGCCAGGCCCCCCAGAGCACACCAAAGGCCGGGATCATGAAGGTCACGGTGCTGGCCTTGACCGGGCCGATTTCGCTGAGCAGACGGAAATAGAGGATGTAGGCAAATGCCGTACACACCAGGCCCAAGCCCAGCAATGACAGCCAGACGTCCCAGCCGCCCCAGCTCGCCGGTGGTTGGGTCACCACGCTGTAGCCAAACAGCGGTAACAGCAACAAGCTCGCCCCCATCATGCTGCCCAAGGCTGACAGCCGGCTGTCGAGACCGCCCTGATGATCAAGCCAGCGCCGTGCCAGATAGCCGGCAAAGCCATAGCAGGTGGTTGCCGCCAGGCATGACAGGGCGCCCTGCAGTAGCTGGTGATCAAACGTTACCGGACCTGCACCGCTGAGAATGCCGACACCGAACAAACCGAGGAAGATGCCACTGAGCTTGGCCAGGGTCATTGGCTCGCGGAAAAACAGCGCGCCGATCAACACCCCCATCAGTGGGGTGGTGGCATTGAAAATGGCGGAGTAACCGGCCGGCAGTACTTGCGCCGCTACTGAGTAAAGCGTCGCCGGAATCCCCGAGTTGATCATGCCCAGCACCAGGCAAGCCTTGAGCTTGCCGTTAAAGTCCCAGCGCACCCGCAGCAGGGCGAGAATCACCAGCAAGCCGAGGCAGGCAATCGAGACGCGGAAGAAGGCGGTTGGCACAGTACCGAGCACTGGCGCGATGATGCGCATGAACAGAAAGCTGGCCCCCCAGACAGCGGCAAGAATCAATAGGCGGGTGACAGCGATGGGGCTCATGGGGCTCTCCGGGTCCTTTGGGGCGGGGCGCGAGTTTACGCCAGAAGCCTTGGTCGGCTCTCTCCCTTTCTTGCGCTGGAATTCTTCAAGTTGTGAGTTTGGCCGATACACCCCTGTCACCAGGCTTTCCCTGACTTCGGTGACTGGCTAAGCTCAGGCTTCGACATTCCCGCAGAGGTCTGATGTATGCCCCAGCACTGGCCGGCCGCCGATATCGCCCGGATGATCCTCGATGGCTTCGACGATTACCGTGAGCATTTTCGCCAGATCACCATCGGCGCCCGCGCCCGCTTCGAGCAGGCTCTGTGGCAACAGACCCAGAGCGCCTCGGCGGCGCGGATCAACCTGTATGAGGAAAAGGTCAGCGAGGTCAGCATTTGGTTGCATCAGGCATTCAACGCCGAGGTGTTGCTGGAGGTAGAGCAGTGGCCGTTGGTCAAAAGCGCTTATATCGGCCTGATCGACCCGCGTCTGGACGATGAACTGTCAGAGACCTGGTACAACTCGATCTTCTGCAGCCTGTTCAGTCACGACCTGATCAGCGATGGCTGCATGTTCATCCATACCACCCGGCCCTCGTTGCGCAGCCACGAGCGCGCAGCCCAGACTCGTACCTACCGGCCCCAGGGCGGCCTGGCCAGCATGCTGGCGCAAGTCTTCGACGACTATTGCTTCGACGTCGGCTATGGCAACCTTGCGGGCGACCTGGCCCGGCTCGAAGGGCAGCTACGCGAAAACCTGCCGGATTGGGTATGCAAGGACCCTGCGCTGGCCGTGGAATTGTTTACGCCTGTGTTGTACCGCAATAAAGGCGCTTACCTGGTCGGGCGCCTGTATACCCAGGATGAGCAGTGGCCGCTGGTGATC
Source organism: Pseudomonas sp. BBP2017 (assembly GCF_003024385.1). Lineage (GTDB taxonomy): Bacteria > Pseudomonadota > Gammaproteobacteria > Pseudomonadales > Pseudomonadaceae > Aquipseudomonas. The sequence continues at coordinate 26,298 of NZ_PVZN01000015.1, forward strand.
CCTTTGTTGCACCGTGAAGGCCACGGCATCGAGATCGACGCGCTGATCACTGATGAGGCCGAGGTATCGATCATCTTTTCCTTCACCCGTTCTTATTTCATGGTCGATGTGCCGGTACCGGCCGACTTTGTCAGCTTTCTCAAGCGCATCCTGCCGGGTAAGCACATCGCCGAGCTGTATACCTCGATCGGCTTCTACAAACACGGCAAGTCGGAGTTCTACCGCGCCCTGATCAATCACCTGGCCAGCACCGACGACCGTTTCATCATGGCGCCTGGCGTGCGCGGCATGGTTATGAGCGTGTTCACCCTGCCGGGCTTCAACACGGTGTTCAAGATCATCAAGGACCGTTTCTCGCCGTCCAAGAGTGTCGATCGCGCCACGGTGATCGAGAAGTACCGCTTGGTGAAAAGCGTTGACCGTGTCGGGCGCATGGCCGATACCCAGGAGTTTTCCGACTTCCGTTTCCCCTTGAGCAAGTTTGAGCCCGAGTGCCTGGCCGAGTTGCTGGAGGTGGCGCCTTCGACGGTACAGGTGGAAGGCGACACCGTGCTGGTGCGCCACTGCTGGACCGAGCGGCGGATGACTCCACTCAACCTCTACCTGGAAAGCGCCAACGATGCCCAGGTACGTGAAGCGCTGGAAGATTACGGTCTGGCCATCAAGCAGCTGGCGGCGGCGAATATCTTCCCCGGCGATATGTTGTTGAAGAACTTCGGCGTTACCCGCCATGGTCGGGTGGTGTTTTACGACTATGACGAAATCTGTTTTCTCACCGAGGTCAACTTTCGCTACATCCCGCCACCGCGCTATCCCGAAGACGAGATGTCCGGTGAACCCTGGTATTCGATTGGTCCGCTCGACGTGTTTCCCGAAGAATTTCCGCCGTTCCTGTTTGCCGACAGCGGGCAGCGGCGCCTGTTCAGCCAGTTGCATGGTGAGCTGTACGACGCCGATTACTGGAAGAGCCTGCAGGGGGCGATTCGGGGCGGTAAGGTGATTGATGTGTTCCCTTACCGGCGCAAGGCGCGTGAATGCTGAAAAAGCATCGCGGGACAAGCCCGCCCCCCGGCCTAACCCTGCATACACTTGAGCACACTGAAATCTTTGCGCACCTGGCTCAGCTTCTGCTCCAGGTGCCGGCGCTGCTGTTCGCTGCTCTGGGCCATCAGATCAACCAACAGCTGCCGGGCTGCCTGTTCGCTGTGCTGACTGGCCTGGCGGTACTCCGGGGTCCACAGGGTTTCGCGGTTTTTCAGCAGTTGTTCAAGGCGTGACTGGAAACCATCACTTTTGCGCTGCTCCATGGCCTCACTGAAATGCGCCTGCCAGTTCGCCCGATTGGCGACCGACTCACGGCTCTGCTCACCCTGGCCTTGTGACCAGGCCATGATACGCAATTGCTGCTGCGGGCTAAGCTCACCCAGCCAGGGCGTCAGGCGCTTCTCCATGCGTTCGGCGCGCGCCGCGATCTGCCTGGCCAGGGGTGTTTTGACAAGCCTGGCCTGACGTTCATGAATGTCCGCAGTAAAGGCCTGGCGCATCTCGCGCACCTGTTCGTCGTCCATGGCCCGAAGCAACTGCGCCGCAGACGGAGTGATCTGATCCGTCACCCTGGCGATGGCCTGTTTCACTTCTTGCGTGCGGGCCTGCACTTGCTGATCGGTGACCTGGCCGTTGACGACCATCTGTCGGACTTCATCGATCCAGGTCAGGTATCCCGGCAATTGTGTGCGGCAATGCCAGGCCAGGTGCTGTTTCAGGCGCTGATTGAGCCAGGCCTTTTGCTGGCGGTTCATGTTCAGATAGTCGTTGAGCGACCACGGCACCAGTACATCAAGGTTGCGGTAGGCCAGGTCAATGCGGCTGCAAGCCACGGCCAGCAGGGCAGGGACGAGCAGGAGCAGGAAGGGGCGCAGGGACTTGTACAGGCAGGCGTACATGAGCGAATCCTTGCAGTGGCTTGCTTGTCTTTATAGAACAGCATGGCTGATTACGGTTCCTTTTGCCGGTTGGGTGTAGAATGCCGGCCTCGCAAAGAGGATTTCCGGAAATGGCTTTAGTTGGGCGTTACAACAGTTTGCAAATCGTGAAACACACGGACTTCGGCCTGTACCTGGACGGCGGCGCGGATGGCGAAATCCTCCTGCCTAACCGCTACATCCCCAAGGACACGCCCACCGAGGTCGAAGATTGGCTGAACGTCTTCGTCTACCTGGACAGTGAAGACAAGCTGATCGCAACCACCGAAAAGACCAAGCTGCAGGTCGGTGAGTTCGCCAGCCTCAAGGTCAAGGAAATCAACAGCATCGGCATCTTCCTCGACTGGGGCCTGCCCAAGGACCTGTTGATGCCGTACTCCGAAGAAAAGCGCCAGATGAAAGCCGGCGAATACTGCGTAGTGCATGCCTACCTGGACAAGCGCACCCGCCGCATTACCGCCACCGCACGTCTGGACCGCTACCTGGACAAGGTGCCGGCGACCTACAAGGTCGGCCAGGAGGTTGATCTGCTGGTGGTCGAAGAAACTCCGATGGGCTTCAAGGCGATCATCAACAACAAACACTGGGGTTTGATCCACAAGAACGAGGTGTTCAAGTTCCTGCGTTCGGGCAAGCAGGAGAAGGGTTACATCAAGGAGCTGCGCAGCGACGGCAAGATTGCCCTGAGCCTGCAGCCGATTGGTCAGGACCTGGCCAATAGCCTGAATGACAAGATCCTCGCCAAGCTCAAGGACGCCAACGGCGTGCTGCCGGTCAGCGACAAGAGCGACCCGCAACTGATCAGCGATATGTTCGGGGTCAGCAAGGGCAACTTCAAGAAGGCCATCGGCGCCTTGTACAAGGATGGCCGCATCGTCATCCACGCTGACCGCATCGAACTGGTCTGATCAGACCTGGCGAAAGCCTGAAAAGCTCAGGTTTTCGCCACCTGGGCGCAGGTCCTGGAGCAGTGAGTCGCGGTCGGCGCTCAGGGCCAGGCTGATGGTCGAGCGCCGCTTGCCGGGGTGGCGCACTTCCATCTTCTCCAGATGGGCTTTGAGGAAATTCACCGGTACCTTCAAATGCTGCAGCTCGTCGGTCTCGGGCGTGTGCAGCAGCAGGTTGACCCAGTCGGCCGCCCCTTTGCGCAATACCAGTTTCACCGGCACATCGAACCACCACAGGCTGCGCTTGCTGTCGAGCACGGCGAACAGGGTGTTGTCGCTGGCGAGCACCGGTTTTTCCAGCTCCAGGTTGCGACGGGCGATGGCGGCGGGTTTGTCGAGTTTCATGCAGGTTCCTACGGGTGACGCTTGAAAGGTCGACTATTGTGCTGGCAATGCGGTGAAACATAAAGCGGCGTCGCAATGCTGCAATCGCTTGATAAGCATTTGAAACTCCAGAGCAAGGCCATGGGTCCACATACCTTTACGTTGGTAGCGTGTTAGTTCCTTTCAGGAGAGCGCTCATAAGTGGCAATCAACGGCTACTTGGCGTCGATCGTCGTTTAGACTTCAATGCAGACCTTAGTGAGGAGCCGAGCTCATGTCCCTCGAGCGGCGCAAGGAGACGCTATGATTTTTCCCGACCTGCGCGGCTTGCCGTTGCATCGCGTGCTGGTGCGCACCGTCAAGGAGTTTCTCGATGACGAGATGTCTACCTATGCCTCGGCATTGGCCTACCAGATGCTGTTTTCGCTGTTTCCCTTCCTGTTGTTCCTGATCGCGCTGATCGGCTTCCTGCACCTGCCGGACTTTTTTTCCTGGCTGCGCCTGCAGTCGGAGCTGGTGTTGCCGCCCCAGGCCCTGGAGCAAGTCAACCCGGTGATCGACCAGTTGCAGCAGTCCAAGGGCGGCCTGCTCTCGGTGGGTATTGTCATCGCCTTGTGGACGGCGTCGGCGGGCGTGCGGTTGATGATGAGCGCGATGAATGCGGCCTACGATGTGGTCGAAGGCCGCCCGGTGTGGAAGCGCTTTCCCTTGTCGGTGATTTATACCGTGGGCATCGCCGGCATGTTGCTGGTCAGCGCAGCCTTGATGGTGCTGGGGCCGCAGGTGATGGAATGGATTGCCTCGCAGATCGGCATGCAGGAATTCATTGTCACGGTGTGGACGATACTGCGCTGGCCGGCGATCATTATTTTGATGATGATGGCGGTGGCGTTGATCTATTACGTGATGCCGGATGTTAAACAGGAGTTTCGTTTTATCACCCCGGGCTCGGTGCTGGCCGTCGTGGTGTGGATCATCGCTTCATTGGGCTTCGGTTATTACGTCAAGGTCTTCGCCAACTACAATGCCATGTATGGCAGTATTGGTGCGATCATCATTCTGCTGTTGTACTTCTATATTTCTGCTGCGGTTTTGTTATTAGGAGCAGAGATGAACGCGGTGATTGAGCATATGTCTGCCGAAGGCAAGAATCCGGGTGATAAACAAGCCGGTGACACCCCCCACGAGCATGATAAAAAGCATGTTTCCGGGTTGGGACGCGATCACTCGCTCGATCACCTGGCCACGCCGGAAGGTGAACCCTTGAGTCGTACATCCCATGATTCGTGACATTCTGAAAATGGGCGACGAGCGCTTGCTGCGCATCGCCCCACCGGTACCGCAGCACCTGATCGGCAGTACCGAGCTGGAGCAGTTGATTGCCGACATGTTCGAGACCATGCACCATGTCGGCGGCGTTGGCCTGGCCGCGCCGCAGATCGGTGTTGACCTGCAACTGGTGATTTTCGGCTTCGAGCGCAGCGAGCGTTATCCGGATGCCGAGCCGGTGCCGCAGACCATCCTGCTCAATCCGCTGATCACGCCCGTCGGTACAGAAGTGGAAGATGGCTGGGAAGGCTGCCTGTCCGTGCCGGGCCTGCGCGGTGTGGTGCCGCGTTTTCGCTGTATTCGTTATCAGGGTATCGACCCGCACGGCCAGGTGATCGATCGGCTTGCCGAGGGCTTTCATGCGCGGGTGGTGCAGCATGAATGCGATCACCTGATAGGGCGCTTGTACCCATCGCGTATCCACGACTTCAACAAGTTCGGCTACACCGAGGTGTTGTTTCCCGGGCTGGATCCTGCCGGCGACGATTGAGGCCGGGCCATTGCCAAGAGTGTCTTGCTGCGTTGGTAACGCACCAGACGTTCGGCCAGCGGGGCAGGTAGCTCAGTGCAGGGTGTGAAGCCTTGGCGCTGGTAGAAGGGTACGAGGTCGGGATGGCAGAACAGCCAGGTCGTACCCTCGCTGCTGTGCATGGCCGTCTCGATCAAGTAGCGGGCAATCCCTCGGCCTCTCCAGTTTTGCGCCACCCATAACCCGGTCAGCCAGTCGCCGCCGGGTACCGGGGTCAGGCACAACGCCGCGACGATTTCCTCCGCACGAGCTACCCAGAGCTGCCCTTGAGCGGCTGCGCGCATGGACGAACCCTGGGTTTTGTAGAATTTATTCAGCAGTGGCCGCTCGGGGCCGGTCAGCAGGCAGTAGCGTAAGGTGGTCACGGCGATTGTCCGGCAGGAGCTCTGGTCCGGGCTTTTACACCGACAGCAGCAACGTGTCGAGGGTGAAAGCCTTGAGCTATTGTTGCAGGTTTGGTAACAGTGAATGTTCGGTTCAGGGATTTAACCGTGTCGGGCAACTTGTAAACTATGTTTGTCCCCACAAAAAAGTAACAGTGGGACCGGTACTTCGTGTTATGTCCTTCGTGTCTGATGTAACAACTTCTCCGCGCCGCTGTTGGCCAATGAAGTCAATCGATTAGTTTGATTGCTTTGCAGGCTTATTGTTATGAAAAGTTTACTTGTACTTGCCCTTGTCGGTGTTTCTTCTTTTGCCCTGGCTGACGAAGTTAGCACTGCCAGTGCTCAGCCAGTCGTTCAGCAGTACGATTATTCGACCAACCTGGATATTGCCAAGGTTATCAGTCTGTCGACTATTCCTAATGTCTGTGAAATCGTGCCGGCGACCATGGTCTACGAAGATCATCAAGGTCAGCGTCATACCCTTGAGTACCGCGCCATGGGTAACGGTTGCACCAACGGTTGATCGCGCCTTATCGGCGCTCACGCTCCAGCAACTGGCGCTTGCGCTCAACGCCCCAACGGTAGCCCGAGAGGTTGCCGTCGCTGCGCACCACCCGGTGACAGGGGATGGCCACCGCCAGGGCGTTGGCCGCACAGGCCTGGGCCACGGCGCGCATCGCTTTGGGCGAGCCGATCTGTTGAGCGATCTCGGCATAGCTGGCGGTTGTCCCCGCCGGGATTGTCCGCAAGGCCTGCCAGACCCGCTCCTGAAAGGCTGTACCGCGCAAGTCCAGCGGCAAATCCAGGCCAATCCCCGGCACCTCGATCAATCCCACCACTCGGGCCACCAGCGTTTCGAAGGCAGCATCGCCACCAAGCAAGTCGGCCTTGGGGAATTTGTCCTGCAAATCGTGCAGTAGTGCCTGTGGATCATCGCCGAGGAGGATCGCGCAAATACCGCGTTCGCTTTGTGCCACCAATATCGCGCCCAATGAACATTGACCGATGGCAAAGCGGATAGCCATGTTGGCGCCGCCATCCCGATAGGCGCCCGGGGTCATGCCCAGGCGTGCATTGCTGGACTCGTAAAAACGACTGTTGGAATTGAAACCGGCCTCGTACAGAGCATCAGTGATGGTGTCGGAGTGGCGTAATTGCTTGCGTACCTTACTTGCTCGATGGGCTGAGGCATACGCCTTGGGCGTTACCCCGGTAATGGTCTTGAACACCCGATGAAAGTGGAAAGGGCTCATGTTCAACTGCTCGGCCAGTTGATTGAGGCTGGGCGCTGACTCGGCGCTTTCAATCAACAGGCAGGCGCGGGTGACTTGCGCGCGATGCTGTTCGGCCATCAGCGTCTGGTCTGCCGCCCGCCGTTTGCTCGGGCGATAGCCTGCGGCTTCGGCTTGTGCCGGGGTATCAAAGAACTCGACGTTGTCGATGCGCGGCAGGCGCGAGGTGCTGCTGGGCCGGCAGTACACACCGGTGGTGCGTACGGCATAGACAAATTCCCGGTCGGCTGCCGGGTCGCGGGCCAGGATCGCTTGCCAGCGTGGGTCGGTTTCGCTGATGCGGGGTTTGCCTTGGCGCATGCCGGGAACCTCTTGCTAAGTAGGGATAGGTTCAGATTAAGGCGATCATCGGCGAAGAAAACTCCGGGTCTTGCGTTCAAACTCGCGGATTAGGCACCCGCCACAGGTACCAGGCGGCAATGGTGCGGTAAGGCCGCCAGGCCTGACCGAGTTCAATCATCTGGCGGCGAGAGGGCTGCGTTTCCAGCCCTTGCAATCGCATCGCCGGCTTTCAATTGCTCGACCTGGTTGAACACGTTACTCATGGTCTCTCCATGGCGTGGGCCACGCGCTCCAGCGCCTGCTTCAGTTGCGCACGGCTGCTGGCGGCAGACAGGCTGATACGAACGGCCGCCAGGTCGCCTTGTTTTACTGTAAATACGTCGGCCGGGACCACCTCTACCGCATTGGCTCGACAGCGTTGCACCAGTGTTTGTGCTGGCACCGTGCAACTTACCCAGATGTGCGGCGAGGGCTGTTGACCACAGAGCCGCTCACTGCCGAGGAGCCTGCGTGCCAGACACCAGCGCTGTTCGACTTCTGCACGCTGCCAGGCCAGCCGTCGGCTGGCTGTACCATCACTGATCCAGCGGCTGGCGATCTGCAAGTTCAGTGGCGATACCTGCCAGTGTGTCGCCTGCGCGTGCGGGTCGATCCGGGCCAGCAGCAGCGGGTCAGCGACGATCCAGCCCAGGCGCAAGCCGGCTGCAACGGTCTTCGACAGACTGCTGATCAGTATTCCCTGCTGGCCCAGCAACGGCCACAAAGGCGGCTGGTCAGTCAGCGCACCGTAGACATCGTCCTCAATCAGCAGCAGGTCGTGGCGATGCACCACCTCGGCAATGGCCTGCTGGCGTTCGCGGCTCATGCAGGCACCGGTGGGGTTTTGCAGGCTGGGCGTGAGCACCACCACCCGCGCGCCGGTTGCCCGTACCACGCGGTCGAGGTCGTCGGGGAGGATACCCTGGCGGTCCAGGGCAATACCATGCAGGGGCAGGCGTAGCTGGCGGCAGGCGGCCTTGATGCCGGGGGCGGTCAGGCTTTCGACCAGCACCGGCTCGCCCGCCTGGCACAGCGACAGCAGCAGGCTGAACAGGCCTTGCTGGGCGCCGCCGCACAACAGCACTTGCTTGGCGTTGACCTGCAAGCCACGCTTGGCCAGCCAGGCAGCCCCTTGCACGCGGGCCAGTAGCAGCGTGTCGGCACTCAGGTAATGTTCCAGGCTGTGCACCTCGCCATCCTCCAACAGCGCCTGCAAGGTGCGTTCGATGTCATGGTTGTCGGGATCGATCACCGGCACGTTGGTTGACAAGTCGATCAGGCTGGGCTGCGCAGTTTTTTGTTTCAGCTGAAACAGCGTGGCTTCTTTGCTACCGGCCAGCACGTAGGTGCCACGCCCGACTTCACCGCTGACCAAATGCCGTGCCGCCGCCTCACGGTAGGCCTGCTGGGTAGTGCTGGGGTTGAGTCCGAGGGCCCAGGCCAGACGCCGTTGTGGCGGCAGACGGGCGCCGACCTGCAGTTCACCGCGCTCGATGGCTTGGGCAATAGCATCGACCAGTGCCAGGTAGCGGGGTTGCCCAGTGTCAGGCAGGGTAGGGGTCCACATTTATTGTTGGCCATGCAATATAAGGTTTTACCCATACAATGACCCGGCGCTAGGATCAGGTCAAACCCACTGCTGCCGAGGTGTTCCATGTTCGACCTGACTGCCCTGCGTGAGGCTGCCCGTCTGGTGCATGCCAGTGTGCCCGCCACTGCTCAATATGCCTGGCCTCGGCTGGCCGAGCGGCTGGGCTGCGAAGTCTGGGTCAAACACGAGAATCATGCGCCGACCGGTGCGTTCAAGGTGCGCGGTGGTTTGCTCTATGTGCAATGGCTGCTGGCGCAAAAGCCGCAGGTGCGTGGTTTGGTCACTGCCACCCGGGGCAACCATGGGCAGAGCATGGCCCTGGCGGCGCGCAACGCCGGGCTGCCGATCATCATCGTGGTGCCGCAAGGTAACTCGCGGGAGAAGAATGCGGCGATGCGCGCCCAGGGCGCGGAGTTGATCGAATACGGCGCCGATTTCGATCAGGCCCGTGAAGAGGCCGCGCGTCAGGCGCAACAGCATGACTATGAAATGGTGCCGTCCTTTCACCCGCAACTGGTCCGCGGTGTGGCCACTTACGCCCTGGAGCTGTTCGAAGCGGTTGCGGATCTCGATTGTGTGTATGTGCCCATTGGCATGGGCTCGGGTATCTGCGGGCTGATCCAGGCCCGCAACCTGCTGGGCCTGCGCACCGAGATCGTTGGCGTGGTGTCGAGCGCCGCCGATGCCTTTGCCTTGAGCGTTGAACAAGGCCGCATCGTCACCACCGCCACGGCCAATACCTTTGCCGATGGCATGGCCTGCCGCATGCCGGTGCCAGAAGCCTTCGAGATCATCCGCCAGCATGCAGCGCGGATCGTCAGGGTCAGCGACGAGGAGATTGCCCAGGCAATACGCATCTACCACGAAGACACTCACAACACCGCTGAAGGCGCGGGCGCAGCGGGGTTGACTGCGTTGATTCAGGAGCGCGAACGCCAGCGCGGGCGCAAGGTGGCCGTGGTGCTCAGTGGTGCCAATATCGATCGGCAGCGGTATGCGCAGGTGTTGGCGGGTTGAGTCGAAGGGCAATTTCTTTCGATACAACGGCGCTGATTCCCGCTTTAATAGCGCCTGCCTTCAACGCTGTCTATGGAATGCCCAATGCCTTTTTCCAACGGATTTCTCCTCAGTCTCTCCCTGTGCCTGGATATCGGCATCGCCAATATCGCCATGATCACCCTGGCCATGCAGCGCGGGTTTCTTCAGGGTTTCTGGCTGGGCCTGGGGACTTGTGTCGGTGATCTGCTGTACGCGGTGGCGGCCCTGGCCGGGATGACCGTGTTGCTGCAGTTCGAGACCGTGCGTTGGGTGCTGTGGCTGGGTGGGTCGCTAATGCTGGTGTGGTTCGCGGTGAAGATGCTGCTGGCGGCATGGCGCGGCGAAGGCCATGTGCAACCCGGTGAAGTGGTGGTGGAGTCGTCCTGGCGGGAGTTTTTGCGCGGGATCTTCCTGGCCATGTCTTCGCCCAGCGCGATTCTCTGGTTCGCGGCGGTAGGCGGTGTGCTGATTTCGCGCTCCGGTGGCGGCAGCATGATGGAGGCCGGGCTGTTCCTTTGCGGATTCTTTGTCGCAGGGCTAGTCTGGTGCCTGTCGTTGTGCCTGATCGCCAGTCATGGCGGACGCTTGCTGGGTGATCGCCTATTGACCTGGTCTTATCTGCTCTCGGCGGCGATATTCTGCTACTTCGCGGTTTATGTGATTGTTTCCGGTTACCGTGAGTTCATCCTCGCCGTGCCAGCGGCCACCGCGGGTCTATAATCAGTCGGGGTACCCGTGTGCAGGTGCCGTCAGGCCGGAGGATCTTCGAGATGAAAGGTCTTGATGCGAAAAAAATGGCCAAGAAAAAGCCCCTGAAAACCGCTGAAGAAAAACGTGCGGCCAAACGCGCCAAACGTTCGGCAGGCAGTGGTTTCCTTCCATGACAATCACCAGGAGCCCCGCAAGGGGCTCTTGGTTCAAATAAGGCAAAGGATATGTCTACTCCGATTCAAGTTGCAGTCCAGCCGGTACGCTTTGAGCAGGCCGATGCTTTCACCATCGCCGGTATCGGTGGTCGCTTCTCGCAGTCCACCATCAGTGAAATTCCTCAACTGTGGCAACGCTTCGAACCGCACATCGGTAAGGTTCCTGGGCAAGTCGGGGAGCATACCTACGGCGTTTGCTGCAACGCCGACGGTAACGGCAATTTTGACTACATCGCTGGTGTGCAGGTGGCGGAGCTAGAGGTGCCGCCAGCCGACTTCCAGCACGTCGAACTCAAGCCCCAGCGCTATGCCGTGTTCGAGCACCACGGTAGCCTAGATAACCTCAAAGCCACGTTCCAGGCCATTTGGAACGACTGGTTACCGCAATCGGGTGAACACGTTGCCCAGGCGCCGGAGTTCGAACGCTATGGCAAGGACTTCGATCCTTTTGCCAGCCACAGCGTAATGGAAATCTGGCTGCCGCTGGGCAGCGAAAAATAGTCCGCCGCCCTGTCGAATCCCAGCGTCCTCATTCGACCAACTGTGAATGTGCCGATTTGCTCGGCACCTGACCCTTGTCGAATCGCAGAGGACACGAGCATGAACAGCACCGCCGAAAACGAAGTCCGCCAACTGATCGAGCGCTGGATTCCAGCCGTTCGCGCCCGGGACATTCCCGCCATCACCGCTCCTTACGCCGATGACATCGTCGCCTTCGATGCCGTCAAGGAACTGCAGTTCAAAGGTAAAGCGGCTTACCAGGCCCACTGGCAAGCCTGCATGGAACATTGCCCCGGCGACATGATCTTCGAGATGGAGCAGCTGCAGATTCATGCAACGCCGGAGCTGGCGCTGGCGCACTGGCTCAATCGGTGTGGTCCTGCCAGCGAGGAGGGCGGCGAGGATAAAAGTTGCTACATGCGCGTAACCGCCGGCTACAAGCGCATCGGCGGGCAATGGAAGGTGATTCATGAGCATTGGTCGGCGCCATTCGACATGGAAACCGGTGCCGCCCTGTTCTCGCTCAAGCCTTGAACTGAGAGCGTCGAGGATTATGCCGAATTGCACTTTGCATCTGCTGTGGAGATGACGATGAAATACCTTTGCCTGGTCTATTGTGAAGAAAGTCTGCTGCATAGCTTGCCCGACAGCCCCGCCGATGCCGAATGCATGGCCTATGCCGAGTCGATTCAGGGCAGTGGTCGGATGCTCGCCGCCGAGGCGCTCAAGCCGGTGCAGACTGCCACCACCGTGCGTGTTCGCGGTGGCCACATGAGCCTGACTGATGGGCCTTTTGCCGAGACCAAGGAACAACTGGCCGGCTTCTATCTGGTTGATGCCCGCGACCTGAACGAAGCCCTGAACATTGCCAAGGGGATACCTGCCGCCAGGGTCGGCAGCATCGAGGTGAGGCCGATCCGCGAGCTCCAACCCTGAGACACAGGAGAACAATAAAATGAGCCTTCACCCCCCTGGTAATGCGCAGTACGAACTGTCCTTGACCCGCGTGATCGATGCACCGCGCAGCAAGGTGTTCCGGGCCTGGACCGAGCCCGATCTGCTTGCGCAGTGGTGGGGGCCAAACGGTATGACCACGTCCTTGTGCGAAATGCAGTTGTGGGTGGGCGGGTTGTTTCGTACGGTGATGCAGGCCCCGGATGGCACCGAATACCCGAACCAGGGGGTGTTTCTGGAAATTGTCCCGCCTGAACGGATTGTCTTCACCGATGCTTTCGGGCCGGGCTGGGTGCCGTCGAACAAGGCGTTCATGACCGTGGTGGTGACCTTCGAGGCGCTTCAGGACAAGACGCGGTACACCGCGCGCGCTTTGCACTGGAATGCCGCCGATTGCCTGGCGCACGAGGAAATGGGCTTTCATCGCGGCTGGGGTGAAAGCCTGGATCGCCTGGTGGCGCTGGTGACCACCCAGATGCCGAGCTGATGGCAACGCTGGTCCAGGTGCGGGCCGAGGTCGAGTCGGTCTACAAGCGCGAGTCGCGCCGGATCCTGGCGACCCTGATCCGCCTGCTGGGTGATTTCGACCTGGCTGAAGAGGCCATGCACGAAGCGTTCTTCATTGCCGTTGAACGTTGGCAGCGCGATGGCATTCCAGCCAACCCGCGGGCCTGGCTGGTGTCCACTGGACGCTTCAAGGCCATTGACAGTCTGCGTCGGCGTGCCCGTTTCGACCGCTCGCAGACGCAGTTGATGATGGCGCTGGAGGGCCTGCAGGAGGACGAGGTGAAGGACGAGGAGCTGGAAGATGATCGCCTGCGCCTGATCTTCACCTGTTGTCACCCGGCGCTGGCAGCTGATGCCCAGGTGCCACTTACCCTGCGGGAAGTCTGTGACCTGACCACTGAGGAAATCGCCCGGGCTTTTTTGCAGAGCCCGGCCACCATTGCCCAACGCATTGTGCGGGCCAAAGCCAAGATCCGCGATGCGCAGATCCCCTATCAGGTACCGTCACTGGCGGAATTGCCCGAGCGCCTGGACAGCGTCTTGCGGGTTATTTACCTGGTGTTCAACGAGGGGTACTCGGCGTCATCGGGTAACAACCTGATGCGCAATGACCTCAGTGATGAAGCGATCCGTCTCGGCCGCCTGTTGCAGCAGCTACTACCTGACCCGGAGGTGCTGGGGCTGCTGGCGTTGATGTTGCTGCAAGCGTCGCGACAGGCGGCCCGTAGCGATAAGCATGGCGAGTTGATCCTGCTGGATGAACAGGACCGTCGCCTGTGGAATCGCGCGCTGATTGCCGAGGGTTGCCAGCTGGTGCAGCAGGCGCTGCGCAGTCAGCAGTTCGGGGTGTACAGCTTGCAGGCAGCGATTGCTGCGGTGCATGCCGAAGCGGCCAGTGCCGAGCAGACGGACTGGGAAGAAATCGTCGGTTTGTACGATGTGCTGCTGCGCGGTTGGCCTTCGCCGGTGGTCGAGCTCAATCGCGCCGCGGCCCTGGCGCGTCGTGATGGACCGCAGGCAGGACTGCTGGCGGTGGAGGCGATTCTGGCGCGTGGGCAGTTACAGGATTATCACCTGGCCCATTGCGCCCGCGCCGAACTTTGCCGGCAACTGGGGCGCCTGGATCAGGCCCGTGATGCCTACCGCACCGCCCTGGACCTGACCTCGCAAGGTGCCGAGCGGCGCTTTATCGAGCGCCGCCTGAGCGCGTTGTGAACGTCAGCCGATGGTGATCGGCGGCGGGCTGACCAGATCAACAGTTTGCTGCTTGCGCGGAGCGAGGATTTCAGCCTCGCCATCGACAACCAGTTCATCATTCTGGTTGAACACGCGGGTAGCGATGCGTACCTTGAATTTCGGCAGTTTCTCGAGGATTTCCAGGCGTACGGTCAGGGTGTCGCCGAACTTCACCGGCTTCTGGAAGCTCATGGTCTGACCCAGGTAGATGGTGCCCGGGCCAGGCAGTTCGCAGGCCACTGCGGCACTGATCAGCGCACCGCTGAACATGCCGTGGGCGATACGCTCCTTGAACATGCTCTTGGCCGCGAACTCGGCATCCAGGTGCACGGGGTTATGGTCACCGGACATGGCAGCGAACAGCTGGATGTCACGTTCTTCGACGGTCTTGCTGAAACTGGCGGTCTGGCCGACTTCAAGGGCTTCGTAAGGCGTGTTGGTGACCTGGGTCATCGATTCGGTTCCTGCTAGGGGCGTGGGGGCGGCCGTCATTCGCTGCGGGCAGGGCGGCCAAGGGCCAGGGCCTGCTCCAACCAGTCGATGATCGCGGCCGTGACCTCGTCACGGTTGGTTTCATTGAGCAGTTCATGTCGCGCTTGGGGGTACAGCTGCAACTGGACATGCTGGTTGCCAGCCAGGCGCAAAGCACCGGCCAGATCCTTGAGACGCTTGCCGGCACTGACCGGATCACATTCACCGCCGATGACCAGGATCGGTAGGTTCGGATCGATCTGTTTGAGGTTGGCTGGCTGGCTGATCTGTTCAAGGCCCATCAGCAGGTCAATCCACAACCGATTGGTACAGCGAAAACCGCACAGCGGGTCCGCCACATAACGGTCGACTTCGGTGTTGTCGCGGCTGAGCCAGTCGAAGGCGGTGCGCGTGGGTTTGAAGGCTTTGTTGAAGGAGCCAAAAGATAGCCACTCAATCAGCGCACTGTGACCCAGAGGTCCCTGACGCCAGGCTTCGATGCGGGCAATCACACAGGCGGTGCGGTACAGCGCTGGTGGCTGGAAATTCGAGCCGCTGAGAATTGCCCCTTGCAGGCTGGCGCCATGGTGCATCAGGTATGCCTGGGCAATGTAGCTGCCCATGCTATGGCCGAAGAGGAACACCGGGGTCCCGGGAAACTGCTGGCCGATGTGCTGGCTGAGCATTCCCAGGTCGTTGACCACCGCGCTCCAGCCATCGTGGCGGGCGAACAAGCCCAGGGTGCCGAGCTCGGCGGTCCGGCCATGGCCGCGCTGGTCGTGGGCAATCAGGGCATAGCCCACCGCACTCAGGGCCTGACCCAGGCGTTGATAGCGACCGGCATGTTCGGCCATGCCATGGGCCAGCAGCACCACAGCTTTTATCGGCGTACTGGGCAGCCATTGGTAGACATAAAGGCTGCAGTGATCGCTGGCCGCTAGCCAGAACGCATCGTGGTGCATGGCGAGTCCTTGTGCGCACAGGTGGGTAAGTCAGCTCAGTGTATAACCCAAGCGTGCAATCGAAGGGCAGCGACAAACAAGATTCACAATGTAAATGACAGCGCTTGGCATATTTGCCACCTGCGGCATACCTGCTAACGTCGGCACAGCACCTTTTTCGCCAAGCAGGCAAGAGGGCAGGAACGGCTCAGGTATGAGGACAAGAATAAATGCAGGCTGATTTCTGGAATGACAAGCGCCCGGCAGGCGTTCCTTCGAACATTGACATGAATGCTTACAAGTCTGTGGTCGAAGTGTTTGAGCGCTCGTGCAAGAAATTCGCGGACCGCCCGGCGTTCAGCAACCTGGGGGTGACCCTGACCTACGCCGAACTGGAACGTCACTCGGCGGCCTTTGCCGCTTATCTGCAGCAACACACCGATCTGGTCCCGGGCGACCGTATCGCGGTGCAGATGCCCAATGTGCTGCAGTATCCGATCGCCGTGTTTGGCGCCTTGCGCGCCGGGCTGATCGTGGTCAACACCAACCCGCTGTATACCGCTCGCGAGATGCGCCATCAGTTCAAGGATTCCGGGGCCCGGGCGCTGGTCTACCTGAACATGTTCGGCAAGCTGGTGCAGGAAGTACTGCCCGACACCGGTATTGAATTTCTGATTGAAGCGAAGATGGGCGACATGCTGCCGACGGCCAAGGGCTGGCTGGTCAACACCATTGTCGCCAAGGTCAAGAAGATGGTCCCGGACTACCATCTGCCCCAGGCTGTGGCCTTCAAGAGCGCGTTGAGTCAGGGGCGTGGCGTGGTGCCCAAGCAGGTCGCGCTGAGCCTCGACGATATTGCCGTGCTGCAATATACCGGCGGCACCACGGGCCTGGCCAAGGGCGCGATGCTGACCCACGGCAACCTGGTGGCCAACATGCTTCAGGTGCTGGCGTGTTTTTCCCAGCATGGCCCCGATGGGCAGCGGATGATCAAAGAGGGCCAGGAGGTGATGATCGCACCGCTGCCGCTCTACCATATCTATGCCTTTACCGCGAATTGCATGTGCATGATGGTGACTGGCAACCACAACGTGTTGATCACCAATCCACGAGACATCCCAGGTTTTATCAAAGAGCTGAAAAAGTGGAAGTTCTCCGGGTTGCTTGGCCTGAACACATTGTTCGTGGCATTGATGAACCACCCGCAGTTCAAGAGCCTTGATTTCTCAGCCCTGAAAGTCACCAACTCCGGTGGTACAGCGCTGGTGACAGCCACAGCCGAGCGCTGGGAAAGCCTGACGGGCTGTCGCATTGTCGAAGGCTATGGCCTGACGGAAACTTCGCCGGTGGCCAGCACCAATCCGTATGGCAAGCTGGCGCGCCTGGGCACAGTGGGCATTCCAGTGCCAGGTACGGCATTCAAGGTCATTGACGATGCAGGCAACGAACAGCCAATGGGCGAGCGGGGCGAATTGTGCATCAAGGGGCCGCAAGTGATGAAGGGCTATTGGCAGCACCCTGAGGCCACAGCCGAGGCGCTTGATAGCGAGGGCTGGTTCAAGACCGGTGACATTGCGGTGATCGATGCTGATGGTTTTACCCGGATTGTCGATCGCAAGAAGGACATGATCATTGTTTCCGGTTTCAACGTGTACCCGAACGAGATCGAAGAGGTCGTCATGGGCCATCCGCAAGTCGCCAACTGCGCGGTAATCGGCGTTCCAGACGAGCGTTCCGGCGAAGCCGTAAAGTTGTTTGTGGTGCCGCGTGAAGGCGGGGTGAGCCTTGAGGAGCTGAAGGCTTACTGCAAGGCCAACTTCACCGGCTACAAAGTGCCCAAGCACATCGTGCTGCGCGATTCGTTACCGATGACGGCGGTGGGCAAGATCTTGCGCCGGGAGCTGCGCGATATCGCCTGACATCCAGGGTGGGGCTTGCCCCGCGATGCGATGTACCTGACACATCGCATCGCGGGGCAAGCCCCACTTTTATGCATGAATCGGTTGTTTAGGTTTTTTACTCTAAAAATGACCACTACATAATTAATAGTCATTTTTGTGACTGTCTGGGCTGCTTTGGCTCTAGGCGGCTCATTGCAAAGCTGCTACTCTCGGCCCGCTTCTGATGATCTGGTTTGCAATAAACCGTAATCTTATATCAATAATAATCGCATCGACTGCGGTGAAGAATTCGCTGGTGCTGGAGGAGTGGGCTTCCATGATCGAAAATTTTTGGAAGGATAAGTACCCAGCCGGGGTTGCGGCGCAAATCAACCCTGATGAGTACCCGAATATCCAGGCAGTATTGAAACAGTCCTGCCAACGCTTTGCTGACAAACCAGCCTTTAGCAACCTGGGCAAAACCATTACCTACGGCCAGCTGTACGAGTTGTCGGGGGCCTTCGCCGCCTACCTGCAGCAACATACTGACCTGCAGCCCGGTGATCGTATCGCCGTGCAACTGCCCAACGTGCTGCAGTATCCGGTTGCCGTATTCGGCGCCTTGCGTGCGGGCCTTATCGTGGTGAACACCAACCCGTTGTATACCGCGCGGGAAATGGAACACCAGTTCAATGATGCTGGCGCCAAGGCCCTGGTGTGCCTGGCCAACATGGCGCACCTGGCCGAAAAGGTCGTACCCAAGACCCAGATCAAACACGTTATTGTCACTGAAGTGGCCGATATGCTGCCACCGGTAAAGCGCCTGTTGATCAACAGCGTGATCAAGTACGTGAAGAAAATGGTCCCGGCCTACCACTTGCCCAAGGCGCTGAAGTTCAATGATGTATTGAGCAAAGGCGCGGGCCAGCCGGTGAAGGAGGCGAGCCCCGACAGCAATGATGTGGCCGTGTTGCAGTACACCGGTGGCACCACCGGGGTGGCCAAGGGGGCGATGCTCACCCACCGTAACCTGGTGGCCAATATGCTGCAGTGCCGGGCGCTGATGGGCTCCAATCTCAATGAAGGTTGCGAGATCCTCATCACCCCGTTGCCGCTGTATCACATCTATGCCTTCACCTTTCATTGCATGGCAATGATGCTGATCGGCAACCACAACATCCTGATCAGCAACCCGCGCGATTTGCCGGCGATGGTCAAGGAGTTGTCGAAGTGGAAGTTCAGCGGCTTTGTCGGGCTGAACACGTTGTTTGTTGCCCTGTGCAACAACGAAAACTTCCGCAAGCTGGATTTCTCGGCCCTGAAGATCACCCTGTCGGGCGGCATGGCCCTGCAGATGAGTGTCGCCGAGCGCTGGAAAGCAGTGACTGGCTGTGCCATCTGCGAAGGTTACGGCATGACCGAAACCAGCCCGGTGGCGGCGGTCAACCCGGCCGAGCAGAACCAGATCGGTACCATCGGTATTCCGGTGCCTTCGACCCTGTGCAAGATCATTAATGATGAGGGTATCGAACTGCCGTTGGGCGAAGTCGGTGAGTTGTGCGTCAAGGGCCCGCAGGTGATGAAGGGTTACTGGCAGCGCCAGGACGCCACCAACGAGATCCTCGACAGCGAAGGCTGGTTGAAGACTGGTGACATCGCGCTGATCCAGCCAGACGGTTACATGCGTATTGTCGACCGTAAGAAAGACATGATTCTGGTCTCTGGATTCAACGTCTATCCCAACGAGCTTGAAGACGTACTCGCTGCATTGCCGGGCGTGTTGCAGTGTGCGGCCATCGGTGTACCGGACGAGAAGTCCGGTGAAGTGATCAAGCTGTTCATCGTTGCACGGCCTGGTGTGACGCTGACCAAAGAGCAGGTGATGGAGCACATGCGCGCCAATGTCACCGGCTACAAGGTGCCGCGTTTCATCGAGTTCCGTGATGCACTGCCGACCACCAACGTCGGCAAGATCCTGCGTCGCGAGCTGCGAGATGAAGAGCTGAAAAAGCTGGGTCTGAAGAAGATCGCTTAAGACAGTAATCGCGGGGCAAGCCCGCTCCCACCGGGGTCTGATAACCCTTGTGGGAGCGGGCTTGCCCCGCGATGCTTTTGGCCTTAGCGCAACTTCTCAAGCATCTGGTAATACCACATCCCTGCCGCTAGCAACGGATTGCCCAGCACATCGCCCATGGGCACTTTGATGTGCTTGCAGCCAGCAAACGTATCGAACTTCTCCAGCGTACCGGTCAAGGCCTCGGCCATGATTTCGCCCATGATGTGGCTGGTGGCAATACCGTGCCCGGAGTAGCCCTGGCAGTACCAGACGTTGTCGGAAAGCTTGCCCAGCTGCGGAATGCGATTGACCACGATACCCATGGCACAACTCCACTGGAACTCGATCGGCACGCCCTTGAGTGCCGGGAAGGTGCGTTCGATGCACGGGCGCAGTTCGCCCGCGATATCCCGCGAGTCACGGCCTGAATAGTTGGCGCCACCGCCAAACAACAGGCGGCCGTCAGCGGTCAGGCGGTAGTAGTCGAGGACAAAGCGGCAGTCATACACCGCCAGGTCCTGAGGGTTGATCTGTGTGGCCAGTTCGCCCAACGGCGCGGTGGTGACAATGCCGCCCATGGCCGGGAAGATCTTGCCCTTGAGCTGTTTGTTTTCCAGTTTGTGGTAGACGTCGCCGGCCAGCAGGATCTGTTTGGCTTCGACCCGTCCTTGGGCGGTGACCACCGCAGGCTGGTCGCCATGGACGATGTCCAGCACCTCGGAGTTTTCGAAGATCTGCGCGCCCAGGCTGTGAGCTACGCGGGCTTCGCCCAGGCACAGGTTGAGCGGGTGCAAGTGCAGGTTGCGCAGGTTCTTCAGTGCGCCCAGGTACAGCGGGCTCTGCAGGTGTTCGGCCATGGCGTTGCGGTCGAGCAACTGCACCTGATCACCCATGCCGCGGCGCTGTGCTTCGGCTTCAAACGCTTGCAGTTCGTGCATGTGCGAGGCTTTCATCGCCGCATGCAGATGGCCGCGCTTGAGGTCGCAGTTGATGCCATAGCGTGCGACCCGTTGTTCGATGATCTGGTGCCCGCGCCAGCGCAGGTGCCAGATGAAATCGTCGACGTCTTCGCCGAGCTTTTCGCGCATCTGCTTGCGCATCGCCTCGTCACCCGAAAGGCTGCCAGTCACCTGGCCGCCGTTGCGACCGCTGGCGCCCCAGCCAATGCGGTTGGTCTCGACAATGGCGACTTTCAGGCCGCGTTCGGCCAGCTCGACGGCGCTGGCCACGCCGGTAAAACCACCACCGATGATTGCCACGTCGACCTTGACCGTGCCTTTGAGCGTCGGGTACTGGGTGCTGTCATTGAGGCTGGCGGTGTAGTAGGAGGCACTGCGTTGAGCGGTGCCGGTATTCACGGCTGCGTTCATGAAAAATCCTTGGCGCAAAAATAAAGTGGATCAGGCCTGGGTCAGGTACCAGCGCCAGTCCTGTTCGCCGACTTCGGCCATGAACTGTCGGTACTCGGCACGTTTGACCGCCAGGTAGACACCAAGAAAGGCTTCACCGAATGCCTCATGTGCCCAGTCCGAGGCCTCCAGAGCCTTGAGCGAAGTGAGCCAGTCGGTGGGCAGCAATTCCTTGGCCTGGGCATAACCGTTGCCTTCGACCGGGGCCCCCGGGTCGAGCTGTTGGCGGATGCCCTGGTGCAGGCTGGCGAGGATCGCTGCGGCGGCCAGGTAGGGGTTGGCATCGGCGCCACAGATACGGTGTTCGATATGCCGACTGTTGGCCGGACCACCGGGTACGCGCAGGCTCACAGTGCGGTTGTCGACACCCCAGGTCGGCGCCAGCGGTGCATAGCTGTTGGCCTGGAAGCGGCGGTAGGAGTTGGCGTTAGGGCAGAACAGCAGCAACGAATCGAGCAGGTGTTTGAGCATGCCGGCCACTGACTGGCGCAGCAGCGGGGTGCCGGCTTTGTCTTCGCTGGCGAACAGGTTGTTGCCCTGGGCGTCAGCCAGGCTCACATGCATGTGCATGCCGGTGCCGGCCAGGTGATCGAATGGTTTGGCCATGAAACAGGCCTGCATGCCGTGCTTGTGTGCCACGCCTTTGACCAGGCGCTTGTAGCGCACCGCCTGGTCCATGGCCAGCAGTGCATCGCCATGTTCCAGGGTGATTTCGACCTGGCCCGGGGCGTATTCGGAAATCGCTGTGCGTGCCGGGATGCCTTGGGCCTTGCAGGCACTGTAAAGGTCGGCGAGGAACGGCTCGATCTGTTCCAGCTCGCGCAAGCCATAGACCTGAGTGCCGCGCGGACGTCCGCCATCGCTATCCAGGGCCGGTTGCGGGCGGCCGTGATGGTCGCGCTTCTGGTCCAGCAGGTAGAACTCCAGCTCGCAGGCCATGACCGGATGGTAACCCTCGGCCTTGAGCGCATCGATGACCTTGACCAGCAGGTGGCGCGGATCGGCGATGGTGGCCGGCAGGCCTTCAGTGGGGTGCATGCTGACTTGCACCGCCGCCGTCGGAATCTGCCGCCAGGGCAAGCGCACCAGGCTGTTTTCCAGCGGATAGGCGCGGCAGTCGATATCACCGACGTCCCACACCAATCCTGAGTTTTCCACATCGTCGCCATTAAGGGTCAGGCCGAGAATGGTGCTGGGCAGGGGGCGACCGCTTTCATACACCGCCAGCAGTTCTTCGCGGTGCAACAGCTTGCCGCGGGGTACGCCGTTGGCATCGAGGATGAACAGCTCGATCATCTCGATATCAGGGTTGTCAGCCAGGAATGTTCGGGCCTGTTCGATGGGGGCAAATTGCATGCGGTTCTCGCTCGCGCCGTCAGGCGCACAGGACTGTCTTCGCCAGAGGGCGACAGTCATAGACAGGAAGGCCAGGGCTGGCCGATGTAATCAGTCTAGGGCGAGAAAAACATCTGGTGGGCGGGCATGGCGGCAGTGCCACAAGGCCCAGAAGGCGAGGATGATGTGAACCAGCGGGTTTTCCCCAGAGCGAGCCCGTACCTTCGGGAACGAAGGGCGCAACAGCGGTCGGGGCAAGCACAGGGGCGAAGTCATGCGCTGATACTCCCATGCCACTGAAGGTTCATTAAATCAGCCTTTGTATACCTTCAGGTTGCCCACCACTAAACAATCATCCGGCTACCCGCGACCGTGCCGAGCGGGGGCAAATCTGCGACAATCGCAGCCCTTCCAATGCCGATCATGAAAAAGCAGGCTCACCTGCACTACTAAAAGCCCCCATGACTGACCACGCTATCGACCAACTGCTGAAAAACCTCGACCACGCCATGATTGCCGAGCGCCATCGCTTGCGCCGGCAGCTGCATGAACTGCGCAAGCGCCCAGACGAGGCAAAGCTGGCCCAGTGGGTCGACAAGGTCCAGGCTTCCTGTGCCCAGGTCACTGCGCGCAAGGCGAGCGTGCCGAGCATTCGTTACGATGACAGCCTGCCGATCGCCGCCAAGCGTGACGAAATCAAGAAAGTCCTCGCCGCGCATCAGGTGCTGATCATTGCCGGTGAAACCGGCTCGGGCAAAACCACCCAGTTGCCGAAGATTTGCCTGGAGCTGGGCCGTGGCCAGCATGGTCTTATTGCCCACACCCAGCCGCGGCGTATCGCGGCGCGCAGTGTTGCCACGCGGGTGGCCGAAGAGCTGGGCACGCCACTGGGGGCACTGGTCGGTTATCAAGTGCGTTTTGAAGACCAGAGCGACGCCAATACCCTGGTCAAGCTGATGACCGACGGTATTCTCCTGGCCGAAACCCAGCACGACCGTTTTCTCGAACGCTACGACACCATTATCGTCGACGAAGCTCACGAACGCAGCCTCAACATCGACTTCCTGCTGGGCTATCTGAAGACCCTGCTACCGCGACGTCCGGACCTCAAGGTGATCATCACCTCGGCGACGATTGATCTGGAGCGTTTCTCCAAACACTTCAACGACGCGCCGATCGTCGAGGTCTCCGGCCGCACCTACCCGGTGGAAACCTGGTACCGGCCATTGACCAGCGAGCAGGACGAGGAGGGCAACCGCGTAGAGGACGACCTCACCGTTGACCAGGCGATTCTCGCCACCCTCGACGAGATCGCCGCCCATGAGCGCAGCCAGGGCAAAGGTCCGGGTGACGTGCTGGTTTTTTTGCCCGGCGAGCGCGAGATTCGCGACGCTGCGGAAATGCTGCGCAAGGCGCAGCTGCGCCACACCGAGATCCTGCCGTTGTATGCGCGTCTGTCGCCAGCCGAGCAGCAGAAGATTTTCCAGTCCCACCCTGGCCGGCGTGTGGTGCTGGCAACCAACGTTGCGGAAACCTCGTTGACGGTGCCGGGTATCCGCTATGTGATCGACAGCGGTACCGCGCGGATCAGTCGCTACAGCTACCGCGCCAAGGTTCAGCGTTTGCCAATCGAGGCGGTGTCACAAGCCAGTGCCAACCAGCGCAAGGGCCGTTGTGGCCGAGTCGAGCCGGGCATTTGCGTACGGCTGTACAGCGAAGAAGATTTCAATGCGCGGCCAGCGTTTACCGACCCCGAGATCCTGCGCACCAACCTCGCTGCGGTGATCCTGCAGATGCTGCACCTGCGCCTGGGTGAGATCGACGCCTTCCCGTTTATCGAGCCGCCGGATGGCAAGGCGATCAGCGATGGCTTCAACCTGTTGCAGGAACTCTCGGCGGTCAACCGCGAGAACCAGCTCACCCCGCTTGGGCGTCAGCTGGCGCGCCTGCCGGTCGACCCGCGTCTGGGGCGCATGCTGCTCGAAGGTGCCAAGCAGGGCAGCCTCAATGAGTTGTTGATCGTCGCCAGTGCCTTGTCGGTGCAAGACCCGCGAGAGCGCCCGCCAGAGCGTCAGCAAGCTGCCGACCAGGCGCATGCGCAGTGGAAAGACGCCGACTCGGATTTTGCCGCGCTGGTCAATCTGTGGCGTGGTTTTGAAGAGCAGCGCCTGGCCCTGACCGCCAGCCCGTTGCGCAACTGGTGCCGGAAAAACTTCCTCAATTATTTGCGTCTGCGTGAATGGCGCGATGCCCATCGGCAGTTGAGCCTGATCTGCCGTGACCTGCAGCTAAGCATCAACAAAGAGCCGGCTGACTACCCGAAACTGCACAAGGCGATTCTATCCGGCCTGCTTAGCCAGATCGGCCAGAAGACCGAAGACGGCGACTACCTCGGCGCCCGTCAGCGGCGTTTCTGGGTGCACCCGTCGTCGGGACTGGGCAAGAAGCGCCCGCAGTGGATCATGACTGCCGAGCTGGTTGAAACCACCAAGCTCTATGCGCGCATGGTTGCCAAAATCGAACCGGACTGGATCGAACCACTGGCTACTCACCTGATCAAGAAGAACCATTTCGAGCCGCACTGGGAGAAGAAGCGCGGCCAGGTGGTGGCTTACGAGCAGGTCACTCTGTATGGCCTGATTGTGGTCGGCCGCCGCCCGGTGCACTTCGGGCCGATTGACCCGGTGATGTCCCGCGAGCTGTTCATCCGCGAAGCGCTGGTGGGTGGTGAGATCCAGTCGAAGGCCAAATGCCTGAGCGCCAACCGCCGCCTGCTTGAACAGCTCGACGAGCTGGAGGCCAAGGCCCGGCGCCGGGATATTCTCGCCGATGACGAGACCCTGTACGGCTTCTACGAAGCGCGTTTGCCGGCAGAGATCCACCAGACGGCGACCTTCGACAGCTGGTACCGGGTCAACAGCCAGAAAGACCCGCAACTGCTGATCATGCGTGAAGAAGATGTCCTGGCGCGTGAAGCCAGCGAAGTCACTGCGGCGCAGTATCCCGACACCTTGCGCCTGGGCGACCTGAGCCTGGCATTGAGTTATCACTTCGAGCCCAACCATCCGCGCGACGGCGTCACCGTGCGAGTGCCGGCGCCCTTACTGCCAAGCTTGCCGGGTGAGCGTCTGGAGTGGCTGGTGCCAGGCTTGCTCGAAGCCAAATGCATTGCCCTGGTGCGCAACCTGCCCAAGGCCCTGCGCAAGAACTTCGTACCGGTTCCGGACTTCGTCAAAGCGGCTTTGCAGCGCATGACCTTCGCCGAGGGCTCGCTGCCGCAGGCCCTGGGGCGTGAACTGTTGCGCATGACCGGCGCGCGGGTCAGCGATGAAGCCTGGGCCGAAGCGGCCGGGCAGGTGGACAATCACCTGAAGATGAACCTGGAAGTGCTCGATGGTCAGGGTAAATTTCTTGGTGAAGGCCGCGACCTGACCGAGTTGACCGCCCGCTTTGCCGCCGCCAGCCAGGCCGCACTGGCTGTGCCGCAGACCGAGAAAAGCCAGCAACCGGTGCAGGCCAAGGCCTTTGCCCAGGTTGCCGAGACCGCCCAGCAGAAGATCGCCGGGCTGTCGATGACGGTGTATCCAGCACTGGTGGAAGAAAACGGTACGGTCAAGGAAGGGCGCTTCTCGACCCAGGCCGAAGCCGAGTTTCAGCACCGGCGTGCCTTGCAGCGCCTGCTCCTGCAGCAATTGGCCGAACCGGCCAAATTTCTGCGCGGCAAGCTCCCGGGGCTGACCGAACTGGGTTTGCTGTACCGCGAGCTGGGGCGTATCGAGGCGTTGGTCGAGGACATCCTCCTGGCCAGTCTCGATAGCTGCATTCTCGAAGGTGAAGAGCATCTGCCTCGCGATGGCGCCGGCCTGGCCTCGTTGGCCGAGCGTAAGCGCGGCAGCTGGACCGAGCATGCTGAACGCCTGGCACGTCTGACCCTGGAGGTTCTCAAACTCTGGCACGGCTTACAAAAGCGCTTCAAGGGCAAGATCGACCTGGCCCAGGCGGTGGCGCTCAACGACATCAAGCAGCAGCTGAGCAACCTGGTCTACCCGGGCTTTGTCCGCGAAACCCCGGGCCTGTGGCTCAAGGAGCTGCCGCGCTACCTCAAGGCCATCGAGTTGCGCCTGGAGAAACTCGGTTCCCAGGTCCAGAAGGACCGGGTCTGGAGCGGTGAGCTGGGTAATCTGTGGAGCCAGTACAAGGCGCGCGCCGACAAGCATGCCCAAGAGGGCAAGCGTGACGAACAACTGTCCCTGTACCGCTGGTGGCTGGAAGAATACCGGGTATCGCTGTTCGCTCAGCAGCTCGGTACCAAGGTGCCGGTTTCGGACAAACGATTGAGCAAGCAGTGGAGTCAGGTAGAAGCCTAAACGGCTTTAGTTGTGGCACACTTGACCGATATTTGTCGCTGCCGCGCCCTTCCTGCCGGCAGCAGCGCTTACCGAATGAGGTGCCCTGCAGCGCTCCCGCTGACGGGATTATTGTGTGTAGGAGTTGGTACGTTCGTGCCAGCTTACCGAATCGAACAGGCCGTTGCCCGATCGGCATCGGCCCCTGAACAGAGGAACGACCGTGCATAACGTCGTCATCAGCGGCACCGGCCTGTACACCCCGGCCAACAGCATTTCCAACGAAGAGCTGGTGGAGTCCTTCAATGCCTATGTGCAGCAGTTCAACGCTGACAATGCCGAGGCCATCGAACGTGGCGAAGTGCAGGCTCTGGCCGAATCCAGCGCCGCCTTCATCGAAAAGGCCTCGGGGATCAAGAGCCGCTTTGTCATGGACAAAGACGGCATCCTCGATCCGCAACGCATGAAGCCGCGCTTGCCGGAGCGCTCCAACGACGAACCGTCGATCCTCTGCCAGATGGCCGTGGCGGCTGCCGAACAGGCGCTGCAACGTGCTGGACGCACGGCCGCCGACGTCGACGCGGTGATCGTGGCCTGCTCCAACTTGCAGCGCCCGTACCCGGCGATCGCCATCGAAGTGCAGCAGGCCCTGGGTATCAACGGTTTTGGCTTCGACATGAACGTCGCTTGCTCTTCGGCCACCTTCGGTATCCAGACTGCCTGCAACAGTGTGCAACTGGGCCAGGCCCGTGCGGTACTGGTGATCAGCCCTGAGATCTGCACCGGCCACCTGAACTTCCGTGACCGCGACAGCCACTTCATTTTCGGTGATGCAGCCACAGCGGTGCTGGTCGAGCGTGCCGATCTGGCCACCTCGGCGCATCAGTTCGACATTGTCGGCACCAAGCTGCTGACCCAGTTCTCCAACAATATCCGCAACAACTTCGGCTTCCTCAACCGTGCGGCCGAGGAGGGTATCGGTGCCCCTGACAAACTCTTCGTTCAGGAAGGCCGCAAGGTGTTCCGTGAAGTCTGTCCGATGGTGGCGGAGCTGATTGCTCAGCACCTTTGTGAGAACAACCTCAACGTCAGCGACGTCAAGCGCTTCTGGCTGCACCAGGCCAACCTGAGCATGAACCACCTGATCGTCAAGAAGCTGCTCGGTCGTGATGCCCTGGAAGAAGAAGCACCGGTGATTCTCGACAGTTACGCCAACACCAGTTCGGCGGGTTCGGTGATTGCCTTGCACAAACATCAGGATGACCTGGCAAAAGGCGCCCTGGGCGTGCTCAGCTCCTTCGGTGCCGGCTATTCCATCGGTAGCGTGATTTTGCGCAAGCGCTGAGTTCGGTTGTAACAAAGCGCACGCTTCGACGTCCATTGAGCACAGTCAGGATGAGGTGGCAATGTCGGTTGATTTCGAAGCACGCTTGCTTGAACGTCTATTGCTCGCAGATCAGCAGGCGTTCAAGGAGCTGGTAAATACCTACCAGGGCGCTATGCGCGCCGTGGCCTATGCGATTCTGGGCAGCCGTCAGGCCGATGAAGCTGTGCAGGATGCCTGGTTGGCCGTGGTGCGCGGCCTGCCGGGTTTTCAGGGGCGCTCCAGTCTCAAGACCTGGCTGTTGACGATTACCGCCAACGCGGCCAAGACCCGCTACAAGCAGAATCGCCGCGAGGTGCTGCTTGATGATCTGCCATCTCCTCATGGCACCATCGGTGATGATCGATTCGCCAACGATGGCCACTGGCTGTCGGCACCTTCTTCGTGGCACGAAGACTCCCCTGAAGCACTGCTCAGTCAGGAGCAGTTGCGCGAGTGCCTTGAACATACCTTGCTCAGCCTGTCCGAGTTGCAAAGCAGCGTCCTGGTGCTGCGTGAGCGCCAGGGCCTGGAACTGGAGCAAATCTGTAATCTTCTCGACATTTCGCTCTCCAATGTCCGCGTGCTGCTGCATCGGGCACGGCTGAAGGTCTTCGCGACCCTGGAACATTTCGAGGAAACCGGCCAATGCTGACCTGTAAGGAACTTGTCGCCCGCTCAAGCGATTACCTGGATGGACAACTCACCCTGGGTGAAAACCTGCTGGCCCGCCAGCACCTGTTGTTTTGCAAAAGCTGTCGACGGTTCATCAAGCAGATGCGTTTGACCCAGGCGACGATCAAGGCGTTGCCGGAGGCACCGGTAGACGACATTGACGAAATCGTCCAGCGCATGACAGCAGCCCATCGGACCCACGACAAACCCTGAAAATCGCGCTGGGAGGCCCTGCAACGGGGCTTTCCTGCTTATTCTTATTCGAAGTAAAAAGTTCCCGTGTCACAAAACATTTATATAAAAGCCACTGATCTGACATAACCCCCCGCCAAGATTCCTCCCCAGCACAAGTGGCTCAAGCCGCGTGTTTTTCCAACATTATCAAGACCATAGAGTAGGGGAGCTTCTTCGATGATCCGTAAGCACTTCGCAGGTTTCGCAGCCAGCGCTTTGGCCATGGCCGTTACCGCCCAGGCTTTTGCGGGTACCGTGACCACCGACGGCGCCGATATCGTAGTCAAGACCAAGGGTGGCCTCGAGGTCGCTACCACCGACAAGGAATTCAGCTTCAAGCTGGGCGGTCGTGTCCAGGCTGACTACAGTCGTTTTGACGGCTTCTACACTAAAAACGGCAACACTGCCGACGCTGGTTACTTCCGTCGTGCCTTTCTGGAACTGAGCGGTGTGATGTACACCGACTGGGCTTATGCCGTTTCTTACGACTTCTCGCATAACGCCGGTGGTGACAATCGCTCCGAAGATGGTTACTTCGACGAAGCCTCGCTGGCCTACAACGGCTTCAAGCCGGTGTCGATCAAGGTCGGTCGTTTCGACCCCGAGTTCGGTCTGGAAAAAGCCACCAGCTCCAAGTGGGTGACTGCTCAAGAGCGTACCGCAGCCTACGATCTGGTCGACTGGACCAACTCGCACAACGGCGGCATGGGCCTGCAGGCCTCCGGCAATGCCGGTGACTCGCTGTACGGTTCGGTGGGTGTGTTTGCCAAAGACGCCACCAACCAGGACAAGGATGGTGACAGCACCAAGCAGTTCAACCTGCGTGGCGTCTTCGCTCCGATGCATGAAGCCGGCAACGTCCTGCACTTTGGCGTCAACTACGCCCAGCGCGACCTTTCCGACACCGCATTCGATGGCCGTATCCGCAGCCGTCTGGGCATGCGTGGCGTGAGCACCGATGGTGGCCAGGATGCCGGCACCAATGGCAATCGCCTGGTTCTGGGCGGCGCCAACAATACTCCGGCCGGTGCCTATGACACCGACAAGGCCTGGAACCTGGAAGCCGCCTGGGCCTTGGGGCCGTTCTCGGTTCAGGGTGAGTACATCAAACGTGACACGCAAGCCGACGACGCAGCGTTCTCTGACATCAAGTCTGACGGCTACTACGGTCAACTGGCCTACACCCTCACCGGTGAAGCGCGTGGCTACAAGCTGGGCAAGTTCGATGCGATCAAGCCGCAGAACAAGCAGATCGGTGCCTGGGAAGTGTTCTACCGCTATGACCATCTGAGCACTGAAGACGACAACGGCGTGTTTGCTGATGTTGATGACGTCGAAGCCAAGGTGCACAACGTTGGTGTTAACTGGTACGCCAACGAGTCGATCAAGCTCAGCGGTGTGTACGTCAAAGCCAAAGTCGACAATGCCGAGAACGATGTCGGCGACGACAGCGGCGACGGTTTCGTCATGCGCGCTCAGTACGTGTTCTAAGCAACACCGCTCCTCATCCGTTAGATCTTCAGCCCCGCACCTGCGGGGCTTTTTTTCGTTGGCGCGACGAGGCAGACTGCGCCAATGCCTATCCTTATCCTGTCACAGCTTGCCGAACTCACACCTGCCACCTGGGATGCCCTGGTGCCGGGCGAGCAACCGTTTTTGCGCCACGCATTCCTCAGTAGCCTGGAGGACAGCGGCAGCGTCAGCAAGCGTACCGGCTGGACGCCAGCGCATCGGCTGCTGAGCGATGCTTCTGGGCAATTGCAGGCTGCCATGCCGGCCTACGTGAAAACCCATTCCTTCGGTGAGTACGTCTTCGATCACGGTTGGGCCGATGCCTGTGAGCGGGCGGGCATTGCCTATTACCCCAAGTTGCTGTGTGCCGTGCCGTTTTCGCCAGTCGGCGGTTCGCGGCTATTGGGCAGCCCACAGGCAGCTGGCGAACTGATTGACCGGCTCACTGACGAGCTGGTCGAGCAAGGGTTGTCTGGGGCTCATATCAACTTCACAGATGCCGATGCTGACGCCGTGGTGCGCGCTCGTGAAGGCTGGATGGAGCGTCTGGGGTGTCAGTTTCATTGGCGCAATCAGGGGTATCGGGACTTCCAGGACTTTCTCGACAACCTCAGCTCGCGCAAGCGCAAGCAGATGCGCAAAGAGCGCGAGCAGGTGGCAGGGCAGGGAATCGAGTTTCGCTGGTACCGTGGTGATGAACTGAGCGAGGCGCAGTGGGATTTCGTTTTTGCCTGCTACGCCAACACTTACGCCGTGCGTCGCCGTGCGCCGTACCTGACCCGCTCGTTCTTCAGCCTGCTGGCCGAGCGCATGCCGATGGCGATCCGCGTGGTGATGGCGCGCCAGGCGGGGCGTGACGTGGCCATGGCCTTTAGCCTGGTAGGCGGTGACAGTTTGTATGGTCGCTATTGGGGTTGTCTGGACGAGTTCGACCGGCTGCATTTCGAGACCTGCTTTTATCAGGGTATGGACTTTGCCATTGCTGAGGGACTGCAGCGGTTCGATGCCGGTGCACAGGGGGAACACAAGTTGATTCGTGGCTTTGAACCGGTGATCACCCGGTCCTGGCATTACCTGCTGCATCCGGGATTGCGCCGGGCCGTGGTGGAGTTTTTGCAGCAAGAGCGGGCAGGGGTGTTGGCCTATGCCGAGGAGGCGCGCACAGCCTTGCCCTATCGGCAAGGCTGAGGGCCGCGGATTTCAGTCAATCCCGACAAACCCACCGGTCTGGTGATGCCACAAGCGCGCATACAATCCCTGTTGTGCCAACAACTCGGCATGGCTGCCCATCTCGGCAATCCGGCCTTTTTCCAGCACTACCAGGCGGTCCATACGGGCAATGGTCGACAGCCGGTGGGCGATGGCGATCACTGTTTTGCCTTGCATCAGGGTTTCGAGGCTTTCCTGAATCGCCGCTTCGACTTCCGAATCCAATGCTGAAGTGGCCTCGTCCATGATCAGGATCGGCGCGTTCTTGAGCAGCACCCGGGCAATAGCGATGCGCTGGCGCTGGCCACCGGAGAGCTTGACCCCGCGCTCACCGACATGGGCATCGAAGCCGGTGCGGCCCTGGGCATCAGACAGCAGCGGGATGAACTCATCGGCGCGGGCCTGACGGACCGCTTCCCAAACGCTTTCGTCGCTGGCATCCGGGCGCCCGTATAACAGGTTCTCGCGGATCGAACGGTGCAGCAGCGAGGTGTCCTGGGTGATCATGCCGATTTGCGCGCGCAGGCTGGCCTGGGTCACTTGGGCAATGTCCTGGCCATCGATGAGGATGCGTCCGCTTTCCAGGTCATACAAACGCAGCAGCAGGTTGACCAGGGTTGACTTGCCCGCGCCGGAGGGGCCGATCAGACCAATCTTTTCACCAGCACGAATGTCCAGATTCAGGCCATCGATAATCCGGCTGCTTTTGCCGTAGTGGAAGCTGACATTCTCGAACTTCACCGCACCACGATCGACTTTAAGGGCCGGGGCATTTGCTGGGTCGGTCACGGTGACCGGCTGGGCAATGGTCTGCAGGCCGTCCTGAACCATGCCGATGTTCTCGAAGATGCCGTTGACCACCCACATGATCCAGCCGGACATGTTGACGATACGAATGACCAGGCCAGTGGCCAGGGCAATTGCCCCGACGCTGATCAGCGACTGGGTCCACAGCCACAGGGCCAGGCCCGTGGTGGTGACGATCAGCAGGCCGTTGAGGCTGGTGATGACCACGTCCATGCTGGTGACCACGCGGGCGGCCAGCTGGGTTTTTTCGGTCTGTTCGCTGATCGCTTCACGCGCGTACTGCTGCTCGAAGTCGGTGTGGGCGAAGAGCTTCAGGGTGGCGATGTTGGTGTAGCCATCGACGATGCGGCCCATGAGTTTGGAGCGGGCATCGGAAGAAATCACCGCACGGGCTTTGACCCGCGGCACGAAGTAGTAGAGCGCGCCGATGAAACAGAGGATCCAGCTGATCAGCGGCAGCATCAAGCGCCAGTCAGCCTCGGCAAACAGCACCAGCGAGCTGATGGCATAGATCAGTACATGCCAGAGGGCGTCCACTGCCTGCACGGCCGAGTCGCGCAGCGAGTTACCGGTCTGCATGATGCGCTGGGCAATACGTCCGGCAAAATCGCTCTGAAAGAAATTCAGGCTCTGCTTGAGCACATAGGTGTGGTTTTGCCAGCGGATCATGCTGGTCATCCCGGGGCTGATGGTCTGATGCACCAGCAGGTCGTGCAGGCCGACGAACACCGGGCGCAGCAGCAGCGCCACCACCAGCATCCAGATCAGCTCACCGGCGTGCTCACTGAAAAAGTTGATGTTGGGGGTGCCCTGGGCCAGATCGATGATCCGGCTCAGGTAACTGAACAGCGCCACTTCGATCAGCGCGCCGATCAGACCGACCACCAGCAGCGCGGCAAAGCTGGGCCAGACCTGGCGCAAGTAGTACAGATAGAACGGCAGTACCGTACTGGGTGGTGAGGCACTGGGTGCTTCACGAAAGATATCGATCAGCTTTTCGAAACGGCGAAACAGCATGAAAAAGGTAACTCCTGTTCAGTCAGACCCTCAGGCCTTGGCTCACGTCCCTGTGAAGCCCGGGGTCAGTCGAGGCGCTTGGCCGACTTGATGAAGACCGGATCGACCGGCACATCACGCATGCCTTTCTTGACGGTGGTTGGCGAGTTGACGATTTGATCGACGACGTCCATACCTTTGACCACTTTGGCGAATACCGCGTAACCGGCGTCACGACCCGGGTCGAGGAAAGCGTTGTCAGCCACGTTGATGAAGAACTGGCTGGTGGCCGAGTTGGGGTTCGAGGTGCGCGCCATCGATAGCGTGCCACGGGTGTTGTGCAGGCCGTTGCTGGCTTCGTTGCGGATCGGGTCCTTGGTGGGCTTTTGCACCATCTGCTCGGTGAAGCCGCCACCCTGGGCCATGAAGCCCGGGATTACCCGGTGGAAAATGGTGTTGTTGTAGAAGCCGCTGTCCACGTATTCGAGGAAATTCTTGCTGCTGATCGGCGCCTTGACCGGGTCCAGTTCCACTTCGATCTGGCCGAAGCTGGTGTCGAGCAATACGTGCGGCGCCTTCTCGGCAGCCATCAGGCTGGTGGCGAAGACGACCGAGCAAGTGGCGAGCAGGAGTTTTTTCAGCATGGGCTCAATGTTCCTTGAGAGGTGGTGGACGCCGCTAGAAATTGCAGCAGCGTCTGATTGAAAATGTGCGGTTGATCCAGTGGTGTAGCGTGCCGGGAATTTTCGATGACCGCCAGTCGCGCTTGGGGAATCAGGCTCACATAGCGCTCCTTCAGGGCTACCGGGGTGTAATCGTGGTCGGCGCTGATGACCAGCGTAGGACAGCCGATCTGCCCCAAGCGTTCGCGGACGCCCCAACCGACAATGGCATCGAAGCTGGCAAGGTAGGCGCGCTTGTCGTTTTTTGCCCAGCGTTCGGCCATCTTGCGGCGCAGGTCGGCCTGTTGCGGCTCAGGGAACAGCCGCGCAGCCAGGCCCTTGCCGATGCTTTCCAGGCTCAGCGTACGGGCCAGGGCCCAGCGCTTGGCCCACCAGGTCCAGTCCTGGCGGGTGCGGCGCTTGACCTCTGGGGCGCTGTTGACGATGCACAGGCTGCGCAGCCACTCGGGGTGATCGACCGCGAATTGAAAACCGACCATGCCGCCCATCGACAGGCCGACCAGATGCACCGGGCCGGTCTGCAGCTGCTCGAGCAGTTCCAGCAGGTCGGCGCTGAAACCCTGAATGCTGTAGCGCTCGCGGGGTTTGTCGGAGCGGCCGTGGCCACGGATGTCCATCAGGATCACCCGGTAGTGACGGGCAAGCGCCGGTACTTGCATCTCCCAGTCCTGACAGCTGGAACCCAGGCCATGGAGCAGCACCAGCGGATCACCCTGGCCGTATTCCTCGTAGTGCAGCGAACAACCTTCATGTTCGAAATAGGCCATGGGCATGATTCCTGTCAGGCTTGGGCGGGAGCGGCGAAGGGCACGTCCAGCGGCGCGGTATCGAAGTTGCGCAGCAATTCGATGAGGATCTGCGTGGCCGGGCCCAGGGGTTTGTCCTTGTTGGAGTAAAGGTAGAACAGTGGATGGCGACTGCCACCCTGATCCAGCGGCAAGGGCTTGAGCACACCCTCGCGCAGTTCCCGCTCGATCAGGTGACGTGGCAGCCAGGCAAAGCCCAGGCCGCTGCTGACGAAGGTGGACGCGGTAGCCAGGCTGCCGACGGTCCAGCGTTGTTCAGCGCCCAGCCAGCCGACATCGCGCGGTTGCGCACGCCCCGAGTCGCGGATCACCACTTGCAGCTGGCTTTCCAGGTCCTGGAAGTTCAGCTCGCGACCCAGCCGGTGCAGGCTGTGATCCGGATGGGCAACGGCGACGAACTCCACCGAACTGAGTTCGGTACCCAGGTAGCCGGAAATGTTGAAGCCGCTGATGGCCAGGTCGGCAATGCCCTCATGCAGCACTTCTTCGACCCCGGACAATACTTCTTCACGCAGGCGCACGCGGCAACCGCGACTTTGCGGCATGAAGGCGCTCAAGGCGCGGACCAGGCGGGCATTGGGATAGGCGGCATCGACCACCAGGCGCACTTCGGCTTCCCAGCCCTGTTCCATGTGATGGGCCAGGTCTTCCAGCTGGCTGGCTTGCTTGACCAGTTGCCGGGAACGGCGCAGCAGCACGTTGCCAGCTTCGGTCAGCACCGCCTTGCGTCCGTCGATGCGCAGCAGCGGCACACCCAATTGGTCCTGCATACGCGCTACGGTGTAGCTTACCGAGGATTGCGAACGGTGCAGCGCTTCGGCCGCTTGGGCAAAACCGCCGTGATCGACCACCGCTTGCAGGGTCCGCCACTGATCCAGGGTAACGCGCGGCGCTTTCATCTTCGGCTCCTGTTGTCCTAAGCTGGCGCTCTTTCATGGAGAGCGTCGTATGAAGAAATGTTGTGCTGTACTGCTGGCCCTGCTTCCGCTCACAGCCTGGGCTTATCCCATTGATGTGGAAAAGACCCTCGACGGCGTCAAGCTCGACTACACCACCTACGACACCGACCGTGATATGGGTTCGATCACCCTGAACAACTACGGCGAGGTGCCGGCCCAGTGCAAGGTGCTGTTCCGCAACGGTCCGGAAGCCCCCAGGGTGCGCCGGGTACAAGTGCCGGCCAGGCAGAGCAAGGATGTCACCGCCAAGTTCAATCGCGAGATCATCAAGCTGCGCATCAACCTGGACTGCAAGCCGCAATAAGTGAGGCTAGCGCACCGGCACAATAAAACAAATAAACTGATAGATTGCACCCAGATTTTACGCTTTTTAATCGATCAGCTACTGTTTAATCTTGTCTCCATCGACCTACCGCATTCGCCGATGGAGGCAACCCATGTCCCGTGTACTCGTAATCGAAAGCAGCGCCCGCCAGCAGGGTTCGATCTCCCGGCAACTGACCAGTGACTTTGTCAGCCAGTGGCAAGCCGCCCATCCTGGCGATCAGGTCACTCTGCGTGATCTGGCCGTCAACCCGGTGCCGCACCTGGATGCCAACCTGCTGGGTGGCTGGATGAAGCCCGAAGAGCAGCGCAACAGCGACGAGCTGCAGGCGCTGGCCCGCTCCAACGAACTGACTGACGAAGTACTGGCCGCCGATGTACTGGTACTGGCTGCGCCGATGTACAACTTCACCATTCCAAGCACCTTGAAGGCCTGGCTGGACCATGTGCTGCGTGCCGGCATCACCTTCAAGTACACCGAAACCGGCCCGCAGGGGCTGCTGACCGGCAAGAAGGCCTACATCCTCACGGCCCGCGGTGGCATCCATGCTGGCGCCTCGAGCGACCATCAGGAACCGTACCTGCGTCAGGTGATGGCCTTCATCGGTATCCATGACGTGACCTTCATC
Organism: Pseudomonas sp. BBP2017; assembly: GCF_003024385.1. Classification (GTDB taxonomy): domain Bacteria; phylum Pseudomonadota; class Gammaproteobacteria; order Pseudomonadales; family Pseudomonadaceae; genus Aquipseudomonas. The sequence continues at coordinate 62,796 of NZ_PVZN01000015.1, forward strand.
CATGCCGAAGGCCTGAACATGGGCGGTGATTTCCATGAGAAAGGCTTGAATCAGGCTAAGGCCCAGCTGGCTGCGGTGGCGTGACTGCACTGAATTTTCCCGCCTGACACCTGTTGCTCCTTTGGGTGTAGCTGCCCGGTCTGCGTTGCGCATGACCGGGCTTTTTTGTGACAGAGGCCTTAGAGCCTGGCTGGGGAGACGATGATCTTCACATTCTCCTCCTTGTTGTTCACCAACGCCTCAAAGCCCTGGCCAACAATGGCCTCAAGGCCTATACGCCCGGTAACCAGCGGGCTGATATCCAGCCGCCCATCGGCAATGAAGGCGATCACGTCGGCGAACTCACCGTTGTAGGCCAGGGCGCCGAGCACGTGCTTCTCGGTGGACACCAGGTCGAAGAAGTTGAACTCGCTGGGCTCCTCGAAAATCCCCACCAGCACGCACTTGCCGGCCTTGCGTATGAGATCGATGGCCAGCTTGGCGGTGTGCTTGTTGCCGATGCATTCAAAACTGACATCAGCACCCAGGCCAGCAGTCAAGGCGCGAATCTCGGCCAGCACATCGCACTGCTTGGGATCGAACACAGCAGTAGCGCCGACTTCCAGGGCCTTGGCCTTGCGCGCGCTGGACATTTCCAGGGCGATCACCTGCGCCGCACCGGCTGCTTTGGCGCACATGATGGTGCACAGGCCGATGGTCCCGGCACCAACCACTACGACGTTCTGGCCCAGCAGGTTGCCGGCCTTTTTCACGGCATGCATGCCGACCGCCAGCGGTTCGATCAGCGCCCCGGCTTCGCGCGGGAAACCTTCGGGCAAGCGGTACAGCAGGTTGGCCGGTACGTTGACCCGCTCGGCGAAGGCGCCGTTGTTCATCAGCCCGGTAAAGGCCAGACGTTCGCAGATGTTGTACAGGCCGTGGGTGCAGTAGTAGCAGGTGCCGCAGTGCTGGCAGGCGTCGGCAGCCACCGGGTCGCCCACGGCATAACCCTGCACACCATCGCCAAGTTTGAGGATTTCGCCGCAAAACTCATGGCCGAGAATGCACTGGCCCTGAATGCCGGTCAGCGGGTGCGGCGCCTCTACCGGAATGAACACGGGACCGGCGACATATTCGTGCAGGTCGGACCCGCAGATACCGCACCAGTCGACCTTGATCTGCACCCAGCCAGGCGGCGGGTCGGCGGGCAAGGGCACATCTTCGACGCGGATGTCCTGGCGGCCATGCCAGACCGCCGCACGCATGCTGGCGGTGGGATTGGTCAGATCATTCATTGTTGTTATCTCCCAGGTGTACACAAAAGCGCCGCCGTGGTGACGGCGCGGGTGGGTTCATTGGCTGGCGAGGAAGGTCGACAGCCGCTGGTTGATTCGCTCGGCGGCCTCCATCTGCACCATATGGCCCTGGCCCGGCAGGATCTCGACCTCGGCCTGCAGGCCTTCGGCATGGCTGGCCGGGATGATCGCGTCGGCGGCGCCCCAGATCACCAGGCTCGGCTGTTGGGCAACTACCGCGCGCAGGTCGTGGCGCTGCACACTGCCGTCGGCGATGGCTGCGGCGAGTTGGCGCAGGGCATTGTCGACACCTTCCAGGCGCTTGAACTTGAGCATGTCTTCGAGCATTTGCCGGGTCACCAGGCCGGGGTCTGAAAACAGCTGTGTCAGTGGCGCCTTGAGTGCGTTGCGGTTGTTGGCGTCAACGAAGCCTTGCAGGTAGTCGCCGTTGATTTCGCGGCCGAGACCGGCGCTGGCGATCAGGGTCAAGCTGCGCACCCGTTGCGGCGCCAGACGCGCCAGGTTCAACGACACTGCACCGCCCATGGAGTGACCGGCCAGGTGGGCATGCTGGATATCCAGGTGGTCGAGCAGCTCGATCAGCGTCTGGCTCAGTTCGTCCAGGTCGCCCCGTTGCAGGGTTTTGCCCGACTCGCCATGCCCGGGCAGGTCGAGAGCGATGACCCGGCGCTCGGCGGCCAGGGCCTGATGGTTGAACAGCCAGTTGTTCAGGTCGCCGCCAAAGCCGTGCACCAGCAGCAGAGGCGTGCCGCCCTCGCCGAGGTCGAAGTAGCGCACCGTGCGCCCGCCCAGGTCGATTTTCTGTGGCGCCGGGCCGCTGTCCTGCTCGCCGTCGCCGCCGGGGACAAACTCGGCCTGAAAGCGCTGCACCACTGCGTCGATTTCCGCCTCATCGGCTTCGCCGTCGACCACCACCGCCAGCAGTGCGCCCACCGGCAAGGTCTCATCCGGCTGGGCGATCAGGCGGCGCAGCACGCCGCTGAACGGCGCCTCGACGCTGCTGGAGATCTTGTCGGTTTCGACATCCAGCACCTCGTCGCCCTTGTTGATCTGCTCGCCTTCCTGCTTGAGCCAGGTGTCGATGCGCCCTTCGGTCATCGACAGGCCCCATTTGGGCATGGTCAGGGTATGGATCTGGCTCATGCGGCAGTCCTCGCAGCAATCACTGTGTGCACCGCTGCCTCGATCTTCGCTGCGGTGGGGATGTACAGGTCTTCCAGGGCGTCGGAGAACGGCACCGGGGTGTGCGGTGCGGTGACCATTTCGATCGGCCCTTTGAGGGCGGCAAAGGCTTTTTGCGCCACCAGGGCGCTGATGTCGGTGGCCATTGAGCAGCGCGGGTTGGCTTCGTCGATCACCACCAGGCGCCCGGTTTTTTCCACGCTTTCAAGGATGCTGTCTGCGTCCAGCGGGCTGGTAGTGCGCAGGTCGAGGACCTCGCAGTCGATGCCCTGGCGCGCCAGGTTGGCGGCGGCCTCCATGGCCAGGTGAACCATGCGCCCGTAGGTCACCAGGGTGATGTCATCGCCCTCGCGCAGGTAATTGGCCTCGCCGAAGGGCACGGTGTAGAGCTCTTCCGGCACCTCGCCCTGCATGCTGTAGAGCAGTTTGTGTTCGCAGAAGATCACCGGGTCGTTGTCGCGAATCGCCTGGATCAGCAGGCCCTTGGCGTCGTACGGCGAGGACGGGCAGACCACTTTCAGGCCGGGAATGTGCGTCCATAGCGAGGTGAGCATCTGCGAGTGCTGGGCGGCAGCGCGCAGGCCGGCACCGACCATGGTGCGCATGACCAGCGGGGTAACCGCCTTGCCGCCGAACATGTAGCGGAATTTCGCCGCCTGGTTGAGGATTTGGTCCAGGCAGCAGCCGGCGAAGTCGACGAACATCAGTTCGCACACCGGACGCAGGCCCTGGGTGGCGGCGCCGACCGCCGCACCGACATAGCCGATTTCTGACAGCGGCGCGTCGAGCACGCGGCCGGGGAACTGTTTGTACAGACCTTTGGTGACACCCAGTACACCGCCCCAGGCGTCCTCTTCACCGGGTGCGCCGGCGCCGCCGGCGACGTCTTCACCGATGATGAACACGCTGCTGTCGCGGCGCATTTCCTGGGCCAGGGCTTCGTTGATGGCCTGCTGGTAGCTGATTTTTCTCGCCATGATGCTTCTCCACTTGTTCTTGTTGTCAGGCAGGCTCAGGGGTACGACACGTACACGTCGCTGAGCAGGGCGGCAGGGTCGGGTTTCGGGTCGGATTTGGCCCGGCGTACCGAGTCCTCGATCAGGTCCTCGACCCGGGCGTCGATCTGGTCGAGTTGTTCGGTGCTGAGCAGGCCGGCGCGGGTGCTGCGCTGACGGAACTGCATCAGGCAGTCGCGGGTTTCACGCAGGTTCTTCACCTCATCGGCGGCGCGGTAGGTTTGCGCGTCGCCCTCGAAGTGGCCGTAGTAGCGAGTCAGCTTGACCTCGATAAGAGACGGGCCCTGGCCCGAGCGCGCACGTTCGATGGCCGCGCCCGCTGCCTCAAACACGGCGAAGAAGTCGTAGCCGTCGATGGTCACCCCGGGCATGCCGAAGCCGGCGGCGCGGTCGGCGATGTGGTCGCAAGCCACCGACCAGTTCGACGCGGTCGCCTCGGCATAGCCGTTGTTCTCGGCGACGAAGATGCATGGCAGGTTCATGATCGAGGCCAGGTTCATCGCCTCGAACACCGCGCCTTCGTTGGAGCCGCCGTCGCCGAAGAACACCACGGCGACGTCATCGGTGCCTTTGATTTTCGCCGCTAGCGCCGCCCCGGCCACCAATGGCGCACCGGCGCCGACAATGCCGTTGGCACCGAGCATGCCTTTCTCAAGGTCGGCGATGTGCATCGAACCGCCCTTGCCGCCACAGACGCCGGTTTTCTTACCGTAGATCTCGGCCATCATTCCGTACACGTCAACGCCCTTGGCGATGCAGTGGCCGTGGCCGCGGTGGTTGGAGGCGATGCAGTCGCTGTCGCGCAGGTGGGCCATGACGCCAGCGGCCGAGGCCTCTTCGCCTGCGTAGAGGTGGACGAAGCCGGGAATCTCGCCGGTGGCGAATTCCACGTGCAGGCGTTCTTCGAAGGTGCGAATGGTGCGCATGACTTCATAGGCATGCAGCAATTGCTCGGTAGACAGGTGAGTGGACATCTTGTTGTTCTCCGGGGTTGTCTCAACACGGTTGGTTCGCAGGGTGTTGCGGGTGTTCGCGGCCGACCGCCAGCAGGCGATGGCGTGCGGCATGGGCCAGCACCGCCTCGACGTCAATGCTCAAGGGGCCGAAGGCGTCGAGGGTGATGCTTGGCCGGTCGCTTGCGCTGAACTCGATTTCGCGCTCGCCATCCAGCGCCAGGGTGCCGCTGGAAAGGCTCAGGGAGTAGGCAACCCCAGGCGTCAACGGCCCCGAGGCAGTCACCCCGCAGCCTTGCAGCAGGCCTGGGGCCAGGGGTGCCAGCAGTGCGTGCTCGGCCTCAGGGTGCAGGCGAATCCAGGCGCCTTCGGGGGCTGCGCGCGACACCGGGCACCACAACCCGCACAGCGCCGAGAGGCCAATGGCGTGGGGTTCGGCGAAGGTCGCGAAGACTTCCGCCAGGTCCTCGGCGCGGCTGATGGCGCGAGCGCCGATGAAGCGTTGCGGCGACACCGCGACATCCACCAGGGCCCATTCGCAGAGCTGTTGTTCCGCCACCCGCACCACCAGGCGCTTGTTGCGGCGCAGGGCAATCGCGGCGGGAATGCGGCCGCTGGCGAACAGCCCGCCGGCAAGGCCGGCGCTGGTGGCTTCGCGCAGTTCCGGGAAGGCGTTGTTGGTGCCGGTGGACAGGGTCAGCAGCGGGATGTCGCCGACTTCGGCGGCCACCGCCTTGTGCGTACCGTCGCCGCCGAGCACGGCGATCAGGGCCACACCCTCGGCGGCCATCAGGCGCGCGGCGTGGCGGGTGTCTTCGACGGTCTGGCGCAGCGGCATGTCGAGGATGGTCAGTTGCGGCCAGCGCTGTTGCTCGGCATGCGGGCCGAGGCTGGCCTTGAGCACGGCGGCGGCGATACCGGTCATGTCCGGCGGCAGCAGCACCTGTTCGACGCCGGTGGCGGCAAACGCCGCGAGCAGGCGCTGTACTGCCGAAGCCTTGTCGGTGCTGGAGTAGAGCCCGGCATTGGCAGTCAGTCGGCGCAAGTCGCGGCCACTGGCCGGATTGGCGATGATCCCCACGGTCAGGGCGGGTTGGCGCATGGCACACCTCTGGTTCTTGTTTGCCAGGGGCAGGAGCAAGGCCGGTGCCAAGTCGTGCAGATGTGCGTTGCAGAGCGGTTTCTGCGGTATTGGCCGGGGCTGTGGCAAGACGCTCGGTGTCACTGTTGCACGCCACCTGGCGAGACGCTGAGACGCTGCGTCTCAGCCCGGCAGGAATCCACAGAGTGCTTGTCCACCCCCGGCATTCGGCGCTTAATGAGGCCCATAACGACAAGAACACGAGCACCGGAGGCCCCATGCTTGCCGCGAACTCCAAAGCCCACGTCGACTGTGTTAGCCGCGTGCTGAAGAACGCCGAACGTCTACCCCAGGCGCCGGTGCCGCCGCTGATCCTCGACTCCTGGCGCCGCTCGATGGAGCAGCACCGGCTCGATCCCGCGTCCCAGCAAGGGCCGCGCATCCTTTCGCAAAGCCTGCTCGACGAGTGTCGCGAGCGTTCCGAGCTGTTCCTGCGCATTGCCGGTGATGCCGTGGCGCGCCTGCACGGGCGGGTACGCGATGCTGACTACTGCGTGCTGCTGACCGATGCCCTGGGGCGGACCATCGACTACCGGGTCGAGTCGGCCATCCGCAACGACTGCCGCAAGGCCGGGCTGTACTTGGGCACCTGCTGGTCGGAGGGCGAGGAAGGCACCTGCGGGGTGGCGGCGGTGCTGACCAGCAAGGCGCCAGCGACCGTGCACAAGCGCGACCATTTTCGCGCCGCCTTCATCGGCCTGACCTGCTCGGCGGCACCGGTGTTCGACCCGCAAGGTGAGCTGCTTGGCGTAGTCGATGTCTCGGCGCTGCAATCGCCGGATGACCGGCGCAGCCAGCACCTGATCCGGCAAATGGTGGTACAGAGCGCACGGGAAATCGAAAACGCATTCTTCATGCACAGTGCCGAGCCGCACTGGGTCTTGCGCGCCCACAGTACGCCGGGTTATGTCGACAGCCAGCCGGATTACCTGCTGGCCTGGGATGCCGATGGCCGTCTACAGGCCCTCAACAGCCTGGCCCGCAAGGCGCTGCTGGAACGCTATGGCCAGCTGCCGGAACATATCGGTGAGCTGTTCGACCTTGATGCCCTGCGCGCTGCTACCGATGAATCGGCCCAACGCTTGCGCTGGCGCGGTGAAAGCGGCGAGCTGCATGTGCGTATCAGCTCGCCGCGGCGCAAGCCTGGGTGCCGGGTCGCGGCCATTGCCCGCCAGCCGATTGATGAGCGGGTCGAGCACAGCCTGCGCCTGGCAACCCGAGTCAAGGACTGCAACCTGGCCGTGCTGGTGCTGGGCGAAACCGGTTCGGGCAAGGAGGTGTTCGCCCGCCAGTTGCATGCCATGAGCCTGCGTTGCGGCAAACCGTTCGTGGCGCTGAACTGCGCCGCCATCCCTGAGAACCTGATCGAGAGCGAGCTGTTCGGCTATGTCGCCGGAGCTTTTACCGGCGCCTCGAGCAAGGGCATGCAGGGCCTGCTGCAACAGGCCGATGGCGGCACCCTGTTTCTCGACGAAATCGGCGATATGCCGCTGAACCTGCAAACCCGCTTGCTGCGTGTGCTGGCTGAGGGCGAGGTGGCGCCGTTGGGCGCCTCGGCGCGACAACGGGTGGATATCCAGGTGATCTGCGCCACCCACCGCGACCTCACGGCGATGGTCGCTGCCGGAAGCTTTCGCGAAGACCTTTATTTTCGCCTGGCCAATGCCCGCTTCGAACTGCCGCCACTGCGTGAGCGCAGTGACCGGCTGGCGCTGATCAACCAATTGCTGGGCGAAGAGGCCAAGGGCTGTGGTGTTGATGTTGGCTTGAGTGGCGATGCGCTGGAGGCACTGCTCAATTACCGCTGGCCGGGTAACTTGCGCCAGCTACGCCAGGTGCTGCGCTATGCCTGTGCGATCTGTTCCGGCAGCACCTTGCAGTTGGATGACTTGCCGTTGGAGATACGCGGTGGCCAGGTCCAGGCGCAGCTTCAGGCCAGTGTCAGCCCAGCGCGTCAGCAGTTGCTCGACGCGTTGATTCGCCATCGCTGGAAGCCGGGGGAAACCGCCAAGGCCCTGGGGATCTCGCGGGCGACCTTGTATCGGCGGGTGCATGAGCACCGGATAGAGATGCCGCGGATGGGTAAGGGCTGACTATCTACTCAACCCAGTGGGGATTCATCCGCTTCTACAGGTTGCATGCCTGTCTTGTCCGCAGCAGTTGCCGGGCATATCCCGAACCGCTAATGTCGCCGCCTCTAGAATAAGGGGCAACCATGGGCTATTTATTGATCGTCGCACTGATCCAGGCGTTTTCCTTCAGCCTGATCGGTGAGTACCTGGCAGGTCATGTCGACAGCTATTTCGCGGTGTTGGCTCGGGTAGTGCTGGCCGGGCTGGTGTTCCTGCCGCTGACCCGCTGGCGTCAGGTCGAGCCGCGTTTCATGCGCTCGATGCTGCTGATCGGTGCTCTGCAATACGGCGTTACCTATGTGTGTCTGTACCTGAGCTTCAGGGTGCTGACCGTGCCGGAAGTGCTGCTGTTCACCATCCTCACACCCCTGCATGTGACCCTGATCGAGGATGCTCTGAACCGGCGCTTCAACCCTTGGGCGCTGGTGGCTGCCCTGGTGGCGGTGGCGGGTGCGGCGGTGATCCGTTTCGATCGCATCAGCCCGGACTTCTTCATGGGTTTTTTGCTGCTGCAACTGGCCAACCTCACCTATGCCGCCGGCCAGGTACTGTACCGTCACCTGATCGCCCGTAACCCCAGCGACCTGCCGCATTACCGGCGCTTTGGCTATTTTTACCTGGGTGCTTTGCTGGTGGTGTTACCGGCGTTTCTGGCGTTCGGCAACCGCCAGCACCTGCCCAGCACCGATGTGCAATGGCTGGTGCTGCTGTTCCTCGGTCTGTGCCCGACGGCGTTGGGCTTGTACTGGTGGAACAAGGGCGCGTGCCTGGTTTCCGGTGCGACCCTGGCGGTGATGAACAACCTGCACGTGCCGGTGGGACTGCTGCTCAATTTGCTGATCTGGAATCAGCACGAGCCCCTGGGCAGGTTGTTCATCGGCGGGGCGGTGATTCTGGTTTCGCTATGGCTCGGCCGTCTCGGCTGTCAGCGTCCGTTGCTGTTGGGGCAGGCCCGCCGGTAGCAGGCCGGCGCGCAGGTCATTGCCGCTTGGCTGCTGGTACAGGCTCAGGCCGAACTCCGGCATCACCGCCAGCAGGTAGTCGAAGATATCGCCCTGGATGCGCTCGTAGTCGCCCCATGCGGTGGTGCGGGTGAAGCAGTAGATCTCCAGCGGGATGCCCTGGGCGGTGGTCTGCATCTGGCGGACCATGCAGGTCATGTTCGGCTGGATTTCCGGGTGGCTCTTCAGGTAGGCCAGGGCATAAGCGCGGAAGGTGCCGATGTTGGTCATGCGCCGACGGTTGGCCGAGAGTTCGGCGACATTACCCTGAGCCTCGTTCCAGGCTTTGAGCTCGCTACGCTTGCGGGCGATGTAGTCGGTCAGCAGGTGAACCTGGCTCAGTCGCTGTTCTTCGTTGTCGGTCAAGAACCGTACACCGCCTGCGTCAATATACAGGCTGCGCTTGATCCGCCGCCCTCCTGACTGCTGCATGCCGCGCCAGTTCTTGAACGATTCGGACATCAGTCGCCAGGTAGGGATGGAGACGATGGTCTTATCGAAGTTCTGCACCTTGACTGTGTGCAGGGTGATATCCACCACGTCGCCGTCGGCGCCGACCTGGGGCATCTCGATCCAGTCGCCAACCCGCAGCATGTCGTTGCTGGTCAGCTGCACGCTGGCCACGAATGACAGCAGGGTGTCCTTGTACACCAACAGGATCACCGCCGACATGGCACCCAGGCCCGACAGCAGCAACAGCGGTGAGCGGTCGATCAGCGTGGCGACAATGATGATCGCGCCAAATACGTAGAGCACCATCTTCGCCAGTTGCACATAACCTTTGATCGAGCGGGTGCGCGCGTGTTCGGTGCGCGCGTAGATGTCCAGCAGGGCATCGAGCAGGGCACTGATGGCCAGCATCAGGAACAGAATGGTAAAGGCCAGCGCGACGTTGCCGAGGAAGTGCTGGCTGGGGGCATTGAGCTCCGGCACCAGTTTCAGGCCGAACTGCACCACCAGCGATGGCGTCATCTGTGCCAGGCGGTGGAAAACCTTGTTTTGCAGCAGGTCATTGACCCAGTGCAGTGCCGGCTGTCGGCCCAGCAGCTTGACGGCATGAAGCGTCAAGAAGCGTGCCACCCGGCCCAGCACCAGGGCGACGACCAGCAGAATGCTCAGCCCAAGGCCTGCGTGCAGCACAGGATGTTGATCAAGAGTGCCCCAGAGATCGAGGGCGTTTTGCCAGAACTGTTCAATAGCCATGCGGTAGTTGACGTGTCCGAAGTGAAAATGAGGGGTTATTAGAGCCCGGAACGGTGCATCAATGCCAAAAGAAATTCGGCGTAGGCGCTGGAAAACGTTACCCTATACGGCTGAATTTCTGCACATGCCCGAGGTACACCCGTGTTTTCCCAATTCGCCCTGCACGAACGCCTGCTCAAAGCCGTTGCTGCACTGAACTTCGAAGAGCCGACTCCGGTGCAGGCGGCCGCCATTCCCCTGGCTTTGCAGGGGCGTGACCTGCGAGTAACGGCGAAAACCGGTAGTGGCAAGACCGCAGCCTTCGTACTGCCGGTGCTCAACCGCCTGGTCGACCTCAAGCAAAAGCGTGTCGAGATCCGTGCGCTGGTACTGCTGCCAACCCGTGAGCTGGCCCAGCAAACCCTCAAGGAAATCGAGCGTTTCGCTCAGTTCACCTTCATCAAGGCCGGCATGATCACCGGCGGTGAAGACTTCAAGGAACAGGCCGCCATGCTGCGCAAGGTGCCGGATATCCTCGTCGGTACCCCGGGCCGTATGCTCGAGCAACTGAACGCCGGTAACCTCAAGCTTGAGCATGTGCAGGTGGTCGTTCTCGACGAAGCCGACCGCATGCTGGACATGGGCTTCTCCGAAGACGTCGAGCGCCTGTGCGGCGAGTGCCCGAGCCGCGAACAGACCCTGCTGTTCTCCGCCACCACCGGCGGTGCCGGCCTGCGCGACATGATCGGCAAAGTGCTCAAAGACCCGGAGCACCTGATGCTCAACACCGTCAGCCAGCTCAACGACGGTACTCGTCAGCAGATCATCACGGCCGACCACAACCAGCATAAAGAGCAGATCGTCCAGTGGCTGCTGGCCAACGAGACGTATCAGAAGGCGATCATCTTCACTAACACCCGGGTCATGGCCGACCGCATCTACGGTCATTTGGTGGCCAAGGACGTCAAAGCCTTCGTTCTGCATGGCGACAAGGACCAGAAAGACCGCAAGCTGGCCATCGAGCGCCTGAAGCAGGGCGGTGCCAAAGTGCTGGTGGCGACCGATGTCGCGGCGCGTGGCTTGGACGTTGACGGCCTGGACCTGGTGATCAACTTCGACATGCCGCGCAGCGGCGACGAATACGTGCACCGTATCGGTCGTACCGGTCGCGCCGGTAACGAAGGTCTGGCCGTTTCGCTGATCTGCCATGGCGACTGGAACCTGATGTCGAGCATCGAGCGTTACCTGAAGCAGAGCTTCGAGCGCCGTGTCATCAAGGAAGTCAAAGGCACCTACAGCGGACCGAAAAAGGTCAAGGCCTCGGGCAAGGCTGCTGGCGTGAAGAAGAAAAAGACCGACAAGAAGGGCGACAAGAAGGTCGTGGCCAAGCGCAAGCCGACTGCCAAGCCGAAGCCTAATGCACCGTTGGCCAGTGCCGACGGTCTGGCGCCGCTCAAGCGTCGCAAGCCGGCTCCGGCTGCTGAGTAAAGCCATTTATCAGCTCTCACAGGCTTGAGTGTGCACCTGTGGGAGCGGGCTTGCCCCGCGATAGCTCAAACCTACTTCAAATTGCCCGAGGGCAACACAAGGCTGGCAATGAGCACCTGCAGCCGCTGATAATCGGCGCTGGATCCACAGCTGCCGAGACTCTGCCATGCCGTTAACCGATAGCGGGTGCCCGCAATGAGCGCCACCCGTCGCAATACCGATGCCTTTGCCCTGCAAGTAATGCTGGTGCTGTGCCTGATCTGGGGCATCCAGCAGGTAATGATCAAGTTGGCCGCGCCAGACATTGCTCCGGTGATGCAACAGGCCCTGCGTTCGGGAATGGCGGCGGTATTGGTCGGCCTGCTGATCTGCTTTCGTGGCGGTTGGGATCAGGTGGCGCACACCTGGCGCGGCGGTCTGCTGGCCGGCGCGCTGTTTGGGGTGGAGTTTCTGTTCATCGCCGAAGGCCTGAAGCTGACCTCGGCGGCGCACATGTCGGTGTTCCTCTACACTGCGCCGGTGTTCACTGCCCTGGGCCTGCATTGGTTGCTGCCGAGTGAACGCCTGCGGCCTCTGCAATGGCTGGGTATCGTCCTGGCTTTTGGCGGTATTGCCTATGCCTTCGCCGGCGGCGTGTCGTTGTCAGACCTGGACGGGCGCATGCTGCTGGGCGATGCCTTCGGCGTACTGGCAGGTCTGGCCTGGGGCGCGACCACGGTGGTAGTACGCGCTTCCCGGCTGTCAGAGGCACCTGCGACCCTGACCTTGTTTTATCAACTGGCGGTCGGTTTCGTCGGCCTGTTGTTGATCGCCGTCCTCAGCGGTCAGGTCGCCCAGGTGCACTTTACCCCGCTGGCTATTGGCAGCCTGTTGTTCCAGGGGCTGATCGTGTCGTTCTTCAGTTACCTGACCTGGTTCTGGTTACTGCGCCGCTACCTGGCGTCGAACCTGGCAGTATTTTCCTTCATTACCCCGTTGTTCGGGGTGACCTTTGGCGTGCTGTTGTTGGGTGAGCCGCTGAGCCTGAACTTCGTGCTCGGGGCCATCATGGTTCTGCTCGGCGTAACGCTGGTCAGTGCTGAGCAGTGGGTGCGCCGACGTTTGCGCAGTCTGCTTGGCTAAGTTGCGGCCGCCAGAGCAGTGTGAAGTTGAGTGCCTGGATCGATTTGCAACAAGGGGAAACAGTTGCCTGGGCTACTGAGGTGGCGGTCAGTGCTTGATTAAGATCAAACTCGACCCAAGTTGTAGTCCTGGAGCATGCGCAATAGGAAACATAGGGCTATGATCTGTATGAAGCATCGCAGGATTGAAACGCCGTGCAGGCTGACCCGTGAGGGGGAGTTATGAGAAATATTCTGTTCAACTGGCTTCATGACCTGGCTGCGGCTCTGGGCTTGATTCCACCGCCGTTGCAGCCGGTGCCGATCCCTACCGATGAGGAGCAGCGCAAGCGCCAGCCGCGTCGCTAGGCGCCTGGCCCGGGCCGCCGCATCACGCAGATGCGACGGCCGTCGTTGGCCTGGATCAGGCCAGGTTTACCGCACCCACCGGACGGCGGGACATCACACTTACCACCACAAAGCTGACCAGCGCGACCGCCAGGCTGTAGTAGATCGGCGTGTTGGCATCCATCCCGTCTTTGATCATGAACGCCAGGGCAGTGACAAAGCCCAAGGCCATGCTGGTGATTGCACCGGCAGTGCTTGCGCGCTTCCAGAAGATCGCACCGATCAGTGGCACCAGCATGCCGCCGACCAACAGGTTGTAGGCTAGGGTCAGGGCACTGATCACGTCTTCGACCACCAGGGCGATACCCAGTACGGCAATACCGGTGAGCAGGGTGAACAGGCGGTTGATGGCCAGGCTCGACTGCTTGCCACCGCGCAGCTTGGGCAGCAGGTCTTCGGTCAGCACGGTCGAGGCTGCCAGCAGGCCGGCACTGGCGGTGGACATCATCGCTGCCAGCGCGGCGGCAATCACCAGACCGCGGATGCCATCAGGCAGGGCGGATTTGACGATGGCGGCAAAGGCATTGTTGGCGTTGCCCAGATCCGGCAGCAGCACATGGGCAGCCATGCCGATCACCGCACACACCAGACCGTAGATCACACAATAGACACCGGCAACGGTGCCGGCGCGTTGGGCGACCTTCTCGTCACGGGCGGTGAACACTCGCTGCCAGATATCCTGACCGATAAGGATGCCGAAAAAGTAGATCAGGAAGTAGGTGATGATGGTGTCCCAGCCGATGGTGGTCAGGCTGAAGCTGGCACTCGGCAGCTTGGCGACCAGCTCATCCCAACCGCCCACGCGGTACAGGCAGATCGGCAGCAGGACGAACATCAGGCCAACGGTCTTGATCACGAACTGGACGATGTCGGTCAGGGTCAGCGACCACATGCCGCCGATGGTGGAGTACACCACAACCACACCGCCGCCGAGCAGAATCGCGGCCCAGAACTGCATATCGAACAGCACTTGCAGAACGGTACCGATGGCCAGGCTCGAGGTCACGGCGATCATCAGTGCATAGGCAAGCATGATCACGGCGCTGGCCTGACGGGCCATGGGGTTGTAGCGCTGCTCCAGCACCTGGGTCACGGTGAAGATTTTCAGGCGCAGCAGGGGCTTGGCCAGGAACAGGTTCAGGGCAATGATGCCCAGGCCCAGGGCCGCACACAGCCAGAAGCCCGAGATACCGTGGACGTAACCCAGTTTCACGGTACCTACTGTCGAGGCGCCGCCGAGCACGGTGGCTGCCATGGTGCCCATGTACAGGCTGGGGCCGAGGTTGCGTCCGGCCACCAGGTAATCTTCGTGGGTTTTTGCTTTGCGCATGCCATACCAGCCGAGCCCGAGCATGCCGGCCGCGTAGATCAAGACAACGAATAAGTCTAAGGCCATGGGTGTCTCCGATTATCTTTATTATGGTGAGATCGATCCTGACGCCAGGCAAGCCCGACGCCGGTCATTCGTCTACTTTGCCGGCCGCCTGGGCGATCCGGCGATCATGGCTCCTGCCTCGTTGTAGCTCCTGGTGCCTGTCGGTCAGCGGCGAGCAACGCCCGGCAAGACACAGAGCATTTCGTAGAGCAGGTTGGCACCGAGCAAGGAGGTGTTGCCGGTGGTGTCGTAAGGTGGCGAGACCTCCACCAGGTCGCAGCCAATCAGGTCAAGGCCCTGGCAACCACGGATGATTTCCATGGCCTGGATGGTGGTCAGACCGCCGATTTCCGGGGTGCCGGTGCCTGGGGCCCAGGCGGGATCGATGCCGTCGATGTCGAAGCTCAGGTACACCGGGCCGCCGCCGACTTTCTCGCGCACTTCAGCCATCAAGGGTTCCAGTGATTTGTGCCAGCATTCTTCGGCCTGGACGACACGGAAGCCTTGTTTGCGGCTCCAGTTGAAGTCTTCGGCGGTATAGCCCTGGGCGCGCAAGCCGATCTGGACCACGCGGTCGCAATCGAGCAGACCTTCTTCCACGGCGCGGCGGAAGGTGGTGCCGTGGGCGATCTTCTCGCCGAACATGTGATCGTTGACGTCAGCGTGGGCATCGATGTGCACCAGGCCTACCTTGCCATGCTTCTTGTGGATCGCCCGCAGGATCGGCAGGGTGATGGTGTGGTCGCCACCCATGGTCATGGGGATGACATTGTGTTCGAGGATTTCGTCGTAGGCTTCTTCAATGATGCGCACAGCTTCAAGCAGGTTGAAGGTGTTGATCGCCACATCACCGATATCGGCTACCGACATCGAATCGAAGGGTGCAGCGCCAGTGGCCATGTTGTAAGGGCGGATCATTACCGACTCGGCACGGATCTGCCGTGGGCCGAAACGGGTGCCGGAGCGCAGCGAAGTACCGATGTCCAGCGGGATGCCGATGAAGGCGGCATCAAGGCCTTCGGCGCTTTGCAGGTGAGGGAGACGGAGCATGGTGGCGATGCCGCCGAAACGCGGCATTTCGTTGCCGCCCAGTGGTTGGTGCAGAATCTTGTCCACGGTCGGGCCTCATTGATTCGATTGTTTTAGTTGTTGGAACCTGTCTTGCGGGGCGGCTAGTAACCCTGAAGTGCTGGCAAGCAGGTGCATTGCGGCAGAGTCTGCAAAAGGTAGTGGGCAAAAAGAATCGCTACGGGCAAATACTTAGTTCAGGTTTTTCTAAACTATCGGCGGGAATCTGGTTAGACTTCTGCCATTCGCTGTCTTTTTGGACCCTGTAAGCCATGGCTTGTGCACTGCCTGACCTGAAACTCCTGCGCATTTTCGTCAGCGTCGTACGCCATCAGGGGTTCGCCAACGCCCAGCGCGAACTCAATCTTTCGACCTCTGCCATCAGCACCTACATGAGCCAGTTGGAAGCGGCGCTGGGCATCGTCCTGTGTCACCGCGGGCGGGGGGGCTTCAGCCTGACCAGCAAGGGCGAACTGTTCCATCAGGAAACCCTGCGCCTGCTGGCCGAAATGGACGGCTTCGAGCAATACGCCGCAGCGCTCAAGGGCGAGTT
This sequence comes from Pseudomonas sp. BBP2017, assembly GCF_003024385.1. GTDB lineage: Bacteria > Pseudomonadota > Gammaproteobacteria > Pseudomonadales > Pseudomonadaceae > Aquipseudomonas. Next base: position 78,690 of record NZ_PVZN01000015.1, read on the forward strand.
GCGCGGCACCCTGAATCTTGGGGTAATCGACTCGACCGTAGGCGATCGTGCGCTGCCGCTGGCCGAAGCCATTGGCGCCTACAGCCAGGAACATCCGGCGGTGCACCTGCATCTGTCGGTATCCAGCCCCTACGAGTTGCAGTTGGGGGTGCAGGATAACCGCCTGGACCTTGCCATCGGTGCGTTCTCGACACGTATGAGTGGGCTGGTCTATCAACCGCTGTATCGTGAGCAGCACTGGTTGTACTGCAGTAACCGCCATCCGCTGTTTCACGAGCGACGCATTCCTGAACAGGTCATCACCCAACAGCGCATGGTCGGGCGCGGCTACTGGAGTCAGGCGGAACTGGCCCGACACGGTTTCAAACACAGTGCGGCGACGGTGGAAAGCATGGAGGCGCAACTGATTCTGGTGTTGTCCGGGGCCTATATCGGTTACCTGCCGGAACACTATGCCCAGGCTTGGGCCGACAAGGGCGATTTGCGCGTGTTATCACCAGCGACCTTCGGTTATCAGGCGCCGTTTTCCATGATCATTCGTCGCGGACGCAGCCGCGAACCTTTGATTCAGACCTTCCGCGATTTGCTCAAGGCGCAGCTCACGCCGGCCTGACCGAAATGACCTGTGAAAAATTCAAATCAAACCGGAAATTTTCTAAGTAAGCGAACTACTTTCCAGCAAACGCTCTGCTAAACCTGTACTGCGTTGATGTCATTTTCCCATCATCCATCGGCAGGTATCGCACAGATGCGCATGAATTTGCCCGTCACTGAGCACGAAAGAACCTTCCCCAGCGAACAACGACTGATTTCTACCACCGATCTCAACAGCCGTATCACCTATTGTAACGACGCCTTTGTCGCCATCAGCGGTTTCACCTACGAAGAATTGCTCGATCAGCCGCATAACCTGGTACGCCATCCGGATATGCCGCCTGCGGTGTTCAGTCATATGTGGGAAACCATCAAGCAAGGCAAGCCGTGGATGGGCGTTGTCAAGAACCGCGCCAAAAACGGTGACTTCTATTGGGTCAGTGCCTATGTGACGGCGATCTACGAGAATGGTCGGATCAGTGGCTACGAATCGGTGCGCTCAGTGCCGAGCCGCGAGCAGGTCCGTCGTGCCACCGCGCTGTATGCACGCTTGCATCAGGGGCGAGCAGCTGTGCCGTGGGCTGCGCGTGTAGGTGAGGTGGTTGAGCATGGTTGGCCGTTGCTCGGCGCCGGTCTGCTTTCAGCGGCAGGTTACCTTTGGCTACCACAATACGCGGCGCTTGGCGTGCTGATGAGCAGCCTGCTCAGCGCCTGGTACCTGATCGAATCGCGGCAGAACCGAGTGATCAAGCGAACCCTGGCCGAGCATCCGAAAGCGTTCACCAGCCCGCTTGTAGCCCTGACCTACAGCGACAACAAAGGTTTGCAAGGGCAACTGGACCTGGCCATCCTCAGCGAGGAAGCGCGGCTGCAGACCGCGCTGACCCGCTTGGTCGACGCAGGTGTCGGGGTCAAGGCGCGGGCTGCACAATCCTCGGACCTGTCCGGTGCCCAGGCGCAGATGCTCGACCGCCAGCGCAGCGAAACCGACCAGTCGGCCACGGCTATCGCGCAGATGGCTGCGACCATCCAGGAGGTCACCCACAACGTACAAAATACTGCCTCGGCCGCTGCGGACGTCGATCAGTTGGCTCAGCAGGGGAGTGACCTGGCACAGCAAAGCCTGCGGGCCATGGGTAGCATGAGTGATGCGGTCAATGACATTGGTCAGGCGGTCAACGCCCTGGCCGAACAGACTCAGTCCATTGGCAGTGTGGTGGATGTGATCACATCAATCGCCGAACAGACCAATCTGCTTGCTCTGAACGCAGCGATTGAAGCAGCGCGGGCCGGTGAACAGGGGCGCGGATTTGCTGTGGTGGCTGACGAAGTTCGATCGTTGGCCCAGCGCACCCGCACCTCCACCGAGGAAATCCACCAGATCATCGCTTCGCTGCGTGACGGCGCACAGCGTGCGGTATCTTCGGCGAGCAAGGGCGAGCAGATCTCCAGAGACAGCGTGCAACGTGTCGAAGCGGTGCAGTCGGCACTGGTGGGGATCACTCAGGCGGTTAGCCGTATTACTGGCATGAGTCAGCAGATGGCCACGGCGTCTGCACAGCAAAGCAATGTCGCTGAAGATATCAATCAGCAGATCACCCGCATTGCCCAGCTCTGCGATCACAGCGCCGGACAGGCCAAGCAGGGCGCCGAGATCAGTCAGGACCTGGAGCGCATGGCCGAGTACCTGCACAGCCTGGCTGAACGTTTCAACCGCTGACGTCTTTCGTCTCACCCACAGGGAAGTGGGCTTTTTCCGGGACTGCTGTGGCACACTTTGCCCGCCCAGGAGAACCCGATGTCCAGAATCCAGTGCGAGCGCTGCCTGCGCCCACAAGCCCATTGCCTTTGCCCCTTGATCCCGTCTCTCGATAGCCGCACCCGTGTACTGGTGTTGCAGCATCCGAGCGAGGTGCGCCATGCCCTCAATACCGCGAAACTGGCGGCGTTGGGCCTGCGTAATAGCCAACTGCGGGTAGGTGAGGTGTTTGAGGATCTGGCTGCGCTGATCGAGGCGCCGGGGTATCGCAGTGCGTTGCTGTTTCCTGGCGATCAGGCTCAGCCTCTGGCTGCCTATGCCGGTGAGCAGGATCAGCGCCCGTGGCTACTGGTGGTGCCCGATGGCACCTGGCGCAAGGCGAGCAAGCTGCTGCACCTGAACCCGCTGCTGGCCACCTTGCCGCGGGTAACGCTGGCCCAAGTGCAGCCTTCGCGCTACCGCTTGCGCAAAGCGCCCGCTGATGGCGCGCTGTCGACCCTGGAGGCGGTGGTGCAGGCGTTGAATGTGCTGGAGGCGCCGGTATGTTTCGATGCGTTGCTTAAACCATTTGAGGCTTTGATCGAAGGGCAGATCGAGGCGATGGGGCGCGAGACGTACGAGCGTAATCATTTGCGTTGATTATCGCGTGGCAAGCCCGCAGAGAACCCCCTCCGGTGGGAGCGGGCTTGCCACGCGATGCTCAACGCTCGCGCATGGCCTCTGTCCGCGCTTTGAGCACCGGTTTAAGCAGGTAATCCAGCACACTCTTGTGCCCGGTGATGATATCCACTGTGGCAGTCATCCCGGGGATGATCAGCAAAGGTTTGTTATCGCCACCAAGGTGGTTTTTGTCGGTGCGCACCTGGATCAGGTAGAACGAATTGCCCTTGTCATCGGTGACGGTGTCGGCGCTGATCAATTCCAGTTTGGCCTTGAGGCCGCCGTAGATGGTGTAGTCGTAGGCGCTGAACTTGACCATTGCCGACTGCCCCGGGTGCAGGAAGGCAACGTCCTGCGGGCGCACCTTGGCTTCGATCAGCAGGTTGTCTTCCAGTGGTACGATCTCCAGTAGATCGCTGCCCGGCTGGACCACGCCACCGATGGTGTTGACCTTGAGCAGCTTGATAATGCCATGCACCGGCGATACCACGGTGGTGCGCGTGACCCGGTCATCGATGGCGATGCTCGACGCGGTGATCTTCGACAGGTCGGTGCGTTTTTCGTTGAGCTCCTTGGCCGCCTCCGAACGGAAACCGGCTTCCGACTCCTCGATCTTGCTTTTTATTTCCGCCACCGCCGCCTCTGCACGGGGAATGGCCAGCGTAGTGGCATTCAGCGAACCACGGGCTTCTACGGTGCTGCGCTTGAGGCGCAAGATCTCCACGGGGGAAATCGCGCCGGTGCCCACCAGCGGTGTCGACATATTCAGTTCTTGCTGCAGCAGGCCCAGCGCTGAGCGGTACTGCTCGGCCTTGGAGCGAAACTCGGCCAGCTCCTGGGTCTTCTGCCGCAGTTGTTCGTTGAGGGTCTGTTTCTCGCTGCTCAGGCGACGTTGCCGGGACTGATACAACGACAACTCGTCCTCGGCCACCTGTGGTGCTTTGTTGCGCACTTCTTCAGAGACTTCGAAGGGGCGACCTTCGGCTTCGGCCGACAGACGTTCGACCTGGGCGGTGAGGGCATAGCGATCCGCTTCGCTCTCGCCTTTGTTGGACAGAAAGCGGGTGTCGTCCAGGCGCAGCAAGGTATCGCCCTTGTTGACCATTTGCCCTTCGCGAACAAAGATCTCGGTGACGATGCCGCCTTCCAGGTTCTGGATCACCTGCACCTTGCTCGACGGGATCGCCTTGCCTTCACCCATGGTCACTTCGTCCAGCACTGCAAACCAGGCCCACAGCACGGCTACCAGCAACAAGGCGGCAGCCAGCCACACGGTGATGCGCGACAAGCGTGGCGAGTCCTGTAACGTGGCGCCGGCCACATCCGGCATGTAGTCGCGTTCGGCAGTTTTGCCGAAACTCTGGAGGTAACTGCGCAGGCCTTGGCTGATGGACATGACGAGATCCCCTAGATGGCCGAACCAACCCGGCCTTTGCGCAGTGCATCGATAACCGCTTCCTTCGGCCCGTCGGCCACCACCTTGCCGTTGTCCAGGACCAGCAGGCGGTCGACCAGACTAAGCATTGAGGTACGGTGGGTGACCAGCAGCAGGGTCTTGCCCTGGACCCAGCCATGCAGGCGTTGGCGCAACTGGTCTTCGCTGGCGTTGTCCATGTGGCTGGTGGGTTCGTCAAGGATCATGATCGGCGGCTCCAACAGCATCGCCCGGGCCAGCAGCACAGACTGGCGTTGTCCACCGGACAGCAGTTGGCCGCGTTCACCCACCGGGCGGTCGAAGCCTTGCGGATGTTGGCGCGCCAGTTCACTGACGCCGGTCAGCTCGGCCACTTCCAGCATGCGTGCGTCACTCACATAGCGCGCGCCGAGGGTGAGGTTGTCGCGCAGGCTGCCGGCCAGCAGCGGCAGGTCATGGGCGACATAGCCGATCTGGTTGCGCAGGTCGGCGATGTCGAGTTGGCGTAGGTCGAGATTGTCGAGCAGGATCTGCCCTTCGTCCGGGGCATAAAAGCCCATCAACAGGCGGGCCAGGGTGCTTTTGCCCGAACCGCTGCGGCCGATGATGCCGATGCGCTCGCCGGGTTTGACGCTGAAACTTACGGCATTGAGCGCTGCGGCATTCTGCCCGGTATAACGAAAGCTGACATGGCTGACCTCAAGGGCACCGTGCAGCTGGGTGCGCTCCAGCGGTTGCTGGCCGGCCTGGCGCTCTTGTGGCAGCGCCATCAACGCGTCGGTGCTGCGCATGGTCAGCTGCGCTTGCTGATAACGGGTAATCAGTCCGGCGATCTGGCCCAGCGGCGCCAGTACGCGGCTGCCGAGCATGTAGCTGGCGACCAGGGCACCCACGCTGAGATTGCCAGCAATGATGCTGTAGACCCCGGCAACGATGGTCGCCATGCCGCAGAACTGCTGAATGAACAAGGTGCCGTTGGTGGCCAGGGCCGACAGGTTGCGGGCATGGGCGTCGAGGCGGGTCAGGGCGCCGTGGGTGCTTTCCCATTGGTACTGACGCTCGCTTTCGGCACTGCAGGCTTTGAGGGTTTCCAGGCCGCCGAGGGTCTCGATCAACAGGGCCTGGCGCACCGCACCCAAGGCCAGGCTTTTTTGCACGGTGTCACGCAGGCGTATCTGAATGAACAGGGCGAAGATAATGGTGACTGGAAAGGCAATCAGTGGAATCACTACCAGCCAGCCGCCGAGCAGACCGATCACCAGCAGCATCAGCACCACGAACGGCAAGTCAATGACGCTGGTCAGGGTCACGGCGGTGAGAAATTCGCGCAGGCCCTGGAAGTCATGAATGCTTTGCGCAAAACCACCGATGGTGGCCGGGCGGGCCTTCATCGACATCCCGGTGATGCGTTCGAACAATGTAGCCGAGAGAATCAGGTCGGTCTTTTTCCCGGCCTGGTCCAGCAGGTGGGCGCGCACCACGCGCAGAATCAATTCGAACAGGCTGCCGATCAACAGGCCAACCACCAGCACCCAGAGGGTTGAGATGGCCTGGTTGGGCACGACCCGGTCGTAGGTCTGCATGACGAACAACGGCACCATCAGGCCGAGCAGGTTGATCAACAAACTGGCCAGCACCGCATCGCTGTAAAGCCAGCGAGACAGTTTCAGGGTGTCGCGGAACCAGGCATTGACCCGAGGCATCAACGGTGCGCGCAGGTCTTCGAGCTCATGCCGGGGGCGGGCGAACAGTGCTTCGCCGCTATAGGCCTCGGCCAGCTCCTGGCGGCTGACCCATTGTTCGCCACCTTCCGCCTCGCTGGGCAGGATCAGTGCCTTGCCGTCATCGCCCCAGCGCCGTAGCACGGCGCAGCGGCCCTGCTTGAGCAACAACAGCACCGGCAAGTTGAGCGCCGAAATCGCCTCCAGTTCCCGGCGCAGCACGCGCGCCTGCAAACCGGCGCGGGCAGCGGCTCGCGGCAGCAGGTCGAGGCTCAGACGCTGCTGGGCCAAGGGCAGGCCGGCACTCAGGCCGGCACGGCTGAGCGTGCAACCGTGCAGCTTGCAGAGAATCAGCAATCCATCGAGTAACGGGTCATCGAAACTCAGGCGCGGATCTGCCGCCGAGCTCACAGGTTGCATGCTGGTCACAATGGCCTACTCCTGCAGCAGATCGAGGCTTAGCGCATATCGGGCAGACGTGCTTCGCTCCTCACTTCACTCTTGGCGATGGCCTCAGGCGGCAGTGAGATGCGTTGTTTGCTGAGCAATTCACCCATGTTGGCCAGAACCCTGTACATCGAGAACTCCTCGATATAGCGCACCTCGGTGTAGCGGCGGTTGGCGTTGTACAGCTCGTTTTCGCTGTCGAGCAGGTCGAGCAGGGTACGTTGGCCGAGGCCGAACTGATCCTGGTAGGCGGCGCGCACACGGGTAGTGGTGTCAGCGTACTCGCGGGCAGTCGGGGTTTGCTTGCGGGCGTTGGTCATGGCGTTCCAAGACAGTGCCAGGTCCTCGTTGAGGGTGCGCAAGGCATTGTTGCGGATGTCCATGGCCTGGTTGATCTTGTGCGCATCCGACTGCAGGCGGGCCTTGTCGCTGCCACCGCGGAACAGGTTGTAGCTGAGCTCGACGCCGGCTTGCCAGTCGTTATTGTCATGACCGACCTGTCCTGCGGTGTTGTTGTTGGCGCCGGTGGCCAACACCGCATCCAGGCGTGGATAGAACGGCGACTTGGCCACTTCGTACTGCTGCTCGGCGGCTTGTACATCGGCTTGGGCCGACTTCAAGTAGGGGTTGTGCTCGAGCATGTCCTGACGCGCGTCGAGCAGGCTGGCGGGCATTTCACCCTTGATGGTGACCGGCGTTTCCAGTTCGTCGGGCACCCGGCCGATGACACTGAAGAAGTTGGCTTCGGCATCAGCCAGGTCGACTTCGGCGGTGTACAGGTTGTTTTCCGCCAGCGCGCGACGAGCGGTGGACTGGTCAAGGTCGGCGGTGCTGCCCACGCCGCGTTCGCTACGCAGGCCGATCTGGTCGTTGACGCGCAGGTGGGCCTGCAGGTTGTTCTTGGCCAGGGTCACCAGTTCACGGCGCTTGAGCACCTCCAGGTACACCTCGATGGCGCGCAGGCTGACGCTTTGGGCGGTTGCCTGGGTGTAATAGGCGCGGGAGTTGACCACCGCCTCGGTACGACCGACTTCGTTCGAGGTGTTGAAACCGTCGAACAGCATCTGCCGCAAGCGCAGATCGGACTGGGTGTAGTTCAGGGTTTCGGTGTTGTGATTGCGAGTGCCGTCGGCGTTGAAACCGCGGGTGTTGGTGTTGTCTGACTTCTGCCGACCATAGCCGGCAACCAGGTCCACACGCGGGTACCAACCGCCCTTGGCAACGTTGACATCTTCGTCTGCGGATAAGCGATTGTTGCGGCTGGCGTTGATTTCCGGATGTTGGTCCACGGCGCTTTGAACAGCTTCCGTAAGCGACATCGCCTGAGCATTGGCACATGCCATGGCCAATAGAATTGCGCTGGTGATGGGGGTCAAAACGCGCATGGGGTACTTCTCCCTGATCTCAAATTTTGGTGTTGCTGTCGTCATATTTTTGACGAACTTTTAAGGTCAAACCGTTTCAGGCTTGTAACAACAGAGCTAAGAACATTTATAAGGCGAGCTAAGAAGAAATTATCATAAGAGTTATGCGAAAAAAAACTTATGCGATCTAAGGAATCCGCGACATTGTTCATATCGGGCGACCCGTCGATACCGCGCTAGGGTGCATTTTTCGGGCGCCAGAGAAAGTTCAGAATTTTTTGCGGCAAAGGGCACGGATGTAGCGGAGGGGATGGAGGAAGATCAGTTGCTGGCGACAATTTTTTGGCATATGCCAAATCGCCAGCTTGTTTTTCCACGTTCACTGGGTGCCTGTCAGGCGAAAGTGTTGATTTCAATGAAATCCACCTGCGCCTTCAGCGCTTTCCAGGTGTTGGCTCGGGGCAGGCACCGTAGGCCGACTACGCGAGAATCAGGGTGCTTTTCTGCGAAAAACCGTTCCGCAGCGGAGGAGAGCGCTCATGGCCAAGTTAATCGGTATTGTCAGCAAAGTAGTCGGAGAGGTCTTCGCTGTCGCCAGTGACGGGACTCGTCGGGCGCTGGCCGAAGGTGACCGGCTATTTGCCGGCGAGCAGTTGCAGACTGGTGCCGCCGGTGCGGTGGCCGTGCATCTGCAAAATGGTGCCGAATTGACCTTGGGCCGTGACAGCAGTCTGGAGCTGTCCCCGCAGTTGCTGGCCAACCAGGCACCTCATGTCGATGCGCCGCAGGCACTGACGCCAAGTCAGGCGCAACTCACCGATGTGGAAAAACTCCAGCAAGCCATCGCCTCGGGCGCCGACCCGAGCCAGGATGCCGATCCGACGGCGGCCGGTCCCGGCAGTGGCGGTGCCCCGGGGGCAATTGGCGGCGGCCACTCCTTTGTCATGCTCAGCGAAGTGGGCGGTCGGGTTGACCCGGTCATAGGATTCCCGACTGCGGGTTTCAACGGCTTTGTCGAAGTGCCGGAGCTGGATGTTGGCGATCTCAATAACAACAATGACGCGCTGTTGGCGCCGCTACCAGTGGTCAATAACCCGGTCATTATCGACGGTTTGCAGGTGGAGGGGGGCGAGCTGAGCCTCAACGAAGCCAACCTGGCCCAAGGCTCGGCCAGTGATCCCGCCGCCTTGATCCAAACCGGCAGTTTTACTGTGGTCGCGGCAGATGGTGTGTTCAACCTGAATGTCGGTGGCATCAACGTCGTCACGGCTGGCGCTGTGACCGGTGTGGGTCAATCCATCACTACCGGGTTGGGCAACGTGTTGACCATCACCGGCTACGATGCTGCGACTGGTGTGGTCAGTTACAGCTACACCTTGAGCATCACCGAGGCACATCCGAACGGCGGTGGAGCCAATGGACAGGGCGAAAGTATCAGTGTCTTGGTCAGCGACACCGATGGTGATGTGGCCAGTGGTTCGCTGGATGTTACCGTTATCGATGATATGCCGCGGGCGGTAGCGGACAGCAATGCGCTGACGGCCACCGAAAACCAGCTGACGTTGACCGGTAACGTATTGACCAACGATGTGCAGGGCGCCGACCGCATCGCCAGCGGTCCGATCACCCCGCAAACCATCACCGGCACCTACGGCACCCTGGTCCTGGCTGCTGATGGTTCCTACACCTACACGCTGAACACCAGCGATGCGGACTTCATCAACCTGAAAGGCGGCGGCAGTGGTGTCGAAAGCTTCACCTACACCCTCAAGGACGCCGACGGCGACAGCAGCACGGCGACGTTGAAGATCGATGTCAGCAACCTCAACGACCCGGTAACCCTCAACGGCCTGAATGTCGAAGGCGGCGAACTGGCCTTCTACGAGCAAAGCCTCAACGACGGCAGCAGCCCGAACGGCTCGGCATTGACTCAGGGCGGCAGCTTCACCGTGAGCGCCCCGGATGGCCTGCAAACCCTGACCGTCGGCGGTATCACCGTGGTCTCTGGCGGCAATGCGGTCGGCTTCCCGCAATCGGCTACCACGCCGGAAGGCAACACCCTGACCATCACCGGTTACAACGCCAGCACCGGGGTGGTGACTTACATCTACACGCTGCTCGACAACGAAGCGCATAGCAGCGGTAACGGCACCACCTTGAGTGAAAGTTTCAGCGTAGTTGCTATCGACACCGATGGCAGCAGTGCCAGCGGCCACATCGATGTGAACATCGTCGACGATGCACCCAAGGCGAACGACGACACCAACACCACCGCCGCCACGGAAGCTCAACTGACCCTGACTGGCAATGTGTTGACCAACGATGTGCAGGGCGCCGACCGCATCGCCAGCGGCCCGATCACCCCGCAAACCATCACCGGCACCTACGGCACCCTGGTCCTGGCTGCTGATGGTTCCTACACCTACACGCTGAACACCAGCGACCCGGACTTCATCAACCTGAAAGGCGGCGGCAGTGGTGTCGAAAGCTTCACCTACACCCTCAAGGACGCCGACGGCGACAGCAGCACGGCGACGTTGAAGATCGATGTCAGCAACCTCAACGACCCGGTAACCCTCAACGGCCTGAATGTCGAAGGCGGCGAACTGGCCTTCTACGAGCAAAGCCTCAACGACGGCAGCAGCCCGAACGGCTCGGCATTGACTCAGGGCGGCAGCTTCACCGTGAGCGCCCCGGATGGCCTGCAAACCCTGACCGTCGGCGGTATCACCGTGGTCTCTGGCGGCAATGCGGTCGGCTTCCCGCAATCGGTTAGCACGCCGGAAGGCAACACCCTGACCATCACCGGTTACAACGCCAGCACCGGGGTGGTGACTTACACCTACACGTTGCTCGGCAACGAAGCGCATAGCAGCGGTAACGGCACCACCTTGAGTGAAAGTTTCAGCGTAGTTGCTATCGACACCGATGGCAGCAGTGCCAGCGGCCACATCGATGTGAACATCGTCGACGATGCACCCAAGGCGAACGACGACACCCACACAACTACGGCCACGGAACCTCAACTGACCCTGACTGGCAATGTGTTGACCAACGATGTGCAGGGCGCCGACCGCATCGCCAGCGGCCCGATCACCCCGCAAACCATCACCGGCACCTACGGCACCCTGGTGCTGGCTGCTGATGGTTCCTACACCTACACGCTGAACACCAGCGACCCGGACTTCATCAACCTGAAAGGCGGCGGCAGTGGTGTCGAAAGCTTCACCTACACCCTCAAGGACGCCGATGGCGACAGCAGCACGGCGACGTTGAAGATCGATGTCAGCAATCTCAACGACCCGGTGGAGATCCATGGCCTGGACCTCTGTGGTGGCGAGCTGACCTTCTACGAGCAAAATCTCAGCGACGGCAGCAGCCCGGACCAGTGGGCGCTGACCAAGGGCGGCACCTTTACCGTGGTTGCACCGGACGGCCTGCAATCGCTGGTCATCGGTGGCATCACGCTGGTCAGTGGCGGTGTCGTCAGCGCATTACCGCTGACCGGCACCACGCCGCTGGGCAACTCGATGACCATCCACAGCTACGACCCGAGCACCGGCGTGGTCGTCGGCACGTTCACCTTGCTTGACAATGAAAGCCACACCAGCGGCAACACCCTCGTCGAGCAAATCGAGGTGGTCGCCACCGATAGCGATGGCAGCACGGGCAGTGCCACCATTGATATCAATATCGTCGACGATGCGCCCAAGGCGAACGACGACACCCACACAACTACGGCCACGGAAGCTCAACTGACCCTGACTGGCAATGTGTTGAGCAACGATGTGCAGGGTGCTGACCGCATCGCCAGCGGCCCGATCATCCCGCAAACCATCACCGGCACCTACGGCACCCTGGTGCTGGCTGCTGATGGTTCCTACACCTACACGCTGCACACCAACGACCCGGACTTCATCAACCTGAAAGGCGGCGGCAGCGGTGTCGAAAGCTTCACCTACACCCTCAAGGACGCCGACGGCGACAGCAGCACGGCGACGTTGAAGATCGATGTCAGCAATCTCAACGACCCGGTGGAGATCCACGGCCTGGACCTCTGCGGCGGCGAGCTGACCTTCTACGAGCAAAATCTCAGCGACGGCAGCAGCCCGGACCAGTGGGCGCTGACCAAGGGCGGCACCTTTACCGTGGTTGCACCGGACGGCCTGCAATCGCTGGTCATCGGTGGCATCACGCTGGTCAGTGGCGGTGTCGTCAGCGCATTACCGCTGACCGGCACCACGCCGCTGGGCAACTCGATGACCATCCACAGCTACGACCCGAGCACCGGCGTGGTCGTCGGCACGTTCACCTTGCTTGACAATGAAAGCCACACCAGCGGCAACACCCTCGTCGAGCAAATCGAGGTGGTCGCCACCGATAGCGATGGCAGCACGGGCAGTGCCACCATTGATATCAATATCGTCGACGATGCGCCCAAGGCGAACGACGACACCCACACAACTACGGCCACGGAAGCTCAACTGACCCTGACTGGCAATGTGTTGAGCAACGATGTGCAGGGTGCTGACCGCATCGCCAGCGGCCCGATCATCCCGCAAACCATCACCGGCACCTACGGCACCCTGGTGCTGGCTGCTGATGGTTCCTACACCTACACGCTGCACACCAACGATGCGGACTTCATCAACCTGAAAGGCGGCAGTGGTGTCGAAAGCTTCACCTACACCCTCAAGGACGCCGACGGCGACAGCAGCACGGCGACGTTGAAGATCGATGTCAGCAATCTCAACGACCCGGTGGAGATCCATGGCCTGGACCTCTGCGGCGGCGAGCTGACCTTCTACGAGCAAAATCTCAGCGACGGCAGCAGCCCGGACCAGTGGGCGCTGACCAAGGGCGGCACCTTTACCGTGGTCGCACCGGACGGCCTGCAATCGCTGGTCATCGGTGGCATCACGCTGGTCAGTGGCGGTGTCGTTAGCGCATTACCGCTGACCGGCACCACGCCGCTGGGCAACTCGATGACCATCCACAGCTACGACCCGAGCACCGGCTTGGTCGTCGGCACCTTCACCTTGCTGGACAATGAAAACCATGCAACCGGCCAAGGCACCAACACCCTCGTCGAGCAAGTCGAGGTGGTCGCGACCGATAAAGACGGCAGCACTGCCCATGCAACCCTGGACGTGAACATCGTTGACGACGTACCTGCAGTGGTGGGCGCCGAGCGTTCGGTGACGCCGGGGCAGATCGATTCCAACCTGCTGCTGATCATCGATGTATCCGGCAGCATGAACGATCAGTCCGGAGTCCAGGGCAAGACCCGTATAGAACTGGCCAAGGATGCCATCAACGCCTTGCTCGACAAGTACGACGAGATGGGCGACGTCAAAGTCCAGATTGTTACCTTCAACTCATCTGCATCGGAGCAATCGGGCGTCTGGGTATCGGTCGCCCAGGCCAAGCAGATCGTTGCCGGGCTGTCGGCGGGTGGTGGTACCAACTACGATGATGCGGTGGCCGAGGCGAAGTCGGCCTTCGCCAACGGCGGCAGTTTGACCGGTGCGCAGAACATTGGCTACTTCTTCTCCGACGGCAACCCATCCTCAACCTCACAAGGCATAGATGCCTCCGACGAGATTGCCTGGAAATCCTTCCTCGACAACAACGGGATCAAGTCCTACGCCATTGGCCTGGGTAACGGCGTCAACGCCAGCAATCTCGACCCGCTGGCTTATGACGGCCGCACGCATACCGATACCAACGCTGTGGTGGTCACCGATCTCAATGCGTTGAATCAGGTGTTGTCCGGTACGGTGCAAGGTGCACCCATTACCGGCAGCTTGATGAACGGCGGCATTTTCGGTGCCGATGGCGGCTTTATCAAAGCATTGCTGGTCGATGGTACGACCTACACCTATGACCCGAAAGGGCAGGGCAGCTACAGCGCCAGTGGTGTCGATCGCGGCTCCTTCGACACCGCAACCAATACCTTCAACATCAAAACCATCAAGGGTGGTACCTTGCTGGTGGACATGGATACTGGCGAGTTCACCTACACGCCACCGAAAGACTCCGGCACCACCCTGGCCGAAAACATCAGCTTCACCGCCAGTGACAATGATGGTGACCTGAGCAGCGCCAACCTGGTGGTCAATGTCTACTCCAACGCCGCGCCAGTGGCCGGTGCTGACCATATCATCACCAATATCCTCTCCAGCACCATCACCGTACCGGTCGAAGCGCTGCTGGCCAACGACAGCGATGCCAACAACGATTTGCTCAGCGCATCGCCGATTAGCTTCACGACCAATTGGGCAGCCAAAGGGGCTGGGTTCACGGTGGGTAACGGCACGCCCACGGTCGGTTTCTCGGGAACTACCAGCAACTTGGCCAACCAGTCGAAGGATTTGCCGCGCAGTTCGTTTCGCACCGCTTCGAACACCACCACTGCGGCGCTGCTGGTCAGTGGCTACCTGGGCGCGCTTTCAAGTGGGGCCAATGCTGAGGACGTACTGACTGTTACGCTGAAAAAAGGTGAGACGCTCAAGCTTGATCACGACCGCCCCGCTGGCAACATCCTGATGGAGTGGAAGGGTGAGAATGGCGTTTATCAAACCATTGCCGATGGCAGTAGTTTCACTGCCAGTCATGACGGTGTGTACAGCATCCACATGGTCAACCTGCTCAATCCTGCCGGGGGCAATGCCGACGGATGGGAGCGATATGCCTTGACCATGAAGGTCGACTACGCCAACGCCCAGAACCAAACCTACAACGGCGCCTATACGGTCAGTGATGGGCATGGTGGCACCGGCACTGGCAACGTCGATATCACTTACCAGCAAGGTAGTGTCCTGACCGGGACTGATGGCCACGACACCTTGCTGGGCGGGACGGGCAGCGACACCCTCAATGCCGGGGCCGGCAATGATGTGCTGACCGGTGGCAACGGTAACGACATCCTCAACGCCGGCGATGGCAATGACTTGCTCAACGGCGGCAGCGGCAATGATCAGCTCAATGGCGGTGGCGGCATCGATACTGCCAGTTACACCGGTGCCAGCGGTGGGGTGAGCGTCAGCCTGGCGAGTGCTGCGGAGCAGAATACCGGAGGGGCGGGGAGGGATATCTTGAGCGGTATCGAGAACCTGATCGGCTCGGACTACAACGACAACTTGACCGGCGATGGCAATGCCAACCTGCTCAGTGGTGGCCTGGGTAACGATGCTTTGAACGCAGATGACGGTAACGATGTGCTGATCGGCGGGCCGGGCAACGACACCCTCACGGGCGGTGACGGTAACGATATTTTCCTCTGGCAACAGGGTAATACCGGGCGTGATGTTGTCACTGACTTCACCCCGGGCACAGATCGGCTTGACCTGTCGCAGTTGCTCCACGGAGAAAACGCGACATCGGCGTCACTGGATGACTATCTGCACTTCAAGGTTACCGGCAGTGGCGCCGGGGTGGTATCGACTATTGAGGTGAGTGCGGTGGCGGGAGCTGCGCCGACCCAGATCATTGACCTGGCGGGGGTCAACCTGGCTCAGCACTATGGGGTGACGGCGGGAGCGGGCGGCGTGATTGCTGCCGGGCAGGATACCGCGACCATCATCAACGGGATGCTCAATGATCATTCGTTGAAGGTGGATACGGTGTAACGGCGGGGCAGGTCAGGACGGTCGACGCAGGGTTTTCTGCCGCAAGATGTAAATGCTCACCAGTACCGCACTGGTGAGCATGAATCCGCGCGCCCAAGGCATCGGCACCAGGTAGCAGGACAGACCGATGCTCAGCCACATCAAGGCGATCGCGTAGAGCTTGCCTTTGAGCGGGATGCCTTCACCACTGAGGTAATCACGAATCCACGGCCCAAGATGTGGATGACTGACCAGCCAATGGTGAAAGCGCGGAGAGCTGCGGGCAAAGCAGGCCGCAGCCAGAAGCAGGAAGGGAGTGGTCGGCAACACCGGCAGGAAGATGCCGATCACTCCCAGCGCGACGCTGAGCCAGCCGGTGGCCAGCAGCAGGTAGCGCATTGACGCCGACTCAGTGGTGGCGTGGCTTGAGCAAAGCAGGTGCAGGTTTTTCGTCTGGTGCATGCTGCAGCAGATACAGCGCGGTCAGCGCCTCTGGAATCTGCACGATCATGTCGTCCATCAGATTGGCGTCGCTGGCGATGTCGGCGAATTCCGGCTGTTCGTCGAACAGGCCGGAACCGACCATGATCGGCAGCAGCATCTCGCTGACTTCTTCTTCGGCGGTTTCGAACCAGGCTTCTTCGCGCATGAACACGCCTTCCATGAAGCCGATGCACCAGCCGCGCAGGTCGGAATCGTCCGGCTCATCGCCCAGATCCAGGTCGCAAGGCAGTTCGAACTCCTCATCGCTGGCCAGCTGACGGGCGATGTGCGCTTTGAGCTGGATCAGCGTGGCTTCGATCTCCTCACGCTGGGCGGCGTCTTTGTAATGCGGCTCTTCGGCGAACAGGGCGTCGATCCATTCGCGCTCGGGAACCGCCTCGGTACCAATCGACAATGCGGTCAGGTAGCCGTGGGCGGCAACGTAGTCCAGCGCTTCTTCGTGCAGCTCGTCGGCGTCGAGGAAGGCTTGCAGGCGGTTCAATTGCTCGGCGAAGGACATTACAGGGCTACCTTGGGAATAAACGATGATCGAATTCTAGCATCTTGCGGCGCTTGCGAGGCAAAGGATGACGCCTATCGCAGAGCGCCCTGTGCGAGGTGACGCTCGGGTATAATGCCCGGCTTTTGTACCAGGCCATGCTGAAGCGGCAGGTCGGGTAAAAGCCGCTTACGCATTTTCAGGTGTGGCGGGGAAGGTTTTCATCCAGCCTGTGGCCAGGATGGTTCTGCGATTTATGGAGTTTTTATGCTCGAACAGGCTCAGCGCGTCCTCAAGGACATCTTCGGCTATGACAGCTTTCGAGGGCGCCAGGGGGCGATCATCGAATGCGTGGCCAAGGGTGGCGATGCGCTGGTACTGATGCCCACCGGGGGCGGCAAATCCCTGTGCTTTCAGGTGCCGGCGCTGTTGCGTCCGGGCCTGGCGGTGGTGGTGTCACCGCTGATCGCGCTGATGGAAGACCAGGTGGCGACCCTCGACGAGTTGGGTGTGGCCGCAGCGTCGCTGAACTCGACCCTGAGCGCGGAGCAGCAGCGTGAGCTGGCCGGACGCATTCGCCGGGGCGAGGTGAAGATGCTCTACCTGGCACCGGAGCGCCTGGTGCAGCCGCGCATGCTGGATTTTCTGCGTACCCTGGATATCGCCTTGTTCGCGATCGACGAGGCCCACTGCGTATCGCAATGGGGGCATGACTTCCGTCCCGAGTACCTGCAACTGGGGCAGTTGGCCGAACTGTTCCCCCATGTGCCGCGCATAGCCCTGACCGCTACGGCGGACATGCGCACCCGCGAAGAAATCGTCACGCGCCTGCACTTGCAGAACGCCGAGCGTTTCCTGTCGAGTTTCGACCGGCCGAACATCTTCTACCGTATCGTGCCCAAAGAGCAGCCGCGCAAGCAGTTGCTGGCGTTCCTCGGCGAACGACGCGGCAACGCCGGTATTGTCTATTGCCTGTCACGCAAGAAGGTCGACGATGTCGCCGCCTACCTGTGCGACCAGGGCTTCCCGGCGCTGCCGTATCACGCCGGCCTGCCTGCCGAGACCCGGGCCTCCAACCAGCGCCGCTTCCTCAACGAGGAGGGCCTGATCATGGTCGCCACCATCGCCTTCGGCATGGGTATTGATAAACCCAACGTGCGCTTCGTTGCCCACCTGGATCTGCCCAAGTCGCTGGAAGCCTACTACCAGGAAACCGGCCGCGCCGGACGCGATGGCCTGCCTGCCGATGCCTGGATGGCCTACGGGCTGCAGGACATGGTGATGCTCAAGCAGATGTTGCAGAACTCCGAGGGTGACGAGCGCCACAAGCGCATCGAGCAACACAAGCTCGACGCCATGCTCGCCCTCTGTGAAGAAACCCGTTGCCGCCGGCAGATTCTGCTCAACTACTTCGATGAAGAACTGCCGCAACCTTGCGGGCATTGCGACAACTGCATCGACGGCGTGCAGACCTGGGACGCTACCGAGCCGGCGCGCCAGGCCCTGTCGGCGGTGTACCGCACCGGCCAGCGCTATGGTGTCGGTCATCTGGTGGACGTGTTGCTGGGGCGCGACAACGAGAAAATCCGCAACTTCGGCCATCAGAAATTGGCCGTGTATGGCGTCGGCAAGGCTCGTTCCGAGGGCGATTGGCGTTCGCTGTTCCGCCAGTTGGTCGCTCGCGGTCTGGCCGATATCGACCTGGAGGGTTACGGCGGTTTGCGCCTGTCCGACAGTTGTCGGCCATTGTTGCGCGGAGAAGTGAGCCTGGAGTTGCGCCGTGACCTCAAACCGCAAACCAGCAGCAAGGGCACGGGTAGCGGCAGCGGTGGCAGCCCGGCCAGCCAGCTGGTGCGTGGCGACGAGCGCGAACAATGGGAGGCGCTGCGTGCGCTGCGGCGCAAGCTGGCCGAGGAGCATGGCGTACCGCCCTATGTCATCTTCCCTGACTCGACGTTGCTGGAAATGCTGCGCAGCCAGCCGGGCAGTCTCAGTGAAATGGCTCAGGTCAGTGGCGTTGGTGCGCGCAAGCTGGAGCGCTACGGCGCGGCGTTCCTCGATGTATTGGGCGGTGCCGCCGAGGCACCACCGCAGGTTGCCGACCTGCGCCACGAGCTGACCAGCCTGGCCCGTGCTGGCATGACCCCGGCGCAAATAGCTGGGCAGTTGAACTGCAGTGAAAAGAACGTTTACAGCATGCTCGCCGAAGCCATTGGCCGCCAGCAGCTGTCGCTGGAGCAGGCCCTGGACTTGCCGGAGGACCTGCTCGCCGAAGTGCAGGATGCCTTCCTTGATGGCGAAGGCGAACTACCACCGGTATCGGCCATTGCCGAGCAGTTCGGTGCCCGTGTGCCGGAAGGGGTTCTGTACTGCGTTCGGGCGGCATTAGCCGCTGAATTCGAAATGTAAACGGTGTTTTGTCATCTTTTATAACGATTGTCAGGCAGATTGAACCGTGAGGAGCCTTGCCTGTTGTGCAGGAGCATGGTTAGCTGACTAATAATTAGTTCTGATGATGAGTTTTCTATGCCGTTGACCGATCACCACCGCTTCGGAATGCAGCTGGCCCAGATGTCGCGGGGGTGGCGCGCCGAACTGGACCGCCGCCTCGCCGGCCTCAATTTGTCCCAGGCACGCTGGCTGGTGTTGCTGCACCTGGCCCGATTCGACGAAGCACCGACCCAGCGCGAACTGGCCCAGAGTGTGGGGGTCGAGGGGCCAACCCTGGCGCGCTTGCTCGACAGCCTCGAGTCCCAGGGGCTGGTACGGCGTCAGGCTGTGGTGGAAGATCGGCGGGCGAAAAAGATCCACCTGTGTCCTCCGGCCAAACCATTGATCGAGCAGATCGAAACCATCGCCAATGCCTTGCGCGCCGAGCTCTTCACCGGTGTCGACGAAGAGGAATTGCGCGTGTGCATGAAGGTCCACGCGCGCATCCTGGCCAACCTGGAAAAGTCCTGACCGGGCTCAGAAGGTGTGACCCAGGTTGAGGTACAACGCCTTCTGATTTTCGCTGTTGGCCCCGTAACTGAAGTTCAGCGGGCCCAGCGGCGTCTCGAAACCGACGAAAACACTGGCGGCATTGATGTAGCCGCTGTCGAATTCGTTGTCATTGTTCCAGGCCCGTCCGCGCTCGAGCGACCCGCCCAGGTACAGCGGGAAGTCCAGTGGCAGATAGGCGCGTGGTGTCAGTCTGCGGTAGTAAACCATGCGCATCAGGCTTATGTTCTGCCCGGACACCGAGTCCTGGCGGAAGCCTGACAGTTGCCGGGCGCCACCGAGGACAAAGCTTGAGGTCACCACCTCGGCCTCATCCAGGGTCCGGCCATACTGGGTGCCCAGCACCCAGGTGTTGGCGCCGCTGCTCAGGGCTTTGTCCAGTTTGAAGTTCCATTGCCGATAACGCTGGTCGGACCCCAGTTCCGGTTCGAACTGGCGCAGGGTCAGGCTGATGTCTTCACCGCTGTGCGGGAAATAGACATTGTCCAGGGTGTCGAACGAATACTTCAGCTCATAGAAGCCTTCGTTGAAGTTGAAGTGCGGTAGATCCTGATCGCCAATGCGCACTTCGGCATTGCCCCAGGCCTGGCCGACCCCGAAGCGCACTTCGCCGCTGTTGCCGATCTGGCGCCCCAGGTTCAGGCCGAAGCCGTAACGTTCAAGGCGGTATTCGGCAATCGGGTCTTCGTCCAGTGTGGCTTCGATGTTCTGCGAGCCGAGGTCCAGATAAGGCGCGATGAAGTAGCGGGAGCCGGCATCCAGTGGTTGATAGAACTCGCTGTACAGCTCTTGCTGATCGCCGATCTGCGCACGGGTCAACCACTCGCCGCCCAGTTCGTTGATGCCGTTGACCCGATAACTGGCGCCAATATTGAAAGCACTGTCGCCGCGCATGTCATCCGACAGGTTCAGGCCCAGGCGCAGGTAGTCGGTGCCACCGCGGCGGCCGCGGGCGTTGATCACCAGGGTGTTGTCGCTGCCCTTGTGTACAACCCGGTATTGAACCCGGTCGAAGTAGTCCAGGCCGTAGAGGGTGCCCATGTCGGTCTGCAGCCGCCCCAGCTCCAGGGGTTCGCCGAGCGGCTGGCGAATGTAGAAGCGGATTACGTCGTCACTGACCTTCGAGTCGTTCTCGATTCTGATGGCGGTAATGACCGGCGTGCGCTGGCTCGGTGAGCGGGCGACATTCAGTTCGGCATCGCTGCTGTCGGGGCGTTTGAGTACCGCCAAGCGCGGGTCCAGAGCACGGGCGGCGCGGTAGCCGGCGTCGATCATTTCCTTGGCGCGGCCAAAATCGGTGACGCCGAAACTGGCCAGCGGCGGCTGGATCAGGATGTCGTCGCGGTGCAGTTGGGCCAGTTGTTCCTCAGAGTTGCGTCGCGTCATCAGGGTGATCGACTGGTTGAGCACATCGACCACGGTTGTCAGTTGCTTGCGATCGCGCAGCGGCGAGCCGATGTCGACCACAATCGCTACATCCACGCCCATCTCGCGGGCGACATCCAGGGGAATGTTATCAACCATGCCGCCATCGACCAGCAGCCGGCCATCCAGATCGACCGGGGCGAACACTGCGGGAATCGACATACTGGCGCGAATCACCTGAGGCAGGTGACCACGGCGGAACACGACTTTCTCGCCGCTGGCGATGTCGGTAGCCACGGCGCGGAACGGGATCGGCAGCTTGTCGAAGTCGCGGGTATCGCTGGTGTGGGCCAACAGGCTTTCCAGCAACAGGGCCAGGTTCTGCCCCTGGATCACCCCCAGCGGCAAGCCGAGGCTGCCGTCGTCGCGGAAACTGAGTTTCTGTTTGACCAGGAAGTCGCGGTCATCCTGTTTACGCCGGAACGGCACGTCCTTGCGTGGCGGGGCATCGGACAGCGCCTGTTGCCAGTCGATACCCAGGGCGAGTTTTTCCAGCTCGTCGACCTTATAGCCTGAGGCATACAGGCCGCCGACCACCGCGCCCATGCTGGTGCCAGCAATGGCATCGACCTTGATACCTTGCTCTTCCAGGGCTTTGAGCACACCGATATGGGCCAGGCCACGGGCGGCACCGCCAGACAGCACCAGGCCTATTTTCGGTCGTGGTGGTTCGGCGGCGAGCAGCGGGAAGGAAAAGACGATCAGCAACAGACTCAACAGCAAACGGTGCATCTTGGCTCTCGGAGCTAAGGCTAAAGACCGCTAGTATAAGCGCCCCCGCCTGTCTGGAGTCTGTCACCCCATGAATGCCCATAAAGCCGAAATTGTCATTGCCTATTGCACCCAGTGCCAGTGGCTGCTGCGTGCCGCCTGGCTGGCCCAGGAACTGCTCAGCACGTTCAGTGACGACCTTGCCCGGGTGGCCCTTGAGCCCGCCACCGGCGGTACCTTTCGGATCACTTGCGACGGCGTGCAGATCTGGGAGCGTAAGGCCGATGGTGGCTTCCCTGAAGCCAAGGTCCTCAAACAGCGAGTGCGCGACCAGATCGATCCGCAGCGCGACCTGGGTCACAACGACCGCCCATAATCAGCATCAGCCTTCGACGGTAGCCGCCTTGTTGGCCTGGGTGCTGGCGGCCAGGCGGCTGGAGATGATGATGGCGAGGATGATCAGCGCGCCACCGAGGAGCATGCGCGGGGTCGGCGCTTCGGCGAAGATCAGCCAGGCCAGGGCGATACCGTAGACCGGCTCCAGGGCGAACACCACCGCCGCAGTGCGTGCCTTGATCACTGCAAGGCTGGCGACGAAAAGGCTGTGGGCAACGCCGGTGCAGAACACGCCGAGCAAGCCGATCCACAGCCAGTCCATTGCCGCGACTTCGGTTAGCGCCGGCGCGGCGGCTGGCAACAGGCACAGGGCGACCACCGCGTTCTGACACAACGCTGCCTGCACAGCCGGAATGCGGGGGCTGGACGCCCGGTTGGTCAAGGACAACAACGAAAACAGCAAGCCTGACAGCAAAGACCAGAGCAGGCCGCCCGTGGCCTGGCTGGCCAGGTCGAAGTCGGGGGTGACCAATATCAGTCCGATGCTTACCAGCAGCACCAGAATGATTTCGTTGCTGCGAATCCGTTCACGAAACAGCAGGCTTTCAAGGATCACGGTAAAGGCCGGAAAGCTGGCAAAGCCCAAGGTGGCAATCGCCACGCCGGCGACTTTGACGGCTAGGAAGAAACTCACCCAGTGCCCGGCCAGCAACACGCCTCCTAACAGTAGACGACTCCAGTCCTGAGCTTGCAGCGGTTGCCAGGCTTTTTGCGCAAAACGGGCGAAGAGGCCAAGCGCCAGTACGGCGAAGACCGCGCGGCCAAAAACGATGATCGACGGCGCCGCCTGGGCCAGTTTGCCGAGGACGCCAGTCAGGCCGAAGAACAGCGCGCCGATATGCAGGGCGCCGAGGGCGGTGCGATGGTTCATGGTGATCCTTGTTTTAGGCAGGACAGCTCAGCCAGTGTACGAGGCGGCGGTAGTGGCTGTCTGTCGCACGCCTCGCGCTAGTTGTCGCCAGACTCGCGGCGCAGTGCCCGAGGTGCACGGCCGAACGTTTTGAGCATGGCGGCGGAGAAGGCGCTTTGCGAGCTGTAGCCGACCCGGCTGGCGATTTCGCCGATGGCCAGGTCCGTCTCGGCCAGCAACCCGCGAGCTTTGAGCAGCCGACGTTGGCGGATGTAGTCCATGGGCGTCATCGACGCTTCGGCGATGAAGCGCGCATGCAAGCGTGCACAGGAAAGCCCGGCCAGACAGGCCAGGTCGGCAACCTGCAACGGGTAAGCGGCGTTTTGCTCGATGTAGGCGTCGAAGCTGGCAAAGGGCAGTTGCTTCTGTACGGTGACCGGGTCTGGTGCGTTGCTCAGGCTCGCCAGCAGCAACACTGCGCCCTGCTCGGCAATCAGCGGGTCGGTCACCGGGCCGGCCGCCAGCCAGTCGACCAGTTGCTGTTGGTGGTTGTTCAGCATCAGCGAGCCGCAGTGCTCCAGCAGCCGCTGGCTGGCCGCGGCCTGTTCGCCCAGGCTGCGTTCGAGCCAGGCGTCACCCGGTACATCAAAGACCAGGCAATGGCTACCACTGACACTGCCGCAGGCATGGTGGGCGCCGCCCGGCACCACGATCAAGCCCTGACGCTCGATCCGCGCGCCGCGACCGTCAAGTTCGAAGTCCAGTTGCCCGCGCAAGCCGAACACCAGTTGCGGATGCTCATGGCTGTGGGCGATCAGGTCGTGTGTGTAGTGACGCAGGGAGAGAATCGAGCCGCTGCTCATTGCCGTGTCCTCCAGGCAGTGGCCGCAGTGTACAGGGTCAGGCAAGGTGCTGGGGTGTCATCAGATCGACGTGTTTTCGTCACGTTCGTTTCATTGCCCGCTGGCACGCTCGGCAAAACTGCCCCGGAGCCAGCCCATGAGCCATGCCGAGCTAGTCAAACCCTCGCGTAAGCAACGTGTGCGTACCTTGTGGATCTCTGACGTGCACCTGGGAACGCGCGATTGCCAGGCCGAGCACTTGTCGCAGTTCCTCAAGGGCTATCAGGCCGATCAGATCTATCTGGTCGGCGACATTATCGATGGCTGGAAACTGCGCGGTGGCATGTACTGGCCGCAGGCGCATAGCAACGTTATCCGCCGCTTGCTGACCATGAGCAAGCGGGGCACCGAGGTGATCTATGTCACCGGCAATCACGACGAATTCCTGCGGCGTTACTCCAAGCTGGTGTTGGGCAATATCCGCCTGGTCGATCAGGCCGAGCACTTGACCGCCGATGGTCGGCGTTTGCTGGTAATTCATGGTGATCAGTTCGATGTGATCACCCGTTACCACCGCTGGCTGGCTTTTCTCGGCGATTCAGCCTACGAGTTCACCCTGACCCTCAACCGTTGGCTCAACCATTGGCGCGCCCGTTATGGCTACGGCTACTGGTCGTTGTCGGCGTACCTCAAGCACAAGGTCAAGACGGCAGTCAGTTTCATCAGCGATTTCGAAGAGGCGATCGCCCATGAGTGTGTCAAGCGTGGCTTTCATGGCGTAGTTTGCGGGCACATTCACCATGCCGAAATCCGCAAGGTCGGCGAAGTCGACTACTTGAACTGTGGTGACTGGGTCGAGTCGTGCACGGCGTTGATCGAGCATTGGGATGGCAATATCGAACTGTACCGCCTGGCCGACGCCCAGGCGCGCGAAGCGCAGCGTCTGGCTGACCTGCAATGGCTCGAGCCGCGTTGACGCCTTGCCGCCTGTCGGAACAGTGGCTGCTGAGGACGCGTTTCTGGCCTTGCGGGCCGAAATCAAAACGATACTTTGCCGCGTAACATGTCGCGGTACATGGCGAAGTCGCCAATGAGGCTGTAGAGCGGGTGTT
The DNA here is from genome assembly GCF_003024385.1 of Pseudomonas sp. BBP2017. GTDB lineage: Bacteria > Pseudomonadota > Gammaproteobacteria > Pseudomonadales > Pseudomonadaceae > Aquipseudomonas. Next base: position 103,577 of record NZ_PVZN01000015.1, read on the forward strand.
TGAAAGTGGCGGGGCGGTTTTTCTGGTAAAAGAAATGGCCGACCCAGGCAAATCCGTAGCCGGCAAACGGCAGCGCCAACAATACGACCCACTTGCCACTGCCCAGGGTGTAGGCGAACAGGGCGATGACCAGGGTAGTACCGACGAAGTGCAGCCTCCGACACGTCGGGTTGCTGTGCTCTTCCAGGTAATATGGATAGAACTCGGCAAAGCTGCGAAATGGCTGATCACTGTTCACAACGCAGCTCCTGAAGCGCTCGATATTGATGAAGGTGGACGGCGTGGAGCCTGAACTGAGTCTAGAGTGAGTTAAATTGCCGCGCAGTGACAATAAGCGCCAATTGAATATCCTTTGAGTTCGCCGCAGGAGCGGTCAGTTCGAACATAAGAAGCCAGCCATGAGCGAGAGAACCACGTCAGCAAGCTGGGCATCAGGGATCGTCAAGGCACTCGAGCTGGAAGGGCTGGATTGCCGTGCCATGTTCAAACAACTCGGTCTGGATTTCGCCGCGCTGGACGACCCCGACGCACGCTTTACCCAAGACTCCATGACCCGTCTATGGCAACTGGCGGTCGATCTTTCCGGCAACCAGGCCATTGGCTTGAACATGGCCCGGGTGGTCCGGCCGGCTTCATTCCATGTGGTCGGTTACGCCTTGATGTCGAGCCGCACCCTGGCCGAAGGGTTTGAACGACTGGTGCGTTACCAGCGTATCATTGCTGAGAGTTCCGATCTGAGTTTCCGCCTGGAGCCTGACGGTTACGCGTTGATTCTCACTGTTCACGGCGACCATCTACCGCCCACCCGGCACAGCGCCGAAGCCTCGCTGGCGTGTGCGTTGTCGTTGTGCAGCTGGCTCAGTGGGCGGGTGATACAACCGCGGCGGGTGTTGATCCAGGGGCCACAGCCACTGGACGTGACGCCCTACAAGACCGCCTTTCATGCGCCCTTGGTGTTTGGCGCGGCCCATGACGCGCTGATTTTCCAACCTGCCGACATGCAAGCGCCGCTGCCGACAGCCAATGAAGCCATGGCCACCTTGCATGATCGCTTTGCCGGTGAGTACCTGGCGCGCTTTTCCGAAAGCCGCGTGACTCACCGTGCCCGCCAGGTGCTGTGCCGGATTTTGCCGCAGGGTGAGCCCAAGCGCGAGACAGTGGCTCAGGCCCTGCATCTTTCCCAGCGCACCTTGCAGCGACGTCTGCAGGAAGAAGGCACCAGTTTTCAGACCCTGCTCGACGATACTCGCAGGGAGCTTGCCGAGCAGTACCTGGCGCAGCCCAGCATGACCCTGCTGGAAACTGCTTATTTGCTGGGATTTGCCGATCCGAGCAATTTCTTCCGGGCGTTTCGCCGCTGGTTCGATGCCACTCCCGGCGAGTACCGGACACGGATGGGGGCCAGTGCAGTGGCCCCAACCTGTGCAGAGGGTGATGAAGCGTCGGTCAGTGACGCCAGAACGCCGGCATACACAGCACCAGCACCGTAATGATCTCCAGGCGTCCGAGCAGCATGCCGCCCGCCAGGATCCACTTGGCCGCATCCGGCAGGGGGGCGAAGTTACCGGCCGGGCCAATGGTTTCACCCAGGCCCGGGCCGACGCCGGAAACCGTGCTGGCCGCTCCGGTCAACGCGGTCATCCAGTCCACGCCAAGCAACGACAATAGCAAGGCGATAATGCAGATGGTGATGGCAAAGAAGAACGAGAAGGTCAGAATCGAGCGGACAATCTCTTCATCCAGACGGTGGCCGTTGTATTTCTGCTTGATCACCGCCCGGGGGTGAATCAGCTGATTGAGGTTGGCCTTGAGCAGGATGTAGGCCACCTGGAAGCGGAAGATCTTGATCCCGCCAGCGGTCGAGCCGGAACAACCACCGACAAAACCCAGGTAGAAGAACAGCATCAGCGAGAAATTTCCCCACAGGCTGTAGTCACCCAGGGCAAAGCCTGTGGTGGTCACCACCGAGGTGACGTTCAGCGCCACGTGACGCAAGGCATCCAGCCAGTGCAGTTGGGTGGTGGCCCAGTACCAGGTGCCGAGCACCAGCCAGGTGACCACCAGCATGGCCAGCAGGCCCTGGACCTGCTGGTCCTTGATCAGCGCCTTGCGGTTGCCACGCAGGGTGGCCACGTAGAGTGCGAAGGGCAGACTGCCGAAGATCATCACTACCACTGCAACCCAGTGCACCGCCGGCTGGTCCCATTTGGCCAGGGACTGGTCGGAGGTGGAGAAACCGCCGGTGGAGATTGCCGACATGGCATGGTTGATCGCATCGAACACATTCATGCCCGCCAGCCAGAACGCCACGCCACCCAGGGCGGTGATGCCGACGTAGACCGCGACGATCGACTTGGCGACCATGTGCGAACGCGGCATGACTTTTTCTGAACGGTCCGAGGATTCGGTCTGGAACAGGCGCATGCCACCGATGCGCAGCAGTGGCAGAATTGCCACGGCCATGGCGATAAAACCGATGCCGCCGAGCCAGTGCAGTAGCGAGCGCCACATCAGGATACCCGGCGACATGCTGTCCAGGCCGCTGAGCACCGTAGCGCCGGTTGCGGTGATACCGGACATGCTTTCGAAGAAGGCGTCGGTGTAGCTGATGTGCTGGGTCAGCAGAAACGGCAGGGCAGCGAAGATGCACACCACCAGCCAGCTGCTGACCGTCAGCAGGTACATGTCCCGCGGGCGCAGATGCACATGTTCCGGGCGCCCCTGGATGACCAGAGACAGGCCGGCGACAAAGGTGATCATGCTGGCCCAGAGAAACGACGGCAGGTCGCCGGTACGGTCGAAGATCACCAGGGTGGCCATCGGCACGACCATGCTGATCGCCAGGGTGATCAGGAAGATGCCGATGATGAAACCAATGATCCTTAAGGTCGGCAACGCCATGTGATCTGCTCTGACTCGTAACGGAAGGGCGCCATTCTACCTATGGACCTTTTTAAGTAAACGCTAGAATAGCTGCACATTTCTTTTTAGGGGGTAGCCGATGGAGGCTCTCGACGCATTGCTCAACCGTGTTTCCGTACCACGCCTGGTGGAACCCGCGCCCAATGCGGCGCAGCGTGAGGCTCTGTTTCAGGCTGCGTTGCGGGCGCCGGACCATGCCCAGTTGCGACCGTGGCGTTTTCTGACGGTTGAGGGGCAGGGGCGTGAAAAACTGGGTGCGCTGCTGGCCGAAGCGGTGAAACTCGAGGGTGACGCCAGCGAGGCTGCACTGGACAAGGCCCGGGCCATGCCATTGCGTGCGCCGCTGTTGGTGGTGGTGATTGCGCGTTTGCACGATCACTTCAAGGTGCCCGCCTCGGAGCAGCGTCTGGCGGCCGGATGCGCGGCTCATGGCATTCTGCTGGCGGCTCATGCCCAAGGTATTGGAGCGGTCTGGCGTACCGGTGAGCTGGCTTACAGCAAGCATGTGGCCAAAGGACTGGGGTTGGCTGACAACGAAGAGATCATTGCCTTCCTGTACCTTGGGACGCCACAGACCGAGCTGCGTACGGCACCGGTGCTGGCCACGGCTGACTTCGTTACTGCCTGGGGCTGACCGGCCTTATCGCGGGGCAAGCCCGCTCCCACAGTCTGGACTGTCCCCAAGGTCAGGGATTGCCTGGAGCCGGTGGGAGTGGGCTTGCCCCGCGATGCGACTCCATGTCAGGCACTCAACTCCAGCCTGGCAACAAACCCGCCCTGTGGGTGATTTTCCAGCGTCAGACTCCCACCATGTCGCTCTGCCGCTTTACGCGCGATGGCCAGCCCCAGGCCATGACCTGCCGCGCTCTGTCCAGGCGCGCGGAAGAACGGCTCGCCCAGTTGCGCCAGGTACTCTTCAGCCACTCCCGGCCCGTGGTCACGCACACTGAGCACGATGCGGTCGTTGTCCCGCACGGCAGTGATCTCGATCGGTTGCCCGGGTGGATTGAAGCGCAGGGCATTGCGCAGCAGGTTGTCCAGCGCCCGTTCGATAAGGGTTGGCCAGCCTTGCAGGCTTAGTCCGTTTTCGTGATTGAGCAGAATTTGCTGCTCCGGTGCGCTGTGCTGGGCATCCTTATGCACCGACTGTAGCACGGCATCCAGGTCCACCGGCTCGGCACGCGCCTGTTCGGCATCGACCCGTGCCAACACCAGGATTTCACTGATCAACGCCTCCAGGCGGTCACATTCGCGGGTCAGGCGCGGCCACAGCGCCTGGCGCTGTTCCGGCTCAGCCCGTTCCGCCAGGGCCAGGGCGATGCGCAAGCGGGCTAGCGGCGAACGCAGTTCATGGGAGACATCGCGCAACAGTTGGCGCTGGCTGCCGATTAGGCTCTGCAGGCGCGAGCCCATGCGGTTGAAGTCGTTGGCCAACACCCCAAACTCGTCGCGGCGATTGGCCAGTCGCGCCAGACTGTTCTGTTGGTAGGTGGTCTGCCCAAGGTCATGCACCGCGCCCCGCAGGCGGCTCAATGGCCGGGTGATGGAGAGCGTCACAAGCAGGCTGAACAAGGTCAGTACCACCAGGGCAATACCTAGCGCACTCAGTGGCCAAAGCAGGCTGTCACGGTGCCAGGCATCCAGCTCAGGGTGAGGAATACGGTAGATCAGCAGATAGGTTTCACCGCTGTCGGGGCTGGTGTACTCCTCGGTCAGACGCCGCCAGGGCAGGCGTCGGTCGTCGTTGTGCCGACGCGCCTCGAAGGCTGCCGCACGACGCGGGAAGGTGCCCGGAACCACCGCTTCGCCGCTGTCGTTGAGTACCTGTACGTCAATGTTGTAGTGGTGTTTGCGCCGTTCAAGAAAGTGCTGCGCAGAATCCGGCCCTTGCTGTTCGTAGCGTTGGGTCCATTTCTGCGCCAGGGTACTGAGGCCCGGGTGACGACTGAGGATCCAGGCATCCTGATTCAACATATGCCCGAGCAGGATCGACAGGCCCGCGACCAAGGCAATGGCCAGCCAGAAGCTGGCCAGGATGCGCCAGAACAATGAACGCAAGGGAGGCTCCTTCAACGACAAAAAGCCCGGCCTGCACAAGGGCAGGCCGGGTGGGGTGGCTGACAGCTTACTGAGCCTTGGTGGCTTTTTCAGCTTTCCAGGCTTTGAACTCGTCCCATTCGGCGCGGCGTTGCTCCTGCTCTTTCTTCAGCTCATCGAATTTCTTCTGCTGATCCGGTTTGAGCAGGGCGCGGATATCGGCCTGGGTCTTGTCCTTCTTGGCTTTGAGCTCATCTTCCAGGGCTTTCTGATCCGCTGCCGGGAGTTTTTCCAGGTAGCGTTTGGTGATTTCCTGGCGGCTCTTCATCTGCTCGCCCATCAGTTTGCCGATCTGCTGACGCTGTTCGCGGCTCAGGTCCAGCTGGGCGAAAGGCGCTCCACCGCGGTGGTGATCGCCGTGGTGCGGACCGCCTTCGGGCATGGCCATGGCGACGGTCGGCAGTGCGGCAGCGAACATCAGGGCGATAAGGGTCTTACGCATGGTGTCTCTCCTTTCTGGGGCCGGTGATTACCGGATGAGCCCAGTTTAGGGAGATCAAGGTCAATGGCGGTCAGGCAAGGGTAAAGCTTAGGTAAAGATGGCCGAGCACCGTGCTGAGATTACAGGCTGTAGTAGTAGCCGCGGCTGCGCAGGGCAACTATGCGCGGGCGGCCGTCGGGGTGCGGGCCGACCTTCTTGCGCAGATTGCTCACGTGCATGTCCAGGCTGCGGTCGTACAAGGTCAGCTTGCGGCCCAAGGCAATCTGTGCCAGTTCCTGCTTGTCCAGTGGCTCGCCAGGCTGGCGCAGCAAGGCTTCGAGAATGCGGCTCTCGGACAGGGTCAGGGCCAGTTCATGTTCATCGATACTGACCACGCCACGGGCCGGGCTGAAACACAGATCACCGACTTCGACTTGGCTTGGTGTGGTATTGGGGTGGCTACGACGCAGCACCGCCCGCAGGCGGGCGGTTAGCTCGCGCGGGTCGCAGGGTTTGGCCAGGTAGTCGTCAGCGCCCAGTTCCAGGCCGAGAATCCGGTCCAGCGGTTCGCCCCGGGCCGAGAGCATCAACACCGGCAGCTCGGCATGTTCGCTGCGCAGTTGCTTGAGCAGCTCCAGGCCGCTGCCATCGGGCAACATCACGTCCAGCACCACGGCGGCTGGCGTCTGCTCGGCCAGGGCTTTACGGGCACTCTGGCCGTCGTGGCAGGCACGCACGACAAAACCTTCCTGGCTCAGCCAGCTGCCGAGCAGCTCGCAGAGTTCCTGGTCATCATCAATCAGTAACAACTCGCTCATGACTCACTCAATTCAACCATTGCCGACGCTTTCTGTGTCCGCCGCTGGCAAAGATACCGCAGAGTGCGGCCAAGAGGGCAACTGCGCCACCAATCAAAAACCATTGTTGCTGGTCGCTGATCAGGCGTTCGGGGGCATTGGCCTGCAGTTCCTTGAGCGCCAGCTTGAGGCGCTGGTTCTCCTGGCGCAGGCGGGTGAGCTGGGCGCTTTCGCGTTCACTGTCGGCATTGTGCAGTTGCTGGGTCAGCGCTTCGCGCAGGCGCTCGCTTTCCTGCAGACGCTGTTGCAACTCGGTGATCTGGCTGCCGGCACTGAGCGACAGCGGGGTGCTGGAGGCGCTGGGCTCTTCGGCCTGGGCGAGCGGGGTCAGCAACAATAGGCACAGCAGCAGGGGCAACGGACCTTGACGCATTGGAACTCCTGATTCTTGTCGATTCAGCAGGTTGTCGGCTGGCAGACGAGAATAATGAGCAGTTGCGTCAGCAAAGGGCGGGAATGCGGTGCGCACAACGGCGCACCGTATGCAGCGGATTACGGCAGGACTTGCTTGAACGGCTTGACGATGACATTGGCATACACGCCCGCAGCAATGTACGGGTCGGCATCGGCCCAGGCTTGAGCCGTAGCCAGGGAGTCGAACTCGGCGACGATCAGGCTGCCAGTGAAGCCGGCGGCGCCAGGGTCATTGCTGTCGATGGCCGGGTGCGGGCCGGCCAGTACCACGCGACCTTGTTCCTTGAGTTGCTGCAGGCGTTCAATATGCGCCGGGCGGGCGGCCAGGCGTTTTTCCAGGGACTCGGCAACGTCAGTAGCGATGATGGCGTAGAGCATGTCAATCCTCAGGCTTGGGGGTGGTGGGGTCGCTGTCGTGCAGGTGGCGGGACAGGTAGACACCCTGGCCCACCAGGAACAGTACGGTCATGCCCAGGCTGCCGAACACCTTGAAGTCGACCCAGATGTCCTGGAAGGTGAAGGCGACGAACAGGTTGGCGGCGCCGCAGAACAGGAAAAAGGCGATCCAGGCGACGTTCAGGCGTATCCAGACGCCTTCTGGCAGGCTGATGGCATGGCCCATGATGCGCTTGATCAGCACCCGGTCACCGATAAAGTGGCTACCGGTGAACGCCAGCGCGAACAGCCAGTTGACCACCGGCGCTTTCCATTTGAGGAAGGTTTCACTGTGGAAGGCCAGGGTCAGGCCACCGAACACCAGGCAGGCGAGCAGGGTCAGCCATTGGCCTTTTTCCAGCTTGCGCTGGCGGATGAACAGCGCGCCGTAAACCACCAGGGAACTGATGATCAGCATCGCTGTGGCGCTGAAGATGCCTCCGACTTCGACGCTGTGACCGGCAAATTCGACGGCGCGAGGTTCGAGCTTGAAGACGATGAAGAACAGGAGCAGCGGGATGAAATCGATGAATTGTTTCACAGTGGCAGCCAGAAGCAGGATGTGACGGCATAATAACAAACATCAATGACAGCGAAAGCGCCACCTATGAATGTTGATCTGCACTGCCACAGTACGGCCTCCGACGGTGCCCTGTCACCGACGGCACTGGTCGCCCGGGCCCATGAGCACGGCGTGCGGATACTCTCGCTGACCGACCACGACACCCTTGAAGGGCAACTTGAGGCCCGCGCCGCCGCGCAGGCCCTGGGCATGCAGTGGGTCAGCGGGATCGAGCTGTCGTGCACCTGGGGTGGCGCGACCATCCATGTGCTGGGCTACAACTTTGCCCTGGACGCCGCGCCTTTGCTTGAAGCTGTCGAGTCGCTGCACCGCGGGCGCTGGTTGCGCGCCGAGGAAATCGACCGGCGGTTGACGCTCAAAAGCATGCCGGGGGCGCTGGAGGGCGCGCGAGCCATCCAGCAGGAGCTGGGCGACAGCGGGAACGCCCCGGCACGTCCGCATTTTGCCGAGTTCCTGGTGCGTGCAGGCCACGTCAAAGATCGCGCCGAGGCCTTTCGCAAGTGGTTGGGCGCCGGCAAGCTGGGGGACGTCAAGCTGCACTGGCCAACCCTCGATGAGACCGTGGAAACCCTGCGCAAATCCGATGCCTGGGTCAGCCTGGCGCACCCGATGCACTATGAATTAACACGTAGCAAGCGCCGCCGGCTGATTGCCGACTATATTCAAGCAGGCGGCCAGGCACTGGAAGTGGTCAACGGGATGATGCCGGCTGAACAGGTGGGCACGATGTCCATCCTGGCCCGTGAGTTCGGTCTGCTGGCCAGTGCCGGCAGTGACTTCCATGGCCCTGGCACCTGGGGTGAGATTGGTGCCTACCGGCCATTGCCAGAGGATCTGCCACCTTTGTGGCGTCGATTCAAACATGAGCAGCCTATCGCGGCCGTCTGAACAGGAAGAGAATGTGAGTCAGTTTTTCCAGATTCATGCGGAGAATCCGCAGCCGCGCCTGATCAAGCAGGCCGTCGACATCATTCGCAAGGGCGGCGTGGTGATCTATCCAACCGACTCCTCCTACGCAATGGGTTGTCAGATCGGCGATAAAAATGCCGTGGAGCGCGTTCGGCGCCTGCGACAGCTGGACAAGAACCACAACTTCACGCTGATCTGTTGCGACCTGTCGCAAATGGGCCTGTTCGCCAAGATCGACACTTCCACCTTCCGCCTGCTCAAGGCTCACGTGCCGGGGCCCTATACCTTCATTCTCAACGCCACCCGCGAAGTGCCGCGTCTGTTGCTGCATGAGAAGCGCCGCACCATCGGCTTGCGCGTGCCGTCCAATCCGATTGCCCTGGCATTGCTGGAGGAGTTGGGTGAGCCGCTGATGAGTGTCAGCCTGATCATGCCGGGCGAAGACGAGCCGATGACCGACCCCTACGAGATCCGCCAGGCCCTGGAGCATCACGTCGACCTGATCATCGACGGCGGTTTTGGTGACCTCAAGGCCTCCACCGTGATCAATCTGGCCGGTGATGAGCCTGAAGTCATCCGCGTCGGTTGCGGTGATCCGGCACCCTTCATGGTCGAAGCGTGAGCCAGGCATCCACTACCGAGCCGAGCGGCGACCCGCAAGCAGGCGCACAGCAGGAATTGCCGCTGGTACTGGTCTATGGCGAGGCTATGACCGAAATGCCGGTGGACCTGTACATTCCGCCGGACGCCCTGGAAGTGTTCCTCGAAGCCTTCGAAGGGCCGCTGGACCTGTTGCTGTACCTGATCCGCAAGCAGAACGTCGACATTCTCGATATTCCCGTGGCCGAGATCACGCGTCAGTACATGGGCTATGTCGAGCTGATGAAAACCGTGCGCCTGGAGCTGGCTGCCGAATACCTGGTGATGGCGGCGATGCTGGCGGAGATCAAGTCGCGCATGCTCTTGCCGCGATCGGCCGAGATCGAGGAAGAGGAGGGTGACCCGCGCGCCGAGCTAATTCGCCGCTTGCAGGAGTACGAGCGCTTCAAGGCGGCGGCCGAGGGCATTGATGGCCTGAGTCGGGTCGGGCGCGAGATCATCGTGCCGCGCCTTGATGCGCCGCAAGCCAAGGCGCGCAAACTGTTGCCGGAAGTCAGCCTGGAAGAGTTGCTGATGTCGATGGCCGAGGTGCTGCGCCGCGGCGATCTGTTCGAAAGTCACCAGATCAGCCGTGAGGCGTTATCGACCCGCGAGCGCATGAGTGAAGTACTCGAACGCCTCAAGGGCGGCGGCTTTGTCCCGTTCGTCGAACTGTTTACTGCCGAGGAAGGCAAGCTGGGCGTGGTGGTGACCTTCATGGCGATTCTTGAACTGGTGAAGGAATCCTTGATCGAACTGGTGCAAAATGAGCCCTTTGCGCCGATCCACGTCCGCGCCCGGGCTGAGTGACCACGAGCAACGCCATGAACCTGAATGATCCGCGCGACCTGGCGCCCCTGCTTGAAGCCTTTTTACTGGCCTCGGGAAAACCGCAATCGCTGGAGCGGCTGTTCGAGCTGTTCGAAGAAGCCGAGCGCCCTGAGCCTGCCGTGTTCAAGAAATCCCTGGAGGTGTTGCGCAAATCCTGCAACGGCCGCGCTTTCGAACTCAAGGAAGTGGCGTCGGGCTATCGCCTGCAAATCCGTGAAGACTACGCCCCCTGGGTAGGCCGTTTGTGGGAAGAGCGGCCGCAGCGTTACTCCCGCGCGCTGCTGGAAACCATGGCCCTGATCGCCTACCGTCAGCCCATCACCCGCGGCGAAATCGAAGACGTGCGAGGCGTGGTGGTCAACACCAATATCGTCAAGACCCTGCTCGAACGTGAATGGATCCGCATCGTTGGCTACCGTGAAGTACCGGGCAAGCCGGCGATGTTCGCCACCACCAAGGCCTTCCTCGATCACTTCAACCTGAAGAACCTCGATGACCTGCCGGCCCTGGCCGATCTGCGCGAAATGGAACCGGAGCCGGTGCTGGAACTGGATGATGCCCCGGTGCCGGCGCATCTGCAGGCCCTTGCCGATGAAAGTGCTGAGCCGCAGGAGCCCAAGGAAGAAACCAGCTTCCGTAGCCTGTTGGTCGAGCTCGACTCCATGGAGGAGGGCCTCAAGACTGACTTTGACGACCTGCTGGATGAAGAACCTGCAGCTGAAGGCGCCGAAGCCCTTGATCCGGAGCCCGAAACGCCAAGACAGTAAGCTTTGGCCTTCGGGCAGAAATAACCGTCGACCTCGATAATTTCAACTAGTCTCAGGTGCGCTCGGCGCGTGATCGGCGTATGATTCGCGACCTTTTTGGCGCTTGTTCGCCCAATCAGCTTTCAATACTTACACCGGGAGGTGCCCAGCATGAGTGACAAAGACCTGCAAGAAACCCAGCCATTGCCGCCATCAGGCGAGAAACTGCAAAAAGTGCTCGCGCGTATCGGCGTGGGTTCGCGTCGTGACGTCGAGGCCTGGATCAGCCAGGGCCGGATCAAGGTCAACGGCGTGGATGCCACCCTGGGTCAGCGCGTCGATCTGCATGATGCGATTTCCGTCGATGGCCGCCTGATCAAGCGCGAAGAGTCCGCCGAGACCGTGCGCCGGGTGATCATGTACAACAAACCCGATGGCGAGATCTGCACCCGCGACGACCCGGAAGGCCGTCCGACCGTGTTCGACCGCCTGCCACGGCCGAAAGAAGGCCGCTGGATCAACATCGGTCGCCTGGACATCAACACCACTGGCCTGCTGATGTTTACCACTGACGGTGAGCTGGCCAACCGTCTGATGCATCCTTCCTACGAAATGGACCGTGAATACGCGGTGCGTGTGCGTGGTGAAGTTGACGAAGACATGATTGCCCGCCTCAAGGCCGGTGTCGTGCTCGAAGATGGTCCTGCGCGTTTCACCGATATCCAGGAAGCGCCTGGTGGCGAAGGCTTCAACCACTGGTACCACTGTGTGGTGATGGAAGGCCGTAACCGTGAAGTACGTCGCCTGTGGGAATCCCAGGGCCTGGTGGTCAGCCGCCTGAAGCGCGTGCGTTTTGGTCCGGTGTTCCTCAACTCCGACCTGCCGATGGGCCGCTGGCGCGAAATGAGCCAGCAGGAAGTCGATATCCTCGCGGCTGAAGTTGGTCTGACCCCGGTGGCGATGCCAGCCTTGAACCACAAGACCAAGGACAAGCTGGAGCGCCTGCAACGCAAGTCCACCCGTCCGCTGGGTCGTGGCGAGCGCGTGCGTACCCTGCGTCCGGCTCAGGAGGGTGCAGCTGCAGCCGAGCGTCCGGCTCGGCAACCGCGTGGTGCTGAAACTGAGCGCCCGGCCCGTCAACCACGTGGCGGTGAATCCGAGCGTCCTGCTCGCCAGCCTCGTGGCGAAGCCCCTGGCAAGGATGCAGGTCGTGGTCGCAGCACTGTGGCGGAGCGCCCGAGCGAGATGAACAAGCGTGGCAAGCCGGCGCCCAAGCGTCCAGGCAGCACTCGCAACAAGCCTCGCCCGTAACCTGTAGGAGCGGGCTTGCCCCGCGATCGCGATTTGCCAGGCACATCGCATCGCGGGGCAAGCCCGCTCCTACCATGTGAAAAAGCCAACCTTCGGGTTGGCTTTTTTTTTGTCTGTAAAAACCGTGTGTTACAGACGGTCCTGTAAGTGATGGAAAGTTTTTAAACCGCCGCGTAAATAAATCGTTACAAGGCCGCCAGCCCAGCAGGGTAGTTTCCGAGATCTGCCGCCGCTGTAAACAGAACTTGCCGCAAAGCCCGGCCCAGTGCGATTTACGTGCGCGTCAAGTGCTTGCCCGCAACCCTTGGGAGCGGTGAGATGTGTGCCATTGCCGTGTGCAAAGCCGGGCCGGAGAGCCGGGCATTCAATAAGAACAAATGGAGGCGCCATGTACGCCGATTACCTCCCCAGGCTTCATTCTTTCCTCAGGAACGGTGCGTTTTGTCATCAGACAATCACGCAACGTGTTGACCCCTGCGCGTCTGCAGGGGTATACAATGCGCCGCGTTTTACCTGTGACCCCAATGCGTACCGCGCACTCTTGCTGACACCCGGCTGATTTACCCACGGCGTTTGCCCTGGATGGGCAGCAGTTGGCCAAGACCCTCAAGGTAACCACCTTGTTAATTCCGCTGCGCCACGAGCGCGGTGGGTCCGATTCCGTCACAGATAAAAACAATGCAGGTGACTTCGTTCATGAGTGGACAAAACACGCATTCAGGCGAGCTGAAACGCGGCCTGAAAAATCGCCATATCCAGTTGATCGCCCTGGGCGGTGCAATTGGTACCGGGTTGTTTCTCGGATCGGCCGGGGTGATGAAGTCGGCGGGTCCGTCGATGATTCTCGGCTATGCGATCTGTGGCTTCATCGCCTTCATGATCATGCGCCAGCTCGGCGAGATGATCGTCGAAGAGCCGGTGGCAGGTTCCTTCAGTCACTTTGCCCACAAATACTGGGGTGGATTCGCGGGCTTCCTGTCCGGTTGGAATTGCTGGGTCCTGTACATCCTGGTCGGTATGTCGGAGCTGACCGCCGTCGGCAAGTACGTGCACTACTGGTGGCCGGAGATCCCGACCTGGGCCTCGGCAGCAGCCTTCTTCATCCTGATCAATGCGATCAACCTGGCCAACGTCAAGGTGTTCGGAGAGACCGAGTTCTGGTTCGCGATCATCAAAGTCCTGGCCATTGTCGGCATGATTGCCCTGGGCAGCTACATGCTGGTCAGCGGTAGCGGTGGTCCGCAGGCTTCGGTGAGCAACCTGTGGGAGCACGGCGGCTTCTTCCCTAATGGGGTGAGCGGCCTGGTCATGGCACTGGCGATCATCATGTTTTCCTTCGGCGGTCTGGAAATGCTCGGTTTCACCGCAGCAGAAGCCGATAAGCCGAAAACCGTGATCCCGAAGGCGATCAATCAGGTGATCTACCGTATCCTGATTTTCTACATCGGCGCCCTGGTGGTGTTGCTGTCGTTGACCCCATGGGACAGCCTGGTCACCAGCCTCGATGCTTCTGGTGGTACCTACGGCGCCAGCCCGTTCGTTCAGGTGTTCTCGCTGCTGGGTAGCGATGTGGCTGCGCACATCCTCAACTTCGTGGTCCTGACCGCGGCGCTGTCGGTGTACAACAGCGGAACCTACTGCAATGCCCGCATGCTCTACGGCATGGCCGAGCAGGGCGATGCTCCAGCCAGTCTGGCGAAGATCGACAAGCGCGGTGTACCGGTGCGTTCGATCCTGGCCTCGGCTGCCGTGACCCTGGTGGCGGTGCTGCTCAACTACTTCGTGCCGCAGCATGCGCTGGAGCTGCTGATGTCGCTGGTAGTGGCTGCTCTGGTGATCAACTGGGCGATGATCAGCTACTCGCACCTGAAGTTCCGCCAGCACATGAACAAGACCGGCCAGAAGCCGTTGTTCAAGGCGCTGTGGTACCCCTACGGCAACTACATCTGCCTGGCCTTTGTGGTGCTGATCCTCGGCATCATGCTGCAGATCCCGGGGATCCAGATGTCGGTGTATGCGATTCCGGTATGGCTGGTGGTGATGTTTGCCTGCTACGGGCTCAAGGGTAATCGCCAGGCCCGTCGTATAGCTGAGGCGGGTGCGGCGGCCAAGTAAGGCGTGGCGTGTGTTGAGCAAGCCCGGCCCTGTGCCGGGCTTTTGGTTTTTACGGTATCCTCATGGCCTAATCAGGCCCGTGACCCATGTTGATCATTTCCAATACCGTGCAGATTCCCGACCAGGAAATCGAACTGACTGCGATCCGCGCCCAAGGCGCAGGTGGACAGAACGTCAACAAGGTTTCCAGTGCCGTGCATCTGCGTTTCGACACGCAAGCCTCGTCTTTACCGGCATTCTACAAAGAGCGCTTGCTGGCCTTGCGCGACAGTCGCATTACCCGCGAGGGCGTGATCATCCTCAAGGCTCAGCAGTACCGTACCCAGGAGCAGAACCGTGCGGATGCGCTGGAGCGCTTGCGTGAGCTGATCCTGGCGGCGGTCAAAGTGGAAAAGACGCGCCGACCGACCCGGCCGACCCTGGGTTCTAAAACCCGGCGTCTGGACACCAAGACTAAGCGTGGGGTGATCAAGGCCGGACGCGGCCGGATCGATTACTGACGTTTTGGTCAGGCGGGCGTTCTTGACGGTGTGAAAACGCGTTGACGGGGTGGTCCTTGCATCAGCCGTTTTCACACAGTCTGACTGTTGCGCGGTTATTCCTGGTCGGCGCTGGAAGTTTCGTCGCCGTCGTAGTCAGCCTGGGCTGGTTCGGCGCTGTGAGTGGCAGGTGTCTGCTCTTCTGGGTTCAGGCTTGGGAAGGGAAAGTTCGGGATTTCATGCATCTCGTCGTTCCTCGCAAGTGTGTGTGGAAAGGCTGCGCAAGGCGCGCGTGGCTTATGAAAAGCTCGTGCAGGATACAGGAGTCTGGATGGCAGTATGAATTTTCCTGCTTAATGGCCATCGCGGGGCAAGACCGCTCCCACTGTGGGAGCGGGCTTGCCCCGCGATGTTTTTCAGCGACACACGTCAGCGATAGCCGCCGCCAGTGCCTCAAGCCGTGCTGCATCAGCGCCAGCGATGTTCGCCCGGCCAGTGCCTACCATGTACACGCTATGCCGCTCACGCAGTTGCTTGACTTGCTCCGGCGACAAGCCGGTATAGGAGAACATCCCGCGTTGCGCGGCAATGTGGGCAAAACGTTCGCTCAGGCCGTGAGGTGCCAAGGCCTCGACCAGCCCGACCCGCAGCTGGGCAATACGCTGGCGCATGGCCTCGACTTCTTCGATCCACAGCTGCTTGAGCGCCGCATCACCGAGAATCTGAGCGACCACCGCAGCACCATGATCCGGTGGCGTCGACCACAGATTACGCGCCAGCAACGCCAGTTGACTGCGAACATCCAGCAGCTTTTCCGCATCATGGCTGCACACCAGCAGGGCACCGGTGCGGTCACGGTAGAGGCCGAAGTTTTTCGAGCAGGAGCTGGTGATCAACAGCTCGGGCAGCTCGGTGGCAAACAGTCGTACTGCCCAGGCGTCTTCTTCCAGGCCATCGCCAAAGCCTTGGTAGGCGAAGTCGATCAATGGCAGTAGCTCGCGGCGGCGCACCACTTCCAGCACTGCGCGCCAGTCGTCTTGGGACAGGTCGAAACCGGTCGGGTTGTGGCAGCAAGCGTGCAACAGCACCACGTCGCCCTTGGGCGCCGCCTCCAGGGTGGCCAGCATCCCGCTGACGTTCAGGCGGTTGTCCGCATCGACGTAGGGATAGTGGCTGACCTTGAGATTGGCGCTGGCGAAGATGGTTTCATGAATCGGCCAGGTCGGATCGCTCAGCCAGATACCACGCCCCGGCAGGCAGTGCGCGATGAACTCCGCGGCAAGGCGCAGGGCGCCAGTGCCTCCCGGTGTCTGGGTGGCACCTGCGCGTTTGCTGGTCAGTAATGTGGAGCCGCTACCCAGCACCAGTTCACTGATCAGGCGACCGAAGTCAGCGTCGCCATGACCGCCGACGTAGCTTTTGCTCGACTGTTGATCGAGCAGGCGCTGTTCGGCGAGTTTGACGGCGGCGGGAATTGGCGTCAGGCCCTGGGCGTCTTTGAATACCCCTACGCCCAGGTCGAACTTGTCTGGATTGCTGTCGTTGGCGTAGGCCTCCATCAGCCCCAGAATCGGATCGCCGGGGACGCGGCCAATCGCGCTGAAGTGCATTACTTGCGGCCTTCGGCGGTGTTGGCAACCTCGTCGGTGCGCGCGGCCATGATGAAGTCGTTGCGGTGCAGGCCTTTGATCGAGTGGCTCCACCAGGTCACGGTGACTTTGCCCCACTCGGTCAGCAGGCCAGGGTGATGGCCTTCAGCCTCGGAGATTTCGCCGACAGCGTTGGTGAAGGCCAGGGCGTGCTTGAAATTCTTGAACAGGAAGACTTTTTCCAGCTGCATGATGCCGTCACGGACTTCGATGTTCCAATCCGGGATCTGCTTGATCAGTACCGGCAGTTCTTCATCGCTGACCTGTGGAGCATCGGCACGGCAGGCTTCGCAGTGGGCTTGGTTCAAGGCGTTCATAAGGTTTTCCGCAAGTGGTTTGTTATTGGTTTGCAAAGTTGCTCAGGCAGCAACCTTAGGTGGAAATTTCGGTGCGTGCAGACCCATCTTCATCGCGGTGTGGACCATGCCCATGATGTCTTCGTGGGCCAGGTCGAACAGGCGCTTGAGGTTCGGCAGGGCAAAGTACAGCGGTTGCAGGATGTCGATGCGATACGGCGTGCGCATGGCTTCCAGCGGGTCGAAGGCCTGGTGCTCGGGCTCGTCGGACAGGCTGTAGACGGTCTCTTTCGGCGAGGAAAGGATGCCGCCGCCGTAGATCTTGCGGCCCTGCGGGGTATCGACCAGGCCGAACTCGATGGTCATCCAGTACAGGCGGGCCAGGTACACGCGCTCTTCCTTGGTTGCCTGAAGGCCGAGTTTGCCGTAGGTGTGGGTGAATTCAGCGAACCAGGGGTTGGTCAGCAATGGGCAGTGGCCGAAGATCTCGTGGAAAATGTCCGGTTCTTGCAGGTAGTCGAGCTCTTCTTCGGTACGAATGAAGGTCGCGACCGGAAAGCGCTTGCTGGCCAGTAGTTCGAAAAAGGTCTGGAAAGGGATCAGCGCAGGCACGCGGGCGACTTGCCAGCCGGTGGTGGCGCCGAGCACCTTGTTGATTTCGCCCAGCTGTGGGATGCGGTCGTGCGGCAGGCCCAGTTGTTCGATGCCGTCCAGGTATTCCTGGCACGCGCGGCCCTCGATCACTTTCAGTTGGCGGGTAATCAGGGTGTTCCACACCGCGTGTTCCTGTTGCGGGTAGTCGATAAACCCTTGCGCATCGGGCTCGCGAGCCACGTATTGCGTCTGTTTCATACTGCTCTCCTGCTAAGGGCCATTCTTGTTATGTGATCAAGCCGTTGCTTAAGAGATAGCGCGCTGCGCCGCACTTTGCATCGGTTCGACAGCGTGTAGGGCTGGATAAACGAGGTGTTTTCTGTAACGATTACTTTACGGATTTGGCAGAGGGCCGAAAAATATAGGGGGGGTGTGCCTCGGTACACGGCGTTTTGTCACGTAATCTTTACGAAAATTCTTCCGGGTTGGTAGAAAACTGCCAGCCCGCTAGCTGTCAGGGTTCGTTCCAGGCCTATTAGTAGGACACTTCATGCGTATCAAAGTGCATTGCCAGAATCGCATCGGCATTCTGCGTGACATCCTCAACCTGCTGGTGGAGTACGGCATCAACGTCGCCCGCGGCGAGGTCGGCGGCGAGCATGGCAACGCCATCTACTTGCACTGTCCCAACCTGATCAACTTGCAGTTCCAGGCCTTGCGGCCCAAGTTCGAGTCGATTGCCGGTGTGTTTGGCGTCAAACGCGTAGGTCTGATGCCGAGCGAGCGGCGACATATGGAGCTCAATGCTCTGCTGGGGGCGCTGGATTTTCCGGTGCTGTCGATCGACATGGGCGGCTCCATCGTCGCCGCGAACCGGGCGGCGGCGCAGTTGCTCGGGGTGAGGGTCGATGAAGTGCCGGGTATCCCCTTGTCGCGGTATGCCGAAGACTTCGACTTGCCGGAATTGGTGCGGGCTAACAAATCGCGGATCAATGGCTTGCGGGTCAAGGTCAAGGGCGATGTGTTCCTGGCTGACATCGCCCCACTGCAATCCGAGCACGACGACAGCGAGGCTCTGGCAGGAGCGGTGTTGACCCTGCACCGTGCAGACCGCATTGGCGAACGTATTTATAACGTGCGCAAGCAGGAACTGCGCGGCTTTGACAGCATTTTCCAGAGCTCGCGGGTAATGGCTGCAGTGGTGCGCGAGGCTCGGCGTATGGCGCCACTGGACGCACCACTGCTGATTGAAGGGGAGACCGGCACCGGCAAGGAGTTGCTGGCCCGTGCCTGTCATCTGGCCAGTCCGCGCGGGCAAGCACCGTTGATGGCGCTCAATTGCGCTGGACTACCGGAATCGATGGCCGAGACCGAGTTGTTCGGTTATGGGCCGGGTGCATTCGAAGGCGCGCGGGCTGAAGGCAAGCTGGGTCTGCTTGAGCTGACCGCGGGTGGTACGCTGTTTCTCGATGGCGTGGGTGAGATGAGCCCGCGTTTACAGGTCAAGTTGTTGCGCTTTTTGCAGGATGGCTGCTTCCGTCGGGTTGGCAGCGACGAGGAAGTGTACCTGGATGTGCGGGTTATCTGTGCAACCCAGGTCGACCTGTCGGAGCTCTGCGCGCGCGGCGAGTTCCGTCAGGATCTTTACCATCGCCTCAATGTGCTTTCACTACATATCCCGCCGTTGCGCGAGTGCCTGGATGGTCTGCCGCCGCTGGTCGAGCACTTCCTCGATCAGGCCAGCCGCCAGATCGGTTGCCCATTGCCGCGTCTGGCTCCGGCGGCTCTGGAGCGCCTGAGTCAGTATCACTGGCCAGGTAACGTGCGTCAGTTGG
The DNA here is from genome assembly GCF_003024385.1 of Pseudomonas sp. BBP2017. Taxonomy (GTDB): domain Bacteria; phylum Pseudomonadota; class Gammaproteobacteria; order Pseudomonadales; family Pseudomonadaceae; genus Aquipseudomonas. The sequence continues at coordinate 122,710 of NZ_PVZN01000015.1, forward strand.
AGAACGTATTGTTCCAGGCGGTATCGCTGTGTGATGGTGGGGTGGTTAAAAGCGAACATATTCGCTTGCCGGACTACGGTGCGCGGCAACCGCTGGGTGAGTTTTCCCTGGAAGGTGACTTGGGCGAGATTGTCGGGCGCTTTGAAAAGGCAGTACTGGAACAATTGATGAGTGAATTTCCGAGCAGTCGGGCGCTGGGTAAGCGTCTCGGTGTTTCACATACCACAATAGCCAACAAGTTGCGCGAACATGGTGTTGGCAAGTCGGCGGAATAAATCAACTGTAATTACAGAAATGTCAGCGTGGATTAGTTGTAGTACAAGTATCCAATACCGATTGTTTGAACCGCGCGCCTCGGTCAGCGGCGATCGAGGCGCGGCGAGCGGTAATCTTCAAGCTATCCGTTGGAGCAACCGTTACCCATCACATGGTATTCGAGAATATGCCGCTGGCCCTGCGAGTCCTCATACGTCATGCGCGCCGGGACCACTTCGCAGACGTTCGGGACTTCGCTCATGGAAATGACTTTGGCGATGTCCAGGTGCTGCGAGTAACTGTACTGTTCAACCGGAATCTGCTCGGCGCCACTGCTTGCAACTTCGTCGGCTATCGCCACGCTGCAAAGACTGCCAAGTGCCAATACCAGTAAAGCTTTCATTTTCATTTTACCTGTCTAAGGTCGTAAGGGGGCACGCAGCGCTTGTGGCGCCGCGTGTACAACTAACGTTCAACTATCACAGTTATCTCTGGATTAACGGCCTTCGTGGGGGCTGTAACAAGAAGTTAATCGCGATGCCGTTGCTGGCGAGGTGAATTTTAGGGGCGAGCGCGTGCGTTAAACAGATGACGTTTTGATAAACACTGTTGGTGAAAACTGTAACAATCGCTTGCTTGACATCCTCGGAATTTATTTTTTCTGCGCCAATGCCCGGTCTTGAGCCTGCGGTCAATTGCACGGGCGAAAAAGAGCGGGGCGTTACTACCAACGTCGAATGGCCGGCGAGGTCTGGTACAGTTACAACGAGGTCATACAAAAACAACTATTACACCGAGGTAGATAAAGATGAGTGCGGCTCCCCTGTATCCCGTTCGTCCCGAGGTTGCGGCCACCACCCTGACTGACGAGGCGACCTACAAGGCCATGTACCAGCAGTCGGTGATCAACCCGGACGGCTTCTGGCGTGAGCAGGCCCAGCGCCTGGACTGGATCAAGCCCTTCACCAAGGTCAAGCAGACCTCCTTCGACGACCACCATGTCGATATCAAGTGGTTTGCCGATGGCACTCTGAACGTCTCCTACAACTGCCTGGACCGCCACCTTGCCGAGCGTGGTGATCAGGTCGCAATCATCTGGGAGGGCGACGATCCTTCCGAGCACCGCAACATTACCTACCGCGAACTGCACGAGCAGGTGTGCAAATTCGCCAACGCCCTGCGCGGCCAGGACGTGCACCGTGGCGACGTGGTCACCATCTACATGCCGATGATTCCTGAGGCGGTTGTGGCGATGCTGGCCTGTGCGCGTATCGGTGCGATCCACTCGGTGGTCTTTGGCGGCTTCTCCCCTGAAGCGCTGGCCGGTCGTATCATTGACTGCAAGTCGAAGGTGGTGATTACCGCCGACGAAGGCCTGCGGGGCGGTCGTCGCACGCCGCTCAAGGCCAATGTTGACCTGGCTCTGACCAACCCGGAAACCGCCAGCGTGCAGAAGATCATCGTGTGCAAGCGCACCGGTGGCGACATTGCCTGGCACCAGCACCGTGACATCTGGTACGAAGACCTGATGAAGGTTGCTTCCAGCCACTGCGCGCCGAAAGAGATGGGCGCCGAAGAGGCCCTGTTCATCCTCTATACCTCCGGCTCCACCGGTAAGCCCAAGGGTGTGCTGCACACCACTGGCGGCTACATGGTCTACGCCGCGCTGACCCATGAGCGGGTGTTCGACTACCGCCCGGGTGAAGTCTACTGGTGCACCGCCGACGTCGGCTGGGTGACCGGTCACAGCTATATCGTCTACGGCCCGCTGGCCAATGGCGCGACCACGGTGCTGTTTGAAGGGGTGCCAAACTATCCGGACATTACCCGGGTATCGAAGATCATCGACAAGCACAAGGTCAATATCCTCTACACCGCACCCACCGCCATCCGCGCGATGATGGCCGAAGGTCAGGCTGCTGTGGCCGGTGCCGATGGCTCAAGCCTGCGCTTGCTGGGTTCGGTGGGCGAGCCGATCAACCCGGAAGCCTGGAACTGGTACTACCAGGCCGTCGGCAAAGAACGCTGCCCGATCGTCGATACCTGGTGGCAGACCGAGACCGGTGGTGTACTGATCAGCCCGCTGCCAGGCGCTACCGCGCTCAAGCCGGGGTCGGCGACGCGTCCATTCTTCGGGGTGGTGCCGGCACTGGTAGATAACCTGGGCAACCTGATCGATGGTGCTGCTGAGGGCAATCTGGTGATCCTCGACTCCTGGCCGGGCCAGTCGCGTTCGCTGTACGGCGATCATGATCGTTTCGTCGATACCTACTTCAAGACCTTCCGCGGCATGTACTTCACCGGTGACGGCGCCCGTCGCGACGAAGACGGCTACTACTGGATCACCGGTCGCGTTGATGATGTGCTCAACGTTTCCGGGCATCGCATGGGTACCGCCGAGATCGAAAGCGCCATGGTGGCCCACCCGAAAGTGGCTGAGGCTGCCGTGGTCGGTGTACCGCACGACATCAAGGGGCAGGGCATCTATGTTTACGTCACCCTCAATGGTGGCGAGGAGCCGAACGAGGCGCTGCGTCTGGAGCTGAAGAACTGGGTGCGTAAAGAGATCGGTCCGATTGCCTCGCCGGATGTCATCCAGTGGGCGCCGGGCCTGCCCAAGACCCGTTCGGGCAAGATCATGCGTCGCATCCTGCGCAAGATTGCCACGGCCGAGTACGATGCCCTGGGTGATATCTCGACCCTGGCTGACCCGAGTGTGGTCCAGCATCTGATCGATACCCACAAGTCGATGAATCTGGCGTCGGCCTGATAAGGCTTCGCGGGGCTTGCCCCGCGATGAGGCTCGCTAAACCGCTACAACAAGCCCCGACTGGTAATGCCAGCGGGGCTTTGTGCTTTCTGTTACTCCGACATTCATCGGTAACCTTTGTGTCACCACAATTGCTCGTCAGCGGGGCAAAGGGAAACGCTTTCGCCCAACAACAGGGCGTTCTCTGCATCGATTTCGATCTGCCGAAACGCTGAGCTTGCCGGATTAGAAGGGTTTGCCAATAATAGGCCCGCTTATTGCTTCTTTGATTGGTTATTTGTCTTTTGCTTTTGCATATTCCGCGAAAGCTGTCAATGTCTCCGGTCCCGTGTTTCTGCGCTTCTATAACTAGTTGTCGCATTGAGGAAATATCGACTTCGGAGCTGTCGCTAAAATGCCGATCACTCGCTCGTGGGTTGTCAGATGTTTCGTCGACCCTGCGCAGCTCGCGTTGTACCCATTCGCATATCGGGCAGTTGTTACGCGCTGCCTTGTATTGCCCTTTACCGATGGAGTTCCAGATGAAGAAACTCGCACTGCTTGGCGCACTGGCGCTATCTGTGTTTTCCCTGGCATCGCTGGCTGATGAGAAACCGCTGAAAATCGGTATCGAGGCCGCTTACCCACCGTTCGCCTCGAAGGCGCCAGATGGCAGCATCGTCGGCTTCGACTACGACATCGGCAACGCCCTGTGCGAAGAGATGAAGGTCAAGTGCACCTGGGTCGAGCAAGAATTCGACGGCCTGATCCCGGCACTGAAAGTGCGCAAGATCGACGCCATCCTCTCGTCCATGTCGATCACCGAAGATCGCAAGAAGTCTGTGGACTTCACCGGCAAGTACTACCTGACCCCGGCGCGCCTGGTAATGAAGGAAGGCACCACTGTCAGCGATAGCCTGGCCGAGCTCAAGGGCAAGAAGATCGGTGTTCAGCGTGGCTCGATCCACGACCGTTTCGCCAAGGAAGTCCTGGCTCCACAAGGTGCGACCATCGTTCCTTACGGCACCCAGAACGAAATCTACCTGGATGTCGCTGCCGGCCGTCTGGATGGCACCGTGGCCGATGCTACGCTGCTTGAAGATGGCTTCCTCAAGACTGACGCTGGCAAGGGCTATGCCTTCGTCGGCCCGTCCTTCACTGACGTGAAGTACTTCGGTGACGGGGTCGGCATTGCCGTGCGCAAGGGCGACAAAGCCAACCTGGATCGCATCAACGCTGCCATCGCGGCTATCCGCGCCAATGGCAAGTACAAGCAGATTCAGGACAAGTACTTCAACTTCGACATCTACGGCCCTGAAGCCCAGTAAATCGTCGACGTTTCACCTGTGTAATGGTGCAAGCAGCAGAGACTCTGAGGTTTGCACCATTTTTTCATCCCTAAGGTCGAGGACCTCATCATGTTGAAAGGCTACGGGGCAGTTATCCTCGACGGCGTGTGGCTCACGCTGCAGCTTGCCTTGTCGTCCATGGCCCTGGCCATTGTACTCGGCCTTATCGGTGTGGCCCTGCGTCTGTCGCCGGTGCGTTGGCTGGCGTGGCTGGGCGACCTGTATTCCACGGTGATCCGCGGAATTCCCGATCTGGTTTTGATCCTGCTGATTTTCTACGGTGGTCAGGACCTGCTCAATCGTGTAGCACCGCTGCTCGGTTATGACGATTACATCGACCTCAATCCGCTGGTGGCGGGTGTCGGTACCCTGGGCTTCATTTTCGGCGCCTACCTTTCGGAAACCTTCCGCGGTGCCTTCATGGCGATTCCCAAGGGGCAGGGCGAGGCTGGCATGGCTTACGGCATGAGCAGTCTGCAGGTGTTCTTCCGGGTCATGGTGCCGCAGATGATTCGCCTGGCGATTCCAGGTTTCACCAATAACTGGCTGGTTCTGACCAAGGCCACGGCGCTGATTTCGGTGGTCGGTCTGCAAGACATGATGTTCAAGGCCAAGCAGGCGGCGGATGCCACCCGCGAGCCTTTCACCTTCTTCCTGGCGGTCGCGGCCCTGTATCTGGTGATCACCAGTGTCTCGCTGCTGGCCCTGCGTTACCTCGAGAAGCGCTACTCGGTTGGCGTAAAGGCGGCTGAACTATGATTTTCGACTACAACGTCATCTGGGAAGCGCTGCCGCTGTACCTGGGCGGTTTGCTGACCACCCTCAAGTTGCTGGCGCTGTCGCTTTTCTTCGGTCTGCTGACGGCTATTCCGCTGGGTTTGATGCGGGTGTCCAAGCAGCCGCTGGTCAACCTGATCGCCTGGCTCTACACCTATGTGATTCGCGGCACGCCGATGCTGGTGCAGTTGTTCCTGATCTACTACGGTCTGGCTCAGTTCGAAGCGGTGCGTGAGAGCTTCCTCTGGCCGTGGCTGTCGAGTGCAACTTTCTGTGCGTGTCTGGCCTTTGCCATCAACACCAGTGCCTACACTGCGGAAATCATTGCTGGCAGCCTCAAGGCCACGCCGCATGGCGAGATCGAGGCGGCCAAGGCTGTGGGTATGTCGCGGATCAAGATGTACCGTCGCATTCTGCTGCCGTCGGCCCTGCGCCGGGCCCTGCCGCAGTACAGCAACGAAGTGATCATGATGCTGCAGACCACCAGTCTGGCATCGATCGTCACCCTGATCGATATCACCGGTGCGGCGCGCACGGTCAACGCCCAGTATTACTTGCCGTTCGAAGCCTATATCACCGCCGGCGTGTTCTACCTGTGCCTGACGTTCATTCTGGTGCGCCTGTTCAAGCTGGCTGAGCGCCGCTGGCTCGGCTACCTGGCGCCGCGCAAGGCCTGAGGCCTGCGGTAACTTTTTTGCCCTGAGCGTTAGCTCAAGACTGACTGCTTTGTGAGAACCGACAGCATGTACAAACTCGAAGTCCAAGATCTGCATAAACGCTATGGCAGTCACGAAGTGCTCAAGGGCGTGTCCCTGGCTGCCAAGGCGGGCGACGTGATCAGCATCATCGGCTCCAGTGGTTCGGGCAAGAGTACCTTCCTGCGCTGCATCAACCTGCTTGAGCAGCCGCACGCGGGTAAGATCCTGCTCAACAATGAAGAGCTCAAGCTGGTGGCAAACAAGGACGGCGCGCTCAAGGCTGCCGATCCCAAGCAGCTGCAGCGCATGCGTTCGCGTCTGTCGATGGTGTTCCAGCACTTCAACCTGTGGTCGCACATGACCGCGCTGGAAAACATCATCGAAGCGCCGGTTCACGTGTTGGGCATGTCGAAAAAGGACGCCCTGGAAAAGGCCGAGCACTACCTGGCCAAGGTCGGGGTTGCCCATCGCAAGGACGCCTATCCTGGGCATATGTCCGGTGGTGAGCAGCAGCGTGTGGCGATTGCTCGCGCGCTGGCCATGGAGCCGGAGGTCATGCTGTTCGACGAGCCGACCTCGGCGCTCGATCCCGAGCTGGTCGGGGATGTGCTCAAGGTCATGCAGGCATTGGCCCAGGAAGGCCGGACCATGGTGGTGGTGACCCACGAGATGGGCTTTGCCCGCGAGGTGTCGAATCAGTTGGTGTTCCTGCATAAAGGCCTGGTGGAGGAGAGTGGCAATCCACGCGAGGTGCTGGTCAATCCGCAATCCGAGCGTCTGCAACAGTTCCTTTCGGGCAGCCTGAAGTAAGATTGCCGTTTTGCACCAGAATGGGTCATGCTGCGAGCTCATCGCAGCTTGACCAGGCCCTATCTTCTTGACCTCCTCTCAGGTTTCGGACCGCACCCATGACCACCCAGCGCATCGGTTTTCTCATCTGGCCCAGCACCAAAGCTTTGACCCTGGCGCTGGCCGAAGAGGTTTTGCGGGTTGCCCAGCGCGTCCATCCAGAGGTGGTCTACGAGTTGCTGTTCCTGCAGGCAGAGCCTGCGGCCGAAGGCGTCTGGCGCTTGCCGGGTGAACCGTGGGCAGGACGTCTGGAAGGTTGCCAAAAGCTGTTTTTGCTGGCCGATGAGCCACCTCAGGCGGTGGTGTCGGGGCTGGCCAGTGCGCTCAAGCAATTGGCCCGTGCCGGTTGTGTGGTCGGTGGTTTGTCGGCGGGGGTTTATCCGTTGGCGCAGCTGGGTTTGCTCGATGGCTATCGCGCGGCGGTACACTGGCGTTGGCAGGATGATTTTGCCGAGCGTTTCCCTAAGGTTATCGCCACCAGCCATCTATTCGACTGGGACCGTGATCGCCTGACCGCTTGTGGCGGGATGTCGGTGATTGATCTGTTGCTAGCGGTGCTGGCCCGGGATCATGGGGCCGAGCTTGCCGGAGCGGTGTCGGAAGAATTGGTGGTCGAGCGCATTCGTGAGGGGGGGGAGCGCCAGCGTATTCCGTTGCAGAACCGCCTGGGCTCGAGTCATCCGAAGTTGACCCAGGCAGTGCTGTTGATGGAGGCCAATATCGAAGAGCCGTTGACCACTGATGAGATCGCTCAGCATGTGTGTGTGTCGCGCCGACAGCTGGAGCGGATCTTCAAGCAGTACCTCAATCGTGTGCCGAGTCAGTATTACCTGGAACTGCGCCTGAACAAGGCGCGACAGATGCTGATGCAGACCAGCAAGTCGATCATCCAGATCGGCCTGTCCTGCGGTTTCTCTTCGGGGCCGCATTTCTCCAGCGCTTATCGCAACTTCTTTGGCGCAACGCCACGGGAAGATCGTAACCAGCGACGAAGCAGCAGTCCTTTTGAATTGTCTTCGGTGCCTGCCGAGCGCGGTTGAGCTGCGCAGCGTAGGAGCCCGCCTTGCTGGCGATGAAATCGGCGCGGGATCAGGTGTTGCGCGGTGTTTGCATCGCTGGCAAAGCCAGCGCCCACAAAAGATCAGGCAAGGCGGCTTGCCCAGTGATCAATCCAACCATTCCCCGTCCGTACAGAATCTCCCCACCACACCCGCGCACCGTTTAAACTGCGCCTTTGCGACCCTATTTGTCGCATTACCGTAAGCCTTGTTAAAACAGGGTTTGGCGCTATAAGAAGTTGTCGCTTGGCGGCAAGGTCAGGCGCCAATCTGTCCTTACAATCCCCCCATCGCTCGCCAGTTCCAGGCAGGCGTTCCTCTTCAGGAGACTCCGATGTCCGCTCCGCAAGCTCCGGTGCAACGCGCCGATTTCGATCAGGTAATGGTTCCCAATTACGCACCGGCGGCTTTTATCCCCGTTCGTGGTGCGGGCTCCCGAGTCTGGGATCAGTCGGGCCGCGAGCTGATCGACTTCGCGGGCGGGATTGCCGTTAACGTTTTGGGTCATGCTCACCCGGCGCTGGTTGGCGCGCTGACCGAGCAGGCCAACAAGCTGTGGCACGTGTCTAACGTGTTCACCAACGAACCCGCCCTGCGTCTGGCCCACAAACTGGTCGATGCGACCTTCGCTGAGCGAGCGTTCTTCTGCAACTCCGGCGCCGAAGCCAACGAGGCTGCCTTCAAGCTGGCCCGTCGTGTTGCCCACGACCGATTCGGTCCGGAAAAGCACGAAATCATCGCCACTGTTAACAGCTTCCACGGCCGCACCCTGTTCACCGTGAGCGTCGGCGGTCAGCCGAAGTACTCCGATGGCTTCGGTCCGAAGATCACCGGTATCAGCCATGTGCCGTACAACGATCTGGAAGCGCTCAAGGCTCAGATCTCCGACAAGACCTGCGCCGTGGTCATCGAACCGATCCAGGGCGAGAGCGGTGTGGTCCCGGCAGATGTCGCCTACCTGCAAGGCGCCCGCGAACTGTGCGACAAGCACAATGCGTTGCTGATCTTCGACGAAGTGCAGACCGGCGTTGGCCGTACCGGCGAGCTGTTCGCCTATATGCATTACGGCGTGACCCCGGACATCCTCTCCAGCGCCAAGAGCCTGGGCGGCGGTTTCCCGATCGGCGCCATGCTGACCACCGAAGCCCTGGCCAAGCACCTGGCCGTCGGTACCCACGGCACTACCTACGGCGGCAACCCGCTGGCCTGTGCCGTAGCCAATGCAGTGCTGGACGTGGTCAATACCCCTGAGGTACTGGCGGGCGTCAAGGCCAAGCACCAGAAGTTCAAGGCCCGTCTGGAGCAGATCGGCGAGAAGTACGGCCTGTTCACCCAGGTACGTGGCATTGGCCTGCTGATCGGTTGCGTGTTGTCCGAAGCCTGGAAAGGCAAGGCCAAAGACGTTTTCAACGCGGCTGAGAAAGAAGGCCTGATGGTGTTGCAAGCTGGTCCCGATGTAGTGCGTTTCGCCCCGAGCCTGGTGGTCGAAGATGCCGATATCGACGAAGGCCTGGACCGTTTCGAACGCGCTGCGGCAAAACTGACCCAGGCCTGATTGGCGCCTGTGGTCCTTTCGCCGGCCCCTCAGGGCCGGCGAATCCGAATTCCAGAGCACGTGCCCTGCGGGCGCTTGCTGTTTTTTTCTGTGCCGGCAATGGCTGGCCTGTTTTCCCGAAAGGAGTGACACCATGCTGGTGATGCGCCCCGCGCAAATGGCTGATCTGGGCGAAGTACAGCGTCTGGCCGCGGACAGCCCCATTGGTGTCACGTCCTTGCCGGATGATGCCGGGCGTCTGAGCGACAAGATTGCCGCCTCGGAAACATCCTTTGCTGCCGAAGTCAGCTTCAACGGCGAAGAGAGTTATTTCTTCGTACTTGAAGACAGTGCCACCGGCAAGCTGGTCGGCTGCTCGGCCATCGTCGCGTCGGCGGGCTATTCCGAGCCGTTCTACAGCTTTCGTAACGAGACCTTTGTGCATGCTTCGCGCGAGCTGAAGATCCACAACAAGATACATGTGCTTTCGCAGTGTCATGACCTGACCGGCAACAGCCTGCTGACCAGCTTCTACGTCCTGCCAGAATTGGTCGGCACTGGCGGCTCGGAGCTCAACTCCCGTGGCCGTCTGCTGTTCATGGCCGCTCATCCCGAGCGTTTCGCCGACTCGGTGGTGACCGAGATCGTCGGCTACAGCGACGAGAGCGGTGACTCGCCGTTCTGGGATGCCATCGGGCGCAACTTCTTCGACCTCAACTACGCCGAGGCCGAGCGCCTGTGTGGCCTCAAGAGCCGGACCTTCCTGGCCGAGCTGATGCCGCACTACCCGATCTACGTGCCGTTACTGCCGGACGCCGCGCAAGAGGCCATGGGCCAGGTTCATCCACGTGCACAGATCACCTTCGACATTTTGATGCGCGAAGGCTTCGAGACCGATCACTACATTGACATTTTCGACGGTGGCCCGACCTTGCATGCGCGGGTCTCGAGCATCCGTTCGATTGCCCAGAGCCGCGTGGTGCCGGTCAAGCTTGACAGCACCGTAGTCAAGGGCGGACGCCCCTACCTGGTCTGCAATGGCCAGTTGCAGGACTACCGCGCGGTGCTCCTGGAGCTGGATTGGGTGCCTGGCAAACCGGTCACCCTGAGTCTTGAAGCCGCCGAAGCCCTGGGCGTCGGTGAGGGCGCCAGCGTGCGCCTGGTCGCGGTTTGATTCCTGCGGTTCGATAACCGAGCCCCCAGGTCGAGTTTCGCGGCAGGCCAAAGGCCGCCGCCCGAGGAGATAGCATGATCGTTCGTCCCGTACGCAGCAGCGATTTACCGGCGCTGATCGAATTGGCGCGCAGCACCGGTACCGGCCTGACCACCTTGCCGGCCAACGAGGAGCGCCTGGCGCACCGGGTCAGTTGGGCTGAGAAGACCTTCCGGGGTGAGGCGGAGCGCGGCGACGCTGACTACCTGTTCGTGCTGGAAAACGACGAAGGCGTAGTGGTCGGGATTTCCGCCATTGCCGGTGCCGTCGGCTTGCGCGAGCCCTGGTACAACTACCGGGTCGGTCTGACAGTAAGCGCCTCGCAAGAGCTGAACATCTACCGGGAGATCCCGACACTGTTCCTCGCCAATGACCTGACCGGCAACTCCGAGTTGTGCTCGTTGTTCCTGCGCGGCGACCATCGCAGCGGCCTCAACGGCCGTCTGCTGGCCAAGGCGCGCCTGCTGTTCATCGCCGAGTTTGCCGAGCTGTTCGGTAACAAGATCATTGCCGAGATGCGCGGCATGTCGGATGAGCAGGGGCGTTCACCGTTCTGGGAAAGCCTGGGCCGACACTTCTTCAAAATGGAGTTCAGCCAGGCGGATTACCTGACCGGTGTCGGTAACAAGGCGTTCATCGCCGAGCTGATGCCCAAGTTTCCGCTGTATACCTGTTTCCTTTCCGAAGACGCTCGCGGCGTGATCGGTCGCGTCCACACCGACACCGAGCCGGCCCTGGCCATGCTCAAGAGCGAAGGCTTCAGCTATCAGGGCTATGTCGACATCTTCGACGCAGGCCCCGCTGTGGAGTGTGAAACCTCCAAGATCCGTGCGGTGCACGACAGCCAGGCGCTGGTGTTGGCCGTTGGCACGCCGGGCGACGATGCCACGCCATTCATCATCCATAACCGTAAGCGCGAAGAGTGCCGCATCACTGCGGCGCCGGCGCGCCTGGCGGCCGGTACCCTGGTGGTCGATCCGTTGACCGCAAAACGCCTGCGCCTGAGCGCCGGTGACCAGGTGCGTGCCGTGCCGCTGTCTGCTGCCCGGGAGGCCAAGTAATGACGACTCACTTTATCGCCGGCAGTTGGCAGGCAGGGCAGGGCGAAGCGCTGCAATCGCTGGATCCGGTCAGTCAAAAGGTTATCTGGCAAGGCCAGGGCGCTAGCGCCGAGCAAGTCGACAGCGCCGTCAAGGCTGCGCGCCAGGCCTTTGCCGGCTGGGCGTTGCAGTCGCTGGAGGCGCGCATCAGTGTGCTCGAAGCCTTTGCTGCGGCACTCAAGGCCAATGCCGACGAGCTGGCCCACTGCATCGGTGAAGAGACCGGCAAGCCGCTGTGGGAAGCCGCTACCGAAGTGACCAGCATGGTCAACAAGGTCGCCATCTCGGTGCAGAGCTATCGCGAGCGCACCGGAGAGAAAAGCGGCCCGCTGGCTGATGCCACCGCCGTGCTGCGCCACAAGCCTCATGGTGTGGTAGCGGTGTTCGGCCCCTACAACTTTCCTGGCCACCTGCCTAACGGCCACATCGTTCCGGCGCTGCTGGCCGGTAACACCGTGGTGTTCAAGCCCAGTGAGCTGACCCCCAAGGTTGCCGAGCTGACAGTCAAGTGCTGGATCGAAGCTGGCCTGCCAGCGGGCGTCTTGAACCTGGTGCAGGGCGCGCGTGAAACTGGTGTGGCCCTGGCTGCCAATCCGGGCATCGACGGCCTGTTTTTCACCGGTTCCAGCCGCACCGGCAATCTGTTGCACCAGCAATTCGCCGGTCGCCCGGAGAAAATCCTGGCCCTGGAAATGGGCGGCAACAACCCGCTGGTGGTGGACGAGGTCAAGGACCTGGATGCGGCGGTCTACACCATCATCCAGTCGGCGTTCATCTCCGCTGGCCAGCGCTGCACCTGCGCTCGTCGTTTGCTGGTGCCGCAAGGCGCGTGGGGCGATTCACTGCTCAAGCGTCTGGTCGAGGTGTGCAAAAACATCTCCGTCGGCGCCTTCGATCAACAACCGGCACCGTTCATGGGCTCGGTCATCTCACTGGCCGCGGCCACGGCGTTGCTCGATGCCCAGGCGCAGTTGCTGGGCAACGGCGGCGTGTCGCTGCTGACCATGACCCAGCCGCAAGCCTCTGCGGCCTTGCTGACCCCAGGCATCATCGACGTGACCGCAGTGGCCAATCGCCCGGACGAAGAGTTCTTCGGTCCGCTGTTGCAGGTCATTCGCTACAGCGATTTCGACGCGGCGATTGCCGAAGCCAACAACACCCAGTACGGCCTTGCCGCCGGTTTGCTGTCCGACTCCCATGCGCGCTATCAGTACTACTGGCTGCAAAGCCGCGCCGGCATCGTCAACTGGAACAAGCAACTGACCGGTGCTGCCAGCAGTGCGCCATTTGGTGGCGTGGGTGCCAGCGGCAACCACCGTGCCAGTGCCTACTATGCAGCCGACTATTGCGCTTACCCGGTAGCCTCGCTGGAGACCGCCAGCCTGACCCTGCCTGCCACGCTGACGCCAGGCGTCTCCCTATAACAAAAGGTCCACGGAGCCTTGCCGATGAAATCGTTTGAAGTGAACTTTGATGGTCTGGTGGGACCGACGCATAACTACGGCGGGCTGTCCTACGGCAACGTTGCCTCGCAGAGCAACAGCCAGCAGGCGTCCAATCCGCGCGAAGCCGCGCGTCAGGGCCTGGCGAAGATGAAGGCGTTGATGGAGATGGGTTTCCAGCAGGGTGTGCTCGCCCCGCAGGAGCGTCCGGACGTTGGTGCACTGCGCCGTCTGGGCTTCTCCGGCACTGATGCCGAGGTGATCCAGCGCGCCGCTAAAGAAGCGATGCCATTGCTGGTCGCCAGTTGCTCGGCATCGAGCATGTGGGTGGCCAACGCCGCCACGGTCAGCCCGAGTGCCGACACTGCTGATGGCCGTGTGCATTTCACTGCCGCCAACCTTAACTGCAAATATCACCGCAGCATCGAGCATCCGACCACCAGTCGTGTGCTCGGGGCGATGTTCGCCGACAGCAAGCACTTTGCCCATCATGCCGCGTTGCCGGCGGTGGCACAGTTCGGTGATGAAGGGGCGGCCAACCACACGCGCTTCTGCCGTAGCTACGGTGAGTCTGGCGTGGAGTTCTTCGTCTATGGCCGCAGCGCCTTTGACACCCGCTACCCGGCACCGCAGAAGTACCCGGCGCGTCAGACCCTCGAGGCTTCCCAGGCGGTCGCCCGTCTGCACGGGCTGAGTGAGGAGGGTGTGGTCTTTGCCCAGCAGAACCCGGCAGTGATCGATCAGGGTGTGTTTCACAATGATGTGATCGCAGTAGGCAACGGCGAGGTGCTGTTCTACCACGAAGACGCCTTCCTCGAGACCGAGGCGATGCTTGGCCAACTGCAAGCTAAACTGGCTAAACGGGGTGGCAACTTCAAGGCGATCTGTGTGCCACGCTCGGCTGTCACGTTAGAGGATGCGGTGCGTTCCTACCTGTTCAACAGCCAACTGCTGTCCCGTGCCGACGGTTCGATGCTGCTGATCGTCCCGGAAGAGTGCCGCAACAACGAGCGGGTCTGGGCCTACCTGTCGGCGTTGACCGGCCAGGGCGGTCCGGTTGCCGAGGTCAAGGTTTTCGACCTCAAGCAGAGCATGCAGAACGGCGGTGGCCCGGCGTGCCTGCGTTTGCGCGTGGCACTCAATGAAACTGAACTGGCAGCGGTCAATCCAGGGGTTATCATGACGGCGCCGCTGTACGACACCCTGACCCAGTGGGTCGACAAGCACTACCGCGACCGCCTGAGCGAATCTGACCTGGCGGACCCGCAACTGTTGCTGGAATGTCGTACGGCACTGGATGAACTGACCCAGATCCTCAAACTGGGTTCGGTCTATCCGTTCCAACTCCAACCTTGAGAGAGAATTCGACTATGTCCGACGCCCTGCAGCTGATCCTTGAAGATGACGATGGTACCCAGCTGGAAACTTCCTGCACCCGCTTTGCGGTGGTCTGGCAAGGCAAGGAGGTATGGATTCAGCAGGATGGCCGTGGTCAGCTGCTGATCGGTGTCGACGTCGAAGAAGACGACGAAGAGTACGCCAACCTGTTGCTGCGTCCGCTAGCCACTAACCTGGTCAGCCTGCAACTGGAAATGGAACCGGCCGACGCCGGCGGCGACGATGATCACGTTCATGGTCCTGATTGCGGCCACCATCACTAAGGAATAGCCCATGCTCGCCCTCGGCAAACTGCTTGAACTGACCCTTGCCGGTCGTGAACCGGCAGAGAAGACCCAGCTGACTGTCGACGGCGTGCGCATGCGCTGGCTTGGTGAGGGCGCACTTGAAGTGCGCCCTCCTGAAGCGCGTGACAATGGCATGGATCTGCTGCTTTCTGCAGGTATCCACGGTAACGAAACCGCCCCCATCGAGTTGCTCGACGAGTTGCTGCATGGCATTGCCAGGGGCGAGATCAAGCCGCAGGCGCGGATTCTGTTCCTGTTTGGCAACCCCGAGGCAATCCGCAAGGGCGAACGTTATCTGGAGCAGGACGTCAATCGCCTGTTCAACGGGCGGCATGAGCTGTCCAGCGGATCGGAGGCGTTGCGCGCTTGCGAGCTGGAGCGTTTGGCCGCCACCTTTTTCAGTGTGCCCGGACGTACCCGGTTGCACTACGATCTGCATACGGCCATTCGTGGTTCGAAGATCGAGCAATTTGCACTGTATCCGTTCAAGGAAGGTCGCCAGCATTCTCGTCGAGAACTACTGCGTCTGCGTGCGGCAGGCATGGAGGCCGTGTTGCTGCAAAGCAAGACATCGGTCACCTTCACCGCCTACACCTACGAAACGCTCGATGCTGAAGCCTTTACCCTGGAGTTGGGCAAGGCGCGGCCCTTTGGGCAGAACGCGCAGGTCAACCTTGGGCGTCTGGAAGCCCGCCTCAAGCAGATCATTGAAGGCAACGAGCCTGAGGAGCCGCAAGCGCTGGATGGCTTGCAGCTGTTTAGCGTGGCCCGCGAGATCATCAAGCATAGTGACAGTTTCCACCTGCACCTGCCGGCGGATATCGAAAACTTCTCGGAGTTGTCCAAGGGCTATCTGCTGGCAGAAGACTTGAGCAGCACGCGCTGGATCGTCGAGGAGGAGGGGGCTCGGATCATTTTCCCCAACCCCAAGGTCAAGAATGGCTTGCGCGCGGGGATTCTGATCGTACCGGTCACGCCGGATCAATTGGCCTGAGGCTAGTGAGCGCAACTGCCTTCCACTTTGCTTAGCTGTAGGAGTCGGCGTTGCCGGCGATGGGGCGCGTAGCGCCCTTGGCCCGGCAGTGCCGGGCATCGCCAGCAAGGTTGGCTCCTACAGGTGGTATCAGCCTACGCGTTTCTGCGGCATTTCATTGCGGCGCAGGGCGCGCAATTTCTGCAGCGTATCGGCGCAAGTCTTCGCCGCCTCGACACCCTTGACCAGGAAATGCTCGAAGTAGAATTTCTGGTGCTCATCACCCGCATGGAAGTGATGCGGAGTCAGCACCACCGAGAACACCGGCACTTCGGTTTCCAGCTGAACCTGCATCAGGCCGCTGATGACTGACTGCGCGACGAACTCGTGGCGGTACAGGCCGCCATCGACGACCAGGCCAGCGGCAACAATGCCGGCATAGCGGCCGCTGCGGGCCAGCAATTTGGCGTGCAGGGGGATTTCGAAGGCGCCACCGACTTCAAAGAAATCGATATCGCTTGCCTGATAGCCCAAATTCCCCATTTCCTCGACGAAGGCTTTGCGTGCCTGATCGACAATATCCTTGTGCCAGCAGGCCTGGATGAAGGCGATACGCTCGTGGGAAGGGTTTTTGCTATCGATTGCGGTAGGTTGCATTGAAACGGACTCCTGTTTGTATGAGAAACAGGGCATCTGGATCGAAGGGGATTTCGCCACGCAGGTGCGCAACGACAGGCACAGGTGTGCCTATCCCGTTCTCTCTTTATCCGGACTATGACCGTCGGCCCCGGAATCACACCGGGTCTGCTGACCTTGCAAGGCAAGCCTGCAAGCGCTCGCGGGCTATGCGCAAGTTGCGCAATTACCGCCGGTGGGGAATTACACCCCGCCCTGAGAACGTTGCCACCGATCGTCGGCGGCGGAGAATTATTAGCACATATGTGAAGCGAACGTATAGGCTGCTAACGATTTTTTTACGGATGAATGGCATTTCATCCGGGAAACCTTGCCAATTTCACCGCGCATCCCCAGTAATACGGGATCAGCTGAAGGTTGCAGAGCGTCCAATTGACGGTTTCTATCGCATAAACACACTGCATCCAAGCCTAAGGCCCGATATAATGCGGCCCTTTGCCGTCGTTTCGTCAATTTGACGCAAGCATTTGCCGTAAGGCCGCCGTTTCCGTGGAAGAACCTATGAAAAGCGCAGAAATCCGTGAAGCCTTCCTTCGCTTCTTCGAAGAGCAGGGACATACCCGAGTTGCCTCCAGCTCCTTGATTCCGGGCAACGACCCGACCCTGCTGTTCACCAACGCGGGGATGAACCAGTTCAAGGACTGCTTCCTTGGCCAGGAAAAGCGCGCCTACACCCGCGCAACCAGCAGCCAGAAGTGCGTGCGTGCCGGTGGCAAGAACAGCGACCTGGAAAACGTCGGCTACACCGCCCGTCACCACACCTTCTTCGAAATGCTGGGTAACTTCAGCTTTGGTGACTATTTCAAGAAAGACGCCATCACCTACGCCTGGACCTTCCTGACCAAGGTGCTGAACCTGCCGGAAGAAAAACTCTGGGTCACGGTCTATGCCAGCGATGACGAGGCATACGACATCTGGACCCAGGAGATCGGCGTTCCGGCCGAGCGTATGGTGCGCATCGGCGACAACAAAGGCGCGCCGTACGCCTCCGACAACTTCTGGACCATGGGCGATACCGGACCGTGTGGTCCTTGTACCGAGATCTTCTACGATCACGGCCCGGACATCTGGGGCGGCCCACCCGGCTCGCCGGAAGAAGACGGTGACCGTTACATCGAGATCTGGAACAACGTCTTCATGCAGTTCAACCGCACCGCTGATGGTGTACTGCATCCGCTGCCAGCACCGTCGGTGGATACCGGCATGGGCCTGGAGCGCATCAGTGCGGTCATGCAGCATGTGCACTCGAACTACGAGATCGACCTGTTCCGCAGCCTGCTTGAAGCCTCTGCTGCGGCCATCGGCTGCAAGAACGAAGAGCAGTCGTCGCTCAAGGTGGTGTCCGACCACATCCGCTCGTGCGGCTTCCTGATTGCCGATGGTGTGCTGCCGTCCAACGAAGGTCGCGGTTACGTACTGCGCCGGATCATTCGTCGCGCCTGCCGTCATGGCAACAAGCTGGGCGCCACTGGCAGCTTCTTCTACAAGATCGTTGCGGCGCTGGTCGCCGAGATGGGCGAAGCCTTCCCGGAACTCAAGCAGCAACAGGCCAACATTGAGCGCGTGCTCAAAGCTGAAGAAGAGCAGTTCGCCAAGACCCTGGAGCAGGGCCTGAAGATCCTCGAGCAGGATCTGGCCGAGCTCAAAGGCAGCGTGGTTCCGGGTGACGTGGTGTTCAAACTCTATGACACCTACGGCTTCCCGATGGACCTGACCGCCGACATCGCTCGCGAGCGCGAGCTGACCATCGACGAAGCAGGCTTTGAGCGGGAAATGGAAGCGCAGCGTGAGCGTGCGCGTTCCGCCAGCGCTTTTGGCCTGGACTACAACACCTTGGTCAAGGTTGATGTGGCCACCGAGTTCACCGGCTACACCAGCACCGAAGGTGAAGCGAGCATCGTTGCTCTTTATAAGGACGGCAAAGTCGTCGAGCAATTGGTTGAAGGTGAGCAGGGCGTGGTGATCCTCGATCGCACGCCGTTCTACGCCGAATCCGGTGGGCAGGTGGGTGACACCGGTTACCTGCAAGCCGCCAATGTGCGCTTCGATGTGCGTGACACTACCAAGACCGGCGGCGCCTTCCTGCACCACGGTGTGGTCGCCAGCGGCACCCTGGTGGTCGGCTCCAAGGTTCAGACCAGGGTCGACGCTGATGTGCAACATGCCACCTCGCTGAACCACTCTGCCACTCACCTGTTGCATGCAGCCTTGCGTCAGGTGCTGGGCGATCACGTACAACAGAAAGGCTCGCTGGTCGACAGCCAGCGCCTGCGTTTCGACTTCAGTCACTTCGAAGCGGTCAAGCCGGAGCAGCTCAAGGCCCTGGAAGACATCGTCAATCGCGAAGTGCGCAAGAACTCCGAGGTGCAAACCGAAGAGACCGATATCGATACCGCCAAGCAGAAGGGCGCCATGGCGCTGTTCGGCGAGAAATACGGCGACAGCGTGCGCGTACTGAGCATGGGCGGCGACTTCTCCGTCGAGCTGTGCGGCGGTATCCACGCCAAGCGTACCGGTGATATCGGCCTGCTCAAGATCATCAGCGAAGGCGGTGTGGCCTCCGGTGTGCGCCGTATCGAAGCGGTCACTGGCGAGGCGGCACTGGCTTACCTCAATACTGCCGAAGAGCAGCTCAAGGAAGCCGCGCAGTTGGTCAAGGGCAGTCGCGACAACCTGATCGACAAGCTTTCGGCCGTGCTTGAGCGCAACCGCCAGCTGGAAAAGCAACTGGAGCAACTGCAGGCCAAGGCCGCCAGTGCTGCCGGTGACGACCTGTCCAACTCGGCTGTTGAAGTCAAGGGCGTCAAGGTCCTGGCTGCGCGACTGGATGGTCAGGACGGCAAGGCGCTGCTGGCGCTGGTCGATCAGCTGAAGAACAAACTCGGCCGCGCAGTGATCCTGCTCGGCAGTGTCCATGAGGAAAAGGTTGTACTGGTTGCCGGTGTGACCAAGGACCTGACTGGCCAACTCAAAGCCGGTGATTTGATGAAGCAAGCCGCTGCCGCAGTGGGCGGCAAGGGTGGCGGTCGTCCGGACATGGCGCAAGGTGGTGGCGTTGATACCGCCGCGCTGGACAATGCGCTGGCCTTGACCGTGCCATTCGTGGAGCAGGGCGTTTAAGGCGCTGTTCGGCCCGTCGTCTAGTGGCGGGCCGTGGCGTCGTTTGAATGTTTATTGGGTGCCCTTCATGGGCTGAGGCGGCTTTGAAATGGCGTTGATCGTACAGAAATTTGGCGGCACTTCGGTCGGCACGGTCGAGCGAATCGAACAGGTTGCCGACAAGGTCAAGAAATTCCGCGAGGCCGGTGATGATCTGGTGGTTGTGCTGTCGGCGATGAGTGGCGAAACCAATCGCCTGATCGACCTGGCCAAGCAGATCAGTGATCAGCCGGTTCCGCGTGAGCTGGACGTGATCGTGTCCACCGGCGAGCAGGTGACCATCGCCTTGCTGGCCATGGCGCTGATGAAGCGGGGGATTCCTGCGGTGTCCTACACCGGCAACCAGGTGCGTATCCTCACCGATAGCGCGCACAACAAGGCGCGCATCCTGCAGATCGACGACCAGAAGATTCGTGCCGATATCAAGGCCGGTCGCGTGGTCGTGGTCGCAGGTTTCCAGGGTGTGGACGAGCACGGCAACATCACTACGCTCGGCCGCGGTGGCTCCGACACTACCGGTGTTGCCCTGGCCGCTGCGCTCAAGGCGGATGAGTGCCAGATCTACACCGACGTCGATGGTGTCTACACCACCGACCCGCGTGTGGTGTCCCAGGCTCAGCGCCTGGACAAGATCACCTTCGAAGAGATGCTGGAAATGGCCAGCCTCGGTTCCAAGGTTCTGCAGATCCGTGCCGTCGAGTTCGCCGGCAAGTACAACGTTCCGCTGCGCGTGCTGCACAGCTTCCAGGAGGGTCCGGGTACCCTCATTACTATTGATGAAGAGGAATCCATGGAACAGCCGATCATTTCCGGCATCGCCTTCAATCGCGATGAAGCCAAGCTGACCATTCGTGGCGTACCGGATACCCCGGGCGTTGCATTCAAGATCCTCGGCCCGATCAGCGCCGCAAACATTGAAGTCGACATGATCGTGCAGAACGTTTCGCACGATAACACCACCGACTTCACCTTCACCGTGCACCGCAACGACTACGACAAGGCCCACAAGGTCCTGGACAAAACCGCCGAGGAGCTCAACGCTCGCGAAGTGGTGGGCGACACCAACATCGCCAAAGTCTCGATCGTTGGCGTTGGCATGCGTTCCCACGCCGGTGTTGCCAGCCGCATGTTCGAAGCCCTGGCCAAAGAGAGCATCAACATCCAGATGATCTCCACGTCCGAGATCAAAGTCTCGGTGGTGATTGAAGAGAAGTACCTGGAGTTGGCGGTACGCGCCCTGCATACCGCTTTCGAACTGGATGCCCCCGCCCGACAGGGTGAGTAAGGCGTTGCCTCAAGGGCGCGGCTATGCCGCGCCCTTCGCTTTTCTGGCGGGCGTGAGAAATCTGTCGTTTAACTCGCGCTAGTCAATACTTAGGCGTAGGTCGGTGGCCGTCACGGGTTGCGGGCTGAAGCCCTTTTTTTTGCAGACTGTTGTCCCTGAACTGAATTTCGTGAGGAGAAAGGTATGTTGATTCTGACTCGTCGGTGCGCCGAGAGCTTGATCATTGGCGACGGCGAAATCACCGTGACCGTACTCGGCGTCAAAGGAAACCAGGTGCGAATCGGTGTAAACGCCCCTAAAGAAGTGGCCGTCCACCGCGAGGAAATCTACCTGCGGATCAAGAAAGAGAAGGACGAAGAACCAAGCCATTAATTTTTATCGAGTTTTTTTCAAAAAAGAGTTTGCAAACGGGGAAGGGTCTGGTTATTATACGCCCCGTGTTGCGGAGAGGTGGCCGAGTGGCCGAAGGCGCTCCCCTGCTAAGGGAGTATACCTCACAAGGGTATCGGGGGTTCGAATCCCCCCTTCTCCGCCATTATTCATGTAGGACGCTGTAATCTGCCTGAATCGCCTAAGTCGTTGAAATTAAACGAAAAAGTGGTTGGCAAAAAGATTTTGCGGCCTATAATGCGCGGTAACAAATGCACTCATAGCTCAGCTGGATAGAGTACTCGGCTACGAACCGAGCGGTCGGAGGTTCGAATCCTCCTGAGTGCACCATACGACGAAGCAGTTTTCATCTTGAAAGTTGTTTCAGCTGCAACCAGAGGTGATCTGGTCCATCAAGCGCCAACCTGCACTCATAGCTCAGCTGGATAGAGTACTCGGCTACGAACCGAGCGGTCGGAGGTTCGAATCCTCCTGAGTGCACCATATGACGAAGCAGTTTTCATCTTGAAAGTTGTTTCAGCTGCAACCAGAGGTGACCTGGTCCATCAAGCGCCAACCCTGCACTCATAGCTCAGCTGGATAGAGTACTCGGCTACGAACCGAGCGGTCGGAGGTTCGAATCCTCCTGAGTGCACCATACAACAGAAAGCCCGCCTACCAAGGCGGGCTTTTTGCTTTTCTGCGTTCTGTATTTTTCTTCCTGACATGTGTTTTTTTTATCTTGGTCGCCGTCGCACTGATAGTGGCTGAGATTGTCCTAACGATGTCTCGCAAACGATTGTTCTAGCCACGATTTTTTCAGCACCCTGACAGCTCAAGCGGTGTATGATTGCGCCCGTCAGCCCCGCCGGGGCTTGTGGAAAACCACCATGGACTTACCCAGTAGTTACTCAATAGCAAGTTTTGCCAATCAAGATCTGACTGATTGATTCTCCCGGCGTGCTCCGCTGCTGGGAGTGGAGTTCGCCTATGACTGAAATCGAAGTAAAAAAGACGCAAGAGAGCTTGCAGGATCGCCTGGCCCAGGTGGTCGAGCTGCTGCAGCGTCAACGCGTGGTCGAAGACCTGACGCACCGTCAGGAAGGTCATCACCATGACCTGGTAGAAAACCTCGTTCACCGCCAGAACCTCGTCGAGCTGCAGCGCAGGCTCGATGATCTGCACTCTGCTGACGTCGCCCATATTCTCGAAGCCTTGCCTCTCGACGATCGTCTGACTGTCTGGCAGCTGGTCAAGGCCGAGCGCGATGGCGACATCCTCCTGGAAGTATCCGACTCGGTTCGTGAAACCCTGATCGCCGACATGGACGATCATGAGCTGCTCGCCGCCGCCAAGGAGATGGACGCCGACGAACTGGCCGACCTGGCGCCAGAGCTGCCCCGTGACGTTGTCCATGAGCTGATGGAAACCCTCGATGCCCAGCAGCGTGAGCGCGTCCGTTCCGCGCTGAGCTATGACGAGGAGCAGGTCGGTGCGCTGATGGACTTCGAGATGGTCACCATCCGTGAAGACGTCAGCCTGGAAGTGGTATTGCGTTATCTGCGCCGGCTCAAAGAGCTGCCAGGGCATACCGACAAACTCTTCGTGGTCGATTACGATGGCATCCTCAAGGGCGTGCTGCCGATCAAGCGTCTGCTGGTCAACGACCCCGAGAAGCGGGTGGCCGAAGTCATGGCCGATGACCCGGTGGTGTTCCAGCCGGAAGAAGACGCTTACGACGCCGCGCAGGCGTTCGAGCGTTATGACCTGGTATCGGCGCCGGTAGTGGACAAGAACGGTCGTCTGATTGGCCGACTGACCATTGACGAGATGGTCGACCTGATTCGTGAGGAAAGCGAGACCGAAGTGCTGAACATGGCCGGTCTGCGCGAAGAGGAAGACATCTTTGCCTCGGTCTGGCGTTCGTTGCGCAACCGTTGGGCGTGGCTTGCGATCAACCTGATTACTGCATTTGTGGCTTCGCGGGTGATCGGCCTGTTCGAGGGTTCGATCGAGAAACTGGTGGCGCTGGCGGCACTGATGCCGATCGTAGCGGGTATCGGCGGCAACTCCGGCAACCAGACCATTACCATGATTGTGCGCGCCATGGCGCTCGACCAGGTCAGTCCTGGCAACACCACGCGGCTGATGCGTAAAGAGCTGGCGGTGGCCTTGATCAATGGTCTGGTGTGGGGCGGTGTGATCGGTGTGGTGGCGTATCTGCTGTATGGCAGCTGGTCGCTGGGTGTAGTGATGACTGCGGCAATGACCCTCAATCTGCTGCTTGCGGCCCTGATGGGCGTATTGATTCCAATGACCCTGACGCGTCTGGGGCGCGATCCGGCCATGGGGGCCAGTGTGATGATCACTGCCATGACCGACAGCGGCGGGTTCTTTATCTTCCTTGGCCTTGCGACCATCTTCCTGTTGTAGGTGCATACCGCCGGTGGGAGCAGCTCTCTCTGTGGGGGCGGGCTTGCCCCGCGATGCGGTGTGACTGACAGTCCGCAATCGCGAGGCAAGCCTGCTCCCACCGGGACGCAAAAGAGCCAGCATACGCTGGCTTTTTTTTATTGAGTGTCCCGTCCTGAATATGGTTTACACCTCCCATCCCGAATTTCCGGAGATCCAGATGGCGCAAGGTGTTAAGCGTACTCAGCGTGATTACTCGCTGTCTTTTAAATTGGCAGTGGTTGATCAGATC
>NZ_PVZN01000016.1 GCF_003024385.1 Pseudomonas sp. BBP2017
TGCCGTCCTTGTAGGCGTCTTCGCCGTTGCCAGCCGGAACCGTCAGGGTGCCCGTGGTCTGACCATCGGCGATGGTGATCAGCCCCTGGTCAGTGGTGATCGTGGTCACGCCTTGGGAGGCATGGCTCAGCGTGGCAGTGAAGATGTACTGCGCCGACGGGCCTTCGTCTTGTACCGAACCAGACAGGCTCACGGTCGAGACCGTCGTGGTGTCGACCACCGTCGCGGTCGCCGAGCTGTTGCCGACTTCCAGCTTTTCAAAGCCAGGACCGTTGACGCCGGTGATCGTGGCGGTCAACGCGCTGCCGTCCTTGTAGACGTCTTCGCCGTTGCCAGCCGGAATGACCAGCGTGCCCGTGGTCTGACCATCGGCAATGGTGATCACGCCGCGGTCAGTGGTGATCGTGGTCACGCCTTGGGAGGCATGGCTCAGCGTGGCGGTGAAGATGTACTGCGCCGACGGGCCTTCGTCTTGTACCGAACCGGTCAGGCTCACGGTCGAGACCGTCGTGGTGTCGACCACCGTCGAGGTTGCCGAGCTGTTGCCGACTTCCAGCTTTTCAAAGCCAGGGCCGTTGACGCCGGTGATCGTGGCGGTCAGTTCGGTGCCGTCCTTGTAGGCGTCTTCGCCGTTGCCAGCCGGAACCGTCAGGGTGCCCGTGGTCTGACCATCGGCAATGGTGATCACGCCACGGTCGGTGGTGATCGTGGTCACGCCTTGGGAGGCATGGCTCAGCGTGGCAGTGAAGATGTACTGCGCCGACGGGCCTTCGTCTTGTACCGAACCGGTCAGGCTCACGGTCGCGACCGTCGTGGTGTCGATGACCGACACAGGGGGCAGCGAGTTGTTGCCATTGACATTGTCCACACCCCCGAGCTCCAGACGCTCGTCAGCTATGGCAAAACCGATAGGGCCAGTCGGGAAGCCAATAGTCGGATCGACCGACCCTGCCGTGGCATCGAGCATGACGAAGCTGTGGCCACCGCCGACGGCACCGCCAGCACCTGCAGCCGATGGGCCGGCCGCAGTGGCTTCCAGCTCGGTAGTCGGGTCGGCACCAGCAGCAATGGCTTGTTGCAGCTCTTCAACCGAAGGCGCGGCCTGCGCGGTAGCGGCCGAAAGGTCGGTGCTGCTATCCGGCGCGTCAGCGCTCCACTGAGTATCGCGGCCCAGGTCCAGGGTGCGACCGTCAGCCAGCTCCAGGGTCACAGCGCCCGCCAGGCCGGTCAGCACTTGCTCGCCAGCAAGCAGGCGGTCACCTTCAATGAGGACGCGCCGAGCCCCTTCCGGGGATACGGCGATGACTTGGCCAACAATGCTTTTGACGATGGCAACAACGCTGCTCATTGGACTCTCCGAATACCCGTTCAGTTGGCTTCCATGCCCAATCGGCGCTGATTTGCCGCGTTCCGATGGGAATGTTTCAAATGTTATTTTGACGCTGGTTTCGTCAAATTTTTGTCTATATTTTTTGGCTATTAACTTTATGCCAAACTATTGACCTTCTTGTTGCCATCCTAAACAATCAACACCGTAATGTCACATTGATATTTAAGCGGCTACCACCCTTCCTACGTACGCTCGAGTACCCATTCGGAAGTTTCCGACAGAACGTCAAGCTGGTTGCCATTTTCGAATGCAGCAACGCCCTTTTGCTGTGATCTGGGACAAGAGGTCCCTAGGAAAAACGTCTCATGCGCGCGTCATTGTTCACTGCTCTTCCTTTCGCCCTCGCTGCCAGTTTCGTTCAGGCGCAAAGCCTGCCAGAGGCCATGCAAAAAGCCCTTGATGTGCATCCGGAAATCCAGGCCGGGGTCAACAGCCGGATCGCGGCTGACTACCAGCTGCGTGCTGCCAAGGGTGGCTATTTGCCGAAGGTCGATGTGCTGGCAGGTTACGGCCGCGAAGGGACCGACAGTCCGAGCACGGGCAACCGTTGGGAAACCCTTAACCGTGGTGAATCCAGCCTGCGTCTGCGGCAAATGGTTTTTGACGGTTTTGCCACCTCCAGCGAAGTAGGGCGTCAACAAGCCACCGTTAACTCGCGCGCTTACTCCTTGCTCGGTACCTCCGAGCGCACCGCGTTGACCGTTGCCCAGGTTTACCTGGACGTCCTGACCCGTCGCGAAATGGTGCGCCTGGCTGAAGACAACCTGCGCAGTCACGAACGCATTTACGACCAGATCAAGCTGCGCACAGCCCGCGGCGTGGGGCGTCTGGCTGACCTCGACCAGGCCGAAGCGCGTCTGGCCCAGGCCCGTAACAACCTGATTACCGAGCAGACCAACCTGGCAGACGCCAAGACCAACTACTTGAGCGTGGTTGGCCAGATGCCCGATGAACTGAGCGCTCCTGCGCCGTTTATCGATTTGCTGCCGGCCAATCTCGACGAAGCCCGGCAACAAATGGTCGAAAGCAGCCCGATCCTGCGTTCGGCAGAGTCCGATATAGCGGCGGCGGAAAAACAATACGCGGCGGCAAAGTCTACGTTCTATCCGCGCTTCGATGCAGAACTCGGACGGACGGCCGACAACGACATCGATGGCATGAACGGTCATAACAACGAATGGCAGGCCATGCTGCGTATGAGCTTCAACCTGTATAACGGTGGGAGTAACAAGGCCGACCTGGAATCCAAGTCGTACCAGACCAATCAGGCGCTGGACATTCGTAACAATGCCTTGCGCCAGCTCAATGAAGAATTAGGCCTGGCGTGGAATGCTCTGGACAACGCCAACGCGCAATTGCCTATCGCCCAACAATACGTCGACTACAGCAACAACGTGCGCAGCGCCTACCAGAAGCAATTCAGCCTGGGCGAGCGGACGTTGCTCGACTTGCTCGATAGTGAGAACGAGCTCTTCACCGCACAGCGTCGCCTGACCGAGGTGAAGAACATTCAAGTGTTTACTCAGTATCGAATCAAGGCGACCATTGGCCAACTGCTCAAGAGCCAGGGCGTGGTCGCACCGATGGCATCCGTTGTGCAAAACGATATGAAACCGAAGGTCAACCTGCCAGGTATGAACTGAGGTTCACCTTAGTCTCCAACCGTAATCACCAAGAGAAGCCGCGTGGAATCAGAAGTCAGTCGAGTCCAACTCAGCCATGATCCACGCAGTCAGCACGATGATCCGCTGCTGGACAGCCTGCTGTCCCTTTGTGTGTTGCACCAGAAGCCCGCCAGCCGGGCGATGCTGACCACCGGCCTGCCGTTGCCGGCCCAGCGCCTGAGCCCGGAGCTGCTGCCGCGTGCGGCAGCCCGTGCCGGTCTGCAGGGGCGTCTGTTGCAACGCAAGCTGGAGCAGGTCCCGAGCATCGCCATGCCGGCGATGCTGCTGCTCAAGGACGGTCGCAGCGCGGTGCTGCTCGGTTGGGAAAATGACGACACCGCGCGGCTGTTGCTCAGCGAGAGCGACGGCGGTGAGGTGCATGTCAGTCGCGAGGCGTTGCAGAGTGACTACAGCGGGCGGGTGTTCTTCGCTCAGCCGCAGCACAAGTTCGACGTTAACCACGGCAACCTGATTCCCCGTGCACGCTCCTGGTTCCGCGACACGCTCAAGCGCAGCCGCTGGCTGTACATCGATGCCATCGCCGCCAGCCTGGTGATCAACCTGATCGCCCTGGCCGCCCCCCTGTTCGTCATGAACGTCTACGACCGCGTGGTGCCCAACCAGGCGACCGCGACCCTGTGGGTGCTGGCTGTCGGTATCTGCGGTGCCTATATCTTCGACCTGATCCTCAAGGGGCTGCGCAACCTGTGCCTTGACCTTGCCGGGAAAAAGACCGACCTGATCATCTCCGCCACGCTGTTCGAGCGCATCGTCGGCATGGCGATGAAGTACCGTCCAGCGCGGGTCGGCAGCTTTGCCCAGAACATTCACGAATTCCAGGGCCTGCGCGATTTCCTCGCCTCGCTGACCCTGACCAGCCTGATCGACCTGCCGTTTACCCTGCTGATCTTGCTAGTGATCGCCATCATCGGTGGCCACTTGGTATGGATTCCGATCATAGCCTTCCCGCTCGCCCTAGGCATTGGCTACGCCCTGCAGAAGCCCCTGGTGGCGACGCTGGAGCGGACCATGGCCCTGGCATCCGAGCGTCAGTCGAGCCTGATCGAGACCCTGGCCGGTCTCGACGCGGTCAAGGTCAACAACGCCGAAAGCGAACGCCAGTACATGTGGGAGCAGACCATTGGCACCCTCAGCCGCCTGGAACTGCGGGTCAAGGTGCTGTCGGGCCTGGCGATGAACATCACCCTGTTGATCCAGCAACTGGCGGGAGTTGCGCTGATTTGTACCGGTGTCTACCAGATCATTGCCGGCAACCTCAGCATGGGCGGCCTGATTGCTTGCTACATGCTCAGTGGTCGTGCCCTCGGTCCGCTGGGGCAGCTGTCCGGCTTGTTGACCCGCTACCAGCAGGCCAAGGTCACCATGGTCTCGACCGACCAGATGATGGAGCTGCCGCAAGAGCGTAACTTCGAAGAGCGCCCGCTGAGCCGTCAGGTGCTGCAGGGTGCAATCGAGTTCCGCGATATCGATTTCACCTACCCGAACCAGCAGAACCTGGCGCTCAAAGGCGTCAGCCTGAGTATCCGGCCGGGTGAAAAAATCGGCATCATCGGTCGTAGCGGCTCGGGCAAGAGCTCGCTGGCCAAGTTGATCGTCGGCCTCTATGAAGCCGACAGCGGTTCGCTGTTGGTCGACGGCGTGGACATCCGCCAGATCGACGTCAGCGAACTGCGCCACAACATCGGCTATGTGCCACAGGATATCCAGCTGATGGCCGGCACCCTGCGCGACAACCTGGTCAGCGGTGCGCGTTACGTCGAGGACGAAATGGTCCTGCAAGCCGCTGAGCTGTCGGGTGTCCATGAGTTTGCCCGCTTGCATCCGCAGGGCTATGAATTGCAGGTCGGCGAGCGCGGCCAGAACCTCTCGGGTGGTCAACGTCAGAACGTTGCCTTGGGCCGGGCGCTGTTGCTCAACCCACAGATCCTGCTGCTCGACGAGCCTACCAGCTCCATGGACAACACCGGCGAAGAGCGTCTCAAGCAGCGCCTGCAAGCAGTCATTGAAAGCAAGACCGTGGTCCTGGTCACCCACCGGGCATCGTTGTTGTCTCTGGTCGATCGCTTGATCGTCATTGATCGGGGACAGATTGTTGCGGATGGCCCGAAAGCCGCCGTCATGGATGCGCTGAAGAAGGGGCAGATCAGTGTTGCATAAGATCGATATGGGCCAGGTCAAGGACAGCCTGCGCAAGTACTTCAAAGGCTCCGAGTCCCTTAGCGGCCAGCCGCTGCCCGAGGTCAACAAGGCGCTGATCGAGGACGCGCCGCGTATCGTGCGTCTGACCATCTGGGGTGTGATCGCGTTCTTCCTGTTCCTTGGGGTGTGGGCCAACTTTGCGATCATCGACGAAGTCACTCGCGGTGAGGGCAAGGCGATACCATCTTCAAAGCTGCAGAAAATCCAGAACCTGGAAGGCGGCATCGTTGCGCAGATCTATGCCAAAGAAGGCCAGATCGTTGAAGCCGGCGATCCTCTGCTGCGTCTGGACGATACCCGTTTCGTTTCCAACGTCGGCGAGACCGAAGCGGATCGCCTGGCCATGGCCCTGCGCGTGGAGCGCCTGAGTGCCGAGGTCGAAGACCGTCCACTGAAGATCGACGAAGAGATCCGCAAGGCTGCGCCAAGCCAGGCGGCCAACGAAGATTCCTTGTACCAGAGCCGTCGTCAGCAATTGCAGAGTGAAATCGGCGGCCTTCAGGAGCAACTTGTGCAGCGCCAGCAGGAACTGCGCGAGTTCAGCTCCAAACAGGCCCAGTACCGCAACAGCCTGCAGTTGCTGCGTCAGGAGATCAGCATGTCCGAGCCGCTGGTGGCCCAGGGCGCAATCTCGCAGGTTGAAGTACTGCGCCTCAAGCGTGCCGAGGTGGAAAACCGTGGCCAGCTCGATGCCACCTCGCTGGCCATCCCGCGGGCCGAGTCGGCCATCAAGGAAGTCGAGCGCAAGATCGATGAGACCCGGGGCAAGTTTCGCAGCGATGCCCTTACTCAGCTCAACGAGGCGCGCACCGACCTGAGCAAGGCGCAAGCCACAGGCAAGGCCCTGGATGACCGGGTCAACCGGACCCTGGTTACCTCTCCAGTGCGCGGTATCGTCAAGCAGCTGCTGGTCAATACTGTCGGCGGCGTGATTCAGCCGGGCAGCGATCTGGTGGAAATCGTGCCGCTGGACGACACCCTGCTGGTCGAAGCACGTATCCGCCCGCAAGACATCGCCTTCCTGCATCCGGGTCAGGAAGCCATGGTCAAGTTCACTGCCTATGACTTCACCATCTATGGCGGCCTGAAAGCCAAGCTGGAACAGATCGGCGCCGACACCATTACCGATGAAGACAACAACACCTTCTACGTGATCAAGCTGCGCACTGATCGCAGCCACCTAGGCACCGATGAGAACCCATTGTTGATCATTCCGGGCATGGTCGCTTCGGTGGATATCATCACTGGTAAGAAGAGCGTGCTGAGCTACCTGCTCAAGCCGATCATCCGCGCTCGGGCAGAAGCGCTTCGCGAGCGTTAAGAGCACGCAGGATTACGCGGCTTCTTGTGTATTTAAAGCACGGCTCAGGCCGTCTGGTACTGCGCCGCAGCGTTGCTCAGGGTCTCGGCGATCTGCTGGCGCAGGGCTAGGGGCTGTTCGACGATCAGGCCGTCGCCCTGGCTGAGTAACCACCAGCGCAATTGCCAGCCGTTGCTCACCGTCGCACGCAAGCAGTGGCCGTGCTCCAGCTGGGTGAGCTGCATGTCTGCCGACAGCGGGGTTTCACGCACCAGACGCGCCAGGTTGTCGCTGATCCAGGCCTGCAACTCGATCTTGTCGGTATCGCCAAACTGCAAGGCATCGCTGCGCAGATAGGCCTGCAGATCAAAGTCGCGCAGGCATTCGGTGGTGCTGTTGAGCACGCGCAACTGGCGAAAGCCGGCATTGGCCGCCCAATGCCAGCCGTAGGGAATACTCTTGTCGTTGCGCTCCAACGGAAAAATCAGCGACAGCTCGTTCAAGTCGCGTTCAATGGTCCGCTTGCTGATGGTAAAGCCGGCGTCTTTCAGGCGAGCTACCAGCTCGGCGCTGGTGGTACCGGGTGAGCGGCTGGGCAATTGGCGCAGCAACTCCCATTGACGGCTGAGCGTGGCGCGGGTCGTGGTGGAGGGCAAAGTGTGGCGTCCTTGTCTAGGCTTGCGGTTGTAGCATGTTCCTAGTGGATAGATATGGCAATTGGCCATTTCTCTATCGGGTCAAGGATGAAACAGTTGATTTGCCTCAACCGAATCGTTCGCGACAGGTTTTGTCGTGGTTTTGCGCAGAATCACGCCTCATTACTCCTGCCTTTTCTTCGGCGGGTTGTTCAATGAGGATGAACATGTCAGCTGCCAGCAACATTTTCCCACTGCTCGAGCGTCTGCTTCCCGAGCGCGTCATTGAGGTGTCTGGCCGTTCCAGCCAACTGGAGCGCTTGTACGCCGGTGTGGGTATACCCAGCCAGCGGGCAGCGTTGGGTGAAAGCTACATCCTGATCAGCCGCCTCGAGGCGGCCAGCGATCTGCAGGCGCTGTATAGCGATCTGCGAGCCCAGGCCCTGGATGGCAGTGTTGCGGCACTCAACGACCTGGGCTGGATCTGGCTCAATGGCAGGTACTGGCGCGCCGACCCGACGCTGGCCGGGCACCTGCTACGCATGGCGGCGTTGCAGGGCAGTGCGCCGGCCTGGTTCAACCTGGGCCAGCAGTATTATTTCGGCAAGGGTGTGGAGGTCGCTTATGCCAGTGCGGCCGAGTATTACCAACAAGCTTTCGAGCGCGGTCTGGAACAGGCGGCTGCGGCCTTGGGCGATCTCTACGAGGAAGAAATCTGCGACAGCGAAATGCAGGAGTGGAAGGTCGACCTGCACATGGCCTATCGCTGGTTCTTGCGCGGTGCCCAGCGCGGCGAGGCGCGCTGCCGTTTTGAAGTCGGCTACCGGCTGCTGCACGGGCAGACCGTGGCAGCCGACCAGAAAGCCGGCGTGTACTGGCTGGAACTGGCGGCCGTGGCCGGGGTGATGCAAGCCGCTGAAGAGCTGGCGGTGCACTTCAGTGTTTCGCAGAACGCATTGCGCTATCTGTTCTGGCGTGACCAGGCCATCGCCATGGGCAGTTCGCTGGCCCTGACCATGAAGCTGGAAGATCAACTGCAACCCTGAGCAGGGTGCTCGTCATCCACGCTTGACGGCGGGGCTGGAAAGCCCGTCGCTGGTACGCCTGCACCGGGAGCTATTGCAGGGCATCGATGATCGCCCTGCCGGTGGTCGACGATCCGCTGCGGGCGTTCGACATCGCTTCGTCGCGGGCCCACGGAGAAGGTGCCGGTGGCGAACAGCGGTGAAGCGATCATCAGCGCATCCTGCCAGTTCGACCTCTGGGGCACCCTCAAGCGCGGCGTCGAAGCGGCCCAGGCCAATGCCGACGCGACCCAGGCCGCTGCCGATACCGCACGCATTACCCTGGTGGCCGACGTCGTGCGTGCCTACACCCAGGTGTGTGCGGCCAACGAGGACTACGCGCCGCATCGCCGGCTCCTGCAACTAGAACTACTTATCCACAAACCCCTTGAGCATCTCGATCGGCAACGGAAAGACAATGGTCGACGACTTGTCCCCGGCAATCGTGCCCAAGGTCTGCATATACCGCAGCTGCATGGCCCCCGACTGACGCCCGAGCATTTCTGCGGCCTGCATCAGTTTCTCCGAGGCCTGCAATTCCCCTTCGGCATGGATCACCTTGGCCCGTCGTTCGCGCTCGGCTTCTGCCTGCCGGGCAATGGCGCGGATCATCGACTCGTTGAGATCGACATGCTTGATCTCGACGTTGGCCACCTTGATGCCCCAGGCGTCGGTTTGCGCGTCCAGCACCTGACGGATATCCAGGTTCAAACGCTCGCGTTCGGCCAGCAACTCATCCAGCTCATGCTTACCGAGCACCGCGCGCAAGGTGGTCTGCGCCAGCTGGCTGGTGGCCATGAGAAAGTCCTCGACCTGGATGATCGCCTTCTGCGGATCAAGCACGCGAAAGTACAGCACGGCATTGACCTTGACCGAGACGTTATCGCGGGTGATCACATCCTGCGGCGGCACATCGAGGACCACGGTGCGCAGGTCGACCCGGACCATCTGCTGGACCCCGGGAATCAGCAATACCAATCCCGGCCCTTTGACCCGCCAGAAGCGCCCGAGCTGGAACACCACGCCCCGTTGGTACTCTCGCAGAATGCGAAACGCCGACAGTAACAGCACGCCAGCAAATGCCAGCAACGCACCAATGCCCAGTTCGAAAAACATCTTCAGTCTCCTTGCGCCACAGCGTTTGCTGCGGCGCTGACGTCCAGAAGTACGCCCTTGCGTGAGATCACCCGGACGTGTTGCCCCACCTGCAGCGGCGTCTGACTCTGCGCCTGCCACTGTTCACCCTGCACCTGCACGGAGCCGATGTACGGATCGCTGTCATTGACCGCCATCACCGTGGCCAGGCTGCCGACCAACCCGGCATCGCCACTGACCAGCGCGCGCGCGCGCGCTTTCATGGCCATGCCCAGCACGCCGCCGAGCAGCAGCGCCGAGAACAGCGCCAGGAACAGGATCAGCGGCAGCGGAATGCCGAAGCCGGGCACATCGGTGTCCATCAGGATTACCGCGCCCACCACAAAAGCGACGATGCCGCCAAAGCCGACCACACCGAAGCTGGGCATGAACGCCTCGGCAATCATGAAGGCCACGCCGAGCAGAATCAGCGCGACTCCGGCGTAGCTCACCGGTAACAGCTGCAGGGCATACAGGGCCAGCAACAGACAGATGCCGCCGATCACTCCGCCGACCCCGGAGCCTGGGCTCATAAACTCGAACATCAGGCCGTAGACACCAATCATGATCAGGATCAGCGCGACGCTGGGGTTGGTGATCACCGCCAGCAAGCGCGTGCGCCAGTCCGGCTGACGCTCGATCACCGGCGCGGCGGCGGTGTGCAATTGCACGGTTTTCCCCGCGGCTTCGAGGGACTTGCCGTCGAGCTGGCGTAACAAGTCGGGCAGATCGTTGGCGACCCGGTCGATCACCTTAAGGCGCAGAGCCTCACTGGCAGGCAGGCTGACGGACTCACGCACCGCCTGCTCGGCCCAGTCGGCATTACGCCCGCGCAATTGCGCCAGGCTACGGATATAGGCGGCGGCGTCGTTGACCTGCTTACGGGTCAAGGTGTCCTGTTCGCCCGGCGTCGCTTGCTTGTCGCCCGTCGGTGCTGCCGGTGGTGCGCCAGGGTCTTTCGGTGTGCCGGGGAGACCGCCGATCTGCACCGGGGTGGCGGCGCCCAGATTGGTGCCCGGGGCCATGGCTGCGACGTGGCTGGCGTAAAGGATATAGGTGCCAGCGCTAGCCGCCCGGGCACCACCGGGGGCGACGAAACTGGCCACCGGCACCGGGCTTGCCAGGATCGCTTTGATGATCTCGCGCATTGAGCTGTCCAGCCCGCCCGGGGTATCGAGGCGGATCACCACCAGTTGTGCCTGCTCGACCTTGGCGTGTTCCAGGCCGCGTATCAGATAGTCGGCACTTGCCGGACCGATGGCATCGTTAATATTGAGCACCAGCACGGGAGCGCCGGGCGCAGCCTGACCGCCAGGCAGTGCGCCGAGCAAGAGCAGAAAGAACAGGTGCCGACACCAACGAGCGATCACCTGAATTCACCTGGTTTGTGCGTGTCCAGTAAGTTTAGTCCGCTGCCCGCAGCAGCACGGCCTAAACTTCAGAAGTGGGGGAGCTATATCCGGAGGTGCATCATGCGTATGGCAAAAACCTTGCAGCAGTGCCTGGACAAGGCCGGCTGCGACTATGACATCGTTCCTCACGCACACTCATCCACCAGCCTTGAGTCGGCGCGCATGGCCGGGGTACCCGCTGAAAGAGTGGCCAAATCGGTCATGCTCGACGACCGCCATGGCAACTACCTGATGGCTGTACTGCCCGCCAACCGTCACCTGGACATGAGCAAAGTACAAGCCACCGGTCAGTGGCACATGACGATTGAAAGCAACCTGCCTCATCTGTTCGGTGATTGCGAGCGTGGCGCCATCCCGGCACTGGGTGATGCATATTCGATCAAGATGCTGGTTGACCCGACGCTGACTCGCCAGGGTGATATCTATGTCGAGGCCGGCGATCACGACCATCTGATCCACATGAACATGACGCAGTACCTGAAACTGGTGCCGAACGCCGAAGTGCGCGAGGTTTGCTGATGATCAACCCACTGCCAGGCTGGCGTCGTGGACGACCGGTCTGGCCCTGAGGAGTGACTTATGGAAGCAACCAATCACAAGTTTTCCGAACTGTTCAAACAACTGGGACTTCCTGATGATCCCGTCGGTATCGACCAGTTCATCACAAGCCATTCGCCGCTCAAAAACGAGATAAAACTGGTCGATGCGCCCTTCTGGACGGACGCACAAAGGGCGTTTCTCAAGGACAGTATCGAGGAGGA
The DNA here is from genome assembly GCF_003024385.1 of Pseudomonas sp. BBP2017. GTDB lineage: Bacteria > Pseudomonadota > Gammaproteobacteria > Pseudomonadales > Pseudomonadaceae > Aquipseudomonas. The sequence continues at coordinate 11,581 of NZ_PVZN01000016.1, forward strand.
TGCCGACTGGGCGGTGATGTTCGATCAGCTCAATGAGGCCTTGCGAAATAAACGCTGAGCGGCACTGATACCGGCGTTCGGCGTTGCTATGCTCAGGAAAAAACAACTGGGGGATAGCGCAATGAAAGATCCCTATGCCGTCGGTTTCTGGTGTGCCGTGATTGCCTTGGGCCTGCTGACCGCCGGTTACTTCTATGGTGTCAAAGAGAGCTATCAACTGAACCAGGCCCTGGTGTTTCTCTACGCCGCCGGTGGGGTGATCGGGGCGCTGGCGCTGACGGCACTGGCCTGGATTGCCTGGCAGCAGTTGCGGGTCAGCAAGCGCCAGCTGGCCCAGGGCCGCACACTGGTGGCGATCTGGAACACCAAAGTTGCCTTGCGCCGGGTCGAAACCGTGTTCGATCGCTACTTCTGGGGCAGCTACTGGCAACCGGGGCGGACCTTCCAGGAAGTCATGGGCGAGCTTGAAGGCACGCCACTGGAGCAAAGCCTTGAAGCGTTGAAGCGCCAGTGCCGCGAGCTGGACAAGGAAACCCACGACCTGCGCCGCCACTGGTTGGACAACGCCCGTGAGCTCTCCAGTGTGGCCACCGCCATGGCTCGGGAGCGCTATCAACTGGACCTGTGCGATTCGCAGCAAAGCAGCGGACGAGGGGGCGCGGTGCTCAACCGCGATCTGGAAGTGCTGGTGTACACCTGGTCGGCGCGCCTGCGCAGCTTCGACCACCAGCTCGATGAGCTGGAGACCGAATACCGTTGAGGAAGTCGCGGCGAGTCAATCGCCGCGAATGTACTGTTCCAGTTGCTGGATCATGTTGGCCTGCTCGGCGATGGCCTCCTTGACCAGGTCACCAATCGACAGCAAGCCCAGCAGCTCGCCGTTCTCCACCACCGGCAGGTGTCGCAGGTGGCTGTTGGTCATCATGTTCATGCAGTAATCGATGTTCTGGTGCGGGTCGACCGTGATCACCGGCGCGCTCATGATCGCGCTGACCGGCGTGCCCACTGAAGAGCGGCCCTTGAGCACCATCTTGCGCGCATAGTCGCGCTCGCTGACGATTCCCACCACTTGGCCGCCCTCGACCACCGGTAAGGCACCGACGTTCTTCTCGGCCATCAGCCGCAGTGCATCGAGCACCATCTGCCCGGGGCCAATGGTATGAACCTGATGGTGCTGCTGGGCTTTGGTTTTCAGGAGCTGTGCCACGGTTTTCATAGAAGCCTCTGCGATGCTGGGAGTGGATGACGGCAGATATCTACAGAATCGTGTACAGATGGCCGCAGAGCAAGGGAGAAAGCGGCATCGAGGCGATTGAAAAACGTCATGGGCTGGCCCGCAAACGACAAAGCGGCCAAGGATGGCCGCTTTGTCGAAACCTGATCAAAACGTGATCAAGCAACACCCTTCGGGTTCGGGCCAAAGCGGTTAGGACCTGGCGTGCTGTCCTGGCACAGGAACACGATGTTGACGAATGGCAACAGCAACCACCAGCCGCTGCGATCGGTATCGTGCATACGGCGAACGCCAACGGCGATGCCTGGGACCAACAGCGCCAGGGCGTACAGGTTTGAGATCAGACCATTGGTGCCTGCCAAGCCTTCGGCGAAGCCAATGCCAAAGGCAATCAGGAAGTTGATCAGAAAGAACATCCAGTATTCTTTGCGGCGCGCACGGCCGGCGAATACGGCGTATTTCTTCAGTACGGCGAAATACCAGTTACCCGTGGTTTCGGGAGCAATGGCAGCTGTCGCAGTTGCGGCAGCCGGCGCAACGCCTTGAGGCGCTCCACACTGCGGGCAAGCCATGGCGCTCTGATGGATTTCCTTGGCGCAGCCACGGCAAAAAACCATACTCATTTGTTATCCCTCACGTTAATTAACTGAAAATCCGATATATACAAACAGCGAAATACCCGACATCACAACACCGGCGATGCCCATGTTGCTGCCAGGTTTTTGCTGCAAAATGCTGACGCTACCCAGGACCAGGCTGACCATTGCAAACAGGCTAAGTCCGAGCAACGTATCACTGTCCCATTCGGCGCTATCAAACAGGGAAAGCGTGCAGAGAATCCCGAACGTCAGGGAGACGATGCCCATCCAGGGGGAGGGCGGATTGGCAGGCTGAATATGAGCCTGAAGATGCTGGAGCGCACCGCATTGTGGGCAGGAAGGCGCCGTTTCATGTATCTGCTTGGCGCAACCGCGGCAAAACACCATTGCCATGACAAATCCTTTTGATCGTTCCTGATACGCGTTTGCGGCAGAAGTCAGCTGGATAGTTTACCAAGTATTTCATGGGTGGCAAAACAATGGCGCGTTGAGCGTTAGCGGTTGTGCATAGGCGTCGGCGTTGTCGGCGCCGACGCCTTCTTCTATAGAACTTCCTACTGTTGCTGCGTAGGCGGAACCATGGCTCGATCTTCTATGCCATCAAGCAGCGCATCAACCAGGCCCTTGGCCATTTCCACCGAATGCAGGGTCGACCAGAGAAAGTTCTTGCTGGCCGGATCGATGTTGTCGAAGGCTTTGTAGCCGGTGTCGTAGGCACAGCTCAGATATAAAGAGGCGTGCACCAGCGCGTCGTGAGCGGCGATGCCGGAGCAGACGGCGAACAGCGGAGAGTGGCCGGCGTCGCAAGCGCCGAAGACGGTGTGGGAAGTGGTCGTGGATTGATCTAGTGGTGGATCGGGGACGATCTTTTTCATATGGGTGCTCCAGTTGGAGCTGACACCGTGATCCGTTACCACACGAATGGGTGGCAGCTGTACGCGGGGTGGTAAACCGGGGGAACACCCAGACCCGGCAGGCTAAAAGCCTCCCGCGCACAGCCACCATAGGCTGTATGGGATGATCCATAAATCCGGGTTACCACACCCGATCACCGAGTGTTCGGTGACGGACAGGAGCCTAGAGGTACGAGTTCCCATGGACAAGCAGACGGGTATCGACAGACTCGGTAGGGTATTTCCTAGGACGTCAAATCAGCCAGCATTTTCGAAAGCTCGAAACAAAATCTGACACTGCGGAACACCAAGACAAACAAAAAAGGCCCAGGAATTCACCTGAGCCTTTCGCGACTGCAGCACCGATCAAAGCCCGTTAGGCAAGAACCGGGTAGCACCGCTGACATCGTCGATCTTCTTGATGCGGAAGGCCTTGATGCAGGTTTCGTTACGGGTGTTGCTGTCTGGACAGTACTGTTTGACGAAGGCGCCAAAGTCCATGTCCTGACCGTTAACGCTGAGCACGCGTTTGAAATACTCGCCCTGGATGCCCTGGGCCTGACGCGAGGTGGTCATTTCCTGATCAACCACCAGACGGCCATGCAGGTCGACGGTGGGAAACTCGGCTTCTTCCTTGGAGCAGGCGCTCAGCAGCAGGCCAGCCGCTACCAGCATAAACAGACGCAGCATGATGTTGTCTCCGCAGAGGCCGACCCCGGCATAGCTGCCGGGGCAGGCCTGTGATGATTACTTGCCGAACAGGCTGTTGGAGCGATTGACTTCGGCCTTGCCTGCATCTTCAAGCAAGGATTTGGTGCCCGAGGTCACGTTGCGTGCGGAGTCGGCGTTGGACTGGATTACGTCGGTGCGCGCAGCGCTGTCGCGCAGCTCGGCATCGATGTAGTCGTTGGCCCGCGCAACCTGAGCTTTTTTCGCTTGCAGCTGCAGGCGGCGCTCTTCCAGCTCCAGTGCGCGCAGCTCGTCTTCGAAGCCTTCTTCACGGGTGAGAACGCGTTTCTGCTCTGCCGCTTGCGCCTGTTGCCGTACGGCAGCGGCTTGCGCCGCGGCACGCTGCGAGGCCGCGCGCTGCTGGCGAGCCGCAGCTTCACGCGATTCGGCGCGCTGCTGGGCCGCAGCGGCCTGACGCAGGCGCTCGGTTTCCAGGGCTGCTTCTTTCTGTTTGGTCTGCTGTTCGATCTGGTAAAGCTGATCGAACTGGCCTGCCGTGGCGGTCACGGCAGACAGTGCGAGGGCGGTGCCCAGAACAATATGCTTCATGTCCGGCTGCCTCAGCTCTTTTTAGGTTCTGGGCAGGTAGCATTCGGCTGAATGCGCGTCTCGTTGCTCATGGTCATGACCATCAGGGAGATGCCACCGACTTCGAAGTTGCAAGGACGACCAACCTGAGCGGAGGTGTAGATCTTGCCGCTTTCGGAGTAACCGATCAGCACGCCTGGAACCAGGGTGGTGTCGTTGACCATGGAGCCGGCGAGGGCACCCGCACCACCACCGGCAACACCGCCGACAATAGCGGTGTCAGTGTTTTTGCCAGCACCCAGTGCTGCACCACCCAGTGCACCGAGAACACCGCCGACCATCATGGCGGCATTTTTGTTCTTCTCGTTGCTGACTTTGATCTTGGTCGGCGAGACGGTGAGAATTTTCACGGTCTTGGCTTCTTGCTGAGTGTTTACCTGGCTGGCGTCAAACACATCGGATTCATACTGCTCGCCCGTCGCCTGGCAGCCTACGAGAGAAGCGACAACGGTCAAAGCCAGACAGTGTTTCAGCATTTTCATTCCTAAATTCCCTGGAGGGTGTGGGTAACCTTGTGCCGCAGTCCATTACTGGCGGGCAATTTGCCAGCATTCTAAACAGATAGTTTAGTCAAGGTAAAGCCAACAGGACTTACAGGGGATATGGATAGAACGAAGGGTAATAAACGAGGGTATTCACTGGGCTTGGGCAGCCAGGCGAATTGAAATGTAGGTAAGCGGGATTGGCGAAACGCCAGACCTTTGCAAGCAAAGGGAGAGGAGGATGGCGCACTCGGCGGGATTCGAACCCACGACCCCTGCCTTCGGAGGGCAGTACTCTATCCAGCTGAGCTACGAGTGCAACGCGGGCGCCATGATACCCATCTAGACTGTCGGCGTCCATCGCCAGAATGGCTGTGTTCGATTTTGCACACACACAGGTCTATAACTGATGTTGATCTGAAAAAGGTTGCCGTATAGCGCTTTTTGTTCTTTTTTTCGAACACCCTATTGTCCTTTTCCCTCGTTGCTCCTAGGATTCGTTTGAGATTTCAAACGCTCTCCTTTTTCTACAATCAATAATTCGCGCCGTGTCTGTACGGTGCCGTTAAGGAAGCCGACATGCAGCTTAAAGACGCTCAGTTGTTCCGCCAGCAAGCCTTCATCGATGGCGTGTGGTTGGACGCGGACAACGGTCAGACCATCAAGGTCAACAACCCGGCCACCGGCGAGATCATCGGCACTGTGCCGAAGATGGGCGCGGCCGAAACCCGTCGCGCCATCGAGGCCGCCGACAAGGCGCTGCCGGCCTGGCGTGCACTGACCGCCAAAGAGCGTGCTGGCAAGCTGCGTCGTTGGTTCGAATTGATGATCGAGCACCAGGACGATCTGGCTCGCCTGATGACCACCGAGCAAGGCAAGCCGCTGGCCGAAGCCAAGGGCGAGATCGCCTACGCCGCTTCCTTTATTGAGTGGTTCGCTGAAGAAGCCAAGCGCGTTTACGGTGACACCATTCCTGGCCACCAGCCAGACAAGCGCCTGATCGTGATCAAGCAGCCAATCGGTGTAACCGCGGCGATCACCCCGTGGAACTTCCCGGCGGCGATGATCACCCGTAAAGCCGGCCCGGCCCTGGCCGCTGGCTGCACCATGGTGCTCAAGCCTGCTTCGCAAACCCCGTACTCGGCCCTGGCCCTGGTTGAGCTGGCCACCCGCGCCGGTATCCCGGCTGGCGTGCTGAGCGTGGTGACCGGCAGCGCCGGCGATATCGGCAGCGAGCTGACCGGCAACCCGATCGTGCGCAAGCTGTCGTTCACCGGCTCCACCGAAATCGGTCGCCAGCTGATGGCCGAATGCGCCAAGGACATCAAGAAAGTTTCCCTGGAGCTGGGCGGTAATGCACCGTTCATCGTGTTCGACGACGCTGACCTGGATAAGGCCGTCGAAGGCGCGATCATCTCCAAGTACCGCAACAACGGCCAGACCTGCGTTTGTGCCAACCGTATCTATGTTCAGGACGGCGTCTACGATGCCTTCGCCGAGAAGCTCAAGGCCGCTGTGGCCAAGCTGAAGATCGGTAACGGCCTGGAAGACGGCACCACCACCGGTCCGCTGATCGATGGCAAAGCGGTAGCCAAGGTTCAGGAGCACATTGCTGACGCGGTTGGCAAAGGCGCTCAGGTACTGACCGGCGGCAAGCTGATCGAAGGCAACTTCTTCGAGCCGACCGTACTGGTCAACGTGCCAAACAACGCAGCGGTGGCCAAGGAAGAAACCTTCGGCCCGCTGGCACCACTGTTCCGTTTCAAGGACGAGGCTGAAGTCATTGCCATGTCCAACGATACCGAGTTTGGTCTGGCCTCGTACTTCTATGCCCGTGACATGAGCCGTGTGTTCCGTGTCGCCGAAGCGCTGGAGTACGGCATGGTCGGCATCAACACCGGTCTGATCTCCAACGAAGTCTCGCCGTTCGGCGGTATCAAGGCCTCGGGCCTGGGCCGCGAAGGTTCCAAGTACGGCATTGAGGACTACCTGGAAATCAAATACCTGTGCATCAGCATCTGATCGCAGCGTAAGGCTTTACCTCTGCCAGCGGGGCGCGAGAGCGACGTCTCGCTGGCCTTTTTACACCGTACATCCAGTGGCCTGGGCCCCTGCGGCAGTCGATCAACGCATGCTGCCCGCAGTTGAATACCGGCCACTCTGACTTGAATCGCGCCGCCCTTGTGTGTGGCGAATTGAGGACATTATGAGCAACAAGACCAACGAATCTTTGATGCAACGTCGTATCGCCGCTGTTCCACGCGGTGTTGGCCAGATCCACCCGATCTTCGCCGAGTCGGCAAAAAACGCCACCGTCACTGACGTCGAAGGCCGCGAGTTCATCGACTTCGCCGGCGGTATCGCGGTGCTGAACACCGGTCACGTGCATCCGAAGATCATCGCTGCCGTTGAAGCCCAGCTGCACAAGCTGACCCACACCTGTTTCCAGGTACTGGCCTACGAGCCTTACGTTGAGCTGTGCGAAAAGATCAACGCCAAGGTGCCAGGCGACTTCGCCAAGAAAACCCTGCTGGTCACCACCGGTTCCGAAGCTGTTGAAAACGCCATCAAGATCGCCCGTGCCGCTACTGGCCGTGCCGGCGTGATCGCCTTCACCGGCGCCTACCACGGTCGTACCATGATGACCCTGGGCCTGACCGGTAAAGTCGTGCCTTACTCGGCCGGCATGGGCCTGATGCCAGGCGGTATCTTCCGTGCCCTGTACCCGAACGAACTGCACGGTGTCAGCATTGACGACTCGATCGCTTCGATCGAGCGCATCTTCAAGAACGACGCCGAGCCACGCGACATCGCCGCGATCATCCTCGAGCCTGTTCAGGGCGAAGGCGGTTTCTACGTTGCGCCTAAAGAGTTCATGAAGCGCCTGCGCGCCCTGTGCGACCAGCACGGCATCCTGCTGATCGCTGACGAAGTGCAGACCGGTGCTGGCCGTACCGGCACCTTCTTCGCCATGGAGCAGATGGGCGTTGCCCCAGACCTGACCACCTTCGCCAAATCCATCGCTGGTGGCTTCCCACTGGCTGGTGTCTGCGGCAAGGCCGAATACATGGACGCTATCGCCCCAGGCGGCTTGGGCGGCACCTACGCCGGCAGCCCGATCGCTTGCGCTGCGGCCCTGGCCGTGATGGAAGTGTTTGAAGAAGAGAAACTGCTGGAACGCAGCCAGGCTGTTGGCGAGCGTCTGGTTGCTGGCCTGCGCAAGATCCAGGACAAGCACCCGATCATCGGTGACGTGCGTGCCCTGGGCTCGATGATCGCTGTTGAAGTGTTCGACAAGGCCGGTTCCCACACCCCTAACGCTGCTGCCGTTGCTTCGGTTGTGGCCAAGGCGCGTGACAAGGGTCTGATCCTGCTGTCGTGCGGCACCTACGGCAACGTCCTGCGTATCCTGGTTCCGCTGACCTGCCCTGATGAGCAACTGGACAAAGGTCTGGCAATCATCGAAGAGTGCTTCGCAGAACTCGCGTAAACTGTGACGCAGTAGAAGAAAACCCGCTTCGGCGGGTTTTTTTTCGACCAAAGGAATGCTGCATGGCTAAGGTTGCCAGTAAGGAGACGCCCTGGAAGGTGCGCAGGAGTACGTGTCGTGAACTATCGGAGAGTCGAGTATGAGCATTACCAACCCAGCCAAGGCACCCTGCGTGCTGATTGCCGAGGGCGACCCTTGGGTACGGGAGATGCTCAGCCAGATGTTGCTCAGCGTGCGTTGCGATGCGCGGGTGCAGGTCTGTGCCGATGGCTCCCAGGCGCTGGCGGCGCTGTCCTGCCAACCTGATCTGATCATTGCCGCTCGCGAATTGCCTGGCGGGGATGGCCTGGATTTGCTGCGCAATGTGCGCGCCAAGGGACGCCAACCGGCGCTGCCGTTCATTCTCATGAGTAATCGCAGCGACAGCGCCAGCGTGCGCGAAGCCTTGCCGTTGGCACCTACAGCTTATCTGAGCAAGCCTTTGAACATGGACGCCTTACGTCATCGCCTGGAGGAGTTGCTGCTCAAGGTGGGCGAGCAAATCGCCTGTCCGGTGCCGGCGCTGCAGGCGGGTATGACCCTGACGCGTTTTCTCGAAGGACGCCGGGCCACGGCCGATGGCGGCCCGTTGCTGGCGGATGTGCAGCAGGCCGTTAAGCGCAGCCTGAACCCGCAGGGGCTCAACCTCAAAACCCTGGAAGAAGAGATCCGTAACGACCCGCAGGTTACTGCCGTGCTGATCGCTGCCGCCAACAGTGCTGCATTGCACCGCGACGGTGCCGTGCAGACATTGCTGCAGGCGCTGAACAAGCTCGGTACCACGCAGAGCATGAACCTGATCCTGGGGCTGACGCTCAAGCGTAGCGCCAAGCTCAGTGACCCGTTGTTGTCTGAGCGTGCCGAGCACTTCTGGGCATTGTCGCTGCACGCCGCCGAGTACGCACGGGTCCTGGCGCGGATGCTTGAACTGGATCAGGAGCGCTGTTACTGCGCCGGTCTGCTGCATTGTCTGGGCGACCTGGCATTGCTGCGTTGCCTACAGGAATGGCGTCTGTCCGGGGGGGAGCTGAATGAGGATGACATTGCGTTGTCGCTCAATGAATTTGGCGCGGCCTTCGGTTCGGCGTTGCGCACTCGCTGGCGCTTGCCGCTGGAGTTGCGTGAGCTGATTGCGGCGATCTACCAGCTGGGCGGCGGGGTGTATTCGCGTGAAGCGCTGGTGATGAACCTGGCCGGGCAGCTGGTGCGGTTGCCGGCGGACCAGGGGCTGGAGGCGTTGGCCGAGAGCAAGACGGCGCGGTTACTCAAGGTGGGGTTGGCGGAGCTGGGTAGGCTGCGCAAGGTTTAAGGCTAACTTTATTTCTGTGGGATTCAACCAATCACAATCTGATTCTTGCCCTGGCGCTTGGCTTGGTACATCGCCGCGTCTGCCCGGGCAAACAGGCTGTCCAGCGATGTATCCGCGTCACTGATGCCCGTCAGCCCCTGACTCACGGTCACGCCGAACACCTGTTGATCATGACTGAACGCTAAGCGCTGAATTTCCCGCTGCAAGCGCTCGGCGATCTGCTCGGCGACCTGTGGCGTACAGCCTGGAAATACCGCGGCAAACTCTTCACCACCGATGCGCCCGAACAGATCGCCACGGCGTAATACGGCCTTGCCGGTGTCGGCGATGCGCTGCAGCACATAGTCGCCCTCCTGATGACCATAGGTGTCGTTGATCTGCTTGAAATCATCGATATCGAGCAACAGGAAGGTCAACGGCGCTTGCTCCCGCCGTGCCGCTTCGAAAGCTTCCACAGCGCAGTCGAAGAAGTGCCGGCGGTTGCTGCTTTGGGTCAGGACATCCGTGGTAGCCAGCAGCTGCAGTTCACCTTCGGCGCGTTTCTTTTCGGTGATGTCTTCGGCCATACCGACCACGATCAGTCGATGCTCGTTGTCGGTCTGCTGATTGATAAAGCATTTGTCGCTAAGCCAGCGGACGTTTCCGTCGGCATCGATGATGCGGTATTCGCGGTCTTCCACGGCGCCTTTGACCAGCACTTCGGCCAGGCTGCGCTCGGCATAGTCGAGGTCGTCAGGGTAAACGCTGTCACGCCATTCATTGAAGTCGGCCAGCAGCAGGCCGGCCGGGCGACCGAAGATTCGCTCGTAGGCGGGGCTGACATAAAGCACCTGGCGTGATTCCCAATCGAACGCCCAGAGCACGGCATTGACACTATCGAGCAACGAGCTGAACAGCTGTTCGCGCTCGCTCAGGCGCGCCACTTCGCCTTGGGCGTGCATCAGCGCCAGGAGGGTCTGAGCCAATTCAGGGGGCTCATTATGGGGCTGGGACGTCGGTTTCTTATTGACCATTGGCACGGAACTTCTCACACAGAGGCGGGCGGCCACGACCCGGCCCGCCACACGGGCGTTATGCCAGTCAGAGTGAGGATAGGCGGTGAAGTTCCGGACAGCGCGCCCCACACCGGGGCGCGCCGATCAACGGCATCAGCTCACGGCAGGACGCAGGGAGTAGGTTTTCAGCTGAGCCGCAAAGTCGCGCAGGGACTGAATACCGCTGGCCTCGGCCTCGTGTACCCAGTCTTTCATCGCTGCCAGCATGTCGTGGCCGTTGGCGCTGGTGCGTAGCCAGATTTGCTGCAGGGCCAGGCGTTTCTCGTAGATGGTCTTGAGTGCCTGGCTGTGTTCGAGCATGGTCTGGATGCGCAGGTGGTGACGGTCTTCCAGCAGGCTGGTTTCCCGCGACAGCAAGCGCTTGGCGCGCCGGAACTGATGGCGCACCGAGTCATCGACCCGTGCCAGTTCCTGTTTGACCAGCGGCGCGATCACCAGCTTGCGGTACTGGGCCATGATCTGGAAGCGGTTGTTGAGGATCGCCATGGCGGTGTCCATGTCCAGCTGGCCCTTGCCTTCGACTCGATGGGCGATCGGCGCGACGCGCTGCACCTTGGCCAGGCGCAGGAAGCAGAAAAGCTGGATCCAGGCCCAGCCCATGTCGAACTCCCAGCGCTTGACCGACAGCTTGGCCGAGTTAGGGTAGGTGTGATGGTTGTTGTGCAGCTCTTCGCCGCCGACGATGATGCCCCACGGCAACAGGTTGGTGGCGGCGTCACGGCATTCGAAGTTGCGATAACCGACGGCATGACCAAGACCATTGATGACGCCGGCGGCCCAGAACGGAATCCACATCATCTGCACCGCCCAGATGGTGATGCCGATGGTGCCGAACAACAGCAGGTCAATGACCGCCATCAGGGCGATGCCGCCCAGCTTGTAGCGCGAATAGAGGTTGCGCTCGATCCAGTCCTCAGGGCAGTTCTTGCCATAGATCCGCAGGGTTTCCGGGTTGCGTGCCTCTTCGCGGTACAGCTCTGCGCCTTTGCGCAATACCGTGGACAGGCCTTTGATGACCGGGCTGTGCGGGTCATCGACGGTTTCGCATTTGGCGTGGTGCTTGCGGTGGATGGCCGTCCACTCGCGGGTGTTCTGCGCTGTGGTCAACCACAGCCAGAAACGGAAAAAGTGCTTGAGCCCGGCGTTCAGTTCCAGCGAGCGGTGGGCTGAATAGCGGTGCAGGTAGACAGTGACACTGACGATGGTCACATGGGTCATGACCAGGGTAACTGCCAGCAGTTGCCAGGCTGACAAGTTGAGCAAACCTTGGTACCACATAGGTGAAAGGACCCTCTAGAACATAAGGAACAGCGCGAAGCATTATCCCTGCACCGGTAAATAAAACCAGTCGGCCTTTTAGATAGGAGGTCACGGGATGTTTCTACCCTATAATCCCCCAAATTTTTTTGTGGGATTGTCAGGACCTTATGTCTGCTTCCATTCGAGACGCCATGCGCATGTCTGCGCTTTACCTGGTGTCATCTGTGCTCTGGCTGGCGCTGTCTGATCAATTATTGAGCGGTCTTTTCGATAATTCTCAGCAATTGGCCCGCTGGCAGTTGTTCAGTGCCTATATCTGGGTGCTATGCAGCGCGATGTTGATCTTCTCTTCCCGTGCGCGGCTGCTGAACTTCATTGGTGTTGGCGCACGCCTGCGCCGTGAAGACCGCGAACGTCTGCGCATGGCCGCGGCGGTGTTCGACAGCACCCTTGAAGGCGTGCTGGTGACCGATCGTGACGGGGTAATCGTGCATGTGAACCGTGCGTTCATGCAGATCACCGGGTATGAAAAGGACGAAGTTCTCGGCCAGCGGCCAAGCAAGTTCAAGTCCGGGCGGCATGGGCCGGTGTTCTATCAGGAAATCTACGCGACCCTGGCCGAAAAGGGCGAGTGGAGCGGCGAGATCTGGAACCGGCGCAAAAGTGGCGAGGTGTACCCGCAGTGGCAGACCATTTGCTCGATCCGCGATGACAGCGGTGAGCTCAGCCATTATGTGGCGGTGTTCAGCGATATCAGTGCGATCAAGCACAGCGAGCGCGAGCTGGCCTACCTGGCCCATCATGATCCACTCACCGACTTGCCCAATCGCCTGTTGTTCAGCGACCGCGCCGAGCAGGCGCTGGCTGCTGCACAGGCCAACAAGCGCGGTTGTGCCCTGCTGTTACTGGACCTGGATCATTTCCAGAGCATCAACGACGGCCTTGGGCACAATGTCGGTGATCAGTTGCTCAAAGTGGTGGGCGAGCGACTCAAGGCGTTGCTCTGTAGCGGTGTGACCCTGGCCCGGCTGGGGGGTGACGAGTTTGCCGTGCTTACCGAGCAATGTCCGCAGGTTGGCCAGGCTGCTGCGCTGGCGCAAAGCATCATCGATGTGATGAAGCAACCCTTCGAGCTCGATAACCAGAACCTGTTCGTCAGCGCGAGTATTGGCATCAGCCTGTTCCCCAGCGACGCGCTGAGCGCTGAGCAACTGTTGCGTAATGCCGACTCGGCCTTGTTCAAGGCCAAGGCCTGCGGTCGTGCAGGTTTCGCCTTGTACACTGAAGAACTGACGGCCCATGCCCAGCAGCGCGTCGAGACTGCGGGTGAGCTGCGCCGGGCGTTGGAGCATGAAGAACTGCGGGTTTACTACCAGCCGGTGCATGACCTGCGCAACGGCGCGATGATTGGTGTTGAGGCCTTGGTACGTTGGCAGCACCCGCAGCGCGGGCTGGTGCCTCCCGGGGAGTTCATTCCGATCGCCGAACGCACGGGCCTGATTGCGGAAATCGATACCTGGGTGCTGCACCAGGCCTGTACGCAGATGGTGCAGTGGCAGGCCAGCGGGCGGCCACTCATGTTTGTGGCGGTGAACATATCCAGTCGCCTGTTTGGGCATCGCGACCTTTATCAGCAGGTTGCCAAGGTGTTGCACGGGACCGGCCTGGACCCGGCGATGCTGGAGCTGGAAGTAACTGAAAGCGCTGTGATGGAAGACCCCGAGGTTGCGCTGGAACAGCTGCACCGTTTGCGTGAGCTGGGGCTGCGTCTGGCCATCGATGACTTTGGCACGGGGTACTCGTCGCTGCTGCGGTTAAAGCGTTTGCCAGTGCAAAAGCTCAAGATCGACCAGGGTTTTGTTGCTGGGTTGCCGTGCGATGAAGACGATGCGGCGATTGTCCGGGTGATCATTGCCCTGGGCCAAAGCATGGGTATGCAGGTCCTTGCCGAAGGCATAGAGCAGGCCGAGCAAGCGCAATTTCTCCTCGAGCACCAGTGCCTGCTGGGGCAGGGGTACTGGTTTGGACGGCCGGTTCCAGCACAGCAATTGCGCTGGGCCTGAGGGCCTCATCGTCGGCTCCTGCAGAAGTACACTGTAGGAGCCGGCGTTGCCGGCGATGGGCTGTAGATCAGCCCCTGGCACTTAATCATTTTTGGTTATATAAAAATTCTTAAATAGTATTTTTAAGAATATTAGCGCCCCCCTAAGATTGCCCTCAAGCCAGGCGCAGTCGCCCCCCCTTCATGCAACTGCACGGCATCCCTTACTCACAGGAGCACGAGCATGAGCGCATCTCTGCGTAGCGTTGACGGTCAGGACGAAGCCAGCATTTTGCGCGAAATCCAGAGCGCCCTGCGCGACCTGCGCTTTGGTGCGGTGGAAATCACCGTGCACAACGCCCAGGTCGTGCAGATCGAACGCAAGGAAAAGTTCCGCCTGCAGAGCCCCGGCAACAAGCCCAGCTGATCACCCTAATTAGAAAAAATAGCCAATCGGGAGCTTCACCATGTCCATCCGCCGTTATGCCCTGGCTGCACTCGCCAGCGCCGTGTTTGCCGGTTCCGCCATCGCCAGGGACTACGAGTTGCTGAACGTGTCCTATGATCCGACCCGGGAGCTGTACCAGCAGTACAACGCCGAGTTCATCAAGCACTGGCAGCAGGCTCACCCGGACGACAACGTGAAGATCCAGCAGTCTCACGGTGGTTCGGGCAAGCAGGCCCGGGCGGTGATCGACGGCCTGCGCGCTGACGTGGTGACCCTGGCGCTGGCCGGCGACATCGACGAAGTGGCCAAGCTCGGCAAGGCCCTGCCGGACAACTGGCAGACCCGCCTGCCGGACGCCAGCACGCCGTACACCTCGACCATTGTGTTCCTGGTGCGCAAAGGCAATCCCAAAGGCATCAAGGACTGGGGCGATCTGATCAAGAAAGATGTATCGGTAATTACGCCGAACCCGAAAACCTCCGGTGGTGCGCGCTGGAACTTCCTCGCCGCCTGGGCCTACGGCCTGAAAGCCGGTGGTAGCGAAGCCAAGGCCCAGGAGTACGTGAAGGCGCTATTCAAGCATGTACCGGTGCTCGATACCGGCGCCCGAGGATCGACCATCACCTTCGTCAACAACGGTCAGGGTGATGTGTTGCTGGCCTGGGAAAACGAAGCGTTCCTGGCCCTCAAGGAAGACGGTGGCAGCGATAAGTTCGAGATCGTCGTGCCGTCGCTGTCGATTCTCGCCGAGCCGCCAGTGGCCGTGGTCGACAAGAATGCCGAGAAGAAGGGCAACGAGCAGATCGCCGAGGCATACCTCAAGCACCTGTACAGCCCGGCCGGGCAGAAAATCGCCGCAGAGAACTTCTACCGCCCACGTGACGCAAAAGTTGCCGCCGAGTACGCCAAGCAGTTCCCGAAACTGGACCTGGTAACTATCGACAAAGACTTCGGCGGCTGGAAAACTGCCCAACCCAAATTCTTCAACGATGGTGGTGTGTTCGACCAGATCTACACGGCCCAGTGATACATGGCCGTCAGGATAATCGCCGTTCAGTAGCCAGCATGGGCCCGGGATTCGTCCCGGGCTTCACGCGTTAAACCAGGGACCTTTATGTCACGTCGTATCTCCCCCGTCATACCCGGCTTCGGGCTGACGCTGGGCTACACCTTGGTGTACCTCAGTCTGATTGTGCTCATACCGCTGGGGGCCATGTTCGTGCATGCCGCTCAGCTCACCTGGGAGCAGTTCTGGGCCATCATCAGTGCGCCGCGAGTCCTGGCCGCACTCAAGCTGAGCTTCGGTACTGCCCTCTGCGCCGCCATCATCAACGGCATCATCGGCACTTTGCTGGCTTGGGTACTGGTGCGCTACACCTTCCCGGGGCGCAAGATCATCGAAGCGATGATCGACCTGCCGTTCGCCCTGCCGACAGCCGTGGCCGGTATCGCCCTGACCGCGTTGTACGCGCCGGCGGGCCTGGTCGGCCAGTTTGCCACCGACCTGGGCTTCAAGATCGCCTACACCCCGTTGGGCATCACTTTGGCACTGACCTTCGTAACCTTGCCGTTCGTGGTGCGTACGGTGCAGCCGGTACTGGCCGATATCCCTCGGGAAGTCGAAGAAGCCGCGGCCTGCCTGGGGGCCAAACCGCTGCAGGTGTTCCGTTATGTACTGCTGCCGGCGCTGCTGCCCGCCTGGCTGACCGGTTTTGCCCTGGCCTTTGCCCGCGGTGTCGGTGAGTACGGTTCGGTGATCTTCATCGCCGGCAACATGCCGATGAAGACCGAGATCCTGCCGCTGTTGATCATGGTCAAGCTCGACCAATATGACTACACCGGTGCCACTGCCATCGGCGTGTTGATGCTGGTGGTTTCCTTCGTCCTGTTGCTGCTGATCAACTTGTTGCAGCGGCGCATCGAAACCCCTTGAAGGAGGCCACGTCCATGTCTGCATCTACCCTTGGCGCGGCCGCTTCGGCCAACGCCGCGCGCCGTGGCAGCTCGACTTCGCGGTGGATCCTGATCAGTCTCGGCTGGTTGATCTTCGCCCTGTTTCTGCTGCTGCCGCTGGTTATCGTCGTGTCCCAGGGCCTGAAAATGGGCCTGGGAACATTCTTCGAAGCGATCTTCGAGCCTGACGCATTGTCGGCCCTGAAGCTGACCCTGATCGCCGTGGCTATCTCGGTGCCGCTGAACCTGGTGTTCGGGGTCAGCGCCGCCTGGTGTGTGAGCAAGTACAACTTCCGCGGCAAAAGCATCCTGGTCACGCTGATCGACCTGCCGTTCTCGGTGTCACCGGTGATCGCTGGTCTGGTCTACGTGTTGATGTTCGGCGCCCAGGGCTTTTTCGGGCCCTGGCTGCAGGACCATGACATCCAGATCGTGTTTGCCTTGCCGGGTATTGTCCTGGCCACCATCTTCGTTACCGTACCTTTCGTCGCCCGTGAACTGATCCCGCTGATGCAGGAGCAGGGCACCCAGGAAGAAGAGGCCGCGCGCCTGCTTGGTGCCAACGGCTGGCAGATGTTCTGGCATGTGACCCTGCCCAACATCAAATGGGGCCTGATCTACGGCGTGGTGCTGTGTACCGCGCGGGCGATGGGTGAATTCGGTGCGGTGTCGGTGGTCTCCGGGCACATTCGCGGGGTGACCAACACCTTGCCGTTGCACGTCGAGATCCTCTACAACGAATACAACCATGTCGCGGCCTTCAGCGTGGCCAGCCTGTTGCTGATTCTGGCGCTCTTCATCCTGCTGCTCAAGCAGTGGAGCGAGTCCCGCATTAACCGCCTGCGCCACAGCGCAGCGGAGGAATAATTCATGTCGATCGAAGTTCGTAACGTCAGCAAGCGCTTCAACGCTTTCCAGGCTCTGGACAGCATCAACCTGGATATCCACAGCGGTGAGCTGGTGGCGCTGCTCGGTCCGTCCGGCTGCGGCAAAACTACCCTGCTGCGGATCATCGCCGGTCTGGAAACCCCTGACCAGGGCAATATCGTTTTCCACGGTGAGGATGTTTCCGGTCACGATGTACGTGATCGCAACGTCGGTTTCGTGTTCCAGCACTACGCCCTGTTCCGCCACATGAGCGTGTTCGACAACGTTGCTTTCGGTCTGCGCATGAAGCCCAAAGGGGAGCGTCCGAGCGAGAGCAAGATTGCCGAGAAGGTCCATGAGCTGCTCAACATGGTTCAGCTCGACTGGCTCAGCGACCGATATCCCGAGCAGCTTTCCGGTGGCCAGCGTCAGCGTATCGCCCTGGCTCGCGCTCTGGCCGTTGAGCCCAAGGTGCTGCTGCTCGACGAGCCGTTCGGGGCCCTCGACGCCAAGGTGCGTAAAGAACTGCGCCGCTGGCTGGCGCGCTTGCACGAAGACATCAACCTGACCTCGGTGTTCGTGACCCACGACCAGGAAGAGGCGATGGAAGTCGCCGACCGCATCGTGGTGATGAACAAGGGCGTGATCGAGCAGATCGGCTCGCCGGGCGAGGTTTACGAGAATCCGGCCAGCGATTTCGTTTACCACTTCCTTGGCGACTCCAATCGCCTGCATCTGAGCGAAGGCCATCACGTGCTGTTCCGCCCTCATGAAGTGTCGTTGTCGCGGCATGAGATTGAGGGGCACCATGCGGCTGAAGTACGTGATATCCGGCCGCTGGGTGCGACCACCCGGGTGACCTTGAAGGTGCAAGGGCAGAGCGAGCTGATCGAAGCTGAAGTGGTCAAGGATCATGACAGCCTGGCTGGGCTTGCCCGTGGCGAGACCCTGTTCTTCAAACCCAAGGTTTGGCAAAAAATAGCCAACATCTGACACCCTCGGGAAGTCATCTGGGGCCATTCCTCGGCAGGGGCTGGCCCCTTTTTTATTCCTGCATGACAATTTAGTTATTAACAAATAGCTTCTTATTCCTTTACTGACATAATCACCTCCTTATACTTGGCCTCAAGCAAATCCAGCAGGAGGCATCCCCATGCGCAACTCGTCGATCCGTTACCTGATTGTGCCGGGCTGGCAAGGATCGCCAGAAGACCATTGGCAGAGTCACTGGCAGCAAGTGCTGCCCAACAGCGCACGGGTCGAGCAAGCCGATTGGTTGACACCGCAACGCCAGGATTGGGTGCAGGCACTTGAGCAGGCAGTGGCCGCCGCCGATACGCCAGTGATCCTGATTGCCCACAGCCTGGGTTGCATCACCGTCGCTCATTGGGCTGCGCAAACCAGTGTCAGCCTGCTGCGCCGGGTACGCGGCGCCTTGCTGGTGGCGCCAGCCGATGTCGAGCGCCCTACCTGCGCGCCAGCGCTGCGCAACTTCGCGCCGATTGCCCAGCAGTTGTTGCCGTTCCCCTGCCAAGTGGTCAGCTCCGACAACGATCCGGCGATCAGCGCCCCGCGGGCCATGCAGCTGGCGCGGGCCTGGGGCGCTGAAGTGGGCTTTCTGGCTGGAGCCGGACATATCAACGTCAAGTCCGGGCATCGTCGTTGGGAGCAGGGCTTCGCCTACCTTTACCGCCTGCAGAATCGGCTGGAACAGCACGCCCTTCGCCGCGCCTGACCGTACGCTGACTTTTTCCACAGCCAACGCCCGGCCCCAGGTGCTGCGGGCGGGAGTTTGCCATGAGTATTCACGACACCTCTGGTCAGCGGCTGCTGACCTTTCCCGAGCTGGACAAGAGCCCGCTGAGTATTCGCGCCAAGGCGCTGGTATTCGTCGACCCGCGTTCGCGGCAATTGCGCGAGGAGCTGGAGTTGCTGGCGCCCTTGGCACTGCCGGTACTGATTCGCGGCGAGACCGGCACCGGCAAAGAGCTGCTGGCCCGGCAGATTCACCGCGCCAGTGATCGCGCAGGCCTGTTTGTGTCGGTCAACTGTGCGGCAATCAGCCCGACCTATGCCGATGCCGAGCTCTTTGGTTATAGCGCCGGTGCCCACAGTGGCGCTGCCAGCAGCCGCGCCGGGTGGTTCGGCTCAGCCAATGGCGGCACCCTGTACCTGGATGAAATCGCCGACTTGCCGTTGGCGATTCAGGTCAAATTGCTTGCCGCGCTGGAGAGCCGTGAAGTCATCCGCGTTGGCGCCCAGCAACCCAACCCTGTGGATGTGCGCCTGGTCGCCGCGTCGAGTATCGACTTGGGTGAGGCGGTCAGTGCCGGCAAGTTCCATGAGCGGCTCTATCACTACTTGCGCGAAGGGCATCTGGAACTGCCTGCGTTACGTGAGCGGGTCGGCGATATCCTGCCGCTGGCCGAGTATTTTGTCGGTATCTATAGCCCGCGACTGAACCTGCCGGTAGCGTTGATCAGTGACGCCGCCCAGCGCGTGCTGGAGCTGCACAGCTGGCCGGGCAACACCCGCGAGCTGGAAAACGTCATCCACTTTGCCTTGCTGGTCAGCAGCGGTGAAGAGATTTTGCCCGAGCATTTGAACCTGCCGACACCGCTGCAAGCATTGGCCAGTCAGCTTGATCAGTTGTGCCAGCGGGCTGGCGCTGGTGAGCGCGGTGCCTTGCAGAGCCTGCTGGAGCAAGCCTTGTCGCGGCTTCATGCTTAAATCGAATAATAAGCTAAGAAAAAGATATTATTACGGCATAAAAAATCTGGGTATTGTCCGTTTCCAAGCCGGCTAGCAAAGTGCTGGCAACTCATTTTTTGCCGTCGACCGATGGCTCTGTATTCGAATAAGGACTGCGCATGAAAAAGGCTCTGTTGTTCACTGCTCTGGCGGCCGCTCTGTCGGTTGCAGGTTTCGCCCACGCCGGCGAGAAACTGGTGGTTGCCGCCACCCCGGTGCCCCACGCTGAAATCCTTGAGCTGATCAAGCCGACCCTGGCCAAAGAAGGCGTGGACCTGGAGATCAAGGTGTTCACCGACTATGTGCAGCCTAACGTGCAGGTCGACCAGAAGCGCCTGGACGCCAACTACTTCCAGACCCTGCCGTACCTGAAAAACTTCAACGAAGGTAAAGGCACGCACCTGGAAACCGTGATTGGTGTGCACGTAGAGCCGTTCGGTGGTTACTCGAAGAAGGTCAAGAACCTGAGCGAGCTGAAGGAAGGCGCCACCGTCGCCATTCCTAACGAAGGCAGCAACAGTGGTCGCGCCCTGCTGCTGTTGCAGAAAGCCGGTCTGATTACACTGAAAGATCCGAAAAACGCCCTGGCCACGCCGAAAGACATCGCCGAGAACCCGAAGAAACTGAAATTCCGCGAGCTTGAATCGGCCATGCTGCCACGCGTTCTGGATCAGGTTGACCTGGACATGATCAACACCAACTACGCCCTGGAAGCCGGTCTGAACCCGGCCAAAGATGCCCTGGTGATTGAAGGTGCCGACTCGCCGTACGTGAACTTCCTGGTTGCCCGTCCAGACAATAAGGACAGCGAGGCAATCCAGAAGCTGGCCAAGGCCCTGACCAGCCCGGAAGTGAAAACTTTCATCGAGAAAAAATACAGCGGCGCGGTACTGCCGGCGTTCTAAGTAACAACTGATACCCGCTCCTACAGGTTCAGCACAACCCTGTAGGAGCAACTTGCCCCGCGATAAGGCCCTATTTTCCAGGCACCAACCGCAAGGTACTCTGCGCCGGAATCACCCCCATCTGCGCCTTGTGGTACTGCCCCTCGATATAGTCCTTGGCCTGATCGGCATAGTGCCTGTCGAACAGCACGCCACTTTGCCCGACCGGGTTGATGGTCAGGGCCTGTCCGGCATCGGCGAAGTCGATCAGGCGCCGGGTCGAAGGGCCATAGGTGACCGGCCAGGGCGCCGGACCGATCTTCGCCGACAGGTTGTTCGGTACTTCATGAGTGCCCGGCGCGGCGAATGCGCCGACGTTGAACAGCAGGTTCAGCGGTTTCTGCAGCCCGAGCGGATGGTTGTGGGTCAAAGTATGCGCCTTGCCCCATTGCCAGGCGGCCGGGTCGTTACCCAGTGTCTCGCGCAGGTGGGTCAGGCTGGCCTGCCAGGCGCGTTTCACCGCCTCGCTGCGGCTACCATGCCCGCTGCTGCCATGCAGCCCCCACCAGGGCGACTCGGCGTCAGCGGCCAGGCGCGGCAAGGCGGCATCGATGACGCGGGTGCTGATCAGCATCTGCAACCAGGCGTCGCCCAGTTCGTCATGCATGGCCGCGTACGCCAGGTCGTAGAGGAACTGGTTGAACAGCGTGGCGCTGACCGAGTCCAGCGGGTAGTCGCCATTCCAGCTGGCCAACTGTTCGACCAGCTCCTTCTCCTGATCGCCCGTGGCCACCTCTCGCAAGGTCCCCAGCAACGGTGCCAGGGTGCGCAGGCCATAGTCGCTGGCCGTGTCGAGCTGCAGCGCCTGGCTGTTTTGCGTATCCCATTTGATTTGTGGATCGGCCAAGTGGCGGTCCAGTTGCTGGCCGCGGTCGGGGAGGTTGTAGTAACCGGGAATCGGCATGGTTGCGGGCGGCTGATGGTTGGCCGAAACGATATAGCCGCTGGCCGGGTTTTCCTGCTGGGGGTTGGCGCTGAACGGGTGGAAGCCGAGTTTGTCAGCCTGGGCAGTGCTACCGTCGAGGATGAACGACGGGTTGACCCCGTCCGGGCGAATCGGTAGCTGCGCCGCCGCCCACCAACCGATATCGCCACGGGCATTGGCCCACACCAGGTTGAGACCGGGGGCCTGGATCTTCGCTGCGGCACTGCGCATCTTGTTCAGGGTGTCGGCGCGGTTGACCTGGTAGAAACCTTCAAGAACCGGGTTGTCGGTTTCCAGGAACGCCCACCACATGGCAATCGGGGTCGGCCCGGCATTGGCGCCGAGCACTTGGTTGACGATCGGGCCGTGTGGCGAGCGCCGCAGGGTGATGCTGACAGGTTCCTCGCCTTTCACCGCGATAGTGTCCTGGGAGATGGTCAACGGTTGCCACTGGCCGTTGATACGCACCTGGTCAGGGTTGGCCGGATTGACCCGCTCGGCGATCAGGTCGACATCATCGTTCTGGAACATGGTCAGGCTCCAGCCGAACTCGCGGTTGTGCCCCAGCGAAGCGAAGGGGTTGAGCGCCTGGTGATAGCCATAGAGGTTGAAACCGGGCGCTGACAGTTCGGCCTCGTACCAGACAGCAGGCACGGCAAAGCTGATATGCGGATCGCCGGCGAGCAGCGGCTTGCCACTGCGTGTCCGGCTGCCGGACACGGCCCAGGCGTTGCTGCCTTCGTACTGAGGAATGCCGGCCTCGCTCAGGGCTTGCTGGCTGACCTGGGCCAGGTGCTCCAGGCTTTTCCAGTCAGCAGCTGTCAGCGGCGGGCGGCTGTGCAATGCGCCTTCAGGGTTCCAGTCGAGGTCGAAGATCTTCAGGTATTCGCTACCGAGCTGATCGCGCACATAGGTCAAAACAGGTTCCGTGCGAAAGGCGGCGGCAAAGCTGTAGGCCATGTAGCCAGCAATGCTCAGGGTGTCCTGGGCAGTGAACGGCCGTGGGGTGATGCCCAGTACATCGAATTCCATGGGTTTTGGGTGACTGTCCTGCCAGGCATTGACGCCATCGAGGTAAGCCTGCAGCGCGAGCCAGGCAGGCGATTGTTTGTCCTGACGCTCGATGTAGCGCTCGGCCTGTTCGCGAATTCGCAGGCTGCGGAACAGGGTATCGGTGGCCAGCAGCTTGCGGCCGAGCACTTCGGCCAATTCGCCGCGGGCCAGGCGGCGGATGGTCTCCATCTGGAACAGCCGGTCCTGGGCATGTACATAGCCCAGGGCGCGATACAGGTCGATCTCGTTCTGAGCTTGGATGTGCGGTACGCCACGAGTGTCATACCGCACACTGACCGGCGCCTGCAGGCTGGCCAGGAGCACCTCGCCCTCGCGCTGCGGTAACTTGCCTTGCACATACCAGTAACCGCCACCGGCGGCCGCGGCAATGACCACAGCGAGGAAGGTCAGGCTGCGCTTCATCAAGACTCCTTGTGCTTTTTAGCGGATTTTGTGGTCCGATCATCGAGGTAACTTCGGGCAGAGGATAGTCCCAAAGGAGGGAAGATGAACCTCAGTGAAAGGCAGAAAATGCTTACCGGCCAGCTCTACCACGCCAGTTGCCCGGAACTACAGGCCGAGCAGATCGCCAACAAGCACTGGATGCAGCGCTACAACAACAGTGCCGAGCTGCTCAACGAACAGCGGCATAAACTGCTGGTGGAACACTTCGGCGCGGCCGGTGCCAGCGCAGTGATTCGTCCGCCGTTCTATTGCGACTATGGCTACAACATCAGCCTGGGCAGCAACGTGTTCATGAACTTCAACTGCGTGATCCTCGATGTCTGCCCGGTCAGCATCGGTGACGATTGCCAGATCGGCCCGGCGGTGCAGATCTACGCCGCCGACCACCCGCTGGACCCGAAGATACGTCGCAGCGGCCTGGAAAGTGGCCGGCCGGTGAAGATCGGCAACAACGTCTGGATTGGCGGCGGGGCGATCATTCTGCCCGGGGTTACCGTGGGCGATAACGCGGTGATCGGTGCCGGTAGCGTGGTGACCCGCGATGTTCCGGCCAGGGCGACGGTGGTGGGTAATCCGGCGCGCTTGCGTTAGGGGCTCCAGGGGCAGTAGCAACCCACTGCCAGCGTATGCGTAGCACTGACCGCGCGACCCTGGCTCAGCGCCAGCAATATCGGTTCGATAAAGCTGTTGCTCGAGTTGCAGGTCGCGCCCTCGCTGTAGGGGCCGAAGTAGGCCAGCTGGCCCTGGCGGTCCCAGATCGCTACGCCGGGGCTGGCCGGCAGGTGTTCGGCGCCGGGCAGCTCAGCCAACGGCTTGAGTGCGCTGAGGGTGCCTGGCAACTGACCTCGGCTATCGGGTTTCTGTACCACATAGAACTCCACCCCCTGTGGCGCGAAATGCTCGATCAGTTCCGCCAGATGTTGTTGATTGCCGACGTTGCACGGGCAGGCCGGGTCCCAGAAGTGCACCAGGCGGATCGGCCCGGGCCCGGCGATTTTGGCCGGTAGCTGCAGGCGATCACCGGAGAACAGGGCGGTCTGGTTATCGAACGTGCGTAGATAGCGACTCTGGAAACTGTCGTAGGCCCACCACAAACCGGCGGCGCAAAGGGCAGCGATCAGCAGGCCGAGCAGGGTGCGGGGGGATGGCATGAGCATGGAGGCAATGTCCGGGAAAAGTCGCCTAGCTTGCCATGCTGCTGGCAACAGCTGAATATCACAGGTCAAAATCCGGCTTCTGCTGTGTGGAAATACTCTATGCCTGCGTCATTTCAGTCCGACTCGTTACGCGCCAGCCTGGCGCCCATGACGGCGCGTCAGCCGTTGTCGACCCAGGCCCAGGCCTATCAGCGTTACTATGGGCTGGATCTGCCGGCTCGCAAGGTAGCACCGCAGCACTGGCTGGGACGCTTCGAGGCGGCGGGTTTCGAGTTGGTCGGGCAGGTGTGGCTGCCCGCGCAGCCCGTGGCGACGTTGGTGTTGATGCATGGCTATTACGATCACATGGGCTTGTACCGCCATGTCATCGACTGGGCATTGGATCAGGACTACGCCGTGCTCGCTTGTGACTTGCCAGGGCATGGTTTGTCCAGCGGCGAGCGGGCCAGCATCGACGACTTCGGCGCCTATCAGCAGGTGTTGCAGGCCCTGTTCGAGCAGGGGCGCAGCCTCGGGCTGCCACAGCCCTGGCATCTCTGCGGGCAGAGCACCGGTGGGGCGATCGTGGTGGATCATCTGCTGCACGCTGGCGCGCAGAGCCCGGCCCAGGGCCAGGTAATTTTGCTGGCGCCCTTGGTGCGGCCACGTGCGTGGCGCTGGTCAAAATTCAGCTACCGCGTGCTGCGGCCGTTTGTAAAAGGCATTGAGCGGCGCTTCAGTGACAACAGCAACGACCCGACCTTCCTGCCGTTCCTGCAGACAGATCCGTTGCAACCGCGACGCTTGCCGACAGCCTGGGTCGGGGCACTGGTAGATTGGGTCAAACGCATCGAGGCGGCGCCAGTCAGTGCGCGGCGGCCGTTGATTATTCAGGGGCAGTCCGACATGACCGTGGACTGGCCGCACAACCTAAAGGTGCTGCAGGAAAAATTCGCCGCGCCTGACATTCTGCTGATACCCGAGGCGCGGCATCATCTGGCCAACGAATTGCCGGCGATCCGTCAGCGCTTCTTTGACTTCATCGACCAGCGCCTGGACTGATCACTTCAGGTCCGAGGTGTTCTGCCCGACGGCCAGGCCGGCGCGGATCGCGGCCAGGGCGGCCTTGTAGTACGTCTGGCCTTCTGCCGATTCG
Organism: Pseudomonas sp. BBP2017; assembly: GCF_003024385.1. Lineage (GTDB taxonomy): Bacteria > Pseudomonadota > Gammaproteobacteria > Pseudomonadales > Pseudomonadaceae > Aquipseudomonas. Next base: position 36,998 of record NZ_PVZN01000016.1, read on the forward strand.
GCAAAGGTGGCGAACTCATCCAGCTCTTCATCGGACAAGTCGCGATACACGTAGAGCAGGGTGTTGTTAAGTTCGCTGCCAATTTGCTCCATCAGCCGCTGGCGTTGACCGTCAAGCAGGCTCTGGGCCTGGCCACCACCGAGCAGGCCGGGGATCATCTGGCTGAGACTGTCGGCCGCGACCCCGGCAATTGCCAGGCTGACTTCGGCACCGGCTTCGCGTGCGGGCAGGGCCTGGGCCAGGTGGCCGATGATCAGCAAGCGGTTGTCGCTGGCCTGGATCTTGGGCAAGCCCTTGGCGTTCTTGGCCAGCTGGTCACGACGGGTGGCCAGCAGTTCAGCGGCGACAATCTTGCGTCCCAGCGGCGACTGGAAGAAGGCCAGCGCAGGGTCGGGATTGCTCAGGTGGGCACGCAATTGCGCTTGCGCGCGCTTGTCCACAGCCTGGGCCTGGAAACGCTGGTTGCTGTTAGTGAGCAACGCCTGATAAACGGCGGGCGGCAGGCTATTGCGATAGCGCTGCTGGGCGGCATCGAGCGCATCGGTAAAGTGGGCGCGCTGCTCAGGCCAGCCGGCGACCTTATAGAGTTGGTCGAGGCTGTCTGCCCAGACAGGCGTGGTGCAGATCATCATCAGCAAAAAAAACAAACGGCGCATTCAGGACTCCTGTCGGCAGGGCGCTATTGTCTTGGCCTGGCCGGGCTTTGTCGAGAAGCCATTGCATACTCTCGGCCAAGTGGCGCTGTCGGTTTTCGCAGCAGATGGATACTATGCGCGCCATGTCCTTATCTCCTGATCACCCACTGCTGTTGCGCATTGTCGACGACCTGGCCACCCATGGCTGGTCACAGCAGGACATCTTTCTTCCAGCGTCTCTGACCCTGGCACTGGCGGCTGAGTGTCGTACACGCGCCGCAGAGGGCGAGCTGGCGCCTGCAGCGGTAGGGCGGGGCCTGACCCAAGAGGTTCGCGAAGGTATTCGCGGCGACCATATCCAGTGGCTGGAGCCTGGTCAGGCAGCGTGCTGTGACCAGTATCTGGAATTGATGGACGGCCTGCGTGTAGCCCTCAATCGTGGCTTGTTCCTGGGCCTTGAAGACTTCGAGTGCCACTTTGCCCTGTACCCGCCCGGCGCCTTCTATCGCAAGCACCTCGACCGTTTTCGCGATGACGACCGGCGCACGGTGTCAGCGGTGATCTACCTCAACCCGGATTGGTTGCCGGACGACGGCGGACAGTTGCGCATGAGCCTGAAGGATGGTGCGGAGCACGACGTGCAGCCAAATGGTGGCTGCCTGGTGGTGTTCCTTTCCGGTGATATTCCCCATGAAGTGCTGCCGGCCCGGCGCGAGCGTTTGTCGGTCACCGGTTGGTTCCGCCGTCGTGGCAACGAACCGTTCTAAGCCGCACAAAGTGCTGGTCAGCGCCTGCCTGCTAGGTCAGCCGGTGCGCTATGACGGGCGCGCCAGTGGTCACCCTGACCTATTGCAACGCTGGCAACGCGAAGGCCGGATTGTGCCATTGTGCCCGGAAGTGGCGGGTGGTCTACCGACGCCACGGCCACCGGCGGAAATTCCCGGCGGCCAGGGTCGTGCCGTGCTGGAGGGTGATGCACGGGTGATTACGGTTGCTGGCGAGGATGTCAGTGCGCAGTTTCTCGCCGGTGCGCAGCTGGCGCTGGATCTGGTCCGTCGTCATGGCATTCGTGTCGCAGTGCTCAAGTCGGGTAGCCCTTCGTGCGGCAATCTGCTGACGTATGACGGTACCTTCAGTGGTACCCAAGTAACAGGCGAAGGAGTGACCACAGCCTTGCTGCGCCGGGAAGGGGTGCAGGTGTTCAGTGAGCTGGAGCTTGAGGCGGCAGAGCAAGCCTTGAGACAACTTTAAAACCATCGCGGGGCAAGCCCGCTCCCACAGGCCCCGCGATGGTTTTGCTTACTTCGGCGGCTTGCTGGCGTCCATCCCGAACCACTTTTGCGACAGTGCTTCGAGTCGGCCATCGGCCTTGATGCGCTGCAGGGCTTTGTCTACCGCGCTGTGGAACGCCGGGTTACCCTTCTGAAACGGAATCGCCAGGCTCAGGATCGGGCCGACGGTCGCGCCTTCGGCCACCGCTTGCTGGCTGTCGCGAATGGCATAAGGCACCAGCAGACGGTCGCTGATGGCGGCATCGATCTGCTCGCTGGCCACGTCCTTGATCGGTTGGCTGGCGTCTGGATAGCTGCGCAGATCGACCCCTTCGACGCCCCGCGCCTGTTCGGCGAACTGACTGCCCTGAACCACGCCGAGGCTGTGGCCCTTGAGTGCACCGAGGGTGGCCAGTGAGCGCTTCTCGTCCTTGCGCACGATCAACTGGGCGCTGGAATAGCTATAGGGTTCGCTGAAATCCAGACGCTCCTTGAGTTCGGGGGTGGCAGCGACCTGGTTCAGGGCGATGTCATATTTGCCACTCTCGACACCCGGCAGCAAATCGTCGCGAGTCGTCACGACGAACTCGGTGCGCACTCCCAGTTCGTCGGCCAGCAGCCGACCGAGTTCGATTTCAAACCCCGCCAGCTTGCCGTCATCCTTGAAGTTGAACGGTGGCATGTTGGCTTCGACGGCAATGCGCAATTCACCACGGTCATTCATGTCGTCGATCAGTTCGGCATGTGCCCATGGGCTGAGCAGGGTGGCAAGTAGTATCCCTATGGTCAGGCGCATTTAGGTCCCTTGAATTTATTGGCAGTTTAAAAGTTCGCCGCAGCTTTCTGATGATGCCACGGTCGAGCGCAACTTAGGACAGCATCGGTTGTAGGATGTTATGCGCAGGATGAAATATTTTCTGTGCGAAAATTCGGATATGTTCCGATTCAATTGATCTATGGTTACAAGCCATTGCCTCTCGTTTCATAGGCAAGGTTATAGAAACACATCACAGGAGAAGTGAATGAAAAGCCTAGTTTCGCGTGCAGCCGTCGTTGGCCTGTTGATGGGGGTTTCGGCGTTTGCCGCAGCCGCCGAAGGCCTGAAGAGCCAGGAGCCGCCGAAAGACGCCAAGGTCTTCATCGTTTCCCCGGCCGATGGCGCGACGGTCGACAAGACCTTTACCGTCAAATTCGGTATCGAGGGCATGGAGCTCAAACCAGCGGGTGACCAGACCCCGCACACCGGCCACCACCACCTGCTGGTAGATGTCGACAATGAGCCGGCCGCTGATCAGGTATTGCCTACCAGCCTGCTGCCGGCAAACAAGGCGCCGCTGCCAGCCGGTCCGCAAGTACTGCATTTTGGCAAGGCACAGACCGAGGTCGAATTGACCCTGGCCCCGGGCAAGCACACTCTGCAGCTGGTGTTGGGCGACAAGTTCCACGTGCCGTTCAAACCAAGCGTTGAATCGAAGAAGATCACTGTTACTGTTCAGTAAGGGTTGAAAGCATCGCGGGGCAAGCCCGCTCCCACAGGCATTCATTAACCTGTGGGAGCGGGCTTGCCCCGCGATTTGTCGCTAGAAGAACTTAGAACAGCACGCGGGAACGAATGGTGCCCTTGACCTGTTGCAGTTTTTCTTGCGCCAGGTCCGAGTACTCGGCATCAACGTCGATTACCACGTAACCGACTTTCTCGTTGGTCTGCAGGAACTGACCGGAGATGTTGATCCCGTTTTCGGCGAAGACTTTGTTGATCTCGCTGAGTACGCCCGGAATGTTTTCGTGGATGTGCAGCAGACGGTGCTTGCCCGGGTGAGCCGGCAGGGCCACTTCAGGGAAGTTGACCGACGATACGGACGTACCGTTGTCGCTGTACTTGACCAGTTTCTCGGCTACTTCCAGACCGATGTTGGCCTGGGCTTCGGCGGTGGAGCCACCGATGTGCGGGGTCAGGATCACGTTGTCCAGGCCACGCAGCGGGCTTTCGAACTGCTCGTCGTTGGAGCGCGGCTCGACCGGGAACACGTCGATGGCAGCGCCGATCAGGTGCTTGTCTTTGATCGCTGCAGCCAGGTGATCCAGTTCGACCACGGTACCGCGGGCGGCGTTGATCAGGATCGAGCCTTTTTTCATCGCGCGGATTTCTTTCTCGCCAATCATCCATTGGGTGGACGGCAGCTCAGGCACGTGCAGCGAGACGATGTCGGCCAGACCCAACAGCTCGTTCAGGCTGGTGACCTGGGTAGCGTTGCCCAGTGGCAGTTTGGTCAGCGGGTCGAAGAAGAACACCTGCATGCCCAGGCTCTCGGCCAGGACCGACAATTGGGTGCCGATCGAGCCATAGCCGACGATACCCAGCTTTTTGCCCCGGATTTCGAAGGAGTTGGCCGCGCTCTTGATCCAGCCACCACGGTGGCAGGAAGCGTTTTTCTCCGGGATGCCGCGCAGCAGCAGGATCGCTTCGGCCAATACCAGTTCGGCTACCGAACGGGTGTTGGAGTACGGCGCGTTGAACACGGCGATACCGCGCTCGCGAGCGGCGTTCAGGTCAACCTGGTTGGTACCGATGCAGAAACAGCCGACAGCGACCAGTTTCTTGGCGCAGTCGAAAACCTCTTCGGTCAGTTGAGTGCGCGAGCGGATGCCGATGAAGTGGGCATCAGCGATCTTTTCTTTCAACTCAGCGTCGGGCAGAGAACCGGTGAGGTACTCGATGTTGCTATACCCGGCGGCCTTGAGGACGTCCACGGCGGATTGGTGGACGCCTTCGAGAAGAAGGAACTTGATCTTGCTCTTATCGAGAGAAGTCTTGCTCATCTGCGTAAACCTGTGTCCCGGAGAAAAATGGCAGGGAAGTGAAGCTCTCGCAGCATCGGCCCAAAAGCGCGATCAGCGGGGGGCGTATGCTAGCATGAGTACCCCCCGATACGCCCATCCCTGGCACGTGAAGTGTGCTCAGGGTGACTATGAATAGTTCGAGAGTTCTGTCGATGACCAATTCTGCGTTGATTGATGAGCTGATGACCCTGGTTGAGCCCGGCAAGGTGCTGACCGATGCGGACTCCCTCGAGACTTACGGCAAGGATTGGACCAAACACTTTGCCCCGGCGCCGCTGGCCATCGTGTTTCCCAAGAGCACCGAACAGGTCCAGGTCATCGTGCGCTGGGCCAACCGGCACAAGGTTGCCCTGGTGCCTTCGGGCGGGCGTACCGGCCTCTCGGCGGCGGCAGTGGCGGCCAATGGCGAAGTGGTCGTGTCCTTCGACTACATGAACCAGATCCTCGCTTTTGATGAATTCGACCGTAGCGTGGTCTGTCAGCCGGGGGTGGTCACTGAGCAACTGCAGAACTTTGCCGAAGACAAGGGCCTGTACTACCCAGTGGACTTCGCTTCTGCAGGTTCAAGTCAGATTGGTGGCAATATCGCTACCAATGCCGGCGGAATCAAAGTCATTCGCTACGGCATGACCCGCAACTGGGTGGCTGGCCTGAAGGTCGTCACCGGCGCCGGCGATCTGCTGGAGCTGAACAAGGACTTGATCAAGAACGCCACGGGCTACGACCTGCGCCAGTTGTTCATCGGCGCTGAAGGTACCCTGGGTTTTGTGGTCGAGGCGACCATGCGCCTGGATCGTGCGCCGAACAATCTCACCGCTATGGTCCTTGGCACCCCGGACTTCGATTCGATCATGCCGGTACTGCACGCGTTTCGCGACAAGCTCGACCTGACGGCTTTTGAGTTCTTCTCCGACAAGGCGCTGGCCAAAATAATGGGTCGCGGCGATGTCCCCGCGCCGTTCGACACCCCTTGCCCGTTCTATGCTCTGCTGGAATTCGAAGCCAGCAACGAAGAGGTGGCCAATGCCGCCTTGGCCACCTTCGAATACTGCGTGGAGCAGGGTTGGGTGCTCGATGGTGTAATGAGCCAGAGCGAGCAACAGCTACAGAACCTGTGGAAGTTGCGCGAGTACATCTCTGAAACCATCTCGCACTGGACACCCTACAAAAACGATATCTCGGTCACTGTATCGAAAGTGCCGGCATTTCTGCGCGATATCGATGCGATCGTCGCAGAAAACTATCCGGATTTCGAAGTGGTCTGGTATGGCCACATCGGCGACGGCAACCTGCACCTGAACATCCTCAAACCCGACGCCCTGAGCAAAGACGAGTTCTTTGCCAAGTGCGCTACGGTGAACAAGTGGGTATTCGAGACCGTGCAGAAGTACAACGGCTCGATTTCGGCCGAACACGGGGTGGGCATGACCAAGCGTGACTACCTCACCTACAGCCGCTCGCCCGTGGAAATTCAATACATGAAAGCGGTGAAGGCGGTGTTCGATCCGAACGGGATCATGAACCCGGGCAAGATCTTCGCTGCCGAGTAAGTCAAAGGCATAAGCGCTTTCAATTGCGCCAGGAGTCGGTAATGAGCTATCAGCACCAGTATGTAGACGGCACGCGTATTCACTTTCCCCTGGGCAAAGTGGTGTGCATCGGGCGCAACTATGCCGAGCACGCCAAAGAACTGGATAACCCGATCCCGACCGAGCCCCTGCTGTTTATCAAGCCGGGCAGTTGTGTGGTGCCGCTCGACAGCGGCTTCAAGATCCCGACTGAGCGCGGTTCGGTGCACTACGAGACGGAAATTGCCGTGTTGCTCGGCAAGTCGCTGTCTACCCACCCGACCGAAGAAGAAGTGCTCGACGCCATCTCCGGCTTTGCTCCGGCCCTGGACCTGACCCTGCGCGACCTGCAGGCGCAGCTGAAAGAGAAAGGCCTGCCGTGGGAGCGTTCCAAGTGCTTCGATGGCGCCTGCGTACTGCCGCCGTTCGTGCCGGTCAGTGCCTTTGACGACCTGACCGACATCGGTATCCGCCTGACCCTCAACGGTGAAGTGCGCCAGGACGGCAACAGCGCGTTGATGCTCAATCCGATCGTGCCGATGATCCAGCACATGGCCTCGCAATTCTCGCTGCTGGCCGGCGATGTGATCCTCACCGGTACCCCGGTTGGTGTCGGCCCGCTCAATCCCGGCGATGAACTGGTGCTGGAATTGCCGGGTATCAGCCGTTTCGAAAGCACAGTGTTGTAGCCCGGCAGGGCAGCCAGTCACGCTGGCTGCTCTGCGCGCTGTCGGCTTTTGTCATTTTTTTCACAATCAATCCGGATAATGCTTGCGGATCTGGCTCTGCGAACGTGCCGGTAGTGTGTTATTAACTGGCAAAAAAGAGCAGCAAACCCATGGCGTCTCCCGTTTCATCCAGTAAATCCGTGCCGTCTGCTCGAAAGCGTGGGCTCGCTTTGCGTTGGTCGACCTGGTTGGCAGCGACGGCAATCATCGGCTACGGCGTGGCGATTGCCATGCATTGGGATGATCGCGGGCTGTTGTGGTTGCAGGAACGTTTTGAAAGCCCGGCCGAGCAGCAAGCCAGCATCTGGCTGCCGGACTACCAGGTCGATATCGATGCCAAGGTCTTGCCGGGCATGGAAGATGACGAAGCGTCCGACCTGACCTACAACCCTGCCAGTAAAACCCTGTTCGCCGTCATGGGCAAAAACCCCTTCCTGGTCGAACTGAACCTTGAGGGTGACGTCCTGCGCAAGATGCCGCTGGTGGGCTGGAGCAATCCCGAAGGTGTGGCGGCACTTGAGGGCGGGCGGCTGGCGATTGTCGATGAGCGTGATCACTCGCTGACCATCGTCACCCTGACTGCCGATACCCGTTCACTGAATATCGCTGATTTCCCGCAGTACGACCTCGGTCCATCGGAAAACCAGAACAAGGCGTTCGAGGCGATAGCCTGGGACCCTCGCCAGCAACGTATTGTCCTTGGCGAAGAGCGTCCGCCAGCCTTGTTTACCTGGGGTAGCGATGGTCATAGCCCGCTGGCCGGTGACAAGCAACCGCTGCTAAACGAAGAGCTGGACCTGCGCAACCTCTCGGCCCTGGGCATCGACCCGCGTACCGGGCACATGCTGGTATTGTCGGCTGATTCCAACATGCTGCTGGAGCTGGATGAGACCGGCGAACAGGTCAGTTTCATGACCCTGCTCGGTGGCTTCAACGGTTTGAGCAAGCGTATCCCGCGCGCCGAAGGTGTGGCGATGGACGACAACGGTACCCTGTATATCGTCAGTGAGCCGAACCTGTTCTATCGTTTCAAAAAGCCTTGATTTAAGACTTGTCCGATATCCAGGTTAAGTTTGGATTCAGCAGAGTGTGGTTAGATTCCGCCTGCCACCCATCGAGTCCTTCTGAATGCGCCGCTACATCCGCTTACCGCTGATTGCCCTGTTTGTGAGTCTGATTGCCTTGTTACTGCTTGCAGTAGCAGGGCAGCACTACCGTCTGTACGAGCGGGGCTGGTTCAACCTCAAGACCTGGTGGCAGCCGTTCGAGCAGAGCATTGGCCTGGACCAATACCAGGTGGTGCTCGAAGCCAAGACGATCGAAGGCCTCGACGACGATATCTCGGCGCTGACTTTCGACCCTGACCGCAACAGCCTGTTCACGGTAACCAACAAGCGTTCCGAGCTGATTGAGCTGTCACTGGACGGACGCATCCTGCGCCGTGTGCCATTGACCGGCTTTGGCGACCCGGAGGCAGTGGAATACATCGGGCCGGGCAGTTATGTGATTACCGACGAGCGCGAACAACGCCTGATTCGCGTGCGCCTGCAGGACAGCACGCTGTTTCTCGATGCCAAGGATGCCGAGCAGTTGACCTTGGGCATTGGCCTCAATGGCAACAAAGGCTTCGAGGGTTTGGCCTATGACTCGGCAGGCAAACGCCTGTTTGTGGCCAAGGAGCGCGACCCGATGCTGATCTATGAGGTACATGGTTTCCCACACGAAAGCCCTGGGCAACCGTATGCCGTGCATGTGGTGCAAGACCAGAAACGTGATTCACGGCTGTTTGTGCGCGACCTGTCGAGTTTGCAATTCGATGAGCGCAGCGGCCATTTGCTGGCGCTGTCGGATGAGTCTCAGCTGGTCGTGGAGCTGGATGTGAAGGGCAAGCCGTTGAGCACGTTGTCGCTGCGCAAGGGCTTTCAGGGCTTGAAGCGCAGCGTGCCGCAGGCTGAGGGCATCGCCATGGACGATGCCGGGACCATTTATCTGGTCAGCGAACCGAACCTGTTTTACGTGTTCAAGAAGCCGACTGAATAAACTTCATCGCGGGGCAAGCGGGCTTGCCCCGCGATGCTTTTAGACCTTGAGAGTCTTGACCCCTTCAGAAGTCCCCAGCAACAGCAGATCCGCCGGCCGCGCGGCGAACAAGCCGTTGGTGACCACGCCAACAATGGCGTTGATCCGGCTTTCCAGCTCCACCGGGTTGGTGATCTGCAGGTTATGCACATCGAGGATGATGTTGCCGTTGTCGGTGACCACGCCTTCACGATAGACCGGGTCGCCGCCCAGCTTGACCAGCTGGCGCGCCACATGGCTGCGGGCCATCGGAATCACTTCGACTGGCAGCGGGAAGGCGCCCAGCACCGGCACCAGCTTGCTGGCGTCGGCGATGCAGATGAACGTCTTGGCCACAGCGGCAACGATCTTCTCGCGGGTCAGGGCCGCGCCACCACCCTTGATCAGGTTCAGGTGCTCGTCGCTTTCGTCGGCGCCGTCGACGTAGAACTCCAGGTCGCTGACGGTGTTCAGCTCATACACCGGAATACCATGACCCTTCAGGCGAGCAGCGGTCGCTTCAGAGCTGGCCACGGCGCCATCGAAGGCAGTCTTGTGCTTGGCCAGGGCGTCGATGAAGCAGTTGGCGGTCGACCCGGTGCCAACGCCGACAATGCTCTTGTCGTCGAGCTTGGGCAGAATGAAGTCGACAGCGGCCTGGGCGACAGCCTGTTTGAGTTGGTCCTGGGTCATGCGGGCTCCGAAGCGGGGAGGAGTATCGTGAAGACGCGTAGTATAGCGGCTAAAACCACGGACTTGCTGTGGTCGCCCGACAAGGCGCTGGGGTAGACTTCCAGCCCCGCCCAACCGCTCAGTGATGCTTTCCCGATGCTCGAACAGTACGTCAAGAAGATCCTCACCTCGCGCGTTTACGACGTTGCGGTCGAAACCCCGTTGCAGACTGCCGGCCAGCTGAGCAAGCGCCTGGGCAACAACATCCTGCTCAAGCGCGAAGACTTGCAGCCGGTGTTTTCTTTCAAGATCCGCGGTGCCTACAACAAACTGGCGCAGCTGACCCCTGAGGAGCTGGCCCGTGGCGTAGTTACCGCCTCAGCCGGCAATCATGCCCAGGGCGTGGCGCTGGCGGCGCGGGAGCTGGGGATCAAAGCGACCATCGTCATGCCCAAGACCACCCCGGAGATCAAGGTCGAAGGTGTGCGCTCGCGTGGTGGCAAGGTGGTCCTGCACGGCGATTCTTTTCCCGAGGCGTTGGCGTATTCGCTGAAGCTGGTCGATGAAAAAGGCTTCGTCTATATCCATCCCTACGATGACCCGCACACCATTGCCGGGCAGGGTACGGTAGCCATGGAGATCCTGCGCCAGCACCCGGGCCAGCTGGACGCGATCTTCGTTCCGGTTGGTGGTGGCGGCTTGATCGCTGGCATCGCGGCTTACGTGAAATACCTGCGCCCGCAGATCAAGGTGATCGGCGTCGAGCCAGACGACTCCAATTGCCTGCAAGCCGCCATGGCTGCGGGTGAGCGGGTGGTATTGCCACAGGTCGGGCTGTTCGCCGACGGCGTGGCGGTGGCGCAGATCGGCCAGCACACCTTCGACATCTGCAAGACCTATGTTGACGAAGTGATCACCGTCAGTACTGACGAGATCTGCGCAGCGATCAAGGATATCTACGACGATACCCGCTCGATCACCGAACCTGCCGGCGCTTTGGGTGTGGCGGGGATCAAGAAGTATGTCGAGCTCAAGGGTGTCAGCGGCCAGACCCTGGTGGCCATCGACTCCGGTGCCAACGTCAACTTTGACCGCTTGCGTCATGTTGCCGAGCGTGCCGAGCTCGGCGAAGGCCGCGAGGCGATCATTGCCGTGACCATTCCCGAGCAGCCAGGCAGCTTCAAGGCCTTCTGCGAGGCCATTGGCAAGCGCCAGATCACTGAGTTCAACTACCGCTACCATGCCGATGGTGAGGCGCATATCTTTGTTGGCGTGCAGACTCACCCGGACACCGACCCGCGCAGCGCGCTGATTCAGAGCCTGACCGAGCAAGGCTTCCCGGTACTTGACCTGACCGACAACGAACTGGCCAAGCTGCATATCCGTCACATGGTCGGTGGTCATGCCGCGCGGGTCAGTGACGAGCTGGTGCTGCGTTTCGAGTTCCCGGAGCGTCCGGGAGCGCTGTTCAACTTCCTCAACAAGCTCGGTGGGCGCTGGAACATCTCGATGTTCCATTACCGCAACCATGGCGCAGCCGATGGTCGCGTGGTGGCTGGCCTGCAAGTGCCGGATGATGAGCGCCACCTGGTGCCGGCCGCGCTGGCCAAGATCGGCTACCCGTACTGGGACGAAACCGATAACCCCGCGTACCGGCTGTTCCTGGGCTGAGCAGCTAAGCTCAGAACAGCTCACAAGGAAGCAATGACATGGAATACCTGACTACTCTCAAGGTCCTGCACGTCGCGGCCACCGTGCTGTTGCTGGGCAGTGCCCTGGGTCTGGCGATCTGGACCTGGTTGGCGCGTCGTAAAGGCGACACGGCAGCAGCGAGACGCCTGATGCAGCGACCGCTGGTGTTCGTCTGGCTGTTGATGGGCATTTGCCTGGTGAGCATGCCGTTCACCGGCTGGTGGCTGGTGCACCTGATCGGCTGGCCGTTGGGTCAGACCTGGGTGCTGGGCTCCAGCGTGATCTACACCTTCGGGGCATTCAGTTGGTTCTGGCTGCTGGCGCGGGTCAATCGCCTGCGTACGGCACCGACGGTGGGCAATCCGAAGTTCACCTTGGCACTGGCGGTGTTCAGTGGTGTGTGCTTCATCGCTATCGCTGGCCTGATGGGCGCCAAGCCGGTCTAGATGAGCTTGTCGGAGCCGGCGTTGCCGGCGATGGTGCGCGTAGCACCCCTGGCCCGGCAGTGCCGGGCATCGCCAGCAAGGCTGGCTCCTACAGGCGATCAGTCGCGCAGGCTGATCACCGGCCAACCGCGTTTTTCAGCTTCGGCGCGCAGCTTAGGGTCCGGATCGACGGCGACTGGATTGGCCACCTGCTCCAGCAGCGGCAAATCGTTCATCGAATCGCTGTAGAAATAGCTGTCGTCCAGGTTGAAGCCGTTTTCTTCCAGCCAGCGCATCAGACGCGTCACTTTGCCTTCACGGAAACACGGCACATCGATACTGCGACCGGTGTAGCAGCCGTCGACCATCTCGCATTCAGTGGCCAGCAGGGTGTCCACCTCCAGGCGCTTGGCAATCGGCCCGGTAATGAAACGGTTGGTGGCGGTGATGATCACCAGCTTGTCGCCAGCGTCGCGGTGTTTTTTCAGTAGCGCCAGAGACTTGGGCAGGATGATCGGCTCGACGCAGTCACGCATGAAGTCGCGATGCCATTCGTCGAGTTGCGCCATTTCGGTCGTCGCGAGGATTTCCAGGCTGAAGTTCAGGTAGGCCGCCAGGTCCAGCTTGCCGGCCAGGTAATCCTGGTAGAAGGCATCGTTGCGGTTCTGATACTCCACCGGGTCGAGAATCCCGCGGGCGCAGAGGTAGTCCCCCCAAGCGTGGTCGCTGTCGCCACCAAGCAGGGTATTGTCCAGATCGAATAAAGCCAGGCGCATTGAAGTCACTCGCATAACATCTGAAAAGTCCCACAGAATACGGACTTTTCACATCGGTGCACATAAGGTAAACAGGCGCGTTGCTGGCCTTGTGACCTTTGTGGAACAATGCCGTGACATGCGTTTGCGAGGTTGCTGCCGTGATCGACCCCGATGGTTTTCGCCCCAATGTCGGGATCATTCTGACGAATGATCTTGGGCAGGTGCTATGGGCTCGGCGGATCAACCAGGATGCCTGGCAGTTTCCCCAGGGAGGTATCAACCCTGAAGAGACGCCGGAAGATGCCCTGTACCGCGAGCTGAACGAAGAAGTGGGGCTAGAGCGCGATGATGTTGAAATTCTTGCCTGCACCCGCGGCTGGTTGCGTTATCGTTTACCCCAACGCCTGGTTCGGACCCACAGCCAACCGCTGTGTATCGGTCAGAAACAGAAATGGTTTCTCCTGCGCCTGGTCTCCAACGAGCAGCGGGTGCGGATGGACCTGACCGGGAAACCGGAGTTCGATGGCTGGCGCTGGGTCAGTTATTGGTATCCGCTGGGCCAGGTGGTGACATTCAAGCGCGAGGTTTACCGCCGCGCTCTCAAAGAGCTTGCCCCGCGCCTGCTGGCGCGCGACTGACGACGGAGTTCGACCCCGAGCCATGCTCAATACGCTGCGCAAGATCGTCCAGGAAGTTAACTCCGCCAAGGATCTCAAGACGGCGTTGGGGATCATTGTGTTGCGCGTAAAAGAGGCCATGGGCAGTCAGGTCTGCTCGGTCTACCTGCTCGATCCCGAGACCAACCGCTTCGTGCTGATGGCCACCGAGGGCCTGAACAAGCGCTCGATCGGCAAAGTCAGCATGGCGCCGAACGAGGGCCTGGTTGGTCTGGTCGGCACCCGGGAAGAGCCGCTGAACCTGGAACATGCCGCCGACCACCCGCGCTACCGCTACTTCGCCGAAACCGGTGAAGAGCGTTTCGCCTCGTTTCTTGGTGCGCCGATCATCCACCACAGGCGTGTGGTCGGGGTTCTGGTCATCCAGCAAAAAGAGCGGCGCCAGTTTGATGAGGGCGAAGAGGCGTTCCTGGTAACCATGAGCGCCCAGCTCGCCGGGGTAATCGCGCATGCCGAAGCCACTGGCTCGATCCGTGGCCTGGGTCGTCAGGGCAAGGGTATCCAGGAGGCCAAGTTCGTCGGCGTGCCGGGTTCTCCCGGTGCGGCGGTAGGCAAGGCTGTGGTCATGCTGCCACCAGCCGACCTCGACGTGGTGCCGGACAAAACCGTCGAGGACATCGACGCCGAGCTCAAGCTCTTCAACAATGCCCTGGAAGGCGTGCGCGACGACATGCGCAGCCTGTCCGCCAAACTTGCAACCCAGTTGCGCCCGGAAGAGCGCGCGTTGTTCGACGTCTACCTGATGATGCTCGAAGACGCGGCCCTGGGTGGCGAAGTGGTACAGGTGATCAAGACCGGTCAGTGGGCCCAGGGCGCCTTGCGCCAGGTGGTGGGTGAACATGTCAATCGCTTCGAGCTGATGGACGATGCCTACCTGCGCGAGAGGGCTTCCGATGTGAAGGATCTGGGCCGGCGTCTGCTGGCCTACCTGCAGGAAGCACGGCAGCAGACGCTGGTCTATCCCGATAACACCATTCTGGTCAGTGAAGAACTGACCCCGGCCATGCTCGGCGAAGTGCCGGAAGGCAAGCTGGTCGGCCTGGTTTCGGTACTGGGTTCGGGCAACTCGCACGTGGCGATCCTGGCCCGGGCCATGGGTATTCCGACCGTGATGGGCCTGGTCGACCTGCCGTATTCGAAGGTCGACGGCATCGACATGATCGTCGATGGCTACAAGGGCGATGTCTACACCAACCCCAGCGACGTGCTGCGCAAGCAGTATGCCGAAGTGGTCGAGGAAGAGCGTCAGTTGGCCCAGGGCCTGGATGCCTTGCGCGAACTGCCGTGTATCACCCTCGATGGACACCGCATGCCGCTGTGGGTCAACACCGGCCTGCTTGCCGATGTCGCCCGTGCCCAGCAGCGTGGCGCCGAAGGGGTCGGGCTGTACCGCACCGAAGTGCCGTTCATGATCAACCAGCGCTTCCCGAGTGAAAAGGAGCAGCTGGCGATTTACCGCGAGCAACTGGCCGCCTTCCACCCGTTGCCGGTGACCATGCGCAGCCTGGACATCGGTGGTGACAAGGCGCTGTCATATTTCCCGATCAAGGAAGACAACCCCTTCCTTGGTTGGCGGGGAATCCGCGTGACCCTCGATCACCCGGAAATCTTCCTGGTGCAGACCCGTGCCATGCTCAAGGCCAGTGAAGGCCTGAACAACCTGCGTATTCTGCTGCCGATGATTTCCGGCATCCACGAACTGGAAGAAGCCCTGCACCTGATTCACCGGGCCTGGGGTGAAGTGCGTGACGAAGGCACCGACGTGCCGATGCCGCCGGTGGGGGTGATGATCGAGATTCCAGCCGCGGTGTACCAGACCCGCGAGCTGGCGCGTCAGGTGGACTTCCTGTCGGTCGGTTCCAACGACCTGACCCAATACCTGTTGGCAGTTGACCGCAACAACCCGCGGGTTGCCGACCTCTACGACTACCTGCACCCGGCAGTGCTCCAGGCCTTGCAGAACGTGGTGCGCGACGCCCATGCCGAAGGCAAGCCGGTGAGCATCTGCGGTGAAATGGCCGGTGATCCGGCGGCGGCGGTGCTGCTGATGGCCATGGGTTTCGACAGCCTGTCGATGAACGCCACCAACTTGCCGAAGGTGAAATGGATGCTGCGTCAGGTCAGCCTGAGCAAGTCCCAAGAGCTGTTGGCCCAGGCCATGGGTATCGACAACCCGCAAGTTATCCACAGTTCGCTGCAGTTGGCCCTGAAGAACCTGGGTCTGGCGCGGATGATCAATCCCGGGTCGTCGAAGACCTTGTGATTGTTGCGGCCGCTTTGCGGCCGATCGCCGGCAAGGCCGGCTCCTACATCAATCCCCGTAGGAGCCAGCGTTGCCGGCGATAGCCTCAGACCTGCAGATCCACTTCCCCCAGATGCCCGCCAAACGGCCCGAAACTGCGCTCCAGCAACCTGCGCCGACCGTCCGCTTCGACAATCAGCACCGTACTGGCCCGCGTTCCATAGTTCTGGCTGGCAATGAACACACTCGACAGCAAGCGCTCGGTAGTGAGGCCTACGCCGGTTTCCGGTAAATCGCCATCGGCGGCCTGCAGGTTATCCCCAAGCAGGGTCAGCAACGCCTGAGGCCGCGGGTCAGCCAGCTGTTGCTTCAATCCGGCGCGAGCCTTGACCAGTTTCGGCCAAGGCGTATCCAACCCAGCATTGGACAGGCCATAAACACCTTCGCTGAGCAGTTGCACTTGCGCCTCACGGGCATTCAGGTAACCCAGTGTGCCGCTATCTCCCACCAGCAGGTTGAAACCGGAGTACTGCTGGCTGCGGCTGGCGACCTGATCCAGATAGGCCTCAACGCCACACTCACCCCGCAGGAACGCCGCCACCAACTCGCCGCGTGAGCGTGCGCCCTGGGCCAGTTGCGGGTCGCGAATATTGGTCAGTGCGGCAAAGCGTCCGCCTGGACCGACGCCCAGCCAGGTGCCGCCGGCCTCCAGATCGCGTCCGGCATACACCCCGGGCGCATCGTCCCAGGCGCCCAGTACACGGCTGGGACGGGCATAGAACTCATCGCGGTTGGCCGCGACGATCAGTGGCTGGGCATGGCCCGGCCGCCAGGCGAAGACGATCAGACACATAGGTGCGCCTCTGTATTTCTGCCCACTCTACCAAAGCGTCCGACATGATCCAGCGACTTAATGTGTCTTCACTAGAGCCACAGGCCTACCTTCCGTTACCATGCCGGACTGAATTGACGGGGGCGACAATGGAATTCGTGCTCTATTTGCTGTTGGGCGCCTGTGCAGGCGTGCTGGCCGGGCTGTTCGGCGTTGGCGGCGGCATCATCATCGTGCCGGTGCTGGTGTTCAGTTTCACCTTGCAGGGATTCGATGCTTCGGTGTTGACCCACTTGGCCGTGGGTACGTCCCTGGCAACCATAGTCTTCACGTCGATCAATGCCATTCGAGAGCACCATCGCAAGGGTGCGGTGCAATGGCCGATCTTCGTCTGGATGACCGTGGGGATCCTGGTCGGTGCCGGTATCGGCGCCAAGACCGCGTCGCTGATCCAGGGCCCGATGCTGCAGAAGATCATCGGCGTGTTTGCCCTGGTGATCGCCGTGCAGATGGCCCTGGACCTCAAGCCCGAGGCCAGTCGCAAGGTTCCCGGCAAGGTCGGGCTGACCTCTGCCGGAGGCGTGGTTGGCTGGGCCTCGGCGATTTTCGGCATTGGCGGCGGCTCGTTGACCGTGCCGTTCCTGACCTGGCGCAGCCTGCCGATGCAGCAGGCAGTGGCGACGTCGTCGGCCTGCGGCTTTCCAATTGCCGTGGCCAGCGCCTTGAGCTTCATCTGGTTGGGCTGGCACGACCCACATTTGCCCGCTCACAGCTTGGGCTTCGTGTACCTGCCGGCGCTGCTCGGGATTGCCCTGACCAGCATGTTTTTCGCCCGCTTCGGCGCGCGCCTGGCGCATAAACTGTCGCCACGCTTGCTCAAACGGCTGTTTGCTGCGCTGCTGTTCTGCGTTGGCTTGAGCTTTTTGCTTTAACGAGAGGAGTCACCATGCTGCCTTACCCGCAGATAGATCCCGTGGCCATTGCCCTGGGACCGCTGAAAATCCATTGGTACGGCCTGATGTACCTGATCGGCATCGGCGGCGCCTGGCTGCTGGCCTCGCGTCGACTGAACCGCTTCGATCCGACCTGGAGCCGAGAAAAGCTTTCGGACCTGGTGTTCTGGCTGTCCATGGGCGTGATCGTCGGCGGACGCTTGGGTTACGTGCTTTTCTACGATCTGCACGCCTACCTGGCCAACCCGGCGCTGATCTTCGAAGTGTGGAAGGGCGGCATGTCGTTCCACGGCGGCTTTATGGGCGTGATGCTGGCGGCGTTGTGGTTTGGTAAACGCAACAACAAGTCGTTCTTCGAACTGATGGACTTCGTTGCGCCGCTGGTGCCGATCGGCCTGGGTGCCGGTCGCATCGGCAACTTCATCAACGCCGAACTGTGGGGCAAGGCCACTGACGTACCGTGGGCCATGGTCTTCCCGCCGTTCAGCGATCCGGCGCAACTGCCACGTCACCCGTCGCAGCTGTACCAGTTCGCCCTGGAAGGTGTGGCATTATTCCTGATCCTTTGGCTGTACTCGCGCAAGCCGCGCCCGACCATGGCCATTTCCGGCATGTTCGCGCTGTTCTACGGGATCTTCCGCTTCATCGTTGAGTTTGTGCGGGTTCCCGATGCCCAGCTGGGCTACATTGCCTTCGGCTGGTTGACCATGGGGCAGTTGCTTTGCGTGCCGATGATCCTCGGCGGCATCGGCCTGATCTGGTGGGCCTACAACCGTAAACCCACGGCCAAGGCCGCCGTTTGATTTTCCACGGCAGGGTGATCCCCTGCCGTCTTTGCTACAGGTAAGCCATGAAACAGTATCTAGATCTGGTCCGCGACGTCATCGAAAACGGCACCCTGCAGGGTAACCGTACCGGTATCCGCACCATCAGCCTGCCTGGCGCTTCGCTGCGCTTCGACCTGCAGAAAGGCTTTCCGGCCATCACCACCCGCAAACTGGCGTTCAAGTCGGCGATCGGTGAAATGGTCGGCTTCCTGCGTGGGGTGAAGAATGCCGGCGAGTTCCGTGAACTGGGCTGCAAGGTCTGGGACCAGAATGCCAACGAAAACGCCCAGTGGCTGGCCAACCCGTTCCGCCAGGGGCATGACGACCTCGGCGAGATCTACGGTGTGCAATGGCGCCAGTGGCCGGCCTACAAGCGCATCCCGTTGAGCAACCCGGCGGCGATCGAGCTGGCGCAGAGCCAGGGCTTCCAGCAAATTGCTGCGTCTGAAGAAGACGGCGAAGCCTTCGTGGTGCTGTACAAGGCGATCGACCAGATTCGCCAGTGCATCGACACCATTCACAAAGACCCGGGCAGCCGCCGCATCCTGTTCCACGGCTGGAACTGCGCCCAGCTTGACGAAATGGCCCTGCCGCCATGCCACCTGCTGTACCAGTTCCATCCGAATGTCGAGACCAAGGAAATCTCCCTGACCCTCTACATCCGCTCCAACGACCTGGGCCTGGGTACACCGTTCAACCTCACCGAAGGCGCCGCACTGCTGTCGCTGGTAGGTCGCCTGACCGGTTACACGCCGCGCTGGTTCACCTACTTCATCGGTGATGCGCACGTCTACGAGAACCACCTGGACATGCTCAACGAACAGCTCAAGCGTGAGCCACTGGCGGCGCCGAAGCTGGTGATCAATGATCGTGTGCCGGAGTATGCCAAGACCGGCGTGTACGAGCCGGAGTGGCTGGAGAAGGTCGAGCCGAGCGACTTCAGCCTTGAAGGATACGAGCACCATGCGCCAATGACCGCACCAATGGCGGTCTGAGCCCTCCCGGCTGTAGGAGCCAGCGTTGCTGGCGATGGGCGACAGCGTCGCCCCCTTGGCCCGGCTTTGCCGGACATCGCCAGCAATGCTGGCTCCTACAGGGCATAACGTGAGTTAGTGCCCGTGGCTCCTGCCCACATGTGAATGCTCCGCCTCGGGAGCCGTCACTGCACCATTGACCTCCAGGTGCTGGAGGATCGAGCACTGCACTTCCTTGGGATGACAATGCTGACGCAGCTCCAGCAATTGCGCCTGCAACGCCTGCAACCCGTCGATTCGCGCCTTCACATGCTGGATATGCTCGTCGATCAGGGCGTTGACGCTTTCACACTGGTCGTCCGGACTGTCACGCAGGCGCAGCAGGCTGCGGATCTCTTCCAGGGTCATGTCGAGGGTGCGGCAGTTACGGATAAAGGTCAGGCGCTCGACGTGGACCTGGGTGTATAGCCGGTAGTTACCCTCACTGCGCGCAGGCTCCGGCAGCAGATTTTCCCGCTCGTAGTAACGGATGGTTTCCACTGCGCAGTCGGTGGCTTTGGCCAGTTCTCCGATCTTCATCTGAAAATACCTCGGCAGGTTGCTTGACCCTATAGTGGCTACAGGGTGTTCACTTAGCAACAGGACATTTAAGGATGAACCCATGAACCAGCCTGTCAGCCATACCCCGGGTAAAGACCCGCATGATCACGCCAGCCATAAGCATGCCCACAGCTGCTGTTCCCACGATGCTGCGCCAGCGCTGGTGCAGTTGGGTGAATCTGTCAGCGGCGATGCGCGCCTGAGCCGTTTCCGCATCGAGGCCATGGATTGCCCGACCGAACAGACGCTGATCCAGAACAAGCTGGGCAAGCTGGCGGGCGTCGAACAACTGGAATTCAACCTGATCAACCGCATCCTCGGGGTTCGGCATACCCATACCGATACCTTGACCATCGAACAAGCCGTGGCTTCGCTGGGCATGCAGGCCGAACCGCTGGCCGAGGGCAGCGAAGAACCTGCCGCGCCTGCGGCACCAGGGAAAAAGCACTGGTGGCCGTTGGCGTTGTCCGGGGTTGCGGCAATTGCCGCCGAAGGCATTCACTTCGCCGAGCTGGCGCCCTCCTGGGTGGTCGCTCTAGTGGCGCTGGTGTCGATCCTCAGTTGTGGCTTGGGCACTTACAAAAAGGGCTGGATCGCCCTGAAGAACCGCAACCTGAACATCAACGCGCTGATGAGTATCGCCGTGACCGGCGCGGTATTGATCGGCCAGTGGCCGGAAGCGGCCATGGTCATGTTCCTGTTTACCGTCGCCGAGTTGATCGAGGCACGCTCGCTGGACCGCGCGCGTAATGCGATTGGCGGGCTGATGCAACTGAGCCCGGACATGGCTACGGTGCAGCAGGCCGATGGCCAGTGGCGTGAAGTCGAGGTCAAGCAAGTGGCGCTGGGGGCGCTGGTGCGGGTGCGCCCCGGTGAGCGTATCGGCCTGGATGGCGAGGTGGTCAGTGGCCAGTCGAGCATCGACCAGGCGCCGATTACCGGTGAGAGCCTGCCGGTGGAAAAAGGCCCGGGCGATAAGATCTTTGCTGGCACGATCAACCAGGCCGGCTCTCTGCAATACCGGGTGACGGCGGCAGCTGGGCAATCGACCCTGGCGCGGATCATCAAGGCCGTTGAGGAGGCCCAGGGTGCCCGCGCGCCGACCCAGCGCTTTGTCGATCAGTTCTCGCGCATCTATACCCCGGCGGTGTTTGTCTTCGCTCTGGCCGTTGCAGTGATTCCTCCGCTGTTCATGGCAGGTGCTTGGTTCGACTGGATCTACCGCGCGTTGGTGTTGTTGGTGGTGGCTTGCCCATGCGCCTTGGTGATTTCCACCCCGGTGACCATTGTCAGCGGTCTGGCTGCGGCAGCGCGCAAAGGCATCCTGGTCAAGGGCGGGGTGTACCTGGAAGGTGTGCGCAAGCTCGACTTCCTGGCGCTGGACAAGACCGGCACCATTACTCACGGCAAGCCAGTGCAGACCGATCATTTCGTCCTTGATCCGCTGTTCGAAAATCGCGCCCAGGCGCTGGCCGCAAGCCTCGGCGACCGTTCCGATCATCCGGTGTCGCGTGCTATTTCGGTATTAGCCAAAGAGCAGCAACTGACCCTGAGTGAAGTCTCGGCGTTCGAAGCCCTGGCCGGTCGTGGCGTGCGCGGCGAAGTCGACGGTGCGCTCTATCACCTGGGCAACCATCGCCTGGTCGAGGAGCTTGGCTTGTGCTCACCGCAGCTTGAAGCCCAGCTCGATGCGCTGGAGCGCCAGGGCAAGTCCGTGGTGCTGCTGCTCGACCAGTCCGGTCCGCTGGCCTTTTTCGCGGTGGCAGACACGGTCAAGGACAGCAGCCGCGAGGCGATTGCCGAACTGCATGAGCTGGGGATCAAGACTGTCATGCTCACCGGCGACAATCCCCATACTGCTCAGGCCATTGCCGCCCAGGTCGGTATCGACCAGGCCCATGGCAACCTGTTGCCTGCCGACAAACTCAAAACCATTGAGGACCTGTACGCTCAAGGACATCGGGTCGGCATGGTCGGCGACGGTATCAATGACGCCCCGGCACTGGCCCGCTCGGAGATCGGCTTTGCCATGGCCGCAGCGGGCACTGACACGGCGATCGAGACCGCCGACGTCGCGCTGATGGACGATGACTTGCGCAAAATCCCGGCGTTCGTCAGGCTCTCGCGTCAGACCGCAGCGATCCTGACCCAGAACATCGTGCTGGCGCTGGGGATCAAGGCGATCTTTCTGGCGGTCACCTTCGCCGGTATGGCGACCATGTGGATGGCGGTGTTCGCCGATATGGGCGTGAGTTTGCTGGTGGTCTTCAACGGCCTGCGCCTGCTGCGAAAATAGAGGAAGTATGTTGAGTTCCGAGTTGAAAGCCTTCTACATGGTTGCCCGCCTGGGCAGCATTACCCTGGCGGCGAAGAAACTCGGGCTCAGCCAGCCGACCGTGACCACACAGATCCGCAACCTGGAAAGCCAGTACGCGGTGGAGCTGTTTTACCGTGGCGGCCGGCGCCTGACCCTCAGCGATGACGGTGCGCGGCTGCTGCCGATGGTCAAGACCCTGCTGCAGCAGGAAGCCGACATTGAGTTCTTCCTGCGCAACAGTGGTCAGGGCCAGGGCAGATTGCGCATTGCCGCCACTGCGCCGTATTACATCCTCGATCTGGTGAAAATCTTTCGCGAGCGCTTGCCGCAGGTTGAAGTCTCGGTGGAAATCGGCAATTCCCAGCAGGTGCTGGAACTGTTGGAAGACTATCGCGTGGACCTGGCGGCGTCCTCGCAACTGCTGGAGGACGCACGCCTGGTACGCCGGGTGCTGGGTACCGATCCGTTGGTGGTGGCGGTGCACCGCAATCATCCATTGGCCAGCCGAGAATCGCTGCCGCTGTCGGCGCTGGCAGGGCACTGCCTGCTGGTGCGTGAACAAGGCTCGACCACACGTAAATTGACCGAGCAGATGCTTGAAGAAGCTGGGGTCAAGGTAGGTTCGATTCTGGAGATTGGCAGCCGTGAGTCGATTCGTGAAGCAGTGTTGCGCAATATCGGCATCAGCATCATTGCCCGTCATGAAGTGCCGCATAACCCGGAGTTGCGGGTGTTGAGCCTGGACAATGCGCCAGTGATGCATGAATACCTGTATTGCCTGAAGGAGCGGCGCCAGGCGCGGCTGCCTGCGGCTTTTCTGGGGGTGGCACAGGAAGTTTCAGCACTGGAAATCTAAAGGCAACACCAAAATCTGCCTATACCACTATCACCATCTTTTGCTTCCCAGCCACAGAACCTTCGCATTACCTCCCTAGCATGGCCCTCATTCGTTCGATGAGGTCCTGCCATGAACTCTCCAGTCGCAAACCCCGGCGCACAGATGAAAGTGCGCGGTATCCACAAGCGCTTCGGCGCCTTTACCGCCCTGCAGGATGTTTCCCTCGACATCGCCGCCGGTGAGCTGGTGTGTCTGCTGGGCCCGTCCGGCTGTGGCAAGACCACGTTGTTGCGCTGCATCGCAGGTCTCGAGCGCCAGGACCGTGGCACCCTGTACATCGGCGATCGCGACATCTCCGAGTTGCCGCCCCAGGCCCGCGACTACGGCATCCTGTTTCAGTCTTATGCGCTGTTCCCGAACCTGACGGTCGAGGCCAACATTGCCTACGGCCTGGCTGGAAGCGGCCGTGACGAGGTGCGCCAGCGTGTGGCGCAGATGCTTGAGCTGGTCGGTCTGTCCGGCAGCGAGAAAAAGTATCCCGGACAGCTCTCCGGTGGTCAGCAACAGCGTGTAGCCCTGGCTCGCGCCTTGGCCCCGGCACCTTCGTTGCTGTTGCTCGATGAGCCAATGTCGGCGCTCGATGCCCGGGTCCGTGAGCACCTGTGTACCGAGCTGCGTCAGCTACAACGCCAGTTGGGCATCACCACCCTGATGGTCACCCACAACCAGGACGAAGCCATGCTCATGGCCGACCGCATCGCGGTGATGAACAACGGTCAGGTCGAGCAATACGCCACGCCCCAAGACATCTATGACAAGCCAGCCACGCCGTTCGTGGCCGAGTTCGTTGGCCAGGGCAACTGGTTGCCGTTCCAGCGTCACAGTGACAGTCATGCGCAGGTCGGCGCGCTGAACATGCGTCTGGCCGAGGGTGCCGGTCAGGCTCGCAGCGGTCGTTTGTTCTGCCGCCCTGAAGCGATCAGCGTCAATCCGCCGGTCCATGAAGAAAACCTGTTCCCGGCACGGGTGCGCGAGATCACCTTCCTTGGTAACCGCTGCCGGATGAGTTTCGAGTTCAACGAGCTGCCGGGCCACGCCCTGCTGGCCGAAGTCGCACCCGAGTCGATGCCGCGCCTGGGCTCCCAGGATATCTGGGTCGCCCTGCCACCGCGCAGCCTGCAGGTGTTTGCCTGAGATGGCCGCGCCAATGGCCATGCCGATCGCGCAGGCGAAGGCAGCACAGCGCTCCGGCGCTTCACTGGGTGATAGATTGTTCGTGGTCGGCGGTAAATGGCTGCTGCTGCTGCTACTGACGGTCGCGGTGTTGATGCCGCTGCTGGCGATCTTCTGGCGTGGTTTCAGCAGTGATGCCGGGCAGGGCGGTGGCTTGGTTGCCGCGCGCGAATTGTTTGCCAGCGCCAACTTTCACTGGCTGCTCGGCAACAGCCTCAAAGTCTCGCTCAGCGTCGCCGCGATTGTCGTGCCGCTGGCCTACCTGTTCGCCTATGCCTTGCAACGCACGCTGATCCCCGGCAAACGTATCTGGCGTGGTATCTCGTTGCTGCCGTTGTTGGCACCTTCGATGCTGCCGGCCATCGCCCTGGTCTATCTGTTCGGCAACCAGGGCATGCTGCGCGGGCTGCTCAGCGACAACATTTATGGCTTCTGGGGCATTGTCCTCGGTGAAGCGATCTACACCTTTCCCCATGCCCTGATGATCCTGCTCTCGGCGCTGTCTCTGGCCGACGCACGTTTGTTCGATGCCGCTTCGAGCATGGGCGCCGGCCCTTGGCGCGCCTTCTACAGCATTACCTGGCCGGCCACCCGCCAGGCGGTGTTCGCCGCGTTCTGCCTGGTGTTCACCTTGACCATCACCGATTTCGGTGTGCCAGTGGTGGTCGGTGGCGACTATCAGGTGTTGGCCCTGGAGGCCTACAAGGCCGTGGTCGGGCAACAGCAATTCGGTCGCGGCGCTTTGATCGGCATGGTTCTGCTGGTGCCGGCACTGCTCAGCTTTACCGTCGATGCCTGGCTGCGTCGGCGCCAGGGTGATTCGATGAGTGGTCGCGCCCAGGTGTTCCTGCCGCAACCGTCGCGCCGTCGTGATGCCTGGTTCCTGGCGATTGTTCTGATGGTCTGCGCGGTGCTGCTGTTGGTTGTGGGCATGGCGGTGTACTCGTCGTTGGTGACCTTCTGGCCTTACAACATGACTTTGTCGCTCAAGCACTATCAGTTCGATGAAACGGCCGGTGGCGGCTGGCTGGCCTACACCAACAGCCTGACCATGGCGTTGGGCACGGCGTTGATCGGCAGCGCGGTGATCTTCACCGGTGCCTACCTGATGGAAAAGACCAAGGGCCAGCGCGCGCTCAATCTGGTGCTGCGTCTGCTCAGCTTCGTGCCGATGGCGGTACCTGGATTGGTTCTGGGCCTGGGCTACGTGTTCTTCTTCAACCTCACCAGCAACCCCCTGCACGTGTTCTACGGCAGCATGGCGCTGCTGGTGGTGTGCACCATTGCGCACTACCTGACCACCGCCAACATGACCGCGACCACCGCCCTGCGTCAGCTCGACGGCGAGTTCGAGGCGGCCGCGCTGTCGCTCAAGGCACCGCTGTACCGGCACTTTCTGCGGGTCACCGTACCGATCTGCCTGCCAGCGCTGCTGGACATCATCCGCTACCTGTTCGTATCGGCGATGACCACGGTGTCGGCGGCGATCTTCCTCTACAGCCCGGACACCATCCTTGCCGCCGTCGCTGTGTTGAACATGGACGATGCCGGCAACGTCGGTGGCGCGGCAGCGATGTCGACCCTGATCCTGCTGACCAGCGCCAGCGTATCGCTGCTCCTGGCCTGGGCCTCGCGCGGCCTCCTGCAACGTTCCCAAGCCTGGCGCCAGCGCGCACCGGGCCACTGACTGCTCTACCCAACCCTCGTACCGTTCAAAGGAACCGCATCATGTTCAAGCCACTTGCTCTTGCCGCTGCCGTCCTCACTGCGTTCAGCCTGCAGGCCGCTGCCGCCGAAACCCAGCTGACGGTCTATACCGCACTTGAAGCCGAACAACTCAAGAGCTACAAGCAGGCCTTCGAAAAGGCCAACCCGGATATCGAGATCAAGTGGGTACGTGACTCCACCGGCATCATCACCGCCAAGCTGCTGGCCGAAAAAGACCGTCCGCAGGCCGACGCAGTATGGGGCCTGGCCGCATCCAGTCTGGCGATCCTCGACCAGCAGGGCATGCTGCAAAGCTATGCACCGAAGGACCTGGACAAGATCGGCGGCAACTACCGTGATGCGGCCAATCCACCAGCCTGGGTCGGCATGGACGTCTGGGCCGCGACCATCTGCTTCAATACCATCGAAGCCGAGAAGCAGGGCCTGACCAAGCCGGTGAGCTGGCAGGACCTGACCAAGCCTGAGTACAAGGGCAAGATCGTCATGCCTAATCCGGCGTCGTCCGGCACTGGTTTCCTGGATGTCAGCGCCTGGTTGCAGACCTTTGGTGAGAAGCAGGGCTGGGCATACATGGACGGCCTGCACCAGAACATCGGCCAGTACGTTCACTCCGGCTCCAAGCCTTGCAAGCTGGCGGCGGCCGGTGAGTTCCCGATTGGTATCTCCTTCGAATACCCGGCCGTGCAGCTCAAGCGTCAGGGCGCGCCACTGGACATCGTCCTGCCGAAGGAAGGCCTGGGCTGGGAAATCGAAGCCACTGCGGTGCTCAAGGGCAGCAAGCATGAAGACGCTGCCAAGCGCCTGGCCGACTTCTCGGCAAGCCCGGCGGCGATGGAGCTGTACAAGGAAAACTTCGCCGTGCTGGCACAGCCTGGCATTGCCAAGCCGCAGACTGAACTGCCGGCAGACTACGAGCAGCGCCTGATCAAAAACGACTTTGCCTGGGCGTCGAAGAATCGCGACACCATCCTGGCCGAATGGCGTAAGCGCTATGACGGTAAGTCGGAGAAGGTAGCGCAGCAGTAAGACCGCATCGCGGGGCAAGCCCGCTCCCACCGTCTGTGGGAGCGGGCTTGCCCCGCGATCCTGAAGGAGATCCAAATGACCGATCTATTAATTGTCGGCGCCGGCATTCTTGGCCTGTCCCATGCCTACGCCGCTGCCCGGCGTGGCCTCAAGGTGCGTGTTTTTGAGCGCACGGCTACCCCACTGGGCGCCTCGGTGCGCAACTTCGGCCAGGCCCTGGTAACCGGTCAACCGCCGGGTGAAATGCTCGAACTGGCCAAGGCCAGCCGCGGGATCTGGGGGCACTGGTCGCGTCAGGCCGGCTTCGAGTTGAAGAGCAATGGTTCGCTGTTGTTCGCGCGTACTGCCCTTGAACAGGAACTGCTGGAGGCCTTTTGCGCTGAACGGGCGGTGGAGCAGGGCTACAAGGTCGAGCTGCTGGCGGGTGCAGCCCTGAACGATCTGTATGGCGGTCAGTTCCGCCATCACCGTGCGGCGTTGTGCGGCCTGGAAGACCAGCAACTGTACTCCCGTGAAGCCATCCCCACACTGATCCGCTTCCTGCAACAGGAACTGGATGTGCAGTTTCACTTCTCTACCCTGGTGCGCGATATCGAACCTGGAAAGGTCTCGACTACTGCAGGCGATTTCCGCGCCGCGCAGATCGTGGTGTGCTCCGGGCATGACTACCAGACCCTGCTCGCCGAGCCCATCGCCAAGCTACAACCGCAGGTTTGCCGCTTGCAGATGTTGCGTGCCCGGCCGCGTTTCAAGCTGGACCTGCAACACGCGCTGCTGACGGGGCTCAGTTGCGTGCATTACGGCGCCTTCGCCGATCTGCCTCAGGCTCAGGCCCTCAAGGCGCAATTGCACAGCGACAGCCCGCAGCTGATGGCGCATGGCATTCATTTGCTGATCAGCCCCACACCCCATGGCGAGCTGATCATCGGCGACTCGCATGCTTATGGCAGCGATGCCACTCCGTTCAATGCCGAGCAGATCGACAACTGGATGATCGAACTGGCCGAGCACACCCTCGGTGGACGTATCGAGGTGGTCGAGCGCTGGCAAGGCGTCTATGGTTCTGGCGGACCCGGGCCGTTTTCGCTGTTGCAGGTGGCGCCAGGCATCAGCGCCGCGCTGATGCACAGCGGCGTCGGCATGAGCGTCGGTCCGGCCCTGGCCGAGCGGCATGTCGCTCACCTGCTCAACGAAAGCGCTTGAGGGGATAACCATGAGAACGGCCGAACAGGTTGTCAGCGAGATCTTCGC
Organism: Pseudomonas sp. BBP2017; assembly: GCF_003024385.1. Taxonomy (GTDB): domain Bacteria; phylum Pseudomonadota; class Gammaproteobacteria; order Pseudomonadales; family Pseudomonadaceae; genus Aquipseudomonas. Next base: position 65,144 of record NZ_PVZN01000016.1, read on the forward strand.
CCTGTACCAGCAGCATGGTGATGAGGATTACATCGGCGAGCCGGTGTCGCAGCTGGAGCACATGTCCCAGGCAGCGCAGCTGGCCCTGGACGAAGGTTTCGATGATGAAGTGGTACTGGCGGCGTTCTTCCATGACATCGGCCATATCTGTGGTGGCGCCGAAGGGGACATGGGCGGCTACGGCGTGGTCAGCCACGAGCAGGTCGGCGCCAACTACCTGCGTCGTTGCGGTTTCAGTGAGCGGTTGGCGAAGCTGGTGCAATACCATGTCGAGGCCAAGCGTTACCTGACCTTGCGTAAACCGGGCTATTACCAGCGTTTGAGCGAAGCCAGCCGGCGCACCCTGGCGTATCAGGGTGGGGTAATGAGCGAAGCCGAGGCGGATGCTTTCGAGCGCGATCCGTTGTGCAAGGTGAGCCTGCGCATGCGTGAGTGGGATGAGCTGGCCAAGGAGATGCACGTGCCGGTGATTGACCTGGATGTGCTCAAGGCCAAGGCCCTAAAGCTCCTGCACTAACAAGTCGATCTGCTCCTGGCGCTCAGCCTGATTGACCCGCGCCCCCGGGTTGAGCGACGACCACTGCGGATGCGCGCGCGCTTTGCTCAAAGCGTCCGGTAGCTTGCCTTCACGCCAGCTCTGCTCTTGCGGCGCGCTCAGCTTGATCCGCTCCATCGCCGCATGCCCGCGGCTGTCCAGCGCCTGAATCAACTGATGCTGACGCAGGGCCAACAGCCGTAGCACGCTGTCATCCACGCTCAGTTCGCGTTGCCCCTTGAGCTTGCCGAGCAGCCGTGAACCGTAGCTGCGCGCGGTCTGCAATGCCCCGCCGGCTATGGCTCCAGCCAGCGCCGCAGCACCCAGAGTCAAACCGCCGACCAGCAGATCGACACCGGCACCCGCCGCCGCACCTGCGGCCACTCCGCTGCCAAGGCGCACCCCCAACAGTTTGAGGGTCTCGGGGTTAAACAGGTCGTCGCCCCAGCGTCCATCCAGCAGCGGCAGTTCGCTGGCACTGGCATCGTCCTTGCGAAACGCATACAGCTTGAGCAAGGCCTCGACGCAACGTTGTTCACGTTGGCGAACTTCCTTGCGCAACGCTTCGATGGCGACCGCTTCAGCACCCGGCTCGGCCAGCACACTGCGGCGGCAGGCGGCGCAATCGAGCAGCAGCTCGGCGATCAGGCGCTTGCCACTGAGCTGGCGGGCAAGGCGCTGGGCCTGTTGGTCGTCGATCAAACGTTGCAGGGCCGGGCGGGACTTTTCCAGCATCAGCGCCAGGCTTTCATAGAGGCGGCGCTCACCATCTTCCGGAGGCGCGACACTGTCGAAACGCACCAGCGCATGCAAGCCGATCCGGGCCAGCGCTTCACGCCAGTCAGGTTCGCGATGGTCGCTGCTGGCGACAAAATTGAGCACTGGTAGCAGCGGCTTGCCGCAGCTGGCGAGGACTTCCAGCTCATCGCGGTACTTGGCCAGCACCGGTTCGCGGGCATCGATCACATACAGACCGGCATCACTGGCCAGCAACTGGCGCAGCACTTTGGCCTCCTGCTCGAAACGCTGGCGCGCTTCACTGCCCTGAAGAAAACGCTCTAGCCGTGCCGGGCCGTCGAGGCGTTCGCCCGGCCGTTCCAGGCGTTCGAGGTAGTCGAGCAGGGCAATGGCGTCTTCCAGGCCCGGGGTGTCGTAGAGCTCCAGCAGCGGTTCGCCATCCACCGACAGGCGTGCGCCTTCAACATGGCGGGTGGTGCTGGGTCGATGGGATACTTCACCAAAGCCGACATCGCGGGTCAGGGTGCGCAACAGCGACGTTTTGCCGACGTTGGTATGGCCGACCACGGCCAGTTTCAGCGGCTTAGTCATGGCCATGCTCCAGCCAGTTCAGCGGGGCGCTGTCGGCATGCTCCAGCCCCAGCTGGTCGAGTGCCTGATGCCAGTCACCGAGGCGATCGGCGTCCAGGGCCTGGCCGGGCAGGGCCTGCAACAGCCAGATGCGCGTGGCGCCGGCATTGCGCGCAAGTTCGGCGAGCAGTGCCAGGCTGCCGCGGTCTGGCGAACGTCGTGGGTCGCAGGCGATGGCCAGGCGTGCCGGCGGGAAGCGGCTGAGTTGTTCCAGTAGCTTGTTGCGCGATTCGCGGCTGTCGAGCACGCCAGCGTTGCTAACCGTGGCGGGCAGTGCGGGCGGCCAGGGGTGCTGGTCGTCCAGCTCCAGGCCGACCAGCAAGGCCCCGTCACTGTGTTCATCACCTACCCCACGGACAATCTGCGGCAGGGCTTCCGGCGCGGCATCGTTGACACCAAGGCGCTCGCTGCTGGGCATCAACGCCTCGCGCAACTGGCTGTAGCCAGGCAGGTTAAGGTCCAGCCCCAGGCGCTTGCGGCCGCTGCGCCAGCGCCACAGGCACAAGGCGGCGAGCAGCAAACGTGGAAGGATGCCGAACACCAGCAACACTCCGAGCAGCCAACTGGCCCAGGCCTGGCGGGCCAGTTCAAGAGCGGGTTGGCTGTCGCCGCTGGCGCGGATCATGTCGATGTCCGGCACGTTGAAACCGAGCAGGGCAGGCAGGGCGCCGAGGGCCTGGGTCAGTCCGACAAAGGTGTCGGCGCCGAGAATGGTAGTCTCCCAGACGAAACCGTAACGCCGGGTAGCGAGCAGAACCAGCAGCATCAGCAGCGCTGTGGCCAGGGCCACCAGCCACAGGCTATGAACCAGTAGCCCAAGCAGCCAGCGGTTGAGTTTCTGGCGTTGTAGCAGTACCAACAGTGCGGGCGCCAAATGCGCGGCCTGGGCATCACGGGCGAACTTCTCGCTGAGCCACAACCACAGTTTGCCCAGGGTTGCGCCTTGCTCCCCCGCGAAGAAAAAACCCATGGCCCACCCTGCGAGCAACAACAGGTTCAAGCCAAGCAGGCTACCCAGCGCCCAGAACACATTCACCGGACGCTGGCTGTCGCCGAGGGCGGCCAGGGCCAGGCCGGCGCCGCTGCAGATCGCCAGCACCAGCAACAGCGCCAGTGCCAGCCGCGCACCATGCTTCCAGTGCTGCAGGGCGCTGCGCATGCCGTCGCGGTCGGCCAGCCACAAGGCGCGCTGTTCGATGCGCGTTGGCAGGTCGCCGCCCAGTTGCCGGGCACAGCGATTGGCTTGCTGATCCTCCAGGGGCCCTGCATGTTCCTCGCGCAGGCGTACCGCCTCAGTCAGCCAGCGTTTGTCCAGGTCAGTCAGTGCAGTCACGCGGTCTTCCATTGATCAAGTCAGCCCAAAGCATAACCCAGGCATCGACGATCGGGCTTTGCTATCCTCGCCAGCATGAAAACATCACTTCCCCTCAGCCTGATCGCGGCGCTCGCCGAGAACCGTGTGATCGGCATCGACAACAGCATGCCCTGGCACCTGCCGGGGGATTTCAAGTATTTCAAGGCCACCACCCTGGGCAAGCCAATCATCATGGGGCGCAAGACCTGGGATTCGCTGGGCCGGCCATTGCCTGGGCGTTTGAACCTGGTGGTCAGCCGCCAGCCCGGGCTGCAGCTTGACGGTGCCGAAGTGTTTGCTTCGCTCGATGAGGCGATGGTGCGTGCCGAGCAGTGGGCGCTGGAGCAGGGTGTCGATGAGCTGATGCTGATTGGTGGCGCGCAGCTGTATACCCAAGCCATTGAGCGTGGTCTGGCCGATCGGCTGTACCTGACGCGGGTTGAGCTGAGCCCGGAAGGGGATGCGTGGTTCCCTGAGTTCGATGCGGCGCAGTGGCGGCTGGCGTCGAGCCAGGAGAATCCGGCGCAGGGAGAGAAGCCGACGTATCACTTCGAGATCTGGGAAAGGATCTAAGAACGCTTCGCCGGCAATGCCGGCTCCTACAGGGCGCGGTAGGAGCCGGCGTTGCCGGCGATAAAACTCAGGAATGCGACAGCTGCGCATGCTCCTGAGCCTCAAGCACTGACTTGTCAGTCTGCTTGAGCATCTGGCTGGTAATCGCCCCCGCCGTGATCGAGCCATTCACGTTCAACGCCGTACGACCCATGTCGATCAGCGGTTCAACCGAGATCAGCAAGGCCACCAGTTCCACCGGCAAGCCCATGGCCGGCAGCACGATCAGCGCGGCGAAAGTTGCACCGCCACCCACCCCGGCCACGCCGGCCGAGCTCAAGGTTACGATAGCCACCAGTGTGGCAATCCATAGCGGATCCAGCGGGTTGATGTCCACTGCTGGCGCCACCATCACTGCCAGCATCGCCGGGTACAGACCGGCGCAGCCGTTCTGGCCGATGGTCGCACCGAACGAGGCGGCAAAGCTGGCAATCGACTGCGGAATGCCCAGGCGCAGGGTTTGCGCCTCGATGCTCAGGGGGATGCTGGCGGCGCTGGAGCGGCTGGTGAAGGCAAAGGTCAGTACCGGCCAGACCTTACGGAAGAAGCGCAGCGGATTGACGCCGCTGATCGCCAGCAACAGACCATGCACCACAAACATCAGGCCCAAGCCGATGTAAGACACCACGACGAAACTGCCAAGCTTGAGGATGTCGTCCAGGTTCGAGCTGGCCACCACCTTGGTCATCAGCGCCAGCACGCCATACGGGGTGAGCTTCATCACCAGGCGTACCAGGCGCATCACCCAGGCCTGCAGCGTGTCGATGGCGGCCAGGGCGCGATTGCCCTTTTCCGCGTCATCCTTGAGCAGCTGCAGGGCGGCCATGCCGAGGAATACGGCAAAGATCACCACACTGATGATTGAGGTCGGCTTGGCCCGGGCCAGGTCGCCCACCGGGTTGCTGGGGATGAACGACAGCAGCAGCTGCGGGATATTCAGCTCGGCGACCTTGCCCACGTAGTCGCTCTGGATCGCCTGCATCCGTGCGGTTTCGGCGGTGCCGGCGACCAGCCCTTCGGCGCTCAGGCCGAACAGGTTGGTCAGGACGATACCGATCAGCGCGGCAATCGCCGTGGTGAACAGCAGGGTGGCGATGGTCAGGAAGCTGATCCTGCCCAGCGACGAGGCATTGTGCAGGCGGGCCACGGCGCTGAGGATCGAGGCGAAGATCAGCGGCATGACGATCATCTGCAGTAACTGCACATAGCCGTTACCGACCAGATCGAGCCAGCTGATGGTGGCCTTGAGCACCGGGTCGCCAGCGCCATAGATGGCATGCAGGGCAGCCCCGAACAGCACACCGAGGACCAGGCCGACCAGGACTTTCTTGGCCAGGCTCCAGTTGCCATGACGGGTTTGTGCCAGACCTAGCAGCAATGCCAGGAACGCCAGCAGATTGAGTGACAGCGGCAGATTCATTGAAGCTCCAGAGAAAAAGCGGGGCATCGCCTCTGTGTGCGATTGCGAACAGAAATGCTAACAGCATGAAAACGAACGAATTTATATCAAAAGGTAATTTGTATAGTCGTTTTTGGAATATAGGCGTGTCGCAAATGGCATGTACAACGCCGCTGAGGAGTGTGTTGGCGTCGTTGTCAGGTCGTACTCAGCTCTTTGCTTTGGCTAGCTTGGGCGAGCCTCTTTTCTGGAGAAATGCACATGATGTCTGCTCCGAAAGTTTTCGCCGCCGGCCTGGCGCTGCTGTTGGCCGGTCAAACCTGGGCCAGCGAACTCAAGCATTGGCCTGCTGATGCGGCCAAGCAGCTGGACACGATGATTGCGGCCAATGCCAACAAAGGCAATTACGCAGTCTTTGACATGGACAACACCAGCTACCGTTTCGACCTTGAAGAGTCGCTGCTGCCGTTCATGGAAAACAAGGGTTTACTCAGCCGGGAAAAGCTCGATCCATCGTTGAAGCTGATGCCATTCAAAGACACTGCCGAACACAGGGAGAGCCTGTTCAGCTACTACTACCGGCTCTGCGAAATCGACGACATGGTCTGCTATCCCTGGGTCGCCCAGGTGTTCTCCGGCTTCACCCTCAAAGAGCTCAAGGGCTATGTCGATGAACTGATGGCTTCGGGCAAGCCGATCCCCAGTACTTATTTCGAGGGTGATCAGGTCAAGACCATCGAGGTGCAGCCGCCGAAAGTCTTCACTGGCCAGACCGAGCTGTTCAACAAGCTGATGGCCAATGGTATCGAGGTGTATGTCATGACCGCCGCGTCCGAGGAACTGGTGCGCATGGTCGCCTCTGATCCAAAATACGGCTACAACGTCAAACCGCAGAATGTCATTGGTGTCAGTTTGCTGCTCAAGGACCGCGAGAATGGCGCCCTGACCACCGCGCGCAAACAGATCAGCGCTGGCCGCTATGACCCGCAGGCCAACCTGGACCTGGAACTGACGCCTTATCTGTGGACCCCGGCAACCTGGATGGCGGGCAAGCAGGCAGCCATCCTTACCTACATCGACCAATGGAAGAAGCCGGTGCTGGTCGGTGGCGATACCCCCACCAGTGACGGCTATATGCAGTTCCACAGTGTCGATGTCAGCAAAGGGGGCATTCACCTGTGGATAAATCGCAAAGCCAAGTACATGGATCAGCTCAACGGCATGATTGCCCAGAACGCGGCAGCTCAGGCCAAAGAGGGCTTGCCGGTGACGGCGGACAAGAACTGGGTGATCGTTACCCCTGAGCAGATTCAATAGGAACCCTGTGTGCGGGCTTGCCCCGCGATGCTGTTTGGCAGACAGACCGCTATCGCGGGGCAAGCCCACCCACCGGTAGCCCCTTCAAGCGGTAGGTCAGCGTTTGTTCAAACCTGTGGCCAGCCGGTCACCACCTAGCTGGATCAAGGCCACCAGCACCACCAGCATGACAATCACGGTGAGCATGATCTGGCTGTCGAAACGCTGGTAGCCATAGCGGTAAGCGATGTCGCCCAGGCCACCCGCGCCGATGGCACCAGCCATGGCCGAGGAGTTGATCATGGTCACCAGGGTGATGGTGAAACCGCCGACGATGCCTGGCAGGGCCTCGGGCAGCAATACGTGCCAGACGATATGCCAGCGTCGGCAACCCATGGCCTGGGCGGCTTCGATCAGGCCATGGTCGACTTCGCGCAAGCTGACTTCGGCGATCCGCGCAAAGAACGGCGTGGCGGCAATGGTCAGTGGCACCACCGCAGCCCAGACGCCATAGGTAGTACCGACGATCAGGCGGGTGAAGGGGATCAGCGCGACCATCAGGATCAGGAACGGGATCGAGCGGAACAGGTTGACGAAGGCCCCGAGCACCCGGTTCAGGGTCGGCGCCTGGTAAATCCCGCCCTTGCCGCTGGTGACCAGGATCACCGCCAACGGTATCCCGGCAAGTAACGCGATCAGCGATGACACACCGACCATCAGCAGGGTATCGAGTACACCCTGGAGCAAGCGATCAGTCCACATAACCCAGCACCTCTACCTGCGTGGCCCATTGCCGGGCACGTTGAATTATCTGTTCATGGCTGTGCGGGGAGTTGGTCACCGACAGCACCAGCCGCCCCAGCGGTCTGCCTTGAATGGCCTCGATGCCGCCTTGCAGCAAACGGACCTGGCCACCGAGGCTGGTGAGCAATGTGGATAACTCTGGGGCCTGTTGATCACTGCCGCTGATCTTGAGATCCAGTACCAGGCCTGCTTCGGCGCTGTTTGCCTGGGGCTGCGGAAGGCTCTGCAAGCGGCTCGGCAAGGCTGCTTGCAAAGGCGCAAGCAAGGTCTTGCTGACATCATGCTGAGGATCGCCGAAGACCCGCCAGACCGCGCCCTGCTCAACGACGCGTCCGCGTTCGAGCACCACCACCCGCTGGCAGATATCGCGGATCACCGCCATTTCGTGGGTAATCAGTACGATGGTCAGGCCCAGGCGCTGGTTGATGTCGCGCAGCAGTTCAAGAATCGACGCCGTGGTTTCCGGGTCGAGTGCCGAAGTGGCTTCATCGCAGAGGAGGATATCCGGATCGTGGACCAGCGCCCGGGCGATGCCGACACGCTGCTTTTGCCCACCTGACAACTGCGCCGGATAGGCGTGGTGTTTCTGTTCCAGGCCGACCAGTTCCAGCAACTCGGCGACCTTGCGCTGGCGTTGGGCCTTGGGCACACCGGCAACCTTGAGCGGCAGTTCGACGTTCTGCCACACCGTCTTGGCCGACATCAGGTTGAAGTGCTGGAAGATCATGCCGATGCGTCGGCGCAGTTGTACCAGGCGGTCTTCGTCGAATTCGCCGATATCGATCTGGTCGATCAGCACCCGGCCAACGCTCGGTTGCTCGAGACGATTGATGGTGCGGATCAGCGACGATTTGCCGGCACCACTGCGGCCGATGATGCCGAAAATTTCGCCGCGCTGGATGTTCAGGTCGATGGCTTCAAGCGCCGGCGTGGCTTGCCCCGGATATGTCTTGCCCAGGCCGATAAAGCGCACATGGGCGCTGCTCAGCTCAGGCCGCAGGACTCGCTGTTGAGCCTGAAGCTGCGATGCCGAAGAGGGCGAACGGGCGGTGGCGGCGCTCATCTCAGCTCTCCCAGCCCGGTTGGTAAAGCTTGCCGTGGGCTTTGTCGAGCGCGGCACGGACTGCAGGCGAGTGCTGGTAGATGTCGATGAATTTGGCCAGGCGCGGATCGTCCTTGTTCTGCGGGCGGATGACGAACTGGATCACGTACTCCTTGTGATCTAGGCCGTCGAACAGCAGGGCCGAGGTGGCATCGAACGTATTGGCCAGGCGGATGTAGGCCGGGTAACCCTGGACCAGGTCGGCATCATCGTAGGCACGCACCAGTTGCACGGCTTCGACCTGGAGGATTTTCAACTGTTTGGGATTGGCGATGATGTCTTCTTCGGTGGCCTTGTAGCCCACGCCGGGTTTGAGGGTGATCAGGCCGGCCTTGGCCAGCAGTTGCAGGCCGCGGCCGCTGTTGATCGGGTCGTTGGCGATGGCCACGCTGGCGCCCTGTGGCAACTCATCAAAGCTCTTGTACTTTTTCGAGTACAGGCCGACGTTGTTGATGATCCCCGATGCATAGGGCACCAGATCAAAACCGGCCGCAGCCTTGGCGTTTTCCAGGAACGGGATGTGCTGGAAGTAATTCACATCGATGTCACCGCTGGCCAGGCTGACGTTTGGCGCGATCCAGTCGCTGAACTCGATCAGTTCGACATTCAGCCCCTGTTTCTTCGCTTCACTGACGGCCGCTTCCAGCGGGATGGCGAAGGCTGCGGTGGTGCCGACTTTTAACGCATCGGCGGCCTGGCTGCTGCCAATCAGAGCGAGGGTCAGAGCCAGGGCCGCAACGGGGCGGGCAAGTAAGGTCTTAAGCATGCTGTAGCGCTCCGGTCGGGGTGGTGTGGCGATAGCTGGCGCCGGGATGGTCGGCGGGCAGCAGGGGCTGGTCACTGGCGAAGAGTTTTTCGCGCAGGCTGCCTGGCTCGTAGGCGGTCTTGTAGGAGCCTCGGCATTGCAACTCGGGGATCACTAGGTCGATGAAATCGACATAGCTTTCCGGGGTTACGGTGCGGGTCAGGTTGAAGCCGTCCAGGCCGGTTTCGGCGATCCAGCTTTCCAGCTCGTCGGCGACCTGGGCCGGCGAGCCGACCAGGGTGATGTAGCGCCCGCCAAGAGCGTGCTGGTCGAGCAGTTTGCGCCGGGTCCAGTCGTTGTTCTGCAGGGTCTTGGTCGCCGACTGGATGGCGTTGCTTTTGATGTACTGGATCGGATCGTCCAGTGCGTACGCGGAAAAGTCGATGCCGGTGGAACTGGCAAAGTGCGCAACACCCGCTTCGGCGCTGGCGTAATGCAGGTACTCGGCGTGCTTGGCCCAGGCTTGTTCCTCGGTATGTGCGACGATCACGGTCAGGCCCATGAACACTTTGATCGCCTCGGGATCACGGCCAGCGGCCATTGCAGCTGCACGGACCTTGTCGACCTGGGCACGGGTACCGGCCTTGGTCTGGCCGCTGATGAACACACACTCGGCATGGTTGCCGGCAAAGCCCAGGCCGCGCTCGGAGCTGCCGGCCTGGAACAGCACCGGGGTGCGTTGTGGCGAGGGTTCGCACAGGTGATAGCCTTCGACCCGGTAGAACTCGCCCTGGTGCTGCACCTTGTGCACTTTGTCCGGGCGGGCGTAGACCCGCTGCTGGCGATCATTGGTTACTGCGCCGTCTTCCCAGCTGCCCTCCAGCAGTTTGTACAGCACCTGCATGTACTCGTCGGCCTGATCATAGCGGCGGTCGTGTTCTGCTTGTTGTTCAAGACCCATGGCCCGGGCGGCACTGTCCAGATAACCGGTGACGATGTTCCAGCCCACGCGGCCGCGGCTCAGGTGATCGAGGGTCGAGAGCTTGCGGGCGAACAGATAGGGTTGCTCGTAGGTCAGGTTGGCGGTCAGGCCGAAGCCCAGGTGACGGGTCACCGCAGCCATGGCCGACACGAGCAGCAACGGGTCGTTGACCGGCAACTGGATAGACTCCTTGAGCGGCACCTCGACGTTGTTCTGGTAAACATCGTAAACACCGACGATGTCGGCGATGAACAGCCCGTCGAACAGCCCGCGCTCAAGCAACTGGGCCAGCTCGGTCCAGTACTCCAGAGTCTTGTACTGGGTGGAGGTGTCGCGCGGGTGAGTCCACAGGCCGTGGTTGATGTGGCCAATGCAGTTCATGTTGAAGGCATTGAGGAGGATTTTCTTCTTGGCCATCAGATGGTCCCCCGCAGCGGTGGGTTTTCATCGTTGAGGTAGTAGTTGCCGATGGCGTGGTACTTCCAGCGCACCGGGTCGTGCAGGGTATGCACACGGGCATTGCGCCAGTGGCGATCCAGGCCATGTTCGGCGAGGGTGGCCTGGCTGCCCGCCAGTTCGAACAGGGTGCTGCCGGCAGCCAGGGAGATTTCGGTGCTGATCGCCCGGGCTTCGGCGACGGCGATGGAGGCGGCGGCCACGGTGCTGGCGTTGGGTTCGGTCTGGGCTTGGTCGAGGTACTCGCCGGCGCGTTCGAGCAGAGCCTCGGCGGCGTGCACACGGATCGCCAGGTGACCGAAGGACTTCAGGGTCAGCGGGTCGTCGCTGGCTTTGTCGATGCCGGAGTCGATCCACGGCCGACTGCGGGTACGCACGAACTGCAGGGCGTCTTCATAGGCGGCGCGGGCGATACCGGTGTCGATCGCAGCGTGGAGGATCTGCGCCAGCGGGCCGACCGTGGTCGGTCGTTCGAAGGCGCTCTGGAAGGGCACCACGTCCTCGGCGGCGACCCGGACATTCTCGAACAGCACCGAGCCGCTGCCGGTAGTGCGCTGGCCAAAGCCGCTCCAGTCGTCGACCACCTGTAGCCCGGCGCTGTCAGCAGGGACAAATACCAGTTGCTGCACACCCTGCTCGTCGACCACGGAAGTCGGTATGCGCTGGGCATAGAGGGCGCCGGTGGCGTAGAACTTGCGCCCGTTGATGCGGTAGCCGTCACCGTCACGGCTCAGTGCGGTGGTGCGCTCGTGGGCGGTTTTGGTGCCAAGTTCGGCCAGGGCGTTACCGAAGCGTTTGCCGGCCAGTACTTCGGCGTACAGGCGCTGCTGTTGCCGCGGGCTACCATTTACCCGCAGCACTTCCAGGGCATAGAAATGGTTTTGCGGAATCTGGCCCAGGGAGGCGTCGGCCTGGGCGATGCGCGCGATCACTTTGGCCAGGGTGACGTTGGAGACACCGGCGCCGCCAAAGGCTTTGGGGACGCTGATGGCCCACAGGCCGGAGCGCGAAAACAGCGTCAGTTCCGGGTGTGGCAGGCGGCGTTCGCGGTCGCGCAGGATGCTGTCGCGGCGCAGTTCGACAGCCAGTTCTTCGGCAATTTGCAACGCCTGGGCGTCAGTGTGGATGACCGCGACGTTTTCGTGCGGTTGTGGCAGAAGGCTCATAAATAGGCTCCAGTGCTCTGGTCAGATCCAGGAATGCCGGGCAGGCAAGGTAGCGTTGAGGTGATAGGCGCCAACGGCGTGGTATTTCCAGCGCACCGGGTCGTGGAGTGTGTGTACGCGGGCATTGCGCCAGTGCCGGTCGAGGTTGAACGCGGCGAGGGTGGCGCGGCTGCCGGCCAGTTCGAAGAGTTTCTCGCTGGCCTGCAAGGCGATTTCGGTGGTCAGCACCTTGGCTTCGGCCACGGCAATCGAAGCCTGGGCTGCCGAGGAGGCATCCACAGGCGCGGCGTTGACCTCATCGAGAATGCGCGCAGCCTTGCTCAACAAGGCCTGGGCAGCGTGCAGCTCAAGTTGCAGGCGACCGATATCGGCGATCACATAGAGGTCATCACTGGCGCGCTCGACCTTGGCATCGATCCAGGGCCGCGACTTTTCCCGCACAAAGGCGATGGCGTCGGCGACCGCCGCTTCGGCGATGCCGGCATCGATGGCGGCCTGGATCAATTGCGAAGCGGCGCCCTGGATGTTCGGTACCTCGCTCTGGCGCCAGTTATCGATCACCAGTTCGGCATCGACCTGAACCCGGTCCAGCAGCACGGTGCCGCTGGCCGTGGTGCGCTGACCGAAGCCGGACCAGTCATCGACGATGCGCAGCCCTGGCGTGCCGCGCCGGACGAAGGCCATGACCTGGCGGCCGTCATCGTTCAGTGCTTTGACCGCTACCCAGTGGGCGAACAGCGCACCGGTGGAATAGAACTTCTGGCCACTGAGCACATAGTGATCACCCTCGCGGGTGATCCGCGCCTTGAGCTCCAGGGTGTGCTTGCTGCCGCGTTCGGGGCCGGCATTGCCGATCCGCCAGCCGTCGAGTACCGATTTGAACAGCAGGTCCTTCTGCCGCTCGCTGGCGGTGCCTTTGAGCAACTGCAGGATGCCGAACTGGTTTTGCGGGATTTGCCCCAGCGCCGGGTCGGCGGCGCTGATGATGCGAAACACTTCGGCGATGGTGACAAACGACACCTGGGCGCCGCCGTAAGCGCGGGGAATGGAAATGCTGCCCAGGCCACTGCGGGTGAACTGTTCGACTTCTGCCCAGGGCAGCTTGCGTTGCTGGTCGCGTCGAGCGGCCTGGTGGCGGGCAACTTCAGCCAGCTCATGGGCGGCCTGCAAGGCCTCAGCGTCGCTGCGCAGCACTTTGGCCGGCAACAGCAACGGAGCGCTGTCGAGATCACTGTGGACGTTGGTATCTGCCAGACTGGACATCAGTGCCGCTCCTTGGCTGCACTCAATGCCCTGGCGTTACGCACTGGGGTGATTGTGTTCCTGACCATACCTAACCTCACGTATTGAAGAGGTCGGCGCGGGCTGCGCCGACTGAAATGCGCTGGTCCGGTGGTCCGGTTCATATACCCTAATGCTGTATAAAAATTAAATAAACTAACTTGTAGGAATATGCATAGAAGTACTCGACGGTCGCCCGGAAAACACTCTCAGATGCACTGCCGGCGCCCACTGCGAGCGGTTGCCGACCCGGTCGAGAATGCAGTAACTCAGTTCCAGATGTGGGTCGGGACCGTTTTCCTCGATCAATGTCAGGGGAATCCTGGCCTGCAGCGGCTGGCCGACCTGGCACTTGCTCACGCTAGGCAAATCCACGCGCAGGTCGCCCCAGCGCAAGGTGATCCGGTCACCTTCGGCCATGTTCCGGTAAGGCGCCAGGGTGCAGGGCAGGTCGTTGTTCAGGGTGTGCAGAAACAGGCCCTCGCGACGTAAGCGGCCTGCCAGCTGCAATGGCTGCAAGTGCTCGTGGGGGCTGTTGCCTCCAGGGCAGTCGAGTTTTACCAGGACCTGTAGTTCGGGTGAGCGCAGCGGGTGGTCGCCGGGTTTGAGCAGGCGGTAATGCAGGCGGTGGATACCGTTGTGCAGCAAGCTGGCGGGTATGCACAGGTCGATGCTGCCATCCGGCTCATGGGCTTGCAGGGTGTGGGCGCCGACAAAGCGCTGGCCCCAGAACAAGGTCAGCAGATCGCCGGCTTCCATGGGCGGTTGGATCGGCACGCGTGCATGTAATCGCGCGGCGCTGTGGCATCCAATACCGGCAGCATTGATGCCGGGGAGGATAGGTGGGGAAAGTTCGGGTCCTTGGCTGACATTGGGCATGGCGCGCATCCTTGGCATGAGCATCTGCTGGATTGGCGGTTATTGGCCACCCGACGCGCAGGATCAAGCCCGCACGCTGCCATTTGGCCGCTGGCGGAAAACTTCGGAACGGGACTACACCCACAGGGAAAACCTGCGGGCGAGAGTGGGTATGGCGTCTGGTGGGGAACTCAGTACCCGGTGTTCTGGACGCCGAGGAACTTGCCGAGGAACTGTCGGGTTCGCTCTTCCCGGGGATGAGCAAACAGCGCCCTGGCTTCACCCTGTTCGACAATCACGCCCTTGTCGAAAAAGATCACCCGGTTGGCGACATCGCGGGCGAAGCTCATTTCATGCGTGACGATGATCATCGTGCGCTTTTCTTCGGCCAGGCCGCGGATGGTTGCCAGCACTTCGCCGACCAGTTCCGGGTCCAGGGCCGAGGTCGGTTCGTCGAACAGAATCACCTCGGGCTCCATGGCCAGGGCCCGGGCAATCGCCACCCGTTGCTGCTGGCCGCCGGATAGTTTGCGCGGATACGACGCCTCTTTGCCCGCCAGGCCAACTTTGGCCAATAGCTTCATGCCCAGGGCCAGGGCTTGCTCATGCGGGGTCTTCTTGACCACCAGTGGTCCTTCGATAACGTTTTCCAGCGCCGTGCGATGGGGAAACAGGTTGAAATTCTGGAACACGAAACCGACCTGCTGGCGCAGTTTGCGGATCAATCCTTGCTGTTTGGTCAGGGGCAGGTTGGCATCGATCGTCACATCACCGACCTGGATACGGCCGCTGCTCGGCGTTTCCAGCAGGTTCAGGCAGCGCAGGAAGGTGGTTTTGCCGGAACCGCTGGGGCCGATGATGGCAATGACTTCGCCGGCCTCGACCTTCAGGCTGATGTCGTTCAGGACCGTCTGGCCATTGAACTGCTTGCTCAGTCGCTCTACCACGATCATGACGCATTACTCCTGGTCGTGCCGGTTGACCCGCGCTTCCAGGCGGTTCTGCAGGTGTGCGAGAACGCTGGCCAGCACCCAGTAGATCAGTGCGGCGGCAAGGTACATGGTGAAGACTTCGAAGGTGCGCGCGGTGATCAGCTGCGCCTGGCGGAACAGCTCCGGCACCTGGATGGTCGCGGCCAGGGCGGTGTCCTTGACCAGTGAAATGAAACTGTTGCCCAACGGCGGCAGCGCGGTGCGCGCCGCCTGGGGCAGGATGGCCCGGCGCATGGCCTGGCCACGGGTCATGCCGATACTGGCGGCGGCCTCCCACTGACCGCGGTCGATGGAGCCGATCGCGGCGCGCAGGATTTCACAGGCATAGGCGGCCATGTTCAGCGAGAAGCCGATCAGCGCCGCCGGTAGCGGGTCCAGCTCCAGGCCTACCTGGGGCAGGCCGTAATAGATCACGAACAGCTGCACCAGCAGCGGGGTGCCGCGAAAGAACGACACATAGACCCGTGCGATCCAGCTCACCAGCTTGATGCGTGACAGGCGCATCAGGGCCAGGGCAAAGCCCAGCAGCAAGCCGAAGAACATTCCGCCGAGGCTGAGAATGACGGTGAAGTACGCACCCTTGAGCAGGAAGGGCGCGCTGTCCAGCGCAAGCTGCAGGCTGTCTTCGATCATTTAGTCACATCGGCGCCGAAGTACTTCTCAGAGAGCTTGGCCAGGGTGCCGTCGGCGCGCAGCTTGTCCAGTGCCTTGTTGATGGCGTCGAGCAGTTCAGGCTCGCCCTTGCGCAGGGCGATACCGGCTTCCTGACGCGAGAACGCGTCACCGGCAGCGGTAGTGTCCTTGGCTTTTTTGGCGTATTCCAGAGCGGCCAGGCGGTCGATCAGGATGGCGTCGATACGGCCGACACGCAGTTCCTGGAACTTGGTCGGATCGTCTTCGTAGGTGCGCACGTCAGCGGTAGGTACATTGGCTTTGACCCACTGTTCGTAGTTGGTGCCCAGGCCTACCCCGACCTTCTTGCCGCCCAGGTCGGCTGCGGATTTGATGTTCAGCTCGGAGGCCTTTTTCGTCAGCACCAGCGCCTGGATGCCGGAAACGGTGTAGGGCTCGGAGAAGTCGTACTTCTTCTTGCGCTCCTCGGAGATGGTCACCTGGTTCACCACGGCGTCCAGGCGTTTGGACTCCAGGGCAGCCAGGATGCCATCCCACTTGGTTGGCTGGATCTTCGCCTTGACGCCCAGCTCCTTGGCCAGGGCCTCTGACAGCTCCACTTCAAAACCTGAAAGTTTGCCGCTCTCGTCGACGTAGCTGAACGGCGGGTAGGTGCCTTCCAGGCCGATGTTGATTACCCCCTTGTCCTTGATGGTTTTCAGCTGCTCGCCAGCAACCGCCTGACCGAGCAGACTGGCGCCCAGCAGCAGGGCGACGCCCGCATTGAGAAGCTGTTTAGCGATTACTGTCATGACGAAGCCCCAATGTTGTTGTGTAGTGGTTGGCGACTATAGGGTGACGCTAATAGGCTTAAAAATAATATAAATTCATTTTCTTATATTATTTATGAATATTACATTCAGCTATTCCAGACCTCAGGGTAGGCGAATAATGCCGGTGCCCCACCGGTATGCAGGAAAATCAGCGGGCCATCGTCGAAACGCTGGCGGGCAATACCGTCGAGCAGGCCGGCCATGGCCTTGCCGGTGTACACCGGGTCCAGTAATAAACCTTCCTGGCTTGCCAGCAGGCGAATCGCGGCGAGGGTGCCGGCGTTCGGTTCGCCATAACGCGGGGCGAAGTACTCGTCCCAGAGTTCGATCTTGAATGTCTCGGGCAGGCGAATGCCCAGCAGTTCGGCGGTACGCTCGGCCAGCCCCTCGACTTTTGGCCGCTGCGCTTCGTCACTGCGCGACACGGTAACGCCGATCACCGGCAACTGTGGCAATTTCTCGGCCAGGGCGATGGCCAGGCCGCTATGGGTGCCGGCACTGCCGGAGGCGAGGATCACCCCGGCGAACTGTTCACCGCAGTGCTCGATCTGGGCGGCCAGCTCCAGGCCGGCGCGCACATAACCCAGCGCACCGAGCGCGTTGGAGCCGCCAATAGGCATGATGTAGGGTTTGCGCCCGCTGGCGTGCAGGCGCACGGCCAGGGCTTGCAGTTGCTCGTCGGCATTGTCGAGGTTATCCACAAGCTCGACCTTGGCGTCGAACAACTCCAGCAGCAGGCGGTTGCCGTTGTGCTGGTAATTGAGCGAGTCAGTGCCGATCGGGTTTTCCAGCAGGGCCACGCAGCCGAGGCCGAGTTTGGCCGCCAGGGCAGCAGTCTGGCGCACATGGTTGGACTGGATCGCCCCGGCCGTGACCAAGGTATCGGCACCCTTGCTCAAGGCATCGGCGGCCAGGTATTCGAGTTTGCGCAGCTTGTTGCCGCCCAGGGCAAGGGGTGTGCAGTCGTCGCGTTTGGCATAAATGTCGCGGCCCGCCCAGGCCGAGAGGCGGTGCAGCTTTTCCAGCGCGGTCGGCGCGCCAAGCAGGTCCAGACGATTGAAGCGGGAGAGCTGTCGGTCGATCATGGCAATACATCTGCAAGGGAAAATCCGACTATAGGCAGCACTGGGCCGGTGGGCAACTCCCGGCCCTGTAAGCGGTGGTGGGACCGGGCTTCTGTGGGAGCGGGCTTGCCCCGCGATAGCGTTTTGTCTGGTCGATCGCATCGCGAGGCAAGCTCGCTCCTACCGGCTTATGCCGGCTTTATTGCGTTTTGGAATAAAGGGTTATTTTTTCTCTCGCGGCCATTTGCCGTAAAGTGAGCGTCTATCTGGCGGCCTTCTCATTCCATTACCGCCGCCGCGGCAGGAGACGTAACCGTGAGCGAAAACGCGCAGACAGGGCATTGGCAACTGCAGGGCATTGTTGCCGGCTTGCGTAGCGCCCGTGACAAGTGGCGCAGCAGCAATGGTCGTAGTAGTGGTGAGCAGGGTGGTCGCGAACTGCCTTCGCGCGAAGCCATGCGTCACATCCTCGAGCAATTGTGCGGGGCGCTGTTTCCCATGCGCCTGGGGCCGGTGGACCTGCGTGAGGAAAGCGAAGATTTTTACGTCGGGCATACCCTCGATTCGGCCCTGACCGCCTTGCTGGCCCAGGCGCGCCTGGAATTGCGCTATGTTGCTCGTCACGGCAAGTGCAACACCGCCGACGTTGACGCCACGGCACTGCGTTTGATCCAGGACTTCGCTGCCGCGTTGCCGGGCCTGCGCAGTGTGCTCGACACCGATGTGCTGGCAGCCTTTCACGGCGACCCGGCGGCGCGCAGCGTCGATGAAGTGTTGCTGTGCTACCCGGGAATCCTGGCGGTGATCCATCACCGTCTGGCCCATCACCTTTACCGCTCCGGCCTGCCTTTGCTGGCACGGATCAGCTCGGAGCTGGCGCATTCGGCCACCGGTATCGACATCCATCCGGGTGCCCAGATCGGCAAAAGCTTCTTCATCGACCATGGCACCGGTGTGGTGATCGGCGAAACGGCAATCATCGGCGAGCGGGTGCGCATTTATCAGGCCGTGACCCTGGGGGCCAAACGCTTCCCGGCGGATGAGGACGGGCAATTGCAGAAGGGCCATCCGCGCCACCCGATCGTCGAGGACGACGTGGTGATTTATGCCGGTGCGACTATTCTGGGACGCATCACCATTGGCAAGGGTTCGACCATCGGCGGCAACGTCTGGTTGACCCGCAGTGTGGCCCCGGGCAGCAACCTGACCCAGGCCAATCTGCAGCACGATGACGGGACCCAGAAGTAGCCGATCCAGGGCTTGGATTGCGGCATTGGGTCGCATTGCGGACCCCATCCATGTTTAACTTGAACGCTTGTTCAAGTTAAAACGGTGGTCCGCTGCCGGCGTTCAACAGGAGGACACCCTTTGCTGAACCCGTTCAATCCAAGCCTTTTCCCTCATATCGAGGTGCACGTTCAATGAGTGCACCGAGTTCTTTACCTAGCGGCAAGATCCGCATGAATCCGCCGGTTTTCTATTTCGCGGCGAGCTTTATCCTGATTTTCGCACTGGTGGTCATCAGCAATCCGCAAGCGGCCGGTGAGTGGTTGCTGGCGGCACAGAACTGGGCGGCCAATACGGTCGGCTGGTACTACATGCTGGCGATGACCCTGTACCTGGTCTTCGTGGTGGTCACCGCCTTGTCCGGCTACGGCAAGATCAAGCTCGGTGCCGACCACGACGAACCCGAGTTCAGCTACCTGTCGTGGGCCGGCATGCTGTTCGCCGCCGGTATCAGCATTACCTTGTTCTTCTTTTGCGTCTCCGAACCCCTGACCCACATGCTTCAGCCACCCCAGGGTGAAGCCGGAACGGTCGAGGCCGGGCGTCAGGCGATGCAGTTGCTGTTTCTGCATTGGGGCCTGCACGGCTGGGGCGTGTTCGCCTTCGTCGGCATGGCCCTGGCCTATTTCGCCTATCGCCACAACCTGCCGCTGGCCCTGCGTTCGGCGCTGTACCCGCTGATCGGCAAGCGTATCAACGGGCCGATTGGCTATGCTGTGGATGGCTTCGGCATCATCGCCACGGTGTTCGGCCTGGGTGCCGACATGGGCTTTGGCGTGCTGCACCTGAACTCGGGCCTGGATTACCTGTTCGGCATTCCCCACGCCCAGTGGGTGCAGGTGGTGCTGATCACCCTGATGATGGGCGCGGCGGTGGCGGTTGCCGTGGCCGGGGTCGAGAAGGGCGTGCGGGTGATGTCCGACATCAACATGTTCCTGGCCTGCGGGCTGTTGCTGTTCGTCCTGTTCGCCGGGCCCACCCAGCACCTGTTCAATACCTTGATCCAGAACCTGGGTGACTACCTGGGCGCGTTGCCGAGGAAGAGTTTCGATGTGTATGCCTATAACGAAGCCAGAGACTGGCTGGGTGGCTGGACCGTGTTCTACTGGGCCTGGTGGATTGCCTGGGCGCCCTTTGTCGGGCTGTTCATTGCGCGGATCTCCCGTGGCCGGACCATCCGTGAGTTCGTCTTCGGTGTGCTGCTGATCCCGCTGGGTTTCACCCTGGCGTGGATGTCGATCTTCGGCAACAGCGCAATGTCGCAGGTACTCGATCACGGCATGACCGCGCTGGGCCAGTCGGCTATCGACAACCCCTCGATGACCCTCTACCTGCTGCTGGAAACTTATCCCTGGAGCAAGACGGTCATCGCCGTCACGGTGTTCATCAGCTTTGTGTTCTTTGTCACCTCGGCCGACTCCGGCACCGTGGTGCTGTCGACCTTGTCCGCCCGTGGCGGCAATGCCGACGAAGACGGGCCGAACTGGCTGCGGGTGTTCTGGGGGGCAATGACTGCCCTGGTGACCATCGGCCTGTTGTTCGCCGGCAGCATCGACTCATTGAAATCGGCGGTGGTGCTTACTTCGTTGCCGTTCTCGGTGATTCTCCTGGCGATGATGTGGGGCCTGCACAAGGCGTTTTACCTGGAGTCGCAGCGCCAGATTGCACAGATGCATTCGCTGGCGCCGTTCGCCAACTCGCGCCGTGGCCGCGGTGGCTGGCGTCAGCGTCTGAGCCAGGCGGTGCATTTCCCGTCGCGCGACGAAGTCTACCGGTTCATGGATGACGTGGTGCGACCGGCGATAGCCGAGGTGACCGAGGTGTTCGTTGAGAAGGGCCTGAACGTCATTACCCAGGAAGACCCGAGCCATGACAACGTCAGTCTGAAGATCGGTCATGGAGAGGAGCAGCCCTTCATTTATCAGGTGCAGATGCGTGGCTACTTCACGCCATCATTTGCCTTGGGCGGGCTGGGCAGCCAGGAATTGAAGAACCGTCGTTACTATCGCGCCGAGGTGCATCTGAGCGAAGGCAGCCAGGACTATGACCTGGTGGGCTACAGCAAGGAGCAGATCATCAACGACATCCTTGATCAGTACGAACGGCATATGCAGTTTTTGCATTTGGTGCGTTAAGAGCATCGCGGGGCAAGCCCGCTCCCACCGAGATTCGCTGTGGGAGCGGGCTTGCCCCGCGATCAATAGTCAGAACGGCGCATCCCCGAGAATCGTTGCCCGATGCATCACCCGCCGCTGTGGCCGGTAGTCGTCCACCGCGTAATGCTGGGTCACGCGGTTGTCCCAGAAGGCCACGTCATGCTCCTGCCAGCGCCAGCGGATGGTGAACTCCGGCCGTGTGGTATGGGCGAACAGCAACTTCAGTATCGCCTCGCTTTCCGCCTCGCTCAGCTCATTTATCCTCGTGGTGAAACCGTCATTGACGAACAGCGACTGGCGCCCGCTCACCGGGTGGGTGCGGATCACCGGGTGTGACAACGGCGGGTTGTTGCGCCGCGTCGTCTCCCAGCGTTGCAGGTCTTCGGGCGTGGTGCCGAAGCGCTCGAGTGGGAAGGATTTGGTGAAATCATGGGTCGCGGTCAGCCCGTCGAGCAATTGCTTGAGCGGTGCCGACAAGGCCTCGAAGGCTGCGATGCCGCTGGCCCACAAGGTATCGCCACCATAGCTCGGCAGTTGCTTGGCGCTGAGGACCGCACCCAATGCCGGGGTCGGCAGGAAGGTCACGTCGGTGTGCCAGATGGCGTTGTCGCGCACGTCTGTCACGGCGGTGTCGAGGACCAGCACCTGCGGGGTTTCCGGCACGTTGGGGTAGATCGGATGAATATGCAGGTCGCCAAAGCGCGCGGCGAACGCCGCCTGCTGCTGCGGGTTGATCGGCTGGTCACGGAAGAACAGCACCTGATGCTTGAGCAGGGCCTGCTCGAGGGTGTCACGTTGTTCGTCGTTGATCGCGCGGCTGAGGTCGATACCGCTGATCTGTGCGCCGAGTGCAGTGCTCAGCGGGGTAATGGTCAGGCTCATGGCTATTCTCGATGGCTCTTCAATGACTCTGGCCGTGCCAGGGCACCAGTTTGCGCTGCAGGGCGCGCAGCCCCATTTCCAGGGCAAAGGCGATCAGCGCGATCACCAGGATGCCCAGCACCACTACATCGGTAACCAGAAACTGCGCAGCCGACTGGACCATGAAGCCCAGGCCGCTGGTGGCGGCAATCAGCTCGGCGGCGACCAGGGTCGACCAGCCCACGCCCAGGCCGATGCGTACACCGGTGAGGATCTCGGGCAGGGCGCTGGGCAGGACGACATGGCGGATCAGCTGGGCCCGGGAAGCCCCCAGGGATTGCGCCGCCCGCAGCTTGCTCGGATCGACCGTGCGCACGCCGGTGGCGGTGGCAATGGCAATCGGGGCGAAGATTGCCAGGTAGATCAGCAATACCTTCGACAGCTCACCAATGCCGCACCAGATCACAATCAGTGGCAGGTAGGCCAGGGGCGGAATAGGGCGGTAGAACTCGATCAGCGGATCGAGAATGCCGCGGGCAATTCGGTTGTGGCCGATAGCGATGCCGATCGGAATCGCTGTGACAATCGCCGCGCCCAGTGCCAGACCGATGCGTTCCAGGCTCGCGCCCAGGTGTTGCCACAGGGTTGACTCCATATAGCCCTGGGTCAGCAGCAACCAGGCCTTGCTCAGCACGGCCTCAGGGGACGGCAGGAACAACGGTTCGATCCACTCGGCGGCGGTCACCGCCCACCACAGCAGGAGCAGGGTGGCCAGGGTCAGGCCGCTGATCCAGCGGGTACTCAGGCTGCGGCGGATCTTTGCAGGCGGTGCAGAGGAAGTACTGCGTTTGGCCGCGACCGGCACTTCCAGGCTGCTCATGCGAACTCCTGCCGCACGGCGGCGCTACGTTGAGAAAACACCCGGCTCAGCACGTGCTCGCGGGTTTCGATAAAGCGCGGATCGGATTTGATCGCCCTGGCCGACTCGCCGGCGGCGTAACGCTGACCGAAATCCAGCTGCAGGCGTTCGACGATCTGCCCTGGATTGGGTGCCAGCAAGATCAGGTCGCTGGCGAGGAACACTGCTTCTTCGATGTCGTGGGTGATCAGTAACACCGGTTTGGCCGTGCGTTGCCAAACCTGCAGGAGCAACTCCTGCATCTGTTCACGGGTAAAGGCATCGAGGGCACCGAACGGCTCGTCCATCAACAGTACCCGCGGATCGGCGGCCAAGGCGCGGGCCAGACCTACACGTTGTTTCTGACCACCGGACAATTGCCAGATGCGCCGCGTGCCGAAGTCGGCCAGGTCAACCAGGGCGAGCATTTCCCGGGCCTTGCGTTCACGCTCGGGGCGCGGCACACCCGCCAGTTCCAGGCCGAAGGCAACGTTGGCCAGGACATCCTGCCAGGGCAGCAGGGCATCGTCCTGGAATACCACGCCGCGCTCGGCACTCGGGCCTTGCACCGGCACACCATCGAGGCTGATGCGTCCGGCACTGGGCGTGACGAATCCGGCGATCAGATTGAGCAGCGAGGTCTTGCCGCTGCCCGACGGGCCGAGGGCCACCAGCAACTGCTGTGGGCCCAGGCTCAGGTTGATATCGGCCAGCACCGGTTCGGCTGCGCCGGGGTACTGTGCGCTGATGCGCTCCAGCTCAAGCAATGCCATGACGAGCTCCGATCAGTTGGCGATGAACTTGGCGCTGACGTACGGCGCGTAGTCCGGCAGTACCGCTTCAACCTTGCCCTGTTCCTTGAGGAAGGTGGCGGTGGCGGTGATGGCCTGGGTGGTCGGTGCACCGAGTGCGGCAAGCTGCTCGGCTGCCAGCGGGAACACGTTGCCTTGCAGCAGGGCCGGAATGTCCGTGGCTTTGGCGCCGGAGAGCTTGACCAGTTTGTCGACGTTACTCTGATCGGCCAGCCAGGCTTGTGGGTCTTTGCGGTAGTCGGCGTAGGCATCGAGGGTGACGTTGGCGAAGGCCGTGACGATTTCCGGGTGCTTGGCGGCAAAGTCCTTGCGCACGATCCAGGCATCGAAGGTCGGTGCGCCTTTCTCGGCCAGTTCGCCGGAGGTGATCAGCACCTTGCCGTTTTCCTTGGCCACACCCAGGGCCGGGTCCCAGACGTAGGTGGCGTCAATGTCACCGCGTTTCCAGGCGGCGATGATCGCCGGTGGCGCGAGGTTGAGGATCTGTACCTTGGCCGGGTCGATATTCCACTGTTTAAGCGCGGCCAGCAGGCTGTAATGACCGGTTGAAACGAACGGCACGGCGATTTTCTTGCCGATCAGGTCCTGGGGCGAGTTGATCCCGGCGCCTTCGCGCGCCACCAGGGCTTCGGCGGCGCCGATCTGGGTGGCAATCAGGAAGGTTTCCACCGGCAGCTTGCGGGTCGCGGCGGCCGCCAGGGGGCTGGAACCGAGGTAGCCAATCTGCACGTCGCCGGAGGCCACGGCGGTGATCACATCGGCGCCACTGTCGAACTTGCGCCAGTCGATGCTGGCCTTGCTGGCTTTTTCATAGTCGCCGTTGACCTGGGCAACTTTCGCCGGGTCGACAGTAGTCTGGTAGGCAACGGTCAGGTCAGCCGCCTGAGCGAACCAGCTGGCGCCAGCCAGGGTCAGGGCGGCGAACAGGCGCAGCGGAGCATGCAGGGTCATGGTGAACTCCTTGTCAGGCGGTCGGTGGGGAAGCCATGGCTGAAAGACTAAGTGATCTAAGAAATGTAAAATAAATAACTTTTTAGCATTAGCTTAGGAGCCAATCGCTTTAAGTGACCGGGCGTGCGCGGGAGCGGTCGTCTTCCAAACCTGACGGTGGTCAATGCCAAGGCCTGCAGAAAACGAAAGGATGAGGTCGAGCTGCAGAAGGGGGGCGGTGGGTAAATGCGGCGCCTCAAAGCTAAACGATCTAAAAATCTGCAAGCAAATAGCCTTTAGGAATTTGCGCATGTGCCGATAATGGCAGCGGAGAAATTTCTGTCCATATTCCGTAATAATCTGAAAAATTACGAAATAAGTCTTTTTGGATTTATAGGATTGTCATTATCCTTGGCCCAAGGGTTGGCGCATTAGACCAAAGTCGTGAAACGAATAGTTACGATTGACGTGACAGTCACGCTTTGGTGCTAATCGCCAATCGACGTCGAGCAGGGCGATAGATCCTGCCGTAAGCGACACACAAGAATTAGAAACGTAGAGGAGCAAAACATGTACAAGTCGACCTTGGCATTCGCCGTGGCCGTAGGGGTTCTGGCCCAGCAAGCGAATGCCGCCGGTTTCGTTGAAGACAGCAAGTTGTCGGTTAGTTCGCGGACCATGTATTTCGATAACGATAACCGCGAGCTCCATGGCAAAAACGCCGACAACCGTGAATCTGGCCAGGGCTTTAAGCTCGACTACATCTCGGGCTTCACCGAGGGGCCCGTTGGTTTCGGTGTTGATGCGCAAGCCCTGTGGGGTATTCACCTGGATGGCGGTAAAGGCCACCACCCGGATAGCAGCACCTTCTTCCCAAGCGACACCGATAAATCGGCTGAGAGCCAGTGGGGGCGCTTTGGTGCCAATGCCAAAGCACGTTTCTCCAAGACTGAAGCTCACTTCGGTAGCGCCCTGGCACCTACCCTGCCAATCCTCGTAGCGAACGATGGCCGTCTGCTGCCGCAAACGTTTGAAGGTGGCACCATCCAGTCGAAGGAAATCGACAACCTGACCCTGAACGCCGGTCAGCTGACTCACGCCATGGGCCGTGCGTCGAGCAACCGTACCGGTCTGGCTGTTGCAGGTGGCACCCAGGACAGCAATAAGTTCCAGTTCGCCGGTGGCGACTGGAAGGTCACCAAAGACCTGACCCTGCAGTACTACTACGCGAACCTGGAAGACTACTACAAGCAGCACTTCCTGGGCCTGACCCACGTTTTCCCGATTGCTGACGACCAATCCTTCAAAACCGACCTGCGCTACTTCGACAGCAGCAGCGATGGCGCGAACAGTGATGGTGATGCTGATCACATCTTCAGCAACAACGGTGGCTATGCCAAGAACAAAGGCGAGGTCGATAACAAGACCTGGAGCGCCATGTTCACCTACACTTTGGGTGGTCACTCGTTCCTGCTCGGTCATCAGCAGGTCGGCGATGACGGTGGTTTCGTCTACCTGGGCCAAGGTGACGTCCTCAGAGATGGCACTACCCGCAACGAAGGCAACGGCGGCTCGAGCTTCTACCTGTTCACCGACAGCATGATCAACTCGTTTGTCCGTGCTGGCGAGAACACCACTTTCGGTCAGTACGCGTATGACTTCGCACGTCTGGGCGTGCCAGGCCTGAAGGCTTCGGTCAACTACCTGCGCGGTGATGACGTTCGCTACAAGTCCGGCAACGGTACGTATGACGAGTGGGAACGCGACGCGCGTGTCGATTACGTTATTCAGGAAGGCACCCTCAAAGGCTTGGGCGCCAGCCTGCGTCATGGCGTTTACCGTGGTGAAGGTTCCGAGTCCGCTCGCGACCAGGACCAAACCCGCCTGATCTTCAACTACACTTACAGCTTCATGTAAGTCCGGTTGAAACGAGAAGCCTCGCTTGATGCGAGGCTTTTTTGTGCCTGCTGATTTATAGGTTAAAAAGTTATAGATAAATCAATATTTATTCTTTTTGTTTTTATTCCAGTGCAGGCACAGTAACCCCATACCAAACCCAGCCAAGGAGCCGCACCATGAGCCTCAGACTCGGCGACATCGCCCCCGACTTCGAACAGGAATCCAGCGCCGGCAAGATCCGTTTCCATGAATGGCTGGGCAACAGCTGGGGCGTGCTGTTCTCGCACCCGGCCGATTTCACCCCGGTGTGCACCACCGAGCTTGGTTTTACCGCCAAGCTCAAGGAGCAGTTCGCCGAACGCGGGGTCAAGGCCATCGCCTTGTCGGTCGACCCGGTGGACTCCCACCAGCGCTGGATCGAAGACATCAACGAAACCCAGAACACCATCGTCAATTTCCCGATCCTGGCCGATGCCGACCGCAAGGTTTCCGACCTCTACGACCTGATTCATCCCAATGCCAGCGACACCCTGACGGTTCGTTCCTTGTTCGTCATCGACCCGAACAAGAAGATCCGCCTGACCATTACTTACCCGGCCAGTACCGGGCGCAACTTCCACGAGATCCTGCGGGTGATCGACTCGTTGCAGCTGACCGACAACCACAAGGTTGCCACGCCGGCCAACTGGCAGGACGGTGACGAGGTGGTGATCGTGCCCTCGCTCAAGGATGAAGACGAAATCAAGCAACGCTTTCCGAAGGGTTATCGGGCGGTCAAGCCATACCTGCGCCTGACCCCGCAACCCAACCGCTGATCTGTAGCCATAGCAGGGATTTTGGGCCGTTTCGACGGCCCTTTTTTATTTGGATCCGCGAAATTCCGCATAGACTATAAAGGAATATATAAATGATTAAATATGATTTATTGATATATGTATCAAGCTGTTAAGGTCACTCCATTCCAGCGAGCACGCAAACTCGCGGCCTTTTAGAACACGATCAAGGATGCGCTCCAATGCTGGTTGTTTCTCTCGGTGGTAGTCCCAGTCTGCGTTCACGCTCCGGTGTGCTGCTCGAGCGCAGCCGCCAGTGGTTGCAAGGCCAGGGCGTCGAAGTGGTGACTTTCCAGGTGCGCGACTTTCCAGCCGAAGACCTGCTGCATGCGCGTTTCGATAGCCCCAAAGTGCAGCACTTTCTGCAACTGGTAGAGCAGGCCGATGGCCTGGTGGTGGCGACGCCGGTCTACAAGGCGTCGTTTGCCGGGGCCTTGAAAACCCTGCTCGACCTGCTGCCTGAACGTGCCCTGAACCACAAGGTGGTATTGCCCATTGCCACCGGCGGCAGTATCGCCCACATGCTGGCGGTGGATTACGCGCTCAAGCCAGTGTTGTCCGCACTGAAGGCTCAGGAAACCCTGCAAGGGATCTTCGCGGATGACAGCCAGATTATCTATGGCGAAGGCAATACCGCCGCGCAACTGGCGCCGGTTCTGGAACAACGTCTGAACGAGTCGCTTGAACTGTTTCACAGTGCCCTGGCACGCCGACCGAAACCGGTCGCGCCCGGTGTGCTGAATGAGCGTCTGCTCAGTGCGCGCTGGAGCATCTGAGCCGCACCACCCGATTTTTGCAATTCCCACCTTACTCGCCCGCCAACGGGCAAGCAGGTGCAGCCTGAACCCAACAGCAAAAGGAGAGCGCTATGCGCACTGTCATTTTGCGTCGTGGTCTGGTCGCTCTGTTTGCTGCGGCTGTGTCCTTCGGCGCCATTACTCAAGCTCAGGCCCAAAGCCTGCGTATCGGTTATCAGAAATACGGCACCCTGGTGCTGCTCAAGGCCAAGGGCTCGCTGGAGAAGCGTTTGGCGGCCCAGGGCGTACAGGTGCAATGGACTGAATTCCCCGGCGGCCCGCAGTTGCTTGAGGGCCTGAACGTCGGTTCCATAGATTTCGGTGTGACCGGCGAAACCCCGCCGGTGTTCGCCCAGGCAGCCGGTGCAGATCTGCTGTATGTCGCCTATGAACCGCCAGCGCCGCACAGCGAAGCGATCCTGGTGCCCAAGGGCTCGCCGATCCAGTCGGTCAAGGAGCTCAAAGGCAAGAAAGTCGCGCTGAACAAAGGCTCCAACGTGCACTACCTGCTGGTGCGCGCTCTGGAGGATGCCGGCCTCAAATATACCGACATCCAGCCGGTGTTCCTGCCCCCTGCCGATGCCCGCGCCGCGTTCGAGCGTGGCAGCGTCGATGCCTGGGTGATCTGGGACCCCTATCAGGCCGCTGCCGAACAGCAGTTGCAGGCACGTACCCTGCGTGACGGCAAGGGCATCGTCGACAACCACCAGTTCTACCTGGCAACCAAACCCTATGCGCAGAAGCACCCTGAAGTGATCAACACACTGGTCGAGGAAGTGCGCGCCGTGGGCGAATGGTCCAAAGCCAACCCGCAGGAAGTCACCGACCAGGTCGCGCCGCTGCTTGGTCTGCCGACCGACATCACTCTGACCTCGGTCAAACGCCAGGGCTATGGCGCCCACTTCCTGACCCCGGACGTGGTCAGCGCCCAGCAGAAAATCGCCGACACCTTCCACACGCTCAAGCTGATTCCCAAGCCGCTCCGCATCAAGGATGTGATCTGGACTCCCCCGGCCAAGGTCGCCACTGCGCCTTGACGATTCGCCCGTGCCGGGACGTGGTCCCGGCTTGCGTTCCCCTTAGGAGACAACTCCAATGAGCCTCAACGTTTTCTGGTTTCTTCCCACCCATGGCGACGGTCACTACCTGGGCACCTCGGAAGGTGCGCGAGCAGTCGATCACGGTTACTTGCAGCAGATTGCCCAGGCTGCCGACCGCCTGGGCTTTGGCGGCGTGTTGATCCCGACCGGACGTTCCTGCGAGGACTCCTGGCTGGTTGCCGCGTCGCTTATTCCGGTGACTCAGCGTCTGAAATTTCTGGTCGCCCTGCGCCCGGGCATCATCTCGCCGACCGTGGCGGCACGGCAGGCGGCAACCCTGGACCGGCTCTCCGGAGGCCGGGCGTTGTTCAATCTGGTGACCGGTGGTGATCCGCAAGAGCTTTCCGGTGATGGCCTGTTCCTCAGTCATGAAGAGCGCTATCAGGCGTCGGTGGAATTCACCCGCATCTGGCGTCGGGTACTGGAAGGCGAAACGGTCGATTACGACGGCCAGCATATCCAGGTCAAAGGCGCCAAGTTGCTCTATCCGCCGATCCAGCAACCACGTCCACCGCTGTACTTTGGTGGATCTTCGCAGGCCGCACAGGATCTCGCAGCCGAGCAGGTCGAGTTGTACCTGACCTGGGGTGAGCCGCCGGCCGCTGTTGCCGAGAAGATCGAGCAAGTTCGCGCCAAGGCCGCCAAACAAGGCCGCAGCGTACGCTTTGGCATTCGTCTGCATGTGATTGTCCGCGAAACCAATGCCGAGGCCTGGCAGGCCGCCGAACGCCTGATTTCGCATTTGGACGACGACACCATTGCCCGCGCCCAGGCGTCGCTGGCGCGCTTTGACTCGGTGGGCCAGCAGCGCATGGCCGCGCTGCATGGCGGCAACCGCGACAACCTGGAAGTCAGCCCCAATCTCTGGGCCGGTGTCGGCCTGGTGCGTGGCGGTGCCGGCACGGCGCTGGTGGGCGATGGGCCGACGGTGGCAGAACGGGTCAAGGAATATGCCGCACTGGGCATCGATACCTTCATCTTCTCCGGTTATCCACACCTGGAAGAATCCTACCGGGTGGCGGAACTGCTGTTCCCGCATCTGGATGTGGAGCGCCCGCAACTGCCGAAAAGCGGTGGTTACGTGAGCCCCTTTGGCGAGATGGTCGCCAACGACATCCTGCCCAAATCCGCAGCACAGCACTGAGGGTCTGGCCATGAGTCGTGCATCCACTCCCTGGCCGCAGCGCCTGGCGCCATGGGCGCTGCCGCTGCTGCTGTTGGCGGTCTGGCAATTGGCAGTCAGCGTCGGCTGGTTGTCGACGCGCATCCTGCCGGCACCGAGCGCCGTGTTCAGCGCGGGTGTCGAACTGGTGTGCAGCGGCGAAATCTGGAACCACCTGGCAATCAGTGGCTGGCGTGCCGCGCTTGGCTTCCTGATCGGTGGCGCAATCGGCCTGGCCCTGGGCTTTATCACCGGTCTGTCGAAATGGGGTGAACGCCTGCTCGACAGCTCGGTACAGATGATCCGCAACGTCCCGCATCTGGCGCTGATCCCGCTGGTGATTCTGTGGTTTGGCATCGACGAGTCGGCGAAGATTTTCCTGGTCGCCCTGGGCACCCTGTTCCCGATTTACCTCAACACCTACCACGGCATCCGTAACGTCGATCCGGCCCTGGTGGAAATGGCGCGCAGCTATGGCTTGTCCGGCTTCGAGCTGTTTCGCCAGGTGATTCTGCCCGGCGCTTTGCCCTCGATCCTGGTCGGTGTGCGCTTCGCCCTGGGCTTCATGTGGTTGACCCTGATCGTTGCCGAAACCATCTCGGCCAACGCCGGCATCGGCTACCTGGCGATGAATGCCCGTGAGTTCCTGCAGACCGACGTGGTGGTCCTGGCGATTGTGCTCTATGCCGTGCTCGGCAAGCTTGCCGATCTGGCGGCACGGGGCCTTGAGCGGGTCTGGCTGCGCTGGCACCCGGCTTATCAACCGACCCGGGGAGAGGGCGCATGACCATCCTCAAAGCACCACCGGCACGGCTATTGCGCGGCATACCGCTGGCGGCAAACAACCTGCAGAAAACCTTTGGCCAACGCCAGGTACTGCGTGACATTGACCTGCATATTCCTGCCGGACAGTTCGTGGCCATTGTCGGGCGCAGCGGTTGCGGCAAAAGCACCCTGTTGCGCTTGCTCGCGGGGCTCGACCAGCCCAGCGGCGGCGAGCTGCTGGCAGGCTCGGCACCGTTGCGCGAGGCACGCGAAGACACCCGGCTGATGTTCCAGGAAGCGCGCCTGCTGCCGTGGAAAAAAGTAATCGACAACGTTGGCCTGGGCTTGTCCGGCAACTGGCGAGCGCAGGCGTTGCAAGCCCTGGAGGCAGTCGGCCTGGCCGAACGTGGCAACGAGTGGCCGGCGGCGCTGTCGGGTGGACAGAAGCAGCGCGTGGCCCTGGCCCGTGCGCTTATCCACCAGCCGCGCCTGTTGTTGCTCGATGAGCCGTTGGGCGCGCTGGATGCCCTGACCCGTATCGAGATGCAGCAACTGATCGAACGGCTCTGGCGTGAGCATGGCTTTACCGTCTTGCTGGTGACCCACGATGTCAGCGAAGCGGTTGCAGTCGCTGACCGGGTGATCCTCATCGAAGACGGTGAAGTGGGACTGGACCTGCTCGTCGACCTGCCGCGCCCCCGTGTGCGTGGCTCCCATCGCCTGGCGGCGCTGGAAACCGAAGTTCTCAACCGCGTGCTCTCGGTGCCGGGTGCACCGCCCGGGCCGGAACCCGTAGCACCTTTGCCAACGCAGCTGCGTTGGGCTCATTGACCAGAAGGAAGCAAGCTGATGACCATCAAAGCGATCAACGTACGTAACCAGTTCAAAGGCACTGTGAAGGAGATCCTCGAAGGCCCGGTACTTTCGGAAATCGACGTGCAGACGGCGTCGGGTATTGTCACCTCGGTGATTACCACCCGTTCGGTGCGCGAGCTGGAGCTGACCATTGGCAGTGAAGTAATTGCCTTTGTGAAGTCCACTGAAGTGTCGATCGCCAAGCTCTAAAGCATCGCGGGGCAAGCCCGCTCCCACCGGTTGTGGGAGCGGGCTTGCCCCGCGATAGCGCCATCAGCGTTTGGGTAGAAAAGGTGGCAGATACAACCCCAGATACGCGTCAAACACCCGCATGCCTTCCTCAGCCATGCGCGGCGTGATCTGCCCGTGCAGTTGCACTGAGCGGGCATAAACCCGATCTCCCAGCTCCATGGCCAGGGCAAACACATCGACATCATCCGGTAACACTGGCAACTGGAAGTGCTGGGCGAACAACTTGTGCATCAAATCGCCCAGTTCGATGTCGTGCTGGCGGTCGGCCTGGGTCACTTCGCTCAGGCCATGCTGGGCGAGGATCAACTGACGGGCGGCGGCATCCTGGTTGTAGATGCTCAGCATGCGCTGTTCGACCAGGCGTGAGAGGTCGTGCCAGGTGTTCAGTGTGGACGCTTCAATAGGCGCCGCCAGACACGCCCGGAACGCGCCATGCACATCGGCGGTCAGGGCCTCGAGCAAGGCCGGTACACTGGCAAAAAAGTGATACACCGATGACGGCGGGATCTGCGCCCGCTCGGCGACACTGTAAATCGACAGGCAGGCCACGCCTTCGCTGGCCAGCAGGGTGCGCGCCGCCTCGAGGATCGAGTCGATCCGCGCCTGACTGGCGGCGCGGGGTTTGCGAGTGGAGGCAGTACGGCTCATGTCAGTTGCTGATCGCCAGGATGCTGGCCTGGTAAGCGCTGACGAACAGGTCGAAGTCGGCCTTGTCCTCTTCACGCTCAAGCCTGGCCTGGGCCTCCAGGGATTCGCGCGCCGCTGTTTCGAAGCGCTGCTGTTCGTCTGCCGGCAGGGCTTGGGCGCGGAAGAACTCGGCATGCACCTGACTCTGGTGCAGGGCAAAGCGGCTGAAGCTTTGCTTGCGCTCGGTCATGCTCGCCAACACTTGGGCCGAGGGCGTCAGGGACGGGTCGCTGACCTTGGCTTTCTGCAGGTCCAGGGCTTTGGCGTGCTCATCACTGTCCAGGCTGCGGTCGAGCAGCGCGGCCAGTGGCGCAATTCGCTCAAGCAGCTCATTGGCCCATTCCTTGAGTTCCACCGGCTTGCCGTGGCGTTGCAGCATCAAGCCCGGGCGACGACCTTCCTTGACCACACTGAGGAAGTTGCTGGTGCAGTTGCCGCATTCCAGGTAACCCAGCAGCGGGCTGTCTTCCAGGGCGCAGAACAACAGGAAGGCATCAAGGAAACGCGATTCTGGCAAATCGATGCCGGTCGGCAGGAACGGGTTGATGTCCAGGCAGCGCACTTCGACGTACTGGATACCGCGGGCCATCAGGGCCTGGATCGGCCGCTCACCGCTGTAGGTCACGCGCTTGGGGCGGATGTTGGAGTAATACTCGTTTTCGATCTGCAGGATGTTGGTATTGAGCTGTACCCACTCGCCATCCTTGTGCGTGCCGATTTCCACATACGGCGCATACGGGGTGGCGACGGCCTTGCGCAGGCTGTCTGTGTAGCTGTTCAGATCGTTATAGCAAGGTGTCAGGCCGGCCTGGGCGTTGCTCTGGTAACCCAGGTCGCTCATGCGCAGGCTGGTGGCGTACGGCAGGTAGAGCGTATCGGCGTCGAACTGTTCGAGCTGGTGCGGGCGTCCGCGCAGGAAACCGGCATCCAGCGCCGGCGAAGCGCCGAACAGGTACATCAGCAACCAGCTGTAACGGCGGAAGTTACGGATCAGGGCGATGTAGGCCGCCGACTGGTACGCGCGGTCATCGAGGTTGCTGCCTTCGGCGGTGCGCAGCAGCGGCCAGAGTTTCTCTGGCAGCGAGAAATTGTAGTGAATCCCGGCAATGCACTGCATGGTGCGGCCGTAACGCAGGGCCAGGCCCTTGCGATAGACATACTTGAGCTTGCCAATGTTGGAATCGCCGTACCAGGCAATCGGAATGTCTTCCTCGGCCGGTAGCGGGCAGGGCATCGATGGACTCCACAGGTACTCGCTGCCCAGTTTGGTGTAGGCGAAGCGGTGGATACTCTCCAGGCTTTCGAGGGTCTGCGCCGGGTCGGCCAGGGCTGGGGTGATGAACTCCAGCAGCGACTCTGAGTAGTCCGTGGTGATCTGCTCGTGGGTCAACGCCGATCCGAGAGCTTCGGGGTGCGGGGTCTGTGCCAGGCGACCGTCCTCGGTCACACGCAAGCATTCGCGCTCGATGCCGTGCAGGCACTGCTTGAGCAGGGAGAGGTTGTCGCCTTGGCCGAGCAGGCTCAGGCGGCGGTTGAGAAGTTCGCTCAAGATGGATTCCTTCACGCGTCAGTCGCCCCAATATGGGGGTGGAAATGACGGTCTACAAGGGTGGACAGAGGAACTGGCGTTGTCGCCTGGTTTTGGCCGGCTTTCGGCAGTGCCTGCGCTCTGCCGAAAGTATCGCAATTTGGCTGCTTGCGGCTAGAGGACGACGAACGTTCCCTGGGCTTTGGCCACCAGCTTGTCGCCCTGGAGTACATCGGCGTCGACCACCAGGGTGCGCCGCCCGGCGTGTAGCACACGGGCGATGCACGATACTTCACCGTCGCCCACCGCGCGCAGGTAGTTGATCTTGCACTCCAGGGTCACGCTCTGCTGATCGAAGCCATGGGCACTGGAGCAGGCCAGGCCCATGGCGGTGTCGACCAGGCTGAAGATTGCCCCGCCATGCAGTTTGCCGCCGCGATTGCGCAGATGCGGTTCCAGCGCCAGCGTCATCTCTGCAACGCCCGCTTCCAGGCGTTGCAGACGGCAGCCAAGCAGCTGGCTGAAGGCGCTGAGGACAACATCCTGTGGCAATTCCATCACTTCTTCTTCAGCTGTTTGGCGTTGGCGAACAGCGAGGCCATGGCATTGTTGGCTGGCGCCGGGGTCTCCTTGGCGCGGGGCGAGGCGCTCTGTTGACGCGGCGCAGAACCCGGGCGGCTACCACGGGCACCGTCGATCTTCTCGCCCGGAGTATCGCTCATGCGCATCGACAGGCCGACGCGTTTGCGCGGGATGTCGACTTCCATGACCTTGACCTTGACCACGTCGCCAGCCTTGACCGCTTCACGCGGATCCTTGATGAACTTCTCCGACAGCGCCGAGATGTGCACCAGGCCGTCCTGGTGCACGCCGATGTCGACGAAGGCCCCGAAGTTGGTCACGTTGGTCACCACGCCTTCGAGGATCATCCCCAGTTGCAAGTCCTTGAGGTCTTCGACGCCTTCCTGGAACTCGGCGGTCTTGAACTCGGGTCGCGGGTCGCGGCCGGGCTTGTCCAGTTCCTGGAGGATGTCGGTAACGGTCGGCAGACCGAAGGTTTCATCGGTGAATTTCTTCGGGTCCAGGCGCTTGAGGAAACCGCTGTCACCGATCAGCGAACGAATGTCGCGGTCGGTTTCGGCAGCGATGCGCTGTACCAGCGGATAGGCCTCAGGGTGCACCGCCGAAGCGTCCAGCGGGTTGTCGCCGTTCATCACGCGCAGGAAGCCGGCGGCTTGTTCGAAGGTTTTTTCGCCCAGGCGGCTGACTTTCTTCAACGCCGCACGGGTCTTGAACGCACCGTTGGCGTCGCGGTGGCTGACAATGTTCTGCGCCAGGGTGCTGTTGAGGCCGGAGATGCGCGCCAGCAGCGCCACCGAGGCGGTGTTGACGTCGACGCCGACAGCGTTCACGCAGTCCTCGACCACGGCGTCCAGGCCACGCGCCAGCTTGAGCTGCGAAACGTCATGCTGGTACTGGCCAACGCCGATGGATTTCGGATCGATCTTCACCAGTTCGGCCAGCGGGTCCTGCAGGCGGCGGGCAATCGAGACGGCGCCACGGATCGACACGTCCAGATCCGGGAATTCACGAGCAGCCAGTTCCGACGCCGAGTACACCGAAGCGCCAGCCTCGGAGACCATGATCTTGGTCATTTTCAGCGCTGGATACTTTTTGATCAGTTCGGCGGCCAGCTTGTCGGTTTCACGGCTGGCGGTGCCGTTGCCGATAGCGATCAGTTCCACCGAGTGCTTGGCGCACAGGGCCGCGAGCACGGCGATGGTCTGGTCCCACTGATTTTTCGGGACGTGCGGGTAGACCGTGGCGGTGTCCAGCAGCTTGCCGGTGGCATCGACCACCGCCACCTTGCAGCCGGTACGCAGGCCCGGGTCAAGGCCCAGGGTTGCGCGCGGGCCGGCCGGTGCGGCCAGCAGCAGGTCGTGCAGGTTGTGGGCGAAGACGTTGATGGCCTCGCCTTCGGCGTTGTCACGCAGTTCACCGAACAGGTCGGTTTCCAGGTGGCTGTAGAGTTTGACCTTCCAGGTCCAGCGCACCACTTCGGCCAGCCATTTGTCGGCAGGGCGGTTCTGGTTTTGCAGGCCGAAGCGCTCGGCAATCATCATTTCGCACGGGTGCAGGGTGCCCGGCAGTTCTTCACCGACTTTCAGCGAGGCGGCCAGCACGCCTTCGTTGCGGCCACGGAAAATCGCCAGGGCACGGTGCGATGGCACGCTCTTGAGCAGCTCGTCATGTTCAAAGTAGTCGCGGAACTTGGCGCCTTCTTCTTCCTTGCCAGCTACCAGTCGGGCGCTGAGCACGGCTTCCTGCTTGAGGAAACTGCGCAGCTTGTCGAGCAAGCTGGCGTCTTCGGCAAAACGTTCCATGAGGATGTACTTGGCGCCTTCGAGGGCGGCCTTGACGTCAGCCACGCCTTTTTCGGCGTCGACAAAACGTGCGGCTTCGGTTTCCGGGCTCAGTTGCGGGTCGTTCAACAGACCATCGGCCAGCTCGCCGAGGCCGGCTTCCAGGGCGATCTGGCCCTTGGTACGACGCTTTTGCTTGTAAGGCAGGTAGAGGTCTTCGAGGCGGGTCTTGGTGTCGGCCAGCTTGATCTCGCGGGCCAGCTCCGGGGTCAGCTTGCCTTGCTCTTCGATGCTGGCCAGGATGCTGGCGCGGCGCTCGTCGAGTTCGCGCAGGTAGCGCAGGCGTTCTTCCAGATGACGCAGTTGGGTGTCATCCAGGCTACCGGTCACTTCTTTACGGTAACGGGCGATAAAAGGCACCGTCGAGCCTTCATCAAGCAGGGCCACGGCCGCTTCGACCTGTTGTGGGCGGACACCGAGTTCCTCGGCGATGCGGCTGTTGATGCTGTCCATAAAACCACCTGACAAATTGTGAAAACAAAGTCCGCGGGCGGGCGCCATGGGGCACTCGGAACAATGCGGCACTGGCTGAAAGCGGCGCATTATACCCAGCGCGCCGGGCTTGCGGTGATAGCAGCGCGCCAGCTCCTGGCCAGGCAGAACTGGCGCCCCGGGAAAAATCTGCTAACAATGCACACGGCACGGCCAATGGCGGCTAAGCCATAATGCGTGCCGAGATTAGAGGAGCTATCCATGAGCAGCACTGCACAAACCGCTGAAGGCGAAAAAATTCTTATCGTCGACGACGACCCGGGCTTGAGCAGCCTGCTGGAACGTTTCTTCACCAGCAAGGGCTACCGCGCCCGTGCAGTACCCAACACCGAACAGATGGACCGCCTGCTGGCCCGCGAGGTTTTCAACCTGGTGGTTCTCGATCTGATGCTGCCTGGCGAGGATGGTCTGACCGCCTGCCGGCGCCTGCGCGCAGCGAACAACCAGATCCCGATCATCATGCTCACCGCCAAGGGCGACGAACTGAGCCGCATCAAGGGGCTGGAGCTGGGGGCCGATGATTATCTGGCCAAGCCATTCAACCCCGATGAGTTGATGGCTCGGGTCAAGGCCGTCCTGCGTCGTCAGGCCCCTGCGGTGCCGGGTGCACCGGGCAGCGAAGACGAAACCGTTACCTTCGGCGACTATGAGTTGTCGCTGGCGACCCGTGAGCTCAAGCGCGGTGAAGAAGTGCACATGCTCACCACCGGCGAGTTTGCCGTGCTCAAGGCGCTGGTCATGCACGCGCGCGAGCCGCTGACCCGCGACAAGCTGATGAACCTGGCCCGCGGCCGCGAGTGGGATGCGCTTGAGCGTTCCATCGATGTGCAGATATCCCGCCTGCGTCGCATGATCGAACCCGATCCGTCGAAGCCGCGTTATATCCAGACCGTCTGGGGCGTTGGTTACGTGTTTGTGCCGGATGGCAATGCCAGCAAGTGATGTTTCGAGTGTAGGAGTCAGTCACTGCAAGCAGGGCGGACCTTCGGGTTGCCCTGTTTTTGCCTGTGCAGAGATCCGCAAAGCCTGCGAGCCATGCTCGTTCCTGCAAAGTGTGTAGCCGTTGTCGATGAAAACGCCCCTGTGGTTCCCGCAAAGCTTCTTCGCCCGCACCCTCTGGCTGGTGCTGATCGTCGTGCTGTTCTCCAAGGCCCTGACCCTGGTTTACCTGCTGATGAACGAAGACGTGCTGGTCGATCGCCAGTACAGCCACGGGGTGGCCCTGACCCTGCGTGCTTACTGGGCCGCCGATGAGTCCGACCGCGACAAGATTGCTGAAGCGGCAGGGTTGATCCGGGTGGTCGGCTCCGGTGTTCCGGAAGGTGAACAGCATTGGCCGTACAGTGAAATCTACCAGCGTCAGATGCAATCCGAGCTTGGCGCCGATACCGAGGTACGCCTGCGCATCCACGCGCCACCGGCATTGTGGGTGAGGGCGCCGAGCCTGGGTGACGGCTGGCTGAAGGTGCCGCTGTATCCGCATCCGTTGCGTGGTCAAAAGATCTGGAGCGTGCTGGGTTGGTTCCTGGCTATTGGACTGTTGTCCACGGCGTCGGCCTGGATCTTTGTCCGCCAGCTCAACCAGCCGCTCAAGCGCCTGGTGTTTGCCGCCCGCCAGTTGGGACAGGGGCGCAGCGTGCGCTTGCCGGTCAGCGATACGCCCAGCGAGATGACCGAGGTTTACCGGGCATTCAACCAGATGGCCGAAGATGTCGAGCAGGCCGGACGCGAGCGGGAATTGATGCTGGCGGGTGTGTCTCACGACCTGCGCACGCCATTGACCCGTTTGCGCCTGTCCTTGTCGTTGCTGGCCAATGAAAGTGACCTGACCGATGACATGGTGCGTGACATAGAAGACATGGACGCCATCCTCGACCAGTTCCTCGCCTTCATCCGTGACGGGCGTGACGAGCCAGTGGAAGAGGTCGACCTGAGCGATCTGGTGCGCGAAGTGGTCGCGCCGTTCAACCAGCCTGAAGAGCGGGTGCGTTTGTGCCTCGAGCCGATTCCGCCTTTCCCGCTGCGCCGGGTGTCGCTCAAGCGCATGCTCAACAACCTGATTGGCAACGCCCTGTATCACGCCGGTAAAGGGGTTGAGGTGGCGGCCTACGTATCGGGTGACAGCAGTGCGCCTTATGTGGTGCTCAGTGTGCTGGACCGGGGGGCGGGCATTGATCCGAGCGAGCTGGAAGGCATCTTCAACCCGTTCATTCGTGGTGACCGTGCCCGCAGTGGCAAGGGCACAGGGCTGGGGCTGGCGATCGTCAAGCGTATCGCTGCCCAGCATGGCGGTAATGTCGAATTGCGCAACCGCTCCGGCGGCGGCCTGGAGGCCCGCGTGCGTCTGCCGCTGGGCCTGCTGCTGCCGCGTGATGCGGTGTAGTGGTTTGTGTGGTCGATTTATCGCGGGGCAAGTCGAGTCGTCGCACCGCCGCTCCCACTAGCCTTTACCTTTGGTGCGGGTCAGGTTTGGCCCGCCGTTCTTCTCCAGATGCTCGATGATCATCCCGGCAACGTCCTTGGCAGTGGTGACCTCGATGCCTTCAAGCCCCGGTGAGGAGTTCACCTCCATCACCAGCGGGCCGTGATTGGAGCGCAGGATATCCACACCGGCCACGCTCAAACCCATGACCTTGGCCGCACGGATGGCGGTCATGCGTTCTTCTGGGGTGATCTTGATCAGGCTGGCGCTGCCGCCGCGATGCAGGTTGGAGCGGAATTCGCCGGGTTTGGCCTGGCGCTTCATCGAGGCAATGACCTTGTCGCCGACCACGAAGCAGCGGATATCGGCGCCGCCGGCCTCCTTGATGTACTCCTGGACCATGATGTTTTGCTTCAGGCCCATGAACGCCTCGATTACCGACTCGGCAGCCTTGGTGGTTTCGCACAGGACCACGCCGATGCCCTGGGTGCCTTCGAGTACCTTGATCACCAATGGGGCGCCGTTGACCATCTGGATCAGGTCGGGGATGTCGTCTGGCGAGTGGGCGAAGCCGGTGACCGGCAGGCCGATACCACGGCGCGACAGCAGTTGCAGCGAACGCAGTTTGTCACGCGAACGGGCAATGGCCACCGACTCGTTCAACGGGAACACGCCCATCATCTCGAACTGGCGCAGCACCGCGCAGCCATAGAAAGTCACCGAGGCACCGATGCGCGGGATCACCGCATCAAAGCCTTCCAGGGGCTTGCCGCGGTAGTGGATTTGCGGCTTGTGGCTGGCGATGTTCATGTAGGCGCGCAGGGTATCGATCACAACCATTTCATGGCCTCGTGCAGTACCGGCTTCAACCAGACGACGAGTGGAATACAGACGCGGGTTTCGCGACAGCACGGCGATCTTCATGCAACACCTGTGGAAGGAGAAATAGTGGCCGGAAATGCCGGCTTGTCCTGAACGTACTTGAGGCCCGGATTGACCACCAACTGGCCATGAATCAGGGCTTTGGAACCGAGCAACAGGCGATAGCGCATGGCTTTGCGGCAAGCCAGGGTGAATTCGACTTCCCAGACCCGGTCACCCAGCGCCAGCGGCGTGCGGATCACGTAGCGGATTTGCGCCTGGCCATTGGAACTCTTGATGGTTTTCATGGTTACCAGCGGTGCTTCGCAGCGCCGGTGACGTAACTGCACGACTGAGCCCAGGTGCGCATTGAAGCGCACCCAGGGTTCGCCGTTGCGCTCGAAGGGTTCGACTTCGGTAGCGTGCAGGCTCGAGGTACTGGCGCCAGTGTCGATCTTGGCGCGCAGGCCAGCCACGCCGAGGTCGGGCAAGGCT
This sequence comes from Pseudomonas sp. BBP2017, assembly GCF_003024385.1. Lineage (GTDB taxonomy): Bacteria > Pseudomonadota > Gammaproteobacteria > Pseudomonadales > Pseudomonadaceae > Aquipseudomonas. Next base: position 106,118 of record NZ_PVZN01000016.1, read on the forward strand.
ACCCACTCGCGCAGGCCAATCACAGTCAAATGGTCAAATGTCTTCAAATTGCTCAACCAGCATAAAAAGTCGCAAGGCCGGAACCGGTGTGCGCGACAGGTCGGTGAACTGTAAGCACGCCGCGGTTTTTTTGCATCCGCCAGATACGGTAGTACAGTTCCGTTGACGAAATTAAGCGGGGAAATGTCATGGCACAAAAGCCGGAAGAGGACGATAAGGTCCGCTTGGACAAATGGCTATGGGCAGCGCGCTTCTACAAGACCCGGGCGCTGGCCAAGGCAGCCATCGAGAGTGGCAAGGTGCACTGCCGGGGTGAACGATGCAAGCCGGGCAAAGAGCCACGGGTGGGGGACGAATTCGTCTTGCGCACCGGCTTTGATGAGCGCACGGTGGTGGTCAGGGCGCTGTCTGTGGTGCGCCGTGGTGCGCCCGAGGCCCAGGCGCTGTATGAAGAAACTGCCGAGAGTATCGAGCGGCGCGAGAAGGCGGCTGCCATGCGCAAGGCTGGCGCACTGGGCGTGACGACCGATGGTCGGCCGACCAAGAAACAACGGCGTCAGCTCCACCAGCTTCACGACAGCGCCGGTTAACGGGCGCGGAGCGCACTGATAAACTAGGTGCCATTAACTCATTTACGCGAATACCCGACCCCATGTCTGAATTGCCGGATACCGATTACACCCAACGCTTCATCTTCGACGACCGCGATGTACGCGGTGAAATGGTCGGGCTGGAGCGTAGCTACGCCGAAGTGCTGGCCAAGCATCCCTACCCGCAGCCTGTTGCGCAGCTGCTCGGCGAGCTGATGGCGGCTGCCGCGCTATTGGTCGGCACGCTGAAGTTCGATGGCCTGTTGATCCTTCAGGCACAGTCGAGCGGGCCGGTGCCCCTGTTGGCCATCGAGTGCACCAGCGAGCACGAAATTCGCGGCCTGGCACGCTATGCGGCCGAGCAGATCAAGGCTGATGCCAGCCTTGCCGACCTGATGCCTGGCGGGCATCTGGTCCTGACCATCACGCCGGTCAACGGTCAGCGCTACCAGGGCACGGTGGAGCTGGACGGCAAGGACCTGTCGGAATGTTTCACCAACTATTTCGTCATGTCCCAGCAGATCAACACCTGCATCTCGCTGGCCGCCGACGGCATTCGTGCCCGTGGCCTGCTGGTGCAGCAGTTGCCCGCCGATCGCCAGAAGGACATCGAGGAGCGTGAGGAAAGCTGGAACCATGTAAAGGCCTTGGCCAACACGGTGAAAGCCGAAGAACTGCTCGGTCTGGATAACGAAACCGTGCTGCATCGTCTGTATCACGAGGATGCGGTGCGTCTGTTCGATATACAGCCACTGCATTTTCGCTGCAGTTGCTCGCGTGAGCGCTCCGGTAATGCGTTGGTCAGCCTCGGTAAGCATGACGCGCTGGAACTGGTTAACGAGCATGGCGGCCAGATCGAGGTCGACTGCCAGTTCTGTAACCAGCGCTATCAATTCGATGCCGCCGATATCGAGCAATTGTTCGCCGGTGGCGGTGTAGACACGCCGTCAGATACTCGTCACTGAAACGTTTCACTACAGGTAAATCTCCTGTCTAACGCCGGAAAATCGCCGTTCTGACAGGAGGGCCCTACTTTTTTTGGGCGTTTCTGGCATAATCCGGCCACTTTTTTCGCTGTAGTAGTTTTCAAAGCTCTACTACAAATCGTTTGGAGCACTCGGCCGCAGGCCGGATGGGGAATCTCATGACGCAAGCCAACAACACCGTGTACACCGACCTGAGCGTCGATGAGCTGGTAAAAGAAGCGCTGAACCGCGGTGAAGGCGAGCTGGCCGATACTGGCGCGCTGGTTGTGAAAACTGGTCATCGCACTGGTCGTTCGCCGGTTGACCGTTTCATCGTCGAAGAGCCGTCCACTCAGGATGCCATCGCCTGGGGCCCGATCAACCGCAAGTTCCCGGCCGACAAGTTCGCTGCCCTGTGGGACCGCGTTGAGGCCTTCAACAACGCACAAGAACATTTCGTTTCTCACGTCCACGTAGGTGCAGCTGCCGAGCACTACCTGGCGGTGAAGATGACCACCCAGACTGCCTGGCAGAACCTGTTCGGTCGCTGCCTGTTCATCAACCCGGCCCAGTACAACCCTGCCGGCCGTGATGAGTGGCAAGTGCTCAACGTTGCCAACTTCGAGTGCGTGCCAGAGCGTGATGGCACCAACTCCGATGGCTGCGTGATCATCAACTTCGCCGAGAAGAAAGTGCTGATCGCTGGCATGCGTTACGCCGGTGAGATGAAGAAAGCCATGTTCTCGGTGCAGAACTTCCTGCTGCCAGCCGCTGACGTGTTGCCAATGCACTGCGCTGCCAACATCGGTGAAGAGGGTGACGTCACCCTGTTCTTCGGCCTGTCCGGTACTGGCAAGACCACCCTGTCCGCCGATGAAAGCCGTTACCTGATCGGTGACGACGAGCACGGTTGGGGCGAAGGCGTAGTGTTCAACATCGAAGGCGGTTGCTATGCCAAGTGCATCGACCTGTCGGAGAAGAACGAGCCGGTCATCTGGAAAGCCATCAAGCACGGCGCGGTCCTGGAAAACGTCGTTCTCGACGCTGACAAGAAAGCCGATTATGCCGATGGCAGCCTGACTCAGAACAGCCGTGCCGCTTACCCGCTGGAGCACGTCGAGAAGCGTTCCGAGAAGAACCTCGGCGGCGAGCCGAACGCGGTGATCTTCCTGACCTGCGACCTGACCGGCGTACTGCCACCAGTGTCGATCCTCAGCGAAGAGCAGGCGGCCTACCACTTCCTCTCCGGCTACACCGCACTGGTCGGTTCCACCGAAATGGGTTCGGGCAGCGGCATCAAGTCGACCTTCTCCACCTGCTTCGGCGCACCGTTCTTCCCGCGTCCGGCTGGCGAGTACGCTGAGCTGCTGATCAAGCGTATCCGTGGTTTCGGTTCCAAGGTCTACCTGGTCAACACCGGCTGGACCGGTGGTGGCTACGGCGTTGGCAAGCGCTTCAACATCCCGACCACCCGAGCGGTGATCGCAGCGATCCAGAGTGGCGCGCTGGTCGGTGCCGAGACCGAGCACCTGGACATCATCAACCTGGACGTGCCAAAAGCCGTTCCTGGCGTTGATACCGTCCTGCTCAACCCACGTAACACCTGGGCTGATCAAGCCGCCTACGATGAAGCAGCCAAGGCCCTGGCCAACCTGTTCATCGACAACTTCAAGAAATTTGAAGTGTCCGACGCCATCAAGGCTGCTGGCCCACAGCTGTAAGCTCAAGCCAGCGTGGAACAAAAAGCCGCCCTCAGGGGCGGCTTTTTGTTGTCTGACGTTTCAATGCATCACGGCCATTGTTGCCTTGAATGCAGAACACGAATGAACTCGACGTAGTCAGCGGTCACCCGGTAGACCATTACATAATTCGGGCGAACGACAATTTCGTGGGTGCCTGGAACCCTGCCTGTTTTGTAAAGCAGTGGTGTTTGCTGCGCTTGTTGGGCTTTGTTCTCGAAGGCTTCATCCAGTGCAATAGCAGCATCTAGGTTGGTCGTCGCAATATGTTCCATGATCTGCTCCCGGTCCTTTAGCGCCAGGGCTCGCCACGCCAGACGCATTAGTGTGAGCGGGCTTTAAGTGCTGCTCGGCGCGCGGCAAACAGGCGTCGAGCCTCGTCGTCTTCAGTTACCGGTGTCGGATCCTGAAGGCTGGCTTCGACCTGGGCGCTGAACCAGGCCTCATAGGCCGCTGCCTCATGAGCCAGCTTGAGCGCTTGTGAGCGATCAGGGCGTTGGTAGGTCTTGAGCATTCCGGGGTCGTAGCCAGAGGTGTCGACCTTGAAGTACTCGATACCCAATTCTTGGAGATAGCTGACCAGCGTCTCGAGTTTCTTGAACAACCGAATGTTGCCGCTGCGTTGTGCAGTCAGGATGTGTTCCTGATCGTTGATGGAAACCTGCACTGCCCAGCCGCCCGGTTGCCCAACTATATGTGTTGCATTGATAGTGCCGCTGCCTGCCATTTGGCTGAGGTGCGAGTGGTCAATGTGATGAGTGGGCATAGGGGAATGTCTCTGTTTCATCAGGTCTGCCCATGCTATGCGATCTATAGTTGATTGCGACTATAGGACTTCTGATGTGATTGTGGGAAGCTTCTTCGATCCGTATCAGCAGCCCAGGCCAGTCATGACCGATACTCATCAACGCCTTAACTATCCCCACCTGCAACCCATCCTCACGCGCTGGCAGGACAGCGACCTCAACGGCCATATCGCCGGTGCCACGGTGTACAGCTACTTCGACACCAGCATCCAGGCATTCCTCCAGCAGCAGGGCGGTCTGGACCCGCAGGAAGGGGAGGTTGTCGGTTTTGTGGTCAGTTCGGCAGCGGACTTTTTCGCCTTGCCGGCATTCCCCGACACCCTTGAAGTCGGTCTGCGGGTAGCGCGCTTGGCCGGCAGCTCGGTGGAGTACCAGTTGGCTTTGTTCCGGGTCGGCGAGGCGCAACCTTGCGCGGCGGGCAAAGTGGTCCAGGTGTTCGTCGAGCGCGCCTCGGGACGGCCAGTGCCGTTGCCGGCCAAGTTGCAGGCAGCGCTGCTGAACTTGCAAGGCTGAGCCGCGCGCTCAGTCGTTCAGGCGAATAATGCCTTCACGTACCGCAAACAACACCAGGCCCGGCACATCATGAATCTGCAAGCGATGCATGATCTGTGAGCGGTGCGCCTCGATGGTTTTCACGCTCAGGCCCAGACCGTCGGCAATCGAGCGGGTGCTTTCGCCACGGGCGATGAGCCGCAGAACTTCCAGTTGACGGGGCGTCAACTGCATGGCGTTGCTTGCGGGCATGCGCTTACGGCTGTGTTTGACGGCCTGGCCGATTACCATCGGCAGAACCGCCGAGGACAGGTACTGACCGCCATTCTTCAAGGCCTGCAATGCCTGCTCCAGCTCTTGCGCGGTAGCACTTTTGAGCAGGAAACCGTGGGCTCCGAGTTGCAGGCAACGCATGACGAAATCCAGTTCCGAACGTGACGAGAGCATCAGCACGTGGCAGGTCGGTGCGCGCAAATACAACTCGCGCAGGATCTGCTCACTGTCCAGAGTGTTGGCTGTCATGTCCAGGACGATGACATCGGGCTTGAGCCTTTCCGCCAGGGCGACAGCGGTCATGCCATCGCCTGCGTCACCGATTACGGTGTATTGTTTTTTTTGTTCGAGCAGCGCGCGCAGGCCAGCTCGAAAGAGCGGCGAGTCGTCGGCAAGAAGAATTCTGCAAAGCATGGGTTCGAGCCTGTTTCGCAAGTGTTGGGAGGCGGCAGGTTTGCTCGGTCCGTATGAGTGCTGCCGCGACGGCGCGTGATCAGTATCGAAGGCCTGCCGTCGGTGTCGGCAGTGCAGGTCAACATAGGCGCTCGAACACCGAGGGCAGTATCGGCCGTAATGGCAGATCAAGCTCGTGAATGCTTTCGCTGTGGCCGATCAACAGCAGGCCACCCGGGCGCAGCCGGGCCAGCAGGCGCTGGACCACCCATTGCTTGTCATCCTGGCTGAAGCAACTCAGCAGATTGCGCAGCAATATCGCATCGAATACGCCCAGGTCATCAGGCAATGCCTGGATCAGATTGATTTGCCGCAAGCTGACGCGCTCACGCAGGGCAGGCTGTATTTGCAGGCGACCGGCCATTTCGCCAACGCCACATTGGCAGTAGCGCTGCAGCCAGCCCTGCGGAAAGTAACGTGCCTGGGCGATGTCGTAGATGCCTTCGCGGGCAAGTCCGAGCATGCCTGGGCTCAAGTCTCTGGCCAGGATGCGCCAGTTGTCGTTGGCGGCGTGTTCGCTGGCGATCATGGCCAGGCTGTAGGCCTCTTCGCCAGACGCGCAGGCGGCGCTCCAGAGACGCGCAGGGCCGGAGTGTTCAGCCAGCCAGTGGGCAAGGAACTCGAAATGCCGGTGCTCACGGAAGAAATAGGTCTCTTTGGCGACCAGCAATTCGACCACGCGCTGGCGCTCGGCATGCTGTTCGGGCAGCGTGAGCAGGCGCAGGTAATCGGCGAAAGTCGCCAACTGAAAGTGTCGCAGACGCTTGGCCAGGTGGGCTGCAATGACTGTGCGGCGGTCAGGTAGCAGAATCACGCCCGATGCGTGTCCGACCAGTGATTGCAGCTCAAGGAACTGTATTTCGTTGAGCGCGGGTAAGCGTTTGCCGACCGGCATATCAGCCTCTTCGGGCAATGGGCAGTCGGGTCGGCGTTGCAGAATCGATGCGCATTCCCTGCGTCCATTGGCTGATTGGGGGAATAAACGATGATAGCTACTGGCTATTATTGCCAGAATCGGGGTGGCCCCTAAGGCCATAGACGAGGTAGAGGTGGCAGGGCGGTGTGGGGCGCCGGTCCGTCAGCGGGGAGATTTGTCTGAACGGCTTGAACGGTAACGCGGGGAGAGTGTTCGAAGCCCCTGCCGCTGAGGGCAGGGACTAAGAGATTGGCTTAAGCCCAGGTGCGCTTAGTCGTCATGGCGCCAATGCTTTTTGTGCTTGCGATGGCCATAGTGGTGGCCGCGGTCGCGGTAGTAACGACGGTCGTCATAACCACGGCGATAGCGACGAGCCTCGTGGCGCTCGTCTTCATCGGCCTTGTTGCCCATGTAGTTACCCAGGGCACCACCGGCACCACCACCTGCGGCGGCACCCATGTAGCCACCCGTGGTGCCGCCCACACTGCGGCCGATTGCGTTACCGCCCGCTGCACCCAAGGCGCCGCCGATTGCGGCTTCGCCACGCTGGCGCTTGTCGGCACCGACCGCACTGCCGGCTGCGCCACCCAGGCCTGCACCGATCGTTGAGCCAGTGCTGCCGCCGATGGAGTTACCGACCACAGAGCCCAGTACCCCACCCAATGCGCCGCCGATACCGGCTTCGGTGGAGCCACCTGCTGAGGCAACGCCACTGAGCAGGCCGAGAGACAACAACAGAATCGAGGAGTACTTCATCAAGAAAGCCTCATAGGGATGACGAGGCGATCCTGAGGCTGGCGAAGGGGGCTGGCAATGGAAATCCGACGAGTAACACGACTTGTGCACAATTCGCTAAGTTACTGTTTTAACTATGAAACTTTCTTGATTTTACGCTGTCTGAGCTTACTTGAGACAAGGCGCCGGCATCGCTGCCAGGGCCTTTTTTTGTGCCTGCCGATCAGCAGATTCTGTCAGAGGATACGGGCGTTGTCGCTGGCGACCTGCAGTTTGATCGCGACGAACTTCGAAGTCGGGGTATGGCTGCCATCACCGACGCTTTCCAGCGGCACCAGCGGATTGACTTCCGGATAGTACGCCGCCGCCTGGCCTGCCGGGATATCGAAAGCCAGCAGGGTGAAACCTTTGACCCGACGTTCGCGACCATCGCTCCAGAGCGACACGATATCGGCCTTTTGCCCTGGCTGAAAGCCCAGGCGGATGATGTCGGCCTCGTTGGCGAACAGGATGTTGCGCTGCCCCTTGACCCCCCGGTAGCGGTCGTCGAGGCCATAGATGGTGGTGTTGTACTGATCGTGGGAGCGCATCGATTGCATGATCAGGTCCGGTACCTGGCCGGTCGCACGCACGCACTCGTGCAGCAAATCATCCGGCAGCCCGTTGGCCTTGAAGTTGGCCCGGCCGCTGGCGGTCTTCCACTGCCGCTGCCCGGCGCTGTTGCCCAGATAGAACCCGCCAGGATGCTCCAGGCGCTGGTTGAAGTTGTCAAAGCCGGGAATGGTGTCGCTGATCAGGTCGCGTATACGCCCGTAATCGGCCACCAACCAGTTCCAGTCCACCGGTTTGGCGCCGAGCGTGGCGGCGGCAATGCCGGCGATCACCGCAGGTTCCGAACGCATTTGCCGTGACAGTGGCTGCAGTTGGCCGTTGGAGGCATGGACCATGCTGAACGAGTCTTCCACCGTGACCGCCTGCGGGCCTTCGCTTTGCAGGTCGATGTCGGTGCGGCCCAGGCAGGGCAGGATCAGTGCCTGTTTACCGTGAATCAGGTGGCTGCGGTTGAGCTTGGTGCTGATCTGTACGGTCAGCTCGCAGCTGCGCAAGGCTTGGGCGGTGCGTTCGGTGTCGGGTGTCGCCTGGGCAAAGTTGCCACCCAGGCCGATAAACACCTTGGCTTGACCGGCGAGCATGGCGCCGATCGCTTCCACGGTGTTGTGGCCGCTGTGGCGCGGCACCTTGAAGCTGAAACGTCGCTCCAGGGCGTCAAGCAAGGCCACCGGCGGGCGTTCGTTGATGCCCATGGTGCGGTCGCCCTGGACGTTGCTATGGCCGCGTACCGGGCACAGGCCGGCACCGGGAACACCGAGGTTGCCACGCAGCAGCATCAGGTTGGCGATTTCCTCGATGGTTGCCACCGAGTGGCGGTGCTGGGTGATGCCCATGGCCCAGCACATGATGACTTTCCTGGCTTTGCAGTACATCCGCGCGGCTTGCTCGATCTCTGCCAGGCTCAGGCCGGACTGGGCCTCGATCCGGGCCCAGGAGGTGTTATCCACCGCGTGCAGATAGTCGAGCACGCCTTGGGTGTGTTGATTGAGGAAGTCATGATCGAAGATCGCCGGTGCGTTATTCGCCTGGGCTTCGCGCTCCCATTGCAGCAGGAACTTGGCCATGCCGCGCAACACGGCCATGTCGCCACCCAGGGCCGGACGGAAGTAAGCGGTGTTGGTCGGGCGGTCGCCGTTGGTGAGCATTTCCAGCGGATGCTGCGGGTGCTGGAAGCGCTCCAGGCCGCGTTCCTTGAGGGGGTTGATGCAGACCACTTGGGCCCCACGTTTAACCGCTTCACGCAGCGGTTCGAGCATGCGCGGGTGGTTGGTGCCGGGGTTCTGGCCCCAGACAAAAATCGCCTCGGCGTGTTCAAAATCGTCAAACGTCACCGTACCTTTGCCGACTCCGACACTCTGACCCAGGGCTACGCCACTGGCTTCGTGGCACATGTTCGAGCAGTCCGGGAAGTTGTTGGTGCCGTAGGCGCGCACAAACAACTGATACAGATAGGCCGCCTCGTTACTGGCCCGGCCCGAGGTGTAGAACTCGGCCTGGTCGGGGCTGGCGAGGTTTTGCAGATGGCTGGCGATCAGGGCGAAGGCTGCGTCCCAGTCGATCGGGCGATAGCGGTCGGTACTTGGTTCGTAGACCATCGGTTCGGTCAGCCGTCCCTGGTATTCGAGCCAGTAATCACTCTGGGCCAGCAGCGAGGTGACGCTGTGGCGGGCGAAGAACGCCGCATCGACACGGCGCTTGGTGGCTTCCCAGTTCACCGCCTTGGCGCCGTTCTCGCAGAACTTGACCATGCCGCTTTCTGGCGAGTCGCCCCAGGCGCAGCCCGGGCAGTCGAGTCCGCCATTCTGGTTGGTCTTGAGCAGGGCACGGATATTCTTCAGCGCGTTGTTACTGCCGATCCAGGCCTGGGCCACACTGCGCAGCGCGCCCCAGCCGCCAGCGGCACCGTGGTAGGGCTTGTAGCGCGGGACGGGCTTCTGGACGGCTTGGTGATGCAGGCTCAAGGTCAATTCTCCGGCACGGGGCTGAACACCCGTGGCGCACTGTGTTTGGGTAGATGGATCAGGTTCAGGTTGTGGCGGCGCGCCCATTGCAGGGCCAGGCCGGTGGGCGATGACAGGCTGACCAGGGTCTGGATGCCCGCGCGCAGGACTTTCTGGATCAGTTCCAGGCTGCAGCGGCTGGTGACAATCGCCAGGCCGCCGTCGAGGCTGATGTGCTGGCGCAGCAAGGCGCCAATCAGCTTGTCCAGGGCGTTGTGGCGGCCAATGTCTTCGCGGCCCAGCAGCAGTTCACCCTGGTTGTTCATGAACAGTGCCGCGTGCACCGCACCGCAGTGCTGGCCGAGCGGCTGGAAAGCATCGATGCGTTGGCGCAGGCCATCGAGCCAGTGTGCCGGCGGCAACGGGGCGCCAGGCAACGCCTTCAGCTCCGGCAGGGCCTGTTCCAGGGCTTCGACCCCGCACAGGCCGCAGCCACTGGTGCCGGCCAGTTGGCGTCGCTGGTTCTTCAGGTTCCAGAAGGCGCGGCTGGCGATTTCCACTTCCGCGCTGATCGCCGAACCGCGGCCTGTGAGCTTGAGGTCATAGATGTCGTCTGGCGAGGTGATGATGCCGCTGCCGAGGCTGAAGCCGACGATAAAGTCTTCAAGGTCGGTCGGGCTCACCAGCATGACCGCCTGGTTGATGCCGTTGTAGGCAATGCCCAGGGCGACTTCTTCGGCCAGCGGTGTGCTGGCCTGACTGTCATCGGTCAGGTGGCTGTAGTCATAGCGGTTGCTGGCCGCGGGCGCAGTCAGGGGGGCGGACGCCGCGCAGGCCGGAGGTGTTGTGCTCATTAGAGATACCGGCGGCTGGTCTGGTTTAAGCCTAGGCTTGCGCTCGGGTATCGTCTAATCGCTAATGCTGATGCCTTGATAGACAGCGTCGATCAGGCACCCCTGTGCAAGGCTTGGAATTCAGCCAGGCAGGCTTCGGCCAGGGCCGAGCGTGGCGCCGTGCGCCGCATGATCAGGCCCAGTGGCGCGAGGGTGCTGGCCTGCTCGATCGGTTGCAGGCGCAGCCGTTCGGTGAGGACTTCAAGACCCGCTGCCAGCGGCATGATCGCGCAACACAAACCGCCGCCAACCGCCTGGACCAGCTGATGGACGGCATCGGTCTGTAGCAGCAACCGCGGCTCCAGACCCCGGCTGTGAAAGTTGTGATCGATCGACTGGCGAAAGTGCATGCCGGCAGTCAACAGGCCCAGCGGCAGTTCGGTCAGTGCCTGCCAGCTTAAGGGCTGCTCGCCGAAGCGAAAATGATCTGGGTCATACAGCAGGCCCATGCGTGTTTCCCCCAGGGGCAGGGACAGAAAGCGTTCGTGGTCCAGGCGTTCGAGGTAGGACACACCCAGGTCCAGACGGTTACTGGTCAACTGCTCAAGGATCTGCTCGGAGCTCAGCGCGCTCAGTTCGAAGTTCAGGTCCGGGTGGTGCTGGTGCAGGCGTTGCAACAAAGGTAACGGATCGAAGCTCGACAGCGGCACCACGCCCAGGCGCAGGTTACCGACCAGGTGGCCGCGACAGGCAGCGGCTTCAGCGTGCAGGCCATCGTAAGCAGCAATCACCGTACGTGCCCAGGCCAGCACCCGCTCGCCCTGGGCGGTGAAGCCTTCGAAGCGCTGGCCACGGTTGACCAGGGCCAGGTCCAGCTCATGCTCCAGGTTGCGCAGGCGCATGGACAAGGTCGGTTGGGTGACATGGCAGCGGGCGGCGGCTTGGCCGAAGTGGCGGGTTTCATCCAGGGCGATGAGGAATTTGAGTTGTTTGATGTCCATCGTCGCTCCTAGGCGCAAAGCAGGCGGAGCATTCTAACCTGTCCTAGACTCCAGGCTCCGAGATTCATCACCAAGGAGAGCGGTATGAGCATTTTCAGTTTCATCAAAGAGGCCGGTGAGAAAATCATCGACCTGCTGACACCCGGTAATGCCAATGCCAGCGAGCAATTGCACAAGCACGTGGAAGCGGTTGGCCTCGGCAACCCGAACATCAAGGCCACGGTCGATGGCGACAAGGTGACCGTCACCGGTGAAGTGTCCAGCCAGGAAGAGAAGGAGAAGATTCTCCTGGCGCTGGGCAACATTGCCGGCGTGGCGTCAGTGGATGATCAGATCACCGTGACCGGGCCGGTCGTTGCCGCTGCCCGCTTTGTGGTGGTGAAGAAGGGCGATACCCTCAGCGCGATTTCGCTGGCGGTGTATGGCAACGCCAATCTGTACAACAAGATCTTCGATGCCAACAAACCGATGCTCAAGCATCCGGACAAGATCTATCCAGGCCAGTCGCTGCGCATTCCCGAGTAATCACAAGCCTTCGAGTAACGCCCGGTAGTCCTCGACCGCAGCGAACTCCTCGGTATCCCGTGGCCCTTTACGGCTATCCGGCTGGCGCACCGCAAGCAGGTGCGCCACGCCAAAATCACGGGCGCTGCGCAGGATCGACAAGGTGTCGTCGATAAACAGGCTGCGCTGCGGGGTGAAGTTGATGTCGGCCTGCAAGGCGTCCCAGAACTGCGGGTTTTCCTTGGGATACCCGTAGTCATGGGAGCTGATCAGGCGTTCGAAGTAAGGCGCAAGTTCCACCCGTTCCAGTTTCAACGACAGCGAGTCGCGGTGGGCGTTGGTGATCAGGATCACCCGCTTGCCGGCCTGTTTGATGGCCTGGAGGAAGGTGTCCGCGTCCGGGCGCAAGGCGATCAAATGAGCGGTTTCGAGCTTCAGGTCGCGCACCGGGAGATTCAGCTCACGGCTCCAGAAATCCAGGCAGTACCAGTTCAGCGAGCCTGCATGCTGCTCGAACAAGGGCTGCATTTCCAGCTCGGCCATCGCCCGGCTGATGCCGTGCAGGTCGGCATAGCGCTGGGGCAGGTGTTCGAGCCAGAAGTGGTTGTCGAAGTGCAGGTCCAGCAGGGTACCGTCCATGTCCAGCAGTACGGTGTCGATGGTGGGCCAGGCTAAAACGGGCATATGAAATTCTCGGACAGTCAAGGCAGCGGTGGCCGGGCAAGCCACGGTATAGTAACGCGTTCACGCCCAGGAGCCGCCCCATGCGCCAGAAACCCACCGTCCTCTCCCGCGAAATTGTCGCCAGCAGCCGTCTGTTTCGGGTCGAAGCTGTGCAATTGCGCTTTGCCAATGGTAACGAGCGCACTTATGAACGGCTGGTGGGGCGCGGCAATGGTTATGGCGCGGTTATGATTGTGGCGATGCTCGATGCCGAGCACGCGGTGCTGGTGGAAGAGTATTGCGGCGGCACCGACGAGTACGAGCTGTCCTTGCCCAAGGGCCTGATCGAGCCGGGTGAAGATGTGTTGGCGGCAGCCGATCGCGAGCTCAAGGAAGAAGCGGGCTTTGGTGCGCGTCAGCTCGAACACCTGACCGAACTGTCGCTGTCGCCGGGCTACATGAGTCAGAAGATCCAGGTGGTGTTGGCCACTGATCTGTACGAAGAGCGCCTGGAAGGCGATGAGCCGGAGCCGATGCGCGTCGACAAGATCAACCTGCGCGAACTTTCGGCGCTGGCCCAGCACCCGCAGTTCTCTGAAGGCCGCGCCTTGGCGGCCCTGTACCTGGTGCGTGACCTGCTGACTCAGCGTGGGGCGTTCAGCGCATGAATGACCAGCAACTGATGCAGCAGGTGGTCGAATTGGCACGTCAGGCGGGCAAGGCCATCCTGCCGTTCTGGCGTGCCGATGTAGCGGTAACGGCGAAAGCGGATGATTCGCCGGTCACCGCTGCTGACCTGGCTGCCCATGAGGTGATTGCCAAGGGCCTGCGAGCGTTGGCTCCGACGATTCCGGTGCTGTCTGAAGAAGACTGCAATATTCCGCTGGATGAACGTCAGCAGTGGCAGCGTTGGTGGTTGGTCGATCCGCTCGATGGCACCAAGGAGTTCATCGCCGGTACTGAAGAGTTCACCGTCAATATTGCCCTGATCGAGCAGGGCCGTGTGGTGTTCGGCGTGGTAGCGATTCCTACCAATGGTCGTTGCTACTACGGTGGCCAAGGTATTGGCGCCTGGTGCGCCGAGGCGGATGAAACTGCGCAAGCCATCCAGGTGCGCCTGGCTCCCCCTGTGGGCGTGAGTTTTACCGTGGTCGCCAGCCGCCGACATTCCAGCCCGCAGCAAGAAGCCCTGTTGGCCGGTTTGAGTACAGCGCTGGGTGAGCTTGAGCTTGCCAATATCGGCAGCTCGCTGAAGTTCTGCCTGTTGGCTGAGGGGGCTGCTGACTGCTATCCGCGTTTGGCGCCGACGTCCCAGTGGGACACTGCGGCCGCCCAGGGTGTGCTGGAGGGGGCTGGCGGCGAAGTGCTCGACCTCGATGGCCAGGCCTTTGCCTACCCGCCGCGCGAATCGCTGCTCAACCCCTTCTTCCTTGCCTTGCCAGCCGCTGCGCCGTGGCGCGGCAAACTGTTGCAACTGGCTTCAACGATGTAGCACGTACTGGCCGCTGAACAGCACGGCGGCCTCATCGCTGCCGGCGTTGCTGACCCGGGTGTGCAGGTTCAGGCGCGCCCGGCCACGACGCTGATAGGTGGCAATGAAGCGTTCCCAGACTTTCTCGTCCGGTGCTGCGCAGACAGCGATAGCTGCCCCCGTCACCGGCAGTGGATAGCTGATCTGTCCTTCCTGAATGACGATATGACCATCGTCGATACCCGCCTCGCGCAGACGCAGGTGCAACCAGCCCCAACCGACCAGTACCGCAGCGCAGTACAGGCTGCCGCCAAACATGGTGCTCTTGTGATTGACGTTGGCAGCCAACGGTAATTGCAGGCGCAGTTGTTGCTGCTGCCAGTCGAGTACCTGCAAACCCATTTCGCGGGTCAGCGGAATGTCGCCGTGCAGCACAGATTCCAGGTAGCGGCTGTCTGTGGTCATGGGCGGTTGTCCTCCATCTCGTCAGGGCTGCTGTTGCTGTCGGCGAAGCTCAGGCCATGTTTGCGCAGTTTGTCGTGCAAGGTCTTGCGTGGAATGCCGAGCGCCTCGGCCAGGCTGCGCATGGAGCTGTGTGGCTGAGCCAGTTCGGCGGCGATCAGCGAACGTTCGAACTGCTCGACCTGATCGCTGAGATTGCCACTGGTGGCAGTGGGCGGTTGTTCGTGGACCTGCGCCGGGGCTTCGCCATCGAGCGCCAGTTCCAGCCCGAGGGCGAAACGTTCGGCGGCATTCTGCAATTCACGTACGTTGCCAGGCCAATTGTGGCGCAACAACAGCGCGCGCTGCGCCGGCTGCAAGGTGTGCGCTGGCAGGCCGTGGCGTTCGCTCGCGGCATCGGCGAAATGCTGGAACAACACCAGAATGTCATCGCCGCGTTCACGTAGCGGCGGAATGCGTAGCGGCGCGACGTTCAGGCGGTAGTACAGGTCAGCGCGGAAACGGCCCTGATCGGCGGCCTGACGCAAGTCCTCCTTGGTGGCCGCGATGATGCGGATGTCCAACGGAATCTGCTGGTTACCGCCCAGGCGTTCCACCACGCGTTCCTGCAGCAGGCGCAGCAGTTTGACCTGCACGTCCAGGCTCATGCTCTCGATTTCGTCGAGGAACAGCGTGCCGCCATTGGCAAACTCGAACTTGCCGATCCGGCGTTTCTGCGCACCGGTGAAAGCCCCCGGCTCGTGACCAAACAGTTCGCTTTCGACCACCGACTCGGCCAGGGCGCCGGCGTTGATCGCCACGAACGGGCCATCGCGACGGCTCGACAGGTCATGCAGGGCACGAGCCACCACTTCCTTGCCGGCACCGGTCTCGCCGAGGATCAGCACGTCGGCGCGCGTCCCGGCGAGGGCGCCGATCTGCTCGCGCAGGCGCAACATGGGGGTGGAATGACCGACCAGGCGGGTACTCAGTTGCTGGCGGTCACTCAGGGCCAGGCGCAGGCTGCGGTTGTCCAGCACCAGACGGCGCAAGGCCAGGGCGCGGCGTACGCTGTCGAGCAGGGCGTCACTGGCGAAAGGCTTTTCGAGAAAATCATAGGCGCCGGCGCGCATGGCCTGTACCGCCAGCGGCACATCACCATGCCCGGTAATCAGCAACACCGGCAGCTCCGGGTCCTGGGCGTGCACCTGTTGCAACAGCTCCAGACCATCAATGCCAGGCATGCGGATATCGCTGACCAGCACGCCGGGCCAGTCCTGTTCAATGCGTCCGGCCAGGTTCTGGGCATCGCTCAGCGACAGGACGTTGAGGCCGGCAAGATCCAGGGTCTGGCTCAGCGCCTGGCGCAGGTGTGGGTCGTCGTCGACCAGAATCACCTGTACGCGGCTGTCAATGAGCGGCTCGGTCGTCATGCCGATGGGTCCTCCGAAGTTTGCAGGTTGGCGCCGGGCTTGGCCACGCGCAGTTGCAGGGTAAGCAAGGCGCCACCTTCCGGGTGGTTACCGAGCAGCAACTCGCCGCCCAGCGCACGCATCAAGGTGTCGCAGATCGCCAGGCCCAGGCCAAGCCCCTGGGTGCGCGTCTTGGTGGTGAAAAACGGCTCGCGGGCACGGGCCAGCGCTTCGCTGGTAAAACCCGGGCCGTTGTCGCGAATGTACAGGTAGACGTAGCCGTCGCGCTGTTCGGCACTGAGCATGAGTTTACGCGGGTTGGCTTTTTCGGTCAGGGCATCAAGGGCGTTGGCCAGCAGGTTGCCGAGCACCTGGCGCAGGCGGGTCTCACCGGCCTGGACCCAGAGCGTAGCGTCCGGCAGGTCGCGCACCAGTTCCACCGCCATGGCGCGCCGGCGCTTGGCCAGCAGAGCCAGGGCGTCATCCAGCGCCGGCTGCAGAGCCACGCTCTCCGGTGCGTGCCTGTCGCGGCGGGCGAAGGCGCGCAGGTGGGCAATGATCGAAGCCATGCGCCCAGTCAGTTCGCTGATCAGCTTGAGGTTGCTGCGGGCGTCGTCAGTGCGCTGGTGGTCGAGCAGGATCTCGGCATTTTCGGCATAGCTGCGGATCGCCGCCAAGGGTTGGTTGAGCTCGTGACTGATGCTTGCCGACATGGTCCCCAGCACTGACAGTTTGCCGGCCTGGACCAGTTCATCCTGGGCGCGCACCAGTTCCTGCTGGGCCTGCTCGCGCTCGAGCACCTCGTTTTTCAGACGGCTGTTGAGCCCTTCCAGGTCGGCAGTACGTTCAATCACACGCTTCTCAAGTTCCTGGCGGGCATGGGCCTCAAAATTGATGCGGTCCATGTAATGACGTCGGCGTTGCATCATCAGGCCCAGCAACAGCATCAGCACCAGCAGGGCGGCGGCGCCGATCGCCACCACTGTATTCACCGAACGGTCGATCAGGGTTCGCGGTGCCAGGATGCTGACCTGCCAGCCGGTCTCCTCAATGACCTGGGTCTGGATCAACCAGGCCTCCTGGTTAAGGTTCAGTGGCTGCGGGGCCTGAGTCGGATAGGGCTGGATGGCGGTAATCGCCTCGCGTTCGGCAGCGGTCAGCGGCCGGGTGGCCCGAAAGCGCCAGTCCGGACGAGAAGTCAGGATCACCACGCCGTTATGGTCGGTGAGCAACAATTGCTCAGGTGTTTTGCCCCACAGGGTTTCGGTGTGGTCCAGATCGACCTTGACCACCAGTGCGCCGATGATCTGCTCGCCATCGCGTACGGCGGCGGCGAAGAAATAGCCACGCTTGGCCGAGGTCGTGCCCTGGCCGAAGAAGCGCCCTAGGCGTCCGGCAATCGCTTCGGTGTAGTACGGGCGGAAGGCGAAGTTGCGACCGACGAAGCTGTCGTGCTTGTCCCAGTTGGAGGCTGCCAGGGTATTGCCCCGGGCGTCCATCAGGTACATGACTTCAGCGCCGGTCTGGGTGGCGATGTCTTTGAGCAGACGGTTGGCGTTGGTCAGGGTTTCCAGGCGCAGGGGATCGGCCAGCACTGCGCGCAGGGCGGGCAGGTCGCCAAGGATCTGCGGCAGCGTCTCATAGCGATGCAGGGTGCCCAGCAGGTTGGCGACATACAGGTCCAGGGTCTGGCGGTTCTGGCTGGCCAGTTCACCTTGGTAATAGTGTTTGGCCAGGTGCTGCAAGGGCCAGAGCAAGGGCGCCAGGCACACCGCCAGCAATGCCAGGCTGCGCCATCGAGGACGGCGGGGAAGTGGTGGAATCTTGGTCATGGTAACTGCGCCAGAGTGATCTGGCGCATTATGCGCTACTTCAGGCAGTCGATCAGTGCTTGCTGCCAGTGCGGTTGGCTGACCTGCCACTCGCGTTGCAGGCGGCTGCAATCGAGGCGCGAATTGAGCGGGCGACGGGCCGGGGTAGGGTACTCGCTTGACGGAATCGGTAGCAGCTCGGCGCAGGGCAACCCCTGGGCCTTGAGTTGCTCGCCGATGGCCTGGGCAAAACCAAACCAGGAGGTTTCACCCTGTGCGGTCAGATGATAGGTGCCCCAGGCACCGGGGCACCCCGCCAGCCAGCGTTCGATCAGTGCGCGGGTGCTCAGCGCGATGGTGCCGGCCCAGGTCGGCGCGCCGATCTGGTCAGCGACGATGCGCAGTTCAGGCTTTTCCTGCAGCAGGCGCTGCATGGTCAGCAGGAAGTTACGCCCATGGCGCGAATACACCCAACTGGTCCGCAGGATCAGGTGCTCGCCACCGACCACGGTAATGGCCTGTTCACCGGCCAGTTTGCTGCGCCCGTAGACACTCAGCGGATTGGGCACATCGTCTTCGGTGTAAGGGCTGTGCTTGCTGCCGTCGAACACGTAGTCAGTGGAATAGTGAATCAGCGGAATGCCCAGCTTCGCGGCCTCCTCGGCGAAGATGCCCGGTGCCCTGGCATTGATCGCAAACGCCAGTTCCGGCTCGCTCTCGGCCTGATCCACCGCCGTGTGAGCGGCGGCGTTGATGATCAGGTCAGGCTTGAGCGCCTGTACCCGCTCGCGGATACCCTCGGGGCGGGCCAAGTCGAGCTGCTCACGACCCAGTACATGCAACTGGCCGAGGTCGCCCAGGCGCTGTTGCAGCTCCCGGGATACCTGGCCGTGCTGGCCGCTGATCAGGATGCTCAGTCGGCGTGCAGTCATGGTAGCGTGTCCAGCTCTTTCAGCGATTTACCGAGCTGGTCCTTGGCGGACAACAGCGGCGCTTCATTCAGCTGCCAGTCAATGGCCAGGTCTGGATCATCCCAACGAATGCAGCGTTCCGCTGCCGGGTTGTAGTAGTCGGTGGTTTTGTAGAGAAACTCGGCGCTGTCGCTCAACACGACAAAACCGTGAGCAAAACCTTCCGGTATCCAGAGCTGGCGGCGGTTGTCGGCAGACAGCCTTACCCCGACCCACTGCCCGAAGTGCGGGGAACTGCGGCGGACATCGACAGCGATATCCAGCACTTCACCCTGGGTCACGCGAACCAGTTTGCCTTGGGTGTTTTCCAGTTGATAGTGCAGCCCACGGAGTACGCCTTTCTGCGACCTGGAGTGGTTGTCCTGGACAAAGGTTGTGCATACACCGGTTATTTCTTCGAACACCTTGGCGTTGAAACTCTCGTAGAAAAAACCGCGGCTATCACCGAATACTTTCGGTTCAATGATCAGTACACCCGGCAGATCAGTAGTAATTACGTTCATTAATCTTCTTCAGCCAAGGCAAAAAGGTATTGTCCGTAGCCGGTCTTGCCGAATGTCTTGGCACGTTCCAGCAAGTGTGAGCGATCGATCCAGCCTTGCTGGAACGCGATCTCTTCAAGGCAGGCAACCTTCAAGCCCTGCCGATGTTCGATGGTCTGCACGTACTGCGAGGCTTCCAGCAGACTGTCGTGGGTACCGGTATCGAGCCAGGCAAAGCCGCGACCGAAACGC
Source organism: Pseudomonas sp. BBP2017 (assembly GCF_003024385.1). Classification (GTDB taxonomy): domain Bacteria; phylum Pseudomonadota; class Gammaproteobacteria; order Pseudomonadales; family Pseudomonadaceae; genus Aquipseudomonas. Next base: position 125,480 of record NZ_PVZN01000016.1, read on the forward strand.
TCCACACGCAGATCGCCGCGTTGCAGGTAGGCATTGTTGACGTCGGTGATTTCCAGCTCGCCGCGTGGCGACGGTTTCACGTTCTTGGCAATAGCCACCACATCGTTGTCGTAGAAGTACAGACCGGTCACCGCATAGGGGGACTTAGGCTTGGCGGGTTTCTCTTCGATCGATAGCGCACGGCCATTCGGGTCGAAGTCGACAACACCGAAGCGCTCCGGATCCTTGACCAGATAGCCGAACACCGTGGCACCGGAAGGCTGCTTGATGGCACGCAACAGTTGTTCGCTGAATCCCTGGCCGTGGAAGATGTTGTCGCCCAGGATCAGGCAGACCGAATCGTCGCCAATGAATTCTTCGCCGATCAGGAAGGCCTGGGCCAGACCGTCGGGGGAAGGCTGCTCGGCGTAGCTCAGTTCGATACCGAACTGGCTGCCGTCGCCCAGCAGCTGCTGGTATTGGGGCAAGTCGTACGGGGTGGAAATCAGCAGGATTTCCCGAATACCGGCCAGCATCAGCACCGAGATCGGGTAGTAGATCATCGGCTTGTCGTAGATGGGCAGCAGTTGTTTGGAAACACCCAGGGTGATGGGGTGCAGGCGGGTGCCGGAGCCTCCGGCCAGAACGATACCTTTGGTCATGCAATAAGATCCTTGAAGTCGCTGGCGCCCAGGCGTTGGCCTTGATAACTACCGTCTTGAACCCGCTGGCACCATTCCAGGTTGTCCAGGTACCACTGCACGGTCTTGCGCAGGCCGGTTTCGAATGTCTCTTCGGGGACCCACCCCAGTTCACCCTCGATCTTGCTGGCGTCGATGGCGTAACGCTGGTCGTGGCCAGGGCGATCCTGAACGAAAGTGATCAGGTCGGCATAGTGGGCAACACCGGCCGGATGCTGTGGCGCGAGCTCTTCGAGCAAGGCGCAGATGCCGCGCACCACATCGATGTTCTTCTGCTCGTTGTGCCCACCAATGTTATAGGTTTCACCGACTTTGCCTTCGGTGACCACCTTGAGCAGGGCACGGGCATGGTCCTCGACGAACAACCAGTCGCGTACCTGCAGGCCGTTGCCATAAACAGGCAGAGGTTTGCCGGCCAGCGCGTTGAGGATCACCAGCGGAATCAGTTTTTCCGGGAAATGGAACGGCCCGTAATTGTTCGAGCAGTTGGTGATCAGTACCGGCAGGCCGTAGGTGCGATGCCAGGCGCGGACCAGATGGTCGGATGCCGCCTTGCTCGCGGAGTAGGGTGAGCTTGGTGCGTACGGCGTGGTTTCGGTGAACAGGTCATCGACGCCATGCAGGTCGCCATACACTTCGTCGGTAGAAATGTGATGGAAGCGAAACGCTGCACGCTCTTGAGCTGGCAGTCTGAGCCAGTAGGCGCGAGTCGCTTCCAGCAGGCTGTAGGTGCCGACGATGTTGGTTTGAATGAAGTCTGACGGCCCATCGATCGAGCGGTCGACGTGCGACTCTGCCGCCAGATGCATGATTGCCTGGGGCTTGAAACGCTCAAGTAGTGCGCTGACGGTTGCCTGGTCAGCGATATCAGCCTGGACAAACTCATAGCGGGTATTGGTAGCAATACTGGTCAACGACTCCAGATTACCGGCATAGGTCAGCTTGTCGAGGTTGAGGACCTCGTGCTCGGTGGTGCGGATCAGGTGACGGATCAGGGCTGAGCCGATAAAACCGGCACCGCCGGTTATGAGTATGCGCATATCCAGTGACCTTTGATGAATCTGATAATGATCTGCTCAAGCCTAGCTTGCGGGTAAATCGGAGCAAGGCAATTACGCCGCTTAAGCGAGTTACTGCGCAACACCTCGTTGTTCATCGCTTTTTCCTCGCCGCACTTGCTTATCGGCAAAAGCGGTGGCGATATAAGCAACAAAAAAAATGAGGTCTCACCATGCCGCTCAGTACCCTGCTCCACCGCTCCAGTCAGCCCTGTCCCGACGTCAGCGAGCAGCAAGCGCTGCGGGTATTGCAGGAGCACTATGGGCTCAGTGGCTCATTGCAACCTTTAGGCAGTCAGCAAGACCTGAACTTTCGTGTCGATAGTGCCCAGGGGCGTTATGTGCTGAAAATCTGTCATGGCGATTATACCGTTGCCGAACTGGAAGCCCAGCACGCGGCTCTGAGCTACTTGCTTGAACGTGGTTTACCGGTGCCTGCGGTAATCGCGGCAGGATCCGGCGAGCAACTGTTGGCGCTGGATCTGGACGGCCAGCCCCTGCGTGTACGCCTGCTTGACTACATCGAAGGGCAGTCACTGACCCGCCTGAAGTACATGGCGCCGCAGTTGGTCGCTGAGCTGGGCAGGCTCTGCGCGCGCATCGACCAGGCGCTGGCCGGTTTCATCCACCCAGGACTTGAGCGCACGCTGCAATGGGACCCACGGCATGCCCCGACCCTTATCGCTAATTTGTCGCCAGTGCTCAGCGACGGGCCGCGCAAGGCGCAGCTGCTAGCGGCCACAGGCAAGGCCGAGCGGTGCTTGCAACCATTGATCGAACAATTGCCGATGCAGGCTGTGCATCTGGACATCACCGATGACAACGCCGTCTGGCAGCGTGACGAGCAGCGGCAATGGCAGTTGCAAGGGGTCATCGATTTCGGTGATCTGCTGCACACCTGGCGAATTGCCGACCTGTCGGTAACCTGCGCGGCTTTGCTCCATCATGCCGAGGGCGATCCGCTGCGTATCCTGCCGGCCGTCCAGGCCTACCATGCGCTTAATCCGCTAACCGAAGCCGAGCTCAAAGCCCTTTGGCCGCTGATCGTTGCACGCGCGGCAGTGCTGGTGCTCAGCAGTGAGCAGCAACTGAGCGTCGATCCGGGCAATGGCTACATTCGCGATAATCTGAGCCACGAATGGGAAATCTTCGACGTCGCGACCAGCGTGCCGTTCGAACTGATGGAAGCAGCGATTGTGCAGGTCGCCGGTCTCGATCTGCCCGTATTGCCGCTGCAAGCCAGCCCGCTGCTGCCCGGCTTGCAGGCCAGCAGCGTCACCCCCGTGGACCTGGGCGTATTGAGCAATCACTTCCAGGCCGGTAACTGGGAACAGCCCGGTATCGACCAGCAGCTGTTGCGCGAGCAGGCCGCTGCACAAGGTGCGGCCTGTTCGCTCTACGGTCAGTATCGTCTGTCGCAAACCCACATCGACAACCCGCAAGAACCGCGTACCTTTGCTTTGCACGTCGAGCTGCAAGTCGCTACGACTGCCGAGTTGCAGGCGCCTTGGGCGGGGGTCTGGACTCAAACGGCAGAGGGGCAGGGCTGCCTGAAAGGCGAGCAGTGCAGCCTCTGGTTGCGTGGGCTGGAGGATGCGCCTGACTCGGGGACGCAACTGAACCAAGGGCAGCGTCTGGGGCAGACTGACGGCGTCCTGCGGATCCAGCTGTGCCGTGTCCCGGATCTGTATCCGCCTTCATTCGTTGTGCCGTCGCGGGCCGCCGCATGGCAGGCGCTGTGTCCGTCGCCGCAAGCATTGCTCGGGTTCGCCTGTGAGGCCGAGCCGCTGGTCGATGCGCAGCAATTGCTGGAACGCCGCGACGCCAGTTTTGCCCGCTCGCAAAAGCACTACTACGAGCAACCGCCGCATATAGAGCGCGGCTGGCGCAACTACCTGATCGACATGCAGGGGCGCTCGTACCTGGACATGCTCAACAATGTCGCGGTACTCGGCCACGGTCATCCACGCATGGCCAGCGAATCGGCACGGCAGTGGTCACTGCTCAACACCAACTCACGCTTCCATTACGCGGCCATCGCCGAGTTCTCCGAGCGTCTGCTGGAGCTGGCCCCCGATTCCATGGACCGGGTGTTCCTGGTCAACAGCGGCACCGAAGCCAACGACCTGGCGATTCGCCTGGCCTGGGCCTACAGCGGTGGCCGTGACATGCTCAGCGTATTGGAGGCCTATCACGGCTGGTCGGTGGCCACTGATGCCATTTCCACCTCGATTGCCGACAACCCTCAAGCCCTGAGCACCCGGCCTGATTGGGTGCACCCGGTCATTGCGCCGAACACTTACCGGGGCGCCTACCGCGGCGAAGACAGTGGCGCCGACTATTTGCGCGATGTCGATGCCAAGCTGCAGGCTCTGGCTGCCGAGCAGCGGCAGCTGGCCGGGTTCATCTGTGAGCCGGTGTACGGCAACGCCGGTGGCATCTCCCTGCCAGCGGGTTACCTGCAGCAGGCGTATGCCAAAGTCCGGGCCGCGGGTGGCGTATGCATCGCCGATGAAGTACAGGTCGGTTACGGTCGGCTGGGCGAGTATTTCTGGGGCTTTGAACAGCAGGGGGTGGTGCCGGACATCATCACCATGGCCAAGGGCATGGGCAACGGCCAGCCGCTGGGGGCAGTGATCACCCGTCGGGAGATTGCCGAAGCGCTGGAGGCCGAGGGTTACTTCTTCTCGTCTGCTGGCGGCAGCCCGGTCAGTTGCCGGATCGGCATCGCGGTGCTCGATGTCATGGCAGAAGAAGGCTTGTGGGACAACGCCCGTGACGTCGGCAGGTATTTCAAGGCGCGCCTGCAGGCATTGGTCGATAAACATCCGCTTGCCGGTGCAGTGCACGGCTCGGGCTTCTACCTGGGGCTGGAGCTGATACGCGACCGCAGCACCCTGGAGCCGGCCAGCGCAGAAACCACCACCCTGTGCAATCGCCTTCGCGACCTGGGGATCTTCATGCAGCCAACCGGCGACTACCTGAACATCCTCAAGATCAAGCCGCCAATGTGCACGACCCGTGAAAGCGTGGACTTCTTCGTCGACAGTATCGACAGGGTTCTGTCAGAAGAGCTCTAGCGCGCAGCCTTAAGGCCGGTTAATTCGATTGATATCGGATTAACCGGCTTTTTTTCGCCTTTAATTTCTTATTTGTGGCTTTTAAAGTCGATATTTATCGGATATAAAGTCAGCCATCACCCAGCAATCTGTCATCGGTCGTCTGCACGGTCAGCCGGCCCAGTCATCCTTCGAGGAGGTTTTCATGAGCCGCACCGTTACCGTCGCCGCCACCCAGATGGCGTGCTCCTGGGATCGCCAGGACAACCTGGCCACCGCCGAAAAGCTGGTCCGCGAAGCGGCTGCCAAGGGCGCGCAGATCATCCTGATCCAGGAACTGTTCGAAACCCCGTACTTCTGCCAGAAGCCGAATCCGGATTACCTGCAACTGGCTACGCCGGTTGAAACCAACGCCGCTATCGAGCATTTCCAGGCACTGGCTAAAGAGCTGCAGGTGGTGCTGCCCATCAGCTTTTTCGAGCTGGCCGGTCGCGCACGATTCAACAGCATCGCGATCATCGATGCCGACGGCAGCAACCTCGGTGTGTACCGCAAGACCCACATCCCGGATGGCCCTGGCTACCACGAAAAGTACTACTTCAACCCGGGCGACACCGGCTTCAAGGTCTGGCAGACCCGCTACGCCAAGATCGGCGTCGGCATCTGCTGGGACCAGTGGTTCCCGGAGTGCGCCCGCAGCATGGCGTTGCTCGGCGCCGAAATACTGTTCTACCCGACCGCCATTGGCAGCGAGCCGCATGACAAGACCATCTCCTCGCGTGACCACTGGCAGCGTGTGCAGCAGGGCCATGCCGGTGCCAACCTGATGCCGCTGATCGCCAGCAACCGTATCGGTACCGAAGAACAGGACGGCTACGACATCACCTTCTACGGCTCGTCGTTCATCGCCAACCAGTTTGGTGAGAAAGTCCAAGCGCTCAACGAGACCGAAGAGGGCGTGCTGGTGCATACTTTCGACCTCGACAAACTGGAGCACATCCGCAGCGCCTGGGGCACGTTCCGTGACCGCCGTCCAAACCTCTACGGCCCGGTCAAGACCCTCGATGGCGCGCTGGAATCCTGATCATTCAATGACCTCGACGCGGGCCTCGATGCCTGCGTCGGACACTGCAAAGGTTTACTCATGAAGACCCTGACCAGCACCCCACGCGCCGACGGCTTCTACATGCCAGCCGAATGGGCGCCGCAAACCCAGGTATGGATGGTCTGGCCCGAGCGTCCGGACAATTGGCGCCTGGGCGGCAAACCGGTACAGGCCGCACACGTGACCCTGGCCCAGGCCATCGCCCGTTTCGAGCCGGTGACCGTGGCTGTCTCGGCCGCCCAGTACGACAACGCGCGCGCCCGTCTGGACGGGCCGAACATCCGTGTGGTGGAAATCAGCAACGACGACGCCTGGGTGCGTGACACCGGGCCGACCTTTGTCATCAACAACAGCGGCGAAGTGCGCGGCGTTGACTGGGGCTTCAATGCCTGGGGCGGCTTCGAGGGCGGGCTGTACTCGCCGTGGAACCGTGACGAGCAAGTGGCCAGCAAGGTCCTTGAGATGGAGCGATGCCAGCGCTACCACACTGAAGGCTTCGTGCTTGAAGGCGGTTCGATTCACGTCGATGGTGAAGGCACCCTGATCACCACCGAAGAGTGCCTGCTCAACCACAACCGCAATCCGCACCTCAATCGTGAGCAGATCGAAGCCATCCTGCGCGATCACCTGGCGGTAGACACCATCATCTGGCTGCCCGATGGCCTGTACAACGATGAGACTGATGGCCACGTCGACAACTTCTGTTGTTACGTGCGCCCAGGTGAAGTGTTACTGGCCTGGACAGATGATCCGCAAGACCCCAACTACGCACGTTGCCATGCCGCACTTGAAGTGCTGCAGAACAGCCATGACGCCAAAGGACGCGCGTTTACGGTGCACAAAATGCCGATCCCGGGACCGCTGTTCGCCACTGAAGAAGAGTGTGCGGGCGTCGATCCGGTGGCCGGTAGTCAGGAACGTAACCCATCGGTTCGCCTGGCCGGATCTTACGTCAACTTCCTGATCGTCAACGGCGGCATCATTGCGCCGAGCTTCGACGACCCAGCAGATGCTGAGGCTAGAGCGATTCTTGCCCGGGTATTCCCGGAGCATGAAGTGGTCATGATCCCGGGTCGCGAGATGCTTTTGGGTGGCGGTAACATTCACTGCCTGACCCAACAGCAACCGGCACCGTTCAAGGGCTGAGTTTGCGCAAAATGCCAAAACCCGTCTTCGGACGGGTTTTTTTATCGGCGGCGACAATCGGCACTGCCTTCTGGCACACCTCTTGTATTTATTTTGCATTGTATTTCAAGCAGATAGGACAGCATCGTTCTGTCACAAAGTTTGAGTAGGTTAGCCGCTCACGGCCCAGGGAGTACGTGTCGAAATGAATGCAGTAAGTGAGCTGGCTTCGCCCTCGTCAGCAGTGAATCACGAGTCCCTTCAGCAGGTGGCCCAGTGGTTGAAAGACAATGGAGCAATCCGCGGCAGGAAGCCCGATCACCGCCACTTGTTGTTGGCACGTTACCCGACGGGGCTGATCAGCGAAGCAGAGCTTGAAGCGCTGCTGGCTGCTTGGCACGGCTAAGAGGTAGCGGGTAAGAACAAGCCCGATTTCTGAATCGGGCTTTTTTTCGGGTTGTATGGACCGGAGACATGGTGGACAGGTGTACGGGGACATGGTTGACACTTTTCGGCAAGCAAACCTGCCGGGAATTCGACCATGCCTTGGAACGCGAGAGACGCCATGAGCTTGAGAGAAGAGTTCGTTCATCTGGCCAATCATCCAGACGCCAATGTCAGGGAGCTTTGCCGGCGCTTCAGTATCAGTCCGCAGACAGGTTACAAGTGGCTTAACCGCTACCGGAAGGAAGGTGCGGCAGGCCTTTTGGAGCGATCCAGAAAACCTGCCAGCAGCCCTAGGCTGACGGACCGCGGGCTTGAGGAAGAAGTGATCGCCATCCGCAAGGAGCACCCTGCCTGGGGCGGCCGCAAGATCAGACATCTGCTGGATCAGCGCATTTGTGCCAGTACCGTCACCAACGTCCTGCATCGGCACGGGTTGATCACCTCTGAGGCCAGCGACGCGGCTACACCATGGAAACGCTATGAGCGCGAGGCCCCCAATGATCTTTGGCAGATCGACTTCAAAGGCTTCTTCCAGACGGGTCAGGGGCCGTGCTACCCGTTGACGTTGATCGATGACCACTCGCGCTTCAATCTGGCGATTCAAGCCTGTGCGCATCAGCGAACCGAATTGGTCCAGGAGCACCTGACCGATCTGTTCAGGCGGTACGGACTTCCCCTGCAGATCAATGCAGACAATGGCGCTCCTTGGGGCGCACCACGAAACCCTGGGGAGTTGACG
>NZ_PVZN01000017.1 GCF_003024385.1 Pseudomonas sp. BBP2017
GAGCATTGGAACCACCTGATCCCATCCCGAACTCAGCAGTGAAACGATGCATCGCCGATGGTAGTGTGGGGTTTCCCCATGTGAGAGTAGGTCATCGTCAAGATTAAATTCCGAAACCCCTATCTGCGTATGCAGGTAGGGGTTTTGTCTTTTTAGTCTCCCACAGACCGTTCTCTGATCAAGGCTTTGAGGGAGCGAGTTTGTTGCCACTAACTATGTAGTGCCACCCCCTACGCCCCTCTTGCCAAGCTCGAACCTCCAAACCTTCCCGGAGAATTCGAACATGACTATCGGCTCCAGCTACAACCATCCCGCTAATGTAGCCACCACGCAGGCAAGTCCTTCCAGCACCTGGGCTGCACGTTTCCCCAATCCTCCAGATCTCTGCTTCGACTACCGCAAACTGGTTGAGCAAGCGGGTGGTATCGCCAATTCCAGCCTCACAGACCATCGCATCTGTATTGTGGGTGCAGGTGTCACCGGCCTGACCGCTGCCCGCGAGTTGCTACGTTGCGGTTTCACTCAAATCACCGTGATCGAGCAATCTCAGCGTGTCGGTGGTCGCCACCTGACCGTAGTGAACAATCCTCATTCTTCTCCTGCATCGACGCCTTTCGAAATGGGCGCGATGCGCATGCCATTCTTTAATCGAACGGGTGAAGCCCCCAAAGATGGCTGCTCACTCATGGCCTATTACGCCAAGCTGTTCGATCTGCGCATTTCGGACTTTCCCAATCCAGGCACGCCCTGGGTCGCTTCCACCGGCATTTACTTGCAGGAAGGTGAGCTGGAGGGGGAGGGCGAGCCGAGGATGCTGATATGGAACAACCCTGACGGCACTACCCTGCCTCCTTCCACGGTCCTGCAGCAGGTCTATGCCAAATGGCACAGGTTTGCTGCACGGATGACGGAGCACGTAGCAACTGTATATGGCTCGCAGCGCTGGGAAGCGCAGTGGGCGGCCATCGTGGCTCACTATCACACGTTGTCATTTCGCGATCTGGTTCGCCTTCCAGCGCTTGACAGTTGGGATGCTGATGCCCCAGGCGATTTTGGCGGATTGGGTATGAGTCCTGAGGAATCGGCGATTTTTTACGCTATTGGCATTGGTGATGGCAGCTGGGGCGCCTTCTACGATGTGTGCTGTCTCTACCCACTGCGCACTGCGATCTTCGGGTTCAGCAGCCATCTGCAACTGGTCCATGGGCGAGTTGACGAGCAAGGCAACCCACTTCAAGCCCCTTATCTGGGCGATGCTGTACATGACAGCAAAGGTCTGAGATTCGCGACACCCAGCTACCTGGGGCTCGCTGCGTTGGACGAGTGCCTGTTGTTCATGGAAATCGGCGAGCTTGGAAAGTCACTCTATAGCCATCTACTGCAGCACAACGATGGCCTACTCACCGACTCTGCCGTTTCTGCTTTGAGCAAACTACCTGATGGAAAGGTTCGGGTTCAATATCAGTGGAATGTCAGCAACCCGGACAAAACCACGCCATTGAGCGCGGATTTTGACTCTGTGATCGTCACCCTGCCGTCTTGGTTGATTGAAACCAACGTCCATCTGGGAGATTTCACTTCGGCAATGCTGCCGAGCAGCATCATCAACGCCTACAAAACAGCCCATTGGGAGACCAGCTGCAAAGTCTATGCGCCGCTGAAAAAGAGCTTTCTGCGTAAGAATCGGCGCATCCCGCAAATTCTGGTTACCGACAGTTTCGTACATGATGTATACGCCTACCGATACAACGAAAGTTATGCCTACGACTGCATCTTGCTCAGCTACACCTGGGAGGACGATGCGACCAAGCTTGCTTCGTTCAGTGATGCTGAGCTGGCAAAGAAGTGCGTCAAAGAGCTGGACCGGATACTGTTGCGCTGCACAAACATAGAACAGCCAATTTCGCCTTATGTAGACACTGATAACGCCCGGGTTCAACGCTGGGTGACCGATAGAAATGCCTTGGGCTGCGCCAAACTCTACCGGGCGGGTACTTATTACGAGGCAATCAGCCTGATGAAATACAACCGCGATCTGAGTGAGCATTCAGGTCTCTACCTGGTCGGCGAATCGTTCTCTGTCGACGCGGGCTGGACCGAACCATGCTTTAGGACGGCTGTAGATTCGGTGATCAATATCTGTAGGAAAACGGGTGCTGCGTTCAACGGAGGGTTCTCCATGGACGACTATCCGCACTACCAAGTTAAGGTCTGAAAAAAGGTTGAAAAGGGCAAGTACCTCGATTGCCCTTTCCGCCGCTTGAGCACCTTCCTGCCAAGTCTTCGGAACTATCTGACTGTTTTACCTAACGTGCTCTCCGCTTAACTGGCGTCCCTCTCATAACAAAAAGAAGGACGTCGCCATGTCTGTGCACACTGCCCCCATTAGCCCTGCGCGTGTTGCGGTAATACAGTTCGACCCTCAGGTCGGACAACAGCACTGTGAAGACAACCTCTGCAGGGGACTTAAGCTCGCTGAGCAGGCCGTCGCTCAGGGCGCCAACTTGATCGTGTTGCCGGAGCTGGCCAACACCGGCTACACCTTCCACACCCGTGCAGAAGCCTACGAACACGCCGAGCCTCTTGCCGATGGGCCGAGCCTGAATCGCTGGTCGGCTTTTGCCCGAGAGCATCAGATCTACCTGGTGGCCGGTTTCGCCGAGCGTGATGGATTGAAGCTCTATGACAGCGCAGTGCTCTTTGGTCCGCAGGGACGGCTCGGCCATTACCGCAAGGCGCACTTGTGGAACCAGGAAAAGCTCTGGTTCACCCCGGGCAACCTGGGTTTTCCAGTGTTCGAAACGCCCATCGGCCGCATCGGCTTGATGATCTGTTGGGATATCTGGTTCCCGGAAGTGCCGCGCCTGTTGGCCCTGCAGGGAGCCGATATCATTTGCAGCCTGAACAATTGGGTCTGGACGCCACCACCGCTGTTCGATGCCAGCGGCAAGTGCATGGCGTCCTACCTGACCATGACCGCCGCTCACGTCAACAACATACATATCGCAGCGGCTAATCGCATCGGCAGCGAACGCGGTGGGCGATTTCTCGGTTGCTCGCTGATTGCCGGTACCAACGGCTGGCCAATCGGTGAAGTGGCCGGTGCTGAGAACGAGTGCATTATCGTTGCCGACCTTGACCTCAGCACTGCCCGTAGCGCGCCGATCTGGAACAACCTCAACGACTTGCCCCGTGACCGGCGCGTCGATGTCTACGGCTCGATGCTCGGGTATGACTTGCATCCGGCTCTGCCGCGCTGAGGGGCTGATATGGACAACTTTATTGAGCGACCTCGTAGCACTTTCATTCCACTGTTCCTGATGTGCCTGGGAATATCGCTTTTCACCAGTGTCGGTATCGAGGTGATCAGTGGCCGGGCAGAGGGCTGGCTGCAACGCTGGCCGGATTATGCGCACATGCTCGGTCACCTGGATGAGCCCATGGCGCGTCTGCGCTGGATTGTCGGCGATATCAGCGAAGTGGCCTTCTACAAGCATGAGTTGCCGGCACTGGGCTTGCTCGCCGGTGCGGCGCTTGCGCATTGGGCCAGCCGTAATGGCAAGCGCTGGCAGGGATTTGCCATCAGCTATGGAACCGGCCTGTGGCCGTGGCTGGTGATCAGCTCCCTGCTCGGTCTGCTGTTCAGCCACGCCTTGTGGGGCTGGACACTTAGCACTGGGACCTGGCAGCCGACCTTCGTCGCTTTCGTCTCGCTACCGGCGGCTATGGTGCTGTTGTTCGGCGCGGGCTGGAAGGTCGCCATCAATGGTGCGCTTCTGGGCGCACTGCTGGTAACCCCGGCCAGTCTGCTATTGGTCAACTACCTGTGTTATCCATTGCAGCTACCCGTGGTCATCGGCAATGTTGGCGGCATGGCGATCGCGAGTGTGCTGGCATTCATGCTGTGTCGACGTCACCCGATACTGATGCAATCAACGTCTGCTGCCGAGTCGCTACCAACAGCGACTGTGCTGGCGACCAAGCCTGACTATGGTGTGCTCTGGACGTTTCGTCGAGTGCTGGCAGATTTCAGCGAGGCGCCATTCTTTGGCAACGAGCTGGCCAGTCTTGGCTTACTGCTGGGGGTACTGCTGGCCTACGCCATTTCGCCCAGCGGCCCTGCCTATGGCTCACAGTTGCTCATCGAGATGATTGCCGGGCAGGCCCTGGCTTCGTTCATCGGCGTGCTGTTCTGGCGCCATCAATGGCGGCGTCTGGGTTGGTATCCCACCTATATACCGATTGTTTCTGTGGTGCCCGCCGCTGTGCTCACTCTGGGCGGCAGTTGGCAAGTCATCGTCCTCAGCGCCACCTTGGGGGCGCTAATGGCGCCGCCCCTGGCCCACGCCATCAGCCGGCGCTTGCCAAGTCATATGCATGGCTACATTGGCAATGTCTTGTCTATGGCGGTCTGTACCCTGGCTATCATCCCCTTCACTCGATTGATCACCGGAGCAACCCCATGAGCGCAGCCAAATGCCTACCACTGCTGGCGATTGGTAGCCTGGGTGGCACTGTCAGCATGCAGGTCGAAACAGCGGGCGAGGGGGTAACCCCGAGCTTGAGCAGCGAAGCGCTGTTGGCGGGCTTGCCACAGCTTGAAGGCTTGGCCCTCATCAGCGCCGAAACCCTGCAATTGCTACCCAGTGCATCACTGACCTTCACTCAGTTGCTCGACGTCCTGCAGTGGGCCGACGCCCAGGTAAAGAAGGGGGCTCAAGGTGTGGTGCTGACGCAGGGTACCGATACCCTGGAGGAGGTGGCCTATTTTCTCGACCTGCTTTGGCCGCATGACGCGCCTTTGGTGCTCACGGGGGCCATGCGTTCGGCCAACCAGGCCGGTGCGGATGGTCCCGCCAATCTGCTGGCTTCGGTGCAGGTGGCATTGGCTGCAGAAAGCCGTGGGCGAGGCGTACTGGTGGTCATTAATGATCAGGTTCATGCTGCGGTACATGTGCGTAAAGCCGACAGCCTGGCAATGCAGGCGTTCACGTCCTCACATTTCGGTCCTGAAGGGCTGCTGATAGAAGGACGTGTGTGCTACCTGAAACCACCGAGGCGGCGCTGTGTCCTTCCTGCACCCCAACGTCTGGATCATCGCGTGGCGTTGCTCGAAGCCAGCCTGTCAGCGGACACCTTGCTGCTGGAGGAAGTCGCACGATTGGGCTACGAAGGTCTGGTGATTGCCGGCTTCGGTGCCGGGCATGTGTCCCAGGAATGGGCACGTTGCCTGGGCCAGATCAGCCAATGGCTACCCGTTGTCGTCGCAACCCGAACCGGTGCTGGCACTACAGCCTCATGTACATACGGATTCAACGGCGGGGAAATGGACCTGCAGCGCAGAGGGGCGCGGATGGCAGGCTTCTTGTGCCCACGTAAATGCCGGGTACTGCTCTGGGTGTTGATAGGTTGTGGCAGGGAGGCTGAACTAGAGCGTCATCTGGACGTGCAAGGCCTGGCGCGTCCACTGCACAGCTGAAAGTGCGCGGGAGCCTGGCCCAGGCTCCCGCACAGGCTTACACGAACGCCTGAGGCGCCATGCCGCGCGGCAGGCGGCAGCGATCAGGCTGAGCGGCCAGGCGCACACGCCAGTTGGCCTTGAAGCAGAACGTGGTGGCTTGCACCTGGCTCGCTTGAGGCGCTTGGCTCGCCAGGCGCTGCTTGCGCAGTTCAGCCAGAGAAGGGGTGGCTTTCTTGGCTGGCACCGCTTCAGCTTTGACCAGGGACCGCTGACAGGATTTGCAATCGACCTTGTCGGCATCAGCAGTGAGGCTGAGGTTGTTGCCAGTGCGACCGCAAGCGACTGCGTCGCCGCTCGTTGAGTAATGCATTACCAAACCGTACATCTCCACACGTATGAACAAAAGCGCGGGCATTTTCGCACAGGTTGGCACGGGATGCGGCGCTAACCTTCATCGACTGTGGCCACTAAGGCGTCCAGTCCACGTCATGCTCCTCAAGATAGGCATCTACGGCGGCCCCGACCGTAGGCTGAAAGATGTCGCTGCCAATATGCTTCAACACCTCCAGGCGCTGGAGCTTGTCCTTGACCGGGTCTTTCATTTCGGCGAAGCGCAGCTCAATGTTTGCCGCACGCAGTAACTGCTCCAATTCCACCAGCATATCCGCCGAAGTAACGTCCACACTGGTAACCGGCTCTGCGGCTACTACAACCCGGCGCGCCTCGGTCGGAGATTTAGCGATGGCCTCCAGCACGCATTTCTGAAACAGCTCGGCATTGGCGAAGAACAGCGGCGCATCCCAGCGAAACAGTACCAGCCCTGGCACCAGGCGAGCGTTGGAGTAGCGCGAGATATCGTGATAGCCGCGGATCCCGTCAACGCGACCGAGTACCGTGTAGTGTGGACGCCAGCCATCCCAGAGAAACTCGATCACGGCGATGACAACCGCCAGCCCGATGCCAGGGACCGCACCGAGCACGACCACACCGATAAAGCAGGTAATCGACAGCCAGCATTCCCAGCGCTGGATACGGTAGATCCGCTTCAGGTCCTTGATCTCGAACAGGCCAATGGCGGCAGCAATCACCACGGCCGCAAGGGCGCTATTAGGCAGGTGTTGCAACAGGTTCGGTGCGAAAAGCAGCAACAGCGCCACACCGATGGCGCCGAACACACCGGTGAGTTGCGTGCGCGATCCCGCCGCTTCGGCAACCGGCGTGCGAGAAGAGCTGCTACTGATGGGAAAACCCTGGAACAATCCTGTTGCCAGGTTGGCGACCCCCAGACCGACCATTTCCTGATTGGGGTCCACCGGCGTGCGGGTCTTGGCCGCATAGGTGCGCGACAGCACGCTGGTGTCGGCGAACGACACCAGGGCAACGGCGAAGCCACCGATCAGCACGGTGATCAGGTCTGCGGCTTGCAGCCAGGGCACAGTGAAGGCGGGTAACCCTTGTGGCATCGAGCCCAGTACTTTCACATCGTGACTGGTATCGAGGCCTAGAGTGCCCACCACCAGCGTCGCGGCGACCACGGCGATGAGGATGCCGGGCACGCGTTTGTAACGCGTGAGCACAAGAATCAGCGCCAGGGTTGCGCCACCTACGGCAAAGCCCGCCCAATTGGCCTGGCCGGCCAGCAGCGCCTGACCGAGCGCCAGCACATCCCGCATAGGGCCGCTGCTCTCAACGGAAATGCCGAACAGTTTAGGCGTCTGGCTGATCAGTACCGTAAAGGCGATACCATTCATGTAGCCGTAGCGAATGGGCTTGGACAACAGCTCAGTGACAAAACCCAGGCGCAGCAGACCGGCGCCAATACACACCAACCCGGACACCAGCGCCATTGCACTGGCCAGGCTGATAGCGCGCATGGGATCGCCGCCGGACAATGGCAGCACCACCGCCAGGATGATGGCCGCCAGTGCCGAGTCGGGCCCGAGTACCAGAATGCGGCTAGGTCCGAACAGTGCATAGGCCAGCAGCGGTACGATGGTCGCGTACAGCCCGTAGATCCCCGGCACACCCGAGGCTTCAGCGTAGGCGATGCCTACCGGCACCAGCATGGTGGTCAGCACCAGGCCGGCGAGCAGGTCTTTGGGCAGATCGCCCATTTGGTACGCGCGCAGCACCTGCAGGCCGGGCAACCAGCGCTGCCAGCCGTTCTGAGTAGCGCCAGTGCGCGAAAGGGGAGTAGACGGGGTGAGTGGCCTTTCGTTCATGCAGTGCTATCCGTTGGCGTCGATAGGGCTCCTTGGCTGGAGCTTTTTAAGCATGGCTTACTATTGTGGTTGCGCCGAAAAACTTGGCTGCTGCAGATCAACTGCAACTGAATCACCTGCATCTGCCCCGGCCATTACCTGCCTCGATAAAGTCCCGGCTTTAACCTTATTGCAGAGGGGGATTGAGCCGTCCATCCAATGCAAAGCGCTCCTGCAGGACAACCTCGTAAAGGCCAGCAGCCAGCAGCGGGTTCATCAACAGGTTCCAGCTATGGGGTGCCACACAGGAAGGAATCAGCACCAAGGGATGCTGTTCCAACAGCCGGGCACCAAAGGCTTGCTGGCTACGGCTGGGGGTGCCCGGGGTCAGCCAGTTCAGGTTGGGTACATCCTTTCGCTCGACCTTGTACACCTTGGCGGTGTCCAGCACCCGTGCCGCTGTCAGCGTGTGCGCAACGCAGTCGAGCGTCTGGAAGCCTTTATGCACCGCCACTTCAAGAATGGCCGTAGCAGCATCAAGGCTGGCATAGACTACCTGAAACCCTTTGGGATTCCAGCGTCCGCCACACGCCTCTGCGCCAATGCCACTGTTCCACGAAGGCGCGTGCCTGGAATGGTCGAGACGCCAGAAATGCAGGTCATGGGCCAGAGGATCGGTCACCATCAGTAGACCCCGTAATCCAGTCGATTCAGGAAATCGCTGACCAGCTCATAGCCGACCGGATTGGACAGCAGGTCGATCGGCGACTCGCCGTCCAGCCCGAGCGCCGGCCGGGTCATCCACGCTTCGGCAAGCGCGCGGGTGCCGAACACCTCCTGCGCTTTCTCCAGCACCTCGGCGTAATACAGCGCCCTGGCACTTTGTTCAGGGCTCAGGGCTTCATCCTTGTTCTTCATCCGGCGGGCGAGGGTGCGCTCGGACAGGCCGACGATCTTCGCCAGCACGTTGTGGCGCTTGAAGGTTTCAACCGACTCGACCAGCTGGATGACGGAGCTGAGCGGAAAGCCACTTTGTGTGGCCTTGAACACCTCCATGCGGTCGTCGGTGTCGGTGTCGGGCAGCAGCAGATCGATAATCGGCATGCCGGTAGCGCTCGATGCTGACACACGGGCAGTACCGTAGGCTTTTTGCGCGGGTGTTTCGTTCAGCTGACGGGCTGACGCTTCAGTGCCCGTTGTGATCACTGACCCGGTATCGGCAGCTTTTGCTTTGCCAGGCTTTTTCGGCGACTTCCTGGCTTCTGTGTTTTCCGCGGTAGCAGACATGATCGGCGCTCCACTCTGGACATATGGCATTGAGTGTACTGCCAGTTGGCAGTGGCGTGAGAAAAGATTTGCGTCAGTGTGTGGCGTCAGTTGCTGACGGGTCGCCAATTCAATCCCCCAGCCCATGCAGCCGCAACGCCCGCTGCGCACACGCCCGCCAACTCAGCTTGCGCTTCACTGGCGACACCCTAGGCGCTTCCGCCGCCATCACCGCGGGCACATCGCGCAAGCGCACCCACGGCTCACTCTGCCAGTACAACAGGCTGGCCGTATGCCCACCCGGCCAGCACATCCGCCCCAGGCGCGGCAGGTCCGCCATCTCCGACTCCTGCCCGTCACGCAACACCGCCACCACCTCATGGGTCAGCCAATGCCGTAGGTGGCGGTTTTCCGGAATGTGATGGTGGGCGAGCAGGGTATAGGCCCCGGACTCGCTGACCATGGTGGTCGCCTGGTATTGGCCGTATCGAAGTAGTTGCACGCTGCGATGCTGGTCTGGGTCGAGCTTGCGGATGCAGTGTCCGTCGTAGAAGCGGCCTGTAAGTCGGCCGAGTTCGTGGGCGCAGAACCAGGCCTGGGACTCGAGCCAGAGGGTGTGGAGGGGGCGGTTGTGGCGGGTGAACAGTATTGGTTCATAGAGATCAGTCATGGCTGACCTCCGATGGAGCGGTGAAGAATGTTCAGGCGAGCCGCGTCTGCGAAAGGCCTGCGAGCGGGGGCGTCGGTAGGCATTTCCATAACCTCTGTGCGATATCAGCTTCTGAGGGCTGGGTGTCGGGAGCTAAGAAACCCCGTACAGAGGGCCGGACGTATTTCCCTTTCAGGTCTTGTATTAGCCCACTCCCGACATTACAGAGTGATTTTTGCGCGCAGCAGTAAACCACAGGCACAAAAATGCCGCATCTGTCGGGAGCGGGCTAGCCGCTGTACGGGCGTTTCTTAGGCGCCAAGCAGTACGGTAAGGGTGTTAGAAAACCGGGTCAATTGTTGCGGTGTAGGCCATTTCTGAAATTGGGAGATGTTGAGATGCGACCAACGCATATTTCTCTTGTCGACGTTAAATATGCGCTGGCGGGAAGAAGATTCAGCGGAGCCGGAGTCAATGCCCCAACGGGTTGGGCTTACTTATACCCAATACTTGGGATAGCTGCCCCGACTACGTATGTTGTTCAGACACCAGGCTACCGCGATGATCACAATTGAACCCGTCAAAACCGGCGTGACCAGAAAGCTGACAGGGGCACTTGCAGCGAGCACAACCAACGGATTAGCCCCTGCTGGGGCATGCAGGGTGCGTGTTTGTTGCATGGCTGCCAATGCCAGTCCCACGGCCAGTGCACCTGCCCACCATGAATTCCCAAGGAAGCCCAGAACCAAAAGCCCTACCAGGGTTGACACCACGTGCCCGCCGATAATGCTGCGCGGCTGGGCTAGCGGCGACTCCGGCACCCCGAAAGCAAGTACGCAACTTGCACCAAAGGAGGCCATCAGCCAAGGCACTCCGGAAATATAACTGAGCCAACCGGTTGCGCCGATGGTGATGACTGCGCCGATGAATGACATCAACGTGAAACGCAGAGAAGGTGCTGGTGGTGAACTGGATTTGAGCAGGGGAGCGATTGGCACAGAAGTAACTCCGAAACAGGGCAGGCACCAGAAGATACCGATCGGTATACCTGTATGTCAACCGATCGGTATACACTGCGTACCTACCTGTATGAGGCCCAAGGAAATGAGCACATCCGACACCATCACTGAGTCCGCTCTACGACTATTTTATCGCCAGGGTTATCACGCCTCCGGGGTGGAACAGCTAAGCCAAGAAGCTGGGGTAACCAAAAAGACGCTGTATCGCCATTTTCCGAGCAAAGAACACCTTGTCGAGGCAGCCTTACAGCGTCGAGATACCGAGTTCATGAGAAAAATGAGAGAAGCGGTGGAAACGGTTTCCGATCCGCTGCGGCCACTGGCATATATCGAATTCATCGCTGCATGGGTTCAGGAGTCAGACTTTCATGGTTGTGCCTTTATCAATGCTTCAGCCGAGTACAGCGGACAGACCGATCAGCCGCACATTTTGGCGAAGCAGCATAAGCAACAGGTTCTCGCTTATCTGGAAGATATCTGTACCGCCGCAAAGCTTAAGCAGCCATTCTTGGTCGCGAGGCAGTTGTTCTTAATCGGCGAAGGGTTGATCGTTACGTGCCAGGTTAATGGCCCCTCAACGGATGTCCTTGATTCGGCACGCGACATGGCGTTGATGCTGACAGGCAGGGAATTCGAGAAGTAGCCTGTAAATGGACGAAACGGACCTATCTAGGACGACCGCTTTTGGCCGATAGTGTCTTTCGCGAAGGGCATCTGACGGCCAGGAGCGGACATTTTTACTCGCCAGTAAAGTTGGCGAGCCAGAGTCGGCTTCGCGAAGTCGTAAGTATCACTGCAAGGGTACATACGACATTTAACGCCCGAGCTCAGATTCGCCCCTTCAGCTGTGAAGCAGCAGGAGTGTCGGATGGTGTTTTCGACTGGGGGGCAGAGCAAGAAAATAAAGCCAAGACGATGAAAGCAGCTGTAGCAATTAATGGCAGCGCAGCAATGTATTTGTTCGCGCTCACTTTAATAACGGGTTTCTCGCTAAGATGTTCAAATGCTACCGTGTACGGATGTTCTTTGTGCTGCTTGCGAAATTGAATAAGCACATCTTCAACGAGCGACATAGTACGAAGGACAGAAAGCGAAATTGCGAGAGAGAACATGCCGCCGAAGGCAAGAGCAATGGCACGTTGTTGCCCATCGTCGAGATTGAACGCAGCTACAAAATAAAACGACATAAAAATCAAGAACCAATTCACACGGGTTGCTAACAATCCCTCAAGATACTGACGTTCGTTTTGAAAGTCGTTTTGCATGTCAGCTTTTTCGTCGTCAATCATGGCATTCTCTCCAGCGCGCGCCGAGCCGTCCAGCCATCACTAGACACACGCCTTATGGTGCTTCTAAAACCAAATTTAGTCGATAATATTTCAGCTAGAGCAGCTCCTCCAGCTCTGGAGTTCAGTGTGCAAAGAATTTTATTTACCATGGAGGAAAGTCCTAAATTTATTGAGCTAAATAATCATAGATGGTTCCTGGCCAGAATTCCTGCGGCTAAGTAAAGACACAGATTTATTTAATCGGACGGCCCTTTCCGGCTAACTTCTACCTATCATGACTGGCCGGTTAGGGCCGATAGCTGCCGATGGTAAGCATCGTTTTTACCAGAAACGGATGAAGTGTTCCGCCACCTCAAGCACCTGATTTCCAAATCCAACGCACACAAAAAAGGCCGCCTTTCGGCAGCCTTTCTTCGAACCCGAGCGGAAAATCAATCCCAGCTCAACGCCCCACCCGTCTGATACTCAATAACCCGCGTCTCAAAGAAGTTCTTCTCCTTCTTCAAGTCCATGATCTCGCTCATCCATGGGAACGGGTTGGTAGTCCCTGGGTACTCTTCCTTCAAACCGATCTGCGACAGGCGACGGTTGGCGATGAACTTGAGGTAGTCCTCCATCATCGCCGCATTCATGCCCAGTACGCCGCGTGGCATGGTGTCGCGGGCGTATTCGATTTCCAGCTGGGTGCCCTGCAAAATCATCTGCGAGGCTTCTTCCTTCATTTCGGCGTCCCACAGGTGCGGGTTTTCGATCTTGATCTGGTTGATCACGTCGATACCGAAGTTCAGGTGCATGGATTCGTCACGCAGGATGTACTGGAACTGCTCGGCAACGCCGGTCATCTTGTTGCGGCGACCCATGGACAGGATCTGGGTGAAGCCGCAGTAGAAGAAGATGCCTTCCAGAACGCAGTAGTAGGCGATCAGGTTGCGCAGCAGCTCTTTGTCGGTCTCGACGGTGCCGGTGTTGAATTCCGGATCGGAGATCGCGCGGGTGTAGCTCAGGCCCCAGGCGGCTTTCTTCGCGACCGACGGGATCTCGTGGTACATGTTGAAGATCTCGCCTTCATCCATGCCCAGCGATTCGATGCAGTACTGGTAGGCGTGGGTGTGGATCGCCTCTTCGAAGGCCTGGCGCAGGATGTACTGGCGGCACTCCGGGTTGGTGATCAGGCGGTACACGGCCAGGGCCAGGTTGTTGGCAACCAGGGAGTCGGCGGTGGAGAAGAAGCCCAGGTTGCGCATGACGATACGACGCTCGTCGTCGGTCAGGCCTTCCGGGTTTTTCCACAGGGCGATGTCCGCGGTCATGTTGACCTCTTGCGGCATCCAGTGGTTGGCGCAACCGTCCAGGTACTTCTGCCAGGCCCAGTCGTATTTGAATGGCACCAGCTGGTTGAGGTCGGCGCGGCAGTTGATCATGCGCTTTTCGTCAACGGCGACACGGGCAGCGGAACCTTCCAGCTCAGCCAGGCCTTCGGCGATGTCGAGTTGGTCCAGGGCAGCCTTGGCACGCTTGACCGCTTCGGAGTCATCGGCGGTTACCGCACGGGCTTCCAGGGCGGCAACACCGCCAGCGTTATCCAGCTTGTCGATGCCTGCGGCAGCGGCTTGAGTGGCGGTGGCGCCTTTGGCGGCTTCTTCGCCGTCGTCTTTGTCGAATTCGTCCCAGCTCAGCATGGTGGGTCTCCTGCTTGAGGGCCATATTCAGTATGGCCGGTGGATCTTGGTTGCGGTGCTTGCGGTTGGGTACTGCGGTGCACGCAAAAACTTGGAATGCTTCCGGGAGCGGGGCTCCTCGGAGGAGGTCAGGGGTGTCCCTGACCTTTTTGTCTGATGCTGTGGGAGGGGCGGGGTGTGCCCCTGTCGCGGAGCAAGCCCGCTCCCACAGTGCTTTCAGAACTTATTGGCAGGCTTCGCAATCCGGCTCGTCGATCGCGCAAGCCTTAGGCACTGGCGCTGGGCCCGCAGCCTGGATCGGGGCGCTGTCGCCACCGCTGGAAACGGCGTTGAGCTTGCCGGTGTTGATGGTCGACTTCTCGGTGCTGGTCGCAGCCAGGGCACGGAGGTAGTAGGTGGTTTTCAGACCACGGTACCAGGCCATGCGGTAGGTCACGTCGAGTTTCTTGCCCGAAGCGCCAGCGATGTACAGGTTCAGCGACTGGGCCTGGTCGATCCACTTCTGACGGCGGCTGGCGGCGTCGACGATCCACTTGGTTTCCACTTCGAACGCGGTGGCGTACAGGTCTTTGAGTTCCTGCGGGATGCGCTCGATCTGTTGTACCGAACCGTCATAGTACTTGAGGTCGTTGATCATGACCGAGTCCCACAGGCCGCGGGCCTTGAGGTCGCGAACCAGGTACGGGTTGATCACGGTGAATTCGCCCGAGAGGTTCGATTTCACGTACAGGTTCTGGTAGGTCGGTTCGATCGACTGCGATACGCCAGTGATGTTGGCGATGGTCGCGGTCGGCGCGATGGCCATGATGTTCGAGTTACGAATACCATTTTGTACGCGAGCACGTACCGGTGCCCAGTCCAGGGTTTCGTTGAGGTCGACGTCGATGTACTTCTGGCCACGGGCTTCGATCAGGATCTGTTGCGAATCCAGCGGCAGGATGCCTTTGGACCACAGCGAGCCCTGGAAGGTCTCGTAGGCGCCACGCTCGTCGGCCAGGTCACAGGAAGCCTGGATGGCGAAGTAGCTGACCGCTTCCATCGACTTGTCGGCGAACTCGACGGCAGCGTCGGAACCGTAGGCAATGTGCTGCAGGTACAGTGCGTCCTGGAAGCCCATGATGCCCAGACCGACCGGACGGTGCTTGAGGTTCGAGTTACGCGCTTGCGGCACCGAGTAGTAGTTGATGTCGATCACGTTGTCGAGCATGCGCACGGCGGTGTTCACGGTGCGTTGCAGCTTGGCGGTGTCCAGCTTGCCGTCATTGATGTGGTTCGGCAGGTTGATCGAGCCCAGGTTGCAGACCGCGATCTCGTCTTTGTTGGTGTTCAGGGTGATCTCGGTGCACAGGTTCGAGCTGTGGACCACGCCGACGTGCTGCTGCGGCGAACGCAGGTTGCACGGATCCTTGAAGGTCAACCATGGGTGGCCGGTCTCGAACAGCATCGAGAGCATCTTGCGCCACAGGTCTTTGGCCTGGATGGTCTTGAACACCTTGATCTTGTTGTACTCGGTCAGGGCTTCGTAGTACTCGTAGCGCTCTTCGAAGGCCTTGCCGGTCAGGTCGTGCAGATCCGGTACTTCGTTCGGCGAGAACAGGGTCCACTTGCCGTCATCGAAGACGCGCTTCATGAACAGGTCAGGGATCCAGTTGGCGGTGTTCATGTCGTGGGTACGACGACGGTCATCACCGGTGTTCTTGCGCAGTTCGATGAATTCTTCGATGTCCAGGTGCCAGGTTTCCAGGTAGGCACACACGGCGCCTTTGCGCTTGCCGCCCTGGTTAACGGCAACGGCGGTGTCGTTGACCACTTTCAGGAAGGGTACGACGCCCTGGGATTTACCGTTGGTGCCCTTGATGTAGGAGCCCAGTGCACGCACAGGGGTCCAGTCGTTGCCCAGGCCACCGGCGAATTTCGACAGCATGGCGTTGTCGTGGATCGCGTGGTAGATGCCCGACAGATCGTCCGGCACGGTGGTCAGGTAGCAGCTCGACAGCTGTGGACGCAGGGTACCGGCGTTGAACAGGGTCGGGGTCGAAGCCATGTAGTCGAACGACGACAACAGGTTGTAGAACTCGATCGCACGGGCTTCTTTGTTTTTCTCTTCCAGCGCCAGGCCCATGGCCACGCGCATGAAGAACACCTGAGGCAGTTCGAAACGCACGCCATCCTTGTGGATGAAGTAACGGTCGTACAGGGTCTGCAGGCCCAGGTAGGTGAATTGCTGGTCGCGCTCGTGGTTGATCGCCTTGCCCAGTTTTTCCAGGTCGAAGTCGGCCAGGGCAGGGTTGAGCAGTTCGAACTCGACGCCCTTGGCCACGTAGGCCGGCAGGGCCTTGGCGTACAGTTCGGCCATTTCGTGGTGGGTGGCGCTTTCGGCCACGCCGAGGAAGCCCAGGCCTTCGGCACGCAGGGTGTCCATCAGCAGGCGGGCGGTGACGAACGAATAGTTCGGCTCGCGCTCGACCAGGGTACGGGCGGTCATCACCAGGGCGGTGTTGACGTCGGTGAGGGCCACACCGTCGTAGAGGTTTTTCAGGGTTTCGCGCTGGATCAGCTCGCCATCGACTTCGGCCAGGCCTTCGCAGGCCTCGGTGATGATGGTGTTCAGGCGGTTCATGTCCAGTGGCGCGAGGCTGCCATCGGCCAGGGTAATGCGGATGCTCGGGTGCGGCTGCACGGCGGCGTCTTCGGCGTGAACACGGGTAGCACGCTCTTTGGCGCGCTGGTCGCGGTAGATCACGTAGTCGCGGGCAACTTTTTGCTCGCCGGCACGCATCAGGGCCAGTTCGACCTGGTCCTGGATTTCTTCGATGTGGATGGTGCCGCCCGATGGCATGCGACGCTTGAAGGTCGCGGTAACCTGTTCGGTCAGGCGGGCAACGGTGTCGTGGATGCGCGACGAGGCAGCGGCGGTGCCGCCTTCAACTGCGAGGAACGCCTTGGTGATGGCCACGGTGATCTTGTCGTCGGTGTAGGCGACGACAGTGCCATTGCGCTTGATCACACGCAGTTGGCCTGGGGCGGTAGCAGCCAGATCCTGGTTCGAATCAGCGGCCTGCGGCGCCTTGGCCAGCGGGTTCTCGCGAGTTGTGTCGGTTTGCATGGGTGTCTCCACGTTCTCTAAGTTTGTTTAGGCGCTTTGTGGGCGCCCGCCGTTCCGTCCGAAAGCTCAACAACCGACGCTGATGACACGCGGGAACACGACGCTCCGGCATGCCGAGCAGGTCGGGCATACTCACTTCGGGACAGTTCAGGAATAAGGGGCAATTTCTTGCCGCTCCCTGGCCGAAGTCAAAGGTTCTGAATCCACGACTCAAAACTGTTGCTGTACGGTGTGCCTATGGCTAGCAACACTCGTACCCGAAACAACACCCTCCAAGGGTTTGCAACGGAAGCCTGCGCAGGAGCGGTTTGGCTGCTGAATGCTTCTAAAGTTCAAGCAAAAAAACCACTGCCTGAGGGCTTGAGTTCTTTGCTTGACTTGTGCTTGGGATTTGCGTCAAACCCCAAGATGTAGTGTTTTGTTTCGATAGGGATACAAGATAATGCGGTCTTGGGGGTATTGCAAGGTCGTGCCCTGTGGATAACTTGTGAGTAGTTTGTGAGTGATTTTGGCTAACGCCTTGTAGGCCGCGTCTTCGCGCCAGATGACCGTCCGTCACCCTTTTTTTCACTGACTGCGGTTATCCAGGCGGATATTTTCGGGCGCGCACCCTACCACAGATCCGATAGCCTTCCGAGCCATCCGCCCCGTGGTTTTTTGCCGCTTGTGGTGACGGTTGGCAGGCGTCGGTGCCCGACGTAGTATCCGGGGCCGATGTTGCCTTTTGGTGAAGCCGTTCCCAGGGCACTCTTTAATAACAACAAGCCGTCGAGGTGAGCCGTGGAGCAGCAGCGCAGTCAGGTGTTGATCGTCGAGGATGACCAGCGTTTGGCCGATCTGACCCGAGAGTACCTGCAGGCCAACGGTTTTGCCGTCGAGGTCGAAGGTGATGGGGCCAAGGCGGCGGCGCGGATCATTGCCGAGCAGCCGGACCTGGTGGTTCTCGACCTGATGCTGCCCGGCGAAGACGGCTTGAGCATCTGCCGCAAGGTTCGCCAGCAGTTTGCCGGCCCGATCCTCATGCTCACCGCGCGCAGTGATGACCTTGACCAGGTTCAGGGCCTGGACCTGGGCGCCGATGACTATGTGTGCAAACCGGTGCGCCCACGCCTGTTGCTGGCGCGTATCAATGCCTTGTTGCGGCGCAGTGAGCCGGTTGCTGAAACTGAGCCTGCGCAATGCCTGCAGTTCGGGCCACTGCGGGTGGACAACAGCCTGCGTGAAGCCTGGCTGCGGGATGAAGGCATCGAGTTGACCAGCGCTGAATTCGACTTGCTCTGGCTGTTGGTCAGTAACGCTGGACGTATCTTGTCCCGTGAGGAAATCTTCACCTCGTTGCGCGGGGTGGGGTATGACGGCCAGGACCGCTCAATTGACGTACGTATTTCCAGGATTCGCCCGCGAATCGGTGATGACCCCGAGCACCCGCGGATGATCAAGACCATCCGCAGTAAAGGCTATTTATTTGTGCGCGAGGCGGCCGAGGCCATGGTCCAGGCGCGATGAACTCGATTTTTTTGCGCATCTATGGCGGCATGCTCGCCGCTCTGGTGCTGGTGGCTGTGCTCGGGGTGCTCAGTGTGCACCTGCTCAACGAGGTGCGTGCCAGCCAGTACCGCGAGCGCCTGGCCCACGGTACGTTCACCCTGATGGCCGACAATCTGGTGCCGCTGGGTGAGGTTGAGCGCAAACGCACACTGCTGATCTGGGAGCGCTTGCTGGGCATCCCGCTGAAACTGCAAACCCTGGCGCAGGCTGGCATCGACGGTGGCCAGCGCAGCCAGCTGCAGCGTGGTCAGGTGCTGGTGGAGAAGACCGGCCCGCATGCGGCCAAGGTCATGCGCCAGATCGGTACTGAGCCTCTACTGCTGACGGGCGAGGTGGAGCAAATCAGCGAGCAACTGGCGCGGGCGACGATTTACCTGCTGGCTGATGAGCTGGTGCGCTACCCGATTGGCGAGCAGCCGCGGCGCTTGGCCGAGCTCAAGCAAAGCAAGGGCTTTGGTTTCGACTTGAGCCTGCGGCGTCTGGAGCAGACCGACATGGACGTGGACCAGCGCCGCCGTGTCGATGAAGGTGACACGGTGATGACCCTGGGCAAGGATGGTGACTCGATCCGCGTGGTGTCCGGGATGGCCGGCACCCCCTGGGCGCTGGAGATCGGTCCGCTGTACCAGATGAATCCCTACCCGCCACAACTGCTGGCACTGATCGCCGTGCTCGGGCTGTGCCTGATTGGCCTGATCGTCTATTTGCTGGTGCGTCAGCTGGAGCGGCGCTTGTCCGATCTTGAAACCGCCGCTACGCGCATTGCTCAGGGCAGCCTGGAAACCCGCGTGGTCGCCGATGATGCCGACTCGGTCGGACGCCTGGCCGCGGCTTTCAATGGCATGGCTGAACACCTGCAGCGTTCGTTGACCATTCAGCGTGAGCTGGTGCGCGCGGTTTCCCACGAATTGCGTACCCCGGTGGCGCGGCTGCGCTTCGGTCTGGAGATGCTTGCCAGCGCGCGTGATGACCAGGCTCGGGACAAGTATCTGAGTGGCATGGACGGCGATATCCAGGACCTGGACAAGCTGGTCGACGAAATGCTCACTTACGCCCGCCTTGAGCAGGGCGCACCGGCTCTGCATTTTCAGCGGGTCAACCTGGATGCCTTGCTGGATCAGGTGATCACTGAGCTTTCTCCTCTGCGCAGTGACGTCAGGGTCGTGCGCGGGGCGTGTCAGGGTGCAGGGCAAGGCCCGGATGCACAGGGACCCTGGGTCGAGGCCGAGCCGCGCTATTTGCACCGGGCCGTGCAGAACCTGGTGAGCAATGCGATGCGCCATGCCGAATCAAAGGTCAGCATCAGCTATCAGTTGGGTGTGCAGCGCTGCCGGATCGATGTTGAAGATGACGGCCCGGGCATACCGGAAGATGTCTGGGATCGAATTTTCACCCCCTTCACCCGACTCGATGACAGTCGCACCCGCGCTTCGGGTGGTCATGGCCTGGGTTTGTCGATTGTGCGCCGGATCATCTACTGGCATAACGGCCGGGCCTCGGTCGGACACAGCGAGCACTTGGGCGGCGCCTGTTTCAGCCTGAACTGGCCGCGCACTCAGGGGGCGCAGTGAGTGTCTTGCTATCGCTTGAGCAGGTACTGGAGCCGACACGCTTCGAGTCCTTGCTGCTTGAGCTGTATGGCCCCGAGCTGATGCCCGCGCAGCGCCCGGTGCTGGTGTCGCAGTGGTCCAAGTACTACTTTGCAATGGTCTGGCAGACGCTGCTTGGCGGTTCGGTGTTGCCGGTGTTTGCTGCAGCCGAGGTGGCTCTGGATGCCCGCGGCCTGCCATGCGCACTGGCAGGGCAGGGCGGACAGTGCGCTGGGCTGGAGGCGATACTGGAACACCACCTGCAACCGCTGGTGTTGCGCCTGGCAGCGCTGGGCGCTGTGGCGCCGGGGGTACTCTGGGGCAATGCCGGGGATTGCCTGGATCAAGCGCTGCAACGCGCCGAGGGTGATGGCAGCGGTTTAGGCGGTTTGCTCACTTCGCCTGACAGCCCGCTGTATGCCGCTGTCAGTGTGGATGTGCTGGGCAGGCGTTGCCGACGCACGTGCTGCCTGAGTTACAAGGTCGACTGGGTCGGGCACTGCGAGCACTGTCCGTTACTGGCTTGAAGCTCAGACGCTGACCAGGCTCAGCAACTGCTCATCCTGCAGGCTGAACTGTCCTTCAAGTTCCTTTCCTTTATGCCACTGCGCCGACAGGTCGGTCAGCAGGCGCAGGCGGGCATGGCCATCGGCTGACCAGGCCAGCACTTCGGCGTGCTCAAAGTAGAAACGCTGCCGGACGATAGGGTAGAGGGCCTTGAACAGGCTTTCCTTGAGGGAAAAGGTCAGGGTGACGGTCAAGCCCGTCCGACTGCTATCCATCCTGCGCAGTTCGCCCTCGGTGAGGATCTCCCGGGCCAGGCGTTCGGCGCGTTCGTCACTGAGCAAACTCTCCTGGTCCAGCCCCAGCCCCTGGCAATCGCTGCTGCGCGCTACTACCGCCGCCGCCCAGCCTTTGCCGTGGGTGATCGAGCCACTGATGCCGGCGGGCCAGATCGGTGAGCGGTCCTCGTGGGTACCAGGTACATACTCGCGCCCATCCAGGCGCAGCAAGGCCGCTCGCGCGCATACCCTTCCGGCCAGGTACTCGGCCTGACGCTTGGCCACTGAGCGTTGCAGGCTCGGCGTTTGCTCGATGCCGGCGCGGGTGAAGTCGTCGCTGCTCAGCAGCGCCGGATCGAAGGGGCAACTGACCAGTACCGCACCGGGGGCCGGGCGGGGCAGGGGCCAATGGTGCAGCAGCGGCGCGCAGCAGGAAGGGAGTCGGTTCATGGGCGCTATTGTGCCGTGGCTGTGGGGGGCTTTCCACTGACAGCTGTTCCTGCCAGCTGTTCAGCCCAGGTTCAGGCAGGGTTCAGCGGTCGTTCAGGAGGTTTTGCTTACTCTGGCTTCAACACCCAAACGGCACATCAGCCAGGAGTAAAACCTTATGAAAGCGCTCAATACCCTGTTCCTCGCCGTAGCCTTTTTCGGCGCCAGTGCTGCAGTCCAGGCCGCCGACACGACCTTCGCCGGTGTCACCTATGGCCAGACCAGCGACAAGATCAAAAAATCCGGCTTGCTGAGCAGCAACACCGATCACCTGAACACCGATGGCATCATCAGTAAAGACAGTACCTGGGGCGTACGTGTCGGCCAGATGAACGACCAGCGCCGTTACTACCTCACCTATGACAATGTATCCAACGACCATAGCGGCCTGAAAATGCGTCAGGAAAACCTGCTGGGCAGTTACGACATGTTCTACCCGCTGGGCAACAGCACCAAGCTGTTCGGTGGTGCCAGCGCCGGCCTGACCAAGCTCAGCCAGGAGTCGTCCGGTTACAGCCGCGACACCGACACCGGTTATGCCATCGGCCTGCAAGCCGGCCTGCTGCAACAGGTTACCGACAACGCCTCGGTCGAACTGGGCTACCGTTACCTGCGCAGCAATGCCAGCACTGAGCTGGCCGAGCATGGCGGTCCGAAACTCGGTACCCTGCGCCTGGACAGCAGCGCGCAAACTTACCTGTCGGCCAACTACGCCTTCTGACCCTGCGATGAAGATGTTCGAGCCGGCCTGCAGGTGCATGGCCGGTTCGCTGTTATTCTGCACAGGCTTGGTGTTTCGCCGGAGTGAAGATCTCTGGCATGGGTAGAGAGGAACCTATGAAACTGCTGGTGGTAGAGGATGAAGCCCTGTTGCGTCATCACTTGCACAGTCGCTTGACCGAGAGCGGGCATGTGGTTGAAGCGGTGCCCAACGCTGAGGAAGCTTTGTATCAGGCCGAGCAGTTCAACCATGACCTGGCGGTGATCGACCTGGGCCTGCCAGGCATGAGCGGCCTGGACCTGATCCGGCAATTGCGCTCCCAGGGCAAGAGTTTCCCGATCCTGATCCTCACCGCGCGTGGTAATTGGCAGGACAAGGTCGAAGGCCTGGCGGCCGGGGCTGACGACTATGTGGTCAAACCGTTCCAGTTCGAAGAGCTGGAAGCCCGCCTCAATGCCCTGTTGCGTCGTTCCAGCGGGTTTGTCCAGTCGACCATCGCGGCGGGCCCGTTGCTGCTGGACCTCAACCGCAAGCAGGCCACCCTCGATGATCAGCCGCTGGCGCTGACCGCCTATGAATACCGCATCCTTGAGTACCTGATGCGCCATCATCAGCAGGTGGTGGCCAAGGATCGCCTGATGGAGCAGCTCTACCCCGATGACGACGAGCGTGATCCGAATGTGATCGAGGTGCTGGTCGGTCGCTTGCGGCGCAAACTTGAAGGCAACAATGGCTTCAAGCCGATCGATACCGTGCGTGGCTTGGGCTATCTGTTCACCGAGCGCTGCCGATGATTCGCTCGTTACGCCTGCGCCTGATGCTGGCAGCGGCGCTGCTGGCCCTGCTGTTCATGCTCGGCCTGCTGCCGGCCTTGCAGAAGGCCTTCAGCCTGGCCTTGCAGGAGTCGATCGAAAAGCGCCTGGCCTCGGACGTCACCACCTTGATTTCCGCTGCGCGCATCGAGCACGACCAGTTGCAGATGCCGGCGCTGCTGCCTGACGAAAAATACAACCTGCCCGACAGCCGTCTGCTCGGTTACATCTACGATCGCCAGGGCAATCTGGTCTGGCGATCGCGGGCGACCGCCGATGAAAACATCAACTACACCCCGCGCTATGACGGGCGTGGCAACGAGTTCGCGCGGATTCGCCAGGCCGATGGCGAGGAATTTTTCGTCTATGACGTTGAGGTCAAGCTGCTCGGCGGCAAGACGGCGGCCTTCAGTATTGTCGCTCTGCAGCCAGTACGCGAATACCAACATACCCTCGACGGCCTGCGCGAACGCCTGTACTTGGGCTTTGGCGCGGCGTTACTGGCCTTGCTGATGCTGCTTTGGGCCGGCCTGACCTGGGGGCTGCGCTCGCTGCGTCAGTTGAGCCACGAGCTGGATGATGTCGAGTCCGGTGCCCGTGACGGGCTCAGTGCAGAACATCCCCGTGAACTGCTGCGCCTGACCGGTTCGCTGAACCGCCTGCTACGCAGTGAACGCGAGCAGCGACAACGCTACCGTGATTCGCTGGGGGACCTGGCCCATAGCCTGAAAACCCCGTTGGCGGTGCTGCAGGGCGTCAGTGAAAGCATGGGTCAGCGCCGTGAAGACCGTGAGCAGGCGCGGATTCTGCAAAGCCAGATCGAACGCATGAGCCAGCAGATCGACTACCAGCTGCAGCGCGCCAGCCTGCGCAAGAGTGGTCTGGTGCGTCACCAGGTGGCCGTGCAGCCGTTGCTTGAAAGCCTGTGCAGCACCCTGGCCAAGGTTTACCGCGACAAGCAGGTCAAGATCAGTCTGGACATCCCTGAACACGCGGTAGTGCCCATGGAGCAGGGCGCCTTGCTCGAACTGCTCGGCAACCTCCTGGAGAACGCCTACCGTCTGTGCCTGAGTCAGGTGCGTATCAGCCTGCGCAGCGGGCCATCAGCGGTCGAGCTGTGTATTGAGGATGACGGCCCGGGCGTCCCCCCCGATCAGCGCGAACGCATTCTGCAGCGTGGCGAGCGCCTTGATCGCCAGAATCCGGGGCAGGGCATCGGGCTGGCGGTGGTCAAGGACATCATCGAAAGCTACGACGCCAGCCTGACCCTCGATGATTCAGCGCTGGGCGGCGCGGCATTTCGCATTCGCTTCAATCTGGACTGAGTTCCTGTCCCTGCGGGCGGATTACCGCCATCGTTATCCTTTTGCAAAAGATGTCGGGCGGAAATCCGCCAGTCCGCTCGGCATTTTTGCCGCCTCTTTGTGCGACGAACCCCAGTAAACACGGGGCTTGCACCGATAAAGCGCATTTTGGCATCGGGCTTGCTACTGACCTGACAGAGTTCTGCCAGGCAGCTCGACACAACAAATCCCTCCAGTGCAGGAGGGTTCGCGCTTTAGGTACCGCTCGCATCCTGGGAAGGATGAGCGCGATACCCTTGAGGAATTAGCCATGACGACGCGTCAGCCACTGTACAAATCGCTGTATATCCAGGTGTTAGTAGCGATCACCATCGGTATCCTGCTGGGCCACTTCTACCCTGAGACCGGCGTTGCCCTGAAACCGCTGGGTGACGGGTTCGTCAAACTGATCAAAATGGTCATTGCCCCGATCATCTTCTGCACTGTGGTCAGCGGTATCGCTGGCATGCAAAGCATGAAGTCGGTGGGCAAGACCGGTGGCTACGCGCTGCTCTATTTCGAAATCGTCTCGACCATCGCCCTGATCATTGGCCTGGTGGTGGTTAACGTGGTCAAGCCTGGCGCCGGCATGCATATCGACGTCAGCACCCTGAACGCCAGCAGCGTGGCCGCTTATGCCGCCGCCGGCGCGCAGCAGACCACGGTCGGCTTCCTGCTCAACATCATCCCTAACACCGTAGTCGGCGCCTTCGCCAACGGCGATATCCTGCAAGTGCTGATGTTCTCGGTGATCTTCGGTTTCGCCCTGCATCGCCTGGGTGCCTACGGCAAGCCGCTGCTGGACCTGATCGACCGTTTCGCCCATGTCATGTTCAACATCATCAACATGATCATGAAGCTGGCGCCGGTCGGTGCCTTCGGTGCCATGGCCTTCACCATCGGCCAGTACGGCGTGGGTTCGCTGGTGCAGCTGGGCTACCTGATGGCCTGCTTCTATGTCACCTGTGTGCTGTTCATCGTCGTGGTCCTGGGGGGTATCGCCCGCGCTCACGGTTTCAGCGTCCTCAAGCTGATTCGCTACATCCGTGAAGAGCTGATGATCGTGCTGGGTACCTCGTCTTCGGAGTCGGCCCTGCCACGCATGCTGGCCAAGATGGAGCGCCTGGGCGCGAAAAAATCCGTCGTAGGCCTGGTGATCCCGACCGGCTACTCGTTCAACCTCGACGGTACTTCGATCTACCTGACCATGGCCGCGGTGTTCATTGCCCAGGCTACCGACACCACCATGGACATTACCCACCAGATCACTTTGCTGCTGGTGCTGCTGGTTGCCTCCAAAGGTGCTGCCGGCGTGACCGGTTCGGGCTTCATCGTTCTGGCTGCGACCCTGTCCGCCGTTGGCCATCTGCCGGTTGCCGGCCTGGCGCTGATCCTCGGGATCGACCGCTTCATGTCCGAAGCCCGCGCCCTGACCAACCTGATCGGTAACGCTGTGGCGACCGTGGTAGTTGCCAAGTGGGTCAATGAGCTGGACGAAGACAAACTGCAGGCCGAGCTGGCTTCCGGTGGTGCGCCGCTGATCGATACCCGCCCGATGGATGATCTGGGTGTGGCTGAAGGTCCTGCTCGCTAAGTTACAGGCAACCCATGAAAAACCCATCTTCGGATGGGTTTTTTTGTGTATTTCGCGGGGCAAGTCCGTTCCCACAGAGGATGTCTGTGGGCGCCGGCTTGCCCCGCGATGCTCTTACTACTCCACCCGCGTCTCGCCGCTATACACCAAGGTATGCCGGCAGCGCCGACACAGATACCGCCGCCCCTGGCGCACCAGGCTGTGGCGCTGGGCCGAGAACGGGAAGTCGCTGCCGGCACACGGGCAGCGATAGATATAGCGGGTTACCGTACGGCGTTTGACTTCATAGTTATGGCAACGGTTAGGCGGCAGTTCATAAACCCCGCGCATGATCAGCTGCCACTCCTCGCCATGCGGCTGGATGCGGTCGCCAAACAGTTGGTGGGCCACCAGATGAGCGACCTCATGGGCTACCGTCTGTTTGAGGAAGTCTTTGCTGTTTTCGCGATACAGCTGCAGGTTGAAGCGCAGCAGGTTTTCATGCAGGTGGGCGACACCGGCCTTCTGCCCACGCAGCTTGAAGCTGACTTCGGGGCGAGTGAAGGGGCGTTTGAAAAAGCTTTCGGCTTGCTGATAACAGGTTTCGACGCGGGATTTGAGCAGCTCGGGCATATCGGGAAACACTCCTGGCCGACAATTATGCCGCAACCACTGCAGCGCTGCCGAGCCACCTGTCTGCACACAGCTTCAGGCCGCCTTGCGGCGGCCTGAAGGTTACTGCACCTATGTTGCTGTTTCTTATGGATGACTCTAGTTGGTATAGACAGGCCCCACGCCTAGTCCCCAGACAATCACGGTGAAGGCCATGATGGCTACCAGCACCACCAGGCCGACCGCCAGTACCGAACTCGAGAACAGGAAGCCTTCATCCGAAGGTATGTTCATGAAGGTCGGCAGGCCGACATAGAGCAGATAGACCGTGTAGCACACGGCTGCCGTGCCGACGATCATCCCCAGCCACAGGTGGGGGTACAGCGCCGCCAGGCCGCCAACGAACAGCGGCGTAGCGGTGTAGGTGGCAAACGCGATGCAGCGGGCCATGCTCGGGTTGGCGTCGTAGGTACGCGCCATCCAGTGAATGAACGCGCCCATCACCGCGACCCCGGCGAGCATGGCCAGGTACGACATGATGGTCATCCAGAGCGCGCTTTCCTGGGTCAGCATGACCGGGGCGCGATCGCCGATCACCCAGCCGACCTGGGTTGTGCCGATAAACGCTGAGACGGCAGGGATCGCCGCCAGTATCAGGGTATGGGTCAGGTACATGTGGCTGATGCTTTCTTCCTCGCCACGGATTTCTTTCCATTCTTGGTCAGGATGGGTAAACAGCCCCAGAACGTGATGGATCATGCCAGTCACTCCTTCCGTTGTTGCCATCGCCCCCCAGAGGAGCGCTTGCGACCCCAAGTGATAGGGGCCAGTGGATCGAGGTCACCTTTGCTGTGGCCTTATGTCGCAGTATAGGAAGGAGTTAGCTGCTTAAAGCCGGCTTTTTAGAGCAAATCGCGCTGTCAGCGTGGCGGCTAATCACCTTGCAGTCTTTATCGGATTGGCCTACGCCTGGCGGCGGTTTGTGCGTAAAATATGCCGCTTTTGTCACACCTCGCGGATTCCAAGCGCTATGGGCACCCTTTCGGTCAACCAGAACAAACTGCAAAAACGCCTGCGTCGTCTCGCTGGCGAAGCCATCACCGACTTCAACATGATCGAAGACGGTGACAAGGTCATGGTCTGCCTGTCCGGCGGCAAAGACAGCTACACCATGCTCGATGTTCTGCTGTACCTGCAGAAAGTGGCGCCGATCAAGTTCGAGATCGTCGCGGTGAACATGGACCAGAAGCAACCAGGCTTCCCTGAGCACGTGCTGCCGGCCTACCTCAAGAGCCTGGGCGTCGAGTACCACATCGTCGAGAAAGACACCTACTCGGTGGTCAAAGAGCTGGTCCCGGAAGGCAAGACCACCTGCTCGCTGTGCTCGCGCCTGCGTCGCGGCACCCTGTACACCTTCGCCGACGAAATCGGCGCGACCAAGATGGCCCTGGGACACCACCGCGACGACATCGTCGAGACCTTCTTTCTCAACATGTTCTTCAACGGCACCCTCAAGGCCATGCCGCCGAAGTTGCGCGCCGATGATGGCCGTAATGTGGTGATCCGCCCGCTGGCCTACTGCAGCGAGAAGGACATCCAGGCCTACTCGGACCTGAAAGCGTTCCCGATCATTCCGTGCAACCTCTGCGGCTCGCAGGAAAACCTGCAGCGTCAGGTGGTCAAGGACATGCTGGTGGAGTGGGAACGTAAAACCCCGGGCCGTACCGAGAGCATCTTCCGCGGCCTGCAGAACGTGGTGCCGTCGCAGCTGGCCGACCGCAACCTGTTCGACTTCGTTAATCTCAAGATCGACGACACTGCACCGCCACGTTTTCTCGATGTGCTGAACATCTGACCGGCATGCGCGACTATCAATGGCTGCATGAGTACTGCCTGAACCGCTTCGGCTCTGTCGCAGCGCTGGAAGCGCACCTGCCCCAGGCGAAAACCGCCGAACAGTTGCGCGCGATCAGCACCGACCGTTACCTGTCGACCCTGGCCTTGCGGGTTTTTCGCGCTGGGCTCAAGCACAGTCTGGTGGATGCCAAGTGGCCGGCCTTTGAGGAGGTGTTCTTCGGCTTCGACCCGCACAAGGTCGTGCTGATGGGCGCCGAGCACCTCGAGCGGCTGATGCAGGACACGCGGATCATCCGTCACCTGGGCAAGCTCAAGAGTGTGCCGCGCAATGCGCAGATGATCCTCGATGTTGAAAAGGAGCAGGGTAGCTTCGGGGCCCTGATCGCTGACTGGCCGGTGACCGATATCGTTGGCCTGTGGAAGTACCTGGCCAAGCATGGCAACCAGTTGGGCGGGTTGTCGGCGCCGCGCTTCCTGCGCATGGTCGGCAAGGACACCTTCATCCCCACCGATGACATGAGTGCGGCGCTGATCGCCCAGGACATCATCGACAAGCCGCCGACCAGCCAGCGCGACCTGGCGCTGGTGCAGGCGGCGTTCAACCAGTGGCATGCCGAAAGCGGCCGGCCGCTGTGCCAGCTGTCGGTGATGCTGGCGCACACGGTCAATCATTGAGGTACATCGCGGGGCAAGCCCGCTCCCACAGAAGCCATCACCAGCCCTGTGGGAGCGGGCTTGCCCCGCGATGAGTATCAGCCTTCCCCGGCCAACCGCCGGTCATACTGAAAGCGCCAGCGCACATACAGCAAGGCACTGACGAACAGCGCCAGGCTGATCGCCACTTCCAGCCAGCCGAACAGCGCCCGTGCCGGGTCGAACGCGGCCAGTACCCCTTTGATGAAGTACAGATTGACCACGAAGCAGGTCCAGGCATGCGCGCGTGCGTTGCCCAGCAACATTCCCGGCAGCAACAGCGCCAGCGGCACCAGCTCGACCGCGAGGATCACTCCGGTGCGAGCGCCATGCAGGTCGGCGAACAGCAGGTTGTTGATTGTCAGCAGCGCAATCAGGCCGAAAAAGCTCGCCAGGCTCAATGCCCGGGCCAGGCGCAGGCGCGGCGTCAGCCAGTCGATCGAAGGCAGCACCTTGGGCTTTTTAGCCACGGCCGTTCTCCAGCAGTTTGGCGGTGGTCGCCAGGCGTTGCCCCAGGGCGCGGCACAGGGCGATTTCGTCGGCATCCAGGTCGCGCTTGCCGTCAGCCCCGGCGTGATGGCTGGCGCCATAGGGCGTGCCGCCACCGCGGGTTTCCAGCAGCGCCGACTCGCTGTAGGGCAGGCCCATGATCAGCATGCCGTGGTGCATCAACGGCAGCAGCATCGACAGCAGGGTCGACTCCTGGCCGCCATGCAGACTGGCGGTGGAGGTGAAGGCTGCAGCCGGTTTGCCCACCAGGCCACCGCTGAGCCACAGGCTGCTGGTGCCATCGATGAAGTACTTGAGCGGCGCGGCCATGTTGCCGAAACGCGTCGGGCTGCCCAGGGCCAGGCCCGAGCAATGGCGCAGATCGTCCAGGGTGGCGTACAGCGCACCGGTTTCCGGGATATCCGGGGCCACCGCTTCGCACTCGGTGGAAATCGCCGGGACCGTGCGGATCCGAGCTTCCAGGCCGGCCATCTCGACACCGCGGGCAATCTGCCGGGCCATTTCGCTGGTCGAGCCGTGACGGCTGTAGAACAGGATCAGGATGTAAGGCGCGCTCACGGCAGGATCTCCAGCACCTTCTCTGGCGGGCGACCGATCACGGCTTTTTCACCGACCACCAGAATCGGGCGCTCGATCAGCTTCGGGTGCTTGACCATGGCGTCGATCAGTTGTGCATCGCTCAGGGCCGGGTCGGCCAGGTTGAGGTCTTTGTATTCGTCTTCACCGCTGCGCAGCAGTTGGCGCGCACCGATGCCCAGCTTGCCGAGCAGGGCGCTGAGGGTAGCGGCATCTGGCGGGGTTTCCAGGTAACGCACCACGGTCGGCGCCAGGCCACGGGCTTCGAGCAGTTCCAGCGCGCTGCGGGATTTGGAGCAGCGTGGATTGTGATAGAGGGTCAGGTCAGTCATGTTCGGGTCGCATCCAGCAGGGTGTGGCAGCTATTCTAACCGCAGCGACTTTGCATTTTGCTTGAATCTTCGAGAAGGATTGACCCATGACAAGGCGTTTGGCAGCAGCACTGGCCATCACCGCGAGCCTGTTGCTCGGCGGTTGCGGTGCAGATTATGGCCTGGACCAGAACGGCCAGACCGTGAAAGCCGAGCAGATCGACGGGCACTGGCTGGTGCTCAACTACTGGGCCGAATGGTGCGGCCCGTGCCGGACCGAAATCCCGGAACTCAATGCCGCGGCCAAGCAATGGCAGGCACAAGGGGTGAAGGTGCTAGGCGTGAATTTCGATGGCCTGCAAGGTGAAGAGCTGAAACAAGCCAGTGAGGCGTTGGGTATCGGTTTCACCGTGCTGGCCGAGGACCCGGCCGAGCGCTACGAGCTTCCGCGCAGTGAAGCCTTGCCGGTGACTTACATCATCGATGACAAGGGCAAGGTGCGTGAGCAGTTGATGGGGGAGCAGACGCTTGAGGGTTTGAACGCGAAGATCAAGGCGCTCAAGGGCGCTTGATCTGAGGGGGATTCATCGCGGTGCAAGTCGAGTCGTCGCACCGCGATGCCGTTCAGCCTTCTTCAGGCCAGAAACGCAGCGGCTTGCCCTCGGCAGGCCAGAAGCGTACCTGCTCGATTGGCGAGATATCCCAGCGCTGGACCGTTTCCAGAGCCTGGAGAAAACGCTTTTCCTGCTCCATCAAAGCCGGCGCGCACAATTTGCGGGTGCTGCCGACTTTACCGAAGGTGAGTTTGTCGCCGTCGAGCTGGTAAGGCGCAAACCAGTGGTTGCAACCGCCATTGCCATAGGCGCGGCCGTCGGCTGCCAGGGTCAGGGTCAGGTGGCTGTAGTCCATCAATGGACGCTCACCGATCCATTCCAGCAGGTAGCTGCGCTCCTGTTCCAGCTTCATCGGCTCGGCGGCACAACCCAGCAGGGCCGAGCCGATCAGGGCTGAGAGCAACAGGGTTTTCACTGGGCCGCCTCCTTGCATTTCGGGCACAGGTGCTTGTCGCCACGGCTGCTCCAGCCAAGCTCGGCAATGCGCGCGGTAGCGGCAGGCTGCAGGGCTTTCTTGCCCAGTTTGGCGTCCACCGCGAACTCGAAGCTCAGGTTGGCCTGGCAGCTGTCGCAATTGACTTCCCAGGTGTGGATCGCCAGCTCACCGAACACCGGGCCGCTGGCCACCGCGACCCATTGACCGGTCGGGTTGATCAGGTGGCGTACGGTTTCCACGGTCAGGCGCATGGACAAATCCTTGCTGCCCTTGAGGGTCACCAGCAGGACATCCTGCTTCTGGATCGAGCCGCCGTTGCCGGTCACTTGATAGCGGCCTGGCACCAGGGCGCGGCATTCGATCAGGGTGTGTTGCGGGTTAAACAGGTTGTAGCGGAAATCGTGTTCGACCATGGGTCCTCCAAATCTGCCGCGTATCCTAGCATCAACCCTCGACCAAGTTTTGCGGATTGCCTGCCGCCCAGCGGGTAATGTTGTCCAGCGTCGTCGCGGCAATGGCCGCCAGCGCCTCATGGGTGAGGAAGGCCTGGTGGGCGGTGACGATAACGTTGGGGAAGGTCAGCAGGCGGGCCAGTACGTCATCCTGCAGCGGCAGGTCGGAGCGGTCTTCGAAGAACAGCTGGGCTTCTTCTTCGTAGACATCCAGGCCCAGATAACCCAATTGGCCATCTTTCAGGGCCTCGATCAGCGCCGGGGTGTCGATCAGGGCGCCGCGACCGGTATTGATCAGCATGGCGCCCGGCTGCAACTGCGCCAGGCTCTGTGAGTTGATCAAGTGGCGGGTCTGTTCGGTCAACGGGCAGTGCAGGCTGATGATCTGGGCCTGGCGTAGCAGCGCTGGCAGTTCCAGGTATCGGGCACCCAGGGCCAGCAGCTCGGGATTGGGATGCGGGTCGTAAGCCAGCAGTTGGCAGCCGAAGCCGGCCATGATGCGGGCGAAGGCGGTGCCGATCTGGCCGGTGCCGACCACCCCGACGGTTTTGCCGTGAAGGTCAAAGCCGGTCAGCCCGTGCAGGCTGAAGTTGCCTTCGCGGGTACGGTTATAAGCCCGGTGCAGGCGGCGGTTCAGGGCCAGGATCAGCGCCACCGCGTGTTCGGCCACGGCATGTGGCGAATAGGCCGGTACGCGCACCACGGCTAGGCCCAACTGTTTTGCCGCCGTCAGGTCAACATGGTTGTAGCCGGCCGAGCGCAGGGCGATCAGGCGCGTACCGCCTGCGGCAAGGCGCTTGAGCACCGGGGCACTGAGGTCGTCGTTGATGAAGGCGCAGACCACTTCATGGCCGCTGGCCAGAGGGGCGGTGCCTTCGCTCAGGCGTGCCGCCTGGAAGTGCAGTTCCAGCCCGTGGCTCGCCGGGGTGTTGCTGAAGCTGTCCTGATCGTAGGTTTGGCTGCTGAAAAACAGTACGCGCATGGGATCTTCCTGAGTCGATTGCGGGGAGTTTAACCGCGGCGGCTGCCCATCACCTTGCTTCAGGTCAGGCGCTCAGGCGCGCCTGGGCGCTGAGGCGGATGATGGCCCGGTCCAGTTCGTCCAGGGCTCGCGGCGCTTCAGGGTCATTCTGTTTGAGCAGGGTTTCACTGCGCTGGCAGGCGGCGCGCAACTGCGGTACGCCACAGTAGCGTGAAGCGCCATTGAGGCGATGCACGCGCTCGATCATACCGTTGCGGTCGGCAGCCTCGCGGGCGGCGCGAATCGCCTCGCGGTCGGCCTCCAGCGATGCCAGGAGCATGGCCAGCATGTCGGCGGCCAGGTCAGGTTTGCCCGCCGCCAGGCGCAAGCCTTCTTCCGGATCAAGGACCTTGAGTTCGCTGCTTTCGGCCATGCGTTGCGGCGCACGTTCGTTGTGCGGCGCACTCAGGTTCAGGCCGGTCCACTTGAGCACCACCTGGGCCAGCTGGCGCTCGCTGATCGGTTTGGTCAGGTAATCGTCCATACCGCTGTGCAACAGGGCGCGCTTTTCATTGGCCATGGCATGGGCGGTGAGGGCGACGATCGGCAGCGGCGCGCCGCCCTGGCTGGTTTCCCACTGGCGGATCTGTTCGGTGCACTCGCGACCGTCCATGCCTGGCATCTGCACGTCCATCAGCACCAGGTCGAAATGCTCATTTTGCACGGCCTGGACGGCGGCATAGCCACTGTCGACGGCCAATACGTCGGCACCCATGTCATCGAGCAAAGTCTGCACCAGCAACAGGTTGGCGGGGTTGTCGTCGACACACAGCACTTTGGGTAACGGCCGGTCGCTACTGACCTTGGCCTCGCTGCTGCGCCGGGGTTGAACCAGCTCCAGCAAGGCCCGGCGCAACTTGCGCGTGCAGGCCGGTTTGGCTTGCAACTGGCTATGGGCGTTGGGCAGGTAAGGGTGGTATAGCGCCTGTTCGGTGGTCGGGCACAACACCAGCGCCTGGCAGTCCAGGCGTTGCAATTGCTGAATGTACTGGCCCAGGCGTTCCGGCGAAACGCTATCGAGGTTAACCCCCATGACGGCCAGGGTGAACGGTTCTCCTGCCATGCGCGCCGCAGCCACCGCATGCAGCAACGGATCGATCGAATTGAAGGTGCTGACGCGCAGGCCGCAATCTTCCAGTTGATGCTCCAGCGCCTGGCGCGCCAGTTCATGGGCGTCGACGATCGCCACCCGGCGCTCCACCAAGGATTGCAGCGGCAGGTCCTCAGCGTCGTCACGGGCCTTGGGCAGGCGCAGGCTGACCCAGAACTGCGAGCCTTCGCCCGGGGTGCTGTCGACCCCGATTTCACCACCCATCTGCTCGATCAGCCGCTTGGAAATCACCAGTCCCAGCCCGGTACCGCCTGGTTGGCGCGATAACGAGTTGTCAGCCTGGCTGAAGGCCTGAAACAGTGCCCGGACATCCTGGTTCGACAGGCCGATGCCGGTGTCCTGCACGCAAATTCGCAGTTGAACGCTGTCCTCATGCTCTTCTTCGAGCATGGCCCGGGTAACGATGGTGCCTTCACGGGTGAATTTGATGGCATTGCTGACCAGGTTGGTAAGGATCTGCTTTAGGCGCAGCGGGTCGCCGACCAGCGACAGCGGTGTGTCGCGATAGACCAGGCTGACCAGCTCCAGCTGCTTGGCATGGGCGGCGGGGGCGAGGATGGTCAGGGTGTCCTGGATCAGGTCGCGCAGGTTGAACGGAATGCTGTCGAGCACCAGCTTGCCGGCCTCGATCTTGGAGAAGTCGAGGATCTCGTTAATGATCCCGAGCAGGCTGCTGGCGGACTTTTCGATGGTGCCGAGGTAATCGAGCTGGCGCGGGGTCAGCTCGCTTTTTTGCAATAGGTGGGTAAAGCCGAGAATGCCATTGAGTGGCGTACGGATCTCGTGGCTCATGTTGGCGAGGAACTCGGACTTGATCCGGCTGGCCTCCAGGGCCTCCTTGCGCGCCATATCCAGTTCGATGTTCTGGATCTCGATGGTTTCCAGGTTCTGGCGTACGTCTTCGGTCGCTTGGTCGATGCTGTGCTGTAACTCTTCATGGGCGTTGTGCAGGGTTTCGGCCATGCGGTTGATACCGGCAGCCAGCTCATCCATCTCATAACTGCCCATGACCGGCAGGCGCTCTTCCAGGTTGCCGTCCTTGAGTTGGGTCACGGCGTGCTTGATCTGGCCGATGGGGTCATTGATCGTGCGACTCATGCGCAAGGCCAGCAGCGCAGTGGCGACCAGGCCGCAGAATATCAGCAGCAGGCTGGTGAACAGGCTGCGGTAGCCGCGCAACAGGGTGCCATCGTGGGACAACTCGATGTCCACCCAGCCCAGCAGTCGGTCGGCTTCGCCGGGGATGCGCTCGCCTGTCAGGTCGCGATGGTGGCCGAACACCGGTAGCAGGTAACGGGTGGCGTCGCTACCGGTACGCTGGAGCAATGCGGTACCGCCGCCGGCAGGTGCCTGGTTGAGCATGCTCGGGCCGGCATGGGCAAGGTTGTCACGATCCGGGCCGAGAAACGCTACGGCACGTACATCCGCCTGTTCC
This sequence comes from Pseudomonas sp. BBP2017, assembly GCF_003024385.1. Taxonomy (GTDB): domain Bacteria; phylum Pseudomonadota; class Gammaproteobacteria; order Pseudomonadales; family Pseudomonadaceae; genus Aquipseudomonas. The sequence continues at coordinate 35,156 of NZ_PVZN01000017.1, forward strand.
AGGGCTTGGGCGGCGATGCGCTCCAGTTGGGCCGGGTCGTGACGGACCAGGGTTGGTGCCACCAGGGGCGCCAGGTGCTCGGCAACCATCTTGCCGCGCTGCAGCAATTGGGTTTGCAGTTCGCTCTGCTGCAGCCAAGTGAAATAGCTGCCCAGCACTAACGCCATCAAGCCGGCGGGCAACAAAGCCAGCAGCAACACGCGGCTGCGGATTCCCAGTCGATTCAGCACGAAACTCTCCTGTGCCTGGCATGTGCTGTAAGCCGCCGTCGGTGCTAGCCGACGGACCAAGTCGGAAAAGTACCGCGCCTTCTCGCGCAATGCACTCATTTGTATCTACTTTTGACGTAGGCGGAATTCTTGGGGCCGCAGTGGCGAGCAGTTGCGGGTTGCCTGCGCCAGGCAATTACTCAATAATCACGCGACTGAGAATTACTAGCACCCGTCAATGAATCCCGTAGCTATTAGCGAATCCACCCTGCTTGCCATCGAGGACGACCCGGTCCTGGGCGCCCACCTGCACGAAGAACTGCAACGTGGCGGCTTCAAGGTCACCTGGTGCAAGAATGGTCGCGATGGCTTGGAGGCTGCGCGCGGGTCGCGTTTCGATGTGGTCCTGATGGACATCCTGCTACCGGGGCTGAACGGCCTGGATGTGCTGGCGAAGCTGCGTGAAAGCAGCTCGACGCCGGTGATCATGATGTCTGCCCTGGGCGCCGAGGCTGATCGCATCAGTGGTTTTCAGCGTGGTGCCGATGACTACCTGCCCAAACCGTTCAGCATGGCCGAGTTGAAGGTTCGTATCGAGGCGATCCTGCGCCGTGTGGCACTGGAACGCCGCCGCCAGGAAGCGCCTGTGCAGCAGGTCGGTACCCTGCAGTTCGACGAGCAGGCCTGCGATGTCTGCTGTGGCGGGTGCTGGGCAGGGCTGACCCTGAGCGAGTACCGTCTGCTCGATATTTTGCACCGCAGCCATGAAGAAGTGCTGAGCAAGGCCTTCCTTTATCAGCAGGTTCTGCAGCGTGGCTATGCCCGTCATGACCGCAGCCTGGACATGCATGTCAGTCAGATCCGGCGCAAGCTCAAGACCATCGGTTACCAGGAGCGTGAACTGCGCACGGTGTGGGGCAAGGGGTATGTGCTCAGTGCCGCTGAGGTCAGCTGAGGTGCCCAATCGTCACTCATTGTTCTGGAAGCTAGCGATCCTGCTGGTCGGTTTCTGTCTGTTGATGATCGGCCTGAGCTGGAGCTGGGGCCGGCACATGGAAACCCAGAACGCCTATCTCTCCGATCAGGCCCGAATCACCTTGACCGACTATGCCGCACAGGCTGAACGTGCCTGGGCGCAGGGCGGGCAGGCCGGAGTCGATGCCTGGCTGGCCAGCATGGCCAGCAACGAAGGTACTTGGGTGAATGTGCTGGGGCCCGACTTGCAGTCGCTGAGCAGCACGCCTCTGACACCTGAGCAAAGTCGCAAGATCACTTTCCTGCGCGGCATCGACTGGCCGGTCAGTCGCCGGGTGATTGGCTTGCCCTGGATGCGCGTACCGTTTGTCGAGCACCCGGAGCAGGGGCTGCTGGTGATTGAGTTGCCAGAGCGCCTGATGCCTGGTCGCTACCGCCTGTTCTGGCAGTTCATGACCAACGGTGTGATCCCGGGGCTGTTCACCTTGTTGCTGTGCATCGGGCTGTACCGCATGTTGATCATGCCGCTGATCCAGCTGCGCGAGCAGGCCAATGCCTGGCGGGCGGATCAGCTGTCGGCGCGGGTCGCCAGCAGCACCACCAGCCGCCATGATGAGCTGGGCGAACTGGGGCGAGCTTTCGATGACATGGCTGAACGACTGCAAGGTACCGTGGCCTTGCAGCAACAGTTGCTGCGTGACCTGTCCCATGAGTTGCGCACGCCTCTGAGCCGTTTGCGCGTAGCCTGCGAAGGGGACGCTGACGCCGGCCAGCTGCGCGAACGTCTGGGGCGCGAAATCGACTGCATGCAACGTCTGGTCGAGGATGCCTTGCAGCTGGCCTGGCTCGACACCGAGCGGGCGCCGCCGAGCAAGGAGCCGATCCAGGTCCAGGCACTGTGGGACATGCTTGCCGAAGATGCCTGTTTTGAAAGCACCTGGCCGTCGACACAACTGCATTGCGCGCTGGACGCCTCCTGCTGGATCCAGGGCAACCTGAACAGCGTGGCTCAGGCGCTGGAGAACATTCTGCGCAACGCCATCCGTCATTCGCCGGCCAGCGGCGTGATTCGTCTGGACGGCTGTCGTCAGGGCGATCACTGGCTGTTGTGGCTGGAGGATCAAGGTGGCGGCGTGGCGCAAGCCGAGCTTGAGCGGATCTTCGCGCCGTTTACCCGGCTGGACGGCTCACGTCCGGGGGATGGTGGTTTCGGCCTCGGCCTGAGCATCGCCCGCAATGCCATCGTGCGCCAGGGCGGACGCCTGTGGGCGCAGAACACCGGGCAGGGGTTGCGGCTGAATATTCTGTTACCCGCTCCCACCGGGTTATAACTGGCCGGTATAACACCTACACATTGCGTGATATGGACACGGCTCGTTTGCCGGTATGATAGGCCTCCCCGCAGTCTGGATTGCGAACTACGCCATGACCTTGCAGTACCCAACCATCGCCGATTGCGTCGGCAACACGCCTCTGGTCCGCCTGCAGCGGATTGCCGGTGAAACCAGCAACACCCTCCTGCTCAAGCTTGAAGGCAATAACCCGGCAGGTTCGGTCAAGGACCGGCCGGCGCTGTCAATGATCACCCGTGCCGAATTGCGCGGGCAGATCAAACCGGGCGACACCCTGATCGAAGCGACCTCAGGCAACACCGGGATTGCCTTGGCCATGGCGGCGGCGATCAAGGGTTACAAGATGATCCTGATCATGCCCGACAACTCCAGCGCCGAACGCAAAGCGGCAATGACCGCCTATGGCGCCGAGCTGATTCTGGTCAGCAAGGAAGAGGGCATGGAGGGTGCTCGCGACCTCGCCGACCGTCTGCAAGCCGATGGCCGTGGCCTGGTGCTCGATCAGTTCGGCAACGGTGACAATCCCGAAGCCCACTATGTCAGCACCGGCCCGGAGATCTGGCGCCAGACCCAGGGCACCATCACCCATTTTGTCAGCTCCATGGGCACCACTGGCACCATCATGGGGTGCTCGCGTTATCTCAAGGAGCAAAACCCGGCGGTGCAGATCGTCGGTTTGCAGCCGATGGAAGGCTCGGCGATTCCGGGTATCCGGCGCTGGCCCGAAGAGTACCTGCCGAAGATCTACCAGGCTGACCGCGTCGATCGCGTGGTCGACATGGCCCAGAGCGAAGCCGAAGAAACAACCCGCCGACTGGCCCGCGAAGAGGGCATTTTCTGCGGTGTGTCCTCTGGTGGTGCAGTGGCGGCCATGTTGCGTCTGTCTCGTGAACTGGAAAACGCCGTGATCGTGGCAATCATTTGTGACCGTGGCGACCGTTACCTGTCGACCGGCATTTTCGACGCGGCGAACTGATGTCCAAAAGTAAACGCAACAGCGGCCTGCGCTTCCAGCCGGCCGGCGGCAGCCGTGCGCCGCAGATTCCCACCGGCAAAAAGCAGCGTCTGCGTATCGAGCGTTTGGCGGGGGATGGCCGCGGTATTGCCTTTATTGAAGGGCGTACCTGGTTTGTCAGTGGCGCGCTGGCCGAGGAAGAGGTCGAGGCGCGGGTGCTCAATGCACACGGCAAGGTCGTTGAAGCGCGTCTGGAGCGGGTTTTCAGCGCCAGCCCGGAGCGTCGTCAGGCACCTTGCAAGCATTTCGAACGCTGCGGCGGTTGCAACCTGCAACACCTGCCCCATACCGATCAACTGGCCCTCAAACAGCGCTTGCTGGCCGAGCAACTGCAGCGGGTTGCCGGTGTGGCGCCCGAGCACTGGGCAGCCCCTTTGAGCGGACCTGAATTTGCTTACCGGCGCCGGGCGCGGGTGGCGGTGCGCTGGGATAACAAAGCGAAGAAGCTCGACGTCGGTTTCCGCGCCGAAGCCAGTCAGGACATCGTCGCCATCGATGATTGCCCGGTACTGGTACAACCCTTGCAGTCGATCATGCGGCACCTGCCGATGCTCCTGCAGAGCTTGAGCAAACCGCAGGTGGTAGGCCATGTCGAGCTGTTCAGCGGCACGGCACTGGCTTTGTTGTTACGTCATACCGCGCCGTTGGCGGAAGGCGACCTCGCTCGCATGCAGTCGTTCTGCAAGGAGGCCGGTGTGCAGCTATGGTTGCAAGGCGAGGGTGAACCTTATCCAGTCGACACTGGTCAGAGCCTCGGTTTTACCCTGACACCGTGGAATCTGGAGCTGGCCTACCGGCCCGGGGATTTCGTCCAGGTCAACGCCGAGGTCAACACGGCGATGATCGAACAGGCGCTGGCCTGGCTGGCGCCACAAGCCGATGAACGCGTGCTTGACCTGTTCTGCGGTCTGGGCAATTTCGCCCTGCCGCTGGCCCGTCAGGCGCGTGAAGTGGTGGCGGTGGAAGGTGTACAGGCAATGGTCGAGCGGGCAGCGGCCAATGCACGAAGCAACAATTTGCATAACGCGCAGTTTTTTCAGGCCGATTTATCGCAGCCTTTGACTGCCTCCGGCTGGGCCGCTGGAGGCTTTTCTGCGGTACTCTTGGATCCACCGCGGGACGGTGCCTACGAGGTGGTGCGAAAAATCGCAGACCTTGGGGCAAAACGTCTGGTGTATGTATCGTGCAACCCGGCAACCCTGGCCCGTGACACGCTGGAGCTGGTCAGGCAGGGTTACCGGTTAAAATGTGCCGGGATTCTCGACATGTTTCCTCAGACGGCGCATGTCGAAGCCATGGCGTTATTCGAAGCGGGCTAGCGGGGCTGGCGCGTTGGGCGCTGCACCTTGGGTCCGGCAGGGGCAGCACCAGAGATATCAAGCGCATCGCGAATGCGCTGTAGGGAAAGGTAATCAAAGATGGTACAGGTGAGAGTGCACCAGCCGGTCAACACCGACGGCAGTATCAATCTCGAAGCATGGCTGGATCATGTGGTGAGCGTCGACCTGGCGCTGGACCGTGAAGCCCTTAAAGAGGCTTGCGAGTTCGCCCAGGAGATCGAGAAAAAGGGCAACCCGGCCAAGCATTCCTGGGCCGACGGGACCTCGAGTTTCCAGGCCGGTCTGGAAATCGCCGAAATCCTCGCCGACCTCAAGCTCGACCAGGATTCGCTGGTCGCAGCGGTGATCTACCGTGCCGTACGTGAAGGCAAGGTGACCCTGGCCGAAGTCGGTCAGCGCTTTGGCCCGGTGGTCTCCAAGCTGATCGACGGTGTGCTGCGCATGGCCGCCATCAGCGCCAGTCTCAGCCCTCGTCAGTCGCTGGTGCTAGGATCTCAGGCACAGGTCGAGAACCTGCGCAAAATGCTCGTGGCCATGGTTGATGACGTGCGTGTGGCGCTGATCAAGCTGGCCGAGCGCACCTGCGCAATCCGCGCGGTCAAAGGTGCCGACGACGAGAAACGCAACCGCGTTGCCCGCGAGGTCTTTGATATCTACGCCCCGCTGGCACATCGCCTGGGTATCGGCCATATCAAATGGGAGCTGGAAGACCTGTCCTTCCGCTACCTGGAGCCGGACCAATACAAGCAGATCGCCAAGCTGCTGCATGAGCGGCGTCTGGACCGTGAACGCTTTATCAGCGATGTGATGAACCAGCTGCAGAACGAGCTGCTGGCCACCGGGGTCAAGGCCGACATCAGCGGCCGGGCCAAGCACATCTATTCGATCTGGCGCAAAATGCAGCGCAAAGGCCTGGAATTCAGCCAGATCTATGACGTGCGCGCGGTGCGCGTGCTGGTTCCGGAGATGCGCGATTGCTATACCGCGCTGGGGATCGTCCACACTTTGTGGCGGCACATCCCGAAAGAATTCGACGACTACATCGCCAACCCCAAGGAAAACGGCTATCGCTCCTTGCACACGGCGGTGATCGGCCCTGAAGGCAAGGTCCTTGAGGTGCAGATCCGCACCCACGCCATGCATGAGGAGGCCGAACTCGGCGTCTGCGCGCACTGGCGCTACAAGGGCACCGACGTCAAGTCCAGCTCCAACCATTACGAGGAGAAGATCTCCTGGTTGCGCCAGGTGCTGGAATGGCACGAAGAGCTGGGTGATATCGGTGGCCTGGCCGAACAGCTGCGTGTCGATATCGAGCCCGACCGGGTGTATGTCTTCACCCCCGACGGCCATGCCATTGACCTGCCCAAAGGCGCCACACCGCTGGATTTCGCCTACCGCGTGCATACCGAAATCGGTCACAACTGCCGCGGTGCGAAGATCAACGGGCGGATCGTGCCGCTCAACTACAGCCTGCAGACCGGTGAACAGGTCGAGATCATCACCAGCAAGCACGGTAACCCGAGTCGTGACTGGCTGAACTCGAACCTGGGCTATGTCACCACTTCGCGGGCGCGGGCCAAGATTGTTCACTGGTTCAAGCTGCAGGCACGCGATCAGAACGTCGCGGCTGGCAAGACCCTGCTGGAGCGCGAGCTCAACCGGCTGGGGCTGCCCCAGGTGGACTTTGAACGGCTGGCTGAAAAAGCCAATCTCAGGGCCGCCGAGGACATGTTCGCCTCCCTGGGGGCGGGCGACTTGCGTCTGGCGCATCTGGTCAACGCTGCACAACAACTGGTCGAGCCTGAGCGCAGCGAACACGTCGAGCTGGTACCGCGCAAAGCGACCGGTTACAAGCCGGGCAAGCGTGGCGATATCCAGATCCAGGGCGTCGGCAACCTGCTTACGCAAATGGCCGGCTGCTGCCAGCCGTTGCCGGGCGATGCGATTGTCGGCTACATCACCGTGGGGCGTGGGGTGACCATTCACCGTCAGGATTGCGCCTCGGTGCTGCAGCTGGCCGGGCGCGAGCCGGAGCGGATCATCCAGGTCAGCTGGGGGCCGGTGCCGGTACAGACCTATCCGGTGGATATCATCATTCGTGCCTACGACCGTCCGGGCTTGCTGCGTGACGTCTCCCAGGTGCTGCTCAACGAACGGATCAACGTGCTGGCGGTCAACACCCGCTCGAACAAGGAAGACAACACCGCGCTGATGTCGCTGACTATCGAGATTCCTGGCCTGGACGCCCTTGGGCGCCTGCTCGGGCGGATTTCGCAGCTGCCGAACATCATCGAGACGCGGCGTAACCGTACCCCTTGAGATAGCCATTGCAGAGACCTGAGATGTATACCCTGGACGACCTGCTCCACCTCATGGCCCGCCTGCGCGACCCGCAGTACGGCTGCCCGTGGGACCTCAAGCAGACCTACGCGACGATCATCCCCTACACCCTCGAAGAGGCCTACGAAGTGGCTGACGCCATCGAGCGCAGCGACTTTGAGCACTTGCAAGGCGAATTGGGCGACTTGTTGTTTCAGGTCGTCTATTACAGCCAGCTGGCTCGCGAAGAAGGCCGTTTCGAGTTTGCCGGGGTGGTCGACAGCATTACCCGCAAGCTGATCCGCCGCCACCCGCACGTGTTCCCCACCGGGGAGCTGTACGCACCGCTGGATACGCCAAAGCTCGACGAGGCCCAGGTCAAGCAGCGCTGGGAAGAAATCAAAGCCCAGGAGCGGGCTGAGAAGGGCGTGCCCGAACAGCTGTCGTTGCTCGATGACGTGCCAGCTGCCTTGCCCGCCTTGTCGCGGGCCGCCAAGCTGCAAAAGCGCACGGCCAAGGTCGGATTCGATTGGCCGGATGCCTTGCCGGTACTGGACAAGGTGCGCGAGGAGCTCGACGAAGTGCTCCAGGCCATGGCCGACAATGACAGTGCTGCGCTGGCTGAGGAAGTGGGCGATCTGCTGTTTGCCGCAGTCAACCTGGCCCGGCATCTGAAGGTCGACCCGGAAAACGCCTTGCGCGGCGCCAACCAGAAGTTTGAACGACGTTTCCGTTTTATCGAGCAGGCATTGCGCGAGAGTGGGCGTCCGATTGAAGATTGCACCCTGGAAGACATGGATGCGCTGTGGGGCGAAGCCAAACGTCAGGAAAAGAACCTGCCCAGCTGCGGCTGAGCTGAAGCACATAAGTGAGTGAACAATGAGCCTTTCCCTTCGCGACCAATTGCTCAAAGCCGGTCTGGTCAACCAGAAGCAGGTCAAGCAGGTCAGTAAAGAACAGAAGAAACAAAAGCGCCTGGAACACAAAGGTCAGGTCGAAGTCGACGATAGTCAGCAGCGGCTGGCCAAGGAAGCCATGGCGGAAAAAGCCAAGCGCGACCAGGAGCTCAACCGCCAGCAGCAGGAGAAAGCCGAGCAGAAGGCTCGTGCCGCCCAGGTCAAGCAATTGATCGAGGTCTCGCGCCTGCCCAAGCTGACCACTGAGGACTACTACAACTTCGTCGACGACAAGAAGGTCAAGCGCCTGTCGGTCAACGCCCTGATGCGCAGCAAGCTGAGTAGCGGTTCGCTGGCGATCGTCGCCCATGGCGGCGGTTATGAAGTGATCCCGCGTGAAGCGGCGCTGAAGATCCAGGAGCGCGATCCCAAGCGCATCGTCTTGCTCAATACCCAGGTTGAAGCGCCGGATGCCGATGATCCGTACGCCGCCTACGTGATCCCTGACGATTTGATGTGGTAATAACGACAAACCCCGCTTCGGCGTAATGCTGTTCACTTAAGGGACGCGGGACAAGCCCGGTGGGAGCGGGCTTGCCCCGCGATTGCGTTTTGTCAGGCAAATCGCATCGCGAGGCAAGCTCGCTCCCACCTAAGTGAACAGCATTACGCACTTGGCGGGGTTTCGGGTGTAACCAGCAGTCAGGCAATCAGTTGCCCTTGACCGCCTTGCCGTCGACCGAACCACCCTGCAGTACGATCACGTACTCCTTGCCGTCAGTCTCGACCTGGCGCAGTTGTACCAGCAGGTAATCCCAGTCCTTGGCGAACCACAGCTCGGTGATGCGCTTGCTCTGGCTCGGGTCGCGTACACGCTCGACCTTGATGGCATCGACCTGGCCGGTCTTGGTGGTGACTTTTTCGGTGCCCAGGACGCGGAAGTCATAGGTATCGATCTCGTCGCCATCAACCACCTGGTAGCTCACGCTCTTCTTGCCGGCCGCGACATCGTGCTGCAAGGCCAGTTGATAGGTGGATTTGTCCAGCACGCCACGGTTGAGGGGCAGGTTGACCGGGTCGCCACGGTCACTGCCGGTGATCTTCTTGCTGCTCCAGTCGAAGTCCAGGTCGACTTTCTTGGCCTTGCCCAGGCCGCCACGTTCGAAGTGGTAGGTCTGTGGCAGCAGGGTGTCCTTGTCCAGGCGCAGGGTGCTTTGCTCGGTCAGGCTGGCGATCATCATCGATGCCTTGAAGTTCAGGCTCCAGGTGCCGTTGGCATTCTTTTCCAGGCTGCGCTCGGCGGTGCCGCTCATGGGCAGCTGCTTCCAGTCGGCGGTGTAGCTTGCCGAGAAAGGTTTCAGATCCGCTGCCTGAAGCGGCAGTGCGAGCACGGCAAGAGCGAAGAGCAGGGCGCGACGCATAGTATCTCCTAGGGTCGAATCAAGTGGCCGCTGGCCGCCAGGGGCTGGCCATCCAGTAGAGCACCGTGCTCACCGAGGCGCAAACGACCTTCGGCGAACCAGCGCACCGCCAGCGGGTAAATCCGGTGTTCCTGGCTGTGAACCCGTTGCGCCAGAACCTCTGGCGTGTCATCCAACTCTACCGGTATTACAGCCTGTACGACCAGTGGTCCGCCGTCGAGTTCCTCGGTCACGAAGTGCACGCTGCAGCCATGCTCCTTGTCACCCGCTTCGAGAGCGCGTTGATGGGTATGCAGGCCCTTGTATTTGGGCAGCAGCGACGGGTGGATGTTGAGCAGGCGACCTTGATAGTGACGGACGAAGCCGGCACTGAGGATGCGCATGAAACCGGCCAGTACCACCAGCTGTGGCTGGTATCCATCGATCAGCTCGACCAGTGCCGCGTCGAACGCCTCGCGGCCTTCGAAGGCTTTGTGGTCGAGCACAGCGGTGTCGATGCCGGCATCACGGGCGCGCTGCAGGCCATAGGCATCGGCGCGGTTGGAGATGACCGCGCGGATCCGCACCGGGCTATCGCCGGTGCGGACGCTGTCGATCAAGGCTTGCAGATTACTGCCGGTGCCGGACAGCAGCACCACGACATCACAAGACGTGCTTGGCATCAGTGCGCCTTGACGTTCTTCAGCTCGACCTGGGCAGCGCCTTCGGCGGCAACGCCGATCTGGCCGATGACCCATGGTTGCTCGCCGGAGTCACGCAGGTTGTTCAGGGCGATCTCGACCTGGTCCTGGGCCACGCAGATGACCATGCCGACGCCGCAGTTCAGCACGCGGTGCATTTCGTGTTCGTCAACGTTGCCTTGCTGTTGCAGCCAGTCGAAGACTGCCGGACGGTTCCAGCTGGCGACATCAACCACCGCCTGGGCGCCTTTTGGCAGGACGCGCGGGATGTTGTCGAGCAGGCCGCCACCGGTGATGTGGGCCATGGCCTTGACCGCGCCGGTGTCCTTGATCAGCTTGAGTAGCGGTTTGACGTAGATGCGGGTCGGCGCCATCAGCAGTTCGGTCAGCGGCTTGCCGTCGAGCTGGGTGCTTTCGATGTCGGCACCGGACACTTCGATGATCTTGCGGATCAGCGAGTAGCCGTTGGAGTGCGGACCGGAAGACGGCAGGGCGATCAGCGCGTCGCCAGTGGCAACCTTGGAGCCGTCAATGATCTCGGCTTTTTCCACGACGCCAACGCAGAAGCCGGCCAGGTCGTAGTCTTCACCTTCATACATGCCAGGCATTTCAGCGGTTTCACCGCCGACCAGGGAGCAGCCAGCCAGTTCGCAGCCAGCACCGATACCGGTAACTACGGTGGCGGCAACGTCAACGTTGAGCTTGCCGGTGGCGTAGTAGTCGAGGAAGAACAGCGGCTCGGCGCCGCACACCACCAGGTCGTTGACGCACATGGCGACCAGGTCCTGGCCGATGCTGTCATGCTTGTTCAGGTTCAGCGCCAGGCGCAGCTTGGTGCCGACGCCGTCGGTGCCGGAGACCAGAACCGGTTGTTTGTAGCCGGCCGGGATTTCACAGAGGGCGCCAAAACCGCCCAGGCCGCCCATGACTTCCGGGCGCGCCGTGCGCTTGGCAACGCCTTTGATGCGTTCGACCAATGCTTCGCCGGCGTCGATGTCTACACCGGCGTCCTTGTAGCTCAGGGAGGGTTGCTTGCTCATGATCCAGGCCTTTAGGGGGGAGGGATTCAGGGGAATCGACCGTGACCTGCCAGGCAAAGCGGAGGGTAATCCGGCTGCCTGACCGTCACCGGTCTGCGAAGGCGCGCGATTTTATCAGGGTTGCCCGGTAGCGGCCATCCTCAGGCCGACGGGTAGAGCCCAGATCGGCTAAAAAAATAGCCTTTAACCGTGTCTCACTGGTTGCCAGAGCGCAGGCTGTATAAGGTATAGCAAAGGCTTTGATATGAAATTGACCGCGCTGGCTGAATGTTTTGCCGGGTGCTGCGGTCATACCGACATCTATCTATAAGCATCGCCTCTTTATTACCAGGACAGGAATCCTCCATGCGTTTGCGTAATTACCTGGCCGTTGGCTGTCTTGCCTTGCTGGGGCTGTCGGCTCAGGCCGAAACCCTTTCCGGCCTCTATCAGGTTCGCGAACCGGTCAACGGCCAGGGCGCCGAAGCCCGCACCCAGGCCACCGGCAAAGCCCTTGAAACCCTCGTGCAGCGCCTGACCGGCGACCCCAAGGCGGCGCAGAGCCCGGCCCTGGCCGGACTGCGCAAGGACCCGCAACAGATCATCAGTCAGTTCGGCTTCGAGGCCGGACCACCGGAAACCGTGCTGATCGACTTCGATCCGGGCAGCACAGAGCGCACCTTGCTTCAGGCGGGGCTGGCGCTGTGGGGCAACAACCGGCCTTCGATCCTCGGCTGGTGGTTGAATGACAGTACCGAAGGCTCAAACCTGGTCGGCGACGGCCAGAACAGTGCCGCGCCATTGCGCCGTGCCGCCCGGCACCGTGGCCTGCCATTGCGCCTGCCGCTGGCCGACCTCAATGAGCAGTTGGTGGCCACCACGAAAAATCTTGAGGGCGCAGACCCTGCGCCGCTGCGCGAGGCTTCCGAACGTTATGGCGCCGACGCCCTGCTGGCGGTGCATGCCAGCGAAGCCGATGGCAAGTGGCAGGGCACCTGGCGCCTGTGGTTGGGTGAGCAGCGCGAGCAGGGCAAGGTTGAAGCTGGCGACCAGGCAGCGCTGGCCGACGCCGTGATGCTGGCAGTCAGCAACCGCCTGGCGCCGCGCTTCGTGACTCGCCCCGGTGCCAGCAGTGAAATGCAGGTGCAGGTCCAGGGCATGAACCTGGCACGTTATGCCGAGCTGGGCCGGGTGCTGGAGCCCTATGGCGCGCGCCTGAAACAGGTTGAAGGCGATACCCTTATCTATCAGGTCACTGGCAACAGCGATCAGCTACGTGCCCAACTGGGCCTGGCCAAGCTGCAGGAGCTGCCAGCCGAAACACCGGTACCGCAACCGGCAATTGATCCGGCCAACCCGGGTGCGACTCAGGCCGTTGCTGCAAAACCGTTCAATGGTCTGCGTTTTCGTTGGTAATCTCTGACCTCTGGCCTGGAGCCGTTCATGATTGATATGCGTCGCTGGGTATGGCTCGGCGTAACCTTGCTGTGCGCCGCTTTGCTGTACTGGCTGCAGCCGATTCTGTCGCCGTTTCTGGTGGGCATCCTGCTGGCCTACCTGGCCGACCCGCTGGTTGATCGTCTGGAGCGTGCCGGGTTGTCCCGCACCTGGGGCGTGGTGCTGGTGTTCACCTTGTTTACCCTGTTGCTGACCCTGCTGCTCCTGGTGCTGGTACCGATGTTGGCCAAGCAGCTGGTGCGCCTCTACGAACTGGCGCCGCAGATGCTTGACTGGTTGCAGCATGACGCCTTGTCCTTGGTACAGACACGCCTTGGCCTGGCCGATGGCTTCTGGAAGTTCGACAAGATCAAGGCTGCCATCAGCAGTCATATGGGCCAGACCACCGACATTGTCGGGGTCATCCTGTCCCAGGCCACCGCTTCAGGGCTGGCCCTGCTGGGCTGGTTGGCCAACCTGGTACTGATCCCGGTAGTGAGCTTCTACCTGCTGCGCGACTGGGACCTGATGATGGCCAAGATCCGCAACCTGCTGCCGCGCCAGCGCGAGGAGCGGGTGCTGGCGCTGGCCGGCGAGTGCCATGAAGTGCTCGGCGCTTTTGTCCGTGGCCAGTTGCTGGTGATGCTGTCGCTGGGGGTGATCTATGCCTCTGGCCTGATGCTGGTCGGCCTTGAGCTCGGCTTGTTGATTGGTTTGCTGGCAGGTCTGGCGGCCATCGTGCCGTACATGGGCTTCATTATTGGTATCGGCGCAGCGATGATTGCCGGGTTGTTCCAGTTTGGTGGTGATCCTTATCCGTTGCTTGCGATCGCCGCAGTGTTCATGGTCGGCCAGGCACTGGAGGGCATGGTCCTGACGCCACTGCTGGTAGGCGACCGCATTGGTCTGCACCCGGTGGCGGTGATTTTCGCCATTCTCGCCGGCGGTGAGCTGTTCGGATTCACCGGCGTTCTGCTGGCCCTGCCGGTGGCGGCGGTGATCATGGTGCTGCTGCGTCACGTCCATGACCTGTATAAAGAGTCGGGTATTTATGGCGGTGAGATCGACCCGGATCTCTAGCTTGATGGCCAAAGGCTTGCACCGCTTGCCAGGCGTTGATGCAAGCCTTTGATTTTACTTGTGGTCCGCACTGATTGTGCGACTGACGCCACGGGTATAGACTTTGCACACTTTTCACAAAAGGCCCCTTGTGGTTCTTCGGGACTGCCCAGCCAGCATGAAACCGATCCAGTTGCCCTTGGGTGTGCGTCTGCGTGATGACGCCACCTTCATCAACTACTACCCGGGTGCCAACGCCGCCGCATTGGGCTACGTCGAGCGACTCTGCGAAGCCGACGCCGGCTGGACCGAAAGCCTGATCTATCTCTGGGGCAAGCAGGGCGTTGGGCGTACCCACCTGCTGCAAGCCGCCTGCCTGCGATTCGAGCAATTGGGTGAACCCGCCGTTTACCTGCCGCTGGCGCAACTGCTCGACCGCGGTGTCGAACTCCTGGACAACCTGGAGCAGTACGAACTGGTCTGCCTCGACGACTTGCATGTAATTGCCGGCAAGCCGGAGTGGGAAGAGGCCATGTTCCACCTGTTCAACCGCCTGCGTGACAGCGGTCGACGCTTGTTGCTGGCAGCATCCAGTTCGCCGCGGGAACTGCCGATCAAGCTGGCAGACCTCAAGTCGCGCCTGACCCTGGCGCTGATCTTCCAGATGCGTGCCCTGTCTGACGAAGACAAGCTGCGCGCCTTGCAACTGCGTGCCTCGCGTCGCGGCCTGCAACTGTCCGACGAGGTCGGGCACTTCATCCTGACCCGTGGCACGCGTAGCATGAGTGCCTTGTTCGACCTCCTCGAGCGCCTCGATCAAGCTTCGTTGCAGGCTCAGCGCAAGCTTACCATCCCGTTTTTGAAAGAAACTTTAGGCTGGTAAGGCAGGGGCTAGAGCCTCGGCACGTAAAAGTCACATTTTTTTCGATTGAATTTGCAAATCGATGCGATAGAAGGCATAGTCTCGGCTTCTTTAAATCCAAGACACGGTCGTGCCCATGCTGAATCGCTTCGCACCCCTCGTGCCCCTCGCACTTGTGACCCTGCTTTTTGGCTGCGCGGCGCATAGCCCTGTTTCGCAGCAGCAGGCTCAACAACCGCTTTCCGCTCAGGTTTCGAGCAAGTCCTCCGCCTCATCGGTGTTCGAGGAAGAGCTGACCAGCGAAGAAGAACTTCGGGATTTCGCCAGCAGCAAGCCGTACCAGTTGCCAGCCCTGGCCGACAACATTCTCGAACGCGGTATGGCGCTGATCGGTACCCGTTACCGTTTCGGCGGTACCTCGGAGAACACCGGCTTTGACTGCAGCGGTTTCATTGGTTACCTGTTCCGCGAAGAGGCCGGCCTCAACCTGCCGCGCTCCACCCGCGAAATGATCAACGTAAAAGCCCCGCTGGTTGCCCGTAACAACCTCAAGCCGGGTGACCTGCTGTTCTTCAGCACCAATGGTCGCGGCCGTGTCAGTCACGCCGGGATCTACCTGGGCGACGATCAGTTCATTCACTCCAGCAGCCGCCGCAGCGGTGGCGTACGCATCGACAAGCTCGGTGATCGCTACTGGAGCAAGACCTTTATCGAAGCCAAGCGCGCATTGGCCATGGCTCCGACCGCGACCACCCTCTCGCGCAACTGATCATCGGCCTTGCGGTATCACGGCGACGTAGCTGAAAAGCGCGTCGCCGTGCGTGTTTACAGAAAGCGTCTAATCTAAATTCTCAACTATTTTCCGGCCCACCGCCGGACGGCTTCAGACAGGATGTTCTGACCATGGCGATGAAGGCGCGTTTCGCTCTACTTTCCCTGCTGGCACTGCTTGGTGCCTGCTCCAGCCATGCCCCGACCCCAGCCAAGGTGGTCGAGCCAGTTGTCATGGCGCCGCAAGTGTATTTTTCGCCAGTCGCCGAAGATGTGTTGTTCCGTGCTTTGGGCCTGGTCGGTACACCGTATCGTTGGGGCGGCAACACGCCGGACGCGGGTTTTGATTGCAGTGGCTTGATCGGTTACGTCTATCGCGATGCCGCCGGTATTGCCCTGCCGCGCACCACCCGTGAAATGATCGGCGTGCGCGCCCCCAGTATCGACCGTGGGGCCTTGCAATCCGGGGATCTGGTGTTCTTTGCCACCAATGGCGGCTCGCAGGTCAGCCACGCCGGTATCTATGTTGGTGAGGGCCGCTTCGTGCACGCCCCGTCTGCGGGTGGAACCGTGCGTCTGGACTACCTGTCCAACAGCTATTGGAACAAAACCTACCTCAATGCCAAGCGGGTCCTGGTACCGACCCATCTGGCGCGTAACCCCTGACCTTGCGAGGTAGGCGATGACTGCGCAAACGCTCTACCTCGACGATGCCCTCTACCACTACCTGCAAGCGGTTTCTCTTCGCGAGACGCCGTTGCTGGCTCGTTTGCGCTGCGAAACCCAGGCCCTGCCCGAGGCGCGTTGGCAGGTGGCGCCGGAACAAGGGCAGTTGCTCGCGCTGCTGGTGCGCTTGATCGGCGCGCAGCGGGTGATCGAGGTCGGTACTTTCACCGGATACAGCGCACTGTGCATGGCCCAGGCCATGGAGCAGGGGCAGTTGTTGTGCTGCGATCTGCCGGGTAGCTACAACGCCATCGCCTGGCGTTACTGGCAGGAGGCCGGGATAGCGGAGCGTATCGAGCTGCGCCTGGCGCCCGCTTTGCAGACGCTGGCGACTTTGCCATCAGCGTGTTACGACTTGATCTTCATCGATGCCGACAAGGCCAACTACCCCCGTTATCTGGAAGAGGCCCTGCGCTTGCTCCGCCCGGGTGGGCTGGTGCTGTTCGACAACACCCTGTGGAGCGGTCGGGTGTTGCAGGAGCAGCCTGACAGTGTGGATACGCGGGCGATACAGGCGCTGAACCTGGGGCTCAAGGATGATCCGCGGGTGGACCTGTCGATGTTGCCCATAGGGGATGGTTTGACGCTCTGTCGTAAGCGTTGAGGTTACCGGTCTGATCGCGGGGCAAGCCCGCTCTCGCAGGCTTGCCCGGCGATTGATCATGCCTGCTTGAGCAGCAGTGCGACCCCAGGATGATACTGACCGGCCTCGTTGTGCAGCTTGCGGTAGGCATAGGGGAAATACCAGGCAATCGCACAGACGGTATGCTTTTGCAGGTCGTCAACCAGGTCCTGGAGTTCTTCCGGGCTGGCATGTTGCCCGGCTTTCCAGGGGCTGGCGAACAGCGCGGCGACTTTTAGCTGGCTGGGGGCGGCAACCTGGCGGGCAGCAAGCACGGTTTCCTGCAGGGCGTTGTTCAGGTCCAGGCGGGCGATGTGTGGCCAGCGCTGGCTGGCTTGCAGGTACGCGGCTTCTTCACGATTGGCGATGTACAGGTCGCAGCGGCCTTCACGCTCACCTTCGTCGCGCTGCTTCTGGCTCTGGTGATGTTGCAGGGTCACCAGTTCCGCTTGCCAGGCGGCGGCCGAGAGCAGGCTCAGGTTGGCTTGGGCGCCATGCCAGTACGCGGCTTCGCTGTCGCCCAGGGTCTGGTTGAGGCGGTCGATACAGTCGACCCAGCGCTCCAGTGCCGGGCGCAGGAATTCCAGGCGCGGGTTATTGATGATCAGGCCTTGCATGCCGCTCTCTCCTTTATCGTTGTAATCGAGACAGCCAAATTATGGCTATTTGATATCACTGATGTCAGGGTTACACAAGATGACAAAGACGCCATTGATCCAGGCCAGTGCTGCGCCTTTCATTGACGCTCCGGGTGCAACCCTCTAACCTTCGCGACTTGTTTCAGGTGCTCTGTGGGCTGTGGCCTGGCAGGGTGAAACAGGGAAGCCGGTGGGCACGCAACGGCGTGCGAGTCCGGCGCTGCCCCCGCAACGGTAGGTGAGTCAAGGCCGCGCATGGCCACTGGGTGATCGCACCCGGGAAGGCGCGCGACCCTGGGTGTTCATGGCCCCGCTCACAAGCCCGGAGACCGGCCTGCAACAGCCAACGGCATCACGGAGGGTGATGCGCGGTTTCTTCGGCCTGTGCCGCAGCCCTGCGCGTTTTTCCGTCTGCCTTATCCATTGATCTGTTGCCATCTCTTTGCCGCGAACCCTGTGCAGCTCTGTGCTGCCAGGCGCGTTGCAGAGTGGCTGACAGTGGTTTGCGGAGACTTCGATGACTGAATCCACCGAGCGTGACGAACGCCACCTGGCCCGTATGCAGCGCAAGAAGGCGGTGATCGACGAGCGTATTGCCAACGCCCCTAACGAATGCGGCCTGCTGCTGGTACTCAGTGGTAACGGCAAGGGCAAGAGCAGCTCGGCCTTCGGCATGCTCGCCCGAGCCATGGGCCATGGTATGCAATGCGGCGTGGTGCAGTTCATCAAGGGCCGCAACAGCACGGGCGAAGAGCTGTTCTTCCGGCGTTTCCCCGAGCAGGTGCACTATCACGTGATGGGCGAGGGCTTCACCTGGGAAACCCAGGACCGCCAGCGTGACATCGCCGCAGCCGAAGCGGCCTGGGCGGTTTCGCGCCAGTTGCTGCAGGACCCGGCGATCACCTTCGTGGTGCTCGACGAGCTGAATATCGCCCTCAAACATGGTTACCTTGACCTGGAACAGGTGCTCAGCGACCTGCAGGCGCGTCCGCCGATGCAGCACGTGATCGTCACCGGTCGTGGCGCCAAGGATGAAATGATCGAACTGGCCGACACCGTCACCGAGATGGGCATGATCAAGCACGCTTTCCAGGCCGGTATCCGCGCCCAGAAGGGCGTTGAGCTATGAGTGACACGCGCCACTGCCCGGCGGTACTGATTGCCGCCCCGGCCTCGGGCCAGGGCAAGACTACGGTGACCGCCGCCCTGGCACGGCTGCACCGCAATCTCGGGCGTAAGGTGCGGGTGTTCAAGTGCGGCCCGGACTTCCTGGACCCGATGATTCTCGAACGGGCCAGCGGTGCACCGGTGTACCAGCTGGACCTGTGGATGGTCGGCGAGCAGGAAAGTCGGCGATTGCTCTGGGAAGCGGCAGGGGACGCCGATCTTATCCTGATCGAAGGGGTCATGGGCCTGTTCGACGGTACACCGTCGAGCGCCGACCTTGCCCGCCATTTCAATGTGCCGGTGCTGGCGGTGATCGACGGCACCGCCATGGCCCAGACTTTCGGCGCCCTGGCCCTGGGCCTGGCGCGTTATCAGCCCGACTTGCCGTTTGCCGGGGTGCTGGCCAACCGTGTCGGTACCCTGCGCCACGCCCAGTTGCTTGAAGGCAGTCTAACCGAAGGGCTGCGCTGGTACGGCGGCCTGTCGCGGGAGACCGGGATTGAATTGCCGAGCCGCCACCTGGGGTTGGTCCAGGCTAGTGAACTCAATGATCTGGATGTTCGCCTGGACGCTGCAGCCGCAGCCCTCGGGGCCAGTTGTGAGTCGTCCTTGCCGCCTGCAGTGGCGTTCGCAGCGCCGACTCCGCAAGTCATCGAGCCCTTGCTCGACGGCGTGACCATCGCTGTGGCTCGGGATGAAGCCTTCGCCTTCACCTACGGCGCCAACCTTGACCTGCTGCAGGCCATGGGCGCCGAGCTGAGATTCTTTTCGCCGCTGCATGAGCGAGCGCTGCCACAGGCGGACAGTCTCTACCTGCCGGGCGGCTACCCGGAACTGCACCACCTGGCGTTGGCTGCCAACACCGAGATGCTCACCGCGATCCGCAGCCATCACCAGGCCGGCAAGCCTCTGCTCGCCGAATGCGGCGGCATGCTCTATCTGCTTGAGGCCCTGACCGATGTCGCGGGTGAGCGTGCCGAGTTGCTGGGTTTGCTGGAAGGCGAAGCAGTGATGCAAAAGCGCCTGGCAGCCCTGGCCCTGCAGGCAGTGGAACTGCCGGAAGGCACCTTGCACGGCCATACCTATCACCATTCGCTGACCACCACCTCGCTTGAGCCGATTGCCCGCGGGCACAGCCCCAATGGTGGCCGTGGCGCCGAAGCGGTCTATCGTTGTGGGCGGCTGACGGCGTCCTATGTGCATTTCTACTTTGCCTCCAACCCGCACGCGGCGGCGGCGCTGTTGGCACCATGAGCGACCAGGCTTTCACGGACGCCGAGCGCGCCGCGGTTTACCGAGTCATCGGCGAGCGCCGCGACATGCGTCACTTCATCAAGGGCGAGGTAGCGCCGCAGCTGCTAGCACGTCTGCTCGAAGCGGCGCACCAGGCGCCCAGCGTCGGCCTGATGCAGCCGTGGCGTTTTATCCGCATCACTGACCGCGACCTGCGCCAGCGCATCCAGAGCTTGGTGGAAGCTGAACGCGTGCGTACCGCTGAGGCACTGGGTGAGCGCTCCGACGACTTCATGAAGCTCAAGGTTGAAGGCATCAGCGATTGCGCTGAAGTCTTGGTGGCGGCGTTGATGGATGACCGCGACAAGCACATTTTTGGCCGTCGCACCTTGCCGGAGATGGACCTCGCCTCATTGTCATGCGCGATCCAGAACCTCTGGCTGGCCGCACGTGCCGAAGGCCTGGGAATGGGGTGGGTATCATTGTTCGAGCCCCTGGCGCTGGCGCAGTTGCTGGGGATGCCGGCCGGTGCCAAGCCGCTGGCGATTCTCTGCCTGGGCCCGGTCCAGGCGTTCTATCCGGCGCCGATGCTGGTCCTCGAAGGCTGGACCACGGCGCGACCCTTGAGTGACATGCTGTTCGAAAACCAGTGGGGAGAGTCTTGATGAGCGTGGCGTTACTGACCGTTGCCGGGGTGGCGCTGGATGCGCTGTTGGGTGAGCCCCAGCGTCGCCATCCACTGGTCGCCTTTGGCCGCTTGGCCGGGCGCCTGGAGCAGCGTTTCAACGCCGCTGGCCGTGGCTGGCGCAGCCATGGTGTGACGGCCTGGTTTCTGGCGGTGATTCCCCTGACCCTGTTAGCCACCTTGCTGTCCTGGTTGCCTTACATCGGCTGGTTGGTCGAGGTCCTGGCCTTGTATTGCGCCTTGGGCCTGCGCAGCTTGGGCGAACATGTGACCCCGGTGGCCGATGCCTTGCGCCGTGATGACCTGGATGAGGCGCGCCGTCGCGTCGGCTTTCTGGTCAGCCGCGAAACCCGCGAACTGGACGAAACAGCGGTGGCGCGCGCAGCCACCGAATCGGTGCTGGAGAATGGCAGCGATGCGGTGTTCGCCGCACTGTTCTGGTTTGTCGTGGCGGGCGCGCCGGGTGTGGTCCTCTATCGCCTGAGCAATACCCTGGATGCCATGTGGGGCTATCGCAATGAACGCTTCGAGCGTTTCGGCTGGGCCGCCGCACGTATCGATGATGTGCTCAACTACATCCCGGCGCGGTTGGTGGCGCTGACCTATGCGCTGCTGGGCAAGACCCGACTGGCGCTGAAGTGCTGGCGACGTCAGGCGCCGCTGTGGGACAGCCCCAATGCCGGTCCGGTGATGGCCGCAGGCGCCGGTGCCCTGGCTGTGGAGCTGGGTGGCCCTGCGGTGTATCACGGTGAATTGCACGAGCGCGCGCAACTGGGCGAAGGCCCGGTGGCTGATGCTGAGTCGATTGAGCGTGGCTGGCGCCTGGTCTGCCAGGGCGTGTGGTTGTGGCTGCTGCTGTTGTGTCTGGGGGCTGAATTCTATGCTTGAGCACGGTGGGCGCCTGCAGCGCGCAGTGCAGCACTACGGTATTGCCCGGGAGCACTGGCTGGACCTGTCCAGCGGTATTGCCCCCTGGCCTTACGCCATTCCGGAAATTCCGCTGCGAGCCTGGGCGCGTTTGCCGGAAACCGACGATGGTCTGGAACAGGCTGCGGCCGAGTACTATCAGGTCGAGCAGGTGCTGCCGGTGGCCGGTTCCCAGGCTGCGATCCAGGCTTTGCCGCACCTGCGTGCGCGCGGCACGGTTGGCGTGTTGTCGCCTTGTTATGCCGAGCACGCCGAGGGCTGGCGTCGCGCCGGGCATCAGGTGCTTGAGCTGCAGGGCGAGCAGGTGGACGAGCGGCTCGACAGCCTGGATGTGCTGGTGGTGGTCAACCCGAACAATCCGACTGGCTGCCTGCTTACGGCTGAGCAGTTGCTGGCCTGGCACGCCCGTCTGGCCTCGCGCGGTGGCTGGTTGCTGGTCGATGAAGCCTTCATCGACAACTCCCCGCAGCACAGCATCGGCGCCCAGGCGCAACGTCCGGGGCTGATCGTGTTGCGCTCGTTCGGCAAGTTCTTTGGCCTGGCCGGTGTGCGTCTGGGCTTTGTGCTGGCTGAGCCGGCTTTGCTGCAACGCCTGGCCGAACTACTGGGACCCTGGACCGTCAGCGGGCCAACGCGGATTCTCGGCCAGGCCTGCCTGCTCGACAGCGCAGCGCATCAGCAGCAGATATCTCGCTGCGCGGCAGCTAGCCAACGTCTGGCAGACTTGCTGAGCAGCGCAGGCTTTGCCCCAGCAGGTGGCTGCGATCTGTTCCAGTACCTGGTCACCGATCAAGCGGTGCTGCTGCATGAGTTCATGGCCCGACGGGGCATTTTGTTGCGTCTGTTCCACCAGCCTGCCAGTCTGCGCTTCGGCTTGCCGGCCACGGAGCAGGACTTTCAGCGCCTGCACCAGGCGTTCAACGACTACCGCAAGGAGCAGCCATGAATACCCTGATGGTGCAGGGCACCACCTCCGATGCCGGCAAGAGCACCCTGGTGACCGCACTGTGTCGCTGGTTGCTGCGCCAGGGCGTGGCGGTGGTGCCGTTCAAGCCGCAGAACATGGCGCTCAACAGTGCCGTGACCGCCGACGGCGGCGAGATCGGCCGGGCCCAGGCGGTTCAGGCCCAGGCCGCGGGACTGGCGCCGCACACCGACATGAACCCGGTTTTGCTCAAACCCAATAGCGACACCGGCGCTCAAGTCATTGTTCACGGTCGCGCGGTCACCAGCATGAACGCGGTGGCGTACCACGACTACAAGGTCATTGCCATGCAGGCGGTGCTGGAGTCTCACCAGCGCTTGAGTGCCCAGTACCCGGTGGTGGTGGTCGAAGGGGCCGGCTCACCAGCGGAGATCAACCTGCGTGCCGGCGATATCGCCAACATGGGCTTTGCCGAAGCGGTGGATTGCCCGGTGATTCTGATTGCCGATATTAACCGTGGTGGGGTGTTCGCCCATCTGGTCGGCACCCTGGAACTGCTGTCGGCCAGCGAGCAGGCGCGGGTCAAAGGGTTTGTCATCAATCGCTTCCGGGGTGACATCGCATTGTTGCAACCGGGCCTGGACTGGCTTGAGGCGCGCACCGGCAAACCGGTGCTGGGCGTGCTGCCGTATGTGATGGACCTGCACCTGGAAGCCGAGGACGGTATCGACCAGCGCCAGGGTGACAAGGCGGCGCGCGCACTCAAAGTGATCGTGCCGGTGCTGCCGCGCATCAGCAACCACACCGATTTCGACCCGCTGCGCCTGCACCCGCAAGTCGACCTGCAGTTCATTGGCCCTGGCGATCCGATTCCGCCAGCTGACCTGATCATCCTGCCGGGCTCCAAGAGCGTGCGCGGCGATCTGGCGCAACTGCGCGCCCGAGGCTGGGATCAGGCCATCACCCGGCATCTGCGTTACGGCGGCAAGGTGCTGGGCATCTGTGGCGGCCTGCAGATGCTTGGCCAACGAGTGGAAGACCCACTTGGGCTGGAAGGCGTGGCCGGCAGTAGCGATGGCCTGGGCTTGCTCGATTTCGTCACCGTGCTGCAAGCGCACAAGCAGTTGCGTAACGTCGCGGGTACCTTGCAGCTGGAGCAGGCGCCGATCAGCGGTTATGAGATCCATGCCGGGGTGACCCAGGGCGTGGCGCTGGAGCGGCCTGCCGTGCAGCTGGCAGACGGTCGCAGCGATGGCGCCATCAGTGCCGACGGACAGATCCTCGCGACCTACCTGCACGGCCTGTTCGAAAGCCCGCAAGCGTGCGCGGCATTGTTGCGCTGGGCCGGTTTGCATGAGGTCGAGCAGGTCGATTACCAAGCGCTGCGTGAGCGCGACATCGAGCGTCTGGCTGACCTGGTCGAGCAGCACCTGGATACCACTTGCCTACGCCAACTGTGCGGACTGAACTGACATGCTCAACCTGATCCTTGGTGGCGCCCGTTCCGGCAAGAGCCGCCTGGCTGAACAACTGGCCGAGCGTAGCGGCTTGTCAGTCACCTACATCGCCACCAGTGAACCGCTGGATGGCGAAATGAATGCCCGGGTGCAACTGCACCGTGAGCGCCGGCCCTCCAGTTGGGCGCTGATTGAAGAGCCGCTAGCGCTGGCCCAGGTGCTGCGCGCCAACGCCAGCGCCGAGCGCTGCCTGTTGGTGGATTGCCTGACCCTGTGGCTGACCAACCTGCTGATGCTGGACAACCCGGAACGTCTGCTGGCCGAGCGCACGGCGCTGCTTGATTGTCTGGCCGAGTTGCCGGGCGAAATCATTCTGGTCAGCAACGAGACCGGTCTTGGCGTTGTGCCGCTGGGCGAGTTGACCCGTCGCTATGTCGATGAAGCCGGCTGGTTGCACCAGGCGATTGCCGAACGTTGCCAGCGGGTGGTGCTGACCGTCGCTGGCCTGCCTCTTACCCTGAAAGGAACTGCACCATGAGTCACAACTGGTGGCTTGATGCCTGCCGCGCCGTTGACCAGGCTGCCTGCGACCAGGCCCTGGCGCGTCAGCAGCAATTGACCAAGCCGGCCGGCTCTCTGGGGCGGCTGGAACTGATCGCTGTACAACTTGCCGGTTTGCAGGGGCAACTCAAGCCACGCCTGGACCAGGTGAGCATTGCAATCTTCGCCGGCGATCACGGGGTGGTCGCCGAAGGTATTTCCGCCTATCCCCAGGCGGTGACCGGACAGATGCTGCAGAACTTTGTTGGCGGTGGTGCGGCGATCAGTGTGCTGGCGCGTCAGCTCAATGCCCAGCTGGAGGTGGTGGACCTGGGCACCATCGACCCGCACTTGAGCCTGCCGGGTGTGCGTCACCTGCGGGTGGGGCCAGGCACGGCGAATTTTGCCACGGCCCCGGCAATGACCCGGGAGCAGGGTATGCAAGCGCTGCAAGGTGGTCGTGAGAGTGCCTTGCGCGCGGCGGCCAGCGGCGCCCAGCTGTTCATTGGCGGCGAGATGGGCATCGGCAATACCACCGCTGCCAGTGCCTTGGCGTGTGCCTTGCTCGGTTGCCCGGCGATCGAGCTCAGCGGTCCCGGTACTGGCCTGGATGCCGCTGGCGTTCGCCACAAGGCCGAGGTGATCGAGCGCGCCTTGGCACTGCACAAGGACCTGGCGGATGATCCGTTGCAGCAGTTGTTCTGCTTTGGTGGCTTTGAAATCGCCGCTTTGGTCGGGGCCTATCTGGGCTGCGCCCAGGCCGGGGTCGCGGTATTGATCGATGGCTTTATCTGTACCGTCGCCGCGCTGGTCGCGGTGCGGATCAACCCGGGCTGCCGTGACTGGCTGTTGTTTGGTCACTGCGGCGCTGAGCCCGGGCACCGTCGGGTGCTGGCCGAACTGGATGCAGAACCGGTGCTGGAGCTCGGTTTGCGTCTGGGCGAGGGTAGTGGTGCGGCGTTGGCGGTCCCCGTATTGCGTCTGGCCTGCGACCTGCACGGGCAGATGGCGACGTTCGCCGAAGCCGCGGTGGCGGACCGTCCAGCATGATTATCGACTTGCTGCGCCATGGTGAAACCGAGCTGGGCGGTGGCCTGCGCGGTAGTCTCGATGATGTGCTGACCGCCAAGGGCTGGGCGCAGATGCAGGCTGCTGTGGACGCAGCCGGGCCCTGGCAGGTTCTGGTCAGCTCACCCTTGCAGCGCTGTGCCCGTTTTGCCCACGTGCTGGGTGAGCAAATGCGCCTGCCGGTGCAGTTGGCGCCCAGGTTGCAGGAGTTGCATTTTGGTGAGTGGGAAGGGCGCAGCGCCGCTGATCTGATGCTCACCCATGAGCAGCAGTTGGGGCGGTTCTGGGCAGATCCTTATGCGTTCACCCCTCCAGGTGGAGAACCGCTGACCGACTTCTCTCGGCGGGTGCTGGCAGCCATTGCCGCGTTGCACCAGGAACATGCTGGCAAGAACCTGTTGCTGGTCACCCATGGTGGCGTCATGCGTTTGTTGCTGGCTCGGGCCAGGGGCTTGCCCCGTGAACAGTTACTGCAGGTCGAAGTCGGTCATGGCGCCTTGTGCCGCCTTGAAGTGCAGGCCGACGGCAGTCTGCGGGAAATGCACTGAGATGCTGGCGTTCTGGATTGCCTTGCAGTTTCTCAGCAGCCTTCCGGTGCGTTTGCCGGGGATGCCGACACCTGAGCAATTGGGCCGGTCGCTGCTGTTCTATCCGCTGGTGGGGCTGCTGTTTGGCGTGCTGCTCTGGGGCCTGAGCGCCGTGCTCGACGGCAGCCCGTTGCTGCTGCACGCCGCCTTGTTGCTCTGTGCCTGGGTCCTGCTCAGTGGTGGTCTGCACCTGGATGGCCTGGCTGACAGTGCCGATGCCTGGCTGGGCGGCTTCGGTGACCGTGAGCGCACCCTGGAGATCATGAAAGACCCGCGCAGCGGGCCGATTGCCGTGGTGACGCTGGTGCTGGTGTTA
This sequence comes from Pseudomonas sp. BBP2017, assembly GCF_003024385.1. Lineage (GTDB taxonomy): Bacteria > Pseudomonadota > Gammaproteobacteria > Pseudomonadales > Pseudomonadaceae > Aquipseudomonas. Next base: position 61,402 of record NZ_PVZN01000017.1, read on the forward strand.
CTGCTCAAGTTCTGCGCCGTGCTGGTGCTGGTGGAGCGGGGGCAGGGCCTGTTGTTGATACTGGCACCGTTGCTCGGCCGGGCAGCATTGCTCGGGCTGTTTCTGTCCACGCCCTATGTGCGCGCCGGGGGATTGGGCCAGGCCTTGGCCGATCACGCGCCACGCCGTAGCGGGGGATGGGTGCTGCTTGCCAGTTGTATCCTGTGTCTGTGTCTGGCAGGTCTGCAAGGTTTGTATGTTTTGGCTGTCGCGGGTGTAGTTTTTTTCTTTTTTCGTCGGTTGATGATTCGTCGATTGGCTGGGACCACTGGTGACACCGCCGGTGCGCTACTGGAACTGCTGGAGTTGGCGGTTCTACTCAGTCTGACGCTGTAGTTTCTGGCAATCACGGCCGCCATTTCCCTAGGCTGTCACAGGCGTATGCTGCCCCCTTTCTGGTCGGGAGGTGGCAAATGCGAGAAGTATTGCAAGGCGGGCTGCTGGCCCTGTGTTGTGTATTCGGCAGCGCCCAGGCTGCGGACCTGATCAATTTCTGGGATGCGCCACGTCACGGTGGCAACAGTTTCAATCGACTGCCGCCTGATCAGGCATACTTCCAGGCGCTCAAAGACTACGGTGCTAGCTGGGTCCGGCTGTCTTATGACAAGTGGCAGCCTGCCGGGCGTGACTTCCTGCTGGGTGATGCCGACGGCTACCAAGGGCTGGCCGCCGAGGACCTGGCACAATTGCGCAAGACGCTCGATGCTGCCCATGCCGCCGGGCTCAAGGTGGTCATCGCGCCGTTGTCATTACCGGGCATGCGCTGGGCGCAGAACAATCATGATCGATTCGACGACCGCCTCTGGCAGGGCAAGGCCTGGTGGACGCAATCAGCCGCGTTCTGGCGTGATCTGGCCGCAGCGCTCAAGGACCATCCGGCAATTGCCGCCTACAACCTGATCAACGAGCCGGCGCCGGAGAAGATGGGCGGGCTTGCCGAGCATGCAAGCGCCGCCGAGATGCGGGCCTGGTATCAGCAACAACAGGGCGGCGCCCGTGATTTGCCTGATTTCTATTCGCAGGTCATCGCCGCTATCCGTGAAGTGGACCCGCTGACGCCAGTGATGGTCGATGCCGGTTGGTATGCCGGTGCCGATGCCTTTGTCTATTGGCCTGTGGCATTGGCGGATGCGCGCGTGCTGTACAGCTTCCATATGTATGAACCCTATCAGGCCACTAGCGCACCAAACATGAACCGGGCAAAACCTTATGCCTATCCCGGACCTGTGAAATTTGCCGGGCAGCAACAAACGTGGGACCGCGCCAGGGTTGAGGTTTATCTGCAAAGCCCGTTGCAGTGGGCGCAGGCCCGGCAAGTGCCTGCCAGCCGCCTGGTGGCCGGTGAATTTGGTTGCATGCGCCGCTTGGCAGGGTGCCGACAATACCTGGAGGATGTTCTGGGTACATTGGACCAAGCCAAGCTGCACTGGGCGTTTTACAGCTTTCGGGAAGACAGCTGGGATGGCATGGACTATGAGCTGGGCAGCGCCAAGGTGCCCTGGGCTTATTGGCAGGCGATAGAGCAGGGACGCCCCGACCCGCTGAAACGCCAGGCCACAGCCGAATTCGAGCCAATTCGAAAACGCCTGCAGCCGTAGTTTGATGAGGAAATGCTTGCGCCGATAAATGTGCGGGTATATACACGTACCCATGTTGACCAGTGAATGCATCTGCACCCATCTGCGTCGCGCTGCCCGTGGGGTCAGCCGGCACTATGACGAGGCCCTTGAAGGCTTCGGGATTAACGTCGCGCAGTTTTCCCTGCTACGGCATTTGCGTCGTCTCGATCAGCCGAGTATTTCGACCCTGGCCGAGGCCATGGGCCTGGATCGCAGTACGCTGGGGCGAAACCTGCGGGTGCTGGAAGCGGAAGGGCTGGTGGCGCTGACTGAAGGTCGCGATCTGCGCAATCGTCTGGTGCTGCTGACCGAGCAGGGTCATGAGCGCTTGCGAGTGGCCGAACCTGCCTGGGAAAAGGCCCAGGCGAGCCTGATCGATACCCTGGGTGAAGGGCAGCGTGATGAACTGGTGCGTCTGCTGGAAATACTGGCATGAGCCTTTTTTCGACTTAAAAGCGGGTATATACCCGTTTGACCTTGCGGCAGTCTGGAGAGAACAATAATGACATCGGTATGGCGAACCAGTGGTTGGATTCTCCTGGGGGCGGCGTTGATCCTGGCGCTCTCGCTGGGTGTGCGGCATGGCTTCGGCCTGTTCCTGGCGCCGATGAGCGCAGAGTTCGGCTGGGGGCGTGAAGTATTCGCCTTCGCCATTGCCTTGCAGAACCTGATCTGGGGCCTGGCGCAGCCCTTCGCCGGGGCCTTGGCCGACCGTCTCGGGGCAGCAAAAGTGGTGATGGTCGGCGGCATCCTCTATGCCGTAGGCCTGGTGTTGATGGGGATGTCGGATTCAGCGGTGACCCTGTCCTTGAGTGCTGGTCTGCTGATCGGTATTGGCCTTTCCGGCACCTCGTTCTCGGTGATCCTTGGCGTGGTCGGTCGTGCCGTGCCGGCAGAAAAACGCAGCATGGCCATGGGGATTGCCAGTGCCGCCGGTTCCTTCGGTCAGTTCGCCATGCTCCCGGGTACTCTTGGCCTGATTGGCTGGCTGGGCTGGTCGGCAGCGTTGCTGGTGCTGGGCTTGCTGGTGGCGTTCATCGTGCCGTTGGTGGGCTTGTTGAAAGATCGGCCATTGCCCAGCCAGGGTGTCGAGCAGAGCCTGGGTCAGGCACTGCGTGAGGCCTGCTCGCATTCCGGCTTCTGGTTGCTGGCGCTGGGCTTTTTCGTCTGTGGTTTCCAGGTGGTGTTCATCGGCGTGCATCTACCCGCCTATCTGGTCGACCAGCACTTGCCGGCAACCATTGGCACCACGGTGCTGGCGCTGGTGGGCTTGTTCAATATCGTCGGTACCTACACCGCCGGCTGGCTGGGTGGGCGGATGTCCAAGCCACGCTTGCTGACGGCGCTGTATTTGTTGCGCGCGGTGGTCATCGTGCTGTTCCTGTGGGCGCCGGTTACCCAGTTCAGTGCCTATCTGTTCGGCATCGCCATGGGCCTGCTGTGGCTGTCGACGGTGCCGTTGACCAATGGCACCGTCGCGACCTTGTTCGGTGTGCGCAACCTGTCGATGCTCGGCGGTATCGTCTTCCTGTTCCACCAGTTGGGGGCGTTCCTCGGTGGCTGGCTGGGTGGCGTGGTGTACGACCAGACCGGCAATTACGACCTGGTCTGGCAAATCTCGATCCTGCTCAGCCTGTTGGCGGCGGCGCTTAACTGGCCGGTGCGCGAACGTCCTGTGGCGCGCCTGCAGGCGCAAGCGGCATGAACCGTTTTGCCCAGCGCGGGCTCCTGGCCTTGGCCGGGCTACTGCTGCTGGCCCTGGCCTGGTGGGGCTGGCATGAAGGTGGCCTGGCGTTGATGCAGTTGGGCATGGGCGTGTGCTAGGCGTATTCTGAGCAATAAATGCTGGCTCAATGGAGAGACGACGATGCGCACACGCTGGATGTTGGTTCCACTGTTCACCCTGATGGCGGCGGCGTCGGCGCAGGCGGCTGACTGTCCGGCGCTGCTTGAGAAACAGGGCACTCTCCCGGAATTGCGTGGCAAGGAGCAGATCGATTTATGCGAGCGTTTTGCCGGCAAGCCGCTGGTGGTAGTCAACACCGCCAGCTACTGCGGCTTCGCCCCGCAGTTTGAGGGGCTTGAAAGCGTCTACAAGACTTATCACGGACAGGGTCTGGAGATGCTCGGTGTGCCGTCCAACGACTTCAAGCAGGAGGACGCCGACATCGAGAAAACCGCCAAGGTCTGCTATGCCAACTATGGTGTCACGTTCACCATGACCAAGCCGCAGCCGGTGCGTGGTGACGATGTTATTGCCTTGTTCAAGGGCTTGGCCGAGCAAAGCAGTGCACCGAAGTGGAACTTCTACAAGTATGTAGTCGATCGCCAAGGCAAGGTGGTCGCCAGTTTCTCCAGCCTGACCAAGCCGGATGATCCCGAGTTCACGGCCGCTATCGAGAAGGCCATCGCTTCGCAGCCATGAAAAAAACCGCCAATATTGGCGGTTTTTTATGTTGTCGCTAGCTTCTGAATCAGAAGCGGTAGGTGAGCGACGCCCCCAGACCATGAGCGCTGTTCTCGTACTTGGCGTTGTACGAACCCTTGGTCGGGCTGCTCTGGTTGATCTTGGTGTCTTCTTCCCAGAGGTAGGAGTAGGCCAGGTCGATGGTCATGTCGTCGGTCGGGCTGTAGCCGGCGCCCAGGCTCAACACCTTGCGATCGCCGGTCGGGATGCGCGGCGAACGGTCGTGGTTGTTGGTTGGCGACTGGTCAACCGAAAAACCGGTGCGCAGGGTCCATTGCTTGTTCAGCTTGTAGGCCGCACCGATGGCGTGAGCCCAGGTGTCATGCCAGTTCTGCTCTTCGCTGATCTGGCCGAGCGATGGATTCAATGGGGCTGGGACACCCTCGTTGTTGACGGTGATGGCTTCCAGGCGGCTCCAGCGTGTCCAGGTGCTACCGGCATACAAGGTCCAGTTGGCGTCCAGCTCGTGAGTGACCGAGAAGTCGACCGATTCCGGGGTCTTGAGTTTCAGCGTAGCGTCGAACTTGCTGCCGTTGAACGGACCGAAGCCAGCACCGGAAATTTTGGTGTCACCTTCGAGCTTGTAATCGACCATCGAGTGATAGGTCAGACCGACGCGAGTGCTGTCGGTTGCCTGCACCAGAACGCCGATGTTGTAACCGATGGCAGTGTCGTCACCGGAAATCTTCACTTTGCCGTCATTGCTGCCCGGCGAGCCGCGGTTCAACGCAGCAGATTCCAGGGTGCCATCGATGCGGTTGATGGTCGGGCCGAAACCAATCGAAACCTTGTCGTTGAAGGCATAGCTGATGGTTGGCTGCAGGGTGACGATCTGCACTTCGCTTTTGCTGCCGAAGTAACGGCCGGCAAAGCCGTCTTCATAGTCGGTGACCAGGCCGAACGGTACATACATACCGATACCGAAAGCCCAGTGATCATCGATTGGCTTGACGTAGTAGCCCAACGGTACGCCGACGGTTGGCACCATGTCGCCGTCGTTGCTGCCACCAAAAGTGCCACTGCCGCTGATATCAGACTTGGCAATAATGGCTGCGCCACCCACGGTGACTTGTTCGCGCTTCAGGCGCGACATACCGGCAGGGTTGCCGAATACGGTGCTGGCGTCATCGGCAGAAGAAGAACGCCCCGCGAAACCTGTGCCCATGCCGCTGATGCTCTGTTCGTTGAGGGCAAAGCCGCTGGCGAACAATTGAGTCGAGGCGAGTGTGACGGCGAGGCCGAGAGAGGTTTTGAGCATAACTTTTTTCATTATTAGAATTCCTTGGGATCTCCGGGGCGAAAACTACCAACATTTCGCCCGCAGCGCTACAGGCTATATCGCAGGAGATAGAGCGGTTTTGTAGGACAATCCGACCATATTTGTGGGATTTTTCCGAACTTGGAGTTCAGTGACTGTCAGCAGGCTTCAAGAGTCACGGGCGCGATGCAGGTTTGCCAGGCGCAGGTGAAGTCGCGCAGGCGTCCCTGGGGCTGGAAGGTCTGGCGCCAGATGCGGGCCAGGCCAAGTAGATCGTCGGCAGCGGGGAGTTGGGGAGCTTGTTCCTCAATGAGCATCCAGGCGATAGCGGTGGCGTAGCGCAGGTTGACCGTCAGTTCCAGGTGCGGGCCGCTGAGGAAGGCATGCTGGCTGGCCAGGCCGCGGACCAGGCTGGCCAGTTCCGGGTCGCGGGCCAGAAACTGGTCCCAGATGCTTTGGTGGCGTATTTCGCCGATACGGTAGAGGCCGTGCCCGCGGCGATCATGCAGGGCTGAGCCGAGTGCGGACTGGCTGGCGGCAACACCCAGCAACAATGCTTCGGCGCTTGCGCAATGGCGGTCCAGGTAGATCAGGGTCGGGCGGATGACAAATTGGCTCAACTCGCTGGCGGCGATACCCATAATGCCCTCGAACTTGAATTTGGCCGGCGGGCGCTGGAGCTTGGCAGCTGGAGAGTCGGTCAGGCCCGCCGGAAGCGGCGTTTGCCGCTTGAGTTGAAGTGTAGTGTCATATACGCGGCGTAAAGGTCTGTTTTTAAAACATTTGCGGCTTTTGGTTATAAATCATATGCCGTGGGGTGATTAGCCAGGGGCCTGCTAGCTAGTCCCCTCGGTAGGCCGACAGGCATAAAAAAGCCCCGCCAGAGGGCGGGGCTTGAGCTGTTGCAGCGCTGCGGGGTCAGGCGACTAGGGCCTGGCGGGTGCGCTCGATGACCGCTTGCAGCGGCTCGGACTGGCTGTACTGCTCGGGGTACAGGCGCTCGCTGTGACGGGCAATGCCGTGCTCGTTGACCAGGGTGAAGCTGAAGCCGCCTTTGCGCGACGCCAGAATCAAGCAGTTCAATGGGGCAAATGCCTGGGAAAGGGTGCGAATCGCAGCCTGAGTATGGATAGAGTGAGTCATAGTTATTAGATGTTCCTGCAATAGACACGGTTTCGATCCGTGCACACTTAAAACGTTCCAGTAACGCCGGGATTTGGTCTGGGCGAAGAACCTGACTGGAACAGGGCAGCCAGTTTTGGGCGCATTTATCATGTGGCGCTGGGGCTGACTGGTAGGTACGTCAGAGGGCAGGCAACACACCGGGTCGAGGTTCTATGCCACGGGGTGAAGATCCTGATCAATCTGCAGGTTGGTTCGGTCAGAGTAAGAAGTGATTTACCTGGGAACCATCAAGTGGGCCGGTCCTTGTTTCAACAGGCGCTGTTCCAAGGTGGGCAGGGCACTGTAAGGACTGCTTTGGCCAGAATTGACTTTCAGCTTGGTACTAACGGTCGCAAGACTACAGCAATGGCCGGGTCTTGACAAGGCTTGATGGCTTTTCATCAGAGGAGCCGATCAGTATCTCGTGTTTTTTGTCTTCTGTGAAGGCCCGCTTTCACCAGGCAGACGCAGGGAACGTGCCAAATTCGTGCAGCGATCTGCCTTTCTTTGGGGCGGTTGTACACACGTGGCGCAATCGATGTTACAGCGCTGCAACAGCACCTGATGGGCCCGCCAATGACTTGACCGAGAACTTAAGTCAATGAAAAAAAACACTTATTTTTGCTGGTGAAAAAATCGACAGTTTGAGCCAAGGCCCCATTTCATGGGGGTTTGCGGGGTCCTGGAGGGGGTTGTCCACCGAGTTATCCACAGCTTCTGTGGATTGTCCCGAGCGCTTGCTCTAGGACGGGCGTGCCAGCTTTTTCCGATGTGTCCGACAATCAGTGCGTGGACTTCTGTCAGGAGAAAATGCTGCGGCCAGCGTCAATAAATAAACACAGAAATATTTTGAAAAAAGTATCGAAAGGGCTCGGGCCATTGCCAGAAAAATGGAGTAGAGTGGCGCGCCTCTCGAGTTGCCTTCGCTGTTGGTTATGAAGTTTCGCGCCAGAATCCCCGCAATTTCTTCCGCTCCACCGCCCTTGCCAGAGCCCCAGCGCTTCACCTTGAAGGTCGCTTTGTGGCTGCTCGACAACCCGCGCCTGGGTGACAACCCCAACGTCAAGCATTTTGCCGGGCGCTTGCTCAAGCAACCTGCGCGTCAAGGCGTGGTGGTCGCGCAAAGCCGTCTGGGGCAGATGCTCTGTCGTGATTGCGGCAATGCCCGCGACCGGCGCATTGGCCACGACCTGCTGCGTCAGGCCGCGCGCGCCGGAGACCGGCGTGCGCAGCTCGAATACGGTCGTTTGTGCGCTCAGACGCAGATCAACGAGCCCGAACAGGCGCGTTTCTGGCTGGAGCTGGCAGCGTCTCAAGGCTCTCAGGAAGCCCGGCGCTTGCTCAAGCAGTTGCCAGACGCTTGACTGCAGTACAGCGGCAAGGCTGATAAGCTCAGCCGTTGATTTGAGCGGGGGTGTTCGGGTGGGAATGGCGTTGGATCTGACCAGCATTGTGCTGGGTATCATGGTGGCCGCAGTGCCTTGCCTGGGCTGGGTGTTTGCGCAGCAACGGCGCCAGGCTGCCCGTGAGGCGCAAGCGGCGTTGCTCGAAGAGCGTCTGAGCAGTGTGCAGATGGCCCAGGAAGGCTTGCTCGCCCAGCTCGACGCCAGTCGCGACGAAATCAGTGACCTGAGCCAGGCTAATGCGGCCAAGCAGGCAACGCTGGCGGCTCAGGCCCGTGAGCTGGAGTTGCTGCAGATCGATCGTGACAACGCCCGCGACGCTGCTCATGCCTGGCAGATCGAACGCAGTGCCCGTGAGGCTGAATTGCGCCGTCTGGATGCCCATGGCGCAGCGCTGAGCGCCGAGCTGCGTGAACAGCAGGAAAGCCATCAGCAGCGTCTGGACGACCTTCAGGGCGCTCGTGATGAGCTACGCGCGCAGTTCGCGGAAATGGCGACCAAGATCTTTGACGAGCGTGAACAACGCTTCGCCCAGACCAGCCAGCAACATCTGGGGCAATTGCTCGACCCGCTCAAGGAGCGCATCCAGGCGTTTGAGAAGCGTGTTGAAGACAGCTACCAGCAGGAGGCCCGCGAGCGCTTTTCCCTGGCCAAGGAGCTGGAGCGCCTGCAGCAACTCAACCTGCGCCTGAGCGATGAGGCCACCAACCTGACCCAGGCGCTGAAGGGCCAGAAGACCCAGGGTAACTGGGGTGAGCTGATTCTGGAGCGGGTGCTGGAGCACGCGGGGCTGGAAAAGGGCCGCGAGTACCAGACCCAGGTCAGCCTCAAAAGTGCTGACGGCGAGCGCTTCCAGCCGGATGTGCTGATCATGTTGCCGGGTGACAAGCAGGTGGTGGTCGACTCCAAGGTCAGCCTGACCGCCTATCAGCAGTATGTAGCTGCCGACGACAGTGAGATCGCCCAGGCGGCGCTCAAGCAGCACGTGCTGTCGCTGCGCAATCACGTCAAAGGCTTGTCAGGCAAGGATTACAACCGCCTGGAAGGCCTGCACAGTCTGGATTTTGTCCTGCTCTTCGTACCGATCGAAGCGGCGTTTTCCGCCGCCCTGCAGGCCGAGCCGAACCTGTTCCAGGAAGCCTTCGACCGGCAGATCGTCATCGTCAGCCCAACCACCTTGCTGGCGACCCTGAGGGTGATCGATAGCCTGTGGAAGCAGGAGCGCCAGAGCCAGAATGCCCGGGAAATTGCCGAGCGTGCGGGCTGGCTGTATGACAAGTTCGTGTTGTTCATCCAGGACCTGGACGAACTGGGCAATCGCCTGCAACAGGTGGATAAAGCCTACAGCGCCGCGCGCAACAAGCTCTGTGAAGGCCGCGGCAATCTGATCAGCCGCAGCGAACAGCTCAAATTGCTCGGAGCCCGTGCCAGCAAGAGCCTGCCAGCCGATCTGCTTGAACGGGCCATGAGCGAAGGCGACCCGCTGGCCGCCAGTGCCCTTACTGCACCAGGCTCAGATGCCGATTGAGCAAGGCACGCAAAGCCGCCGGCTTGACCGGCTTGGCCAGGTAGTCGAGGCCGGCGGCATGCACCTGGCCGACCGTCTCGCTGCGCCCATCGGCACTGATCACCACGCCAGGCACAGGCTCGCCCAGGCGCGTGCGTAGCCAGGCCATCAGTTCGGTGCCGGTTTCGCCATCGTCCAGGTGATAGTCGACCAATGCCAGGTGCGGACGCATACCCTCGTTTAACAGAGCGTCGCACTCGTTGCGGTTGCGCGCGGTCCAGACCTGGCAACCCCAGCGGCTGAGCAGGCTGTTCATGCCGATCAGAATGCTGTCTTCGTTGTCGATGCACAGCACCTGCATTCCGGCCAGCGGCTGCCCGGCTTGCTCAGCCGGGGCGACGATGGCCGCAGTCGGTGTCGTGGCCAGTGGCACGCTGACGCGGAACACGCTGCCTTTGCCGGGCCAGGAGCGTACCTCCAGCGTGTGGCCCAGCACCCGGCACAGGCCGTCGGCAATCGCCAGGCCCAGGCCCAGGCCTTTTTCGGCACGGGTCTGGTGGCTGTCCAGGCGTTTGAATTCTTCGAAGATCACCTGCAGCTTGTCGTCGGCAATGCCCGGGCCACGATCCCAGACTTCCAGCCACAGCTTGCCGTTGTTGCGGCGTACCCCCAGAAGGATCGGGCTCTTGCCGTAACGGAAGGCGTTGGTCAGGAAGTTCTGCAGGATCCGCCGCAGCAGTTTCATGTCGCTGTGCACGCGCAGGCGACTGCCGCGCAGGCGGAAATCCAGGCCTTGTTGCTGGGCCAGCACCTTGAATTCAGCACCCAGGGTGTCAAACAGCTCGTTGAGGGCAAACGGCTTGGGATCGGGGGTGATCTTACCGTTTTCCAGGCGCGAGATATCGAGCAGGTCGCTGATCAGTTCTTCGGCGGAGCGCAATGAGCTGTCCAGGTGCTGGACCAGTTGCTGGGCGTCTGCCGACAGCCCGTCACCCTGATGGGAGAGAGCGGCAGAGAACAGCCGGGCGGCGTTCAGCGGCTGCATCAGATCGTGACTGACGGCCGCCAGGAAGCGGGTCTTGGATTGGTTCGCCGCTTCGGCGTGGCTTTTCGCTTCGGTCAGTGCCTGATTCAGTTGCGACAGCTCCTGAGTACGCTCAGCGACCCGTTGTTCAAGACCCTCGTTGGCATCCTTGAGCGCCTGTTCGGCCTCGCGGAACGGGGTGATGTCAGTGAAACTCATGACAAAACCGCCGCCGGGCATGGGGTTACCGATCAGCTCGATGACCCGGCCGTTGGGGAACAGTCGCTCGGAGGTGTGCGCGCGGCCCTGGCGCATCCAGTGCAGGCGACGGGCCACATGCACCTGGGCTTCGCCGGGGCCGCACAGGCCGCGTTCGGCGTTGTAGCGGATGATGTCGGCAATCGGTCGGCCGACGCTGATCAGACCGTCCGGGTAGTTGAACAGCTCCAGGTAGCGGCGGTTCCAGGCCACCAGCAGCAGGTTCTGGTCGACCACGCTGATGCCCTGGCTGATGTTCTCGATCGCGCCTTGCAGCAGTGCGCGGTTGAATTGCAGCACTTCCGAGGCTTCGTCGGCGATACGCACCACGTCCTCAAGTTGCATGTCACGGCCTTCGATGGCCGCCTTGACCACCGCGCGGGTCGAGGAGGTGCCGAGTACCCCGGCCAGCAAGCGCTCGGTGTGCTCGATCCAGTCACCGTCGGCGTTCTGGTTGGGGTTGAAGCCCTTGCCCTGGCGGTAGGCGAAGCGGATGAAGCTTTGCCGCGCGCGTTCTTCACCGACAAAGCGTGCCGCGAGTTTGAGCAGGTCGTCGATCTGCACCGCCAGCAACGAGCGGCTGTTGGGCCGGGCGCTGGTCTGTTGGCCGATGAAGCGTCCGGCCTGCCAGTGCTCGGAAACCCGTGTACGGGAAAGGATCGACACCCAGGCGAACAAGGTGAAGTTGCCGGCCAGCGACAACACCACACCTTGAGTCAGCGGTGTGATCGGCAGGTTCAGCGGATTGCCATGTAGCCAGGCAAGGCCCGGGAACAGCTCCAGTGGCCAGCCCACGCTATGCGCGGCAATCGGCAACACCAGGGTGTAAAACCACAGGAACACGCCGGCGGCGAGGCCGGCGAACACGCCACGGCGGTTGGCTTGTTTCCAGTACAGCGCGCCGAGCATGGCTGGGGTCAGTTGAGTCACGGCGGCGAAGGCGATCTGGCCAATGGTCGCCAGGCTGGCAGTGGAGCCCAGCAAGCGGTAGCTGACGTAGGCCAGCAGCATGATCACGACAATGGTCACCCGGCGTACCGAAAGCATCCAGTGGCGGAACACTTCGAACGGTCGCTCGGCGTTATTGCGCCGCAGTAGCCAGGGCAGCAGCATGTCGTTGGAAACCATGGTCGACAGCGCCACGGCTTCGACGATCACCATACCGGTGGCCGCCGAGGCGCCGCCGATGAAGGCCAGCAGGGCCAGAGCCGGATGGGATTCAGCCAAGGGCAGGCTGATGACATAGGAGTCGGGCATCACCCCAGGTAGCAGCATCTGCCCGGCCAGGGCAATCGGTACCACGAACAGCGCAGCGAGAATCAGGTAAGTCGGGAACACCCAGCGCGCCAGGCGCAGGTCCTGCGGTTCGATGTTCTCGACCACGGTGACATGAAACTGCCGTGGCAGGCAGATGATTGCCATCATCGCCACCCCGGTCTGCACCACCATCGACGGCCAATTGATGGTCTCGTTCCAGAAGCCTTCCAGACGCGGGGCCAGTTGTGCCTTGCTGAACAAGTCGTCGAAGCCGTTGAACAGGCCGAAGGTGACGAAGGCACCGACGGCAAGAAATGCCAGCAGTTTGACCAGTGACTCGAAGGCAATGGCCAGGACCATGCCACGGTGGTGTTCGGTCACATCCAGGCTGCGGGTACCGAAGACGATGGAGAACAGTGCCAGCACCAGCGACACCACCAGGGCGGTGTCCTGCACACGGCTGCCGGTGGCGTCGGCACTGGCGCCGATCAGCAGGTTGACGCCGAGCACGATGCCTTTGAGCTGCAAGGCGATATAAGGCAGGACGCCGACCAGGCAAATCAGCGCCACCACCACTGCCAGGGACTGGGATTTGCCATAGCGGGCGGCAATGAAGTCGGCAATCGAGGTGATGTTTTCCTGCTTGCTGATCAGCACCATCTTCTGCAGCACCCAGGGCGCGAACAGCAGCAATAGCACCGGGCCAAGGTAGATCGGCAGGAACGCCCAGAGTTGTTCGGCCGCCTGGCCGACGGCGCCAAAGAAGGTCCAACTGGTGCAGTACACCGCCAGCGACAGGCTGTACACCCAGGCACGCAGGCGCGGTGGCAGCGGCGTCTTGCGGCGGTCGCCATAGAATGCGATAGCGAACATGATGGCCATATAGGCCAGGGCGACCGCGGCGATCAGCCCACTGGACAGCGACATGACTACTCCGAAACAAAAACAGCCGTCAGTGTAACGGCGAACCTCGATCAATCAGTCTGGCACGCCGCTGGCGCTTCGTCAGCGCCGACCATGGTAGCAGTGGCAGAGCGTCGCAGGTCAGGGGTGGCGGTTGTCAGGCAATCGCGGGGCAAGCCCGCTCACCGGGTTGGTGGTAAATCCGGTGGAGCGGGCTTGCCCCGCGAAAGAGGTTAGCGCCTAGCTCCCAGGTAATAGAACAGCGCCGCCAGTAGCACCGAGCCAATCAATAGATAGAAGGTGGCCACCGGCACCAGATGCGCCAGGGCAAATCCGCAGATCACCGGCCCCAGTGCTGCGCCAAGGTTGGACAGGTTCTGCGCGCCGTAATACACCCCGCGCAGATGCTCAGGGGCGATGCTGTCGATGAACATATACTCGGCCGGGATGACGATGATCTCGCCCAGGGTAAACACCAGCATCGCCAGGCACCAGACCAGCAGCGACTGGGCCTGGGAGAAGCCCAGCAGGCCGGCGAGGAACAGCGCCATGCCGGCCAGCAGCCAGGGCATCAGCTGACGGCTGCTGATGCGTCGGCCGATCACATACTGCAAGGCAATGACGGTGATGGCGTTAGTGGCTACCAGGTAACTGATATACCGCGCAGCTTCGCTGGCATTGGTGGTCACTACCAGGTATTGCGACAGGTAAGCGGTGAACTGGCCGAAGACCACGGCACTGAGCGCGCCACCGAGGGTGAAGCAGATCAACCGGCGATCCTTGAGCAGCTGCCCGCCGACACTGAGAAAACCTGCCTGAGGGCTGCCGTCCAGTTGCGCCCGCGCCGAGCGCTCGCCCCAGCGCCGGTAGCACAGGCACATGGCCAGACCCAACGCCGCCGAAACCAGAAATGGCAAGTGATTATCCAGCATGATCAGCGCCACACCGACAAAGGGCCCTACGGCGTAGGCAACGTTGCTCAAGGTGTACTTGATCGAGAACACCTCGGAGCGTTCTTCCTGCGCTAACAGCGCACAGAACCCGGCCTTGGCGGCAATGTCGACCACCGCCAGCGCCAGATTGATGACCACCAGGCTGGTGAAGAACAGGCTCAATTCGCGGCTGGCGATGGCGGCAACGAAGGCGATGGCAAAGACCAGAGTCGAGACGATGATCACTGTGTAGCTGCGCAGGGTATCGATCAGGTAGCCGCCGTACAGGCTCAACAGCGAGGCGACAATCAGAGCGCCGCCAATCATCAGGCCGATGCCACTGATATCCAGGGCGAAGTTTTCCGCGAGATAGACCACCAGGTAGGGCAGGGTGATCGCCCGGGCCAGGGTCAAGACAAAGGTGGTGGCAAGTAGCAGGCGCACTTGTGGGTTGTAGCGTCTTACCGCATCGAGCATGGCACGTCCTTGTTGTTATTGCGTTGGGGCCGTCAGCGGCCAAGCATACGCCTGGGCAGGAGCGGGCGGATAGCTATGGATCCATATATATAAAATCGATAACAGATAGAGAAAATACCCGTTATATGGATATTCTTTGTGAGCATAAGATGGTCTCACGTCACCGGACTACAGGAGACTCCGACCATGCCCTGCCTGCAACAGACTGCTTCACCCTTGCGCCCGTTGAGCCACCTGGCTCACCCGCGCGAAGTCATCCGTCAGTTCACCCCCAACTGGTTCGCCGCGACCATGGGTACCGGGGTCTTGGCCCTGGCCCTGATGCAGATCGGCATCGACAGCCTGCATGGGCCGGCAGAAGCCTTGTGGTGGCTGACCATTGCCCTGTTCATCGTCTTCAGTGGGCTCTATGCCGCACGCTGGATAATGTTTTTCGACGAAGCACGACAGATTTTTGCCCACTCCACGGTGTCGATGTTCTTCGGCACCATCCCCATGGGGCTGGCTACCATTCTCAACGGATGCTTGCTGTTTGGCGTCAATCGCTGGGGTGAAGGCATCGTGCCCTGGGTTGAGGCACTCTGGTGGTTCGATGTCGGCCTGGCGCTGTTGTGCGGTGTGGCCATTCCTTACCTGATGTTCACCCGCCAGGAGCACAGCATCGACCAGATGACCGCAGTCTGGCTGTTACCGGTGGTTGCCGCTGAAGTCGCCGCCGCCAGTGGTGGCCAGCTGGCGCCGCATCTGGTCGATGCCCACAGTCAATTTCTGGTGCTGATTACCAGCTATGTGTTGTGGGCGGTGTCGCTGCCGGTGGCGTTCAGCATCCTGACCATCCTCATGCTGCGTATGGCCCTGCACAAATTGCCCCACGCTAACATGGCCGCTTCCAGCTGGCTGGCGCTGGGCCCGATCGGCACCGGCGCGCTGGGTATGTTGCTGCTCGGCGCCGACGCACCGGTGATCTTCGCTGCCAACGGCTTCGGTGACCTGGGTGAAATTGCCCGCGGTCTGGGCCTGGTCGCCGGGATCGTGTTGTGGGGCGCCGGCTTGTGGTGGCTGCTCACCGCCGTGCTGATTACCCTGCGCTACATGCGCCATGGCATGCCGTTCAACCTGGGCTGGTGGGGCTTTACCTTTCCGCTCGGGGTCTACTCCCTGGCGACGCTCAAACTCGGTGACTGGCTGGGATTGGCCTTCTTCCAGCACATGGGCCTGGTGCTGGTGGTGGCGCTGGCCGGTCTGTGGATGATGGTCGCCAGCCTCACCGTGCGCGGGGCCTGGCGCGGTGAGCTGTTCGTCTCGCCTTGCATTGCCGGGTTACACAAGTAGGTTGCATTTACCTGGGTGATTGTGGCTTTGTCCGCTCTGCGTGCCTCCAATGACAAAGCCCCACTCAGGTACACGGACGATGAGTCAAGCCTCGCAGTTCCGCCTTCTAGGCAAACGACGGTTTCTGCCGTTCTTCATTACCCAGTCGCTGGGTGCGTTCAACGACAACCTGTTCAAGCAGTCGTTGATCCTCGCCATACTCTACAAACTGGCCATCGACGGTGACCGTTCGATCTGGATCAACCTCTGCGCCTTGCTATTCATCTTGCCGTTCTTCCTGTTCTCGGCCCTGGCTGGCCAGTTCGGCGAAAAGTACCCCAAGGATGCGCTGATCCGCCTGATCAAGCTGGCGGAAGTCGGCATTATGGCCATCGGCGCCATCGGCTTTCTGAGCAACCAGCTGGCGCTGATGCTGCTGGCACTGTTTGCCATGGGCACCCATTCGGCGCTGTTTGGCCCGGTCAAGTATTCGATCCTGCCTCAGGCGCTGGATGAGCAGGAGCTGGTCGGCGGCAACGGTCTGGTCGAGATGGGCACCTTCCTGGCTATTCTGGCCGGTACCATTGGCGCCGGGGTGATGATGTCCAGCACGCACTATGCGCCGGTGGTGGCCTGTGCGGTGGTCTTGGTGGCTGCGCTGGGTTACCTGTCCAGTCAGTGGATTCCCCGGGCGAGTGCGGCGTCGCCGCAGATGAAGCTGAACTGGAACATATTCACCCAATCCTGGGCGACCTTGCGCCTGGGCCTGGGGCAGACGCCGGCAGTGTCGCGTTCGATTGTCGGCAGCTCCTGGTTCTGGTTCGTCGGCGCTATTTATCTCACGCAGATTCCGGCCTATGCCAAGGATTGGCTACACGGCGACGAGACCGTTGTCACGCTGGTGCTGACCTTGTTTTCGGTGGGTATCGCCCTGGGCTCCTTGTTATGTGAGCGCCTTAGCGGCCACAAGGTGGAAATCGGCCTGGTGCCGTTCGGTTCGTTCGGCCTGACCCTGTTCGGTTTGCTCTGGTGGTGGCACTCGGGGGATGTTCCGGCAGCGGCGACGCCGCATGACTGGCTGGCATTGCTGGGCATGACCGAGGCCTGGTGGATTTTGCTGGCAATTGTCGGCCTTGGCGTTTTTGGCGGCTTTTATATCGTGCCGCTGTATGCGCTGATCCAGTCGCGTACGCCTGAGCAAGAGCGTTCACGGGTGATTGCCGCCAACAACATTCTCAACGCGCTGTTCATGGTGGTATCGGCGATTGTCACGATCGTGCTGTTGAGCCTGGCCGAGTTGAGCATCCCGCAGCTGTTCCTGGTGGTGTCGCTGCTGAACATTGGCGTCAACGCCTACATCTTCAGGATTGTGCCTGAGTTCACCATGCGCTTCATGATCTGGCTGCTCAGCCACTCCATGTACCGGGTCGAGCACCGCGACCTGCAGCAGATTCCGGAGGAGGGCGCGGCGTTACTGGTGTGCAACCATGTGTCGTTCGTGGATGCGCTGCTGATTGGCGGAGCGGTACGCCGGCCGATTCGCTTTGTCATGTACTACAAGATCTACCGGTTGCCGGTGCTTAATTTCGTTTTTCGCACTGCGGGCGCCATTCCCATTGCCGGGCGCAACGAAGACCTCGAGACCTACGAGCGGGCGTTCAAGCAGATTGCCGCTTATCTGGCGCAGGGCGAGCTGGTGTGCATCTTTCCCGAGGGCAAGTTGACCACTGACGGTGAGATCGATGAGTTCAAGGGCGGGCTGATCCGGATCATCGAGCAGACCCCGGTGCCGGTGATTCCCCTGGCGTTGCAGGGCTTGTGGGGGAGTTTCTTCAGTCGCGACCCGGCCAAGGGGTTTTTCCGTCGCTTGTGGTCGCGGGTAACGTTGGTAGCCGGCTCCGCCATCCCGGTTGAGGCGGCGGAGCCTGCGTTGTTGCGTGAGCGGGTCAGTCAGTTGCGTGGTGACTTGCGCTGACCGTGCAGGGCGAGGTCAGCTGGCGCTGACCTTGAGGCCGATCAGGCCGGTGACGATCAGCGCGACACTGGCCAGGCGCACCAGCGCCATGGACTCGCCGAACAGGATGATGCCGGCGATCACCGTGCCGACGGCACCGACACCGGTCCAGATAGCGTAAGCGGTGCCCAGCGGCAGCTCTTTCATGGCCAGGCCCAGCAGGCCGAGGCTGACAGCCATGGCCGCGACGGTCAGGACAGTGGGCAGGGGGCGGGTGAAGCCGTCTGTGTATTTGAGGCCGACGGCCCAGCCCACTTCGAACAGGCCGGCAAAAAACAGGATGATCCAGGACATGCGACATCTCTAGCAGTTGATGGGGCCGTCCCCGAAATGTTCACGCGGTGCGTCGTGAGGCCGTCCTCACCGTGGGCAATATAGTGCCCATGTTGGATATATGGAGCAAGGCTGTGGTGGGGTATATGTCCCCGGTGGGAGCGGCGGTGCGGCGACCCCACCGGGGACATGGTGGCGTTAGACCCCTTGCGGAATCTCTTCGCCGCCCAGTGCTTCGAACAGCGCCGGCAGGAACTCGCCGAAGGTCAGCATCATCAGGGTAAAGCTGGCATCGAGTTGGCCCAGAGCCTCGTCGCCGCCGTCTTCTTCAGCCTGGTCCTGCAGCAGTTCTTCAAAACGCAGGCGCTTGATGACCATCTTGTCGTCGAGCACGAACGACAGTTTGTCCTGCCAGGCCAGGGACAGCTGGGTCACCACCTTGCCGGTGCCCAAGTGCAGCTGGATCTCGTCGCTGGTCAGGTCCTGGCGTTTGCAGCGCACGATGCCGCCGTCTTCGTGGGTGTCACGCAGTTCGCATTCGTCCAGTACATAGAAGTCAGGGGCGGCCTGCTGGGTTTTGACCCAGTCAGTCATGGTCGCGCTCGGGGCGATCTTCACGGTCACCGGACGTACCGGCAACGAACCCATCACTTCACGCAGGGTCGAGAGCAGGTCTTCGGCGCGTTTGGCGCTGGCCGAGTTGACCAGGATCAGGCCCTGCTTGGGGGCGATGGCAGCGAAGATCATCGAGCGACGGATAAAGGCGCGCGGCAGGAAGGCCTGGATGATCTCGTCCTTGATCTGGTCGCGCTCCTTTTTATAGACCTTGCGCATCTGTTCGGCTTCGATCTCGTCGATCTTCTCTTTGACCGCATCACGCACCACGCTGCCGGGCAGGATGCGTTCTTCTTTACGGGCGGCGATCAGCAGGAAGTCACCGCTGACGTGAACCAGTGGAGCATCTTCGCCTTTGCCGAACGGCGCGACGAAACCGTAAGTGGTCAACTCCTGGCTGGCGCAAGGGCGCGCCGGCTTGCTGGCCAGAGCGGTTTCCAGTGCTTCGGGATCGAACGGGACATCCTGGGTCAGGCGGTAGGTCAGCAGGTTTTTGAACCACATGGGGTAAATCTCTCCTCAACACATAAGGAGGGCATTATTCTCCGAGCGGACGCTTCAGGCCAAGTCCGCTAAGTCTTTGGAACGCCTGAAAATTTTTTTTAAAAAAGTGCTTGCCAGAGTGTTCGGTGCTCCGTAGAATGCGCGCCACACCGAGATGAAAGGGTGATTAGCTCAGCCGGGAGAGCATCTGCCTTACAAGCAGAGGGTCGGCGGTTCGATCCCGTCATCACCCACCACTTCTCAGTGTATCGCGCAGCGGTAGTTCAGTCGGTTAGAATACCGGCCTGTCACGCCGGGGGTCGCGGGTTCGAGTCCCGTCCGCTGCGCCATATTTAGCTTCCAGGGCCCACTGAACACCCGGAAGCAACAAAGAAAGCGACCTTAGGGTCGCTTTTTTTGTTTATGGATTTCGCCCAGAATTCACCAGCATGCTGGTACGTCGCTGCTTTCTCCGTGCCAGCCCCTACTGAGCAAGAGATCAATCATGCAGGATGCACGCACTTCCCCGGCGCCTTTGCTGGGTATCGACCTGGGCACCACCAACAGCCTGGTGGCTGTCTGGCGCGAGGGTCAGGCGCAACTCATTCCCAACGCCCTCGGCGATGTCCTCACCCCCTCGGTCGTCAGTCTCGATGACGACGGCAGTATTCTGGTCGGCGCGCCAGCACGTGCACGCCTGACGACTCACCCTGAGCGCACCGTCGGCGCCTTCAAGCGCTTCATGGGCAGCGACAAAAAGCTTGAGCTTGGTGACCAGTCGTTCAGCCCGGAGGAACTCTCGGCGTTGGTGCTCGGCGCCTTGAAGGCTGATGCTGAAGCCTTTCTCGGTTGCCCGGTGAGCGAAGCGGTTATTTCGGTGCCAGCGTATTTCAGCGACGAGCAGCGCAAGCGCACCAGCTTCGCCGCCGAGCTCGCCGGCTTGAGCGTGCAACGCTTGATCAACGAGCCAACGGCCGCGGCCATGGCCTACGGCCTGCACGAAAAGAAGTTTGAGCGCACGCTGATCTTCGATCTGGGCGGCGGTACGTTTGATGTCACGGTGCTGGAATACGCCTTGCCGCTGATTGAGGTGCATGCCTCGACCGGTGACAACTTCCTCGGCGGTGAAGACTTTACCGCGGCGCTGCTGCAAGCCTGTTTGCAGGACTGGCAACTCAAAGCGTCGGCAGTGGTGCCGCACACCCTGGCCAGCCTTGCCGATGCCATCGAGCAGCTCAAGTGCAAACTGAGCGAGGGGGAGCAGCACCTGAACTGTGAGGTGGCCGGTGAAAACCGCCAGTGGTCGCTGGATGAAGCCCGCGCGCTGAAGATCTGGGCCGGGTTGCTGGCGCGTATCCGGGCGCCGATCGAGCAGGCGTTGCGCGACGCCCGGGTGAGCCCCAAGGACCTCGACAGTCTGGTGCTGGTGGGCGGCGCCACGCGTATGCCGGCCGTGCAACAAATGGTCGCCACCCTGTTCGGTCGCCTGCCATACCGGCACCTGGACCCGGACACGATCGTCGCGCTCGGTGCCGCCACCCAGGCGGCATGCAAGGCCCGCGACGAGGCCATTGAAGAGCTGATCCTGACGGATGTCTGTCCGTATACGCTGGGGATCAGCGCCGCTCGCAGCGAAGAGGTCAGCGGTGTGTTTGCGCCGATCATCGAGCGCAACACGGTGATCCCGACGTCCAGGGTCAAGCGTTTCAGCAGTACCCATGCCGAGCAGAAGATGATCCGGATCGAGGTGTACCAGGGGGAGCGGCCCTGGGTTCGTGACAATATCTTTGTCGACGCCTTCGATATTGCGCTCACGCCCAATGGCAGCATCCAGAGCCTGGATGTGCGCTTCAGCTATGACATCAACGGCCTGCTGGAGGTTGACGTGACCCTGCTCGACACCGGCAGGCAGCATAGTCACAGCATTGACCGCAGCCCCACCGGGCTTGATCCGCAGGCGCGGCAGGCCAGCCATGCGCGGCTCGCGGGGCTGAAAATCCATCCACGCGATGCGTTGCCCAACCGCACCCTGCTGGCTCGTCTGGAGCGGGCCTGGATGCAGAGCCTGGGGGATGATCGCGAACGGATCGGTAGCTGGCTGGACGACTTTTCCAGCGCCTTGGCCAGCCAGCAGCCCGAGCAGATCAGCCGTCAGCGCCAGCGCCTCAGCGAGGCACTGGAGCAACTGCGGTTCTAACCGTTCAAGCGCCGCAACGCAGCCTGCAGGCCCGCCTGCAAGTTGTTTTGCGCGGCGTTCACCGATGGCAGGCCGTAGCGATTGGGCAGCGGTTCACCCGGCAGGATCAGCAGCACCAGCGGCAGGAAGTGCAGGAACGGCAGCAGCGTCGCGAACAGAATCAGCGTCGGGATGCCTCGGCCCATATCGTGCAAACGACGCAGGCTGGCACTGCCCAGCAGGCCGACGAACAGCAGGCCGAAGAGGATCTGTAACGGCATGCTCCCGGCCATCAGGGTCAACAGCGGTCCGAGGATGATGCTGCCGATCACCTGCACGCCATAGCCCTTGCGACTCAGGCGGCTACCCAGTTTCCAGATATGCGAGGCTGGCACCGGCTGGTTGCTGGAATTGGCCAACAACAAGCGTTCGGACCAGGACAGCAACGCCGTCATCGCGGCACGAATGCCGGTATCCATGCCTGGGAAGTCTTTGGCGCGTTGCAGCTCCTTGAGCACTTTGACCCTCGGCACACCGGCGTGACCGTAGCGCGCCAGGCTCTTCAGGGCGTCAAGCGCTGTATAGAACATCGTACTGTTGAGCAAATATTCTTCTTCGAGCACTTTGCTTGGCGGGCGTACCGGCTCGCCCTTGATCAGCCCGTTGCGAAACGGTTCGAACCAGTCCTGCGCGCAGGTCAGGTTGGCGATCTGCTGCAATAGTTCGCGGTGCTGCTCAGCGTTCAGGCCTGGGTCGTGATACAGCACGCCACAGAGCAGCATCAGGCCGAGCATGTCGTCTTCGAAGGCGCCCGGATCGCGCTCAAGGCAGGCAAACAGCTGCGCGTTACTTGGTAGCCTGGTGCTGTCCAGCACCTGCTGGACGCTGAGCAGGCGCTGGCCCATCAACTGCTGAACCGGATCACTGTCGTCCAGCCAGCCCAGCAGCCCCTCCAGGTTGCCTTGCTCCGCTTGCAGGCGCAGCAGCACCTGCTGCAGTGGGGCAAACGGGTGATCGGCAGGGTAGGGCATGGCCAGCAAGGCGGGCGAGGTCATCGCCAGCCAACGTTCCGGCTGGTCGATCAGGGCCAGCATGAACAGGTTCTGCCGGTGCCAGGTCCACAGGCCTTCATCGGCGGGAGGGCGAGGCAGCTCGATAGCGGCCGCGGCCAGTTGCGCCTGTAGCTCAAGTGCATAAGGTGCCGGGAACATTCCGCCCGGCTTGAACGCCTCAGCCAGCCGCATCAGGCCTGTGGCCGGGTAACTGCGCACCCGGCGCATCCAGTCGCGGCACACCGGTCGCAGGTTTTTTTCGCGCAAGGCTTCGGGCAGTTGTGCCTGGGCTGAAGGATCATTGATGAAGGAGCTCAGAGCCAGGGCAAGCGGTGATTCGTTCAGCCAGCGCAGCTGTTGTGCGGCCTGGTATTGGAAACCTTCGAGGATCAAAGCATCCAGCGGATCATCGCCGGGCGCTTCGGCCATGATCTGGCGCAGCAATCCGCTGTCGCCTCGATGCAGCGCCCAGGCGTGGCGGTACAGACGCTGCAGTTGAGCGTCTTGCTGGTCTTCGAGCAGCCAGGCCAGCACAGGCTGTTCGTCATCACCGTCCATCCGCCAGTCGACAAAGGTGCCAGCAATGCCGGGCAGCCCGCTGCGCGCGGCTTCGAACCAGCGCGTCAGGGTTTCCGGGCGCTGTGCCGGGCTGCCCCAGGCCTGCGCTGGCGCTTCAAGATTGTCGGGCCAGGTGGTTACCGGCTCCAGTCGATCGAAAGCCTGGATCAGCAAGGGCAAGCGTTGTGGCTGGTGCTTGCGACACAGCTCCAGCAGCCAGCGTGCGGCCCGGGGATGTTGGTGTTCACGCCATAGGCGGGTCCAGCACTGGCGAGCGAGTTCTTCCTGGCCGCTGTCGCTGCTCTGGCAGGCCAGCATATACAGCAGGTCGAGATCGTCCGGTGCCTGGCGCTGTTGCTCGGCAACCATCGCGCAGAAGGTTTTGCTGGCGATGCCGGCCTGGCTGAACTGCACCAGCAAGCGCTGGATAAAGGCCTCATCCGCGGGCAAGGCCATGCAGGTGTGAGTGGTGGCGAAACGTTTGTACTCGGACAGTGGCCGGTTATGGAACAGATATTCAAGGCTACGGGTGAACCACAAGGTCTCCACCTGCGCGGCGGGCGACCAATCCTTCATCAGCGCGGTGTCGAACGGGTCCGGCTCGGCCATGCGTTCGAGGAAGGCTTCGGCCTGTTCCGGTTGTTCCAGTTTCAGTAGCTGGCTGGACCACCCTAGGCGCGAAGCCAGCAACTGTACACAGTTGTGGGATAACGGGCTGGTCTGCATCAGGTTGTAGAGCAGGTTCCAGCTCACCGGTTCCAGGTCATCCAGGGGCAACTGCTCAAGCTGCTCGATAAATGCTTGCCAGGCGGCGGGATCGAAGCGCCGGGCCGAATCTTCGAGCAACTGTGCGAAGGCTGCTTGAGTGCGCTCGACAGGGCCGGCCTCGACGGGCATCGGGCTTTGATCCGTCGCTGCCAGGCTCTCGTCACGGGCCAGTTGCAAGGCGGCTTCATAGGCTTGGCGCAGGGCCTGGAAGCCCTCCGGGTCGGTTTCCGGGTGGTGGTGCGGCAGGCGTGCACGATAGGCACCGCGAATGAGCTCAGGGTCGTTGGTCGGCTCAATGCCCAGGCGTATCCAGCAGCTCATGACCAGGCATCCTCTTCCAGCGTGTCAGGGCGTTCAGGCAGGTTCAACGTCAGGTCCCACGGCAGGCTGGTGAGCAGTTCGCTGGCGCCATTGCGCAGGTTGTTGAGAATGCAGCGGTTCCAGTGTTCATCACCTTGGCGGGCGAGGTCCTGGGCCAGCTCATCGTCGCTGCTGTCGGAGCAATTCCACAGCGCCTTGCCATAGATGTAGCCCGCCAGGTAGGTGTTCCAATCGTTGTAGTAATGACGCGCGCGCAGGGCCAGGCGACCTTGCAGCCAGAGGCTTTCATCCGCGCTGACATAGCCTTTGCGCAGACCGCTGCGCAGCAGGAAGCCCATGCGTCCCAGGTCCCAGGCGCGTACGCCCCCCGGGCCACAGTCGGCCAGGGTGCGGTAGGCGAATTGGTACTGGATGCGTTGGCGCGGGTTCAATTGCTCCAGCGCGTCGTGCCATTCGCTGGGCAGGCAGCGCGCCGCTTGCCAATAGGCATTGCTGACTTCGCGGGCATGACCGTCATCGGCCATGTGCAGCATGTCCAGCAACTGTCGGCGATTGCTGATGCCCCACCATTTCTGCAGGTCCGATTCGTCATCGTCTGCCGGTTCGTAATAGGTGGCGGCGGTGTAGCTGGCGCCGTTGAGGGCGGCCATGGGCGCGGACAGGGCAAACAGCCAGTGCTGCTCTATTTCTTCCATGAAAAAACTCCGGGGGGCGGTAGAGGGATGTGCGGGGCCCGACCCAAGTGGCGCGAATTGTAAAGAGCCATAGAGGTAGCAGCAAATCTGCAGTGGGCCGCCTTGGTGCATGCCCGCCCAAGACGGTGCAAAGATTTCGCGACAGTTTCAAGCGCAAGCCCATGGCAACGGGCTTGCGCCGTTCTGGCGCGACCCTTGCTAATGCTTGAACATCCGGCAATCAACGCAGATTGCCCCGTTCACGACAAAGGCGCCGTGTTGCTCCCGCTTGTTCTCACAAGCCGGGGCGACAGGGCGCCTTTTTGTTTGCGCAAGCAGGAGGTTGGCAGATGAGCAGCAGCACTGTGCGCAGCGTTTGCCCGTATTGTGGTGTGGGTTGTGGCATCGTCATGACGGTTGAGGGCAACCGGGTGACCAAGGTCAGCGGGGACAAACAACACCCGAGCAATTTTGGCCGCTTATGCACCAAGGGCCTGACCGCGCACCAGCCGCTACGCGAATCCGGGCGCATGCAGCAGGCGTACCTGCGTGACCAGCGTCAGCGCGATCCGCTGCAGACGCCTGTTGATGCAGCCATTGCACAGACGGCCAGGCGTTTGCGTGCAGTGATTGACGAGCATGGGCCTGATGCGCTGGCGTTCTATGTCTCCGGGCAGATGTCGCTGGAGGCGCAGTACCTGATCAACAAGCTGGCCAAAGGCTTCGTCCGCAGCCGCCATATCGAGTCCAATTCGCGCCTGTGCATGGCCAGCGCCAGTAGCGGCTATAAGCAGTCGCTGGGTGCCGACGGGCCGCCGGGCAGCTATCAGGACTTTGATCGCGCCGAGGTGTTCTTCGTCATCGGCGCAAACATGGCCGACTGTCATCCGATCCTCTTTCTACGCCTGCTCGACCGGCTCAAAGCCGGTGCCCGGCTGATTGTCGTCGACCCGCGACGCAGTGCCAGCGCCGACAAAGCCGACCTGTTCCTGCAGATCAAGCCGGGCACCGACCTGGCGCTGCTCAATGGCCTGCTCTATCTGCTCAAGCACAATGGTCATTGTGACCATGACTTCATCGAACGTTACACCGAAGGCTGGGAAACCCTGCCGGACTTTCTCGAGGACTACACGCCCGAGCGGGTCGCCGCCATCACCGGGCTTGCCGAGGCCGATATCCGTCAGGCCGCCGCCTGGATCGGCCAGGCGCCGGAATGGATGAGCTGCTGGACCATGGGCCTGAACCAGAGCATCCATGGCACCTGGCAGACCAACGCCCTGTGCAACCTGCACCTGGCCACCGGGGCCATTTGCCGGCCCGGCAGCGGGCCGTTTTCCCTGACCGGCCAACCCAATGCCATGGGCGGGCGCGAGATGGGCTATATGGGCCCCGGCCTGCCCGGCCAGCGTTCGGCCCTGGTCGAGAGTGACCGCGCTTTCGTCGAGCGGCTCTGGCAGGTACCCGCTGGCAGTCTGCGCAGCGAAAGCAGTGACGGCAGCGTAGCCCTGTTCGAGCAACTGGCGGCTGGGCAGATCAAGGCCTGCTGGATTATCTGCAGCAACCCGGTGGCCAGCGTTGCCAACCGCCAGCAGGTGATCGATGGCCTGCAGCGAGCCGAATTGGTGATCACTCAAGATGCCTTTCTCGATACCGAAACCAATCGCTATGCCGATATCCTCCTGCCCGCCGCGCTGTGGGCCGAGGGCGAAGGGGTGATGGTCAACTCCGAACGCAACCTGACGTTGATGAGCAAGGCTGTCGAGCCGCCAGGCGACAGCTTGCCCGATTGGCAGATCATTGCCCGTGTTGCCTGTGCCATGGGCTATGCCGAGGCGTTCAGCTATGACAGTGCCGAAGCGGTGTTCGACGAGATCCGTCAGGCCTGGAATCCGGCCACGGGTTACGATGTGCGCGGTGTCAGCTACGCCGGTTTGCGTCAGGCACCACAACAATGGCCGTGTGAACCGGGGCGTGAAGACCGCCGCAGCCCGCTGCGTTATCGCAATGATGGGGTCAGCCAGATGCTCTATCGTGATGCCGCAGGCCAGGCGCCGGCCATTGCCTTCGCTACTCCGAATGGCAAGGCCCGTTTCTTTGCCCGGCCGTGCCTGCCGAGCGCCGAACTGCCGGATGACGAATTTGCCCTGGTGCTCAATACCGGGCGGGTTCAGCACCAATGGCACACTTTGACCAAGACTGGCAAAGTCGCGGCGTTGAACAAGCTCGATCCCGGCCCCTTCGTCGAGATTCATCCCGAAGATGCCGAGCGTCTGGGCATTGCCGAGAAGGACCAGGTGCAAGTGCGCTCGCGGCGCGGCCAGGCGGTGTTGCCCGCTCGCATCACTACGCGGGTATTGCCGGGCAACTGTTTTGCGCCGTTTCACTGGAATGATGTCTACGGTGACAATCTCGCCATCAACGCCGTCACCAGCGACGCCGTCGACCCGTTGTCGCTGCAACCGGCTTTCAAGTATTGCGCGGTGGCCCTGAGCCGGGTCGCTGGCGAACGCATCAGTGCATTGCAAGTCGAGCAACCGCTCACCTCGATGCAAGACCAGCACTTGCTGCTCTGGGCCTCGCAAACCGGCAACGGCCAGGCCCTGGCCGAACAGTGCGCCGAACACCTGCGCGAGCTTGGCCTGCCGGTGCAGTTGAGCTGCATGGAGGATGTCGCGCTGGCGCAGCTGGACAGTCCCGCCAGCTTGCTGCTGATCGCCAGTACCTTTGGCGACGGCGACGCACCGGATAGCGGCGTGGCGTTCTGGCAGGACTTACAGGGCGAGCATGCGCAACGTTGCGCCGGTCTACCTTATGCCGTGCTGGCGCTGGGCGACTCCAGCTATGAGCAGTTCTGTGGTTTCGGTCGCAAGCTCGATCAGCGCCTGGCCGAGTTGGGCGGCCAGCGCCTGCTGGAACGGGTTGATTGCGAGGGCGACTTCGCCGCGCCGACAGGGCAGTGGTTGCAGGCGCTGCTGGCCAAGTTCGGGCGGGAGCAGCAGACGCTGGCCTTGCCTGTGTCCAAGCCAGTGGCCACGGGCTTCAGCAAACAGCAGCCGCTGCCCGCCAGGTTGCTGGAAAACCGCCTGCTCAACAGCCCGGGCGCCAACAAGGAAACCCGGCAAATCGTTTTCGACCTGGCCGACAGCGGCTTCAACTATCAGGCCGGCGATGCCCTCGGCGTGTGGCCGCGCAACTGCCCGGCGTTGGTGGACGAGCTGCTCGCGGCGACCCGTCTGGATGCTCGCCAAGTAGTAAGCCTCAAGGGCCAGGCCGACATGTCATTGGCCACCGCCTTGAGTGAGCACCTGGAACTCGCCCGGATCACGCCGGCCATGCTGGAAGCCATTGCCCTGCACAGTGGCAACACGCACCTGCAGGACCTGTTGAAACCGCAGAACAAAGCGCTGCTCAAGCAATGGCTGTGGGGCAAGCAACTGATTGACCTGTTGCATGCCTTCAAGCCGGCGCTCGACCTGGAGACCTGGCTGAGCCTGCTCAAACCGTTGCAGCCACGCTTGTACTCGATCAGCTCCAGCGCCAGGTTTCACCCTGACCAAGTTCACCTGACGGTTTCCACTGTCCGTTATGGCCAGCGTAAAGGGGTTTGTTCAACCTACCTGGCTGATCGTGCCACACAGTGTGAAGTGGAGATTTTCGCCCAGCCAAGCGCACATTTTCGCTTGCCCAAGGATGGCGACGCGCCGGTGATCATGGTCGGCCCCGGCACTGGTGTCGCGCCGTTCCGGGCGTTCCTGCAGGAACGTCAGGCCGAAGGCGCCAAGGGGCGTAACTGGTTGCTGTTCGGCGAGCAGAAAGCGGCCGGTGATTTCTATTACCGCGACGAACTCCTGGCCTGGCAGCGCGACGGGCATCTGACCCGCCTGGACACAGCGTTTTCACGTGACCAGGTGGAAAAAATCTATGTGCAACAGCGCATGCTTGAACACGGCGCCGAACTCTGGCGCTGGCTGGAGGAGGGCGGCCACTTCTATGTCTGTGGTGATGCCGAGCGCATGGCCCGGGACGTCGATGCCGCGCTCAAGCAGGTGGTCGCTGAACACGGCGCGTTGAGCACCGAGCAGGCCGACGCCTACGTTGCTCAATTGAGCCGCAGCAAACGTTATTTGCGCGATGTGTATTGAGTGCCCCATAAGGGGGAGGGGTGCACCAGCCTGGGTCGATAACTGCCGTTTGCGCTAGCGAAAAGGCCCGGTTTCAAAGGCTTTGGCAGTTGGCACGGTCCCTGCTTTTGCACTACTACAACGTTCCAGCGGGTCAATGGCGATCCGCACCCGGAACTACATAAAACGACCAGGCAAAGGCGCCTGGAGCTTCGGCTCCAGGCGCCTTTTTTTGTTTTTCGGGGCTCGCCCCAGCAGCACAGCCACCGTGAATGGCCTTGAGTGAGGATCGGGTATGAATGCAGCAACGACCATCGCCCAGCGCGAAAAACTGATCATCGTCGGCAACGGCATGGTCGGGCATCACTGCGTCGAGCAACTGATCGAACGCGGCGCCCTGAGCCGTTACGAGCTGCGGGTGTTCGGTGAGGAACGCCAGCGTGCCTACGACCGTGTGCACCTGTCCGAATATTTCAGCGGCAGTTGCGCTGAAACCCTGGCTCTCGGCGCTGCGGGTCTGTATGCCGAGCACGGGGTAAATCTGCACTTGGGCGAAGCGGTACTGGAAATTGACCGCGAGCGTCGGCAAGTGCTGACCTCGACGGGACGTTACGCCTATGACCAACTGATCCTGGCCACCGGCTCCTATCCGTTTGTGCCGTCAATCGAGGGCTGCGAGGGCGCTTCGCGTCTGGTTTACCGCACGCTCGATGATCTCGATGCCATCCGCGCGGCGGCCACCGATGCCCGGCGTGGCGTAGTGGTCGGTGGCGGTTTGCTCGGGCTTGAAGCGGCCAACGCCCTCAAGTCGCTGGGCCTGGAAGCTCACGTAGTGGAATTCGCCCCGCGCTTGATGCCGGTGCAACTGGACGCTGAAGGCGGCGCCGCCTTGCGTGCGCAGATCGAGGCGCTCGGGGTGGGCGTGCACCTGTCGCGGGCGACCCAGTCGGTGGTGGCCGGTGAAGACTATCGCTACCGGATGAACTTCGAGGGCGGTGAGTTTCTCGAAACAGACCTGATTGTGTTTTCCGCCGGGATTCGTCCGCAGGATGGCCTGGGCCGCGGCAGCGCTCTGGAGGTTGCCGCGCGCGGCGGGGTGGTGATCGACAGCAACTGTCGCAGCAGCGATCCACACATCTATGCCATCGGTGAGTGCGCCTCGTGGAACGGTAGTGTGTTCGGTCTGGTCGCTCCGGGCTACAGCATGGCCCGTAATGTCGCGGCAGCGCTGGCTGGGGAAGATGCCGCCAGCTTTACCGGTGCTGACATGTCGACCAAGCTCAAGCTGCTTGGCGTTGATGTCGGCTCGATCGGCGATGCGCACGGCGCGACCCCGGGTGCCCGCAGTTACCGCTTTATTGACGAAGCCAGCTCGGCGTACCGCCGTCTGGTGGTCGATGCCAGTGGCAAACGCGTACTCGGGGCGGTGCTGGTGGGTGACAACAGTTACTACGACACCCTGCTGCAGTACGTGCAGAACGGCATCGCCCTGCCGGCCGATCCGGCGGCATTGATCCTGCCGCAATCCTCCGGTGCACCGACCCTGGGGGCCGATGCCTTGCCGGACAGCGCCACCATCTGCTCCTGCCACAACGTCAGCAAGGGCGCGATCTGCACTGCCATCGACAACGGCTGTGGCGAGCTCGCCGAGCTCAAGCAGCAGACCAAGGCGTGCACCGGTTGCGGTGGTTGCGCGGCGTTGCTCAAGCAGGTCTTCGAGCACGAACTGATCGCCCGTGGCGTCAGCGTCGACAAGAGCCTGTGCGAACACTTTGCTTACACCCGTCAGGAGCTCTACGCCCTGGTACGGGTCGAAGGCATCCTCAGCTTCGAGGAAATGCTCGCCAGGCATGGCCGTGGTCAGGTCGGCTGCGATATCTGCAAACCCACGGTCGGCTCGATCCTCGCTTCGTGCTGGAACCAGCCGATCATGGACCCTTCGCTGGTGCCGTTGCAGGACACCAACGATACCTTCATGGCCAACATGCAGAAGAACGGTACCTACTCGGTGGTGCCGAGAATTCCCGCTGGCGAGATCACCCCGGAAAAGCTCATCGTCATCGGCCAGGTGGCGAAAAAATATGACCTTTACACCAAAATCACCGGCGGCCAGCGTATCGATCTGTTCGGCGCCCAGCTGCACGAGCTGCCGGCGATCTGGAGTGAGCTGATCGAAGCCGGCTTTGAAACCGGTCACGCCTACGGTAAATCCACGCGCACGGTCAAGTCCTGTGTCGGCAGCACCTGGTGTCGCTATGGCGTGCAGGACAGCGTGCAGATGGCCCTGACCCTGGAGGACCGCTACAAGGGCCTGCGTTCGCCGCACAAGCTCAAGTTTGCCGTATCCGGCTGTACCCGCGAATGCGCTGAGGCGCAGAGCAAGGACATCGGCGTGATTGCCACCGAGAAGGGTTGGAACCTGTACATCTGCGGCAACGGCGGCATGCGTCCACGCCATGCCGAGCTGTTCGCCACCGACCTTGATGACGCCGGGTTGATTCGCCTGATTGACCGGGTGCTGATGTTCTACATCCGCACCGCCGACAAATTGCAGCGCACCTCGGTCTGGCGTGAAAGCCTGGAGGGCGGGCTGGATTACCTCAAGCAGGTGATCATCGACGACAGCCTGGGCCTGGGCGCTGAGCTTGAGGCGCAGA
Organism: Pseudomonas sp. BBP2017; assembly: GCF_003024385.1. Taxonomy (GTDB): domain Bacteria; phylum Pseudomonadota; class Gammaproteobacteria; order Pseudomonadales; family Pseudomonadaceae; genus Aquipseudomonas. Next base: position 92,733 of record NZ_PVZN01000017.1, read on the forward strand.
TGCAACAGGTGGTCGATCGCTACGAGTGCGAATGGGCCAATGCCCTCAAGGATCCGCAAAAGCTCAAGCGCTTCCGCACTTTCGTCAACGACCAGCGTCCAGACCCGGGCGTGCATTTTGTTCGCGAGCGTGGCCAGCGCCGGCCGATCGCTGCCGCTGAGCTTCATTTGATTCCGACCACTGAAGAGGTGCTCTGATGAGCCTGTCCAATGTCGCTGTAAACCTGCAAACACAAGACTGGCAAGTGGTCTGTAGCCGCCAGGACCTGGTTGCGCAATCGGGGGTGGTGGTGTGGTTCGAAGGCCGGCAGGTGGCGTTGTTCTACCTGCCGGAGCAGGACACGCCGGTGTTTGCGCTCGACAACCAGGACCCCAAGTCCGGGGCCAATGTGATCGGTCGCGGATTGTTGGGGCATCTCAAGGGCGAGCTGGTAGTGGCGGCGCCGTTGTACAAGCAGCATTTCAGCTTGAGCGATGGGCGTTGCCTGGAAGATTCGCAGCAGGCCTTGCAAGTGTGGCCGGTGCGGATCAGGGGGGAGCAGGTGGAGCTAGGCCTGTAGGCGCGGGCTTGCCCCGCGATGCGGTGTAGCTGATTAACCGCAATCGCGGGGCAAGCCCGCTCCCACTGAAGCCTCGCACAGAGGGGGATCATTGCATTAGACTGCCTCCCACCCAGGTTGATGCTCCTATAAACTCCGGGGCATGAACCTAGACACCCGCATCAAATTCCGCCACCTGCTGTGCTTTCTCGAAATCGCCCGCCAGGGCAGTTTCGCCAAGGCCGCCGATGCCATGGCGATCAGTCAGCCGGCCATCTCCAAGACCCTCAAGGAGCTTGAAGAGCTGCTGCAAACGCGCCTGTTCGAACGCAGCAAGCAGGGCGTCGAGCTGACCCCGGCCGGGGTGCGTTTCATGCGCTATGCCGGGCCCAGCGTGCAAGCCTTGCGTGAAGGCGTGAGTACCTTGCGCGGTGAAGAACATGCCCCGCCACAGGTGCGTATCGGAGTGCTGTCCACGGTCGAAAGCCTGCTGATGCCAGAGGTGCTGTGCCGCCTGCATCAGCGTCATCAGGCGCTGGTGGTCAGCGTTGCCACCGGGCCGAGTGCGCACCTGCTGGCGCAACTGCATGTCGGCGAGCTTGATCTGGTGATCGGGCGCATGACCGAAAGCCCGCAAATCCAGGGTCTGTTGTTCGAGCATCTGTACAGCGAGTCGATGTCGCTGGTGGTGCGTCCCGGGCATCCATTGCTCGCCCGTCAGCCCATTGAGCGCAGTCAGCTCGGTCGCTACCCGCTGGTGCTGCCGCTGGCCGGCACGACCATCCGCAAGCATGCTGACAGCCTGTTCGTGCAATGCGCCATCGAGCAGCCGCTGCAGCGCCTGGAAACCCTTTCGCCTGCCTTGAGCCGCCGCTATGTGCAAAGTAGCGACGCGGTCTGGGTGGCGCCGCGGGATGCGGTACGGATCGACCTGGGGCGCGGCGAGTTGTGCGAGCTTGACCTGGGGGTGCAGGAGCCGGGCGGCTCGGTCGGTATCTGTAGCAATGCCGCCTTGCCGATGAGCCTGCCTGCGCGCTGGCTGTGCGACGTGCTGCGCGAAGTGGCGGGGCAGTACCGCGACGGCAGCTATCCCTGAAATCCTGGCAATCTTACAAACAGCTACAAAACCGCAGTGGCGAAGTTGCCCAAGTGCGTTGTCCCGTCAATACTGGCCACTGGCTGCAGCTTTGTATGAAGAAGCTTTTACTTGGCTGAACTTATCCGGCTTTTCTTGCTCTGATGCCGGTAGCCATTGGTCGTGGCCGCCTGATAAGCTCGCGGCTTTACTCGATTGCCCTATTGGCGCATGAACAAGGAAATAGCATGAAACAGCATCGGTTGGCGGCTGCGGTTGCCCTGGTTGGTCTGGTCCTGGCGGGTTGCGATTCGCAGACCAGCGTCGAGCTCAAGACTCCGGCACAGAAAGCCTCCTACGGTATTGGCCTGAACATGGGCAAGAGCCTGGCTCAGGAAGGCATGGACGACCTTGATTCAAAAGCGGTTGCTCAAGGCATCGAAGATGCTGTCGGCAAGAAAGAACAGAAAATCAAGGACGAAGAACTGGTCGAAGCCTTTGCTGCCCTGCAAAAGCGCGCTGAAGAGCGCCTGGCCAAGATGAGCGAAGAGTCGGCTGCTGCCGGCAAGAAGTTCCTTGAAGAAAACGGCAAGAAAGCCGGTATTGTCACCACCGCTTCCGGTCTGCAGTACGAAGTGATCAAGAAGGCCGACGGCGCTCAGCCAAAGCCGACTGACGTGGTTACCGTTCACTACGAAGGCAAACTGACCGACGGCAAGGTCTTCGACAGCTCGGTTGAGCGTGGCAGCCCGATCGACCTGCCGGTCAGCGGCGTGATCCCGGGTTGGGTCGAAGGCCTGCAACTGATGCACGTTGGCGAGAAGTACAAGCTGTACATCCCGTCCGACCTGGCTTACGGTGCCCAGAGCCCGAGCCCGATGATCCCGGCCAACTCGGTCCTGGTTTTCGAACTGGAACTGCTGGGTATCAAGGATCAGGCCAAGCCTGATGCCGACGCTGCTGCCGAGTAATCCTCGCGCGGTATAGACAACGCCCCGTCTCGACGGGGCGTTGTCGTTTCTGCAATCGACTCGAACCCCATCGACCCGGGGCGGTCTGAAAAGCTGGACCTGACGCAGAAAAGGTGCAGGATGGGTAAAACGGTTGCGCCATTGAAACAGGTGTGTAAAAAACGCCCGATTTAAGCCAGGCCCTTGCCAGGCGGGCGCCCTGAGCTCTAAAAATAGCTCTGTTCACAAGGTTATCCACAATAAATGTGGATAACCTTTCCCTCGGTCGTGCCCTGGAGGCTGTATGAAAGCACCGTGGACCTTCGCTCGTTTTCTGCCGTTGGCCGAGCGCTTGCTCAGTCGTGGCCGTCTACCGGCGCTGATTTTTGCTGTGGCGCGTAAAGGCCCGCGGCTAAGCAAGCTGCGTGAAGACGTAGGCCTGATGCAGGCCCTGTGCCTGGCCTGGTGGCGTGGAGAGTACCGGACCATCAGCCCTAAGGCCCTGGTGACCGTGGTAGCCGGCCTGCTGTATTTCGTCAGCCCCGTGGATGCCATCCCGGACTGGTTGCTGGGTGTCGGCATGCTCGATGACATCGCCGTGTTGGCCTGGGTGCTCAAAGCGGTGTCTGATGAACTGGCCGCTTTCAGCGCCTGGCGCCATCGCCAGGCACCGGAAAAACTACGGGTCGTCGAACGTTTGCCAGCTACCCCCGAAGCCTTGCGCCTGGAGCAGCCAAAAGGCTAATTACATCAGCACCCTGCACACCCTTGCTGGCTGGTAATATAATTGGCATAAGGATTATGCCTACCGATTACATATCGTAATCCTACAAGGGGGTTGTAATGGGTATTCAGGTCATCAGCCGGGACGGTCAACCCGAGTATGCGGTTGTACCCTGGGAGCAGTACCAGGCACTATTGAAAGCCGCCGGCCAGCTTGAAGCGGCAGCTGTCGAACACACACAGGCCACTCCTCAACAAAGCGCCAGCTTGCCGAGTTTCAGCGAGCTGGCGCGTTTGCGTGAGGGCAAGGGATTGGCAGCGGAACAACTGGCGCGCAGTGTTGGCATCAGTCCGGTGTACCTGGCTCTGATCGAGAGTGGCGAACGCCAGCCGGATGCCGCGATTCGCCGCAGCCTGGCCTGGGAGCTGGGGGTGGCGGGATGGAGCGAGCCGTCGTGAGCAGTGTGCGGATCAGCCGCCAGCACTGGGAAGGTTTGCTTGGCGAGCTCGACCTGGCCCGCCGCCAACGCCACCTGTTGACCTACCGCGCCTTGCTCGAGCGTCTGCAGCTGCCAAGCCCGGCGATGCAGACCCTCACAGCTGCCCTGGAGCATCTGGCGGCACTGGATGCCCGTGCTGAACAGCCGCTGCGCAGTTCATTGGTCATCAGCCAGGGCGCCAGCCGTTTGCCGCGTACCGGCTTCTTTGAGTGCGTGGAGCGCCTGGGACGTTTTTCCGGGCCATCGGACGGTATGGCCGCTGCTTCCTGGCATGCTTCGGAGGTGGTGCGGGTGTTCGAATACAGCTACCCGGAAAAAGAAGAAGCCTGAACCGTCGGCGCCGTATCGATCAGGTACAGGCTGTACCCGCTCAGGTCTTTGGCCTGATGCTTGGCCTGTGACGCCAACTCCGCCAGTTGCCCGGCATCGAGGTCGGCGCAGGCTTGCGGGCGCAACTGCACCACGCCGATCGATAGCGACAGCAGGGCGAACTCCTGGCGCTGCCCTTGACGGTTTGGGGCTATAAAACACCCTGCCTGCATATGCTCCGGGCGGTAGAAGCGCCGGCACTGGCGCTGAAAGTCATCCAGCAGCAACTGCAACCTGCGCTCCCAGTCAGCCGAGCCCAGCACCAGCATGAAATCGTCGCCGCCGATGTGGCCGACGAAATCATGGTTGGGGTCGACCCGTTCGTTCAAACATTGGGCCAGGCACAACAGCACCTCATCGCCGCGGGCATAGCCGTAGATGTCATTGAACGGCTTGAAACTGTCGATATCCACATAACAGATCGTCGCTTCACGTTGCTGTTGCAGCAGGCGCGTCAGGCACTGCTGGATCGGTACGTTGCCGGGCAGCAAGGTCAGGGGGTTGGCATAACGGGCTTGTTGGATCTTCTGTTCGGTAATCAGCTTGAGTACATCGATCACCCGGCCCAGGCCCTGGTAGCGGCCATTGTGGATAATGATGAAATCTTCTTCGATGCGCTGGCGCGCACGGCTGGTGAGCAAGCGGCTGACTTGTTGCAGTGACTGCGTCAGCTCCACTGCCAGGAAGTCATCACTCATCAGCCGGCTGATCGGTTTGCGTGCGAACAGGTCAGTGGCAAACGGCTTGAGCAGGGCATCGGACAGCGAATGACGGTGGACGATACCGCAGGGTTGGCGGCGCTCGTTGAGCACCGCCAGGGAGTTGAGGTTGGCCTGACGGCGGAACAGCTCCAGTACCTGCGCCGTCGGTGTGTCCTGGTTCACCGCGGGTTGTTCGTTGAGCAGGGCGGCGAGGTTGCCGCTGTCTTCGCTGAGTGCCTGGATATCCTGATTGGGGCTGCCAAGCATCTGCTGGATGTCCCGAGACGGTTGCTCTTGAGGACGGCCGAGCAGATAACCCTGGACCAGGTCGACGCCCATTTCGGTCAACACCTTGAGCTCTTCGGCAAGCTCGATGCCCTCGGCGATCACCTGGGCCCGCGAGGCCCGGGCGATTTGCAGGATGGAGCCGACGAACTCGCGCTTGACCGCGTCGAGGTGAATGCCGTCGATGAAATGGCGGTCGATCTTGACGTAGTCAGGGCGCAGTTCCGACCACAAGCGCAGGCTTGAATATCCAGCACCGAGATCATCCAGGGCAATCGAAAAGCCCATGTCGCGGTAGTGGTGCAGGGCATTGAACAACAGCTGAAAATCGTCGGTGGGGGTCTGCTCGGTCAGTTCGATAACCACCCGGCTGGGCGGTACGCCGAGGTCATGGAGCATCTTCAGGGTGCGCCCGGACTGGTACTGCGGCTCCAGCAGCGACTCGGGCGAGACGTTGAGAAACAACTTGCCTTCAAGGTTCTGCTGGCTGAATCGCCGGCAGGCGCTCTCGCGGCAGGCCACTTCCAGTTCGGTCAGGCGCCCGGCCTGGCGGGCCACGGCGAACAGATTGATCGGCGAGTGCAGCGGGCTGTTTGAGGGGCCGCGGCTTAACGCTTCGTAACCGAGGATACGCCGCTCAGACAGGCAGACTATGGGCTGGAACAGACTGTGCAAGGCGCCTTGAGCAAGAATGGTGCTCAACGCGCTGAGCTGTTCGGTCACGGTCATGGCTGCACTACCTAGAAAAAAGGGACTGAGGCCAGCGGCGCTCAGTCCCTTATTTCACGACAGAATCATGACTGTTTAATGACGCAATAGAGGCACAGTCACATTATTTTGCCATCACCCTTTTATGGGTTATTTTTTGCCACAGCCGAATTCAGGCCCAGATAGTCGAGCAAGATCCGTCCGGACTCCGACAGGTAGGCGTCGTCTTCCGGCTTGGTATCGTCTGGCTCGGCCGGTAGCGCGTCTTCGTCTTCCTTCTTCAGTTCCTTGAGCGGTTCTTCGCCCTTGGCCTTGCGTCGGGTGTTTTCCAGGGCGAGCTGCTTGCTTTCAATATCGGTATGCTGGGCACGGCGTTCGACTTCGTTGAGGCTGACAGTCTTCTCGTTCATCAGCTTCTGGGTCAACGCCAGGCGGTCGCGGATGTAAACGAACTCCGGGTCCTTGGCGGTGCGGCTGTCGTGGCGGGCCTTGAGCTGGGCCAGGAACGGCTTGAACGGATCGACCGCAGGCCTGATCGCTGGGCGGATGGTGTCCCAGGGCATGGCTTCGGGCAGGGCGCTTTCGCCAATTTCCTTGGTGTCGATAATCGACGGGTAATCGATGTCCGGCAGTACGCCCTGATGCTGGGTGCTCTGCCCGGAAACCCGGTAGAACTTGGCCAGGGTCAGCTTCAGTTCGCCATGGTTGAGCGGCTGAATGGTCTGCACGGTGCCTTTACCGAAGGTCTGGCCGCCGAGGATCAAAGCGCGGTGGTAGTCCTGCATGGCGCCGGCAAAAATCTCCGAGGCCGAGGCGGACAGGCGGTTGACTACCAGGGCCAACGGGCCTTTGTAGAAGGCACCTGGGTTTTCGTCTTCGAGCACGTCGACACGACCATCGGCGTTGCGCACCAGTACGGTCGGGCCCTGGTCGATGAACAGGCTGGTCAGCTCAGTGGCTTCCTGCAGGGAGCCGCCGCCGTTGTTGCGCAGGTCAATGACCACGCCGTCGACTTTTTCCTTCTGCAGTTCAGTGAGCAGCTTCTTCACGTCACGGGTGGTGCTCTTGTACTCCGGATCACCGGCACGGAAGGCCTTGAAGTCCAGGTAGAAGGCCGGAATCTCGATGATGCCGAGCTTGTAGTCACGGCCATCCTGCTTGAGCTTGAGCACCGACTTCTTCGCCGCCTGCTCTTCAAGCTTCACCGCCTCGCGGGTGATCGGCACGATCTTGCTGGTCTGGTCGTTCGGCGCGTTGCTGGCCGGGATGACCTCCAGGCGTACCACTGAGCCTTTTGGTCCGCGGATCAGCTTGACCACTTCGTCCAGGCGCCAGCCGATCACGTCGACCATTTCCTTGTCGCCCTGGGCGACGCCGATGATCTTGTCGGCCGGGGCCACTTGTTTGGTCTTGGCGGCAGGGCCAGCCGGGACCAGACGGACGATCTTGACCTGATCGTTGTCGCTTTGCAGCACCGCACCGATACCTTCGAGCGACAGGCTCATGTTGATATCGAAGTTTTCCGCGTTGTCCGGCGACAGGTAGTTGGTATGCGGGTCGTAGGACTGGGCAAAGGTGTTGATGTAGGTCTGGAAAATGTCTTCGGCGCGGGTCTGGTCCAGGCGCGTGAGCTGGTTCTTGTAGCGTTTGGTCAGCAGCTCCTGGATCGCCTTGGGCTCTTTGCCGGCGATTTTCAGGCGCAGGACTTCATCCTTGACGCGCTTGCGCCAGAGGTCGTCGAGCTCGGCCTGGGTCTTGATCCAGGGCGCGTCCTTACGCTCGACCAGCAGAGTCTCTTTAGTGGTGAAGTCGAATTTATCGACGCCCTTGTTCAGTTCGGCCAGGGCGAAGTCCAGACGCGATTTGACCCGGTCCAGATAGCGCTTGTAGATGGTGAAGCCAGGGTCGAGATTGCCGCTTTTGAGGAAATCGTCGAACTGGGTCTTCCACTTGTCGAACTCGGCGATGTCACTGGCCAGGAAATAGCTGCGTGCCGGATCGAGCAGCTTGATGTAGCTGTCGTAGATGATCACCGAGCGCGCATCGTTGAGCGGCGGCTTGCTGTAGTGGTGGCGCTTGAGCAGCTCGACCACATTGAGGCTGGCGACCACTTCATCGCGATCGGGCTGGAGTTTATCCCAGCTGTTGGCGGCCCATGCATTGCCCGCCAACGGCAGGCTGCCCAGACCGATCAACAGTGCGAGGGTGGTGCTTGGCAAAAAATGCTTCATGCTGATTCGACGTAGGGACAATTGATCACGCATATTAGGCCGTCTTTGAATTCGCCGGTTCCATGAAAACCGGACGCATAATGCAAAAAGCCCGGGGCTACAGCACCCGGGCTCAGTCATGACTCAACTATGGAGGCACTGTGAAGGCATTGCAAGGCGTTGACGGACATGTGGAGTGGGTTGCGACGACAAGTCCAGTTTGCGATATCGGTCAAGTACGAATTCGCGTGGCTGCAGCCGGCCTCAATCGTGCCGACCTGCTACAGCGAGCCGGGCTCTACCCGCCGCCACCGGGGGCCAGCGAGTTTCTTGGCCTGGAGTGCTCCGGGGTGATCAGCGAAGTGGGCGCTGGCTCCTCCTGGCAGGTCGGTGACCGGGTTTGCGCGCTGCTGGCCGGTGGTGGCATGGCCGAAGAAGTCGTGGTTGATGCACGTCATGTGCTGCCGGTGCCGGAGGGTTTGAGCCTGCAGGAAGCGGCGGCGATTCCTGAGGTTTACGCCACGGCCTGGCTCAATGTGTTCCAACTGGCCGGGCTCAAGCCAGGCGAGAAGGTGTTGCTGCATGCCGGCGCCAGTGGCGTGGGCTCGGCGGCAATCCAGCTGTGCAAGGCCTTTGGCAGCCCGTGCTGGGTCAGCGTCGGCTCCAGCGAACGTCTGGCCTACTGCGAAGACCTCGGCGCCACCGGGGGCGTGGTACGCGGCGAAGACCTCAACGGCCTGAGTGATTTCGGCCCGTTCGACGTGATCCTCGATCCGGTTGGGGCCAACTATGCCGAGCTCAACCTGAAGTTGCTGGCCCGGGACGGACGCTGGGTGATCATCGGTCTGATGGGCGGGCGCAAGGCTGAGTTGGACCTGGCCCAGTTGCTGGTCAAGCGCGTACAGGTGCTGGGATCGACGTTGCGCACCCGCGATGATCAGTTCAAGGCTGACTTGCTCAGTGATCTGGGGCAGCAGGTGTGGCCGCTGTTCAGCGAAGGACGGCTCAAGCCGCAACTGGCCAAGGCCTTTGCGATCAAGGATGCCGAGGCGGCGTTTGCCGAGCTTGCCAGCAATCAGGTGTCGGGCAAGCTGGTGCTGGTGATCGACGAGAGTCTGGTGTGAGCCGCTGATCGCGGGGCAAGCCCGCTCCCACAGGGAGGGTGAAAAAACTGTGGGAGCGGGCTTGCCCCGCGATGGCTTCAATCAGCTCCAGGTATGAATCGGCCAGCCCGCCTTCTCGGCCTGCTCTCGCAGCACCGGATCCGGATTGACCACATGCGGGTAATCCACCTTCAGCAATAGCGGCAGGTCATTACGCGAATCGGAATAGAAACTCGCGCCTTCCAGGTTCTCTTCTTGCTGATCCAGCCATTCCAGCAAGCGGGTGATCTTGCCTTCACGGTAGGTCAGGGTGCCGACGGTCTTGCCGGTATACACCCCGTTCATCACTTCCAGTTCGATAGCCAGAATTTCATCAATGCCCAGACGTTCGGCAATCGGCCCGACCAGATGGGTTCCCGAAGCGGAAATCACCAGAATCCGGTCCCCCGCCTTGCGGTGGGCGGCGATGGTCTTGGTCGCATCGCTGAAGATGATCGGCTCGATGAAGTCTTCCACCCACGGCCCCACCAGGTGATCGACTTCAGCCGGTGTACGCCCGATCAAGGGGTCCAGACTGAAGGCCATGTAGTCCTCCATGGCCAGGTGCCCTCTGCCGTAGGCGTCCATCAGTTCCTTGTCGCGACGCAGGAAGGATTCGCCATCGACCCAGCCAAGGCGAGCCATCTGTTCGCTCCACAACGAGGCGCAATCGCCGTGGATCAGGGTTTCATCCAGATCGAAAATCGCTAGTGCCATGTTCAGAAGAACTCCTGTGCAACCCTCAGGCAACTTCGCAGAGGGCGGTGGGATCGATCGACAAGGATACCCGCTGGCCGTCCGGGTGCAGGTCGGCGGACGAGCGGTTGAGTACATCGACCAACAATTCTACCCCGCGGGCTTCGATGCGGTAGCGGATCACGTTGCCCAGCAGGCTGTGGCTGCGTACCTGGCCTTCCAGCTCACCGCTAAGGCTCAGGGCGATGGCTTCCGGGCGGATCGCCAGGCGGCAGTGCACCGGGCGCTGCAGCAGGCGGCTGGCGCTGTCGGCGTCGAGCAGGTTGTAGTTGCCGATAAAGCCAGCGGCAAACACGTCCACAGGCGCGGTGTAGAGGGTTTCGGCATCGCCGCTCTGGACGATGTGGCCCTGGTTCATCAGGAAAATCCGGTCTGACATCGTCAGTGCCTCTTCCTGGTCATGGGTGACGAAGATGGTGGTCAGGCCCAGCTCTCGCTGGATCTGGCGGATCTGTTCGCGCAGGTGCTTGCGAATCCGTGCGTCCAGCGCCGACAGCGGTTCATCGAGCAGCAGCAGGCGCGGGCGGGTGACCAGCGAGCGGGCCAGGGCCACACGCTGGCACTGGCCACCGGACAGCTGATGCGGATAACGGCTGGCGAAGTCCTGCAGTTCCACCAGCTGCAACACCTCGCGCACGCGGGTACGGCTGTCGTCGGCATTGACCTTTTGCATGCGCAGGCCAAAGGCGACGTTCTGCTCCACGGTCATGTTGGGGAACAGCGCGTAGCTCTGGAATACCATGCCGATCCCGCGTTTTTGCGGGCTCAGGGGCACCAGGTCGTTGCCGTCGAGGAGGATCTTGCCACTGTCGACCGCCGTCAGCCCGGCAATGCAGCGCAGCAGGGTGGATTTGCCGCAACCGGACGGGCCGAGCAGGGTGACGAATTCGCCGCGCTGGATCTGGCAGTTGATGTCGGTGAACACCGGGCTTGCGCCATAGCTTTTTTGCAGATTCTGTACGCTGACAAAGCTCATATCAGGACTTGTCCTTGTTCAGGCGGTTGGCTGCCCAGGTCAGCACCAGCACGAAGAGGAAATAGGAAATCACCAGGGCACTGTTGAAGTGACCACTGCTGTTACGCATGTTGTTCAGGTACACCTGCAGGGTCTCGTAGCGGGTGCCGACCAGCAGGTTGGCGAAGACGAACTCGCCAAACAGGAACGAGAACGACAGCAGCAAGGCCACCAGCAGGCCCTTGCGCAGGTTCGGCAGCACCACCAGGAACGCCGCCTGGAAGGTGCTGGCGCCGAGCAGTTGGGCGGCGTCCATCAGGTCGCGCAGGTTGATCGCCTGCAGGTTGTTGGTGATCGCCCGGTACATGAACGGCAAAGCCACAGTGAAATAGCAGCCGATCAGGATCCACGGCGTGCCGACCATGGCCATCGGCCCGGAGCCGTACAGCTGCAGCAGGCCCACCGAAGACACCACCGGCGGCACGGCAAAGGGCAGCAGGATGAGGATGTTCATCAGCGCATCGAGCCGCGGGAAGTGGTAGTGGACCACGAACAGCAACGGCAGGATCAGCAGCACCGACAGCAGCAGCGCACCGACGCAGACCAGCAGCGACTGAGCGAAGGCGGCCAGAAAGCGCGGATCGCTCCACAGCGCCAGGTACCACTTGAAGGTCAGGCCGCTGGGCAACAGGCTCGCCGACCAGCTGGTGGCCAATGAATAGAGGAGGGTGCCCGCCAGCGGTAGCAACAGGATGATGAACAGCAAATAGACCATCAGGCGATGGTAGAGGCGGCTCGTGCCCGGTTCAGCGCGCGACATGGTAGCTCCTCTTCAACAGCCATTGATGGACGACGGTCACCAGGGTCATCAGCCCGACCAGGATCATTGCCAGGGCGCTGGCCAGGTTCGGGTCCAGGGAAATATCGCCGGCCACCAGTGCCGCGATACGGATCGGCAGGACGTTGAAGTTGCCGGTGGTCAAGGCATAGACCGTGGCGTAGGCGCCGAGGGCGTTGGCCAGCAAGATCACGAAGGTACCCAGCAACGCCGGGGTCAGGACCGGCAGGCCGATGTGCCGCCAGTACTGCCAGGCGTTGGCACCGAGCAGTTCTGCCGACTCGCGCCAGTCTTCGCGCAGGGCGTCGAAGGCCGGGTAGAGCAGCAGTACGCCCAGCGGAATCTGGAAGTAGGTGTAGAGGATGATCAGGCCCGTCTTCGAATAGAGGTTGAAGTCCTCGATGATCCCGGCCTGCTTCAGCAGCATGGTCAGCGCGCCGTTGAAACCGAGCAGGATGATGAACGCAAAGGCCAGCGGGACGCCGGCGAAGTTGCTGGTCATGTTGGCGAAGGCGTTGACGAAGTCGCGCAGGCGCGAGTCGACCTTGCGCAATGAATAGCTGCCGAGAATGGCGATGAGGATGCCGAACACACTCGACCAGAAGCTGATCTCCAGGCTGTGCTGGATCGCCTGGCGGTAGAACCTCGATGCGAACACTTTACTGAAGTTGGCCAACCCCCAGCCGCTTTCGGCTTGCAGGCTGTGGATCGCCACCCAGGCCAGCGGGGCGATCTGGAAAATGATGAAAAACAGCGCAAAAGGCAGCAGGCACAGTGACGCCAGCCACTTGCTGCGTTTGATCGAATTCACTTGAGCAACTCCCGGCACACCGGCTTGTCATGGGGCACGCCGAGCAGTTCGCAGATCGTCCCGCACAGTTCGGTTTGCAGCGGTTTGGCAGCGGGGTCGAGGCTGAAGGCATCGCCAAACACGAACAGCGGCACTTCACGTTCCTCGGCCAGCAGACCGTTGTGCGAGCGGTCGTTGTTCATGCCGTGGTCGGCGGTGACCAGTACCTGATAGCCCTCCTGCAACCAGGTTTGCAGGTAGTCGGCCAGGAGGATGTCAGCGCTGCGCGCGCTGTTGCGGTACTGGCTGCTGTCCAGACCATGGCGGTGGCCGGCGTCGTCGATGTTCATCGGATGCACCAGGAGGAAGTTCGGTGCATGGCGGCGGCGCAGGTACTCGGCATCGGCGAACAGGTGTGAATCCGGGTAATGGTCGGCGTAGTAGAACAAGCCGTGCTGGATCGGTAGCTTGGGCGCATGGGTGTGACGATCACGCAGCGGCTCGAAGGGCGAGCGGTTGTACAGCTCGCTGACCCAGTGATAGGCCGCCGCGGCGGTGCCCAGACCGGCTTCGCGGGCGTAGTGGAAGATACTGCGCTGGTTGGACAGGCGGGTGACGTTGTTGTGCACAATGCCACTGTCGATTGGTGCTACGCCGGTGAGGATGCATTCGTACAGCGGTCGCGACAGTGCCGGCAGTTCGCACTCCAGGCGATACAAGGCCGCGCGGTCGGCCTCGACATAGGCGTGCAGATGGCCCATGGCGTGGTGCGCGACCTGATGGTTGAGACCATCGAGCAGGACCAGGATGACGTTGTTGTTCATGGTTTCTCCGCAATAGGCGGTGACCGCATCGCGGGGCAAGCCCGCTCCCACCGGGTTGGTGGTAAATCCGGTGGGAGTGGGCTTGCCCCGCGATCAGGGATCACTCCATCTCGATGATCACTTGCTCCTGCCACATCTGTGGCAGCTTTTTCGAAGTCGCTTCCCAGGCGGCGGCATCCTTGATTGGCTGCACCGCCTTGTACTGCTCATTGGGCAGCAGTTTGGCCTGTACCTCAGCCGGCAGTGTCAGGTGCTCGGCGCGGATCGGCCGGGCGTGACCTTTAGCCAGGTTGATCTGCCCGGCATCGCTGAAGATGTACTCACGGGTCAGCTTGGCGGCGTTGGGGTTCTTGGCGTACTTGTTGATGATGGTGGTGTAGCCGGAGATTACCGATCCGTCAGACGGGATCAGCACCTCGAAGCGCGTCGGGTCGATCTGCTGGCGATAGCTCAGGCCATTGAAGTCCCAGACCACGCCGACTTCAATTTCACCCTTTTCCAGGGTCTGGATCGTCGGGTTGGCCAGCGACAGGCGCTTCTGCTGGGCCAGCTTGGTGAACAGCTCCAGGCCCGGTTCGATGTTCTTCTCGTCACCCTTGTAGGCGAGGGCGGCGGCCAGTACACCGTTGGCGGCCTGGGCAGCGGTACTCACGTCGCCGATGGCGACCTTGTACTTGCCTTTTTCCAGGTCATGCCAGGATTTGGGCATGTCTGCTTCTTTCACCAACTGCTTGTTGATGATGAAAGCAATGGTGCCGGTATAGGCCAGGGCCCAGTGGCCGTCTTTATCCTTGGCCCAGTCCGGGATCTGATCCCAGGTGCTGGGCTTGTACGGCTGGGTCACGCCCTTGGCGACTGCAATCGGGCCGAAGGCGGCACCGACGTCACCGATGTCGGCGCTGGCGTTGTCTTTTTCGGCATCGAACTTGGCCACTTCCTGGGCCGAGCTCATGTCGGTGTCCATGTGCTTGAGAGCGTATTTTTTCGCCAGGTCTTCCCAGGTGCCTTTCCAGTTGGCCCAAGCATCGGGCATGCCCACGCTATTGACGGCGCCTTCCTTGCGGGCGGCGTCTTCGAGGGCCTTGAGGTCGGTGTCGGCGGCCATGGCGGAAGTGCACAGGGCGATGGTCGAGCCTAGCAGTGATGCCAGAAAAAGCTGTTTCATCCGAAGCTCCTTGGTGGGTGCCTTGCAAAACGCGAATGGTGTTGTTGGACGTTGTTGCGATTCGGTTGGTCTAGGTCAGCAATACCCGAGCCAAGGTAGGCCTGTTGCATGACAATTTGATGTCCAGCGCCGCACCCGGTCAGGGCTTGCACCCTTGAAAATCAAGCGTAGACCACCTTGGCTGTCATCTGAGATTCATCTGCTTTGCCTAGGCTTGCACTATTCTCATAGCCCTGAAGGCGCCAATTGTGCGCGCCGCCGGTGCTGGACTAGTCCAGATAGGTAACCTTCGATGCAGCCACTGCCACCGCGCGCAGTAACAGCTATCTGTCATGCCCTGCAGGAGCAGATCGAGCATGGCCTGCTCTCGCCCGGCTGCAAGCTGCCGGCCGAACGCAAGCTCAGCGAAGTGTTCGACACCACGCGCATCACCCTGCGCGAGGCGCTGGTGCAGCTGGAAGCACGCGGGCTGATTTACCGGGAGGAGCGGCGCGGCTGGTTTGTCGCCCCCGAACGGCTGACTTACGACCTGATCGAGCGCAGCCACTTTCATGCGATGGTCCGCGAACAGGGGCGTGAGGCGCGCACTGAGCTGTTGTCGGCGCGCTTACTGCCGGCGACCGCAGCGGTATGCGCACGGCTGCAGCTGTCGCCGCTGTCGAGCGTGATCCAGATCTGCCGCTTGCGGCGGATTGATGGCCGCGCGGTGCTGTATGCCGAGCATTACCTGAACCCCGAGTATTTTCCGGGCATTCTTGAGCACGACCTCAGCCAGTCGTTGACCGAGCTCTATGCCCGTCACTACGGCATCGAATACGGCAGGGTGCGTTTCGAGATTCTGCCCACCGCGCTGCCCGTGGCGGCGGCCTTGGCACTCAAGGTTTCAGCCGGCAGCCCCGGTCTGCACATCACCCGGGTCAATAGTGACCAGCAGGGCAGGCTGATCGACTGTGATCTTGAGTATTGGCGCCATGACGCGATCCGCATCAAGGCCGAGGCTGGTTAGCCCTTGCTGGCGGTTTCGCTGAACGGTGTGCTGGCATCGCTGGTGATCACCTGCACGCTCAGCCGCGGCATCGCCAGATCCAGCCCGGCCTCATCGAGCTGACGCTTGAGCTCCAGGTTGAACGCCCGCGACACTTCCCATTGCTTGATTGGCGCGGTCTTGAAGCGTGCGCGCAGGATCGCCGAGCCCGATTCGAAACTCTCCACCCCTTGCAGCTCCAGCGGCGACCAGATGTTGCGGCGCATCAACGGATCGTTGCGCATCTTCTGGCCGACATCGCGAATCAGGCTGATGGCCTGGTCGATGTTCATGCTGTGCGGAATGGCCACGCGGAAGATCGCGTAGCCGAACTCGCGGGAGTAGTTCTTGATGCTCTTGATTTCACTGAACGGGATGGTGTGGACGATGCCGTCGATATCGCGCAGGCGCACGGTGCGGATGGTCAGGCCTTCGACGGTGCCGAGGTGGCCGCCGACATCGACATAGTCGTCAATCGCCAGGGAGTCTTCGATGATGATGAACAGGCCGGTGATAAGGTCGGCGACCAGTGACTGGGCACCGAAACCGATGGCCAGGCCGATCACCCCGGCACCGGCCAGCAACGGGGTGACGTTCATGCCCATATTGGCCAGGGCAACGATCAGCGCAATGATGAAAATCGCCACGAACAACACGTTGCGGATCAGCGGCATCATGGTTTGCGCGCGGGTGTTGGCCAGGCCTTTGCGTGAGCGGGTCAAGGCATGGTGCACGGCGGTGTCGGCGAGGATCCATACCAGCCAGGCGGCGATCAGGGTGCCGCCCAGGCCGAGCAGGCGCACCGCCACTTCATGGCCTTCGCCTTCGGCGAAGCCGACCAGGGAAAAGCCCCAGACCCGCAGCCCCAGCTCGATGAATGCCAGCCAGATTGCCATGTGCACCAGGGTGTAGCCAAAGTTGCGCAAGCGTTCGCCATACACCGCCTGACGGCGGTTGGCACGTTGTGGCTTGAGGCCGTGGCGGCGCACCAGGCCATTGACGACCATGCACAGGATCAGCAGCACCGTGCACACCAGCGACTGGCGCAAGGCCGTGCTGGTATCGCCGGCGGAAATGAAGGTGGCAAACAGTGAAATCGCCACCAGCACCAGGGCCGGCAGGTACCAGAAGGTCCCGAGGATTTCGATGGTGTCGCTCAGGGCCCGGCGGGTCAGGCGTCGTGATAGCGGCTGGTTGCGGATCAGGTGGGCGATGGGCCGGCGAAAACGCAGGATGAATAGCCCGGTGGACAGCGCCGCGAGGATATTGGCCAGGGTCGCCAGGGTATGGGCCAGGTGATCGCCGAGCGCGCCGGCCATGCGCGGATCATTCATTGCCTCGCCAAAGGCGGCGAAGCTGCCGATCAGCCACAGCGGACGGAAGGCCTGATGGCGAAGGATGTGCAGGGCGCGATGGCGATGCGGGCCGTCGAGCAGGGAAAAGGCGATGACGCAGATCGCCGAGAAACAGGTCCCCACTACCAGGGCATACGCCAGCACCATGGCCATCGATTTGCCGAGGGACGAGGGCAGGGCGAAGCTCAGGTACACGGTGATCACCAGGGCCACCAGCCACGGCCCGAGCTTGCGCAGGGCAAAGCTTACGAGGTCCCAGGTGCGCGGGTGTTGCGGTAATTCTTCGGTGAGGCCAAAGCGCAGGCGCACCTGATGGCTGACCCAGTTCAAGGCGTAGGCCAACAGGCTCCAGAGGGCAATGATCGCAGCAAAGCCAAAGAGGATCGGTGGCCATTCCTTGAGCGGCACTAGGCGGGCGTCGAGTTCGATCTGCGCCAGTTCAAGTTCGCGGGTCCAGCGTGTGAGCGGGCTGGCGTCGCCACTGAACTGCTTTTCCAGCTCGGCGAAGGTGGTGCCGATCAGGCCCAGTACGCCTTGTTCGGCAGTGGGCTGGGCCTGTTTGGTGCTGTCGCGCAGCTTCTTCAGATCGGCCAGCAGCTTGCTGCGTTGCTGGTCGTTTTCCAGGTTCTTGATGACTTCGTCCAGGGACTGGGCCAGTGGCTCGCTGGCCTCGGGCTGGGCTTTGCTGCCGCCAAGCAGGCTTGGCAGGCCGGCAGCGTGGGCCGGGGCCAGGATGAATAACGCCAGAAATACAGCTAAAACGCGGAAAAAAGCGGGCACCGGACAATCAACCTCAAAACGATCAATCGCCCGAGTGTAGTGTATTTGTCAGTTGAGTTTCTCGAGGATCTTCCAGCACATGATGCCGATCATGCCGAGAGTGCCGATCCACATCATGAACACGCCGACATTGCGCTCGCGCATGCTGAAGCCCACGGTCAGCAGGATCAGGCCGGCGATCACCGGAAGGAACAGGGATTGGAATGCTGACATGCGGCAAGGTCCTTGGCTTCGAATTTATGCTGCAAGCATAGCGGGTATGGCTGTGGGGGAGTGTGATTGAGGTCAGTAGAGGGGCTTATCGCGGGGCAAGCCCCCACAGGAGGACATCATCACCTGTGGGGGCTTGCCCCGCGATGCTTTTCAGGGCAGATCGCGACTGCGATAGAACGCCGTCAGCACCTTGACCAGGTGCGCCAGGTCGTGGCTGCCGCACAGCTCGCGAATCGAGTGCATGGCGAAGGTCGGCAGACCGATGTCCACGGTACGCACACCCAGGTGGCTGGCAGTGATCGGGCCGATGGTCGAGCCGCAACCCATGTCGCTGCGCACCACGAAGCTTTGCACCGGCACTTCTTCGGCCATGCACAGATGGCGGAAGAACCCGGCCGTCTCGCTGTTGGTGGCGTAACGCTGGTTGTTGTTGACCTTGATCACCGGGCCGGCATTGAGCTTGGGCCCATGGTTGCCGTCATGCTTGTCGGCATAGTTGGGGTGCACACCATGGGCGTTGTCCGCCGAGACCAGCAGTGAACGCTGGATGGCGCGGACAAAGTCGTCGCCATCGGGCATCAGGCGGCGCAGGGTCTGTTCGAGCATCGGGCCATCGGCGCCACAGGCCGAACAGGAGCCGACTTCTTCGTGGTCGTTGCACACCAGTACGCAGGTTTCTTCGCTATCGGCTGTGAGCAAGGCTTGCAGGCCGGCATAGCAGGACAGCAGATTGTCCAGGCGCGCACCGGCGATGAACTCACCGTTGAGGCCGATCAGCGCGGCGCTTTGGGTGTCGTAGAAGCTCAGTTCGTAATCCAGTACCACGTCGGCGTTCAGGCCATGCTCGCGCGCCAGTTGGTCGGTGAGCAGGGCGCGGAAATCGACTCGCTCGTCACCGGCAACCTGGGCCAGGATTGGCGGCAGTTCGGTCTGCGGGTTGATCGCCCAGCCTTCGTTGGCGGTACGGTTGAGGTGGATCGCCAGGTTGGGGATGACCGCGATCGGCAGCTTGAAGTCGACCAACTGGCTTTCGACCTTGCCGTCACGGCGGAAGGTCACGCGACCGGCCAGCGACAGGTCGCGGTCGAACCACGGGGCCAGCAGGGCGCCGCCGTAGACTTCAACGCCCAGCTGCCAGAAACCCTGGCGCTGCAGCTCCGGTTGTGGCTTGACCCGCAGGCACGGGCTGTCGGTGTGCGCGCCAACCAGGCGGATGCCGTCGAGCAGCGGCGAATGACGACCGAGCTTGAAGGCAATGATCGAGGAGTCGTTGCGGGTCAGGTAGTAGCGACCGCCAGCCACGATGGCCCAGCTGTCGCGCTCGTCCAGGCGCTGGTAACCGGCGGCTTCCAGGCGTTGGGCCAGGGCCGCGGTGGCGTGGAACGGCGTAGGGGAAGCCTTGAGGAAGTCGATCAGGCCTTGGTTCAGTGCATCGCGCATAGGTCACTCCAGACAGCAGTGGCGCGAGTTTAGCGTACTTGGCGGGGGATTTGTGGCGGCCCTATCGCCGGCAAGGCCGGCTCCTACAAGAGCCGGCCTTGCCGGCGATAGCAACGACACGGTGTATCAGAACGGCGCCGGGCACTCGAAGCGCAAGCGCTCCCCGGAAACCGGGTGGGTGAAGCTGAGCATGCTCGCATGCAGACACAGCCGCTCATGGGCAGCGAGGGCTTCAGGATAAGCGTACAGCCGGTCTCCCAGCAGCGGATGACCAATCGACAGCATGTGTACGCGCAACTGGTGCGAGCGCCCGGTAATCGGCGTCAGCTCCACCCGGCAGTGATCGCCACAGCGCTCCAGGATGCGCCAGAAGGTCAGCGCATGCTTGCCCTGCTCGTGGTCGACGACATGGCGCGGCTTGGTCGGCGGATCGTAGCGCAGGGGCAGGTCGATGCTGCCGCTGTCGAGCTCCGGCTGGCCCCAGCACAGGGCGGTGTAGGCCTTCTCGGTTTCACGGTCATGGAACTGCCGGGACAGCTCGCGGTGACTGTCGGCATTGCGGGCCAGCAGGATGATCCCCGAGGTTTCCCAGTCCAGGCGATGGACGATCAGGGCGTCGGGATAGCCGTTTTCCTGCAGGCGGGTGATCAGGCAATCCTTGTTGTCGTCGGCGCGCCCGGGCACAGACAGCAGCAGGGTCGGTTTGTTGATCACCAGGATCGCGTCATCCTCATAGAGGACGTGAACATTGGAAAGCGGCATTGCGTGTTCTCTGCAAACGCCAACGGCGTGTGGGAGCGGGCTTGCCCCGCGATGCGATGTGAATGACCAATCGCTATCGCGGGGCAAGCCCGCTCCCACACGCCGTGGCAGGTTACCCGTAGGTGCCGATCAACGATCGGGCAGGGTGATGTTGAGTTCCAGGATCGAGCAGCTGCCCTGGTTTTCCAGAGCGACCTGCACATCATCGGAGCCGATGTTGACGTACTTGCGGATCACCTCCACCAGTTCCTTCTGCAGGGCTGGCAGGTAGTCCGGAGTACTGCGCTGACCGCGCTCGTGCGCCACGATGATCTGTAGACGCTCTTTCGCGACCGAGGCGGTGCTTACTTTTTTGCTGGCACGAAAGAAGTCAAAAAGGTTCATTGGTTAGTTGCCTCCAAACAGGCGCTCGAAGAATCCCTTCTTCTTCACATCAAGGAACCGATGTTCCACATTTTTGCCCAACAGGCGATCGACGGTGTCGCTGTAGGCCTGACCGGCATCGCTCTGGTCGTCGAGAATCACCGGTACGCCCTGGTTGGATGCCTTGAGCACCGCCTGGGATTCCGGGATCACGCCCAGCAGGGCGACCGAGAGGATTTCCTTGACGTCTTCGACGCCAAGCATTTCGCCCTGGCTCACGCGCTCTGGATGGTAGCGGGTGATCAGCAGGTGTTCTCTGATCGGGTCTTCGTTGCGTTCGGCGCGGCGCGATTTGCTCGCCAGCAGGCCGAGCATGCGGTCCGAGTCACGTACCGAGGAGACTTCCGGGTTGGTCACGACGATGGCCTCGTCGGCGAAGTACATCGCCAGGTGGGCACCTTTCTCGATACCGGCCGGGGAGTCGCAGACCACGTATTCGAAGTCTTCCTTGAGCTGCATCAGGACCTTTTCCACGCCTTCCTGGGTCAGCGCGTCCTTGTCACGGGTCTGGCTGGCGGCCAGCACGTAAAGGTTCTCAAGGCGTTTGTCCTTGATCAGCGCCTGCTGCAGGTTGGCTTCGCCGTTGACCACGTTGACGAAGTCGTACACCACGCGGCGTTCGCAGCCCATGATCAGGTCGAGGTTACGCAGGCCGACGTCGAAGTCGACGATGACAGTCTTGTGACCGCGCAGAGCGAGGCCGGTACCAATAGCGGCGCTGGTGGTGGTCTTACCCACACCACCCTTGCCGGATGTAACCACGAGAATCTTGGCCAAGGTGTTTCACCCCTAATGAAAAAGGACGTTGAGTCCCAAAAATACAAAAAACGGCAACAGCGAAAAAAGTTGCGCAGAAAATGGCGGCAAGTATCCGTTAAAGACGGGTGATGTTCAACACGTCACCAGACAGGCTGATCTGCACGCCGGCGCCCCACAGCGGATCACGGCGCAGGTCTTCGGAGACCTTGTACTGGCCGGCGATCGAGACCATTTCGGCAGTCAGCTGCTGGCAGAAAATGCGTGCCCGGGTATTGCCCTTGATCCCGGCCAGCGCCCGTCCACGCATTGCACCGTACACATGGATGTTGCCATCGGCGAGAAGTTCCGCGCCCGGGCTGACCGATGACACCACCACCAGATCGCCACCCTGGGCGTAGATCTGCTGGCCACCGCGTACCGGCGTGGTGATGATCCTGGTCGGTTTGATCGCCGGTTCCGGCGCGGGAGCCGGGGCCGGTGGCGGTTCTGGCTTTTTCACCTCCGGCTCGGGTTCGACCGGCCGTTCGCGCGCGCCGGACGGTGGCAGCACCGGCAGGTCGATGGCGATGGCCGCGGCGATGTCTTCGATGCGGCTGGCTCGAATGGCCAGGGTGCGCAGGCCGTGATGGCGGCAGACGCGCATCAGCCCGGGCAGATCGATCGGACCTTCAGCCGCCGGCAGCTTGTCCAGGGCCAGCACCAGCGGCGTGTTGCTGAAAAAATTCGGCGCCTGGGCAACTTTGGCCGCCAACTGCCGGTCGAGGCCTTCGAGGTTGTTCCGGGCGAGCTCGAGCACGGTGATGGCGAGCATGCTGCCCTTGAGCTGGAACACGGGGTCTTGGTCTGGCGTTTGGGTTTGGCTCATGGTCTGCATAGGGCGGCTTGTTACGAAAAAGTGCCCAGACTTATAACGAGAACGCCGGTTAGCCGCAACCCGTGCCGAACCGTTGTAGAATGCCCGGCCATTGTCTTAACGGAATCTTTAATGGATCGCCCGCGTTTTCGTCGTTACTTTCTGCACCCGCGCTTCTGGCCGCTGTGGCTGGGCCTGGGGCTGTTGTGGCTGATCGTGCAGCTGCCATACCGGGTTTTGCTGGTGATCGGTCGTGAGCTGGGGGCCTTGATGTACCGGGTGGCCGGTGAGCGCCGGTATATTGCGGCGCGCAACCTGGAGTTATGCTTCCCGGCGCTACCGTCCGTCGAACGCAAGCGCCTGCTCAAGGAAAACTTCGCCTCCACCGGCATCGCCTTCTTCGAAATGGCCATGAGTTGGTGGTGGCCAAAGGCCCGTTTGGCGCGCCTGGCGCACATTGAAGGCCTGGAACACCTGCAAGCCGCTCAGCGTGATGGCCAGGGCGCCATCCTTATGGCATTGCACTTCACCACCCTGGAAATCGGCGCGGCCCTGCTCGGCCAGGAACACACCATCGATGGCATGTACCGTGAGCACGGTAACCCGGTGTTCGACTTCATTCAGCGTCGCGGTCGCGAGCGGCACAACCTCGACTCGCTGGCCGTCGAGCGTGAGGACGTGCGCGGCATGCTCAAGCTGCTGCGTGCCGGGCGTGCGATCTGGTACGCACCGGATCAGGACTACGGCGCCAAGCAGAGCCTGTTTGTGCCGCTGTTCGGCATCCAGGCCGCGACAGTCACCGCCACCACCAAGTTTGCCCGGCTGGGCAAGGCCCGGGTGATTCCCTTCACTCAGCAGCGCCTGGCGGACGGCAGCGGCTACAGGCTGGTGATTCATCCGCCGCTGGAGGATTTCCCGGGCGAGACGGAAGAGGCCGATTGCCTGCGGATCAATCAGTGGATTGAAGTGGCGTTGCGTGAGTGTCCGGAGCAGTATCTGTGGGCGCATCGGCGCTTCAAGTCGCGTCCGCCAGGGGCGCCGAAGCTCTACGAAAAACGGCGTTGAGGTTATCGCGGGGCAGCACAATTCTATGGAAGGGCCAATGTCTAAACCGATCACAGGATTGATCCTTTCCGGTGGTGGTGCCCGCGCCGCCTACCAGGTCGGCGTGCTGGCCGGAATTGCCGACCTGCTGCCACCTGGTGCGGCCAATCCGTTTCCGGTGATCGTCGGCACTTCCGCTGGCGCCATCAACGCCGTGACCCTGGCCAGCGGCGCGATGCACTTTGCCGATTCGATCCGTCGCCTGACCAGCTTCTGGCAGGGCTTTCGCAGCCATCAGGTACTGCGCAGCGACTGGCCGGGGGTGATTCGTCAAGCCAGCCGTTTCGTCGGTCACAGTTTGCTCGGTCTCGGATCGCCGGTACCGGTGGCCTTGCTCGACAGCTCACCGCTGCGCCACCTGCTCAACCAGCACCTGGACATGAGCGGGATCAGCTGTGCGCTCGATCAGCAGCACCTGCATGCGGTGGCGGTGACCGCTTTCGGCTACGAGTCCGGCCAGGCGGTGACCTTCTATCAGGGGCGGGGCGCTATCGACCCCTGGTTGCGCCACCGCCGCATCGGTCTGCCTACCCGTTTGAGTGTCGAGCACTTGCTGGCCAGCTCAGCTATTCCGCTGCTGTTCGCGCCGATCAAGCTGGGCGAGGAGTACTTTGGCGACGGCGCGGTGCGCCAGTCGGCACCGATCAGCCCGGCCCTGCACCTGGGGGCCAGCCGGGTGCTGGTGGTCGGTGTCAGTGGTAACCCTCAGCGTCCGGTCGAGGGCGAACCGCGTGCGCGCATCTTCAGTGGCCAGCCACCGAGCCTGGCGCAGATCGGCGGGCATATGCTCAATAGCACCTTCATTGACAGCCTGGAAGACGACATCGAGTTGCTGCAGCGTCTCAATCATCTCAGTCACCTGATGCCCGAGCATCTGGAGCGTCGACGTCTGGGCCTGGCACCGGTTGAGGTGCTGGTGGTTGCGCCGAGCCAGCCACTGGATGAAATCGCCGCCCGCCATCGCCGTGAGCTACCCGCGGCCTTGCGCCTGTTCCTGCGCGGCCCTGGCGCGACCAAAACCAGCGGCGCCGGGGTGCTCAGCTACCTGCTGTTCGAAGCAGGTTACTGCAGCGAGCTGATCGAACTGGGACGGCGTGATGCCCTGGCCAAGCGTCGGGAGTTGTGCAGCTTCCTCGGCTTGCCCCAGGGGGCTGGCTGAGGCTGGCTACTCGGCGATCTGCAGCTTGCGCGCTTCGGTGTAGACGTAGCGGACCTTTTCGTATTCGAACGGCGAGTTCAGCTGACCGTAGCGGAAACGGGTGGTGTAACGCCTGTCGACCGCCCGCAGCACCACCACCTCCGGATGGTTGCCGCTGACTTCGGCAACGTTGAGGAAGTTGATCTGGTTCTCGGCGACGTAGTCCACCACCAGCCCGCCGGTGTCGCGCAGGTTCGACGGGCCGAGAATCGGCAACATCAGGTACGGGCCTTCCGGCACGCCATAGAAGCCCAGGGTCTGGCCAAAGTCTTCGCCCTGATACGGCAGGCCCATCTTGGTTGCCGGGTCCCACAGGCCGGCGACACCAATGGTGGTGTTGAGCAGCAGGCGCGCGGTGATTTCCATCGAGCGCTTGCCCTTGAGCTGCAGCAGGCTATTGAACAGGTTGGGTACATCGCTCAGGTTGCTGAAGAAATTGCTTACGCCGCTGCGGACAAAACCCGGGGTTACATAGCGGTAGCCATCGACCACCGGCAGGAACACCCATTGGTCAAAGCGGTAGTTGAAGTGGTAAATCCGCCGGTTCATCGACTCCAGGGGGTCATAAACATTCAGCGCTGCGAGCGTCGAACGCTCAAACTCACGCTGGTCCAGTCCCGGATTGAATTTCAATTCCTTGAGTGGCGCGGTGAAGCCATCGGCTTCGGCAACACTGGTACGCGGAGCGGGCTCTTCAGCCTGGGCCAGTCCACTGGCAAGTAGTGCGCTAGCAATCAGTAAGCGTTTAACCACGGAAAAACTCCAGCATGGCGTCGCTGTTGACGCGGTAGTTGAGGTTGCCGCAATGGCCGCCGTGGGGGTAAAGGGTCAAGCGATCGCCAAAGGTACTGCGCAGAAAGCCGATGTCACCGGGGCCGAGGATCACATCGTCGGCGTTGTGCATCACGGCAACCTTCGGGCTTTGTTGCAGGTAATCCTTGAGGGCATACAGGCTGACCTGGTCTATCAGTTGCAGCAGACTGCCACCGTCGGTACGGGCCCGCCACATGGGAATGACCTGCTCGGTCAGGTAGCAATCGAAGTCGCACTGCAGGGCCCGTTTGAAAAACTGCGTGAGGCTGCTGCTTTCGGTGATCGGGTACTTGGGCGGGGTAATCAGGCCGCGGCGGTTGACCAGGTCGGAGGTGAACGCGATGTCGGCGGCCGAGAAGCGGAACGAGGTGCCGATAACCATGGCCATCTGCTCGTTGCTCAGGTGCTGGCGCGACTGCTGGAAGTCATAGAGCAGGGCATCGTTGAGGTCGATGTAGCCTTTTTGCTGGAAGTAGCGGGTCAGCTTGTTCAGGACCAGCTCGTAGAACGTGGTGCTGTTGTTGACACCCTTGACCTCGGTTTGCACCAGTTTGTCGAGGTTGCTGATCGAGGTGTAGAGATTGACCGGCGGGTTGAGCAGCAGCACGCGTTTGAAATTGAAGCTGCGCCGGGTTTCGTCCAGCTGGCTGACGAACGCCGCATGCAGGGCGCCGAGGCTGTAGCCGCTGAGGTAGTACTCGGTGACCGCTAGGCGTGGGTGCTGCGCGCGCACGCCTTGCATGACCCGGTACAGGTCTTCGGCGTCATCACGGCTGACGCCAGGGGTGGCGAAGCGCGAGGCCGAGGTGATGAAGTCGAAACTGGTCGGTGAGGACAGCTGCACAACGTGATAGCCGGCTTTGTAGAACAGCTTTTTTAGGTACTCGTTGACGCTGCTGGAGTAGGGCGCACCGGTACCGGCAATGAGAAAGATCAGCGGCGCCGGATGGTCCTGCCTGGCGATACGGTACTTGAGCTTTTTCACTGCCCAGAAATTGTTGGGAAGCTCGAAGGCGCGCTCCGGGCGTATGTTCAGGCTGTA
Source organism: Pseudomonas sp. BBP2017 (assembly GCF_003024385.1). GTDB lineage: Bacteria > Pseudomonadota > Gammaproteobacteria > Pseudomonadales > Pseudomonadaceae > Aquipseudomonas. The sequence continues at coordinate 119,028 of NZ_PVZN01000017.1, forward strand.
GTCGGACTGGGTGATCTCATCGTCACTGGGCAACGCCGGGCGCAAGTCTGGCGGCGTCGTGGCGATGGTCGCCTCGAACGGATTGGTCAGCGGGTAGCCGTAACTGGCGGCGTCGATATCTTGCGCCGAAGCGCACGCACTCAGGATGAGGCCGCCCAGGAGGGCGGTGAGGCGTAGTAATCGGAGCATGATGAATCCCCAAAAAAGCTGCAGCAAAGTGCGTTACGCAGGCTAGGACCATCGTGTCCCTGGCAAAGTTGCCTGGCGCTCCGGCATTTATCGTTCCTGATGTTGCCGTTTTCGCGGGTGGAGCGGCAACAATTGGTTCCATTTATCTTTCGTTCAAAATAGCCGAGGCTGGCGCTTTTGCCTTGCATAGACGGCTCGGAGCATTATGCTGGGCGCCGATTTCGAAGATTCCGGAGCGTTGCATGTCCCGCCGTTTACCGCTGATCACCTTGTTGCTGTTCCTGCCTCTGTGGCTGGCGGCCAGTTATGCGGTTCGTTATGTCCTGATGGAAGACGCTCAGTGGGTGGGAGCCTGCGCCGAGCAGGCGCAGGTGTGGCAATGCCAGGCGCGTTCGTTACTGGGTTTGATGATTCACTTCAGGATTATTGCCTGGACCGCGCTGGGCCTGGCATTGCTGGCCCAGCTGGTGCCCGCGCGAGTGGGTTGGCGTCTGGCCGTACTGGCACTGGTGTTCGGGGTTCCGGCGCTGGTGTTGTACAGCGCCAGTATTGCGGTGTTTGCGGTGGTGTTGGCGGGGTTGCGCCTGGTGCGGCGGTCTAGCTGATTGCCGATTGACTCCATCGCTGCTGCGCGCGAACCCTCAGGCTGCGCCACAACGCCCCCACCATCAATACACTGACTCCCGCCCATGCCAGCGCCTGCTGGTTGCTCAAACCCTCACGCAACAGCTGCGGTGCGATGCCGGCGCCGACAATCAAGGCCAGCAAGGCGATCTCGGCCCGCGGCCCGCGTACCGGACGCAGCAGGTAGAGCACCGCCGGCAGCATCAACGCAGCGCTCGGGAAGCTGCGATAACGCGGATCGAACACCAGCGCCAGCATGCTGACCGCTGCGGCAAAGCCCGCCGCCAGCAACCACCAGCCCGCACGCGCCTCAAGCCAGGCAAAGACCCGCTCACGCCAGCCATCACGCTGCGCCAGCGCCAGGGCGCCATGCGCAAGAACGATCAGGTTCAATCCGCCCAGCAGCAGCGCCCAGATCCACTCGCCGGCAAAGCGGCTGTTGATCCGCACCAGCTCACCCCACAGGCCCAGGCTCGCCGCCCCCAGGGCCGCCAGCAGCGGCAACAGCAGGGCTGCGCGGGTGCCACGTACACGACCGGCGAGCAGCAGAGTGGCGGCAAACAGCAAACCACAGGCCAGCAACCATTGTGGCCACAACACCAGGTTGCTGACCGGGCCTTCAAGAATGCCTTTGTCTTCACGGTCGGCGTCGTACAAGCCCCAGTAGCCGCCGACTGCGCCTTCACTGGCTCGCTTCCACGGCTGGTCGAATGCTTCGATCAGGTTGTAGCGCCAGCCATGCTGTTCGGCCATGGCGACAAAACCGCGAACGAAACGCGCTTCATTGACCCGGCTGGGCAGGGCGGTCTCACGCTGACGGCCTTCGCTGGGCCAGCCGGTTTCACCGATGACGATATCCTTGGGCGCAAAGCGCTTGCCGAACACCTGACGGATCTCGCCGACATGCACCAGGGCGTCGTCAATACTTTTGGGATCATCTTCCCAGTAAGGCAGCAGGTGAATGGTCAGGAAATCCACGGTCGGGGCGATTTCCGGGTGCTGCAGCCAGAACTCCCAGACGTCGGCGTAAGTCACCGGCACGCTGACCTGGCTTTTCACCTGGTTGATCAACGCCGCCAGTTGCGGGCCGGTGACTTCTTTGCGCAGCAAGGTTTCGTTGCCGACAATGACCGCCTTGACCACGTCGGGGTTGGCATTGGCCGAGGCGATCAGGGCCTTGACCTCTTTTTGTGTGTCCACCGGGTCGGCGTTGACCCAGGCGCCGAGCATGACTTTCAAACCATGCTTGCGCGCAAGCTGCGGGATCATCTCCAGCCCGGTCATCGAATAAGTCCGGATGCACTCGAAGCGCTGGGCCAGCAGGGCCAGGTCGGCGTCCATGCGCGCCGGGCGCAGCTGGAACGGCTGGTCGAACGGCGACTGGTCCTTGTCGAACGGCGTGTAGGACGCACATTGCAGTTTATGCGAGGCACTGGCCGCATCCGCCAGGACCACCGGCTTGCCCAGCCCGTACCACAGCCCTCCCAGCGCAAACAGGCCGAGCAGGCAGGCGAACAGATAGGGTAATAGCGGGAAGCGGGCAGTCGGGGACATGGATCGGACCGTCGGGGAGCAAAGCCGCCAATAGTACCTGCAAATGACGCGGGCTAAAGCCTTGGCAGGCAAAGTTACCCGGGTTGGATGTTGCTTCATGTAACTGCACAGGTGGCTGGCGATGTGATGTCGCTTGTCGATGCCTGGAGGTCGTTGCCAGAGCAGGTCAGCGGGCATCAGCGGTTGATGATGCAGCTTCCGTGACGTGACGAGGGGAAGCTTTGATGAAAATGCGACGACTCCTGGGGGTGGGCACCGCCCTGGCAATGGCCATCGGCGCTGCGCAAGCGATGGCCAAGGAAGTGAGCATCGGCTACGTCGATGGTTGGTCTGACAGTGTGGCGACCACCAACGTGGCGGCCGAAGTGATCAGGCAGAAGCTCGGCTACGACGTCAAACTGCAGGCCGTGGCCACCGGGATCATGTGGCAGGGGGTGGCGACCGGCAAGCTCGACGCGATGATGTCGGCCTGGTTGCCGGTGACCCACGGGGATTACTGGAGCAAGAACAAGGATAACGTGGTCGACTATGGACCGAACTTCAAGGACGCCAAGATCGGCCTGATCGTCCCTGAGTACGTCAAGGCCAGCTCCCTGGCCGATCTCAAGACCGACGACAGCTTCAAGCACAAGATCGTCGGAATCGACGCCGGCTCCGGGGTCATGCTCAAGACCGACCAGGCCATCAAAGACTACGACCTCAGCGGCTACAAACTCCAGGCCAGCTCCGGTGCGGCCATGACCGCAGAACTGGGCCGCGCCTATGCCAAGCAACAGTCCATTGCCGTGACCGGCTGGGTGCCGCACTGGATGTTCGCCAAGTGGAAGCTCAAGTTCCTTGAAGACCCCAAAGGTGTGTACGGCGCTGCGGAAACCGTCAACAGCATCGGCAGCAAGGAGCTGGCGAGCAAGGCGCCAGAGGTGGCGGACTTTCTGAAGAAGTTCCAGTGGCAGTCCAAGGACGAAATCGGTGAGGTCATGCTGGCCATTCAAGAGGGTGCAAAACCCGAAGCCGCCGCCAAGGACTGGGTGGCCAAACACCCTGAACGCGTCGCCGAGTGGACCGCCAAGTAACAGCCTGAAGCTCTATCTGGCACCTTCCAGGGCCGCCGCACCAGAAACGGTGCTGCGGCCCTTGTCGTTTCTGGCTGTTACCGATGCGGTAAAACAGTTTTGCATCTAAGACTAAGGTCGTCTGGAGTGCGTCCAAAGGCAGCATAAAGTGGAGCGGGTACTACCTAATCTGTGCTGCGAGGACAAAAACAATGAACGACAGCATTTATCTCTCGATACAAAACAGCCCGCGGTTCAAGGAGCTGGTGTCAAAACGCGAACGTTTCGCCTGGATTCTCTCGGCGATCATGCTCGGTCTCTACTCCGCTTTCATCCTGTTGATCGCCTATGGCCCGCATGTATTGGGTGCCAAGCTCAGCCCTGACTCGTCGATCACCTGGGGGATTCCCCTCGGTGTCGGTCTGATCCTTTCGGCTTTCGTGCTGACTGCGATCTATGTGCGTCGCGCCAACGGTGAGTTCGACGAGATGAACAAAGCGATTCTCAAGGAGGCACAGCAATGATCCGGCGACTTCTGGCATCCCTGGCCCTGGGCGTTTTCGCACCTGCCGTGTGGGCCGCCGACGCCCTCACCGGCGAGGTGCATAAACAACCATTGAACGTCTCGGCGATCCTCATGTTCGTCGCCTTCGTCGGTGCCACCCTGTGCATCACCTACTGGGCGTCCAAACGTAACAACTCCGCCTCCGACTACTATGCCGCCGGCGGGCGTATCACCGGTTTCCAGAACGGTCTGGCGATCGCTGGTGACTACATGTCGGCAGCTTCCTTCCTGGGTATTTCCGCCCTGGTGTTCACCTCTGGCTACGATGGCCTGATCTACTCGATCGGCTTTCTGGTCGGCTGGCCGATCATTCTCTTCCTGATCGCCGAACGCCTGCGCAACCTGGGTAAATACACCTTTGCCGACGTGGCCTCGTACCGCCTCGGGCAGAAAGAAATCCGCACCCTGTCGGCCTCCGGCTCGCTGGTGGTGGTGGCGTTCTACCTGATCGCGCAAATGGTCGGTGCCGGCAAGCTGATCCAGCTGCTGTTCGGCCTGGACTACCACGTCGCGGTGATCCTGGTGGGTATCCTGATGTGCATGTACGTGCTGTTCGGCGGCATGCTGGCGACCACCTGGGTACAGATCATCAAGGCCGTGCTGCTGCTGTCCGGTGCCAGCTTCATGGCGCTGATGGTGATGAAGCACGTCAACTTCGACTTCAACGCACTGTTCTCCCAAGCCATCGATGTTCACCCTAAAGCTGAAGCGATCATGCGCCCGGGCGGTCTGGTCAAAGATCCGATTTCCGCCTTCTCTCTGGGCCTGGCGCTGATGTTCGGTACCGCTGGCCTGCCGCACATCCTGATGCGCTTCTTCACCGTCAGCGATGCCAAAGAAGCCCGCAAGAGCGTGCTGTATGCCACCGGTTTCATCGGCTACTTCTACATCCTGACCTTCATCATCGGCTTCGGTGCGATCCTGCTGGTCAGCACCAACCCCGACTTCAAGGATGCTGCTGGCGCCCTGATCGGTGGCAACAACATGGCTGCGGTGCACCTGGCTAACGCCGTCGGTGGCAGCGTGTTCCTCGGCTTCATCTCGGCGGTAGCCTTCGCGACCATCCTGGCGGTAGTGGCAGGTCTGACCCTGGCCGGTGCTTCGGCGGTGTCCCACGACCTGTATGCCAGCGTGATCAAGAAAGGCAAGGCCAACGAGAAGGATGAAATCCGCGTCTCGAAAATCACCACCATCGCCCTGGCGGTACTGGCGATCGGTCTGGGTATTCTGTTCGAAAGCCAGAACATCGCCTTCATGGTCGGCCTGGCGTTCTCGATTGCCGCCAGTTGCAACTTCCCGGTACTGCTGCTCTCGATGTACTGGAAAAAGCTGACCACCCGTGGCGCCATGATTGGCGGCTGGATGGGCCTGGTCAGTGCCGTGGCGCTGATGGTTCTCGGCCCGACCATCTGGGTACAGATCCTCGGTCACGAGAAAGCGATCTACCCGTACGAGTACCCGGCGCTGTTCTCGATGCTCATTGCCTTCGTAGGGATCTGGTTCTTCTCGATCACTGACAAGTCCAAGGCGGCTGACAAAGAACGTGCGCTGTTCTTCCCGCAGTTCGTTCGCTCGCAGACTGGCCTGGGTGCCAGCGGTGCAGTCTCGCACTAAAGCGAAAGGCAGCCTCTGGCTGCCTTTCTAGCGGCAAGCTTAAAGCTACAAGCCGCAAGTTGGAGCAGTGCGCGTACTGCTTTGGCTTGCGGCTTGCGGCTTGTAGCTTTTTGCTTGTAGCTATGCTCAGTGTTTGCCCGGGCCATTCAGGATCCTGATAGCGCGTGGGTACGGTGCCTGCCTTCGCTACACTGGCGATAACTTTCCAGAACCGTACAAGGCATCCGTCTATGCAAAACCGCATGATGATTACTGGCGCAGGCTCCGGGCTCGGCCGTGAGATCGCGCTGCGCTGGGCCCGCGAGGGCTGGCGTCTGGCCCTGGCCGATGTCAACGAGGCCGGCCTGCATGACACCCTGGCCCTGGTGCGCGAGGCGGGTGGCGAAGGCTTCGTGCAGCGTTGCGACGTGCGCGACTACAGCCAGCTGACGGCCTTGGCCCAGGCTTGCGAGGAGAAGTTTGGCGGCATCGATGTAATCGTCAACAATGCCGGTGTGGCCTCTGGCGGCTTCTTTGGCGAATTGTCGCTGGAAGACTGGGAGTGGCAGCTGTCGATCAACCTGATGGGCGTGGTCAAGGGTTGCAAGGCGTTCTTGCCGATGCTTGAACGCAGCAAAGGTCGGATCATCAACATCGCTTCGATGGCGGCCTTGATGCAGGGGCCGGCGATGAGCAATTACAACGTTGCCAAGGCGGGCGTCCTGGCCCTTTCGGAAAGCCTGTTGGTCGAATTGCGCCAACAGCAAGTGGCGGTGCATGTGGTGTGCCCGTCGTTCTTCCAGACCAATCTGCTGGACTCGTTCCGTGGCCCGACCCCGGCGATGAAAGCCCAGGTCGGCAAGCTTCTGGAAAGCTCGCCGATCAGTGCTGCCGATATTGCCGGCTATATCTACCAACAGGTCGCAGACGGTCAGTTCCTGATCCTGCCTCATGAGCAGGGACGTGAGGCCTGGCAGCTCAAGCAACGCAACCCGCAGCTGATCTACGACGAGATGGCCAGCATGGCTGAGAAAATGCGTGCCAAGGCTAAACCGGGGCAGGGTTAAGCGGCTTTGCAGATCCGCTATCCTAGGCCCCTTTCAACCGGAGCGGGCTCCCTGGCGTGATCAATTACTTGTGGTTTTTTCTTGCGGCGGTCTTCGAGATCGCCGGTTGCTATGCCTTTTACATGTGGCTACGGCTAGGCAAGAGCGGCTGGTGGATTGCCCCGGCACTGCTCAGCTTGACCCTGTTCGCGCTGATCCTGACCCGCGTCGAGGCCGCTTACGCCGGGCGCGCCTATGCCGCCTATGGCGGCATCTACATCGTTACCTCGTTACTGTGGCTGGCACTGATCGAGCGGGCGCGGCCGCTGGGCAGCGACTGGATCGGTGCGCTGCTGTGCGTGCTGGGGGCCAGCATCATCGTGTTGGGGCCGCGCCTGCAAAGTGCTTGAACCGATGAAAGCAACGAAAATCTGTAGGTAAATTCGTCAGCTGAAGTGGGATTGGTCTATTTGATTGGCGGAGCATTGCTGTGCTCCGACACCCCGTGCAGTCTCCGAATTCTCAGCGTTGTGGAGGATCGGAGCATGTTGGTAATAGGCCGCGAAGTAGGCGAAGTCATCGCCATTGACGAGCACATCAAGGTCAAGGTGCTCTCGGTGGAGGGTAAAATCGTGCGCTTTGGTATCAGCGCACCCCGCGAAATCGAAGTGCACCGGGTAGAAGTCTATCGGCGCATTGCCGAACAGGCGACCAAGGATGACAGCTGATCAGTCGAACAGTTCTTTGGGCACGTCGTGCTTGGCCAGCAGCTGGCATTGCTGGCTTTCGAGGTCGAAGAGGATGAACGCCTGCTTCTTCGCCAAGGCCTGGCGTACACGCAGCACACGAGTCTCCAGCGGGGTGTCATCGCCGTTGTCGGTGCCGTCGCGGGTGACGAAATCCTCGATCAGGCGGGTGAGGGTTTCGGCTTCCAGTTGGTCGTAGGGGATCAGCATGTACAGGACAGGTTTGGTGAAGTGTGCACCTATGTTACGCGAAACCTGTCCTGGCCGAGCGGGATAGTTCGGGTTCGGCTGCAAGCGGTTCAGCTTCGCCCTTTCTTGCCCCTTATCAGCTCGCGCAGCATGAAGCGATTCGGGTGGCAGGCTTCAGCGACACTGCGCGGTACCGGCAGCGGAGCGTTGTCGACCCAGGCGGCGATCAACTCGCCCGACAAGGGCGCGGTGATCAGCCCGCGCGAGCCATGCCCGCTATTGATATACAGGCCTTCAAGCCAGGGGCAGGGCGTATCGGGAACCTGGCGGGCGTCCTTGGCCAGCACCGCGTAGTGCTGATTGAATGCCTGCTGATCGGCCAGTGGGCCGACAATGGGCAAGTAGTCGGGGCTGGTGCAGCGAAAGGCTGCCCGGCCCTCGAGGGTGTGCGGGTCGATCTGGCGGGTGCCGAGGCGTTCGGCCAGGTCGCTGGAGATTTCCTCCAGCAGGCGCAGGTTGCCGATGTGCTCACCGGCGGTAGGGGTCAGATCGATACTGTGAAAGTCGAAACTGGCGCCCAAGGTGTGTTCACCGCCACGCGAGGGCGCGACGTAGCCGTCGGCGCAGACCACCGTATTGAGCCTCTGGCTTTGCGCAGTAGCGGGTAGACGGGTGATCTGCCCGCGTATGCGCTTGAGCGGCAGGTTCGCGCAGGGCTCGAAACGCTGGATCTCGGCAGCGGTGGCGAGCACCACCAGCGGCGCGCTGGCGAGGAATTTCTCGCTTTCCCACGCCTGCCAACGACCATCGACCTTACGCAGCTGCAGCACCTGATGGTGCGTCAGCAAGGTGATGTTCGGGTGCTGCAGCTGTGCCTGGCACAACGCGGGCGGATGCACCCAGCCGGCTTCCGGGTAGTACAGGCCGCCGCTGGCCAGCGCCACGCCGGCCAGCGCTTGCGCCTGTTCGCGGTCCAGGGGCGTCAGCAACTGCGGGTTGAAGGCATTGGCCAGCAGTGCCTGGCGTTGCTCTTCCTTGGCATCGAAGGCCAGCTGCAAGACACCACAACCATCCCAGTCACGGCCACGTTGCAGGCTTTCGAGCAGGCGCCGGGTGTAGCCGAAACCGCTGAGGATCAGACGCGACAAGGCCGTGCCATGGGCTGAAAGCTTGAGATAGAGCACCCCTTGCGGGTTGCCCGAGGCTTCGGCTGCCGGCGTCGCATGGCGTTCCAGCACGCTGACCTGCCAACCGCGGGCGGCAAGACTTGCGGCGCTGGCGCAACCGGCGAGGCCAGCACCGATCACCAGGGCCTGGCGCGGGCCGGGCAGGGCGGCGGGGCGGGCGAACCAGGGCGCGGTCGGAGTCGGCGCATCAAGTGCTTCAGGCGTGCCACGAAAGACGCCGCGCAATACTTCCCACTTCTTGCCGATCCCGGGGATGCGCTTCATCTCGAAGCCCACGGCGATCAGGCCGCGGCGCACCCAGCCGGTGCTGGTGAACGTGCCCAGGGTGGCATTGGCGGCAGACAGGCGGCCGATCTGAGTGAACAGTTCCGGGGTCCACATTTGCGGATTCTTCGCCGGGGCGAAGCCGTCGAGGAACCAGGCGTCGATGTGCGCGTCGAGTTGCGGTAATTGCTCAAGGACATCGCCGATCATCAGGGTCAGGCGTACCCGGCCCTGATCGAAGACAAAGCTCTGGAAGCCTTCGTGTACCGCCACATACTGCGCCAACAGTTGGGTGCTGAAGGGCGCCAGTTCCGGCCACAGGGCCAGGGCGCGGCTCAGGTCGGCGTGGCTGAGCGGGTACTTTTCGACACTGACGAAATGCAGGCAGGCTTGAGGATCGGCGCACTCGCTGAACAGCTGCCAGGCACAGAAGAAGTTCAACCCAGTGCCAAAGCCGGTTTCGCCGATCACCAGGCACTGATCGGGCGGCATCGCGCTGAAACGCTGGCGCAGGTCATTCTGGTCGATGAACACATGACGGGTTTCTTCCAGGCTCTGGTCCTTGGAGAAATAGATGTCATCGAACTGGCGTGAGTGGGGGCGGCCCTGGTCGTCCCAGTCGATCTGGGCGTAGTGGGTAACTTCGGTCATGGTCGGCTCAGGCATGTCTAGAGCGGCATTTTAGCTCACCCGGACAAAGTCTACCCGGATCCGCTAGTCTTGCTTATCCATGTAGGGAGCCTGGTATGTTCGAATCCGCTGAAATTGGTCACGCCATCGACAAAGAAACCTTTGACGCTGAAGTTCCTGCGTTACGTGAGGCCTTGCTCGAGGCGCAGTTCGAGCTCAAGCAGCAGGCGCGTTTTCCGGTGATTGTGCTGATCAATGGCATTGAAGGCGCCGGCAAGGGCGAGACGGTAAAGCTGCTCAACGAGTGGATGGATCCGCGCTTGATCGAAGTACGCACCTTCGACCAGCAGACCGATGAGGAGCTTGCCCGGCCACCGGCCTGGCGTTATTGGCGTGCGCTGCCGGCCAAGGGGCGAATGGGCGTGTTTTTCGGTAACTGGTACAGCCAGATGCTTCAGGGCCGGGTTCATGGCCAGTTCAAGGATGCCGTACTCGACCAGGCCATTCGCGGTGCCGAGCGCCTGGAAGAAATGCTCTGTGATGAAGGCGCGCTGATCTTCAAGTTCTGGTTCCATCTGTCCAAGAAGCAGATGAAGGCCCGGCTCAAGGCACTCAAGGACGATCCCTTGCACAGCTGGCGCATCAGCCCGCTGGACTGGCAGCAGTCGGAAACCTACGACCGCTTTGTACGCTTCGGCGAACGGGTATTGCGCCAGACCAGTCGAGACTACGCACCCTGGCATGTGATCGAAGGGGTGGATCCGCATTACCGCAGCCTGGCGGTCGGGCGCATCCTGCTTGATGGGCTGCAGGCGGCGCTCAAGGTCCAGCATGCACCGATACACCAGGCCAATATCGCGCCACTGGGCCAGAGTATTGATCAGCGTAGCTTGTTGGGCAGCCTGGACATGACGTTGTGCCTGGACAAGGACGACTACGAGGAACAGTTGATCACTGAGCAAGCACGCCTGGCCGGTTTGCTGCGTGACAAACGCATGCGTCGCCATGCCCTGGTGGCGGTGTTCGAAGGCAATGACGCGGCGGGCAAGGGCGGTGCCATCCGCCGCGTGGCCGCAGCACTGGACCCGCGTCAGTACCGTATCGTGCCGGTTGCCGCCCCCACTGAAGAGGAGCGCGCGCAACCGTACCTGTGGCGGTTCTGGCGGCATGTTCCAGCGCGCGGCAAGTTCACCGTGTTCGACCGCTCCTGGTATGGCCGGGTGCTGGTTGAGCGGGTCGAGGGCTTCTGCAGTCAGGCTGACTGGATGCGTGCCTACGGTGAGATCAACGACTTCGAAGAACAGCTGAGCAACGCCGGGGTGGTGCTGGTCAAGTTCTGGTTGTCGATCGATGAGCAAACCCAGCTCGAGCGCTTCCAGGAGCGTGAGCAGATCCCGTTCAAGCGTTTCAAAATCACTGAAGAAGACTGGCGCAATCGCGAAAAATGGGGGCAGTACGCCGAAGCGGTGGGTGACATGGTTGACCGTACCAGTACCGAGATCGCGCCCTGGACGCTGGTTGAGGCCAACGACAAGCGTTGGGCCCGGGTCAAGGTGCTGCGGACCATCAATGATGCGCTGGAGGCGGCGTTCAAGAAGGACAAGAAATAAGAGTTTTCGCGGAATTCCGGGGGGTATAATCCTTGGGGCTGGGCTGGGCTTCGGACGGGAG